>NZ_MRUL01000004.1 GCF_002006995.1 Izhakiella australiensis | reverse complement strand
TACTCGGAGAGTGGATAGGGCGATCGCGTATTGTCAGTCAGCCGATATCCGGCATTTACTTTTCTTTCGATACTGACGGACTCGGATGGGATCAGGGCGTCTGGCAAGGGCCATACGACCCGGATAACGGTTACACCAGTCTCAGCGACGACACATATCGCATTGTGCTGAAAGCGAAGATAGCGATCAACAACTGGAACGGGCAAAACGACACGCTGCCGGTGATTCTTGAAACTGCGCTGGTGGGTTCAGGAATTAGCATGCAAATCGTCGACAACCAGGACATGACAATCTCGGTATGGGTATTTCCCGAAACAGATATAAGCAATGTATCACTTGAACTGATAGACGCTATCCGGCAGGGCTATCTGACAGTGAAAGCCGCTGGTGTATGGGCCGGTGATATACACACACCATCGATTGAAACACCGTCAGAGGGAAACCGTTTTTTTGCATTCGACATCGAAAATAAATATCTGGCCGGGTTTGATGACGGCGCATGGGAGAAAAAACTGTAATGGCTAAAAATGATTTTAAGGCGTTCGCGACGGATGCCAATGCAAACGTAACAACGCAAGCTGATTATGAGGAACTGGCGGCGTTGCTGACAGGATTCCAAAGCGGAAAAGCTTCGTCAGCACAGATTAATAAAGCGCTGCGTCAGGCTTCTTTTATTGCTGCGGCGTTGGCTCAATACACAGCTGATAAGTCGGGTCAGGACGTCATAGACGATGGTGATGTTGCTGCATTCATCGCGAAAATGTCGTCTGCTTTTGGCAAAGATTATCAGCCGCTGGCGGCAACGCTCACGGCGATTTCTGGCCTGGCTACCGGTGCTGACACGCTGGCGTACTTCACAGGGGCTAAAACTGCCGGGCAAACGTCACTGACGCAGACCGGGCGTGATATCGTTGGTCAGGCATCTGTAGCTAACGTTCTATCATACCTTGGTTTAGTAGACGGCAATGGATCAACAGGGCGGAAAATTAACGAGCAATGGATCACAACATCAAAAACGTACACGCCGACATCTGGCACAAAACGAATTAAAGTCACGATCACGGGTGGAGGCGGTGGAGGCGGCGGAGCATTTAATAGCGGGGGCAGCACCGATAATTTTTCGGGCGCTGGCGGTGCGGCGGGAGCGACTGGCATAAAATGGTTAAATATCGCCGACATCACGAATTTTGCTGTTGTTGTTGGCGCTGGCGGCTCAGAAGCCACCAAAGGTGGCGATTCTACATTTAGCGGAATAGTCGCAACAGGAGGCGCCCCAAGTGTCGCCGCAACAGTATTTGCATCTGGTGGAACCGGGGGTGCCGGGACTGGTGGAGACATAAACATTTCCGGTGGTGATGGTGGAGATGGTCAGAATGGGACAAGACTTTTAAACGGCATGGGTGGTGCAAGCATTTGGGGTGGCAGCCGACGATCTGGGCAAGGTTCAGTTTCCGTCCCTACGATACCTAAGGCTAGCGTATATGGAGGAGGTGGTGGAGGTGCATATGATACACAGACTATGTCTACTCGATTCTATGGCGGAACGGGTGCCAATGGCATCTGTCTAATTGAGGAATTTGCATGATATACGCACTAGTTAAAAATGGCGTCGTTGTTAACATCGTAGAGTGGGATGGGAATGGTGATATTTTTGCAGAATATATAACTGTACCACTCGACGACATGACCTGTGGTATTGGGTGGACATACAGCAATGGGAAGTGTACACCTCCGGATGATTTTTATGAAATCCCCACTGGAAGCAACTAGTTAGCAATCTATGAAAATAGGATATACTATAAAAAATTTGTAGTTATTTCCTATGGACTAGATGATGAAAGACACTAGGTTTTATGCACTGGATGGGTTAAGAGGCATTTTTGCCTTGACCGTGCTGTTAAATCACGCAATACAATCAGTCACCGGATGGAAGAATGATGGCCCATTTAGTGGGCCTCATTTGAGTGTTGCGTATTTCTTTATAATATCAGGATTTGTACTCACGCACTCACATGGTAAAAATGATGGGTTTGTGAAATATTTACTAACTCGTTTTGCAAGATTATGGCCTCTTACTTTTATATCAGTAGTCGCTATGGTTTTAACTTACGCTATATTGAATTTTTCAGGCGATGGATATGTTCCTGGTGATTATGTTTTTAATGCCAACTTAATCATAAAAAACATTCTCTTCATACACGGAGCAACACCTTTCAAGTTCCATCTAATAAACCCGCCAACATGGACTATTGGAATAGAGTTTTGGGCATCACTTTTTATACCTCTGGTTTTTGTCAGGATGGATGCGATCTTAAGGCTCTGCTCATCAATTGCTCTATTTATTTTACTTTTCTACGTTTCTAAAACAGGGATGGAAAAACTAGATAGCCTTCTTCTTTTTGGTATGCATAATTTGCTTTTTGCTATAGCATCAATGATGCTAGGTTCAAGTATATATTCAGTGCTAGAAAGGAAATCAGATAAAATCAGTAATAACTCTAAGCACATCGAAGTGTTTATGTGGACTTCATTCGCAACATGCATGATTGGAATATATGCTCAAACATCATTTGTTAATAGACTGGATTTTTTCTTCATAATATCATTTGCCCCAATATTAATGGTGGACTATTTGAGTGAAAATTCATTTATTAAAAAATTTACACGATGTGAGATTGTACAATTCTTTGGATATATTAGTTTTCCATTATATCTTCTACACTTCCCAATACTGATAACAGGAATAGCATACAGAGGTTCTGACAATGTGTGGCTGGGTGTATTAATGATGTGCTCAGTTTCGATAGTTGTCGCGTACCTCTACACCGCATTCGTCGATGTAAGGATGTATCGGTATCTTAAGGGGTGCATAAACGCGTTACTTCCCGACAAACCGCCAACTGTAGAGAAGAACAAGGAAGCCTGAGATTTGAGCCCGCGAAAGCGGGTTTTCTTTTGATGGGGCAAAAATGGGACAAAAAATTGCCGCAATCTTTACCACCTCTGTGCTACCAGTGAGGTAAGGGATTGCGGCAATGCTCTGTTTGTGCGGGGCCTTTGCTAACCCTTTATATGCTCTATTTTTCCTACCACTGCATCATGAATATGCAGGTGTAGAGATGTAATCTCAGCCCGTCCCTTTTAACGGCTCAGGCATACAACGATGCTTCGCCGCTGGGACGGGTCTTGAAACGGCGATGCATCCACAGGTACTGCTCCGGCGCACGCAGAATCTGGCTTTCAATTACTTTATTCATGTACACCGCCGCCGCCATTTCATCATTATGGGGATAGTTTTTCAGCTCCGGATCGATAATCAGCCGATAGCCATAATTATTTGAATTACGTATCAGCACAATCGACAGCATCGCCGGATTTGCTAAGCGTGACAGCACAAAGGTGCCGTTGGTGGTGGCGGTCTTTTCGACGGCAAACAGCGGCGCAAAAACGCTGCCTTTCGGGCCGTAATCCTGATCCGGCGCAAACCATACCGATTCTCCCTGCTTCAGCGCATGTACCATGCCACGTAAATCCTGACGATTAATCATGGCTTTGTTCGAACGCATGCGACCTTTGGTCTGTGCCCATTCCATCGCCCGATTATTGTGCGGACGATACATTGCCATCATCGGCTGGCATAAGCCGCTGATGCGACCGCCCAGTTCGAGCGACATAAAATGTACCCCGATCACCATAACGCCGCGCTTTTGTTGTTGTGCGTGCTGCAGGTGGTTCATGCCCGACACTTCAAACAGCTTTTTTACCGCTTTGTCAGACCAGAACCAGGCGATGCCGGTTTCCGCCAGCGCCATACCGAGTGAGGCAAAATTTCCGGCGATCATCCGTTCCTTTTCCGCCTCGTCGATGCCGGGAAAGCAAAGTTCAATATTGCGGCAGGTAATTTTTTCGCGGCGTCGCAGAAAAAGACGAGAGAGCTTACCGGCCCCGGCGCCAAGCCGCATCAGAACGGAGTAGGGCAGCTGCGTCAGCAGCCAGAGCGTGGCAAGACCAAACCAGGTGAACCAATAGCGCGGGTGCAATAAACAGGTGCTGAATTGACGACGATGCTTCATGACGAGCCTTCTGTGAACGGTGGTTGTATCGCATAAAGAAGCATTCCCTCAATTCCCCAGGCTCTACAGCTATATAAAAGCTGACCGGCACTTTAGCAAAAAGTGCCGTCAGAAATAGGTAAATAGTGGTAACAACTGACTTCATAAAGTTATACGAATAAAGCGCTGCAGGCAGTGGTAGCGGGTTTTTTAATAAATAATGAGATTAAACAGAGGGCTGAAGTAAGAAAAATAAATCAGACTTATCGTCATCGGCGCCAGGCTGAAACCAATTGTCATTATTCTTTACGCAAGGCTTACTCTCTGCGCGCGGGCTGAAATCCTTAAATCTCAGATGCTGCGAACGTTGCTTCGCCCCCAACCGGTGGTTTATTAGCCGACGCCAGCGGGTACAAGGTCAGGATCCCGATCCGGGTTTCGCTAAACGCTCTGCTGCCCATATTGCCCGCGAAACTCGCGAGCTGTGCGCTTGCAGACTGCGCTCAATTTTATTCACCAGGCGCTGCTCGCCAGCCGCAGCCTGCTGCTTATCTCGCCGACGAGCTTTGTAACGGCTGCGACAGGTGCCGTGGACAGAGGCAATCTTCCAGATAATGGTGGTCATGATGTAATCTCCCGCCGTTTGTTAAGGGTTGGTGATAAGTCTCCCTCTAAAAACGATAGCCAGCGTTATTGATAATATCAATTGCTATTGTGGAAATAATTTAAAGTATAGATTTAAAGTGATTTAAAACAATTGGTTGCATTGTTTTTTCACTTTTTTTTATTCATAAGCAGCAGTGCTATTAAAAATTTTACTAACCTATTCAGTTGCAGCGCTGCTTAATGTTTTGGCTGGCAGAAACGAGAGTAAATGGGTCTGATATAGGAGGATCGCATGATATCTGTCTTATACAGGCTGTCCGGGGGACATTATGAGGAGTTCATCCTGCCTGAGCAGGATGTTGAAACTTACCGGCGCAGGTCGCGAATTAAAAAGATAGCGACGCCGATAAGCTCGACCTCGTCTGTTAACTCGACGGCCGGTAATCGGGGGTCATCGACGGTGAGAAAACCGTTAAAAGGGCCTTCCAGAAAACGATAAACTGAAATACGGGCGTTAAAATTCGCGACCACCAGATCGCCAGTTTCAGGCGCGATGTCAGTATCGACAATAATGATGCTGCCCGCAGTGGCTTCTGCACAGCCGCTGTTTCGCTCAAGAATATAGGCGCGCCAGCTCTTGCGTACCCGGGTGCCGTTTGGCGGAGCGATGACCTCACCGCTTTTTCCATGAGCATTCCAGACCGGAATTGTCGTACCAGTCTTTACTTTATCCAGCCCGCCTGACGTCGAGCGCCCGCTCATCTCACCTTCGCCGCTGGCCAGCCACTCGACGTTGACGTTCAACGCCCTCGCAATATCAACCAGCTTGCGTGAGCCACTGGCTTCGCCCTTCGTCAGGCGCCAGATTGTAGGCTGTGAAACGCCGGACGCTTTGGCTAAAGCCCCCTGAGTGATATCCCGTATGGCCATGGCCATGTTGAGACGATTAGCAAGAGTATCAGATTTCATATATCAGAATTTATAGCGACGCGTATTTTTCGTCAAACACGCTTTGCTATTGACCGAAGTAATACCTTTAGCTATTATTAATTCGTTGTTAATAGCAAAAGGGATTGGCGAGCCGGTGAGGTAACCGCCGTTTCCCCTCTTTTGCAAAGACCGCTCTTTAACAGTCTGGCCGCCCAGCCTAACCGCTGGCAACACGAAACAATCCTGAGAAGCGTTCCGCTGCCTGCTTTTGCCAATGAAAAAAAGCAATGCAGCAGAGTAGCTAACGCGAATCTGGTTATAACATCCGGCAATGACCAATTTTTTCCCTCTTTTAATATCCGCCGACGTTTATTACCGTTACCGATGGTAAATATAAGCCCAGTTAGTTTAGCGAAGAATTAAATATATTTTCTGTTAACTTTCTCAGAGATTGCTCTTAAGCAAATCGTCTTTAACCGTTAAACAACGAGCGCAGTAAAACCTGCTGCAGCGTTGCTGACCGTTTTACCACAAGGAGGAGAGTATGCATGATGTAAGTTTATTATTGCAGCGGTGGGGCGGCTGGGCGGCCAGTGAAAACAGCGGTGTTAATTATTCGTCCGTCGCCGCCGGGTTTCGCGGCCTGCTGATTCATCCATTGAAGCGAAATCTGAATTGTAATGATAGCGACGGTCTGATTTTAGACGGCTGTATCAGCCGGTTAAAACGCTTCAATCCCACCTATCATCAGCTGATTGTTACGCACTATCTGTACCGGGTCTCGATAAGGGCTATTGCCCGCCGGCGGCGCCTTGCTGACGGTACGGTACGCAAAGAGCTTCAGGCTGCCGAGGGTTTTATTGCCGGGGTATTAAGCGGTATGGATATAACGCTCGAATGCGAATCTGAATCGATGGCCTGATGCCAGCTATGAACATAGCGGTAATCATTATTTTTCGTCTCTGAACTCTCAAACAAACTATTCATGAACTTCTGCGGTACCTAATTAACCTGCACGCATTATCTTATTCAATTTTCTTTTAGTAAGTCGTCAACGTGCGGCCTGCAATTGCATGGCTGCCGTTTCGGTTATTTCATCTGCCGCAGCGCTGAGCTGCTGATGGATTATCAGGAGGTTCTTATGAGTCAGATAATTGCCATTCTTGCCTATGAGGAGGGCTACAAGGAGCAGCCTTATTGCGATAGTGAGGGTTATCCCACCGTGGCGTGTGGCATACGTATTGGTCCACGCAATGCCGCCATCAGTCTTTATACATTTAGCGTCCCGCATGAGGTCGGCATGCTGTGGATGCAGCAGCTGGTTGACGGATTGCAATCGGAAATGCTGACGCGAGCGGTGATTAATGCCGCGCTGCAGCAGTGTAACGAGGCGCGCAATGACATTCTCACCAGCATGGCTTATCAGCTCGGTATCTATGGGCTGTCCGCTTTTACGCAGACGCTGACGCGCATTGCCGCCGGTGACTTCGTTGGCGCGGCACAAAGCGTGATCAAAAGTCAGTGGGCCAGGCAGACGCCGGCGCGGGCAACCCGGCACGCCCAGGTGATTGCCAGCGGCACTTATGATGCATACAGGGGGTTATTATGAAACTGATATTCTTTTTTACGCTGGTCCTGATTGTTGTGGTCGGCGTCTGGTTTTTTCAGCGCCACGGCCGTATTCAACTGGTAGCTCATGCCCGCTTTTTAGCTAAAACCTGGTCGGTGTGGCTGGCATCTGCGGGCTCGGTGCTGGGAGCGCTGGCGGCCAGCTTTCCTGATATCAGCATCAGCGTCTGGAGCAACCTGCCGCCGGATATAAAAACCCTGCTGCCCGGCAACCTGCTGAGTTACATTTCGGCATTTTTGGTCGCAATGGCCGTCATTGCCCAGTATATCCGCCAGCGCAAGCTGGCGGCTGAGGTGCGGTCCGCGCTGGCAAATAAGGTCGCTAACAGCGGGGGCCAGCCATGAATCTCATTCAGCTTCTGACCAGCGGCTGGCATTGGCTGGCCGCTCTGGCCGCAGTCGGCGTGGCCATCATTATCAGCTGGTTTACCGGCAGACAGTCCGGCAAAAGCGAAGGCCGGGCTGAGGAGAAAGTGAAGTCAGAGCAGGAAAAAACCGCAGTGGCGATAGCGGCTGCACGCGATCAGGCAAAAAAAAACGAGGTGGCTAAAGATGCACAGGCTGGTAATGCTGCACTTGATGATTCCGCTGCTCGTGACAGGCTGCGTAACTCGCCCTGGAACCACAGCGACGACCGGGACCCTCCGGCCTCCTGACAGCAGCTGCATGATTTTTTTCCCCATCCGCACCTACGGCCAGGACTGGAAAAATCTGGATATCCGTACCGTTCGGGAAATAAACACCCACAACGAGGTCTGGCAGCGCCTTTGCGGCGAGCCGACTAACTAACCTTTTTTCACGGCGCGACGCGCCACCCCAATCCAACGTTAATGAAAAATCTGCTTTTAGCTGCTGCCAGCGGGTAGCGGACGGGCAGACTATATCCGGAGGTTCACATGATTGAAGTTAATTCATTTGCTCAACTGCGTACGACTGCTCCGACAACCTCTGGCGATTTCGCCAGCCTGAAACGCTACAACGATGGTGATAGTAAATATCGCGGCGGCGGTGATTTTGTCGGCTTCCTGACAACGACGCTGCCTGCTGATGACGGTGGAACCACTGCCGTGGGTACCAATTTTTACTGGAAACGGGTTGTCAACGATCCGGCGGACCTCAACGTGTTTCACTTCGGCGCCAAAGGGGATGGTTATGCCGATGATACCGCCGCCGTGCAGCGGATGGTTAACTGGGCATCCACCTATAATGGCAACTGCTTTGATCTGGGCGTACGCTTTCCCGGCGGTAAGTTTCTGGTTAAGCCGATCGATATCTCCGCCACCCAGCAGTCGTTTTTCTATCTGTATGGCGATGATAATCCCCACGGCGGGATGCCGCGCACGGTTATCATTTCTGATAAAACCAGCGCGCCGGTGTTTAAGGTGCAGGCGCGGCGCTGCGTAATAAAAGGCATCTGGTGGAACGGCCAGGCCAGTGCCGATACCACGACCAATACCGGCGTTATCACGGCGGCGATGACCAGCAACCAGCAGCCGTTTTTTGAAAATACCATTACTCAGGGGGATTCAGCGCTGATTGATGGCTTTCGTGCGCAGAATACCGGCGGTACGGTGATTAAGCTGCAGGATACCTTCGATACCCGATTTAACCAGATCTACGCCCTGTATACATATTCGCGGGTATTTGATATCGGCTGGAGCCAGAGCGACGGGCAGAACTGGGACCACTCGACAGCTATCGAACTCAGCAACGCTAACTTCCAGAACGGCTTCGCCGATGCAACCTTGTATATGCCGCGCGTCTCACAGGGCTTACTGCGCAACGTCTGGATCGAGCACAGTCGCTATCCCGGCGATTTGACCAACGGTCAATGGGTCGTCGATGCCCTGAGCATCGAAAGCTGCGACAATCCGCTGAACATGAATAACTGTCGCACGCAAATGCGTCAGCTCAACCTGCAGTCCGGCGGCAATGTCAGCCTCGACAGCAGTGGCACCCGCTGGTTGTCGTCCTATGAGTACGGCTGGCGTCGTGATGAAAATTACGGCACCGTGATGACCGGCACTATGAAAGCAGGATGGTATTCAGGCTATAAAATAACCAACACCTCAACCAGTGATAAATGGTACCGGCTGGGCAATTTCTACATGCCGAAGGATAACCAGCAGTGGGTAATCGAAATGATTGGCCGGGCCAGCAATGATACCCTCAGCACCCCGGCGGGCAGCCCGGTTACCTCCATTGCCTCTTGTCGTACCTACCTGAATCTGTCGCGCTGTTCGACGGCGATTTATGGCGATATTTACCACCACGGGTCACCTGCGGTGATTGACGTAAAGTTCAATCGTATCGCTATCAGCTATGCCGAAGTCTGGGTGAAGCTGAAGGCCAATAGCGGCGATACCATGTTCAACCTGAAAACCACCGGTCCTACCCGCTTTGAATCCGGTTCATGGTCGCTGTTTACGCCCGATTTGAGCGAAACGGTTGATACCAGCAAAATCGGCACCAGCGTACCGAATGCTCGCTGTAGCCTGCATAACGGCCTCGCAGGCGTGGGGGCCAACGAGAAAGGCGTGCTGACGGTGGCGACCGCCGCTGCCGCGACGCCAGCATCAACTACGCCGGCGGGCTATATTACGGTGAATATTAACGGCACCGATCGCAAGGTTGCCTGGTTCAACTAGGGTTAAACCGTCTGAAAAAGGCGCGGGCAGCGGGCAGGGAGTGCCTGGCTGCTATACTTAGTACATCACGCCACCGTCATGCGGCGGACGGCTTTGCGATCCACCCGCTTATAGGGAGTAAACGATGAGTGATAATGAAACTATCAAATCAGAGACGGATCATTTGCGCGATGTGACCTCGCAGCTTAAGGAGATTCGGCATTACGCCCAGACCAATACCGAAACCCTTTCTACACACTGGCTGGACTTCGACGCCGGTCAGTATAAAAACAAGGGCTTTGCCGAGAAAATGGATACGCTGTTAAATCAGCAGGGCAATCTGCTTGAGGAGCTGGATAAAACCATTCAGGATATGGAAATCGAAGTGAATCGCATTGAGAATGAGGCCTGATGGGGCCGGCGCGCGTTGGGTCGCGCGCTATTCACGCGTTTAAATTGAAAACTGCGGGCTGACGCGATTACGCCCGCTGCTTTTAGCAATATAAAGCTCTTCGTCGGCTTTCTGAATCGCCGCGTCCAGTCGGTTAACCTGCGAAATATTAATGCTACAAATACCGATGCTGACGGTAATGCTCAGATCGGCGCCTTCCACAATAACGCTATTTGCCTCAATTGCTGAGCGCAGTCGTTCAGCCAGCAGGCTGGCGCGCGGTTGCGACAGTCCTTCCATTAATATCAGAAATTCTTCGCCGCCCATGCGGCTGATGATCGCGCTCTGATGCAGCGTGTTTCTGATACATTCCACGGTTTTTATCAGCACCACATCCCCGGCAGCATGGCCCCAGGTGTCATTAATTTTTTTGAAATGATCGATGTCCAGCAGTAGCACCGCACCGAGGAAAGGTTGGGGTTTATTTTTTTGATTAACCTGCGTTTCAAGCCGCTGCGACAGGCCGCTGCGCGTTAATGCGCCAGTAAGGAAGTCGTAATCGGCGCGTTGGGTAACGCGCGCCACCAGCTTACGGTTAGCGCTGGCACTGAGTGCCACAATGAGCGGGCTGATGGTCATTGCAGCAACGCCGAGGCGGGCGGATGCCAGACTGTCAAGGCGGAAGACGTCGCCGACGCCCTGAATGTTGAGCACGTTATTGGCGACCAGAATAATTTCGGTCATGCCGGTCAGCAAAGTTAGCAGGCTACTGAGGAACATCGGATAGCGGATCGCAGACCATAGCAGGGCAGGCAAAGGAAACAGCAGGCTGCCGCCTCCGCCAACCCAGATGCCCATCAGCGTTGAAAACAGCAGCGCCAGTAATGGCAACGGCGATGACAGCGGCAAGCCGCTAAACAGCGGCGGAAGCTCATCGCGACGCGGTATTGCTATGGTTAGCGGCAGCAGCAAAATCGTGGTTGAAAACTGTTCGCAAAACCAGTCAATCCAGCCTTTCAGCAAATCGCTTTGATAGTAATGCGCGCTGGCTACACTGCCGATGGTCGCGGCTACCGCAGACGCCATCACCGCCGCAGGAAAGGTGCGCATCAGCGCCTGCAAGCGTCGGGTGCGGCCGTTACCAAAGCGGGTATTAAGCAACACGGCACGGCCAACCAGGATAAACAGCAGATTGGCTGCATCCATGCCGAAAGCGGCCGGCGGCGGTGTACCAACAGACAGATCGGCAATAACCATACCCAGATACATTGCAGGAAAACCTGCACGGCAATTAAGGGAAGGAAAGCGAATTAGCAGACCAAGTAGAACGGCGTTTCCCGGCCAGAATAACGATAACGCGTCATAACTCCGGCACCAGAGACCGACGGACGATAAAACGAGTGCCAGGCTGAACAGTAAAATAACAGGGCTAAACTTGTACTTATTAAGTAACATTTTTGACTCGGAAATCATTCAGGCCTGACATCGGTCTAACCGGCAAAAACTATTCTGATAATGACTGGTCGTAACCCTGATGAAAGGTGCGTTTATTTGAAATCAAAAAAGAAAATAGCGCGCACAATATACGTGACTGTTCTGGCGTTTGCAATGAACGCGCGTTGGCTAATAAGGAAGTGACAGCATTTTCAGTAGGTTAGTGCTTAGGTGGTTAAAAAATCAAAAATAAATGATTTTTGCTAAAACAACTGACCATAAAAAATGGTTGTTACAGTCTATATCACTGAAAATATTACCACGTTGAGCCAAACTGAATGCGCCATCCAGGTTTGAGACCATTCTGATTAAATAATTATTTCACTTAAGGTTGGGCGCCGCACGAATAGTATAATTTATTATTGTGTCAATTTGCTTTCTTCGCTTAATCGACGGAGAGATTGTTTAATTCACAGCTGATTCAGACGACAAAATTCTTCCCAGCTAACGCCCAGGGCGGCGGCATGGTCGCGCAGGTAGCGTTCAATTGCCTGCGCGGCCAGTTGCTTATCGGGTTCTGCCAGTTGGATAGCGAACAGCATGCCGTCCAGCTTTTTCTCGCGTACATACGCCGCCCAGGCGCGGTCAGCCTGCAGGTTTTTTAACTGGGGAAGCGTGATTCCCATGCTTTCTGCGTCGCTGTCGCTGAGCGAATCGATTTCAGCAGCGATGTGTGGGTAGGCCTGTAAAAACATCTGGCGGGCGATAACATAATAGTCTGCGGTGGTTTTCATAGCGGCTCCTGCGATTAAGCCGCCAGTTTAGCGGGGCGGGCATCAGAATGAAATGCCCGCCCGCCGATCAGCGTGGCGTTTGTGCCGCAAGCGCGCTGACCTGCTGCTGATTGCGACTCAGGGTCTCCTCAACGCTCAGCTTGCCTGCCAGCATGGCCGCCAGATTTTCGCCCACCTGGTTTCCCATCATGTCAAAGCCTGGGATGCTGACATACTGCACGCCCTGATAGGGAACCGGGCCAAGGGTAGGTTGCTGTACGCTGGCGCTTTCAATCGCCGCTTTAACCTGAGGTCCGTAGGGGGCCAAGCGCAAATAGCGGCTCTGCTGATAGGTTGACAGGCGGCTGCCGGGAGGCACGGCGCCCCAGCCGACTACTTCGGCCACCGTATTGATATATTGCTGCGAGGTTGCCCAGACGATAAAGGCAATTGCCTCGCTCTGATGGCTGGATTTTGCCGGTACCGCCAGCGCCCAGGACCAAAGCCAGTGCGAGCCATTTTGCGTCAGGCCGCCCGGTGCCGGCGCAAAGCCCACCTTATCCGCAACCGGCGATATTTGCGGGTTAGTCAGCTGGCTGGCGGCGACCGTACTATCAACCCACATCGCGCAGCGTCCCTCGGTGAACAGCCGGATAATCTGTGAAAAGCTGTTATGCTCGGTGTCCGGTGGACCGTAATCTTTTACCATCTGAAGATAGTCGGTAAGCACTTCGCGCCATTCGTCAGAGTCCAGCGTCGGCTTCCAGTCCATATCAAACCACTGGGCGCCGTAGGCGTTGGCCATGGTGGTTATCAGCGCTACGTTATCCCCCCAGCCGGGCAGACCGCGCAGGCACAGACCGTACTGCCCTTTTTGCTTATCGGTCAGCGCGGCGGCAAAGCGCTTAATATCGCTCCAGTCCGGATCGTCCGGCATGGTTAACCCTTTTGCCGCAAACAGATCCTTACGGTAATAGGTCATGCTGCTCTCGCCGTAAAACGGCAGGGCATAGAGCGTATCCTGCCAGGAGAGCGCTTTACGCACCGGCGCCAGCAGATCGTCAACCTGATAGTCCGCAGGCAGATTATTCAGCGGCGTCAGCCAGCCTTTTTTCCCCCACAGCGGCGCCTCATAGGTGCCGACGGCGATGACGTCGTAGGGCGCATCGCCTTTTTCCATCGCGGTGCGCACTTGTTGACGAAGCTCGCCATCGCTCATCAGGTGCCATTTTAGCTGGATATCCGGATGTGCTTTCTCATAGCGTGAGGAGAGCTGCTGCATAATGGTCATATCGCCGTTGGCGATGGTTGCAATATCAAGTGTGGTGGTTGCCTGCGCTGAGAATGCCAGCAGGCCGGTCAACATTAATGGTGCCAGATATCCACGCATAGTTTTTCCTCAGACCGTCGCTGGTTGCGCTGCGGGCAGGGCGCTGTCGCGATTGTTCGCTTCAGGCGCGGCGGCTTCGTTCAGCTGGAAAAAAGCCATTTTATGCACCAGCAATCCGGCATGCTGGCTGACGGTCTGGCTGGCAGACGTAGCCTGCTGCACCAGCGTGGCGTTCTGCTGAGTATTGGTATCCATCTGGGTAATGGCGATATTTACCTGGCCAATGCCGGACGACTGCTGACGGCTGGCAACGGCAATTTCGCCGATAATGCTCACCACCCGCTCAACGCCAAGATTGATCTCTCCCAGCATTTCGCCGGAGCGCAGCACCAGATTACTACCGGCGTCGACTTTGCTGACGCTGGCGCTAATCAGGGTTTTTATCTCCTGTGCGGCCTTCGCCGAACGCTGGGCCAGCTGGCGCACTTCGGATGCCACCACCGCGAAGCCGCGCCCTTGTTCACCGGCTCTGGCGGCCTCAACGGCAGCGTTCAGCGCCAGCAGGTTGGTCTGGAACGCTATCTCATCAATAACGTGGTTAATATCGGCGATTTTTTTACTTGATGACTCAATTTCGCGCATCGCCTGCACCGCCGAGTTAAGCACTTCGCTACCGCGTTCGGCCTGGGTGCGCACGGTTTTTGCCAGTTCATCGGCCTCGGCGGCGTTATCGGCGTTGTGCTTCACCGTGGCGGTCATCTGTTCCATGCTGGCTGCAGTTTGCTCCAGCGCGCTGGACTGAGAGTGGGTTCGTTCGGCAAGGTCATCGTTACCGGTTGCCATCTGCCGTGCGGCATCATCCAGCGCCACGGCGCTTTCGCTAACGTCGCGCACGATGCCGCTAAGATGGTTATCCATATCGGCAAGCGCCCGCATTAGCTGCCCCATTTCATCGTGGCTGAAGTGGTTCAGACCGTGGCCGATATGGCCATTGGCGATCGCGCTGGCCAGCTGCCGGGCGCGCTCAACCGAGCGGGAAATCGAACGTACCAGCATCCAGCCGGCGATCAGGCTAACTGCCAGTCCGCCTGCCAGCATAGCAATAAGGCAGTTACGCGCCAGCTGATAAGAATCGACGCTTTGGGCATAGTTGCTCTCGGCGTGTTGGCGCATCAGGCTATCAAGGCGATCGATACCGCTTTGCAGCCGCTGACTGCCGGGACTCAGGCGGGTTTCAATAATCACCAGCGCGGCGGAAGGGTTGCCGCCGCGCAGTTGTTCGCCGGCTTCATTCAGCGAAGACTGCCAGCCGTCGAGTTCGCTGAGAAACTGTCGGGAAATCTCTGCGGCGCCGGGCACCATCGGCAGCCGGCCATAAGCGGCGCGCTCCCGTTGAATATTTTCAGTATACTGATGGATCTGCGCCAGGCGCTTATTCACTTCATCGCTGTCTGTCCAGTAGCGCAGCGTTTCAAACAGGGTGGCCGACTGCTGCTGTACCTGGCGGTACAGGCGTGACGTGGATTGCAGCGGCAGCAATTCGTTGCGGTAGACGGCATCAGCGCGCAGATTTGCCTCGCGCAAGCCAAAAATGCCCCAGATAGCGGTAATGGTCAGCAGTAAGCAAAGTAACCCAACAATAGCAATCAATCTTGTACGAATGGTCAGCGTCATGATGTTCCCCAAAAGGTAAACCACCCGAGTCCTGGGTAGTGAATGACCAGACAAAATGAACCTGCGATAACTCAGCTGTTATCGGCAGGAAAAAAAGTAAACTTTAGTGACTATATGATTTTCTTTCGCCAGCGCGGGCGGTTTCACCGTCTGCTGAAGGATGTCAGAGCAGGGGGGGAGGGCAAACTGCGCTGACAAGGCTGGCGCTGCACCTTCAGGCTTGCGCAATTGCCAGTAAGTATTTAACGTAGCGCCAGGTAAATAATGTAGGGATAAGAAATGAAGAACTGGATGATTGCTGGCTCTGTGATAATGCTGCTGAGCGGATGCGTTCAGCTGACCAACTACGCCAGCGCGGTGAAAACGCCGCCGCCTGCCGCATTGGTCGGTAACTGGCAGACCTTCGGGCCGCAAAGCGGCCTGGTCAGCGACGAAGCGATTGGCAGTTTGCTCATTGATGCTGAGGGCAATACCCTCGATTGCCGCCAGTGGCAGCGTGTTATCGCTAAGCCCGGCAAGGTCAGCCGTATAGACGGTGAGCTGGTTAACGTTAATCAGCAATTGCGGGTGATGCCGCTGAAGCTGGAAGGCAACGAGCTGCATTACGACGATTTGGTGATGCGTAAGGTAAACAAGCCGACCCTTGAGTGCCAGCAGGCCTGGCAGCACAGCGAAGCGCCGGCAAACCACGCCGCGGTCACCCCCTGACGGCGGCTAACTTCCCTCGCCGCGTGACTTGCGCATTGAGGAACCAGCCCGGGTTGGCTTTGCGGTAGAACAGATCAACACGGTTATCGCCGCCTGCGCCTTTGCTGGCAGGCGGCGTCGTGGATTAGATATCGCGCGGCACCAGCACCAGTCCAGAATTGCTGGCGTAGGTTGACATCAGCGACTGCTGGCGATTGGACTGATTAATCAGACGATTAAGCTCATCTTTACGTTTTGCCAGCAGCTGCTTAATCTCTCTTTCGTTATCCAGCAGATGACGTAAAACCGGGCGTAGCTGCTCAAGACTTTTGATTGATAACGGATTATCACGCGTGCAGCGCGCCAGCGCTTCAACGGTACTGGCATAGCTGATTTCGATCTGAATCAGCTCGCTCCACTGGCCTTCATTCGCCAGGCGCAGCATCTCCTGGCTAAAAGAAAGCAGCTTCTGATAATTTTCCAGCAAGTGCGGTGCGATTGTCATTTATACGGCGTCCTGAACCGGGGCGCTAACCCCATTAGCTTCTTTCCACGCGTCGGCAATACCGCGCAGTAAACCTTCAACTTCTTCTACGGCGGCTACGTCATCGCGCAGATTAGCCTGCAGCAGGCGACGCACCATGTAGGTGTAAAGACCTAATAAATTATCCGTCAGCTCATCGCCGCTGTTTTCTTCCAGCCCCTGCTTGAGGCCGTTATCGATAATATTGATGGCTTTAGAAATCGACAGCCCCTTACCTTGCAGATTGTTGTCCTGCATAAACAGGCGCGCACGCACCAGGGCGCTGAGCGCGCCGTCAAACAGCAGGGTAATCAGCTGCGCCTGGCTGGCGCTCATCACGGCGCTTTCGACGCCGATTTTTTCGTAGGCCCGGGTGCCTTTTGCACTGTACATCTTATCCCCTTAGCGTCAGGACTTGCTGGATGAGGTGCCGTTCAGGGCATCAAATTGTTGCGTCAGGTAACTGCTGGTGCTGTTCAACGAGTTCATTAACACATCCAGCTGAGTAAACTGGGTTTTATAACGCGCAACGGTGTCGTTAATACGCGAGTTGGTATCATTATATTCTTGGGTCAGCTTCTTCAGGGTGCTGTTCACGCCGTTGGTGGCGGCGGTGAGAATACCGCTGGTCGACATATAGCTGGTCAGGTTGGTGCCGATGGTGGTGGTGATACCGGTTTTTTTACCGTCGCCAATCAACATCGCCTGTACGTCGCTGGCGTTACTGCTCAGCGCGCTGGAAAGCTTGTCGCTATTAATGGTCAGCTTGCCGCTGGTCGGGTCCGAAGTGATGCCGATCTGCGACAGGGTTTTATAGCTTGAGGTGCTGGCAGCGTTGGTCAGCATGCTCTTCAGCTGCGTCTGAATGGTACGCAGCGTACCGTCGCCTACCAGCGCGCCGTTGTTTGAGCTCTGCGTGGCGCCGGGGTCAACAGCGGTGTACTGCGTCAGGTTGTCGAAGGTATCCTGCAACGCGTTATAAGCGTTAACCCAGTTGGCGATCGCCGTGGACGCTTTGGAAGTGTCCTTGGTGATGGTTAACGTTTGGTTACCGCTGGTGCTATCGTTCAGGGTCAGGTTAATACCCTGCAAAGCATCGGTAATGGTATTGCTGGCGCTGTCAATGGCAATGTTATTCACCGTCAGGCTGGCATTTTGCGCGGCGACGGTTTGCGTCAGACCCTTGGTTTCATCGGTATTGCTGCCGTCGTAACCGATAAAACTGTTCAGGGTGTCATCGCCGCTGACGCTGATGGTCATGGCGTTGACGCTGCCGGTATCGTTAGCGGTAATCGACAGGCGGTAGCTGCTGTCGCTGACCTTAATGATGCTGGCGCTGACGCCGGCTTTGGCATTATTAATCGCGTCGCGCACCCCGGTCAGCGTGGTATTGCTGTCACTCAGATTAATGCTCACCGGGTCTTTACCATTACCCTGCTGAATAGTAATGGTACGCGCGCCGCTGGTGGTCACGGCGCCGATATTATCGGTCAGGCTGCTTTTGGTTGCCGAGGTCAGCGACTGCGCCTGCGCCAGATGGCTAACGTTTATGGTGTATTTGCCGGCGGTCGCGTTCGCGCTGGTGGTAGCGCTGAATGCCGTGCTGCTGCTGGCGGTAGTGGCGCTGAACAGGTCTGCGGCGCTGAGCGCGGTATTTGCCGTTTGAAATGACGTCAGCGCGCTTTTCAGCGTGCCGTAGGCCGTCAGCTTGGCGTTAAAGGCCGTTTGTTGGTTGGTAATCGGCGTCAGCGCGCTTTTTTCTGCGGTGGTGATGTTAGCCAGCAGCGTATTTAAGTCGAGACCGGATCCGATACCTAAAGAAGAAACGTTAGCCATGGTTATCCTTTATAAAGCGTCATGGGGAGTCAGTACCGGGGTTATCGGCAGCATTGGCAGTAAGTTTATCTTTTTTATTTATCTGGCAATGAAAGGAAAAACGCTAATAGAGAAGGGTATTTCGCGCACTAAACTTTTTTAGCTCATGGCGAAAATTTTTCTAAAGGTTGTTTGATGACAGACGATAACAGGTTTGACGGCGATGAAGCCGGCGGGCTGAAGCCCACTAACTAACCCCGACTGTTATACAGGAAACTTAATTATGTCACAGGTTATTAATACAAACAGCCTCTCGCTGATCACACAGAACAACATGAACAAATCGCAGTCTGCTCTTGGCACCGCGATTGAGCGTCTCTCCTCTGGTCAGCGCATCAACAGCGCAAAAGATGATGCAGCCGGCCAGGCGATTGCTAACCGCTTCACTTCTAACATCAACGGTCTGTCTCAGGCTGCGCGTAACGCTAACGATGGTATCTCCATCGCGCAGACCACTGAAGGCTCGCTGTCAGAAATCAACAACAACTTACAGCGTATCCGTGAACTGACCGTACAGGCGCAGAACGGTACCAACAACCAGTCTGACCTGGACTCAATCCAGGATGAAATCACCTCACGTCTGTCTGAAATCGACCGCGTATCTGGTCAGACTCAGTTCAACGGCGTGAAAGTGCTGTCAGCTGATAACACCATGAAAATCCAGGTAGGTGCTAACGATGGCGAAACCATCTCTATCGACCTGAAAGCCATTACCTCTAAAACGCTGGGCCTGACCGGCTTTAACGTTAACGGTAAAGGCAGCGTAGCAAATGCTGCTGCAACTTCTGATGACCTGAAACTGGCTGGCTTTGCCGCCGCTGGCAGCCCTAACGCTGACGGCAGCACTACCTACAGCAAAGACTTCAGCTACGCTGGCGCTACCGCTGCTGACGTGCTGGCTGGTGCTAAAGATACCAACACCATTACCTATACTGGCACCAACACCGGTCTGGGCGTTGCAGCTAAAACCAACACCTACACCTACGATGCCGCGTCTAAGTCTTACTCTTATGCTGCTGACGGCGTATCTAAAGACAGCGTACTGAGCTACCTGGCGCCGAACGCTGGCGACAGCTTCTCTGCTAAAGTTACTATCGGCGGTAAAGCGCAGGACGTTAACATTGCTAAAGACGGTACTGTTACTACTACCGACGGCAAAGCACTGTACCTCGATGTAAAAGGTAACCTGACTCAGACTGGTAGTGGTGCTACTACTGCTGCAACATGGGACAACCTGGTTGCCAACACTGATACTTCTGTAACCGGTTCTGAAGCTGCCGTTGCAACTAAAATCGAAGCTAAAGGCGTTACCATTCAGTCTGCTGGTGGCGGTGCCTTAACTGCTGGTGTTGCAACCCCCGCTAACACGGTAGTTGACGTAACTGGCGTCACCGTAAGCGCCGCTCAGATGGGCAACGCGGTTAAAGGTCAGGACTTTACGCTGAACGATGGCGGTACGGCTTACGGCGTAACCGGCAGCACCGGCGCGGTAACTAAAGGTGGTGCAGCGGCCTACGTTGATAACAACGGCGCCATCACCACTACCGCTAAAGAAACCGTTAATTACTACGCGCAGTCAAATGGCAATGTAACTAACAACACCGGTTCTGCTATCTACAAAACTGCCGATGGCAAACTGACCACGACTGCTGCCACGACTTCCGCTGCAACCTCTGACCCGCTGGCGTCACTGGATGCCGCTATCGGTAGCATCGATAAGTTCCGTTCAAGTCTGGGTGCGATTCAGAACCGTCTGGATTCTGCCATCACTAACCTGAACAACACCACCACTAACCTGTCTTCTGCTCAGTCCCGTATTCAGGACGCAGACTACGCGACGGAAGTGTCTAACATGTCCAAAGCGCAGATTCTGCAGCAGGCTGGTAACTCTGTGCTGGCAAAAGCCAACCAGGTTCCGCAGCAGGTTCTGTCTCTGCTGCAGGGCTAATCACCCGGCAAGCAACAGACTTATCACTCAACCCCGGCTTGCCGGGGTTTTTTGTTTAGTTATCCTTCAGAATAAGCCGCTTTTCCTTTTCTACTAGCCCCATTGAAAATGGGGGCAGGTGTTATCTTCTCCTGGTTAGCCAATTAACAGCCGTTGCCGCTCAGCACGGGGGAAAGGATATGAATAAAGAAATTATCGTTGAACCGTTATTTGTTAAAAGTTTCCAGTGCATCGGCAGCGCCTGCCGGGACTCCTGCTGCGGCGGATGGAGTATTACCCTTGATAAGCCATCAACAAAGCGCTACCTGAAAAGCCAGAGTATTGCGGTAAAAAATATTGCCAGCGAACATATCGTCCTGACAAAGCAAACCCCGCAAAACTGGGGATATATGAAGCTCAATACCGAGGGCAACTGTGCTTTTCTTGATGAACAGAAACTTTGCACTATTCAAAAGAATATGGGCAGTAAGGCGCTAAGCCATACTTGCAGCACCTATCCGCGCCGTAAGCAGACTTATAAACTGGATGTGGAAAGCAGTCTTGAACTTTCCTGCCCGGAAGCGGCGCGCCTACTGCTAACGCTACCGCAGGCGATGCGTCTCGATAAACGGGAAAGCGCGCAGATAACCTCCCTGGCCTCCCCGGCGCGCGATCAGAGTAAACAGTTAATCAATCTGATGTGCAGTCTGCTGGTCCAGCAGGCGGGCAGCGAAGTGAATGAAGGCTTATATGCCATCGCCATGCTGTTCCTGAGCCTGGATAAACTTAGCGCAGATAATGAAGACGATAAGCTTGCTCAGCTGGAAAGCAAATTCGGCGACATTATGGCCGCTTTAGAAGCCGGCCAGCTGGGGCAGAAGATTGAACAGATAAAGCCGGATTATCAGCTGCAGTGGTCGCTTTTAATGTTAATCCAGGTTTTTCTTGAAAGCCGCCCGACCACCAGAGGCCTGCCACGGCTGCGGCATTTCGTTGGTCAACTGCTGTTTTTGCAGACTCAAAGTATTGATGATGGTGACGTTGTCACGTCGATGCAGCGTCTGGATGATGTCTGGCAACAGCAGGTGCTGCCATGGCTGCGTGAGCGTCCCCATCTGATGAGCAACCTGATGCAATACCGCATCTGGCACGATCAGTTTCCCGGCTATGCAGGGCGCAGCGCCTTGTCATGCCTTTATCTGCTGACTGCCGAATGGTTCCTGATTAAGTCGTTAATCGCCGCGCAGGTTGCCGTCAATGGACAGCTGGATGAAGATACGGTGATCGACATTGTTTACAGCTTTCATACCATTACTAAGCATAACTCGACGGTAATGGAAGGCTTTTTCAAACGCATAGACAAAGTCAAAGTCAACGACGACCTGTCGCTGCTTTATTTGCTGAAGTAAAGTGCGCATATCCGGTTCTGAACCTTCAGTACCGGGTGGCGTATTCAAGGAAAACAGGACGTTTAAATAAACAGAATTGACGTCGATTCGATTTAATTAAACGCCCTGTTTCTTTCCCTCACTGATTTTCCCCGGCGACAGCCCGCTCTGGCTCGCCAACGCCATCAAAAAAAGCGTCATCTGACGGTACCACCAGCCTGTTACCGCCAGGTTACAGTTTCCTGCGCGCCTGCCGATAATCCGGATAAGTCTTTTTTCTGGTGGCCCCCATGCGCTTTAATTTCGACCTGATACCCGGTGAATGGCTGAGCTTTGATGAGATTGCTCAGCGCTACGCGTGGAAATTTCCTGCTGACAAAGAGCTGACGGCACGCGGCTTGCTGAGTCCTTCGACCACCAGTAAGAGCCTGATTATCCGCGCGGTATTCGCGCGCCAGCAGGTCAACGCCCCGCAAAGCGATTTGCTGTTTATCTGCGGCGATAACGAACGGAAAAACTATCTTCAGCGCTTTGAACACTATCTGGCTAACCAGCAGCCGTTTTACTATTTCCACCGCGATGCGGCGCTGGAAAATCAGAACCTCTGGCAGGTGATCGGCGAAGTGAAAGTATGTGCGATGCTCGATCCGGCTTCGCCGATGGCGCAAAACCTGATGAACAGCCGTGGTTATACCCTTTCTCTGATGCGCAGCGACCCGCACGATGAGTTCTGGCAGCTGTTCGATCCACAATCTCAGCCCTGTTTTGAACATGCCCTTGCGTTGCAGTTTATCGTGGTACTGAGCGGTGACGGACTGGTGCAAAATGGCGGCGTTTATCCCGGTACCCAGGTCGGATTGCGGGTGAAAAAGCGCCTGTGGGCGCGCGCGGGTAACGCAGATTTCCAGCTCGCGGTGAAGGCGCGCTACGGTGCCTGCGTCATCACCGGCACGTTACTGACCGGCGAGCATAGCTGGCCGTGGGTGGAAGCCTGCCATATTGACGTCAGCGAAAACGAGCAGGGCGTGATTGCCGACAATAGCGTGGATAACGGCCTGTTTCTGCGCAGCGACCTGCAACGATTATTCAGTAGCCACCGCTTGAGCATTGACGGCGAGACGGGGCAAGTGCGTCTGCGTCAGGCGCTGCAAGAAGATCAAATATTACTGCCGTTTTATCAATCGCTCGATGGGCAGGTCTGTGCGCTCTGGTCGCAGGTGCCCGCCGCGACCCGAGCGCGTCTGAATCGTAAGTAACGCTGATGACAGCAGGGCTGAAGCTGTTTTCAGCTCTGCGTAACAAATTAGAAATAACCCGCCTTTGCCTCTTTATTCTGCCAATCAAAACTCGCTACAGAATTAGATAATGATGCCGATAACTTAACTAACGCAGGGTAGTCAGAGTGAACGATCTCTATACCGCCGAAGGCGTCATGGACAAGCATTCGCTATGGCAGCGGTACGTACCGCTGGTGCGACACGAAGCGCTGCGCTTGCAGGTTCGCCTGCCAGCCAGCGTCGAACTGGACGATCTGTTACAGGCCGGAGGTATCGGGCTGCTAAATGCCGTAGAGCGCTATGACGCGCTACAGGGCACAGCCTTTACCACCTATGCCGTACAGCGCATCCGCGGCGCCATGCTCGATGAGCTTCGCAGCCGTGACTGGGCGCCACGCAGTGTGCGCCGTAACGCCCGGGAGGTGGCTGGCGCCATGCACCGGGTCGAACAGTCGCTGGGGCGAGCAGCTACCGAGCTGGAAGTGGCTACGCAGCTTGACGTATCGCTGGAAGAGTACCGGCAGATTTTGCTGGATACCAACAACAGCCAGCTGTTTTCGTACGATGAATATCACGAAGAACATGGCGATAGCGCTGAGCTGGTGACGGACGGGCACGAAGAGGCCAACCCGCTCCATCAGCTTATGGAAGGTGATTTACGCGAACGCGTCATTGAAGCGATTGAGGCGCTGCCTGAACGCGAAAAAATGGTGCTGACGCTCTATTACCAGGAAGAATTGAATCTGAAAGAGATTGGCGCAGTGCTGGACGTGGGTGAATCTCGCGTCAGCCAGCTGCACAGTCAGGCGATTAAACGCCTGCGCGCCCGATTGACGGGTGCGCGCTGACAGTTTGTTTACGCACATCACAGCAATCGGAGACTCTCGGATGAGATCCAAAACAAAAATGAGACCGCTCAGCCGTTATCTGAAAGACTACAAGCACGGGCAGACCAACTGCTCGCACTGTGGCAAGGTGCTGGATCGTATGGCGCTGGTGTTCCGCGGTCAGATAATTAATAAAGAAGCAATTGCCCGTATGGACCAGATGATCGACGACCAGGTCTGGCTTAAGTTACAAACTGAACTGACAGCGCTATGTCGTTTTTGCAGCGATATCTACTGCAACACGCATCCGACCTACTTTGACATCATGGCCTTCAAGCAATATTTGTTTGAGCAGACGGCAATGAGCCACAGCACCATCCGTGAGTATGTGGTTCGTCTGCGCCGTCTTGACGATATGCTGCAGGCAAAGAACTTTCCGGCGGAAAGTCTGCGCGGCGTCAGCTGGCATGCCTGCCTGGAGAACCAGCTGCCGGATGCCGGTAATAATAATTACCGCATTGCGTTGCGCAAATATGACCAGTTTTTAGGCTGGCAAAGCAACTATTCGTAACAAAGCGGGATTTATACAGCTAAATCTGTAAGGATGGGTTGTCTTTTAACCGTCACGGAGGTCGTGATGTCCTTACTCAGGCTGGATGATTACCCGCGCCTGGAGCTGCTCGGCGCGCCAACGCCGCTCGAGCATCTCCCGCGTTTTTCCGACTACCTTGGTCGGGATATTTTTATTAAACGTGACGATGTCACGCCGGTGGCATTGGGCGGCAACAAGCTGCGTAAACTGGAATATCTGGCGGCTGATGCGCTGCGTCAGGGCGCAGACGTGCTGGTGACCGCCGGGGCGATTCAGTCAAATCACGTACGGCAAACCGCTGCCGTGGCTGCAAAGCTGGGGCTGAAGTGCCTGGCTCTGCTGGAAAACCCTATCAATACCCGCGCTGAAAACTACCTTTCTAACGGCAATAGCCTGTTATGCAAACTTTTTAACTGTGAAACGGTGCTGGTCGAGGCGTTGAGCGATCCCGTCGCCCAACTGGCCGAGCAGGCAATCCGACTGGAGGCACAGGGTTTTCGCCCTTACGTGGTGCCGGTCGGCGGCTCAAACGCGCTGGGCGCGATGGGCTATGCCGCCTGCGCCAGGGAGATCGCGCTGCAAAGTGAAGGCGTCGTTGATTTTGCCGCGCTGGTGGTGGCGTCGGGCAGCGCCGGTACGCAAGCCGGACTTGGCGTCGCGATGGCGCAGCTGATGCCGCAGACCCAGCTGGTAGGCGTAACCGTTTCGCGCCGCGCTGAGCAGCAGCGCGCCAACGTTGAGCGATTGCAGCGGGAGCTGGCGCAGCTGCTTGGTCTCGATGGCGATATTCCGGTTACGCTGTGGGATGACTATTTTGCCCCGCAGTACGGGATGCCAAATGACGAAGGTAACGAGGCGATTGCGCTGCTGGCCCGGCTGGAAGGTATCGTGCTTGACCCGGTCTATACTGGCAAAGCGATGGCCGGTTTGATTGATGGCATCAGCCAGCGCCGGTTCGAGCGCGACGGGCCGATCGCGTTTGTGCATACCGGCGGCGCACCGGCGTTATTTGCTTATCATCCAACGGTATAAGCAATAACGACGTTGCTGATTATAATCGAAGCGCTGGCCACGCAGTCGGGTAACTGACCCGCAGGTCCGGCGCTGCTATCTATCCGATATGACAGGCTTTACGGTTAAAAAAATTATCACTATAACGGGGTGTTTATGACATTTTCTTTTGTTCGTCGCCAGCTGGTGCTGGGCGCCGCCGCCGCCGCGCTGATGGCAGGTTTTGCTGTCAACGTACAGGCCGCTGATGAAAATTTACTGCAGCAGGTAAAATCACGAGGCAGCTTGCTGGTGGGGCTGGAGGGAACCTATCCGCCGTTTAGCTTTCAGGATGAAAACGGCAAACTGACCGGCTTCGAAGTGGAGTTCGCTCAGGCGCTGGCGAAACATCTCGGCGTGAAAGCCAGCCTTAAGCCCACCAAGTGGGATGGTATGCTGGCCGCGCTGGATTCCAAACGCATTGACGTGGTGATAAATCAGGTCACCATCTCCGATGAGCGTAAAAAGAAATACGATTTCTCCACCCCTTACACTATTTCCGGCATTCAGGCGCTGGTGCGTAAAGATAAGGCCGGGTCGGTAACGAAGCCGGAAGATCTGGCGGGGAAAAAAGTCGGTGTCGGCCTTGGCTCCAACTATGAGCAGTGGCTGAAACAGAACGTTAAAGGGGTGGATATCCGCACCTATGATGACGATCCCACCAAGTATCAGGACCTGCGCGCCGGCCGTATTGATGCCATTCTGATTGACCGCCTTGCGGCGCTTGATCTGGTGAAGAAAACCGGCAACACCATGTCGGTGGACGGCCCGGCGTTCTCCCGTCAGGAAGCGGGCGTCGCGCTGCGCAAAGGCAACCCGCAGCTGCTGGAGGCCATCAACAAAGCGATTGCCGATATGCAGAAAGACGGTGAGCTGACTAAGCTTTCTCAGAAGTGGTTTAGTGCGGACGTCACGAAATAATGCAGGAAAGTATTCAACTGGTGCTGGATTCAGCACCATTTTTATTAAAAGGGGCGGTGTTTACCCTTGAACTGAGCATCGGCGGCATGTTTTTTGGCCTGCTGCTCGGCTTCGTGCTGGCCTTAATGCGCCTGTCTCCTCTGCTTCCACTGCGCCTGCTGGCGCGCTTTTACGTTTCCGTGTTTCGCGGTACGCCGCTGATAGCCCAGCTGTTTATGATCTATTACGGCCTGCCGCAGTTTGGTATTGAGCTGGACCCCATTCCCTCGGCGATGATCGGCCTGTCGCTGAATACCGCCGCCTACGCTTCTGAATCGCTGCGCGGTGCGATTGCCGCCATTGAGCGTGGGCAATGGGAAGCCGCCGCCAGCATCGGCATGACCGGCTGGCAAACGCTGTATCGGGTTATACTGCCGCAGGCTGCGCGTACCGCGCTGCCGCCGCTCGGCAACAGTTTTATCAGCCTGGTAAAAGATACCTCACTTGCCGCCACCATTCAGGTGCCGGAGCTGTTCCGCCAGGCGCAGCTGATCACCTCGCGTACGCTGGAAGTGTTTACCATGTATCTGGCCGCCACGCTGATTTACTGGATTATGGCAACGGTGCTGTCGGCGCTGCAAACCCGGCTGGAAAACTACGTCAACCGTCAGGACAGGGAGGTCAGATGAGCGCCATCAGCGTGACGAATCTTGTTAAGCAGTTTCACGGGCAAACGGTGCTGCATGGTATCGATCTGGCGGTAGACTCCGGCGAGGTGGTGGCGATTATCGGGCCGAGCGGCTCGGGTAAAACCACGCTGCTGCGCAGTATCAATTTGTTGGAAACCCCGGATGGCGGCACCATCAGCGTCGGCGACATTACCGTCGATGCCGCTCGTCCGCTGGCGAAGCAAAAGCAGCAAATTCGTGCGCTGCGCCAGCAGGTTGGCTTTGTGTTTCAGAACTTCAATTTATTTCCGCATCGCTCGGTGCTGGAGAATATCCTGGAGGGGCCGCTGATTGTTAAGGGTGAGCCGAAAGCCGAAGCGACGGCGCGTGCTTATCAGCTGCTGCAAAAAGTGGGGCTGGAGGGCAAGGAAAATAGCTATCCGCGCCGCCTTTCTGGCGGGCAGCAGCAGCGGGTAGCGATTGCAAGGGCGCTGGCGATGCGTCCGCAGGTGATCCTGTTTGATGAGCCCACCTCAGCGCTTGACCCGGAGCTGGTAGGGGAGGTGCTGGCAACCATCCGCGCGCTGGCCCAGGAAAAGCGTACCATGGTTATCGTTACCCATGAGATGAGCTTTGCCCGCGACGTTGCCGACCGCGCCATTTTTATGGACCAGGGGAAAATCATTGAGCAGGGGCCGGCCCGCGAGTTATTTACCCAGCCGCAGCAGGCCAGAACCCGCCAGTTTCTGGATAAATTTCTTAATTCCTGAGCGGAAAACGTTGCTGGCGATTAAAGCCAGGATAATAGCCCGGCGCCACTGACGGTGAAAATAATATTAGCCCCGGTAGCGCCATTCTTTTTAATATTGCTAAAAGAAAACTCTGAATTATTTATTCCGCCTGTCCGCGCCGTCAGATAGTTAACTCATCACCGCCGAAAATAGTTAGTAAATCATAAGGTAATCGCTGGCTTTCAGGGCTTTCTCATTGCTTCCCCCGGCGCATAAAAGTCATAATTGTTTTAAACGAAATATAAAACTCGCCACGAGAAGCGAGCTTTGAACATTCATTAAGCGCAACGTTAAGGCGAAATTTTTTATTTCAACACAGCATCAGGGACAACGTGCTGCTGGTCTTTGCTTACACTACGACGCTAATAAGCAGGAGTGGATAATGACCGAAGCGCCAAAACAACAGCTCGGCTGGGTAAATATTCTTAAGGGCGGCTGCATTTTGCTGGTGGTCCTGTATCACGTCGTTTTACCCGGCTTTGCCGATACCGTACCTCATCTCAGCAGCGGACAGCTGCCGGCTAAGCTGTGGGTTGGATTTAATGAAATCCTTTCACCGCTGCGGATGCCCGCTTTTTTCTTCGTTTCCGGTTTGCTGGCGGCTAATGCCATCATTAACCGTCCGTGGAAAAGCGTGTTAACCAGCCGGATAACCAACCTGTTTTACCTCTATTTTCTCTGGGGCATCATCCAATGGCTGATGATCGGCCGGGTGTCCGGGCCGCTGATGGGGGAACACCTTTCGGACAATACCAATGCCGCCTGGGCCAGCAGCTTCGCTGAAAGCCTGAAGCTGATGCTGCTGGCAATGAGCTCATCCTGGTATCTGTATGCGCTGGGCTTATTTTTCCTCTTTGCCCGGCTGTTTCGTCGCTATCCGTTTGCGCTGTTACTGGTTGCGGTGATGATGAATTATCTGGCCGTGGGTCGGCTGGTGCCAGGCTGGGGACCGGAGAGCTTGCTACAGTATTTTGTCTTCTTCGTACTGGGCGCGTTTTACAGCGAGGTTATTATGCGCTGGAGCGAATGGAAGCCGCGTAACCTGCTGGTTTGGGCGCTGCTGGCGGTGCTGGCCGCCGGGCACATTGCGTTGGGATTTAACGACAACTTCTTTCTGTGCATTGTGGCTATCCTGTTTAGCGTGCAGCTCTGTCGCTGGCTCGATCGCCATTTTTCAATGCGCATAATGAAATGGACCGGACGTAATACCTTGCAGATTTACGTGCTGCATCGCATCTTTATCGAATTTTTCGCCATGGTGGCGATCCTGCTGGCCGGGCACTATCAGCTGTTTGCTAACGCCTTGTTTGCCTGGAGCTGGGCGGCGCTGTTTCCGCTGTTGATGGTTGCCATCAGCGTAGGTTGCTCGCTGGTGGCCTGGAGCCTGCTTAACCGGGGGATCGGCCGCACGCTGTTTATCTATCCGCGGCTGCTGCACCGGCAGTCTCAGGTGGCTAAGGGCGCCTGAGACTGCCGTTAAAAGCAGGGCGCCGTCGCGCCCTGAGATTATCAGCCAATGGTCATCAGGCTGGCGTTGCCGCCGGCCGCAGCGGTGTTGATACTTAGCGAACGCTCCAGCAGCAGACGTTCAAGCAGCAGGTTAGTTTCGCCGTGGGCAAAGCCTTGTACTGATACAATTGCCCCTTCGCGCTCGGCCACGGCCTGGCATACCGCGCGCAGCTGGTCGGCATCGCCGTGATAAATCACCCCGTCAAACTCAATCTCATCGCTAAGCGGTGAGGGCACGCGGTCGATACGATCCTGCACTATTTTGGGCAGGGCGCTTAGCCACTGGCGATGGACTTCATCATCTGTCCACAGCGCGCGGCAGCCGACGCTGGTTACCGCAGCCAGCTGCACCAGCGCATCCTCTTCATTTTCCGCCAGGCAGAGAATGCGTTGGCGCGGCAGCAGAGACAGGGTATTGCGCTCGCCGGTCGGGCCGGGCAGCAGCCGGGTGATCCCGCCTTGCGCCTGCCGGGCAAACTGTTGGCAGACGCTGTGCAACGCCGGGCGATCCGCCGCCCAATCCGTCAGCGCCTGGTGCGGGGGGAGCAGCAGGCTGCGTTGACTGCAATCGGGCTGGCTGGCACCGTCCTGGCGGCTAAGGGTGGTCAGCAGCGACTGCGGCGGACGGCTTGCCAGCAGCCGGTAAAGGTAAAGCGGTCCGCCTGCTTTCGGACCGGTGCCCGAGAGACCCTCGCCGCCGAACGGCTGTACGCCGACAACCGCGCCGACGATATTGCGGTTAACGTACAGGTTGCCGACCTGCGCCCGGCTGACGACCTGGGCGATGGTTTCATCAATGCGGGTATGTACGCCGCAGGTCAGGCCGTAGCCGGCAGCGTTTATCTGCTCAAGCAGGGCGGGCAGCTGGTGGCGGCTGAAACGGACAACGTGCAGTACCGGCCCGAAAATCTCCTTGTCCAGCTCCGCCACCTCGTTGAGTTCGATAAGCGTGGGCGCGACAAAATAGCCCAGCGCCGTCTCCTGACGATCCTGGCGGTTATCCAGGGTGGCTTGATAAACCTGTCGGCCTTTGGCGCGCATTTGCTGAATATGTTGATCGATTCCAGCTCTGGCCTGATCGTCAATCACCGGGCCGATATCAATGGACAACCGTTCAGGATTGCCCATCCGGCATTCAGCCATTGCCCCGCGCAGCATTTGCAGCGTGTGGTCAGCAACGTCCTCCTGAATACACAGCAATCGCAACGCCGAGCAGCGCTGACCGGCGCTGTCAAAAGCCGAGGCTACGATATCAATCACTACCTGCTCGGTCAGCGCCGAAGAATCGACAATCATCGCATTCAGCCCGCCGGTTTCGGCAATCAGCGGCGTCGGGCGGCCCTGCGGATCGAGGCGCCCGGCCAGCGTACGCTGCAGCAGGGTGGCAACGGCAGTGGAGCCGGTAAACATGACGCCGCGCACCCGTTCGTCACCGGTCAGCTGCGCACCGACGGTTTCGCCATCGCCTGGAAGCAGTTGCAGCGCACCAACCGGCACGCCAGCCTCCAGCAGAATGCGCACTCCCTGAGCGGCAATCAGCGGCGTTTGCTCCGCGGGCTTAGCCAGCACGCTGTTGCCGGCCGCCAGCGCGGCGGCAATCTGGCCGGTGAAAATCGCCAGCGGAAAGTTCCAGGGGCTGATGCAGACCACCGGGCCGAGCGGTCGGTGCGTTTCGTTAGCAAAATCCTGTTTAACCTGGCCGGCGTAGTAACGTAGAAAGTCCACCGCTTCGCGCACTTCGGCAATGGCGTTGGCATAGGTTTTTCCCGCCTCGCGAATCAGCAGGCCGATCAGCTGCTGCATCTGATCTTCCATCAGCATCGCTGCCCGCTCAAGAATGGCGGCGCGCTCTTCTGGCGGTGTGGCAAACCAGACCGGGCCATGATCGACGGCAGTCTGCAACGCCTGCCTGACGTCCTGTTCGCTGGCGTTAGCCACCTGACCGACCACATCCTGACGGTTAGCCGGATTAATAACCGGCTGCCAGGCCTCGGGTTCAGCCTCAGCCGCCAGAACAGGCATTGCCTGCCAGTTCTGGCTGGCGCTGGTGAGCAGGGCGCTGGACAGCGACGCCAACCGGTGTTCATTGGCCATATCCAACCCGGCAGCGTTTACCCGGTCGCTGCCATACAGTTCGCGCGGCAGGGGGATTTTGGGGTGCGGCATGCCGACGGCGCCTTCCTGATGCGCCAGTTGGTCAATTTGCTGCGCCGGATCGGCAACCAGCTCTTCCAGCGGCAGGGTGCTATCGGCGATGCGATTGACGAATGAGGTGTTGGCGCCGTTTTCCAGCAGGCGGCGCACCAGATAAGCCAGCAGCGTCTCATGGGTGCCGACCGGCGCATAGATGCGGCATGGGCGGTTGAGTTTACCTTCAGCCACTTTACCGACGACCTGTTCGTACAAGGGTTCGCCCATACCGTGCAGGCACTGAAATTCATACTGGCCTGGATAGTAATTATTGCCCGCCAGGTGATAGATAGCCGCCAGCGTATGGGCGTTATGAGTGGCGAACTGCGGGTAGATTAGATTTGGCACCGCCAGCAGCTTTTTGGCACAGGTGAGGTAGGCAATGTCGGTATAAACTTTTCGGGTATATACCGGATAGCCCTCCAGACCTTCAACCTGGGCGCGCTTGATTTCGCTATCCCAGTAAGCGCCCTTAACCAATCGGATCATTAAGCGGCGGCGGCTGCGTTGCGCAAGGTCGGTCAGATAATCAATCGTGTAGGGGCAGCGTTTCTGGTAAGCCTGAATCACAAAGCCGATACCGTTCCAACCCTGTAGTTCCGCATCGAAACAAAGCTTTTCCAGTAAATCCAGCGACAGCTCGAGACGGTCGGCCTCTTCGGCGTCGATATTAATGCCGATATCATAGCTGCGGGCCAGCAGCGTCAGGGATTTCAGCGTCGGATAGAGTTCGTTGATTACCCGCTCATACTGCGCCCGGCTATAGCGTGGGTGTAGCGCGGAGAGCTTGATAGAAATGCCCGGACCTTCATAAATACCGCGACCGTTTGACGCTTTACCGATGGCATGTATCGCTTGCTGATAAGAGAGCAGATAGGCTTTAGCGTCAGCGGCGGTCAGCGCTGCTTCACCCAGCATGTCATAGGAGTAGCGAAAGCCTTTTGCTTCCAGTTTGCGCGCGTTAGCCAGCGCCTCCGCGATGGTCTCACCGGTTACGAATTGCTCGCCCATCAGGCGCATCGCCATATCCACGCCTTTGCGGATCAGCGGTTCGCCGCTTTTACCGATAATACGATTCAGCGAGCGCGACAGGTTGGCTTCATTATGCGTTGAGACCAGGCGGCCGGTAAACAGCAGGCCCCAGGTGGCGGCATTAACGAACAGCGACGGGCTGCGGCCGAGGTGCGATTGCCAGTTGCCGGTGCTGATTTTATCGCGAATCAGGGCGTCGCGCGTTGGCTTGTCCGGAATACGCAGCAGGGCTTCCGCCAGACACATCAGCGCGACGCCTTCTTGCGAGGAGAGGGAAAATTCCTGCAGCAGGCTTTGCACCATCCCGGCGCGGCCGCTGGCGGTTTTCTGGTTGCGTAGTTTATCCGCCAGCGTCCAGGCGAGCTGATGCGCTTTGGTGGCTATCTCGCCACCCAGGCGTCCTTGCTCCAGCATCAGCGGAATAACTTCGGTTTCCGGACGACGCCAGTTGGCGGTAATTGCCGCACGCGCCACGGACTGCGGCAAAATTTGCTCGGCGAAATCGAGAAAGGGCTGGAAGGTCTCTTCCACCACCGGCTCTGCGCTTTCCTGCTGGATGCTGTCATCCGGCCCGGACGCAGGCTGCTCGCCATTTTCTAAGCGTTCGAGATAGTTGAATATTGCTTGTTTAATCAGCCAGTGAGGGGTGCGGTCAATCCCTTTTGCCGCCAGTTTAATCCGCTCGCGGGTTTCATCATCCAGCTTCACGCCCATAGTGGTACTGCCCATACCGGAAACTCCTGTTACGGTGATAACCATTTGTTGCAATGCAATATCAATCAAGTTGCAACCTGGTGCAACCTGTTTGATGTTAGCCGCGCGACAATATTTACAGCCGTTAGCAGTCGCGGGGAGGGTATTTATTTAACTTAATGATTAATATCATTAAATTTCTCAATATTTGACGGCGTCAAAGTTGTGATGCGGTGCAACCTTTTTTACTTTGCCTGCAGTTTTCATTCGGTGGGTTGTGAAATTTGTGTTAAGCATTGTGCCTGTTATTGCTTTAAGGCAGGATAGCGCGCCTGGTCGAGCCTCACCCGCTGTCGGTGATCTCAGGAAGAGCTTCCGCCACGGTGGAAAAAAATTACATTGGAGAGACCCCATGACCGTAAGCACACCGATGCTGGTTACCTTTTGCATCTATATTCTGGGTATGGTGCTGATAGGCTTCCTTGCCTGGCGCTCAACTAAAAATTTCGATGATTATATCCTTGGCGGCCGCAGCCTTGGAGCACTGGTTACCGCGCTCTCCGCCGGCGCATCGGATATGAGCGGCTGGCTGCTGATGGGATTGCCTGGTGCAATCTTTATTTCCGGCATTTCCGAAAGCTGGATTGCGATCGGACTGACGCTGGGCGCCTGGCTTAACTGGAAAATTGTTGCCGGACGGCTGCGTGTGCATACCGAACATCAGAACAATGCGCTGACGCTACCGGACTTTTTCACTAACCGTTTCGAAGATCGCAGCAGGCTGCTGCGGGTGATCTCTGCGGTGATCATTCTGGTCTTTTTCACCATCTACTGTGCTTCGGGCATTGTTGCCGGCGCGCGTCTGTTTGAATCAACCTTTGGCATGAGCTATCAAACTGCGCTGTGGGCCGGTGCGGCCGCCACGATTATCTACACTTTTATCGGCGGCTTTCTGGCAATCAGCTGGACGGATACCGTGCAGGCCAGCCTGATGATTTTTGCGCTGATCCTGACGCCGGTGATGGTGATCATTGCCGTTGGCGGTTTTGGCGATTCGCTGCAGGTTATCGCGGCAAAAAGCGCCGAAAATATGGATATGCTAAAAAATCTCAACGCCGTTGCGATTATTTCTCTGCTGGGGTGGGGGCTGGGTTACTTTGGTCAGCCGCATATTCTGGCGCGCTTTATGGCCGCGGACTCTCACCGCTCGATTCGCAGCGCGCGGCGGATAGGCATGAGCTGGATGATCCTTTGCCTGCTAGGCGCGGTTGCCGTTGGTTTCTTTGGCATTGCCTACTTTCAGAACCATCCGCAGCAGGCTGCGGGCGTCAATGAAAACGGTGAGCGAATTTTCATTGAGCTGGCGCGGCTGCTGTTTAATCCATGGATTGCCGGCGTGTTGCTGTCGGCGATACTGGCGGCGGTAATGTCTACCCTGAGCTGTCAGCTGCTGGTCTGCTCCAGCGCGCTGACCGAGGATCTCTACAAACCCTTCCTGCGCGCGAATGCCAGTCAGCGTGAACTGGTGTGGGTTGGTCGTCTGATGGTGCTGCTGGTGGCAGCGATCGCTATTCTGCTGGCGTCTAACCCGCAAAACCGCGTGCTGGGGCTGGTCAGCTATGCCTGGGCTGGCTTCGGCGCGGCCTTTGGACCGGTGGTAATCTTTGCGCTTGTATGGCGCCGGATGACGCGCAACGGCGCGCTGGCAGGCATGGTGACCGGCGCCGCAACGGTACTTATCTGGAAGCAGTACGCCTGGCTGGGTCTGTATGAAATTATTCCCGGATTCCTGTTTGCGAGCCTGGCGATTGTGATCGTCAGCCTGGCCGGAAGATCGCCTTCCGCTACCGCCCAGCAGCGCTTCGACGCCGCCCGCCAGGAGTATCACGCAGGATAGTGGCGGCTTGCCCCTATCCTGTACCGCCTGACGACAGATTGCTGCACGCCCGCCAGGGTGAATAAGCCTCTGTTGTCAGATAAACAAAATGTCACGCCAGTGTTAAATGACCTCATCTTATCGAGCGTAGCGGAAAATAATTTTCCGCTAATATCACAATTCTCCTGAGTCAGCGCTTGTATTTTTTTTACCGGTAATGATAATCGGTATCGTTTGTATTTACTTTTCTTTACCACACCTGACATTAACCACTAGCCGAGGCCGTCGGTATGTTTGTACCGTTTCTGATTATGTTGCGTGAAGGGCTGGAAGCTGCGCTGATCGTTAGCCTGATTGCCAGCTACCTGAAACGCACAGGACGCAGCCGATGGTTTACCGCCATGTGGGCGGGCGTCTTTATTGCTGCCGCCCTATGCCTGGCGCTGGGGTATTTCATTAATGAAACCACCGGCGAGTTTCCGCAAAAAGAGCAGGAACTTTTCGAAGGCATCGTCGCGGTTATCGCCGTGGTGATCCTGACCTGGATGGTGTTCTGGATGCGCCGGGTGGCACGTAACGTCAAGCGTGAACTCGAAGCGGCAGTAGACCAGGCCCTGAGCAAAAATAACGGCAGCGGCTGGGCGCTGGTGATGATGGTATTTCTCGCCGTTGCCCGCGAAGGGCTGGAGTCAGTGTTCTTTTTACTGGCGGCATTTCAGCAGGATGTGGGCTACGGGCCGCCGGTTGGCGCCATGCTCGGCCTGGCCTGTGCGGTGCTGCTCGGGGCGTTGCTCTACTGGGGCGGCGTGCGTCTTAACCTCGGCGCCTTTTTTAAATGGACCAGCCTGTTTATTCTGCTGGTCGCAGCCGGCCTTGCCGCCGGTGCTATCCGGGCGTTTCACGAGGCGGGCCTGTGGAATTACTGGCAGGACGTGGCCTTTAACCTCAGCGCTATTCTGCCAACCAGCACGCTGTTTGGCACGCTGCTGGAAGGCATTCTTGGCTATCAGGAAGCGCCCAGCATCAGCGAGGTGGCGGTGTGGTTGCTGTATCTGATCCCGGCGTTGGCGCTGTTTTTTCTGCCGGCGCGCTCGCCTTCAACTGTACCTTCACGATGATATCCCGCGGGCCTGCCCGGTGCAGGCCAGCCTTTGTCTGACTTTGAAAAGGAATAACAATGACTACACTTTTTCGTCGCCATGCTCTAAGCGCAGCTTTGCTGACGCTGCTGTCAAGCTCCGCCGCTGCTGTAGCAGCAGATATTCCGGTTGTGAACGTCAGCGTTAACGACAAGCAGTGCGACCCGATGTCGCTGACGGTGAAGTCGGGTAAAACCCAGTTCGTGATAAAAAACAACAGTCAGAAGGCGCTGGAGTGGGAAATACTCAAAGGCGTGATGGTGGTGGAAGAGCGCGAAAATATTGCGCCTGGCTTCACGCAAAAGCTGACGGCTAATCTGGAAGCCGGCGAATATGATGTAACCTGCGGCCTGCTCAGCAACCCGAAAGGCAAGCTGGTGGTAACGGCCGGTGATGCTAAGCGCAGCGACGGTAAGCCAGACGTAATGCAGCTGGCCGGGCCAATCACCGAATATAAAGCGTACGTCACCAAAGAAGTTGAGCAGCTGGTCGCTGGCACCAAAGCCTTTACTGATGCAGTGAAGGCCGGCGATCTGGCCAAAGCTCAGGCGCTGTATGCACCAACGCGCGTTCACTACGAGCGCATTGAGCCAATTGCTGAGCTGTTCTCCGATTTGGACGCCGCGATCGACGCCCGCGAAGATGATTATGAGAAGAAAGCTGACGATCCGAAATTCACCGGCTTCCACCGGCTGGAAAAAGCGCTGTTTGCCGATAAAAGCACCAAAGGCATGGCTGAGTATGCTGACCGCCTGAATAGCGATACGCTGGAGCTGCAAAAACGCATCAATGAGCTGGCTTTCCCGCCAGGCAAAGTGGTGGGGGGGGCTGCCGGTCTGATTGAAGAGGTCGCTGCCAGCAAAATTTCCGGCGAGGAGGATCGCTACAGCCGCACCGACCTGTCCGACTTCCAGGCGAATGTTGATGGCGCGCAGAAAATCGTCAACCTGCTGCGACCGATGCTGAAAAAACAGAATCCGCAGCTGCTGAGCAAAATCGACGCTAACTTCAAAAAAGTTGACGCCATTTTAACTAAATACCGCACTAAAGACGGGTTCGAATCTTACGACAAGCTGACCGATGCTGACCGCAACGCGCTGAAAGGACCGATCACCACGCTGGCGGAAGATTTGTCACAGCTACGGGGAACCTTAGGGTTAGATTAAGCATGGACAACAGCGAAAATGGGGGCGTGCTACAGCCGGCACGCCGTCGTTTACTGAAGGGAATGGGCATCGTTGGTGGTGCCCTTGCCGTTAGCGGTGGCTGCCCGCTGCATGCCGCAGAGCAGGGGGCGCCGTCTTTCTCCCCCGGCACTCTAGATCCCGGCTCGCGGCGCGAACGCCAGCCGTTCTACGGTTTGCACCAGGCTGGAATTATTACCCCGCAGCAGGCGGCAATGATGCTGGTGTCGTTTGACGTGCTGGCGAGCGACAAAGCTGACCTTATCCGGTTGTTTACACTGCTGACGCAGCGCATTGCTTTTCTTACCGGCGGCGGCAAAGCGCCGACGTTAGATAATCCGCAAATGCCGCCGCTGGATTCCGGCATTCTCGGCGATGAAATTTATCCTGATAATCTCACCATGACGGTTTCCGTCGGCGCGGGATTATTTGACGAGCGCTTTGGCCTGCAACAGCAAAAACCGCGCAGCCTTGTGCCGATGACGCGCTTTCCGAACGATGCGTTGGACGGAAAGCTGTGCCACGGCGACTTGCTGATTCAAATCTGTGCCAATACCAATGACACGGTGATCCACGCGCTGCGCGACATTATAAAAAACACGCCCGATCTGCTGAGCGTACGCTGGCGTCGTGAAGGATTTATTTCTGACCACGCTGCGCGCAGTCGCGGCAAAGAGACGCCGATAAACCTGCTGGGATTTAAGGATGGCACGGCCAATCCTGATACCCAGGATGGCAGGCTGATGGATAATATTCTCTGGGTTTCTGGCGCGCAGAAGGAGCCGGCCTGGACGGTCGGCGGCAGCTATCAGGCGGTGCGCATTATTCAGTTTCACGTTGAAATGTGGGATCGCACGCCGCTGCGCGAGCAGGAGAATATTTTTGGCCGTCAGAAAAGCAGCGGCGCGCCGCTGGGCATGCAGGCAGAACGCGATGTGCCGGATTACCTGAACGATCCTGATGGTAACCTGATACCGCTGGACGCCCATATGCGTCTGGCTAATCCACGGACGACAGAAACCCAGCCCAACCTGATGCTGCGCCGGGGCTACAGTTATTCGCTTGGGGTTTCTAACTCAGGACAGTTGGATATGGGGCTGTTGTTTGTTTGCTATCAGCACGATCTGGAAAAAGGATTTATTACCGTTCAGAAAAGGCTCAATGGGGAAGCGCTGGAGGAGTATATTAAACCCATTGGCGGCGGCTATTTCTTCGTGCTGCCGGGTGTGGCGGATGGGCAGCATTATCTGGGGCAAATGCTACTGGAAGCCTGATTTTTTTCCGGCGCCGGCTGACTGTAAATATCAGCAGGCGCCTTTTAAATCAGCGCTCAGGTTATTATTTAATCAATTTTAACAATGAAAAATGGAAATCCATCACATAAAAAATATTGTCATAAATGGATTAAATTATTGTTTTTAGGTATTTTTCATCGCAGCTTTCTTTATCCATCATTCCGAAATATAAAAAAAAACTTTTTCCAGCTAATTTAAAGGTTGCATTTTTGTTGGTGTTTGTTGCACTTTATTCATGAAGCCGTTTCTGTATCGTAGTTCCACTCTGGAGATTGCGAATGGAAAAGTCCTGTATGGGACGATTAGTCAGTCAGCCGTTATTTATCGCTTTTTATCGCGAGGGATTATCTCCCTCTGAAACCCTCTCTTCGCTCCTTTTTCCCCGATTAACCTGCAATAAGATTTACCATGGATTAAATGGTGTCAGTCGTTTAAACATGCTCATTACCTCCCCCGTAAAAGGCTCTAAGGAAGCCGAACCTCTAAAGCGTTCACGTAATCGCATCGCGCTAGCTGATGCGGGAAATGAAACCAACTGTAAGGTGCCACTATGGGAAGACAGAAAGCAGTGATCAAAGCGCGTCGTGAAGCCAGACGCGTACTTCGGAACGATTCACGCAGCCATCGTCAGCGTGAAGAAGAATCGGTCACCTCGCTGGTGCATATGAGTGGATTAGATGCAATTGGCATGGCGCGCGACAGCCGCGACCTCGCGCCCGTTGAAGCAAGAAATGACGCTCAGGCACACTATCTACATGCCATAGAGACAAAGCAGCTTATCTTTGCCACCGGCGAGGCAGGCTGCGGGAAAACCTGGATTAGCGCAGCCAAAGCGGCTGAGGCCCTGATACATAAGGATATTGACAGGATTATCGTAACCCGTCCGGTTTTGCAGGCCGATGAGGATCTTGGGTTCCTGCCTGGCGATATCGCGGAGAAGTTTGCGCCATACTTCAGACCGGTTTACGACGTTCTGGTTAAACGTCTTGGCTCTTCATTTATGCAATATTGTCTGCGCCCGGAGATCGGCAAGGTGGAAATCGCGCCTTTTGCCTATATGCGAGGACGTACTTTTGAGAACGCCTTCGTTATTCTCGACGAGGCGCAAAACGTGACGGCCGCACAGATGAAAATGTTTCTGACGCGTTTAGGGGAGAATGTTACCGTGGTGGTTAACGGCGACATTACGCAGTGCGATTTACCCTCGGGCGTTCTGTCCGGACTGAGCGACGCGCTGGCTCGCTTTCAGGAGGATAATATGGTCGGCGTAGTGCGTTTTAGCGCCGAAGACTGCGTGCGTTCTACGCTTTGTCAGCGAACGCTGTCAGCCTACGCCTGATTTTTCCTGCCAAATAAAGGGGACCGCCGGTCCCCTTCAACGTTTCTCCCAGCAATATGTCAGGCGATGGCTGCGCTTTTTATGCTGCGCAAGGCTCAGGGGTCTACACTTAGAGCAATAAAAACCAAGGAGTCGCCGATGAGTAAAGATAAATCTGACCAGCAGCGCAATAAAGATGAGAAGCATCCCGCCAGAGATAATCCACATGAACACGGCGAAATGCCGCGCGGCCGTGACAGCAGCGAGGACCATAAAAAGGATCCCTATAAAAAGCCGGGTAAATAAGCGCTGTCACATCCTTATTTTCCAGCTATGGCTTTGTTGATATCATTGGAGAATTATCTGATTACAGGGAGTTCTTTAATGCGTAAATCACTATTTCTTGCTCTAAGCGTGGTTGTTTTATCCGGTTGTGCGCAAGAAAGCCATGATAGCTATTCTGATGAAAACGCCGCCAGCGGGCGTACCACGAATAAAGAGTGGAAGGAGTTTGTCGCCCCGCTGTCTGTTAAAACGCAAACGCCGTGGGAAAGAAGGATGAAGCAGGCTGAAAATGAACAACGGAAGCAGAACGGAAGTTAAAGCCTGCCTGACGAGAGGCTGACGGTACCCGGCTCAGGTTTTACCGCTGATGCCGGGTAGACATCGCGCCGATCGGCTACCACAGACAATAAAAAGCAATCATTGACTACACTTTCCTGCGCAAGGCAATTACCTGAAATTGTCTTAAAAACAGTCATAAAAACTCACTTTCATACTTATTCCGTTTGTTTTACTGCGTAAATCGGCAGTTAAGACGCATAATGCCGTGTTGATGATGAAAAACGACAGGGGGGAAGTTTGACACAGGCTACATCAGAACAGTCGCACGGCATACCCGCCGGCTCCGGAGCGCTATTTTTTATTCAAATCTTTGCAACGCTCGGCTTTGCTGTTCTTTACTCAACGCTGGTTCTTTATGCCACAAAGCGCCTCGGTTTTAGCGAAGGGCAGGCGAATACCATGATGGGGGTTTTCGGCGCATTTAACTATGGCCTGCACCTGTTCGGCGGTTATCTCGGCGGCCGGTTTCTGAGCAATCGCAACCTGTTTGTTTTAGGCATGGTCCTGCAAGTTGCTGGCTGCTGGGTGCTTTCAGGTCAAAGTGCTGAAGGACTATACTGGGGACTGGCAATGTTCCTTACCGGCAGCGGGCTGAACGTCACCTGCATTAATATGATGCTGACCCAGCGTTTTGCTCCGGAAGATAACCGTCGTGAGAGCGCGTTTTTGTGGAACTACGCGGGGATGAACCTCGGATTTTTCATCGGTTTTACCGGCGCAGGTTACTTCCAGCTTGGCGAACATTACCAGTCGCTTTTTCTGTTTGCCACCCTGGGCAATATCATCGCTATCGTCATCTCGCTGCTGCGCTGGAAGCTGCTGGCTGATATCGATACGCCGTTATTACATACCAGTCGCCGGCAGTTTTTCGTCCGCATGCTGGTTGGGCTGGCGGTGCTGACCGTACTGGTACCGGCGATCCGTCTGTTATTGACCCATGCCGACTTTACCGGGTCATTTGTTATCGCGCTCGGCGTGGTGGTTTTTCTACTGTTATGCCTCACCACATTACGTCATCGTCCGCGCGAGGAGCAGCGACGTATGGCGGCTTATCTGATCCTGGCGCTGGGCTCGCTGGTGTTCTGGATGCTTTATCAGCTGGCGCCAATGGGGCTGATGTTGTTCACCGAGCACAATATAAATCTGTCGGTATACGGCATCAGAATTGCCCCGCAGTGGATTCAGAATATTAATACGCTGGTGATAGTGCTGGGCGGCCCCTTACTGGCGCTGGCCTTTGGTAATTTGCGTAAACGCGGCTGGCGCATTGATATTCCAATGCAGTTTTCCTGCTCTCTGTTTTGCATTGGTCTTGGCATGTTGGTGCTGCCGGTAGGAATATTTTTGGCCGGTAGCGATGGTATTGTGGCGTTTAAATGGATCGTTATCAGCTATCTCCTGCAAAGTCTGGGGGAACTGCTTATTTCTCCGATCGGCTATGCCATGATTGGCAAGCTGGCGCCGGTAAAGTATCAGGGGATCATGATGGGATGCTGGATGATGGTTACCGGCGTAGCGTCGGTTCTGGCCGGTTACGTTTCCGGCTGGATGCCTGAAAACGCCGACAGCAATGCCGCAGCGACGGACCCCGGCTATAGCCACGTGTTTAATCAGCTGGGGTGGGGGGCGATGGCGGTTGGCGTGGTGATGCTATTGCTTATTCCACTGCTGCGTAAGCTTATCGCCGGAGTTGAAAATCCCGGCAGTTAAGTCGGCGTTTTTTCAGCGGCTGTTCGTAGCGACAAAAAGTTACACAACCGCCAGCGATAAAACAAAGAAAAGAGTCAAGAGGCAGACCGGATAGCGGCCTGCCTGCACAATAATCTTATTAGCTGTTGTCTTTGATCGTGTGAGAGCTGCCGTTGTTTTTTACTGACGCAATGCCGGTCTCACGTGATTGCGTACTGGCATACATCTGGCTCGTTCCGATAATCTGGTGATTAGCGGCTTTCAGATTGAAATAAAACTTCCCGTTGGAGGACGTTTTACTGTCATAGCGCTCACCGTGAGGGCTGTTTGTCTGTACTGATGCTATGCCGTTTTCGGCTGCGCTTTTCGTGGTATAAAGCTCGCTGGTGAGTATTATCTCACCGTTCCCGGCTTTAAGTACAAACCGGAACTGATTATCGCTGCTTTTGCTCAATTCGAACCAACCAGACATGTTAACTCCTTGATATCATCGCTAATGAAAACAGTTTGATTAACACTTTTGAGGCTCAGCCAGTATGCATAAAAAACAGCTTGTTTCAAACCGGGCATATCCCATTCTGAACCAGTACATCAGATGAAAACAGGAAACGCTGAACAGCTGAAAGCGGGCTGTCGGCGGTGAAGGATTAGCCAGGTTCACCGGGTGCGTCAGGTATTTGCGTAAACGTAATCCGTTTATCAGGAATAAATGATTAAATCATCGTAGTGGCTTGCTAATTTTTAAGGGTTTTATATCTCTGTATCAGAATAAATAAAATACGGAGATTTAAACATGAAAACAAAATATATCAGAAATAAAAAGGGATTCTCTCTTTTAGAGCTTTTACTGGTGCTGGGTATTATTGCTGCATTAGTGGTGGGCGCATTTATCGTTTATCCGAAAGTGCAGGCATCCCAGCGTGCAGAGGCTGAATCAAAAAACATTGCAACCATACAAAGCGGCGTAAAAGCGCTCTATAACTCAGCGTCAAACTATGCGGGACTTAACAACGCTGTCGGCGTTCAGGCCAGAATATTTCCTGACAATATGCTGAACGGCACAGGCGCGACCGCTTCGGTTGTTAACCTCTTCAAAGGCAACGTGACGCTTGCGCCGTCTGCTGACAGCCCGTCGGGTACAGCAAACTCTTCCTTTAACATTACCTGGGTCAGTGTTCCTGCGGCTGAGTGTATTAAAATCGTTTCTGCTGTGGCGGCGAACTTTTATATTGCAGAGGTGGGTTCAGCCATCGTTAAATCCGCTGATGGCGCACTTGATGTGGCGTCAGCGTCTCAGGCCTGTAATGAAGGGGGGAATGCCAATATCATTTTACTGGTATCGCTTTAATTATTTAAAATCCCCCCCCTTTGCATTGACATTGCATTAATTAATGTTATTAAAGGTAAGTTATATCCTTTTTGTTGTCCGGCCCCTTTTAATAAGGGGATTTTTATTGACAAGTTTTTAAAATTGGTTATTTAAAATATAACAACAAATAAAAGGAGATGATAATGGTCAGAACTAAAAAGGGATTCTCATTACTTGAATTAATTCTGGTGCTGGGTGTGGCATCGGCTGTTTCATTTATTAAGTTTCAGGATTTAAGGCAGGAGCAGGAAAATATTCAGGCAAAGGCGGTGGGGCAGCAGATTAAACAGGTGGGGGAGGCGGTCAACGGCTATATCAGTATCCGTTTTGATAAGCTGTCCACGCTGACGTCCGTGACGGCCTCCGCAGGCACTGATCCCGGTCCCAGAAGCTGCTCTGCGGCGGATAACACCTGTACCATCACGTACCAGACGCTGATAAACGAAGGGCTGCTTCCCGCTTCATTCAGTGGGATCAATGCAAACCATTCCTCTTACGCCATTATCCTCAGACGCGCCGGTACGTCGCCCAATTACCTGATCAACGGTCTTATTACCACTACCGCACAGTGGCAGGAAGGCGACAAAATTCGTTATGACCTGCTGGGTAAGGCCATGCAGACGGCGGGCGTGGACAGCGGCATGAGCAGAACAGCCTCGTCGGTTTCCGGATACAGCGGTCAGTGGTCTGAACAGGCTGTCAATTAGAACAATATCACCACCAGTGGTCTGCTGGCTTACCGCGTGGGGTACGACAGCGCCATGTATTCTGTTTTTCTTCGCCGTGATGGCTCGCTCCCCATGACGGGCGATCTGAATATGGGCGGGAATGACGTTAACAATGTGAAGAACCTTACCGCTTCCGGTTCCGTCAGCTCCGGCGCGCTGAAATCCAGCGGAGACACTACCGTGGGCGGCAACCTTACCGTTGCAGGCACTTCCACGCTCAGCGGTAACGCCAGAGTGCTGTCCAGGCTGGCGACCAGCGGTTACAGTCCTGACGATTTACCGTCAGGCTGGGGTGGGGGAATACGCACGCTGGATGCTTATGCTTCCGGAAGCATTGGGGCAGGGACAAACGGAGATGTGAATACCTACCTGAACAGCGCCGGCTATATTTATGCCGCAATTGATGCCAACGTGGGGCGTCAGGTTAATACGCAGTACGTCTGGGCAACGGGGAACGTAAACTCAAATTATGTCCATTCCAATGGCAATATTGACGCTAACGGCAGGGTGAATGCCGGTGAGTTTGTTTATATTAACGGTCAGTCTCAGCCGGGCTGGGGATGCAGCCCGAACGGGTTACAGGGCAGGACGCCGGAAGGCACGCTGCTATCCTGCGTAAATGGCGTCTGGAAAAGCGCGGGTCTTGGCAGTGTCTATATCATTCAGGGAAATCAGGCCTGCGGGCAGTACGCCACGTCTAATGCGACCTGTCCGGGCAAGCTGGTAAGCGGTGGCTATTATCTTTCCCGCTGGGGAGGCGACGGCTGGAACACGCCTGACAATAATTTTCCCAGCTCCGCCTGGACCTGGACGACGTTTAATGGTGGCGGGATAAGGCCCGGAACATGCATAACGGCGTTTGCGTTGTGTACCAATTAAAGGTAGGCCAAGAAATGGGTTCAGTCCCTTGTCAGAAAGTGGCAAGGATTTGTTATTAGAAACAGGAAAAAGTATCAAGAAAAAACTGATCTTTGATCAGCGAAAAGGCAGTAAAGACAGGAAGTTAAGATACAAAAAAGGCTCGTCCAAACGAGCCTCTTCATGCAGTACTCTATGCAGTACAAAATCAATATTTCACTCTAAGTTATTGATTTTAAAGCATATATGGCGGTGAGGGGGGGATTCGAACCCCCGATACGTTGCCGTATACACACTTTCCAGGCGTGCTCCTTCAGCCACTCGGACACCTCACCACATTGTCGCTGCTGCCTGTTTGGCTAGCAACGGTGCGCTAATATAGGGAGTCAGCGCGGATGGGTCAAGCAGAATTTTCTCCGGGAAAATCGTTCGGTTAAGGCTTGTACGATATGAACGCTGCAGCAGTGGATTACATCGTTGCTCTATCTCTGCGTGCTGTGACTTAAGGCAAATTTGTCATATTAACTACATCTGAGCGTCACAAAAGCGTTGCAAAGCTATCGCAGACTGATTCTGTGAAACAATTAGTAATAATTTCAGCGAGGATTAGGGATGCAACGTAACGTGCTGTTTTCAGTTTCATTATTAACGATATTGCTAGCGACTGGCGCCAGCGCCGATAGTCAGGTTTACCAGCGGGCCGCCGAGGGCGATCTCAGCAAGCCAGGCGGCGCCCGCCGCTTGCAGGGTGACCAGACGCAGGCGCTAAGGGACTCGCTTAAAACCGGACGGGCGCGAAACGTTATCCTGCTGATCGGTGATGGTATGGGGGATTCGGAGATTACCGCAGCGCGCAATTACGCTGAGGGGGCGGGCGGTTTCTTTAAGGGAATTGATGCGCTGCCGCTTACCGGGCAGTACACCCATTATTCCCTCGATCAAAAAAGCCATAAGCCTGATTACGTAACCGATTCGGCGGCGTCCGCAACGGCCTGGAGTACCGGCGTTAAAAGTTATAATGGCGCCATTGGCGTTGATGTTAACGGCAAGGCCCATCCAACGCTGCTGGAAAAAGCGAAGGCTGCTGGTATGGCTACGGGTAACGTATCCACCGCCGAACTGCAGGATGCGACGCCGGCCGCGCAAATTGCTCACGTCATTTCACGCCGCTGCTATGGTCCGCAAGTGACCAGCGAGAAGTGTCCGGCTAACGCCCTGGAAAAAGGCGGCAAAGGTTCTATTGCCGAGCAGCTGCTGAATGCCAGAGCCGATGTTACTTTTGGCGGCGGAGCTAAGACGTTTAATGAACTGGCCAAAGGGGGAGAATGGCAGGGAAAATCCCTCAAAGAGCAAGCGCAAGCCAGAGGTTATCAGCTGGTGACGAATCTTAACGAAATGAATAACCTGACACTGGCTAATGCAGATAAACCGATGCTCGGACTATTCGCTGACGGCAATATGCCGGTGCGCTGGAACGGGCCGAAGGCGACGCTACATGGCAACCTCAATCAGCAACCCGTTACCTGCGAGGTAAACCGGGATCGGGCCGCAACCGTGCCGACGCTGGCGCAGATGACGGATAAGGCGATTACGCTGCTAAGAAAAAATCCCCAGGGTTTTTTCCTGCAGGTTGAAGGCGCCTCGATCGATAAGCAGGATCATGCCGCTAATCCTTGCGGACAAATAGGTGAAACGGTCGATTTGGATGAAGCGGTGCAGAAGGCTCTTGAGTTTGCCCGCCAGGATGGCAACACCCTGGTTGTGGTTACCGCCGATCACGCGCATGCCAGCCAGATAATTCCAAATGATGCCAAAGCTCCGGGGTTGACCCAGGCGTTGAACACGAAAGATGGTGCGGTGATGACCCTCTCTTACGGCAATGCAGAAGAGGGATCGATGGAGCACACCGGGACTCAGCTACGCATTGCGGCTTACGGTCCACAGGCGGCGAACGTGGTGGGGCTGACCGACCAGACGGATCTGTTCTATACCCTGCAACGGGCGATGGAATTGAAATAAGCCATAAAAGAAAGAGTCGACGCGGAAAACGTCGACTCTGTTATCTAGCCAGCGCTGGGCTTAAAGGTGCTGAGGATAAACAGCAGCGCAGCGCCAAGCACCACAGAGGGGCCGGCGGGCGTATCGTAGTAGGCTGAAAGCGTTAAACCCGCAGTAACGGCGACGGCGCCCAGTAGGACGGCGAGCACAGCCATCTGCTCAGGAGAGCGGGCAAAGCGGCGTGCGGTGGCGGCCGGGATAATCAGCAGTGAAGTAATGATCAGCGCGCCCACAAATTTCATTGCCACGCCAATCGTCAGGGCGGTAACCAGCATCAGAACCAGGCGGGTACGTTGCAGATTAACGCCGTCGACCCGAGCCAGATCCGGACTGATGGTCATCGCCAGCAGCGGACGCCATTGCCACGCCAGTAGCCCGAGAACCACCGCCACCCCAATGGCAATGCCGATCAGATCCTGCGGCGTGACGGCAAGCAGATCGCCAAACAGATAGGCCATCAGGTCAACCCGCACATTAGCCATCAGACTGACCACCACCAGTCCCAGAGAGAGCGCGCTGTGTGCCAGAATGCCCAGCAGGGTATCAATCGGCAGCAGCGGTCGCCGCTCCAGCCAGACCAGGCCAAGTGCCAGCAAAAGCGTCACGGCGATAACCGCATAGAATGGATTGATATTCAGCAGCAAGCCAAAAGCGACGCCGAGCAGCGAAGCGTGGGCAAGGGTGTCACCAAAATAGGACATGCGTCGCCAGACGACAAATGAACCCAGCGGTCCGGCAGCCAACGCCAGCATCAGCCCGGCGAGCCAGCCGGGAAGCAGCAACTCAATCATGAAACATCTTTTCCTTTGCGTAATATGATGCGCCCCTGCAAATCATGGCGATGATTATGGTGGTGGCGGTAGATGCCCAGCTGCTGTGCGCCGCGCTGGCCAAACATGGCGATAAACTCCGGATGCGTTGAGACCACCTCTGGCGTGCCGGAGCAGCAGATATGTTGATTCAGACACAGTACGTCGTCGGTCTTGGCCATCACCAGATGCAGGTCGTGGGAAACCAGCAGCACGGCGCAGTTAAGTTCATGACGCAGCTGGTCTATCAGATCGTAGAGTGCGACCTGACCGTTAACGTCAACGCCCTGGGTTGGTTCATCGAGTACCAGCAGCTGCGGCTGGTTGAGTAGAGCGCGCGCCAGCAGGACGCGCTGCGTTTCACCACCGGAGAGCTTTTGCAGCGCGGCGTTGGCCAGGTGTCCGGCCTGCACGCGCTTCAATGCCGGCAGAATATCGTGCTGTTTTACACCTGATTTCAGGCGCATAAAGCGCGACACGTTCAGCGGCAGCGTGGCATCAAGGTGCAGTTTTTGCGGTACATAGCCGATGCGCAAACCGGCCTGGCGGGTTACGTTGCCTGCAGTCGGCAAAAGCAGTCCAAGCACCACGCGGACCAGGGTTGATTTACCGGCGCCGTTAGGGCCAAGCAAAGTAAGAATCCGTCCGGGCTGGAGCGAGAGCGAGATATCGCTGAGTACGCGCTTTGAGCCAAATGCGACGGAAACGGTGTTCAGAGAAACCAAATCAGACATGATATTTTATGAGTTACATAAGTTAACAAATGTTATAATATCACATTATCTTTCACTGTCACGATGGATTGAAGCATTATGTTACATAATAAAAAACAAGCCGCCTGCGGCTTAATCGCGCTGGTTTCCGGCGCCTTGTTATCTGGCGCTGCTCAGGCAGATGTAGTGGCCTCGATTAAGCCGGTTGGGTTTATTGCTGCGGCGATTGCCGATGGGGTTACTCCGGTAAAAGTATTGCTGCCGGACGGTGCGTCTGAGCATGATTATTCGCTGCGCCCGTCAGATATAAAAACCATACGTAACGCGGACTTAGTGGTATGGATAGGGCCCGATATGGAAGCATTTATGCCTAAAGTCGTCGGTCAGCTGCCGGCGAAAAAATCCCTTGAGATAGCCAGCCTTACTGACGTTAAGCCGCTATTAATGCGTGGTTCTGAAGAGGATGAGGAGAGTGAAACGGCGGGGCATCATCACCATGAGGATGCGGGTGAGCATCACCATCATGGTGAGTTTAATATGCACTTATGGCTTTCACCAGAGATAGCAAGGAACGCTGCGGTTGCAATCCATGCAAAATTATTGGAACTTATGCCGCGAAGTAAGGACAAATTAGACGCTAACCTGCAGCATTTTGAGGCAGCATTAGCGCAGTCCAATAAAGACATCGAAAAGCAGCTGGCACCGGTAAAAGATAAGGGCTATTTCGTTTTTCATGACGCCTACGGCTATTTTGAAAAACACTACGGGCTTTCCCCTTTAGGGCATTTTACCGTTAACCCGGAAATCCAGCCTGGTGCGCAGCACTTACATTATATACGTACACAGTTGGTTGAGCAGAAAGCCGTATGCGTTTTTGCTGAGCCACAGTTCAGGCCGGCCGTTATCGATGCCGTTGCCCGGGGTACGAATGTGCGCAAAGGCACGCTCGACCCATTGGGGATGGATGTTCGCTTAGGTAAGGATAGTTACGTGAAATTCCTCTCACAACTGTCCAGCCAGTATACGAGCTGCCTGAAAGGAGCATAGAGGAAAAAAGCAAGTGCAGCAGATAGCCCGCTCTGTCGCCATGGCGTTTAATACATTACCGCGTCCCCACCGCGTTATGTTGGGTTCATTAACCGTAGTTACTCTGGCCGTCGCTGTCTGGCGGCCATTTGTTTATCATCCAGACGGTAGCGGCGGCACGCCGTCCGTTATCAGAAATATCGAGCTGGATAAAAGCGAACTACGTTCATTATTGCCTGAAGCCAGCGAACCTATCGATCAGTCCTCGCCTGAGCCGCAAGACGATCTCCCTCCGGATGAAATTGACCAGGACGTACCCAGTGAAGCGGGTACGCATGACTATGTTGTCTCCAGCGGCGATACGCTAAGTAGCATTCTCAATCAGTATGATATTGATATGGCGGACATCAGTGCGCTGGTCAAAGCGGATAAGGATCTACGGGCGCTACAGGTTGGTCAGCAGCTTTCCTGGACCCTGACTGACGAGGGCGACCTGAAGCGCCTTACCTGGCAGCTTAATCGGCGGGAAACCCGTACTTACGATCGCAGCGGCAATGGTTTTAAAGCCTCGACAGAAGTGCAGAAAGGCGAATGGTCAAATCAGGTATTGCGCGGTCAGCTTAACGGCAGCTTTGTTGCCAGCGCTCAGGCCGCCGGACTGAGCCGTAATGAGATAAATGCGGTAATAAAGTCGCTGCAGTGGCAGCTTGATTTCCGCAAATTGCATAAAGGCGATCGCTTTTCGGTGCTAATGTCGCGTGAAATGCTGGACGGCAAGCGTCAGCAGAGTCAGCTGGCAGGGGTACGTCTGGAAACCGGTGGTAAAAGCTACTATGCCATTCGCGCCGAGGACGGTAAGTTCTACGATCGCAGCGGCGCAGGCCTGGCTCGCGGCTTCATGCGCTTTCCTACCGTTAAGCAGTATCGCGTTTCCTCTAATTTCAATCTGCGTCGCCTTAACCCGGTTACCGGCCGTATTGCGCCGCACCGCGGGGTCGATTTCGCCATGCCAATTGGTACGCCGGTGCTGGCGGTTGGCGACGGTGAAGTGGTGGTGGCGAAAAACGGTGGCGCCGCCGGGAACTACGTTGCCGTTCGCCACGGGCGTCAGTATATGACGCGCTACATGCACCTGAAGAAACTGCTTGTGAAGCCAGGACAGAAGGTTAAACGTGGCGATCGTCTGGCGCTGTCAGGCAACACCGGTCGTTCGACCGGCCCACATCTGCATTTTGAAATCTGGATCAACAATCAGGCGGTTAATCCACTGACGGCGAAGCTGCCGCGTATGGAAGGTCTGACCGGTAAAGATCGTCGTGACTTCCTGGCGCAAGTACGTGAAGTTGTACCTCAGCTAAGCCTGAATAAATAAACGTAGTCTGAATTGAAAAGAGCCGGCGCTGGCACGCCGGCTTTTTTTTGTCCGGTATTAAGCACCAGCGTATTGGCTAAGCTTATTGCAAATTCGGACCCTGATATTATTATTAGCCGGTTATAGCGTGAGGCGAATGCATGGAAAACAGTAAGAAAAATCATAGCGAGTCTTTTACACCGGTATTCAAAAAAGAATTTTATGCACCGCGCTATTGGGGAAGCTGGCTGGCAGTCGGCGCCTTTGCCGCGATGGCTTTAACGCCGGCTTCAGTACGCGACCCCATACTGGGCGGACTTGGCCGCCTGGCCGGTAAGTTCGCTAAAAGCGCCCGGCGACGCGCGCAGATAAATCTTTATTACTGTTTTCCCGAAAAGAGTGAGGCCCAGCGAGAGGCCATCATTGATGCGATGTTTGCCACTGCGCCACAGGCGATGGTGATGATGGCGGAACTGTCATTGCGCAACCCCGCCGCCCTGAGCCAGCGCGTTGAGTGGCACGGGCGAGAAATTATTGATGAAGTAAAAGCCAGCGGAGAGAACGTTATCTTGCTGGTGCCCCACGGCTGGGGAGTTGATATTCCGGCTATGCTGCTGGCCTCAGAAGGCGCGCAGGTAGCGGCGATGTTCCATCATCAGCGCAATCAGGTGATGGACTACATCTGGAACCGTATGCGTCTGCGCTTCGGCGGGCGTTTGCACGCGCGCGATGATGGCATCAAGCAATTTATCAGCTCGGTACGCAAGGGCTACTGGGGTTATTATTTGCCTGATGAAGATCACGGAGAGGAGCAGAGTGAGTTTGTCGATTTCTTTGCTACCTACAAGGCAACGCTGCCTGCAATTGGACGCCTGATGAAGGTTTGCCGGGCGCGCGTCATACCGTTGTTTCCGGTTTATAACAGCAAAACCCATCGCCTTGAAGTTTATATCCGTCCGCCGATGGATGACCTTAACCTGGCGGATGACCATACGCAGGCCAGGCGTATGAATGAAGAGGTTGAGTCGCTGGTGGGGCCACATCCTGAGCAGTACACTTGGATCCTCAAGCTGCTTAAAACCCGTAAGCCCGGTGAAATGGAACCCTATCGCCGTGATGACCTTTACCGCTGATCGGCCGCGTTTTCACTCAGTGCTGAATGCTGTCGATTGATAAAGGCTGTTGGCTTAAACCGCCCGTCAGCTGAACTGATACCCACGGCGTTTTACAAGCAAAAAAAAGCCAGCTCAGCGCTGGCTTATCAAAAAGTTGCGAGAATTACTCAACCCGCAGTACGCGGCTGGTATTGGTAGTGCCGGTTGTCGCCATCACATCACCCTGGGTGACTATGACCAGATCGCCGGAAACCAAAAAGCCCTTGTCGCGCAGCAGATTAATAGCGTCATGCGCTGCCACAACGCCATCATTATTGCTGTCGAAATAAACCGGCGTCACGCCGCGATAAAGAGCAGTGAGGTTCAGCGTGCGCTCGTGGCGCGACATGGCAAAGATCGGCAGACCGGATGTGATGCGTGAGGTCATCAGTGCCGTGCGGCCAGATTCCGTCATGGTGATGATAGCCGTAACGCCCTGCAGGTGGTTAGCGGCGTACATGGCGGACATGGCGATAGCTTCTTCGATATTATCGAACTGAACGTCAAGGCGATGTTTAGAAACGTTGATGGCCGGTATTTTTTCTGCGCCAAGGCAAACGCGCGCCATTGCCGCAACGGTTTCTGCCGGGTACTGACCGGCGGCCGTTTCCGCCGACAGCATAACGGCATCAGTACCATCCAGCACCGCGTTTGCTACGTCCATAACTTCAGCGCGCGTAGGCATCGGATTGGTGATCATTGATTCCATCATCTGGGTGGCGGTGATAACCGAACGGTTCAGCTGACGGGCGCGGCGGATCAGCGCTTTCTGAATACCAACCAGTTCCGGGTCACCAATTTCAACGCCGAGATCGCCGCGGGCTACCATGACTACGTCGCTGGCCAGAATGATGTCATCCATCGCTTCCTGGGTAGCCACGGCTTCAGCGCGTTCGACTTTAGCGACGATTTTAGCTTCACAGCCGGCATCACGCGCCAGGCGACGCGCATAATTAAGGTCTTCGCCGTTGCGTGGGAAGGAAACTGCCAGATAATCGCAGTTAATTTGCGCGGCGGTGATGATATCGGCCTTGTCTTTTTCCGTCAGCGCTTCCGCTGAAAGACCGCCGCCAAGTTTGTTGATGCCCTTATTGTTCGACAGCGGACCGCCGACGGTGACTTCAGTGAAAACTTTCATCCCCTGGACTTCCAGCACTTTGAGCTGGACGCGACCGTCGTCGAGCAGTAGCAGATCGCCGGGAACCACGTCCGCAGGCAGGTTTTTATAGTCGATGCCGACCTTTTCTTTATCGCCTTCACCTTTGCCAAGGCTGGCATCGAGCAGAAAACGATCGCCAATATTAAGAAATACTTTCCCCTCTTTGAATGTCGACACCCGAATTTTCGGGCCTTGCAAATCGCCGAGAATGGCCACGTGGCGCCCCAGTTTTGCTGCGATTTCGCGCACTTTATTGGCGCGCAGCTGATGGTCTTCCGGGGTGCCGTGGGAGAAGTTAAGACGAACGACGTTGGCGCCAGCAGCGATGATTTTTTCTAGATTATTGTCGCGATCAGTAGCTGGCCCCAGTGTGGTTACGATCTTGGTTCTTCTGAGACGTCTTGACATGCATAACTCCGTATCTGTAGTAGTGGTGTTGCTGGAGCAATCGGTGTTAGAGAACATTATGTTATACGATTAGCGGCGAATGGTCCCGACTCTCCCTTAGGTTATGATTGAAAAACAACCAATCAACGCGCTGTCGGGGTGGAAATAAAACTCTCCTTATCAAATCGCGATTCTTTTAAGGCTTCTTTGACACGCTTCAGGTTCTCGCGGAATTTTTCCCCGCGGCGCAACGTAAATCCTGTTGCCAGCACATCGATAAGCGTCAGCTGCGCCAGACGGGATATCATCGGCATGTAGACATCGGTATCTTCCGGAACGTCCAGCGCCAGCGCCAGGGTCGCCTCCTGAGCAAGGGGAGAGCCAGCTGAGGTTAAGGCAAGCACCATGGCATCATTTTCCCGCGCCAGCTGCGCCAGTTCAACGAGGTGTTTGGTTCGTCCCGTATGCGAGATCAATACCACCAGGTCGCCTTCATTACTGTTAATACAGCTCATGCGCTGCATCACAATATCATCAGAATAAAAAACCGGAATATTAAAGCGAAAAAATTTATTCATCGCGTCATGGGCGACCGCCGCCGACGCGCCCAGGCCAAAGAAAGCGATTTTCTTCGACATAGTCAGTAAGTCGACCGCGCGATTAACGGCGCTCATATCCAGCGAGCGGCGTACTTGATCGAGCCCGGCCAGTGCGGAGTCGAAAATTTTGGCGGTGTAAGCATCAACGCCGTCATGCTCTGCGACATGACGGCTAACATAGGGGGTGCCGGCGGCGAGCGACTGCGCCAGTTTCAGCTTGAAATCGGGAAAGCCTTTGGTCCCCATACGATGACAAAAACGATTAACGGTGGGTTCGCTGACGCCGGCGGCCTTTGCCAGATTGGCAATGCTGCAATGCATTGCCTCCGCCGGCGCCGCCAGAATGGTTTCAGCAACCTTGCGCTCAGACTTGCTCAACAGCTCCAGCTGAGATTGAATTTTATCCTGAATATTCATCCGGTAGGCTCATTAATTCTGGCGATTTCAATCATAGGCTGAAATCCAGAGAGGTTTTGGCTGACTATAACCTGACGCATCCTGATGACGGCACTGAGTGGCGAGGCAGATCACACTTTTTTTATCAGAATATGACGCGGGTCGAATTTTCAGTAGGCACAAAATTTAACAAACAAAGGCAAAATGACGCACAAATTGAGCCATGGTGGTAACGGTAACTGCTTAAATTAACAACCTGTTGGTACATTGTGCTGGATAACCGCTGTTTAGTTTACCTGCCTTGGGTAAACGAAGTACATTGTACCCCTGACAAAATTACAATAAGTGTCTGACCAAAGATGGATTACTCCAGTCAGGCAATCCTGCAACGAGGAGAAAGAAATGGCGCTAACACAAGCAGCTCAAGCGTGCGATTTGGTGATTTTCGGTGCCAAAGGCGACCTTGCACGCCGTAAACTGTTGCCTTCACTGTATCAGTTGGAAAAAGCCGGCCAGATTAACGAAGACTCGCGCATTATTGGCGTTGGCCGGGCTGACTGGGACAAAGCCGCCTACACCAAAGTCGTGCGTGAAGCCCTTGAAACCTTCATGAAAGAAAAAATTGACGAAGAGCTGTGGGATAAGCTCAGTAAACGCCTCGATTTTTGCAATCTTGATGTGGATGACACCTCGCACTTTACGCGTTTAGGAAAAATGCTCGACCAGAAAAAGCGCGTAACGATCAATTATTTTGCCATGCCGCCGGGTACCTTCGGTGCTATCTGTAAAGGGCTTGGTCAGGCAAAGCTGAATGCCCATCCGGCCCGGGTAGTGATGGAAAAGCCCCTCGGCACCTCGCTGGAAACCTCGCAGGAAATTAACGATCAGGTCGGCGAATATTTCGATGAAAGCCAGGTCTTCCGTATCGACCATTACCTCGGCAAAGAGACGGTGCTTAACCTGTTAGCGTTGCGCTTTGCCAACTCACTGTTTGCCAATAACTGGGATAATCGCACCATTGACCACGTGCAGATTACCGTGGCGGAGGAGGTCGGTATTGAGGGCCGCTGGGGGTATTTCGATAAAGCGGGTCAGATGCGTGACATGATTCAGAACCATCTGTTGCAAGTGCTGACCATGATTGCTATGTCGCCACCGGCGGACCTGAGCGCTGACAGCATTCGTGATGAGAAGGTGCGTGTTTTACGGTCGCTGCGCATGATTGACCATGCTAACGTGCGGGAAAAAACCGTTCGTGGACAGTACACGGCAGGATTTGTACAGGGTAAAAAGGTACCAGGCTATCTGGAAGAAGAGGGGGCGAACAAGCACAGTAATACCGAAACTTTCGTCGCCATTCGGGTTGATATCGACAACTGGCGCTGGGCCGGGGTACCTTTTTATCTGCGCACAGGTAAGCGCTTGCCGACTAAATGTTCAGAGGTCGTGGTTTATTTCAAAAACCCGGAAATGAATCTGTTCAAAGAATCCTGGCAGGAGCTGCCCCAGAATAAACTGACGATCCGCCTGCAGCCTGACGAAGGGGTGGATATTGAAATTCTCAATAAAGTGCCAGGGCTTGACCACAAGCACAACCTGCAAACCACCAAGCTGGATTTGAGCTATTCAGAAACCTTTAATCAGTCGCATCTTGCCGATGCCTATGAGCGTCTGCTTCTGGAAGCGATGCGCGGTATACAGGCCCTGTTTGTACGCCGTGATGAAGTGGAAGCTGCGTGGAAATGGGTTGATTCAATTATCGATGCCTGGTCAGCAGATAAGGAATCGCCCAAGCCCTATCAGGCTGGCACCTGGGGACCGGTATCGTCAGTGGCGATGATCACCCGCGACGGTCGCTCCTGGAACGAGTTCGAATAATTTTTAATCTCTGGCCCTGGCGCATAATACATGCTCCAGGGCTATTTCACCGTTAAGCCTGTTAAAATTCTGTTTGCCCGTTTTCATACTCTACCTGCAAGTCTGTTTTTCTCACACTTTTTATATTCAGTAATTTTATTAATGAACATTGTTAATAATATGCCAGTGCATCTCTAGTTACTTAGTTAATTCTTTGTTGTTACTAATGATAATCTTTATAAAGCGTTAACTAAAACAGGCGTTCAGTTATGCCAGCTGTTTTTATTTTGATTTTTATGGTTTTTTTTCATGATAGATTTTGGTTATTATTTTTGTCAAAACTGATCGTTATAAACAATTTACAGTTTTATTTATAATAAGTTAAAATTGAGACGTCATAAGATAGTTAAGGGAAACTATGTATCGTATTAAATCAGGGGTGGCTTCCCCCCTCAGTTCACTTCTTTTTCAGAGAAATCACTAACATTCAGATAGCAACATTGTCGTTAGTCTCTCTGTAAATAATTTTCCTTGTGCCATTACACTTGTAATGATACCGGTTGGTTATTGTAAAAGTATTATTTTTTTTGCTTGGTGCAAAAAATATTGCCGATTTTTCTACGTCGGCTTCTATACATTATCTGCTAAGAGATGTAAGGGATTTGACCTGTTTTAACTTAAGGAGATTTAAATGAATTATAGTAAACTTGCTTTGGCTGGCATGTCTTTTTCGCTATTAATATCAGGCGTGGCATATGCAGCAGATGGAGACACTAGCGTAATAGCCAATGGCGGTACGATTCATTTTCAGGGTGAATTTATTAATGCGGCCTGTGCGGTAAGTACCGAATCCAGTAATCAGACCGTCCAGATGGGCCAGTATCGTACCGCTGCGTTTAAAGCCGTTGGCGACACGCTGACTTCCGTTCCTTTTACCATCTCGCTTAATGAATGTGATAATAGTATCGCCAAACAGGCGCAGGTATCTTTTGCCGGTCAGCTGGATGCAACCGATAAAACGCTGCTGGCGTTAAATAGTGCAGGCAATGCAAGTACTGCTAAAGGCGTGGCGCTGCAAATTCTGGATAGCGCATCGAATCCGATTACGCCCGATGGCAGCACCTATTCTGTTGCGCAGAATTTGATTAATGGCACCAATACTCTGCGTTTTAGCGCAAATTATAAATCAACGGCCGAGAAGGTTACGGCCGGCCAGGCTAATGCCGACGCAACCTTTATGATCAAGTACCAGTAATATCGATAGCATCGGCCTTTTATGGGCGGTGCTGTTTTTATTTTTGGTTCATTTAATTTCCTGTTATTACCTGTAAGTATCACGTGCAGCCTTGTTTATTAATCAGGGTTGATGGTCGTTTTTTTATATTTAAAGATATTCATGATGAAAGAAAGTTTAATAAAGCTAACTATATTGCTGTGCTCTATTTTTACCGTGTTGCCATATGCTAACGCGCAGGGAGGGATTGCATTAGGATCTACCCGGGTGATCTATCCGGCAGGCAGTAAGCAGGTCTCTCTGTCAGTGAATAACAGCAGCAGGCATGAGCGCTATTTAATAAATTCATGGGTATCTGACCAGCATGATAAAAAAAGTAAAGATTTTATCGTGACGCCGCCGCTCTTTGTCAGCGAGCCGTCACAGGAAAATACGCTGCGAATTATGTATATAGGCCACGCGCTACCCACTGAAAGGGAATCCTTATTCTACCTTAACGTGAAAGCTATTCCTTCAGTAAACCGTGAAAGCGTTGAAAACAAAAATGTACTGCAGCTGGCTATTCTGTCGCGGATTAAACTATTTGTTCGCCCGCCGACCTTAGCATTCCCTGCAGGCGATGCGGCGAAACAACTTCGCTTCATCCGGCGCGGCGCAACGCTAAAAATTCGTAATCCCTCGCCTTATTATCTGACCCTGGTCAATCTTAAAAGCGGAAGCCTCGCCCTGCCGTCCAGGATGGTGGCACCTGAGTCAACTATTACGCTACCGATGCCGGCAAGCAGTACAGGCGACATAACTTACCAGACAATCAACGATTATGGCGCGCTAACGGCAAGCATGAAGGGCGTAATGCAGTAAAAAAGGTTCTTCAGGTAAGGATAAACCAATGCAGCCCCCAGGACTGTTGTGCACCAGAGATCGGCGGCAAAGTGTCGTCAGGCAGGCTAACGGGCTGGTGGTGCTTTCTTTTATTGCTCTCTGGAATACAACCGTGCGTGCTGAGAACTATTTTAATCCCGTTTTTTTGTCCGAAGACTTGAGCAACGTGGCCGATCTGTCGCGTTTTGAAGAGAATCATCGGCAAGCACCGGGCATTTATCGAACTGATGTTTATCTTAACGGAAACTTTATCGCTACCGGGGATGTGCGCTTTATCGCGTTGCAGCAGGCTACCCGTCAGACTGAGGCGCAGGCTAAACGCTCTGGCGGCCTGATTCCCTGTATGGATATGAACTGGCTTGAACAGTTGGGAACCAACCTTGATGCTTTCCCGGAACTGAAAAAATATAAGCCACAGCAGTGCATTGCTCTGCAAGACGCTATCCCGGATGCGCAGACAGATTTTAACTTTGCCCGTTTGCGGCTGGATATCAGCCTGCCTCAGGCGGCGCTTAAGCACGACGCCGATGGATTTATCCCGTATGAAAAATGGGATAACGGTATCCCGGCGCTCCTGCTGAATTATATGTTCTCTGGCGACCGCACGCGAAATGAACAGAGCTATTACCTCAATCTACAGAGTGGATTGAACCTCGGACCGTGGCGTTTGCGTAACACCGGCGCGTGGAGTTATAACCAGGGCGCAAACCAACACCTCAGCCGCTGGCGTAACGTTAGCACCTATTTACAGCGCGCCATCGTGTCCCTGAAAAGTACGTTTATAGCGGGTGACAGCAACAGCAGTGGCGATCTTTTTGATAGCAACGGGTTTCGCGGTGTACGGCTTTACTCAGTCGATAGCATGTATCCCTATAGCCTGCAAGGATACGCGCCGACAGTACGCGGTATCGCTCGCACCCATGCGAAGGTGATTATTCGCCAGAATGGCTATATCGTCTATCAGAGTTACGTTCCTCCGGGGCCATTCGTCATCAATGACATGAACGCGACGGTATCAAGTGGCAACTTTGACGTCAGCATAGAGGAGAGCGACGGCAGCCGACAGAGTTATACGGTGCCATATTCTGCAGTGCCAATGCTGCAGCGAGAGGGGCGAATGAAGTATGACATCGTGGCGGGAACATATCGTAGCGGCAGCGATGAAAAAAATACGCCATTCTATCTGCAAGGAACGTTGATCGCCGGCCTGCGCGGTGATTTCACTATATATGGTGGTATGCAGCAATCGGCAGATTATCATGCATACATGCTGGGCGGCGGTAAAAATCTCGGCATTCTGGGCGCGGTTTCGTTGGATATCACTGATGCCCAAAGCAAATTGGCTGATGGCAGTCGTTATCGTGGTCAGTCACTGCGTATGTTGTACGCCAAGACGTTAAATCATTGGGGAACCAACTTTCAGCTTCTTGGCTACCGCTATTCTACTCAAGGTTTTTACACGCTTAATGAGGTAACTTACAAACGCACGCAGGGTTATGAAATAGCCAGCGGAGAGCGTGGGGATGATGGCCTGCCGGCGCTAACTACTTATCATAATTTACGCTACAGCAAGCAATACCAGCTGCAGGTAAATATCTCTCAATCGTTGGGGGATTATGGATCGCTCTATTTTTCCGGTAACCGTCAGACTTACTGGCATGGCGCGGGCAGCATGCTTTGGTATCAGCTGGGCTACGCCAGCGCCTGGCAAGGAATAAATTACGCGCTTTCCCTGTCATGGAACAAATCCGGGGCAGCCGGTGGTAGTAATCGTGTTATGGCATTAAACCTGTCGATGCCAATAAGTCTGCTTGTCGGCAGTCGCAGCTCCCTGGCTAACCGCAGCTATGCGACGTTTAATGCTAATCATGATGGCGGTGGCAGCAGCTGGCAGAGCGGTATCGGCGGTACGCTGTTGGCTGACAACAATCTGAGCTACAACCTTGCGGGTGGTGATAATAGCGCTCATCGCGGCAGCGGCAGCCTGAGCGCAAATTGGCAGAGTACCTATGGCAATCTGAGTGGTGGTTATAACTACGCGCGTGACTTTAGTCAGCTGAACTGGCAGCTTTCCGGCGGTATTGTTGGACACGCCGACGGTATTACCTTCAGTCAGCCGCTTGGCGATACAAATGTGCTAATCCGCGCGCCGGGCGCCGCCGGAGTGAAGGTAGAAAATCAGACCGGCGTACGTACCGACTGGCGTGGCTACACTGTACTGCCTTACGCTACGGTTTATCGCTATAACCGTATCGCGCTTGATACCAATACGCTGGGCGACCATACCGATATAGAAAATAACGTTATGCGTGTCGTGCCGGTGCAGGGGGCCCTGGTTAGGGCCTCATTTAATACCCGAATCGGGGTCCGGGCATTGATAACGCTGCGGCATCAGGGTAAAGCCGTGCCATTTGGTGCTGATGTGAAGGAAATGAACAGCGGTATACAGAGTATGGTCGGGGCGGATGGCCAGGCCTATCTGAGCGGTTTGCCATTTAAAGGAAGGCTAGAGGTGACCTGGGGTAAAAGTCTGGAGTCCCGCTGTCATGCAGATTATCAACTGACAGCTGAAAGTTTGAATAAAGCTGTCAGCCTTATTGCGCTCGATTGTGGTTAAAAAATTTAATATATGATTAAGATTAAGATGGTTATCTCAAAGTGTTTGATGAATAATGGTCTGATTAGAGGCTTATTATTTGTTTTTTTATTTTCACCCGTTAGCGTGAAAGCGTGGATGTGCTATCCGACCGATTCTCCAAGGGATATTGCATTTTTTTTATCTGGTGCAATTGGTCATGGAAATAATTACGTTGGTTCAATTGTTACTATCCCTGAACGGAAAAATAATTCCGATATGACAGTAACATGCCCATTACTCACTTTACGCGGGGTGAGTTTTCGTAGTTATTTAACTGATCTACCTATTTCGACAGAGATTGATAACTATAGCTATTTGTCAATAAATGATTATCTGGATGCTGCGGTAAGTGTCACAAATGCGAGCGTTGGCACTTTTTATCCACCAGTAAAATACTTAAGATTTCCGGTAGATAGTCAGGTAAGATTTGGGCGAAGTTTTCCTGTGTCTGATAATGATATAACGGTAAAGTTAAGGGTTAAGAGGAAAATATCTAATAATATAAATGTTCAACAGATGAGACTATTCAGTGTCTATATAACAACGACAAGAATTGACCCTCTCCTTAACGTTATTTACTCAGTTAGTCTGGGTGGGGAAATTAAATTGCCGGGAACTTGTGTTATTAATGCCGGTTCCACTATCTCATTTAATTTTGGCGATATCGATGCGGCTGAGTTTGTTAATACGGAAGTGGGTAACCGTCCACAAGGCGTGAATCCGCAATGGAAAAGCATTGGTATAAAATGTTCGAATACCGAGCAGCAGGCCTTAATGACTATGCGACTTGAAGGTGCAAAAACAGCAGGCAATGCGTTGGTTTCCAGTAATCCCGATCTGGGTTTTGTGATTGCTGATGAGCGCGGTAGGCCTTTAAGACCTAATGATCCAAACAGCGTTATTCCGTTTCGTTTGGGGGCAACGTCTGCCCAGGTAAAGATTGGCGCCTGGCCGGTGAGTCTTACCGGATTGAAACCTGCGGCGGGAAGATTTACGTCACATGGTTATATACGGGTAGATTTTGAATAAGGATGATAACGTGAGCGTGGCGCGAAATATAATAATTATTAATACTCTGCTGTTGGCGGTCGTACCTGCTGCTAACAGCGATGATACCTTCCTGCAAAATCTACAGCTTTCGGGAAATATTGTTGTATCAAGTTGTCGGATTTCTGTTAGTGATAAAAATAAAATAGTGAACCTGGGTAATATACCCACCCATGATCTTGCTCGCCCGGGAAGCAGAAGTATACCCGTGGCGTTCAGCTTTCATCTGACTAATTGTCCTGCTGGCTCTTTTGCTATGACAATCAAGGGGCGAAATTTTCCAGGTTATACGAATTTGCTGTCGCTTAACGGCGGGGGAAATGTTAACAACGTTGCCATCGAGATTACTTCGTCTTATTTGAACAACCAGCCGATTACGCTTGGTCAACCGGCTGCGGTAGCTAGCAGCGATCGGAGTGGCGAGCTCTATTTTAATTTTCATGCTAATTTCTTTTCATTAAGCAATGTGATCCGACCAGGAAGAGCAGAAGCGAGCGCAACTTTCGTTTTAGATTACAGCTAAATTTTTTCAAATTAAGCATGGAACATGTGCACCCCTTGCTTTTTTCCTGCCGCCGGAAAATCTTAACCTTTCACCATCACCTGTCGCGCGCAGTTTACAGCGTGGTCGAGCGCCAGCTCATGTGCGCCCGTTGCCAGCGGACGCCCAGTCGACGCTGGTCGCTAATGCCGTTTTATCGGCAATGGCGAATATAATTTTATTTGCCATCTCTCCTCAATAGCGGGCTATTTATTAGATATCGATTTCTAATAATTAGCTGGCAATCTCACTGCAACTTGCTAAATCCGTTATTAATTATATGGATTGCAGACTGCCTGTTACAAAACGTCAAGTGGTAATGTAACTAATTCACTATAAAAAAATAAACAATAGATGACGATTTGAGCTTGTGGGATTTTTGTAAATGGCAGGGTTTGTTCTATTGAACGATGCTGTTTATGTGATAGATTATAGCTATTGTAATCGGTAAAATTGATCGCCAGAAACAATTCAGCTTTTTCTTTGTGATAAGATGAAGTTAAAAATCTGCTTAAATAGTCAAGGGATGAACTATGTGCCGCACTGAAACAAGGATGATCATACCTCGTGAAGTCACTTCATTATCAGCGAGACGCTTAGTTAGTGGCTGATTGTAAATGCCATCATTCATTATTTGGTTACGGTTTGCTTTGCTGGTGATCTTTCACTGCCGATAGCACAGCCGTGCTTTGCATTAACCATTAATTTTCTTTGCAGGATGCAGAGGACATCGGGCGTTTTCTATGCCTGGTCTACACATAATCTGATAAATGGATGTAAGAGATTATGACCTACTATAAACTAAGGGAATATAAATGAAATTTGCTAAACTTGCTTTGGCTGGTATGTCTTTTTCGCTATTAGTATCGGGCGTGGCCTATGCGCAGGACGGAACAACTAGCGTGATAGCCAATGGCGGTACAATTCATTTTCAGGGTGAATTTGTCAATGCCGCTTGCGCAGTGAGTACCGGCTCCAGCAACCAGACCGTACAAATGGGCCAGTATCGTACCGCTGCATTTAAATCAGTGGGCGACACGCTGACGTCAGTGCCTTTTACTATCTCGTTGAGTGATTGTGACAGCAGTATCGCTAAGCAGGCTCAGGTCTCTTTTTCCGGCCAGCTGGATGCCACCGATAAAACGCTGTTAGCGTTAAGTGGCGCAGGGAATGAAAGTGCGGCAAAAGGCGTGGCGTTGCAAATTCTTGACAGTGCATCAATGCCGGTTACTCCGGATGGCAGTACCTATTCCGTCGCGCAGAATTTAATTGATGGCAACAACACTCTGCGTTTTAGTGCGAGCTATAAATCAACGGCTGAAAAGGTAACGGCTGGTCAGGCAAATGCCGACGCAACCTTTATGATCAAATACCAGTAATATAAACAGCATCGGCTTTTTATGGTCGATGCTGTTTTTATTTGTTGTGTATTTAATTGCCTGATTGTTATCGGTAAATATCACATTCAGCCTTGTTTATTCGCCAGGGCTGGTGGTTATTTCACATATATTGAAAGATATTCCTGATGAAAGAAAGTTTAATAAAACTAACGATATTGCTGTGCTCTGTATTTGCCGTATTGCCACCGGCTAACGCGCAGGGGGGGATTGCATTAGGTTCAACCCGGGTGGTTTATCCGGCAGACAGTAAGCAAGTCTCTCTGTCCGTGAATAACAGCAGCAGGCAGGAGCGCTATTTAATAAACTCGTGGGTGTCTGACCAGCACGATAAAAAAAGTAAAGATTTTATCGTGACGCCGCCGCTCTTTGTCAGCGAACCGTCGCAGGAAAATACGCTGCGCATTATGTATATTGGCAAGCCATTACCCGCGGATAAAGAGACGCTGTTTTATCTCAATGTCAAAGCAATCCCGTCCGTAGATAAAAAAAGTGTTGAAAACAAAAATGTACTGCAGCTAGCGGTGCTATCAAGCATTAAACTGTTTGTTCGTCCCGCTGGCTTACCGGTTTCCCCGGAAGATGCGCCAGCCATGCTGCGTTTCAGTCGTCGCGCTAACTCGCTGACTGTTCACAACGCCTCTCCCTACTTTGTGACGCTGGTTAACCTGAAATTCGCTGGACAGCCATTGTCAGCGCTGATGGTTGCGCCCGGAGCAAACGGCAGGGTTTCATTACCGAAAGGAAAGTCTGGAAAAGTTACTTTTCAGACAATTAATGATTACGGCGCGCTGTCCTCAGTGCAAACGGGCGTAATGCAATAGTACTGGCTACTTTCAGGGAAGAAAAATGATGCAGCCGCCATCTCTACCTCGCCGGAAATATCTGCGGGGCCGCGCTTTCAGGCAAACAAGCGAAACTATCTTACTACCCATTATTGTCTTATGGAGCGCTGCTGCTCAGGCGGACAGCTACTTCAATCCGAATTTTCTTTCCAGCGATATTAACAGCGTGGCGGATTTATCGCGCTTTGAAAAAAACGATCAGCAGGCGCCCGGGACATACCGCACTGATGTTTATCTGAACGGTCGTTTCCTGTCCAACCGCGACGTACGCTTTGTTGCGACAGATATAAATAATGCCACAGCCCGGCGGGCAGGGGGGCTGACGCCCTGTATCGATGTTATCTGGTTAAAACAGATGGGCGTTAATATGGCCGCGTTCCCGGCGCTGGCGAAATACCACGCAGATGAATGCGTGGCAACAGAAACGCTTATTCCTCAGGCACAAATCGCATTTGATTTTGCCTTACTTAAGCTGGATATCAGCCTGCCACAGGCTGCACTGAATCAGAGTGCTGAAGGCTATATTCCTCCGGAGCAATGGGACAATGGCATCCCGGCACTGCTGTTTAATTATACGTTCTCAGGGAACAATGGTACAGGCGATCGTAGTTATTATCTTAACCTGCAAAGCGGGGCTAATGTCGGCGCCTGGCGGCTGCGTAATACCGGTGCCTGGCGTTACAGCCAGGGACGCGGCGGGGACAAAAGCGCATGGCGTAATATCAGTACCTATGTTGAGCGCGCGGTTATCGCCCTTAAAAGTTCGCTTATCCTGGGAGACAGCAATACCAATGGTGAGCTGTTCGGCAGCACGGGTTTTCGCGGTGTCCGGCTGTTTTCGGCAGAAAGTATGTATCCCTACAGCTTACAGGGTTATGCGCCGACCGTGCGCGGGATTGCGCGTACCCATGCCAAAATTGTTATTCGTCAGAACGGCTACGTTATCTATCAAAGTTATGTCCCGCCGGGACCATTTGTCATCAATGACATGAACCCGGCGACCGCCAGCGGCAATCTGAACGTCACCATTGAAGAGAGCGATGGCTCACAGCAACACTATACCGTTCCCTATTCAGCGGTGCCGATGTTGCAACGTGAAGGGCGGTTTAAATATGACCTGGTAGCCGGACAGTACCGCAGCGGCAGTGACGAGAAGTCCCGGCCATTTTTTATGCAGGGAAGCTTAATCGCCGGTCTGCGCAACGGTTACACCCTGTATGGTGGTACGCAGCAGGCTGCTGATTATCAGGCATTTATGCTGGGAGGCGCGAAAAATCTTGGCAACTGGGGGGCGCTGTCGCTGGATATCACCCATGCCCGCAGTCGGCTGGCCGATGGCAGCCAGCATCAGGGGCAGTCTCTGCGCGTGCTGTTTGCCAAATCCCTTAATGCTTTGGGCACCAACTTTCAGATACTCGGCTACCGCTATTCAACGCAGGGGTTTTATACGCTGGATGAAGTCGCCTATAAACGCATTCAGGGTTACGAGCTGAGCGATGAACAATCAAGCCGCAATAAGCAACCGGTCATTATTAATTACCATAATTTGCGTTACAGCAAGAAAGCTCAGATTCAGGCCAACATTTCACAGGGGTTGGGCGACTACGGCTCGGTGTATTTATCCGGTAACCGCCAGACTTACTGGCATGCCGACGGGAGCACCATCTGGTATCAGTTAGGTTACGCCAACGTCTGGAAAGGGATCAGTTATGCGCTCTCATGGTCATGGAACAAGTCTACGGATATGGCCGGCAGTGACCGCATAGTCGCGCTGAATGTGTCCCTACCGATGAGCCTGCTGTCCGCCCGTCACTTTTCCAGACAAAGCCTGCTGAATCGCAGCTATGCCACCTTTAACGGCAGTCAGGACGCACGGGGCGGCAGTAGCTGGCAGACGGGCGTCGGCGGCACCCTGCTGGCGGATAATAATCTCAGCTACAACTTCTCGCAGGGTCACAGTGCCGGCAATGGCGAAAGCGGCAGCCTCAGCGCCAGCTGGCAAACCAGCTATGGGGTGATGAGTGGCGGCTATAACTACGCGAGAGAGCAGCATCAGCTGAACTGGCAAATGTCAGGTGGCGTGGTCGCTCACCAGAATGGCGTGACGTTCAGCCAGCCTCTGGGCGATACCAATATTCTGGTCCGGGCACCGGGCGCGGCGGGGGTTAAGGTTGAAAACCAGACCGGCGTACGCACTGACTGGCGTGGATATACCGTTGTGCCTTTTGCCACCGTCTACCGCTATAACCGCATCGCGCTGGATATCAACACGCTGGGCGATCATATCGACATTGACAATAACGTCATCAGCGTAGTGCCTGTCCAGGGGGCACTGGTGCGGGCGTCATTCCACACCCGCAAAGGCGTCAGAGCGCTGGTCACGTTGTTGCGTAATGGCGTGCCGCTGCCGTTTGGCTCAGAGGTTAAAGAGGCACAAAGCGAGGGGCAGAGTCTGGTCGGCGATGCAGGGCAGGTGTATCTGAGCGGTATGCCAGTGCGCGGCGTTATCCAGGCGCGGTGGGGGCAATCTGAAAGCGCAGCCTGCAAAGCCCCTTATCAACTGGAAGACGACAGTCTGAAGAAGGCTGTCACGCAAATCACACTTCAGTGTAACTGACGCTGTATTTATTTTAGAAGGCGAGTGCGGCTGACTCGTGATGTAAACAGGACTAACCATGAATCAACAAACAATACTGCGGCTGCTGTCAACGATTGGTTTATTTTTCCCGCTTTCGGTTTTTGCCACAGTTTGTGATAATTATTACAACGTACCTACAGATATTTCTTATGATCTGTCCAATACCTTTAATACGTCAAACAATGCGGTCGGTAAAATTGTCACCCTTGACGGATATACACAAGGCATTGGAGTCTGGGCTGTTTGCCCGGCAGGCACCACAGGAAAACGAACCTATCGCAGCTACGTTACCAGTTTACCAATAAACCGAGTTATCGACGGCTTTAAATATATTTCCTTGAACGATTATTTAGATGTCGCCATGAGTATCACTGATAATACTGCGGGTGTATTTTATCCTCCGGTAAACTATATGCGGATGGGAGAACACTGGAAGGTACCCGAACAAGGCGCTTTCCCTATCGCAGATTCAAATCTGCGCTTTAAATTGATCGTGAAGCGCCGGCTGATTAATAAAGTTGTTATACCGCCCAAAACGCTTTTTCGGGTTTACGTTACCAGTACCAACAGTGATCCACTGACCAAAGTGGTATATACGATAGGTTTCAGCGGCGTTATCGATGTACCGCAGTCCTGCGTGATCAATTCCGGGGCGAACATCACCTTCAATTTTGGTGATATGGGCTCGACGCTGTTCAGCCAGGCTGGGGCGGGGCATAAACCGGCGGGCGTTAATCCGCAGTGGAAATCCGTCGGCGTCAAATGTGACAACATTGCAGCTGAAGCACTGCTCACCATGCGCCTTGAGGCAGATAATACTGTCGGTGATGCCCTCGTTTCCGACAATCCTGACCTCGGTTTTGTAATAGCCGATGCCAATGGTAAGCCACTTACGCCAAACAGTTTCAGCAGCACAATTCCTTTTACTGTCGATGATACGTCAGGGGCATCGGTTCGCCTCGGAGCCTGGCCGGTCAGTATTACCGGGAAAAAGCCGAAAGCCGGTCCTTTCACCTCGTTCGGTTATTTACGGGTGGACTTTAATTAAGGTGCAAGCAATGAACCCTGTCGCGAAGTACACACTGATTCCGGGACTGTTAATTACGTCCTGGGCGTTTGCAGGCAGCAATTCTGTTGGCTTACAGAACCTGCAGCTGACGGGCAATATCGTTGAGTTAAGCTGCCAGATAAGTGCCGGAGACAGCAATAAAGTTGTCGATCTCGGTCGCTGGGCAACCCGGGGGCTACGGCAGGCCGGGTCGGCTACGTCGCCGGTCTCTTTCAGCTTTCAGCTTACCGGGTGTCCGCCAGGCATCATAGCCATTACCTTCAGTGGTAAGACCCTTGCCGGCAATAGTGCATTACTGGCGCTTGATGACAGCGCCAACGCAGACAACGTGGCGGTGGAACTCAGCGACCAGTACCATCGGCCACTGTCATTTGGTCAGCCGGCGGATAAGGTCAGCATCGATGCCAGTGGCAATGCGAGTCTGCTATTTTTTGCCCGCTATGTTGCGTTGAATAATCATGTCCAGCCCGGACCCGCTTCAGCCAGCGCGGAATTTAGGATCAATTATTATTGATGCGCTGAGAGCGAAGAGCGGCTAACGCGTAAGCAGATTCTGACTTAGTTTCGCTGCCAGTCGTCATTTTTTTGAAACTGCGTTTTAAAAAAATGAGTTTGCCATAGACGATAAACCGCATACTGCGGTAAGGTACAGCGTATACCCCTCTTCCACCTTATAGTGTCGCGGCTTTAATGGCGCAAGGAGTTCGATGCAATGAAAAACTGGCGTATCAGTGCAGAACAAATTCTTACCGCGGGTCCGGTAGTACCGGTTATCGTGGTTAATAAGCTGGAACATGCGGTACCCATGGCCGAGGCGCTGGTGGCCGGCGGCGTGAAAGTGCTGGAAGTGACCCTACGCACCTCCTGCGCGCTGGAGGCCATGAAGGCGATGATCAAAGCGGTACCGCAGGCGATCGTCGGTGCCGGTACGGTCATTAATCAGCAGCAGCTGCAGGAAGTTACCGATGCCGGCGCACAGTTCATTATCAGTCCGGGCATTAGCGAGAAGTTAGTGGCAGCGGCAGTGGCAGGACCGGTTCCCCTGATTCCGGGTATCAGCACCGTTTCAGAACTGATGCTGGGCATGGAGCACGGACTGCGTGAATTTAAATTTTTTCCGGCAGAAGCTAATGGCGGGGTAAAAGCACTGCAGGCTATTGCCGGGCCGTTCCCACAGGTTCGCTTTTGTCCTACCGGCGGCATTTCGCCAAAAAATTACCGTGACTATCTGGCCTTAAGCAGCGTGCATTGCATTGGCGGCAGCTGGCTGGTTCCGGCGGATGCGCTGGAATCCGGCGATTATGAACGCATTACCCAGCTTGCTCGCGAGGCGGTAGCCGGCGCGCGCAGCTGACTTGCCGTCAGAACAGCCGCCGGCTTGCTGTCGGCGGCAAATCTTAACCTTTGACCACTACCTGGCGGGCGCAATCTATAGCGCGATCGATCGCCAGTTCAATGTTGTCTGCCGTTGCCAGCGCGACGCCCAGTCGACGCTGACCGCTAATTTCCGGCTTGCCGAACAGGCGCAGCTGCAACCCGGCGCCAAGCGCAGCGGAAAGATTGCTAAAAGAAACGTTGTTACTGGTCAGTTCGGGCAGGATAACGGCAGATGCGGCGGGGCCATATTGACGAATGCCGCCGATCGGCAGACCGAGAAACGCGCGTACGTGCAGGGCGAACTCTGACAGGTCCTGAGATATAAGCGTCACCATGCCGGTGTCATGGGGGCGCGGTGAGACCTCGCTGAAGACGACTTCATCGCCGCAGACGAACAGCTCCACGCCGAATAATCCGTGACCACCGAGGGCGCTCACTACTTTTTCCGCAACCTGCTGCGCCTGTTGTAATGCCTGAGGGCTCATCTGCTGCGGTTGCCATGACTCCCGGTAGTCGCCATCCTCCTGACGATGCCCCACCGGCGCACAGTAATGAATACCATCTGTCGCGCTAACCGTGAGCAGGGTGATTTCAAAGTCAAACTTAATCACGCTTTCAACAATCACCCGACCGGCGCCGGCGCGGCCGCCCTGCTGGGCGTATTCCCATGCTTTTTCAAGATCATCTTTGCTACGAATAAAGCTTTGTCCTTTCCCCGATGAGCTCATTACCGGTTTTATAATGCACGGAAAACCTATTTCTTCTACGGCTTGAAGAAACGCAGCCTGGCTGTCGGCAAAGCGGTAAGCAGAAGTGGGTAGGCCCAGCGTTTCCGCCGCCAGCCGACGAATTCCCTCTCGATTCATGGTCAGGCGAGCTGCCTGAGCGCGAGGTACTACGCGCTGTCCCTGATTTTCCAGCTCTACCAGGACATCGGTGGCGATCGCTTCAATTTCCGGCACAATATAATCCGGCCGCTCCTGAGCGATGAGCTCTTTCAGCGCCTGTGGGTCAAGCATGTTGATCACATGGCTGCGGTGGGCGACCTGCATTGCTGGCGCATCGGCATAGCGATCGACCGCAATCACCTCAACGCCCAGCCGCTGGCATTCAATCGCCACCTCTTTACCCAGCTCGCCGGAACCTAATAACATTACGCGCGTGGCGGCGGGGCGCAGCGCGGTGCCAAGAGTCGTCATGATCTAATACCTGAGTTAGCTAAAAACGCGCGCAGTATAAACGAAAACGTTTGTGTAGGCACTTGCTTTGCTGATTTGCGCGGGAAAAAAGATTTGTTTATACTGGATAAAAATACAGCATCAGAGGTGTGCGATGGCGGTAGAAATTAAATATGTCGTAATACGTAATGGCGAGGAAAAGATGACGTTTGCCAGCAAGAAAGAGGCGGATGCCCATGACAAAATGTTGGATATGGCTGAAACGTTTGCCGACTGGCTGGGTCAGAGTACACTGGAGCTTGATGAAGCCCAGCGTGAAGCGCTCGGTTTACATCTGGCCGCTGAGAAAGAAGCCATTCAGCATATTATTCGCACCAGTAAACTGCCTGAGGCCGTCGCCAGTCAAAGCGCTGATAGCGACAGCGTGGTTAACCAGCAGAAGAAAGCGCCGATCAAAGCCGTAGATGCCGCCTGATTATTTGCGCCGGCGGCTATTACGCCGGCGTTTCTCCCTTATCTTCCTCTGCTCGCGGTTGGCAATCCTGTTAAACGCTGCCACGCTTATATCAGGTAAGTCAGTTTTATCCCGGAGCGACCAATTATTATGATGCCCCCAAAAGCGCGCGAAACTCCCCATACCATGACCCTGCACGACGATACCCGCGTCGATAATTACTACTGGCTACGCGACGATCATCGCCAACGGCCAGAGGTAATTGACTATCTGCGTGCGGAAAATGATTACGGCAGGGCGGTGATGTCTTCACATCAGGCGCTGGAAAGCAGCCTGCTCAATGAAATGATTGAACGTGAGGCGCAGGAGGTGCAGTCGGTCCCGTATGTAAAGCGTGGCTACCGTTATTTGCATCGCTATGCTCAGGGTGATGAGTTTCCTCTCTATTTACGTCAGCCTGCTGATACGTCAACGCCCGATGAGTGGGAAATCCTGCTGGATGCGAATCAGCGTGCTGCTCACAGCGAGTTCTACACCCTCGAAGGTCTTAGTGTTAGTCCTGATAACCAAACGCTGGCGGTGGCGGAAGACTTCCTGTCGCGGCGTCTGTTCGGCATACGCTTTTGTAATCTGACGACCGGCTGCTGGTATCCGGAAGTGCTTGAGAACGTTTCTGATGAATTCGTCTGGGGAAACGACAGTCGGGTTCTTTACTACGTCCTCAAACATAAACAGACCTTATTGCCCTGGCAGGTCTGGCGGCATCAGGTTGGCACCTCGCAGCAGGATGATGTGCTGATCTATGAGGAGCAGGACGATACCTTTTATGTCAGCGTGCACAAATCAACGTCAGAACATTTTATTATCATCGCCATGCAGAGCAGTACCAGCAGCGAGATGAGACTGCTTGACGCTGAGTTTCATGACGCCATTCCCCAGGTTTTAATGGCTCGCAGCAAAGATCATGAATACAGTCTGGATCACTATGACCATCAGTTTTTTATCCGTTCCAATCGCCACGGCAAAAATTTCGGCCTTTACCGGACCGACGAGGTTACTGCCGAAGGCTGGCAGTGCCTGATTGAGCCACGACCGCATATCGTGCTGGAAAACTTCTCGCTATTTCGCGACTGGCTGGTGGTCGAAGAGCGCCAGCGCGGACTTACCAGCCTGCGCCATATTCATCGTCGGAGCGGGGAGGCGGTGAGCATCGCCTTCGACGATCCGGCCTATGTGACCTGGCTGGCGTACAATCCCAGTCCGGAAACCAGTAAATTGCGTTACGGATACTCATCGATGACTACGCCGCAAACTCTGTTTGAACTGGACATGGACACCGGCGAGCGCGTATTGCTGAAACAGACTGAGGTTAAGGGATTTGACCCTGCAAATTATCGCAGTGAGTACCACTGGTTTATCATGCGTGACGGTACTGAGGTTCCCGTTTCTCTGGTTTATCATCGCGATCATTTCCACAAGGCTAAGAATCCGCTGTTGGTATATGGCTACGGCGCCTATGGCGGGAGCATGGACGCTGATTTCAGCATCAGTCGCCTTAGCCTGCTTAATCGCGGTTTTGTTTTTGGCATTGCTCATATACGCGGCGGCGGGGAACTGGGACAGAACTGGTACGACGCCGGTCGCATGCTGAATAAGATGAACAGTTTCACCGATTTTATCGATGTCACCGTCGCGCTGGCTAAGCAAGGTTATGCTGACCCTGACCGGATTTATGCCATGGGAGCAAGCGCCGGGGGGTTGCTGATAGGGGCCGTCCTTAATATGGCCTCTGATTTATATCATGCTGCCGTGGCTGAGGTGCCATTTGTTGACGTGGTTACCACCATGCTGGATGCGTCAATTCCGCTGACGACGGGAGAATACCAGGAATGGGGCAACCCAAACCGTGCCGACGAGTATCATTACATCAGACAATATAGTCCCTATGACAATGTCACCGCCAAGCGCTATCCTCATTTGCTGGTCACTACCGGACTGCATGACTCGCAGGTGCAGTACTGGGAACCGGCAAAGTGGGTGGCAAAGCTGCGCAAGTTGAAAACTGATGATAGCCTGCTGCTGCTTTGCACCGATATGGACGCCGGGCATGGGGGGAAATCGGGGCGGTTTAAATCTTATGAAGGTATTGCGCTGGAATATGCGTTTCTTATCGGTCTGGCGCGCGGATCGCTCAGCGCGGCGCCGCCAGCGCAGCCATAACGGCTTGTTTTAACGCCGGTTTGAGGTCGCTGATATTTTTCAGCATCCAGTGCAAATAGGCCGGATTTTTCTGCGCGACCACGCTAATTGGCTGACCGCGATACTTGCCAAACGGCAGTACCCCTTCCTGTGATGGCCGGGGCTCCATTCGCGACGCCATGGCGGCGGCGTCCCACCCGGACACCTGCATAATGCGAATTAACAGCGCAGCAGTGACGTAGCAATCATAAAGCGCCCGGTGGGCATGCAGGTGCGCCGGTGGCGTAACCTCCAGCCGCAGCGACTCTCGCAGCGCCTGGTTGCCATATTTAATGCCGGGCCATAGCTGACGTGCAAGCTTCATGGTACATAGCCAGTTTCCCGACATTTCCGGCAGTACGCGCCGATCAAAGCTGGCATTGTGCGCGACGTACCATTCGCTGCCCTGATAGCGGATAATTGCGTCTTCAACCGGCGGCATACCGCTAACCATGGCGGGGGTAATCCGATGGATGGCCATTGCCTGGCGGCTGATTGGACGATCGGGCATTACCAGATCGCTCATTGGATTGACGATTTCACCCTCAACCACATCGACGGATGCCACTTCGACAATCCCGCCGTCAAGACCGCAGGTTTCAGTATCGATTACGCGAAAGCGGGTAACTGCAGACAACTTATATCGACTCCGGTTGGATGAACGGGACGGTGTCACCGTGCCAGTGACCTTCGTTACGCTCGGCAATGACCAGCTGTTCGCCTTCAGTGCCGACCACAATCTGATTACCACGCTGATCCCAGAGTGCGCTTTTCCCGGCACTGTCTAACCCGCCGGTAGGATAGGCGTGATTGGCCATCAGCACCGCCATATTGAAATCCCGCGCCCAGCGCTGCAGATAACCGGCATCGGTAGCGTAACCCGTTTCGCTTACCAGCACGCTGGCGGCATAAAGGTTAGCGCCGCGCTGGGCTGCGTCGCGGGCATAGGCATCAACGGTAATATCCGCACATACCGCCAGCGTCACGTAGCGGTGATCGTAACCAAACAGTGGCAGACCATCGCCGGGGGTAAAAAAGCGCGTTTCATCGCCGTGCAGCTTACGCTTGGCATAGGCGATGCGGGTGCCTTCCGGTAAAAAGGCGAGGGCGGATAGCCGGGGTTTGCCTTCATGCAGTAAAGGCAAACCAATAATGATGCTCATCTGGTGATTGTGCGCCGCCTGGCTGAATACTTTCAGGCGCGGATCGTCAAGCTCCAGCGCCTGGTGGCTGGCGTGCTCCAGTTCGTAGCCGGTCAGTGAAAGCTCAGGAAAAAGCAGAAGGTCGACCTCTCTGTCTGCCGCCTGACGAATAAAGGCTAAATGATGGGCAATGTTCCATTCAAGCTCGCCGGGTTTTGACCCGGATTGGGCCGCTGCAATACGCCAGAAAGACATGATCACTCACTCCTGATAGTGATAATTCTGCAAGCTATCTCACCCGAAGCGACAACAGAAAACAAGATAAAACGTTAAGCGCGTTTATTTTTGCTTAGGTTCCCATGGCAGCCGGCTCAGAGACAGCGACGCCTGACGGTGGTGCTGAAGCCGTTCACGAAACCATATGCGCAGCTCTTCGGGCTGCTCTTTTTCAACCAGTTCAGCAATAACGGGCATATTGTAGCGCTCTTTATAGGCGACGCCCGCAGCGGCCAGATCGGCATTAACGCGATCTTTTTCCTGCTGATCCAGCTCTGCCAGATTATATGACATATCTCTACTCCTGTTCGCAGTGCAAAAAGTACCTTAGTCGCCGCAGGCTGACAAGTCTTTGCCTGCAGGCGGGTGTCATCCGACCTCGACAGCTCAGAAGGGGCGGGGTATGCTGACGCCGATTTTTAACTTTTCATGCACGGAACGATCTGGGATCTGAATCGCGGACACTATGCCACTGGATACTGTTTATCTGTTCAGCCGCTGGATGCACTTTACGCTGCTGTTCGTTTATTCGGGCTGCTGTTTTTACAGCACGCTGCTTGCGCCGCGATGCTGGCGCAAGCAATTATCTCGTCGGCTTTTATCTCTGAGCGTGCTTGCTGCTGCGGGCTGTTTATTTTCAGCCTGGTTGCTACTGGCCGCTCAGGTCGGTCTGATGGGCGACGGCTGGCAAGATATTATGCGTTCCGGGGTGTGGCAGGCCGTGCTCGCTACGTCTTTCGGTCGAATGTGGCGCTTACAGCTTTGGCTACCGCTAATCAGCCTTGCGGCACTGTTTATTCCCCGCCAGTTTGGGCGTAACCTGGCATTATTGTCAGCGCTGACCCAGCTTTGTGGCCTGGCACTGGTCGGCCATGCCGCGATGCATGAAGGTATGCCGGGTGTCTTGCAGCGTATCAATCAAAGTATTCATTTAATCAGCGCGGCGTTTTGGGTTGGCGGCCTGGTTCCGCTGCCTGCCGTTATGCTGGCGGCGCGGCGGCAGTCGTCGGGCTATGACGCTATTCGCACCATGATGCGCTTTTCTTCTTACGGACATCTTGCCGTGGTGCTGGTGCTGGTTACCGGCATCATTGACGGCTGGCTGCTGCTTGGCTGGCCACCGCAAAGTTTTCAGTTCTACAGCCAGCTGCTGCTGTTTAAGGTGATGCTGGTGCTGCTGATGATCGCCATTGCTCTGTTTAATCGCTACTGGCTGGTTCCACGCTTTCGACTGGCGGGTTACCAGGCGCAGCGACGATTTATTGCTGCCACCTGTCTTGAACTGCTGCTGGCAGCCTGCGTGCTTATTCTGGTTGCGGTGTTTGCGACGCTGTCGCCGGGTTAATTTTAAAAGGGTCATTACAATGAAAAAATGGTTAAGCATTTTGTTGCTATCAGGGATCGCCAATAGCGCTCTGGCTGCATCGCAAATTGTGACCGTCAGCCGCTTTGAGGTTGGTAAAGACAAATGGGCGTTTAATCGTGAAGAGATTATGCTCACCTGTGAAAAAGGCGGCGCGCTGTTTGCTATTAATCCCAGTACGCTGCTGGAGTATCCCCTCAACGACAAGGCTGAGGCAATGATGAAATCCGGCCAGGTTCAGGCTAAACCGATCTCAATTATTCAGCTGGACGATCCGGCGCATCCCGGCCAAAAGAAAAGCCTGCAGCCGTTTATCGATCGCGCACAGCAGCTTTGCCGTAAATAGACGATGTTAAGCGACGCGGCATTTTTTTGCTGTCCGCGACTTCAACGCGGGTTCTTCATCCTTTCTCCACCTTTTGCAACCATAGTGTCAGCTAACGCCGGAGGAGAATGATGAATCGTCGTAAATTTATTCAGGGAGCCCTGGTTAGCTGTTTCTCGTTACGCTTTCCACACAGCATCGCCAGCGGGCTGTCCGGGGCGGATGAAGGGATTGATATTGCGCTGTGGCCGGGCTTACCACCGGGCGGTGGTGGACCCGCAGGCGCGCCGCTACGTTCCCCGGTCGGGGCATTGACGCATATCTCCCGACCGTCACTGACCTTGTTGCCTTCCGCCCGTGCTGGCGGAAAAGCGGTACTTGTCGCCGCCGGTGGCGGTTACAAGCGCATCGGCATGGCGCGCGAAGCATGGCCCGCCGCCCGCTGGCTGCAGCGACAGGGATACAATGCCTATATTCTTTGCTACCGGCTGCCCGGGGAAGGCTGGCACGATGGGGTGAGCGTCGCCTTACAGGATGCAAGGCGCGCGCTGCGCGTCATCCGCAGCCGGGAAAAGCAGCTTAGCGTGCTGGGGTTCTCCGCCGGCGGGCATTTGATGGGCATGGCGATTAATGCCCGCCGTCTCGGTCACTATCCCAGTCAGGATGATATCGATAAGCTGCCCGCCAGCGCCGACGCCGCCGCGCTGATTTATCCGGTTATTTCACTGGAAAGACCCTGGACCCATACCGCCACGCATCGCATGTTGGTCGGGCCGGAGGCCAGCGATCGGCAGAACGCACTGTGGTCGGTTCAGCGCCACGTCTCGCCAGCTACCCCGCCAATATTTCTCGTGCAGGCGGAGGATGATCCGATCGCGAACCCGCATAACAGCCTGTTAATGGCTGAAGCCTGCCAGCAAGCTAAGGTGCCGGTCGAGCTGCATATGTACCGCAGCGGCGGCCACGGTTTCGCGATGGGGAGGGCCGGCACGCCCGTAGCCGCATGGCCTGAGGCATACCGCCAGTGGCTAAGCCGGGTTATGCCGGGGTGAGACTGCGGTTCTCCTGTAGCCAGCGTTTAACATCGGTGACTTCGATTCCCCGCCTGGCGTTCCAGCTTTGTGATTTCGGCCAGGCAATGCCCGATTGGCGGGCAAAAGCCAGCTGATAAGCACTGGCAACGTCACCTTGTAGGAAAAGTCGCTGCTGCAGCTGCGCACGACTGCGTACCTCCAGGGTGAAAGGCCGGCAAAAGTGTTCGCTTAGCAATTGCGCAAGCTGGCTATAAGTGACGGTGTCACCTGCTGTATAGATAATGTCATTTTGCACCGCTGGCTGGTAAAAAAAGACGTCTGCCGTTAGCCTGCCTATATCCTCTGCGGTGGTCAGGGTGAGCGCATAATCTGCCGCGCCCAGGGCGAAAAGCTTTTGGTTTTCAATCTCAATGACGCCAAAGTCCGGTTCAAATAAAAAGCTGATAAACATCCCGGTAGAAATGATCACCCAGGCCGTTGCGCTTTGCTGGCGCAGCAAGTGGCGTACCTGAAGTTGTTCATCCCATACCGGTTGGCCGCTGCCCATGCCGATGCGGTCATAATCAACGCCGAACTGCCATGGAAAATAGCGCTCAATGCCGGCGCTGATTACCGCCTGGCTAATTTTGAGCTGGGTACCGGCGCCGCCGGCAAAGCCGCTGCAGTTAATCACCGCATTAAAGGGTTTAAAAAGCTGCGCCAGGCTGGATTGATCGTCGCGACTCAGATCGGCGGTGACAACCTCAATACCCCATTCAGCCAGCTGTTTGTCGCGCTGCAAATAGGCTGGCTGGCTGTTGTGGTGCGCTGCCGGACGTAGCAGCACGCTGAGCCGGATGTCGGGGGGCGTCTTTCTGCTAGCAACAAACGCCTTAATCATCGCCATGCCGAGCTCGCCTGCGCCGATAATCAGAATGTTTTGCCGTTGCTTTGTCTGGGTATGCTTCATATGCTCCTCCTGTTACACAGCATTCTGACAGCAGCAACTTGCGACGCACAATCAGGCACACGGGTGATACCAGAGGACAACATGCAACTCAGTTCGCAACAAATCGCCAGCTTTGCCGCCATCTGCGAGGCCTTAAGTGATGAAGATGATTCACTAAAAAGAGAGGTGCTTAGCCATGCCGGCAACCGCTGGTCGCTGGGAATTTTGTATATTCTGGGGACGCAGGGAACGCTGCGCCATGCTGACCTGCGCCGCGCCATGCCGGGAATAACCCAGCGCATGCTGACACGTACTTTACGCCAGCTGGAACGTGATGGGCTGATAGGGCGCTTTGATCATCAGCAAAAATTTCCCCACCCACGCGTTGATTACAGCCTGACGGCGTTGGGAGAAGGGATGCTGATGAATATGCTGCCGCTATGGCGCTGGATTATCGATAACGCCGGAGAGTTTCGCGCCGCCAGGCGCCGTGCGATGCCGACAGCCGAATAATCAGTTTCTTTAAGTGACCCTGTCACGAATTGCGATTTTCATGGCGCAGCTAGCTTGCATTTGCCGCCCTGGAGGCCGTACTGGCCATAAATCCGCTGGCATTATTAGCCGGGAGAAGTGTCCACCAATTGACTGTCGGGTCTCCTGGAGGGGGTAATCCGGTGTAACTGGATGGATACTAACTGGTTGATTTTTATATAACTGATTGTTTATAAAAGATAAACAAAAAAAGACCGAATACGATTCCTATATTCGGTCCAGGGAAATGGCTCTTGCGGGAGAGCCGTGCGCTAAAAGTTGGCATTAATGCAGGCGATGTCGCCTTGCTCTTTAAATGTAGCCGGGATATGTATTTTTTCCAGCCAGCTGTAAACCCCCACGGCTAAAGTTGTTCGCTTCGTGATCGGGGTTGCATAAATTGGAATAGCGCAGGGCGCGTGCGCGGGTGATTTATTTGCCCCGGACGTGAATATATTAATTTTTGTTTACATTCCGCCACAGAAAAACATCTGACTGACACTGCCTGTTCAGCTTCTTTAACTATACTCGCGGTAGGAAATTAAGGAGGTAACATGCAGCGTCAAGATATGAGCGAAGCATCTTATGACGAAGCCTGCCGCATCATTGGTGACGTGGTGCTGGTACTAAAGGATGCAGGGGCAGAAACCGGACGGACCTCGATTCTGGCAATCTTGCGTAAGGCTTTGATGCAGCGTAACGATTTGGCCGGAGAAGATAATAAGGCTCTTAAGCATGCGCTGATGCTGATGAAATAGTCTCGCGGCTGTTTCGACGCCGATGCGCGGCAGTGCCGACCAGGACTGCATTATGACCCGTTGATAGCCAGCGGCGACGGTCATCAAACCGCACAACGTTGGCCGCCTCTGTGAATGGCTTAACGTTGCGCATTTCCCCCCCTTGCTATACTTCCTTAGCGCTGGAAACTCATTTTCAGCTCAAATCTTATGCTCAGCGTTGTGACTTAACATCATGTTCTATCAGTATCTGGACGGAGAAAACTGGCGTCATATTTATATTGTCGGTGACCTGCATGGTTGCCGACGGATGCTCGATGAGCAGCTGATTAGCCAGCGCTTTGACCCTCAACAGGACCTGCTGATATCAGTTGGCGATCTTATCGACCGGGGTCCGGACAGCCGTGGCTGTCTGGCGTTGCTTGATCAACCCTGGTTTCGCTGTGTGCGCGGCAATCATGAGGAGATGGCGCTAGCGGCGCTCAAGGGCGCGGATCGCGCTGAGCATCAGCTCTGGCAGCTGAACGGCGGCGACTGGTTTTATCAGCTGCGCGGCAGCCAGTGTATTGAAGCGCGCCATGCCCTGATGCGCTGTCGCGAGCTACCGCTGGTGCTTCATCTGGTATCTGACGGTAAGATTATGGTGATTGCCCATGCCGATTATCCTGCCAGCCACTACGCCTGGGGGCAGGAGGTTAATCCTCGCGACCTGGTATGGAGCCGCGAGCGGATTAATCAGCTACAGCGCGGCATCGGAGAAGTCATCAGCGGCGCTGATGACTTCTGGTTTGGCCACACGCCGTTGGAGAGACCGGTGCATGCCTTTAATCAGCACTATATTGACACCGGCGCGGTATTTGGTAACACCCTGACCTTAGTGCAGGTGCAGTAAGCCTTAATCTCCGGCGCTAAACAGTTTTCCGTCGCGCACCAGCTCGCGCGGGTAGCTGTTTTTCAGTCGACTACCTATCTTTTTTGCCAGTCCGAGTGGCTGCTGCTGAAATGTCACAATCACTTCATTCGCGCTAATCTCGCCTTCAGGGTAAATATCCCGTCCGTGATACCATTCAACGGCTTCTGCTGCCGTCAGCGCGACGCAGTTGGCGGCCTGCGTGTCGGCCAGTGCAATAACCGCTTCATGCTGCCAGCGATAGCCTTTGGCGAAGGTTTCCGCCAGCCGCAGGCCGATGCGTGAAAATCGTACTTTACCGAGTAGCGGCACGATGGCTTCCGGAAACAACCAAAGCTCTTTATCCCGTTGCCAGAGGGCCAGTAACCGGCTATCCCAGTGCAGGCCAACGTTGCCTGCGGCGGCGGTTACCTGCTGGCTAAGGGCGGTTGAAAGGCGACTGAAGGGGAGTTTGCCGAGTTTATAGCCGGGCGCAGGCAGCGCGGGTAGCGAGGCAGTTTTACGCAGGCGGGCGACAAAAAATCCTTCGCTGTCAAAGCGCTGTGGAAATACGTGCAGATCGCCCGCCGGCGTCGCTACGCGTTCGGCGCCCGGAAACAATCCATTAAGCGGCAAACGCTCAGCTGCGCCGGGCCACTGCGCCAGCAGCCAGTCGATAATTTGCTGATTTTCTTCGCGATTGAGGGTGCAGGTTGAATAAACCAGTACGCCACCCGGCTTCAGGGCATGGAAAGCGCTGGCGATAAGATCGCGCTGCGTAGCCGCAATCTCAATATTGCTGGCGGCAGACCAGTTTTTCAATGCATCTGCATCTTTACGCAGTACGCCTTCGCCGGAACAGGGCGCGTCCAGCAATATGGCGTCGAACTGTTCTGGCAGGGCAGCACCAAATACCCGGCCATCAAAATGGGTGAGGGCAACGTTGCTGACGCCGCAGCGGCTGAGATTAGCATGCAGCACTTTTATGCGACTGGCGGCGTACTCGTTGGCGACAATGGCCCCTTCTTGCGCCATGCGCGCTGCGATTTGAGTGGTTTTTGACCCCGGCGCGGCGGCCATATCCATCACGCGTTCGGGACCGGGGGCCGCATCAAACAGCGCCGTAACCGGCAGCATGGAGCTGGCTTCCTGAATATAAAATAATCCGCTCAGGTGCTCAGCAGTGCTACCGAGCGGAAAATCCCCATCATCACGATCGATCCAGAAGCCTTCCTCACACCAGGGGATCGGCGTCAGCTGCCAGCCCCAGGGCGCGACCAAATCAAGAAACTTGTCTACGTCAATCTTGAGCGTATTGACGCGCAGGCTGCGTCGCAGCGGCTGCCGGCAGATCGTGAGGAACGCGTTGAAATCGGCTTCGTCAGGCAGCAGATCGCGCATTTGCTGCAAAAAAGCAGCGGGGAGAAAGGGCGTTGCAGTGGTGGTCACAGGCGTAATCCAGGCCAGCGGGAGCAAGACAGCTCCCCATTACGATAAAAAGCCATTATGCCCTGTCGGGACGCCGCTGTCGAAAGCGGCGCCCCGTGCGGTCAGGGTTGCGGTTGCGGTATCGCCGTTCCCCAGTTGCGCCATCCTTTGGGCTCTTCATTTTCCAGCAGGAAATGTTTGCCCGGCGTCGCCTGCGGCGCCAGCGGCACCGTCGCCGGCGTTGCGAACGAAATCCCGCCCTGAATAAACTGCTGGAAGGTACCGGTTTTCACCACGCCGCCAACCAGGCCGAACTTCAGGTTATACCCGGATGACAGCCAGAATACCGAGTTGTTGCGTACCAGATGCTGATATTTACTGCTAATCCGCAGGAATACCAGCACGCGATCCGCCATCGGTCCCAGCGTCGTGCCGGTCACCGTACCGACCTCTACGCCGCGGAAGAATACCGGCGTACCTACCTGCAAGGATCCACCTTCGCTGGTATCGACCACCACATTCAGCCCGTCGAGGTAGCGCGCATCGGTGATGGTGTTTTCCTGCAGCTCAAAGCTGCGCATCACCCGACCTTTACCCGGATCGACGTTAACATAGGGCTGAAGCAGGGTCTCAAGATGGTTGACGCCGGCTGCGGAAATCTGCGGTGAAACCACCGAGAAGCGGCTGCCCCAGCGGGCAAATTCTTCCACGTACTCAGGATAAAGCACCGCTTTGGCGATCACCTGGCGGTTATCCGGGCTAAGCGCCAGACTTTCAACCTGCCCGACGCTGATACCGAGGTAGCGGATCGGCATCCCCGGCGACAGCTTGCTGCCGTCATAGGTGCGCAGCGTAATCTGGCTTCCCACCGCGCGTGCGGCGGTTTCTGATCCATAAAGAATGCGTTTCTCTTTGCGATCAAGTCCGGCGCCGGCGCCGAGCAGGTTGTCGAAGCTAATCGCCCCTTTCAATGCCCGGTTCAGCGGCGAGGCTTGCACCGTCAGGCCGCTGCCGTTCCATTGTACTTTAGCGCCGCCCTCGGCCCAGAACACGCTGTTTTGCGTCAGCAGTTTGCGGTATTCCGGACGGATATGAACGCCGATATCAAACTTATTAGCGTAAGGCGTTACTGACACGATCTCGCCCACCTGAAATTTCCGGTACAGCACTACCGATCCTGCCTGAATATCCGGCAGGCTGTTGGCCGTTAACGTCAGGGTAGTGGGCGGCTGGTCGCCGGTGATACCTTCTTCCGCCTTTGCCGCATCGGCGTACAGTGGATAGCTGGCGGCCGGCGCGCCTTTGCCTCCAGGCTCAAGACGTATACCGCCATCTACCCATTCACGCGCGCTGGCGCCCAGCACCTGCATACCATCAAGGCCAAACTTGACGTCAAGACGGCTGTTAACGATGAACTTGCTGTCGCCATGAACCAGGCTGCGGTAATCGGCATTAATGGCGATGGCGAAACGCACCCCTTTTTCCTTCAGGTCGCGGCTGATAACCTGGCCAATTTTCATCCCATGGAGCATCACCGGCTGTCCGGCATCAATGCCGTAGCTGTCACCGGCGGTGAGGGTGAGCTTCAGCACGTTTGGCTGCTGTAAGGGCGCATCATTAACGGCGGCAACGGAAAAATGGTCTGTCGGTGGGCCATCTCCGGGTAGCAGCTCAAGGGTTGGCCCGGTCAGCAGGCTGCTGATGGAGGCATCAGACAGGCTAAGCTTCGGCGTATGCAGCTCGATACGCGTATTCTCGCGCATCAGGCCAACCACCGACGGATCGAGGACCAGCTCGCCCTTAACCCGCCCGCTGTCCTGCAGTTGCATCGAGGTAAGCGTACCCACCTGCAAGCCCTGATACATCAGCGGAGTGGAATTCGCTTTCAGGCCTTTGCCATCAGGAAAATCCAGCGTAACGTTCACGCCACGCTTGCTGTGTTGCAGGTCGGCATAGAGCTGGTAGTTATCTTCCGATTTAGCCTGAGGCGAAGCGGGGGGAGAGTCGAAGGCAACGGCGCCGTTGACCAGCGCCGCAAGGCTTTCCATTTCCAGTTTCGCGCCGCTCAGGCTAACGTCTGCTTTCACGCCTGATACGTTCCAGAAACGACTGTCCTTTTTGACCAGATTGGTAAAGCGCCGCTCAATCAGCACGTCAATAGTGACGCCCTGGCTTGCCGGGTTGATGGTGTAATCATACACCCGGCCAACGGGGATTTTACGGTAATAAACGAGCGAGCCGGTGCCGAGTGAACCGAGGTTGGGGGCATGCAGATGGATCAGCATTTCGCCGGTGTTTACCCGATATTTGGGTTGGGTATCCAGCGCAACAAAGTCGGTGCGCGGCTGACCTTTACCGGGCATCATGCCGATATAGTTGCCGCCGACCAACGCATCCAGACCCGATACGCCCGCCAGCGACGCCTTGGGGGTTACCAGCCAGAACTGAGTATTGTCGCGCAGGGCATCTTTCATATCATTTTTGATACTGGCCTTAATGCGAATGGTGCGCAGATCGTCACTCAAATTTATGCCCTGAACCGTTCCGACCTCAACGCCCTGATAACGAATAGGCGTACGCCCCGGGACGATGCCGTCCGCAGAGGTAAAGGCAATGGTAACCGAGGTGCCGCGCTCCTGATAATTAGTCCACAGCAGCCAGCCGGCAATCAGCAGGGCTATCAGCGGCAAAAGCCAGAAGGGCGATACCCGGCGCCGGTTGCGGATGCGAGCTTCAATCGGTGTATTCGGCGTTTCCTGTTGCATGTGCGTCCCAAAGTAAGCGACTGTCGAGCCATTCGACGGCTAGGATAGTCAAGATTACCGCCGTACCGAAATAAAATGCGGCCGGCCCCATGGTAAAAGCTAAAAGCTGATCGCGATTGACCAGTGACATCGTGAGCGAAATAACAAACAAATCCAGCATCGACCAGCGACCAACCCAGGTGATAACGCGCAGCAGGCGAATGCGCGTTTTGAGGCCCTGCTCACAGTTGAAGTGGATGCTTATCAGCACCGTAAGCAGCACGATCACTTTGGTCACGGGCACCAGGATACTGGCGATAAAGACCACGGCGGCTACCGGCACATTGCCGCTGGCAAGAGACATAATGCCAGACAGTATCGTGTCCTCCTGGCGTGCGCCATTTAGATAGATGATGGATATCGGCAGCATATTGGCCGGAATAAGAAATATAATCGAGGCAATCAGCGCCGCCCAGGACTTTTGCAGGCTATGCCTGCGGCGTAGCCGCAGCGGGGTGTGGCAGCGCGGACAGCGTCCGCGGCTATCGGGTACGCCGGTAAAGTGGCAGCCGAGGCAGATGCGTAGCGACGCTAATGGCTGATTCGCTTCCGGCAGCGGGTAATAGCGCTGCCAAAGCTCTTCTTCATTAAGGTGGATTAACATCAGCAGGCTGAGCAGCGTCAGGGTAATAAATGCGATCAGTCCGGGACCGGGCTCCAGCGCCGCGTAATCTTTAACTTTAATTGACGCTACCGCGATGCCGATCAGATAGATATCCAGCATTACCCACTCTTTAAGCCGTCGCAGCATCAATATTACCGGCCGCAAATTCATGCCGAAGCGGTGACCAAACCACAGGTAAAGGATTGAGGCAACGAGGGTTACCGGCGTGCCGATAGTGCAAAAGGCGACCATGGAGGCGGTAATAACATCGCCCTGGCGGGCCATCTGCATGATTCCGCCCATCAGGCTGGCGCTGATCGTGGTGCCAAGCAGGGACACCGACATCAGCGGTTCGGTAAAGCTAAAAGGTAGCAGCAGTAGCATTGTTATCGCGATGGCGCAAAGCCGGGTCATCGACCAGTCGCGACCGTTGTGGATACGGGCATTGCAGCGAGGGCAATGGGCCGACTGCACCGATTTTACCGGCGGCAAGGAAAAAAGGGTATCGCATTGGGGGCAACGCTGATAACGTGCCTGTGGCAGAATAGGGCTGATAGTGTAAATTTTCATAATTATAATCTTTGGGCCGTATTTGCATTCTGTCATGCACTAGAATCAGCGACCTGTCCATATCACCTGGTACAGCAAAACTAAGGGTATATTAACTAACGGAATGTTTCACCTTGTCGAGCTGGGCAATTAATGCTTATTTTATCGGGCAGGCGTATTTAAAGCGTCTTTTTTGCAAGTTAAACAGTGGTAGCTGATGAACAAACAAGAGTTTTATAACGAGCTGAACCGTGATTTACGCGCTTTGACTCACGGCGAGACCAGCTTTCTGGCACTAATGGGCAACTGTAGCGCACTGCTTTTTGAGCGTCTGGAGCAGGTTAACTGGGCCGGTTTTTACCTGCTGAGTGAAAGTAACACCCTGGTACTGGGGCCGTTTCAGGGCAAAATAGCCTGCGTGCGAATACCTGTTGGCCGTGGCGTATGCGGCATCGCCGTCACGGAAAAAACTATTCAGCGCGTCGGCGACGTTCATGCGTTTGCCGGACATATCGCCTGCGATGCCGCCAGCAATGCGGAAATTGTATTACCCTTGACGCTAAACGGTGAAGTTATTGGCGTGCTGGATATCGACAGCGTGGCTTATAACCGATTTGATGGCGAGGACGAAGCGGGGCTTAAAATACTCAGTGAATGGCTGAGTGAAGCGTTAGCTGCAACCGACCTGCATCACTTTCTGCAGATCAATCGTCGCTAAAGCGCTCAATCACGTAGCAATTGGCGTCACGGTCATTATAATGACGCCTGTTCATGCCTGCGCTGGTTGGCAAACCCGTTGTAATCAGGAAATTTCATGGAAAATCAACCTAAGTTGAACAGCAGTAAAGAAGTCATCGCCTGGCTGGCCGAGCGTTTCCCGCAATGTTTCAGCGCCGAAGGTGAAGCACGTCCTCTTAAGATCGGTATCTTTCAGGATCTCGTTGACCGCGTTCAGGGCGAAATGAGTCTGAGTAAAACGCAGCTGCGTTCCGCTCTGCGTCTCTATACCTCCAGCTGGCGCTACCTTTATGGCGTTAAAGCCGGTGCCATTCGTGTGGACCTGGATGGCAACCCTTGCGGCGAACTTGACGAACAGCACGTTGAACATGCACGCAAGCAGTTAGAAGAAGCAAAAGCCCGCGTGCAGGCGCAGCGTGAAAAGCAGCAGGCTAAAAGGCGTGAGGCTGGCGAAGAAGAGGGCGCGCGTCGTCCGCGTAAGCCCGCAGCGCGTAAAGCCGCAGCGGCGGGAGAAGAAGTACGTAAGCCGCGTAGCAACAACAAACCGCCGCGTCCGGCTGCGGAGCGCAAGCCCGCAGAAGCGAAACCCCGCAAACCTGTTACCGATACTGCCGCGCTGGCGGTGGGTCAGAATATTAAGGTAAAAGCAGGTAAAAGTGCGATGGATGCCACGGTTCTTGAAATTACAAAAGACGGCGTTCGGGTAGAGCTGGCTTCCGGCCTGGCAATGATTGTGCGCGCAGAACATTTGCAGTTCTGAAACGGAGGCCGATTAGGGGCATGAACACTACGTTTAAAATGACTATCCTTGCGGGTCTGCTGCTGGCAGGCCCTGCTCTGGCCAATGAAAGCGCTGCGATAACCCGGGAAGATCAGCTCCCGATTCTCAAGCAGGAGCCTCAGGACGCAACGGTGAGTGAACGCGTAACATCGCGTCTGACGCATTCTCACTACCGTCAGTTTGACCTGGACAACGCTTTTTCAGCGAAAATTTTCGATCGCTACCTCAACATGCTGGACTACAGCCACAACGTGCTGCTGGCTTCTGATGTTGCAAGCTATGCTAATAAAAAAACCACCCTTGGCGATGAGCTGCGCGGTGGCCAGCTGACGGTTTTTTACGATTTATATAATCTGGCGCAGCGGCGGCGCTTTGAGCGTTATCAGTATGCGCTCAGCGTGCTGAAGCGGCCGATGAATTTCAATGGCAACGATACGATTGATGTCGATCGCAGCAAAGCGCCGTGGCCGAAATCGGCAGCAGAGCTTAATGCGCTGTGGGACGCTAAAGTTAAATATGATGAGCTGAGCCTGAAGCTGGCGGGCAAAGACGAAAAAGAGATTCGCGATATCCTGACTAAGCGTTATCAGTTCGCAATCCGCCGTCTGACCCAGAGCAACAGCGAGGATGTATTCCAGCTGGCAATGAACAGCTTTGCTCATGAAATCGATCCGCATACTAACTATCTGTCACCGCGCAATACCGAGCAGTTTAATACTGAAATGAGCCTCTCGCTGGAAGGTATCGGCGCGGTATTGCAGATGGATGAAGATTATACGGTGATCAATTCCATGGTCGCCGGCGGGCCGGCGGCGCGCAGTAAAATGCTCAACGTGGGCGATCGTATCGTCGGCGTAGGGCAACCCGGTAAGCCGATGGTTGACGTTATCGGCTGGCGTCTGGATGACGTGGTTGCCCAGATTAAAGGCCCGAAAGGCAGTAAAGTTCGTCTGGAAATACTGCCTTCCGGTAAGGGAACGAAAACCCGCACCGTCACCCTGACGCGTGAGAAGATCCGCCTGGAAGACCGCGCGGTGAAAATGTCGGTGAAAAACGTTGGTAAAGAAAAGGTCGGCGTTCTGGATATTCCCGGCTTTTACGTCGGGCTGACGGAAGACGTTAAGACGCAGTTGCAAAAGCTGGAAAAACAGAAGGTGGATAGCATCGTTATCGACCTGCGTACCAACGGTGGCGGCGCCCTCAACGAGGCGGTTTCTCTTTCCGGACTGTTTATTCCCAGCGGTCCGGTGGTACAGGTCAGAGATAACAACGGCAAGGTCCGCGAAGACAGTGATAACGATGGCATCGTTTATTACAAAGGCCCGCTGGTGGTGTTGGTAGACCGCTTCAGCGCTTCAGCTTCTGAGATCTTCGCCGCTGCCATGCAGGATTACGGCCGTGCGCTGATTGTTGGCGAACCAACGTTTGGTAAGGGAACGGTGCAGCAATATCGTTCGCTAAACCGCATCTATGATCAGATGCTGCGCCCGGAGTGGCCAACCCTTGGCACCATCACCTACACCATCCAGAAGTTTTACCGTATAAACGGCGGCAGTACGCAGCGCAAGGGCGTGACGCCCGATCTGATGATGCCGACCGGCGTCGAAGCAGTGGAAACCGGCGAAAAGTTTGAAGATAACGCGCTGCCCTGGGATAGCATCAAACCGGCTACCTACTCGAAGATGGGCGACGTGAAAGCTTATGCCCCCGAGTTGAAGAAAATGCACGACGAGCGTATCGATAAAGATCGTGAATTCCAGTACATCATTAAAGATATCGCGCGTTTTAACGCCATGAAAGATAAACGCAACCATATTTCTCTGAACTACGCCCAGCGTGAGAAAGAGAATCATGAAGAAGATGCGCTGCGTCTGGAGCGGATTAATGCGCGCTATGCCGAGGAAGGCAAAAAGCCGCTTAAGAGCCTCGACGACCTGCCAAAAGATTATAAAGAGCCCGATCCCTATCTTGATGAGACAGTGCGCATCGCCAACGATTTGGCGCAGCTGGAGGCCAGTCAAAAGCCTGGCACCCCGGCGGCGACTAAATAACCTCAAGGGCAGCCAGCGCTGCCCTTTTTTATACTCAGCGTTCTGCAACGCAGCGCGGGTAATCCCTCCCTCAGCACGGCTTTTCTTTGCGGTATTGTCCTTATGCTAACGCTGGCTATGTCAGCGAGAGGGAAAGTGCTACAAAATGTAAAGTTATGTCGTTATAGCCCCGTAATGGTTAAGGTTGCTTGAATTGCGCCACGTAGCCCATAGGATATAGCTCGCAACAAGACAATTTTTTAACTGAGGAAGATTAACTCTATGATGCGTATTGCTCTTTTCCTGCTGACTAACCTGGGAGTCATGGTGGTCTTCGGGCTGATCCTCAGTCTGACAGGGATCCAGCGAAGCAGTATTCCGGCTTTGATGATTATGGCGGGTCTGTTTGGCTTTGGCGGTGCGTTCGTCTCGCTGCTGATGTCTAAATGGATGGCGCTGCGTTCCGTTGGCGGTGAAGTTATTGAGCAGCCGCGCAATGAAACGGAACGCTGGCTGATGGACACCATCTCCCGCCAGGCGCAGCAGGCAGGGATTGGCATGCCGCAGGTGGCCATCTACCATGCGCCTGATATTAATGCCTTTGCCACCGGCGCTCGCCGCGATGCTTCGCTGGTTGCCGTATCAACCGGTCTGCTGCAGAACATGAGCCGCGATGAGGCGGAAGCGGTGCTGGCCCACGAAGTCAGCCATATCTCTAATGGTGATATGGTGACAATGACCCTGATCCAGGGCGTGGTTAACACCTTCGTTATCTTTCTGTCACGCATTATTGCGCAGGTTGCGGCGGGCTTTATGTCCGGCAATCGCGACAACGAAGAAGGCAATAGCGGTAACCCGCTGGTTTACTTCGCGGTTTCCATGGTGTTAGAGATTGTGTTTGGCATTATCGCCAGCATTATCACCATGTGGTTCTCGCGTCATCGTGAGTTTCACGCCGATGCCGGCTCGGCGAAGCTGGTAGGGCGCGAAAAGATGATTGCCGCGCTCCAGCGCCTGAAAACCAGCTATGAACCGCAGGAGGCCAACAGCATGCTGGCTTTTTGCATCAACGGTAAATCAAAAACCTTCAGCGAGATGTTCATGTCACATCCGCCGCTGGATAAGCGTATCGAAGCGCTGCGCAACGGCGCTTACCTGAAGTAATTCCCGTTACAGGCTACAAGCCGGACGCTGAAAAGGCGTCCGGCTTTTTTTTGCCCTGTTTTTGCCTCAACAGGTTACTTGCTTAGCGGCTGCTTAATACGCATCAGGCTAACAATGGTCGCCGCCGTCGAGAAGGCGCCGGCCAGCAGCAGCGCCGCATGGGTGCCATGCTCGCTGAAGAGATTGAACATCAGCGCCACGAGCGCTGCGCCGGTAGTCTGTCCGACCAGACGTGCGGTTCCCAACATGCCGCTGGCGCCGCCGCTACGGTTAGCCGGCGCTGCGCTGATAATCGTGTGATTATTCGGTGACTGGAACAAACCGAAACCGGCGCCGCACAGCATCATGCGCCAGATAATATCGCCATCGGCAGGCGCGGCGGGCAGCAGCGCGAGGGAAAATAAGCCGCTGGCAAATACGGCAAGGCCAATACCGCCTAGCAGGCCAGCGTGAAAGCGTTCGATTAGCCTGCCGGCAATGGGGGCCAGTACCATGGTCGCCAGTGGCCATGGCGTCAGCAGCAAGCCGGTAGCGACCTCATCGCGCCCCAGCGTATTTTGCAGGAAGAAAGGCAGTGAAACCATCGCCAGCATCTGGGCGCAGAAAGAGCAAACAGAGGTACACATCGACAGAGAGAACAGCGGAATACGTAGCAAATCCACCGGAAACAGCGGTACCGGCATTTGCAGCTGGCGGCGGATAAAAAAGCTGCCGATTACCAGCAGCAGAACCAGTTGCAGAATAACCCACTTCATCGCCACGCCCTGCGCGTAGCCGCTGAGCGCGGAGAGCATCAGACCGAAGCTGAGGGCATTCATCACGGCGCTGATAAAATCAAAACGCTGCTGGCTATTCTTCTGTTGGTTATCCGGCAAATAACGCAGGGCCAGCCACAGAGCGATAATGCCCACCGGGACATTGATTAAGAATAGCCACTTCCAGCTGGCAACCGACAGAATCGCGGCGGCAACCGTTGGCCCTGCTGCGGTGGAGACCGCCACCACCAGTGAGTTGATGGCCATGCCGCGTCCGAGAAAACGCTGCGGGTAAATAATACGTATCAGCGCGGTGTTGACGCTCATCAGCATGGCGCCCCCCAGCCCCTGCAAAACGCGCGCCAGCGTCAGCATGCTGAGTGACGTCGATAACGCGCAGAATAAAGACGTGCAGGTGAACAGCACCAGCCCCCACTGATAAATGCGCCTGTAGCCCAGCATATCGCCGAGAAAAGAGAGGGTCAGTAGCGACACGACGATTGCCAGCTGATAGGCGTTAACAATCCAGATTGACTCAGCCGGGCTGGCATGGAGTTCGCGTGAGATAGTGGGCAGCGCCACGTTAGCTATAGCGCTGTCCAGAACCGCCATCGTGATGCCGAGTGCAATGGTGGCGATGGCACCGTAGCGCAACGGCAGCGGAAGCCCGTCAGCGGGCGTGGTAGTTTGCATATGAGGAATATCAGCAGATGGTAATACGGATAGTTAACATGCTAATGATTATAGCGGCATAAAGCTATCTGCTCGTGTAATGGGATAGGGACAATCACTGTGGTCCGCAGTGCGGAGAATTGCTGAAAATCAGCGCGGTCAGTATACTGAAAAAAGCGTTCCATTTTTTTTAAAACTCAATGCTGAAATGAGGAGCTCCTATGTCTGCGCTGGAAAATGACAAGCAGCCGGATGCTGTTTCGTCCGTGCTTAAGGTGTTTGGCATATTGCAGGCGCTGGGTGATGAGAGAGAAATAGGCATTACCGAGCTGGCTCAGCGGGTGATGATGTCTAAAAGTACGGTTTATCGTTTTTTACAAACCATGAAATCGCTGGGGTATGTCTCGCAGGAAGGGGAAAGCGAAAAATATGCGCTGACGCTAAAACTGTTCGAACTCGGTGCTAAATCGCTGCAGAATCTTGACCTGATTCGCTTGGCCGATCAGGAAATGCGTGAATTATCGCGCCTGACGCGTGAAACGATTCACCTTGGTGCCCTGGATGAAGACAGCATTGTTTATATTCATAAAATAGATTCTCTCTATAATCTGCGGATGTATTCGCGCATTGGCCGACGTAACCCATTATACAGCACCGCCATTGGCAAAGTGTTACTGGCCTGGCGCCCTGAAGCTGAAGTCAGAGCTATTCTTGATGGGGTTGATTTTGTTCGCACCACTGAACGTACCTTAGCCGATACCGGGGCTCTGCTGCCGGTCCTTGATCGGGTGCGGGGGCAGGGATATGGCGAGGATAATGAAGAGCAGGAAATGGGTATCCGCTGTCTGGCCGCGCCGGTGTATGATCGTTTCGGTATGGTGATTGCCGGTTTGAGTCTCTCTTTTCCTACTCTGCGTTTTGATGAAGAGCAAAAATCTGACTATGTCGCGATGCTGCACCACGCCGGACGTAATGTATCGGCTCAAATGGGCTATGGTGATTACCCGTGGTAAAAAGCAGGGGGCTAAAGCTAGCCCCGTCGCTTTCAAGCTAGTTGTTATCGACCACCTCACTGCTTTTTTTCAGAACCGGGCATTCAGATACGCCGACCACGCCGCTGTCACTGTGCAGATATTGCGAGGAAACCATACCACGGGCGGTCAGATATTGGCATTTCAATCCCAGACCCGCGACGTTTTTGCTACTACCGGTTAGTACACCATAGCCCGTTACTAGCATTATCAACCAGATAATGACCAGTATCGCCAAAATTCGTACTAAAAATTTCATGTTTTCTCCTTGTTAAAAGACCGCGCTGCCTGCTGCCACTCATGCTGGCAGAAACAATAATAGCAGCATGATTGCCGCCTATGATGAAATCGATAAGAGGATACTGAAATCGCCGCATTCAGGCCGCATATCGTTATTATCTGAAACGGATTTTTCTCTTTCGATGGGTTATAAATCAGTGTGTAACCGGGTAGAATTTACCGGTTGGTTTAACAATTAGCCAACGCTGTACAGATAATTTGGTGTGCTGATTGCACACCGGGGAAAGGTAAAATGAACGAACTGGCAAATGGCTCTTCAGGACTGACGTCAATCATCGCCTTTGCGGTGGTCATCATCGCGGCGCTGATCGCCTGGTATTTTGTGAACCGGGCTAGCGTTAAAGCAAACGCGCAAATTCGCCTGCTGGAAGCGCTGCTTGAAGAGCAAAAACAGCAGAATATGTTGTTACGCCGCCTGACGGATAAAGTGGTCGGTGAAGAGGAAGCCGCGGAACCGGCGGATGAAGATAAAGACTTTACCCGTCTGATCCCTGAACGCTAGGCCACAGCAAAACACGGAGGCAAAAACGTGGCATGGAAAAATCCCTGGTATGATCCCCACCTTGAGCATCACACGCCGGAAGGATTTAAAAACCCTGAGCCGGAGCTACGTCAAAAAGGCGATCTGAAAAAATGGCAGAAAGAGCGCAAAGCTAGCGGGCTTCCTCTTCCGCCAGAAGAAGGGTACCCGGCGTTCATTAGTCGTTGGTGTCAGCCGGTTGACCTGACGGGCAGCGAGGATGCGGTATGGTGGCTTGGGCATGCTGCAATTATGCTACGTCTCGCCGGGCAATATACGCTGATCGATCCCGCACTGTCGCCCCGCGTTTCCCCCGTGAGCTTTTATGGTCCGCAGCGTAAAACGCCGGCGCCGCTGCAAATCGCCGACTTACCGTCACTCAGCTACGTGGTTATTTCTCATAGTCACTATGACCACCTCGACCGGCCGACGATAAAGCAAATTTTACGTCGTTTCCCGCAGGTGGAATTTATTGTTCCTCTCGGGCTGGCTCCCTGGTTCAAACGCATGGGCGCCAGGCGCGTTACGCAACTGGACTGGTGGCAGACAGTCCAGCTGGATTCAATAACCTTCCAGGCAGTGCCTGCCCGCCACTGGACGATGCGTACCCTGTGGGATCGCAATCGTTCTCTATGGTGCGGCTGGGTGATTAAGCAGGCGAAATTAAACTTCTGGTTTAGCGGCGATAGCGGCTACTCGGACAGCCTGCTGGCGATCCCTGAACGCCTCGGTCCGTTCAATCTGCTGGCGCTGCCGGTTGGCGCTTATGCACCAAAATGGTTCATGCAGGGCCAGCATATGGACCCTTCACAGTCGGTACATCTGCATCAGGCGGCCGGTTGTCCGCTGACTATCCCCGTTCACTGGGGCGTTTTTGAGCTGGCGGACGAATCGTTAGATGAACCTCCGTGGGTACTGGATCAGGCGTTGAGGGATGCCGGGCTGGCATCAGCGTTTTTTTATCCGTGGAAAATAGGGCAGCGATATCTGCTGAAAAACTTAATCCAGGATTTGTCCTAATCTGATGCTGAGTGATATCGAAAAAGTGCTTTATGCTTTTTATATTTCGCCTGCTGATGATAAGTAAAAATATAAATAGAGCATCATTGCTTTTTTTTAGGGCATAGAAGGAATGCTTTTCCTGGATTTGGTGCAAGCATAAGTTAACTTGTACATCAAATTTATTTCTGCATAGTTTCCCTGACAACGAATAATTATGGTGAACGCTTTATTCACGCTAAAGCAGCAAAGCGTTGCAATATTTATGCAATAACCTTGCAGGAAAATATCCTGTACTATCGTATCATCTCAGGATGAACCCGCGTCGTATGGCGCTGACTTCAGTGTTTTTTATCTTTAATTCATTGATTAAAAAAATATTTTTTTAGCAGCGGTCCGGTGGGTCATAAAGCGGATATTTTTACCTTCCGTGCTTAACTCTCTTTTTTATGCGCATTATCTCATTTGTTGTCTAAAAATGGCTTGCCATTATATTGAGGATATGTGATAACCCTGTTGGGTAAATCGAGGTACAGTTCTGTTTATGTATGGCATTTCAGTAAAGAAGTTTTGAGTACAGACGTTGACGTTGAATACCGCTTCCTTGCCGAACCTTAATTAGTGCCTCATTCAGTAATGTCTCTGGTTTCTCTGTCAGTACAGCCTACGGGCAAAAAATACACTCTAAGGAAATTTGCAAAATGGCAAAGATTAAAGGTCAGGTTAAGTGGTTCAACGAGTCTAAAGGCTTCGGTTTCATTACTCCGGCTGACGGCAGCAAAGATGTATTCGTACACTTTTCTGCAATCCAGGGTAACGGTTTCAAAACCCTGGCAGAAGGTCAGAACGTAGAGTTCGAAATCCAGGACGGTCAGAAAGGTCCTGCAGCTGTAAACGTTACTGCTATCTGATGAGCCGCAGCGCTGGCCGCACGTCGGCCGGCGCCGTAACACTCTGATGAATAAAACCCTGTCAACATGGCAGGGTTTTTTCATTTGCAGTACACTGCGCGACTGATTTATCAGTGAGACCATTTGCAATGAGCTACCAATGCCCCCTTTGCCATCAGCCGCTCTGCCGGCAGGAAACAAGCTGGGTTTGCATTAACCGCCATCAGTTTGACCGCGCCCGCGAAGGTTACGTAAATTTGCTGCCGGTGCAGCATAAACGCTCGAAACAGCCCGGCGACAGCGCTGAAATGATGCAGGCCCGCAGGCAGTTTCTTAATGAGGGGCACTATCAGCCGCTACAGCATGGTGTCTGCCGACTGCTCGCTGAGGTTATCGATAGCGATACGACGCCGCAGAGGGTGCTGGATATTGGCTGTGGTGAAGGCTATTACACCGGCGCGGTAGTACAGGCTCTCTCTGCTAACGCGAATGCCAGGGTTTACGGTCTGGATGTTTCCCGCGAGGCAATACGCAGTGCGGCGAAGCGCTATCCGGACGTGGCATTTTGCGTCGCTTCCAGCCAGCGCTTGCCTTTTATGGACAGCAGCGTTAGCGCGGCGCTGCGCATTTATGCGCCCTGTAATCCTGACGAGCTGGCGCGGGTGATGCGCCCCGGCGGTTATTTACTCACGGTGACGCCGGGACCACGGCATTTGTTGCAGTTTAAAGCGCTAATTTATCAGGAGGCAAAGTTGCATGATGCCGCGCCGGAATCGCTGCCGGGCTGGTCATTGTGTAAAGAGGAGTCGCTGGCATATCCACTGTCATTAAGCAGTGACAGCGCAGCAACGCTGCTGCAGATGACGCCCTTTGCCTGGCGCGCTCGTCCGGAAGTATGGGGGCGTATTGCTACCGTTGAGCGCTTTGCATGCGAAACTGATTTTATATTACGCCTGTGGCAGCTTCAGCCCTGAGGCGTGGTAGCTGGCTGTCCTTCCATAAGGAAATGATAGATGCGCTCCAGATCGTCCAGATCGCGCACTTCTATCAGCAGTCGGCGCTGTTCAATCTGAATAACCAGGACGCCATCTTCTGAAAGATTCATCGACTGAATACGTTCATAGCGAATAAATACGTTGGCATAAAAAAATCCGTCGCCTTTGAATACGATTTTAGGCTGGCGGAACCAGAATACGTACAGTGACATAAACGCCAGTACCAGCAGGAGGGTGGTGGTAACTTGCGGTCCGTGATGCTGCAGATTCTGCCATAGCAGGATGGCGACCAGTCCAACAAAAATCAGACTGTCGGTGCGGTTACGTCGCTTAAGCGCCACCGTCATACCGGTTTTTCCCTTACGCCGCGGCATGATCAGCTCATCGTAGATGGCGTAGGCGAGAAATAAGGCGATTACCAGCGCCAACGCGATGTCATTCAATGTCATAACCTCTCCTTAAAAGCGATGCGCAACCGTTCGCGGGAGCGGTTGCGCATCGTTTCTAACCACAGCGGGGGCGACGCCCCCGCTGCAAAGCTTACAGGCCGAGCAGGCCAACCCAGTAGCCGAAAATCCCCAGCACGAAAAAGCCCATGATGATCCACAGGGCGTTTACCTTACGACGCAGTAGCCACATACAGCCAAAGGTCAGCAGCAGCGGCACCAGTCCTGGCATCAGCTGGTCGAGAATGGTCTGCACCGTCGTAACGGTGGTTTTCCCGGTTTGGTCGGTAATTTTTGATACAAACACCGGTATATTAATGTGCGTCCATTTATTTACCAGCGCCCCCATAACGAACAGGCCGAGAATAGACGCCCCCTCCGTCAGCTTTTGTAGAAAACCGCCGCCCATATCGCCGACGATGTCTACGCCCTTACGATAGCCATAAGCAACGCCGTAGTAACGCACCAGCAGGCGTACCAGGTTAAACAGCACAAAGAACAGGATTGGACCCAGTATGCTGCCACCCATGGCAAGCCCGGCGCCCAGCGCGGCAAATACCGGTCGTACGGTTCCCCAGAAAATAGGGTCGCCAACGCCAGCCAGCGGGCCCATCAGACCGACTTTAATACCGTTGATTGCACCGTCATCAATTGATGCGCCGTTGGCACGCTGTTCTTCCATCGCCAGGGTTACGCCAAGTACCGGAGCGGCAACGTAAGGATGGGTGTTGAAAAACTCCAGATGGCGCTTAATCGCTTGTTTCCGGTCGTCATTATTGATTGGGTAAAGACGACGGATCACCGGCACCATCGAGTAGCAAAAACCCAGCGACTGCATGCGTTCAAAGTTCCACGATCCCTGAAACAAATTGGAGCGGAGAAATACGCCGCGCACGTCGCCCTGCGTCAGCTTTTTGGCCTGGTTTGTTGTATCCACCATGTGATATCCCCTTAATTAATCCAGTTCGTTATCAAGATCGTTATTTGCCGGACCCGCAGCCGGGGCTGCGCCCGCCGTGCGGTTGTATTTCGGCGCCAGCTGAATGTAAAGCACGGCCATAACCACGCCGATCACGCCGAGTGCAACCAGGTTGAAGCTGGTAAATGCTGCGGTAACAAAGCCCAGGTAGAAGAAGGGCATTAGATAGCCTGCGCGCATCATGTTGATCACCATCGCGTAACCGACTACCACGATGACGCCGCCGGCAATATTCAAACCGTTGGTGACGACTTCAGGGATAGAAGCCAGCAAGCCTTGTACTTCGCTGGTGCCAACGGATACGGCAACGATCAGCGCCGGAATGGCGATACGAAGCGCTTGCAGGAACAGCGCGGAGAAGTGAATCCATGAAATAGCCGTCAGATTACCTTTTTCCGCTGCCTTATCCGCTGCGTGCTGGAAGGCTACCGTAATGGTACGAACGACGATGGTCAGCACCTGACCGGCAGCCGCCAGTGGGATAGCCAGCGCGATACCAGCACCGGTACTCTGACCGCCGGCGATAACCAGAATGGTGGAAATGATGGAGGCGAGGGCGGCATCCGGCGCCATTGCCGCACCGATGTTCATCCAGCCAAGGGCAATCATCTCCAGTGAACCGCCGATGATGATACCTTTTTCGACGTCACCCAGAATAAGGCCAATCAGGGTACAGGCAACCAGCGGACGGTGAAACTGAAACTCGTCAAGCGTTGAATCCATCCCGGCAATACAGGACACAATAAAAATCAGTACAAGCTGAAGGATTGTTATCTCCATTGTACTTCTCCTCTGACATTCAATAACTGAAGTTAAACCGCATCTGCGGATAAGAAATTAAATCTTCGGTATTAGATTTTCGCGATCAGGTCCATCATTTTGAGTCGAGGATCGCTTGAGACCTTACGGACTTCCAGCTCAATCTGGCGCTCGTTCAGCTTGCGGAACGCTTCAATATCCTTGTCATCAACGGAAACCGCATTATTCACCTGAGTTTTACCCTGGCGGAATGCCATGCCTCCGACGTTAACGGATTTGATATCAATGCCGTTTTCCACCACCCGCAGTACGTCCGTTGGGTTAGTAAAGAGCAGCATAACGCGGTCACGGGAGTATTTCGGGTTATTCCAGACGCGCACCATTTTATCCACATCGACGACGTGTGCGGTTACGCCCGGAGGGGCAACCTGGGTGAGCAGCGTTTTACGTACATTATCGTTCGCCACTTCGTCGCTGACGACAATAATACGCGTAACGTTGGTCTCTTTCGTCCAACGGGTCGCGACCTGGCCATGAATCAAACGGTCATCAATACGCACGAGGCCAATCTTCATATGATCGTTTGGACCGAGGGGAGCCTGGGGCGCGGCGGGTTTTGCCACGGCAGCCGGCGCGGCTTTAGCGGGTGCTTCAGGTTCTTTTGCCTTCAGCGCTTTGACACCTTCGCGACCGGTTTCGACTGCCAGCGCCACTAACTCAGCAAAAGACGGGTTATCATCTCGCGCCATCAGCGTTTCAACCAGCATGGGGATATTAACCCCGGCAATAACTTCGTAGTTTTCCTTATCGACGACAATTCGACTGGCGGCGTTGAACGGGCTTCCTCCCCAGGTATCGACGAGGAACAGAACGCCGCTACCGGTATCAAGTTCGGCCAGTCGTGCTTGATATTTCTCAATCAGGGTTTCAGCATTCTCGCCGGGGACGAAATCGATCCAGCCGACGTTTTCCTGCTCTCCCAATAGCATTTCCGCGGTTTTAAGCAGTTGTTCCGCTGCCCAGCCGTGCGTGCCAATCATAATAGCAATGGTCACTTGCTACCTCCTTTCTCTGATATACGAACCCGGACCGAAAGCAAAGGTTCGCGTGAGTTTATCTGTATCAGCTTTAATCATCACTTTTCCTGACGGATACCTGCTTAACACAGGTCAGATGATTGCAGACTTATACAATAACCTTAAGATAATTCGCGAATTATTTTAGTGCGCAAAAAAATAAATTATGTGACTTTGCTCAGTAATTTAGACGAGTGTCACACTCGGACGACGCGTTGCCTGATTTAGCAGCAGTTGAAGTAACTTTACAGTTAAATTCGATAATCTATTTTGTGAGTTTCTAAGGCACTGTTAGAGTAAGGCTTCTTATACTGCACAGGAGTAACGGGCATCAGCCCCCCATATGGACTGTCACCGACGTTCTTTAACCATGCCACCGGGTCATCCGGCTCATCTCTCTGCGTCCAAACGCGATTTCTTTCATTTCTGCCGTGCTACATGCTGCCGCATGGATAGCTTTACGTCAGCGGTATCGACCTTTTTATTTCTTCGGAGTAGGTAATGGAATTTCTTCTTGACCCCTCTGTCTGGGCCGGTTTGCTTACGCTGGTTGTGCTTGAAATTGTCCTTGGTATCGACAACCTGGTCTTTATTGCCATTCTTGCCGATAAGCTGCCGCCTAAGAAGCGTGATAAAGCGCGTTTAATCGGCCTTTCTCTGGCGCTGCTGATGCGTCTGGCTCTGCTGTCACTGGTTTCCTGGATGGTTACGCTGACGAAACCGTTATTCAGTGTAGGCGATTTCAGCTTTTCCGGGCGCGATATCATTCTGCTTATCGGTGGTATTTTTCTGCTGTTCAAAGCCACGATGGAATTACATGAGCGCCTGGAGAATCACGAGGTTAACAGCGAAGGCAGCAAGAGCTATGCCAGCTTCTGGGCGGTGGTGCTACAGATTGTCATACTGGATGCGGTTTTTTCGCTTGATGCGGTAATTACCGCCGTGGGGATGGTCAACAATCTCGCGATTATGATGACGGCTGTGGTTATTGCCATGGCGGTGATGCTACTGGCATCAAAGCCGCTAACGCGATTTATCAATGCGCATCCGACGGTGGTGGTGCTATGCCTCAGCTTCCTGCTGATGATCGGCTTAAGTCTGGTGGCGGAAGGATTTGGCTTCCATATACCTAAAGGCTATCTGTACGCCGCTATTGGTTTCTCGATCCTTATCGAGCTGTTTAACCAGATTGCCCGGCGCAATTTTCTGCGCCATCAGGCGCGCAGACCAATGCGTGAGCGTACCGCCGAGGCGATTCTGAAGATGGTCGGCACGCGGCGACAAAGCCAGCATGAGGACGAGCGCGATGAGCCTGAGGCTTCCGCCAGGCAGCAGGAGCTGCCGCACGAGACCTTCAAGGAAGAAGAGCGCTATATGATTAACGGCGTGCTGACGCTGGCCTCACGTTCAGTGCGCAGCATTATGACGCCCCGTGGTGAAATATCCTGGGTGGATGCCACTCGCCCGGCGGATGAAATTCGCATCCAGCTGCTGGATACGCCGCACAGCTTATTCCCGGTGTGCCGTGGCGAGCTGGATGAAATCATCGGCGTGGTGCGGGCGAAAGAGCTGCTGGTTGCCGTTGAGCACGGTATGGACGTTACCGCATTTGCCGCTGCGCATATGCCGATTGTCGTGCCGGAAACCCTCGACCCGATCAATCTGCTCGGCGTGCTGCGTCGCGCCAGGGGCAGCTTTGTGATTGTCACCAATGAGTTTGGCGTGGTGCAGGGGTTGATTACGCCGCTTGACGTACTGGAAGCGATTGCCGGCGAATTCCCCGACGAGGATGAAACCCCGGATATTTCGGTTGAACAGGATGGCTGGCTGGTCAAAGGGGGAACCGATCTGCACTCCCTGCAGCAGCGGCTTAATATTCACGGGCTGATTGACCCTGCCGAAGATTATGCATCGCTGGCCGGTTTGTTGATCCATCACCACGGTCAGCTGCCGCAGGTTAATGAGGTGATTGAGCTGCAAGGGTTCAGTTTCCGCATCCTTGAAGCGACGGATTACCGTATTGATCTTGTTAAGGTCACCCGGATTCCGCGCCCTGAAGATGAAGATGACGCTTCATAGCGGCTGAGTCCTTTCGGTTAACGAATGCTTGCGGGCCCGCCATTTTCTGGCGGGCTTTTTTATTCGGTCGCAGGCCCGTTTTGCCGCCAGTTTTCCAGCCACTGAGGGAAATCCGTCAGCGGCATCGGCCGGGCGTAAAAATAGCCCTGCAAGGCATTCACGCCCCGGTCACGCAAATATTCCGCCTGCTGGGCGGTTTCCACGCCTTCGGCCACCAGCGCGATATTCAGCCGCTGCGCCAGGGAAATAACCATATCAGTCACCGTGGCATTAATGGCGTCGGTGCCGATGGCGCCGGTGAATATTTTATCAATTTTCAGTACGTCAGGACTCAGGGTTTTCAGATAAGACAGCGAGCTGTGGCCGGTGCCGAAATCATCGATTGCCAGCTTAACGCCAATTTTATGCAGATAGGCGACGGTGCTTTGATCCACCACGGGCAGGGCGTCACGCTCGGTTAGCTCTACTATCAGCTGCGGTTTTGGATCGGCCGGCCACCATAGCTTTTGCAGATCGTTAATAATTTCCTGCTGGTGAAAATGGCTGGCGGCCACGTTAATGGCAATATGAAATCCAGCACATCCAGGCAGCTGTGGCAGTTGGCGCACCACTTCGGTGAGCACAAATCGGGTCAGGGGGGCAATTAAGTTTTGCCGTTCTGCCAGCGGTATAAAGACGTCCGGGGCAATCCACCCCTGACGTGGATTATGCCAGCGGAGCAGTAGCTCAATGCCGTCGCAGCCGTTAGTCCGGGCATTGATCAGCGGCTGGCAGTAAACGATAAACTCACGGGCGTTGATGCCAACGCTAATTTGCCATGAAAGGCTCATGCGATTAGCGGTAGCCAGCCAGACCACATAACCCACCAGCGCGCTCAGCAGTAAAGCCAGCGGCAGCTGGGAGGGCAGCGACAAGATCGCCAGCGCGGCAGGTTCCGGACCGAACAGGGTAATAGAGTAAGGATAGCGCAGCGAGGCCTGTATATAGCTTACTTCGTCCTCAGATGGCTGCGCCGCCTCAATCATCGGGTTGCCGTATTCGAGGCTCTTACCCCCCACGTTTATAACGGCTCGCTCTACCCATGGCAGCGTCGGCTCCAGCAGATAGCTGCTCATCAGTTCAATATTTATCGTCTGTAAAATGCCAGAGCGATTATCGAGAGACCTTGGCGTCCACAGCAGCAAAACCGGCGAGCCTTTAAGTAGCTGATCGTCAACCACCAGCATCATACGCTGGCTGGCGATAGCCAGTTCGGGAAACGCGTTACTAAAGCTAATATTGCTGGCGCCGAAGATGCTGGAGCAGTATATCCGGTCATCATCGACCAGCAGAATAGAGCGAATGGTCTGCAGCGCCGCCAGTTTTTCAATCAGCGGATAACGTACCTGGTCGCACTTTAAGCCGACCAGTCCCATCGTATTGTTTGCTGCAATATCCAGTGGCGAAAACAGGCGATCAAAGCGCTGAATTGCCCTGTCAGCAAAGCTGCGTGATTGCTGCTCGACATGGCTTTTTTCTTCAAAAAAACGAAAGGTCAGCGTCACTACGAGCACCAATGCAGCGATTGTCGCAGCGATGAATAAACGCTTGCGACGAAATTGTCCGAAAACCTCCTGGGACATTGGCATTGACGACCACCCTTCAAATCACGCATAAACATGGAGCCAGAGCTTCGATTATCGGCTGGCAAGTAGATAAGTTTAGTCTTGCTGGAGAAAAAAGCGGGATGGCGGGCCACTGGCGCTAATGTTTTTAGCCGCTAAAAAAGCGTGGTTGTCAGCTGTGTTACCGAAGGCAATGACAGCGCATACCGGGCATATTTTCCGGCAGTCAGCGCTACTGGCTGCCGGAAAAAGCGTGGGGCTATTGTTTAATCGCACTGAACCTTAATCGCCAGGCCTCCGCGTGAGGTCTCGCGATATTTAGCATTCATGTCCTTGCCGGTCTCGTACATGGTTTCAATCACTTTATCGAGGGAGACGCGAGCCTGGCTGGTGCGACGCAGCGCCATACGTGCGGAGTTGATCGCCTTCACGGCGGCAATCGCATTACGCTCTATGCAGGGCACCTGCACCTGACCGGCTACCGGGTCGCAGGTCAGTCCAAGGTTATGCTCCATACCAATTTCGGCGGCGACGCACACCTGTTCCGGGCTGGCGCCGAACAGCTCGGCAACGCCTGCCGCCGCCATTGAACAGGCTACGCCCACCTCACCCTGGCAGCCAACTTCTGCGCCGGAAATTGAGGCATTCATTTTATACAGTACGCCAATGGCGCCGGAGGCCAGAAAGTAACGGGTAAAAATTTCTGGTGTTACCGGTTCGACGAAACGGTCGTAATAAGCCAGTACCGCCGGAACAATGCCGCAGGCGCCGTTGGTCGGAGCCGTCACAACGCGCCCGCCGGCGGCGTTTTCTTCATTGACCGCCAGGGCAAACATATTAATCCAGTCAATAATGCTCATCGGATCATTATTCATCTTGCCTGACGCCAACAGCATCCGGTGCAGCGCGGCGGCGCGGCGCGGAACGCGCAGGGGGCCGGGCAGCACGCCTTCAGTGTCCAGTCCGCGGTCGATGCAGTCGCTCATCGTTTGCCAGATGCGTGCAAAATAGGCTTCAATTTCCGCGCGGGAGTGAAGCGCAAGTTCGTTTTTCATCACCAGACCTGACAGAGAAAGGCCGGTATCGCGGCAGTGACTGAGCAGCTCGCTGGCGGAGTGAAACGGATAGGGCACGGAGACTTCATTCAGCGCCGACTGGCCGAAATGGGCGGCGTCAACGATAAAGCCGCCGCCGGTCGAGTACCAGGTATTGCTGTACAGCTGGCGGTCGCCGTGCCAGGCAGAAAATGTCAGTCCATTTTCGTGCAGCGGTAAATTTTCGCTGCGAAATATCATCCCGCCTTCGCGTGGAAAATCGACTTCGTGCTGACCATTAGCGACGGGCAGACGCTGACGCTGCTCAACATCTTTAATAAACGCGGGAATTGCATCGATATCGACATCCTCCGGCAGCGCGCCGGACAGGCCCATGATAATCGCGATATCGGTATGATGCCCCTTGCCGGTGAGCGACAGCGAGCCGTAAACATCCACCGCCAGACGCGTAACGTCCTGGAGTAATCCCTTATCCACTAATTCGTCTATGAACTGTTTCCCGGCTTTCATTGGGCCCACCGTATGTGAGCTTGAAGGGCCAATGCCGACTTTGAACATATCGAAAACGCTAATCACGCTAATAACTCCTGAAATTGCAGCACTGCCAGATAACATGCAGGTTTATTTCACTAATAGTAAGTGCAGGATGTCTGAACCTTGCGCCTTTTCACATGAAATAAACTAATGCCATACCAGCGGTTAAGTAATGAATACGGGTAGGGTCTGTAAACTGAGCTGGCGAATGATTCCAGCCGTCATACCCCAAATCAGGTACTGGTCAAATTGTGAGAACCACACTTGACGGGTTTGGCCGCGGTGGTTGATATCCAGCGCCGAATAGCGCGCGGTATCCAGCGCTAGCTGGAGCGGCATTTCGAAGATTGATTCAACTTCGTTTTTGTTGGCGCTCAGCGCTAAATCGGGCGGGATAACGCCGAGAAAGGGCGTTACCTGAAAGCCGGTCGAGCTGGCGACGGTGGGTAACCGGCCGATAATTCGCACCAGATGGCGCGGCAGGGCGATTTCCTCCTGCGCTTCCCGCAGTGCCGTTTCAATCAGACTGTTGTCGCTGGCATCGCGCATACCGCCGGGAAAGGCAACCTGCCCGGCGTGCTTGCGCAGCGATGCGGCACGGCGCGTCAGCAACAGCCCGGGCTGCGGCCGGTTAACCACTGGCACTAACACCGCCGCCTGACGCCCCGGACCGGAGTGACAGGGTAACAATGGCAGCTGTAGTTGAAAGCGGGTGAGGAAGTCATCCAGTGGCTGTTGGCTATTCATTTTGCTCTGCTAACCCATCAAGGGCGGAAAGAATGCGGCCAATTTTGTCGAGGGTTTCCTGGTATTCCGCCTCCTGCTGGCTGTCAGCGACGATGCCGCCGCCAGCGGCGCAGTAAAGCCTTTGCTGTTCAGCAATCAGCGTGCGTATCGTGATGCTGCTGTCCATGGTGCCGCAGGCGCTGAAATAGCCGATGCTGCCGCACCATGCGTTGCGGCCATGAGGCTCCAGCTGTTCGATTATCTCCATGGCTCTGACTTTGGGCGCCCCGGTAATAGAGCCGCCGGGAAAGCAGGCGCGCAGCAGGTCGCTGGCATGCAGTTCTGGCCGGAGACGGGCGTTGATGGTACTGACCAGATGATAGACCGCCGGAAAGGCTTCGACCGCGAACAGCTCCGGCACTGACACGCTGCCGGGTAGCGCTACCCGGCCGATATCGTTACGCAGCAAATCAACAATCATCAGATTTTCAGCGCGATCTTTCTCCGATGCCGCCAGCCGCAGCGCCTGCTGCCGGTCGTCTTGTTCATCAGCCAGACGGGGAAGCGTGCCTTTTATCGGCCGTGTCTGGATTGTGCCGGCCCGCAGGCGTAAAAAGCGCTCAGGTGAAAAGCTCAGGATCTGAGCATCAGGAAGCGTAAGCCAGGCGCTGAACGGCGCCTTGTTAGCCTGTAGCAGCTGTTCAAACGCTGGCCAAAGATTGCCGCTGTATCCGGCGCTGAAACGCTGCGCCAGGTTAACCTGATAGCAGTCGCCGCTGGCTATCCAGCGCTGGATCTGTTCATAGCGCTGGCCGTAATCTTCCCGGCTGAGATTTGACTGCCAGCGGCTGGTGAGCTTAAACGCGTCGCCGTCAGCGGGGCGAATCTGGTTCTGGAGCCAGTCAAGCCGCTGCTGTAAATCGCCATGGCACAGCAGCGTCAGTCGCTGCTGCTGGTGGTCGGCAATGATTGCCCAGTCATAAATACCAATAGCCATATCGGGCGTCTGCAGATCGCGCTGCGCGCGCTGCGGCAGGCGCTCAAAGCGTCGTCCGAGATCGTAACCAAAAAGCCCCAGCGCGCCGCCCTGAAACGGCAGCGATTCATCCGGCGTAACCTCGGGCAACAACTGTGTCAGCAGCGCTTTGCAGAGACTGAGCGGATCTTGTTCGCTCACCCGCCGGCGGCCTTTTTCGCTGATTGTGGTTTGCAGACCGCGCGTTTCCAGCGTGGCCAGCGGGTCAGCCACCAGAATATCAAAGCGGCTGTCCGGGTGGTTGGCATCACCGGAGTGCAGCAGCATCGACCAGTGAAGCGAGGCCAGCGGCGCAAAGCGTTGTTGCAACGCGTCGCAATGATAAGGAAGCGAATGATATTTCAATGACATAACTAACGGAAGTCGTAGCGGCTACAGGCGTGCAAGCCTGGCATATTTTTCTGCTGCTGGCATCTGTTTATTGCTCGTGAAATAATGACCGGCCAACTCAGGAGAAGACTATGTTTGAGGGTTTACCCGCGCTTTCCCACTACCAGCAGCAGCAGGCGGTGGAGCGAATTCAGGCGCTAATGCAATCGGGTATGAGTAGCGGTCAGGCGATTGCCCAGGTTGCGCAGGAAATTCGCCAGAGTCATTCCGGCGCCATGATCCATGCGCGCTTTGAGGATGAAGAAGACTAAGCAGGCTGATTGCCGCCTCAGTCTGTGAGGCAGCAACGACATCTGCGCTATTTCGCGGCGATAATTTTAATTTCGACGCGGTATTTCGGGTTCATCAGCTGAGCCTGCACCGTACAGCGCACAGGGGCGTTTCCGGGTGAAACCCAGGCGTCCCAGGCGCGATTCATCGCAGCGAAATCCGCCTTATCAACCAGAAAAATGGTTGCATCCAAAATTTTGCTTTTATCAGAACCCAACCGGATTAACAGGTTATCAATCACCGCCAGCGCGTCAGCCGTCTGCGCTTCGGCATCACTGTCGAGGTTTTCCGGCACGCTGGTGTAATAGATGGTGTCGTTATGAATGACGGCTTCCGACATCCGGTGTTCCGGGTCAATACGTTCAATGGTCATTATCGATGTCTATCCTTTGGCAATCAGGCAGGGATTTTCGCCTCACAGCCTGCCACAGTAAAAATGCGCTGTCATCTTTGCGATCCGCCCCGACGGGCAGCGTTTGTCTCCATGGACCGATACTGGCATAATTCCCAGTACTTTTGCAGGCCTGAGATAATTTGTGACAGACGATTTTGCAGCCGATGGCGCTCTGGCGCAGGCAATTCCCGGTTTTAAACCTCGCGCGCCCCAGCGTGAAATGGCGCTGGCCGTGGCGCGCGTTATTGCCGGGCAGGGTGAGCTGGTGGTAGAGGCGGGAACCGGCACCGGCAAAACCTATGCTTACCTTGCTCCGGCGCTGCGCGCCAATAAAAAAGTGATTATTTCTACCGGGTCTAAAGCCTTGCAGGACCAGCTTTATAGCCGCGATCTGCCGACCGTCGCCCGCGCGCTTAACTACAAAGGGGCACTGGCGCTGCTAAAAGGGCGCTCAAACTATCTCTGCCTGGAGCGACTGGAGCAGCATTCAATGGCCGGCGGCGACCTGGCGGCGCAGGCGCTGAGCGATTTGGTGCATTTGCGCGGCTGGTCGGCGGCTACCGTCGATGGCGATATCAGTACCTGCGCGGCGGTTGCTGAAGACAGTCCGGTATGGCCGCTGGTCACCAGCACCAACGACAACTGCCTGGGCAGCGACTGCCCGCTGTATAAAGACTGCTTTGTGGTTAAAGCGCGTCGTAAAGCGATGGATGCCGATGTGGTGGTGGTCAATCACCACCTGTTTCTCGCCGACATGGTGGTTAAGGAGAGCGGATTTGCCGAGCTGATCCCGCAGGCCGACGTTATGATCTTCGATGAAGCCCATCAGGTGCCGGATATTGCCAGCCAGTATTTCGGCCAGCAGGTCTCCAGCCGTCAGCTGCTGGATCTGGCGAAAGATATCACCATTGCCTATCGCACCGAGGTGCGTGACGTTCAGCAACTGCAAAAATCCGCCGATCGCCTGGCTCAGTGCGCCCAGGACTTCCGGCTGGCGCTTGGCGAGCCGGGGTTTCGCGGCAATCTGCGCGAACTGCTCAGTAACCAGCCGGTGCAGCGGGCATTGGTGCTGCTCGATGATGCGCTGGAGCTGTGCTATGACGTGGCTAAGCTGTCGCTGGGACGCTCAGCGCTACTGGATGCCGCGTTTGAACGTGCGGTGCTTTATCGCGGTCGCTTAAAGCGGCTGAAAGATGTCAGCCAGCCGGGCTTTAGCTACTGGTATGAATGTAACTCTCGCCACTTTGTGCTGGCACTGACGCCGCTTTCGGTATCAGAGCGTTTTCGCGAGGTGATGAACGAACGTCCGGCCAGCTGGATTTTCACGTCGGCCACGCTGGCGGTCAACGAGCAGATGACCCACTTCGTCGAGCGGCTCGGCGTTGAAAAAGCGCAAACGCTTATCTTAAACAGCCCCTTTGATTTCAGTCAGCAGGCGCTGCTTTGCGTGCCGCGCCAGCTGCCATTGCCCAATCAGCCCGGCGGCGCGCGTCGGCTGGCAAAAATGATGGCGCCGTTGATTGAAGCCAACCAGGGGCGCTGCTTTTTTCTCTGCACCTCGCATCTGATGATGCGTGAGCTGGCTGCCGAGTTTCGCGCCAGCCTGACGCTGCCGGTGCTGCTGCAGGGCGAAACCAGTAAAGGGCAGCTGCTCAAGCAGTTTATCGCCGCCGGCAATGCGCTGTTAGTGGCGACCAGCAGCTTCTGGGAAGGGGTTGACGTGCGCGGTGACGCCTTGTCGCTGGTTATCATCGATAAGCTGCCCTTTACCTCGCCGGACGATCCACTGCTTAAGGCGCGCATGGAGGATTGCCAGCTGCGCGGCGGCGATCCGTTTAACGACGTGCAGCTTCCCGATGCGGTGATCACCTTAAAGCAGGGGGTGGGACGCCTGATTCGCGATATTGACGATCGCGGCGTGCTGGTGATCTGCGATAATCGGCTGGTAATGCGGCCTTACGGCGCCTCTTTTCTTAATAGTCTGCCGCCGGCGCCGCGCACCCGCGACCTTGAGCGTGCGGTGGAATTCCTGCGCGCGGCGCGCACCTGATGACGGACTCTGTGATATGATGCGCGCCGAAAATTGTGAGTCCAGGAGTAAGCATGTCAACCCGTATTCTGGCGCTGGATACCGCCACTGAAGCCTGTTCCGTCGCCTTGCTGGATGGTCAGCAGGTGCTGGCAAAGTTTGAGCTGTGCCCGCGTGAACACACCCAGCGCATATTACCCCTGGTGCAACAGGTTCTGGCTGAAGCAGAGCTGACGCTTAATCAGCTCGATGCGCTGGCTTTTGGCCGCGGTCCGGGAAGCTTTACTGGCGTGCGTATTGGTATCGGTATTGCTCAGGGGCTGGCGTTTGGCGCCGGATTGCCAATGATGGGCATCTCCACCCTGGCAACCATGGCCGAGGGCGCCTGGCGCCTGCAGCGCGCGCAGCGGGTGCTGGCGGCTATCGATGCCAGGATGGGCGAAGTTTACTGGGCGCAGTACCTGCGCGATAGCGACGGCGGCTGGCAGGGTGAGGTGACTGAAGCCGTACTAAAGCCGGAGGCAGCGCAGCTTCGGATGTCGCAGCTTGAGGGTGACTGGGCGCCGGTAGGAACCGGCTGGCAGGCCTGGCCGCAGCTGACGGAGCGCAGTAAACTTAATCTGGCACGCTGTGAGGTAACGCTTCCCGCCGCGCAGGATATGCTGCCGCTGGCCGCTGCGGCGCTGGCCCGCGGCGCGGTGGTGGACGCTGAGCATGCCGAGCCGGTTTATCTGCGTAATGACGTTGCATGGAAAAAATTACCGGGACGTGAGTAGAGCAGGCAACTATTCATTGTGCGCTGAGTCTAATTAGCGGTATTCAGGAGAATTTTATGCGCAAATTAGCTTTACTCACCGCCGCGCTTTGCGCGGGTGTTTTGCTGCTGACGGGGTGCGTCAGCGTACCTGATTCAATTAAGGGAACGTCACCGACGCCGCAGCAGGATTTGGTCCGGGTGATGAACGCACCTCAGCTGTACGTCGGGCAGGAATCACGCTTTGGCGGTAAGGTGGTGAAAGTGACCAACGAAAATGGCCACACGCTGCTGGAAATCGCTGCGACCCGGCTTGACGATTTTGGACGGCCAATTCTGGGGGCGCCATCCATCGGACGGCTGTTTGCCCGCATCAATGGCTTTGTCGATCCGGTTGATTTTAATAACCAGTGGGTCACGGTGGTAGGCCCCATCACCGGAACCCGCCAGGGTAAAGTTGGTGAGGCGAACTATAACTTTATCACCGTGGATGCAACCGGCTATCAGCGCTGGCGCCTGGCGCAGCAAATCGTATCACCGCCCGCGCCGATCGACCCCTGGATTTGGTATGGACCAGGACCGGGCCGCCATCGCGGTTACTGGGGACCGCCGCCCTACGGCTGGTACAACCCCGGACCGGCGCAGGTCGAGACCTTTCTGACTGAATAAATTTTATCGCTGAACGCCCTGTCATGCTAAACCATGGCAGGGCGTTTATTGCTTTTTAAATCATGCGCTAAATTTTAGTGATGGGCTTCGCAACCTGCACATCCGGAGGATGGCAAACTGGTACGCTGAGTTAAAATAATGTTAATAAAATGCGTGCGAGGGGGTTGCGATGACAACCAATAATAACTTTCGAGGTGCTGAGTTGAAAAAGGTCTGGCTGGATCGTTATCCTGCAGATGTTCCGGCAGAAATTGATGCCGACCGCTATACGTCATTAGTTGACCTCTTCGAGCAGGCTGTTAAGCGCTACGGTGATAAAACCGCGTTTGTTAACATGGGCCGCAGCATGACGTTTCGCCAGCTCGACCGCCGCAGCCGCGCTTTCGCTGCCTGGCTACAGCAGGGGCTGGGATTGAAAAAAGGCGACCGCGTGGCGCTGATGATGCCGAACCTTTTGCAGTATCCCATCGCGCTGTTCGGGGTGCTGCGTGCCGGTATGATAGTGGTTAACGTTAATCCTCTCTATACGCCGCGCGAGCTGGAGCATCAGCTGAATGACAGCGGAGCTCAGGCCATTCTGATCGTCTCCAACTTTGCCCATACCCTGGAAAAAGTGGTGGCAAAAACCCAGATTCGCCATGTGATGCTCACCCGCCTTGGCGATCAGCTATCGCCGGTGAAAGGCTCGCTGGTTAACTTCGTGGTCAAATACGTTAAGCGTCTGGTGCCGAAGTATAATTTGCCGGGGGCTATTTCGTTTCGCAGTGCGCTACAGCAGGGCGCCGTTATGAGCTATAAGCGCCCGACGATTGATAATAACGATTTGGCGTTTCTGCAATACACCGGCGGCACCACCGGGGTGGCTAAAGGCGCGATGCTGACACACCGGAATATGCAGGCGAATCTGGCGCAGACAAAAGCGACCTATGGCTCTCTGCTGCGTGACGGTGACGAAACGGTGGTCACCGCGCTGCCGCTTTACCATATTTTCGCCCTGACGGTGAACTGTCTGCTGTTTGCCGAGCTGGGCGGGCGCAATTTACTGATAACCAACCCGCGCGATATTCCCGGTCTGGTTAAAGAAATCAGCAAATATCCCGTTACCTCGCTGACGGGCGTCAATACGCTGTTTAACGCCTTACTGAACGATCCTAATTTTCACAACATCGACTTCTCAACGCTACGCATGTCCGCCGGCGGGGGAATGTCGGTGCAGAAAGCGGTGGCTGAACGTTGGGAAAAGCTCACCGGGCGTTTCCTGCTGGAGGGCTACGGCCTGACCGAATGTTCACCGCTGGTGTCCGTCAACCCCCATGACATCACCCATCACACCGGCAGCATCGGTCTGCCAGTGCCGTCAACCGATATCCGTCTGGTAGATGATGAGGGCAATGAAGTGGCGCCGGGTGAACCGGGAGAGCTTTGCATTCGCGGTCCGCAGGTTATGCTTGGCTACTGGCAGCGTCCGGATGCCACTGATGAAGTGCTGAAAAATGGATGGCTTCACAGCGGTGATATTGTTACCGTGGATGAAGAGGGCTTTTTACGTATCGTTGATCGTAAAAAAGATATGATTCTGGTTTCCGGTTTTAATGTCTATCCCAACGAGATTGAAGATGTGCTGATGCAGCACCCAAAAGTGCGTGAAGCGGCGGCTATCGGCGTGCCACATGACGTCGCCGGCGAGATGGTTAAGATTTGCGTGGTGAAAAAGGATGATTCGCTGAGCAAAGAGGAGCTGATCGCCCACTGTAAGCTGCATCTTACCGGTTATAAGGTGCCTAAACTGGTTGAGTTTCGCCAGGAGCTGCCAAAAACCAACGTAGGCAAAATACTGCGTCGCGAGCTGCGCGATGAAGCCATTAAAGCGGCAAAGCAGGGCGGCTGACTGCCGCATTGCTGAGGGATACAAGTAAAAACGCCGGTGAGACCGGCGTTTTTATTAGCGAAGATTAACCCGCCAGGCGGGCAAAAAAGAGACCCTATGTTGAATTACACCATGATTAGCGAAAACGCTGAGCTGGCGGCGGTTTGCGCTGCTGCCGGGAAAAAAACGGCGCTGGCGTTGGATACCGAGTTTGTTCGCACCAGAACATATTATCCACGCCTCGGGCTTATCCAGATGTTTGATGGTGAACAAATTAGCCTGATCGACCCGATTGAAATCAGTGACTGGCAGCCATTTATTGCGTTGCTACAGAACCCGGCGGTAACGAAGTTCCTCCATGCCGGCAGTGAAGACCTCGAAGTATTTCTGCACCAGTATGGCGTGATGCCAACGCCGATGATCGACACCCAAATCCTCGCCGCTTTTTGCGGTAAGGCGATGTCACTGGGGTTTGCCAGCCTGGTAGAGAATTACACCGGTATAGCCCTTGATAAAAGTGAAGCGCGGACCGACTGGCTGGCGCGTCCGCTGACCGTGAAACAGTGCCAGTATGCCGCTGCCGACGTCTGGTATTTGCTGCCGGTGGCGTTGCGCCTGGTTGAGGAGACCCGCGAGGCTGGCTGGCTGGCCGCGGCGCTAAACGAGTGCCAGCTTTTGTGCCAGCGACGTCAGGAAATCACCGATCCCGAACAGGCATGGCGCGATATCACCAATGCCTGGCAGCTACGCCCGCGCCAGCTTGGTGTTCTTCAGCTGCTGGCTGCATGGCGACTGGAACAGGCGCGGCAAAAAGATCTGGCGGTTAATTTTGTTGTACGTGAAGAAAATCTGTGGAAGGTGGCGCGCTATCTGCCGGGCACGTTGGGAGAATTAGACCACTTAGGCATCCCCGGCCAGGAAATTCGTTATCACGGCAAGCGTTTGTTGGCGCTGGTTGTTGCCGCGAATGCGCTGGACGAATCGTCACTGCCTGATGCGCTGACAAACCTGGTTGATATGCCGGACTACAAACGGCTGTTTAAAGAAATTAAGGCGCAGATTGCTGAAGTAGCACAGGAAACGGGGTTAAGCCCGGAGCTGCTGGCTTCACGTCGCCAGATAAACCAGCTGCTGAACTGGCATTGGCAGCTAAAACCACAGGAGCGCATTCCTGAGCTGGTAAGCGGCTGGCGTGGCGATCTGTTAAAGCAGCGAATAGATATTTTGCTGGCAACGTAAGCGGCCTGGCATCTGTTCCCCTGCTGACAGTCAGCAGGGGAGCTTGCCAGATAATACCGCATCATTTCGGCGTTTCTTCCGTCTCCGGCAACGTGACATTGAGTTCCAGAATAGAAATGTCGTCGTCGTTCTGATCCAGCTTAACCGTCAGCATTTCCGGATCGATCTTGACGTATCTGCAAATCACTTCCAGTAAATCCTTTTTCAACTGCGGCAGATAGTGAGGCTCCATATCGCCTCTTCTACGCTCTGCAACAATGATCTGCAGCCGCTCCTTGGCTATGTTCGCAGTGTTTTTTTTACGGGATAAAAAGAAATCAAGGAGTGCCATGTCTTATCCCCCAAACAGGCGTTTCAGGAAACCCTTCTTCTCTTCTTCAATAAAGCGGAAGGGGCGTTCTTCGCCAAGCAGTCGGTCTACCGTATCAGCATAGGCCTTACCTGCATCGGATTCGGCGGCCAGAATAACCGGCTCACCCTGGTTGGAGGCACTGAGTACCGACTGGTCTTCAGGAATGACGCCCGCCAGCGGAATGCGCAAAATTTCCAACACGTCTTCCATGCTCAGCATATCACCGCGATTAACCCGGCCAGGGTTGTAGCGGGTTAGCAGCAGATGCTCTTTGATCGGATCCTGGCCGTTTTCGGCGCGGCGCGATTTAGACGACAGGATGCCGAGGATGCGGTCTGAGTCGCGCACCGACGAGACTTCCGGGTTGGTGGTGATGATTGCCTCATCAGCGAAATAGAGCGCCATCAGCGCGCCGGTTTCAATACCAGCAGGCGAATCGCAGACGATGAAATCGAAATCCATCGCCGTCAGGTCATTCAGTACTTTTTCCACACCTTCGCGCGTCAACGCGTCTTTATCGCGGGTCTGGGATGCCGGCAGGATATAGAGTTTTTCCGTGCGCTTATCTTTAATCAGCGCCTGGTTCAGCGTGGCATCGCCCTGGATGACGTTAACAAAGTCATACACCACGCGGCGTTCGCAGCCCATAATCAGGTCAAGGTTTCGCAGACCGATATCGAAATCGATCACCACGGTCTTTTTACCTTTCAGCGCGAGACCGGTCGCGATGGCAGCGCTGGAGGTGGTTTTTCCAACGCCCCCTTTGCCCGAAGTAACTACAATAATGCGTGCCATAAAGTGATTTCCTTACAAAATAGGGCTGTAGAGCCTGCTCAGTACAATTTCTGTATTGTCAGAACGCCGTCCTGCAGACAGAGTCGGGACGCTTTTCCAAAAAAATCGGCAGGTATCTGATCCATTATCCAGTATTCGCCAGCGATAGAGACCAGTTCTGCAGATAAACTGCTGCAAAAAATCTGACACTGCCGGTCCCCGCTGGCGCCTGCCAGCGCCCGACCACGCATCGTGCCGTAAATATGAATGTTGCCATCAGCAATAAGCTCGGCACCAGCGCTGACGCTGCTGGTAACAATGAGATCGCTGTTTTTGGCATAGATTTGCTGCCCGGAGCGCACCGGTGTACTAATCAGACGCGTTTTAGTGGCTTCAGACGGCGCAGGGACCGTTTTGACCTCTTCAATCGGGGCTGCTTCCTGCTTTTTCTGCTGCTTGCCTTCGCTAAGCAGCGGCAGACCGGCCCGGCCGATCAGACGCTTTAACCTGTCGTCTTTACAGCCGCTGATGCCAACAATATGCAATCCTGTTGAGGCGATTGCCTGCTGCATCTGCTGCCAGTTAACGTCACCGTCCAGCGTGGAAACATTTAACACGACGGGCGCGTTTTTTAAAAAGGCCGGAGCCTGATCTACTTTGTCCTGCAACGCCTTGCGAACCGTTTCCGGTTCCGGGTGATGAAGGTGAACAACCGACAGCGTAAAACTACTGCCCTTTAGCTCAATTGGCGCTTGCGACATCGATACCAACTCAGTCCTGTTATCGTCCCTGCTTAAATTATGCCAGTTTTCATGATGCTTAATCGCGGCGGGAGAATATTACGAAGTTATGCCAGCATGTTATAGTTAGAGCTATATTCAGGCAAGATGCCTGCCAGGTTAATTCGAGTAAAAAATATGTTTTGTGTGATCTACAGAAGTCCCCATCGCGATCAGACTTATCTGTATGTTGAGAAAAGAGATGATTTTTCCCGGGTGCCTGAGGCGCTTTTACGCAGTTTTGGACGACCGCAGTTCGCCATGATGTTACCCCTTGACGGGCGCAAGAAACTGGCTAACGCCGAGCTGGAAAAAGTGACCGCAGCGCTTAACGAACAGGGGTTTTATTTGCAGATTCCGCCAACCCCTGAAAGTTTGTTGCAAACCCATCTGGAGAACAGCAAAAAGCCAGTTTAGGAATCATCTGCAAATATTTTCGCCAGATTTACCCCCATGCGGCAATTAATTGCGGCGAAAATAAACAATATAAGGAATCCCGGATGAAGTCCCGCAAACATAATATTATTGCTATCGCCGCTTTGCTGGCGCTGGGCAGTGGCCTGTCGCAGTCAACCTGCGCGGACGCAGGTAGTGCGCCTGCACAGGAACATTTGCTTAATTCTGCGTCCACCACGCCTGCACAGGGGCATTTGCTTAATTCTGCGGATGCGCCCGCGAAGAAACCGCTCTCCAATTCGTCGCCGGCGCAGCCTTCAGCCTCAACGCTTGCTGAGACGGGGCGCGATCCAGCCGAGTTCCCCGCGTATGTGGAACAGCTTAAACAGCAAGCCCGCCAGGCGGGTATTGATGAGCAGACCATCACCAACGGCTTCATCGGGGTACACTTCGTCGATCACGCCGTCACCTCCGATCGCAATCAGCCGGAAAAAAAGTTCACGCTTGATGACTATCTGGCGCGCATTATGACGCCGGAAAGGATTGAGCAGGGGCGCGAGAACCTCGGGAAGTATCACCAGCAACTGCAGCAGGTTGCGGCCCGTTACGGCGTCTCGCCTGCTTACGTCGTCGCCCTGTGGGCGATGGAAAGCCGCTATGGTGCAATTCAGGGCAAAGAAGAGGTTGTTTCAGCGCTGGCGACGCTGGCGTTTGAAGGCCGCCGTGAACGGTTCTTTACCGATGAACTGCTGGCGGCCTTAAAAATTATTCAGCGCCAGCAGATTTCTGCTGCCGAACTGAAAGGCTCGTGGGCTGGCGCAATGGGGCAAAGCCAGTTTATGCCCAGCTCTTTTCTGCGCTACGGCGCCGACGGTGATGGCGACGGTAAGATCGATATCTGGAACAATGTTGATGACGTTTTTGCCTCAACGGCCAACTACCTTGCTTCACAGGGATGGCAGGCCGGTGAACGCTGGGGCCAGCAGGTTTCGCTGCCGGACAGCTTCGATCGTCAGAAAGCCGGTACCCGTGAAGGCCAGGGGCGTACCATTGCCCAGTGGCAGGCGGCGGGCGTAACGCTATCCGCTCCGGCGCCGTCACCGCAGCAGCGCGCCTGGATAATTCTGCCTGACGATGCGCAGAACCGGGCATTTATGGTTTTTGACAACTTCCGCACGATTATGCGCTGGAACCGTTCTTATTATTTCGCTTTGAGCGTTGGTATGATGGCTGACGTACTGGCAAAACCGGCGTCGGCTGCTGCCGATGCTCCCTGATTAATCAGCGAGGGAACAACATGTATCAGCACCATAACTGGCAGGGCACTCCGTTAGATTATCCTGTTAATAAAGTGATATGCGTTGGCAGCAACTACGCCAAACACATTAGCGAAATGGGTAGTGCAACGCCGGTCGAACCGGTGCTATTTATTAAGCCGGAAACTGCCCTGTGCGATATCCGTCAGCCGCTGTCGATCCCAAAAAATATGGGCGCGGTACACCATGAGGTAGAGCTGGCGGTATTAATTGGTTCGACTCTCAAGCAGGCGACGGAAGATCACGTCCGTCAGGCGATTGCTGGCTACGGTGTGGCACTGGACCTGACGCTTCGTGATATTCAGGCCGGCTGCAAGAAAGCCGGACAGCCGTGGGAAAAGGCCAAGGGCTTTGATAATGCCTGTCCGATTTCCGGTTTTATCCCCGCCGCCGAGTTTTCCTCCGATCCGCAAAATACTGAATTAAGGCTGCTGGTTAATGGCAGTGTGCGCCAGAGCGGCAATACCGCTGACATGATAACCCCCATACTGCCGCTTATTGCTTATATGAGTAAGTTTTTTACCCTGCGGGAGGGAGACATCGTGTTAACCGGTACGCCGGAGGGCGTGGGGCCGATGGCGTCAGGCGATACCCTGGAGGTGTCGCTGGCTGGCTATGGGATTGCCACCAGAGTGCTATAGACGCATTGAATCTGCGCCGGGGCTTGCATCTGTCGCTGCTAAGCTTTATAAGGTGCAGCTTTCTCAACGAGCGGGAATAATGATGAGCGAACTTCCATTCTGGCAGCGTAAAAGCCTTGAACAGATGACCGACGCGGAGTGGGAATCGCTTTGCGATGGCTGCGGGCAGTGCTGTTTAAATAAGCTTCAGGATGAAGAGAGCGACGAGATTTATTTTACCAATGTCGCCTGCGATCAGCTGAACATTAAAACCTGCGGCTGTAAAAATTATGAACGTCGCTTCGAATACGAACCCGATTGCATCAAGCTAACGCGGACAAATCTTCCAACCTTTTCGTGGCTGCCATGGACCTGTGCTTATCGATTGCTGGCGGAGGGAAAACCGCTGCCTGCGTGGCACCCATTGCGCAGCGGATCGAAAACCGCCATGCACGCGCAGCGTATTTCAGTCCGGCACATTGCCGTACGTGAAAGCGAAGTCATTGACTGGGAAGATCATATTATCAGGCGTCCTGCCTGAGTCTGACAGACCCCGGCGGTGCCGGGGTAATCGATCGACTAATGAAAAGACGGTGATACCGATTTAGCGCAGCTGCCGTCAGCGTTGTTGCAGGGCTGAGCCTTGCTGTCGGTTGATTTAGCCGCCTGATTCGGCGCCGGATCTGAATTGGGCGAAAACGCTGAGCATCCGCTGACGAATGACAGTACAAGAGATAGCAGTAGTATTTTTTTCATCACATCTCCTTGTTATGACGCTTACTTTTTGATCATAGACCGTCGGATGACATTCCGGGCGGCGGGATGTGAAATTTGTTGGGAGCCAGCGCCCCCGACGTCTCAATTTGAGAAAATAGTCCGTTTGCGCGCCCGGAAAGGCTGAGCGATCAGCACCAGAATGGCGATCAGTAGATACACGGCGAAAGTGGCAATCAGCCACTGGGGCATGCTGAGATTCAGCAGCGTCCAGCCGCGTTCTGAGCAGTCGCCGCTGGCGACGAATACCGCAGGAAGCCAGTGGTCCAGCGGCAGCCAGCCCGGAAAGCTGGCTGCGAAGTCGCATGTGGCGAAAGGATTGGGATGCAGCTGCAGCATGGTATGTTGCCATGACAGACGCAGGCCTTCCCAGGCGCTGTAAATCCAAATCAAAATCGCTAGCCAGCGCAGCGGCGTACGCGGCGCGATGACGCCAACGATACCTGCGCCCATGACGCCAAACAACGCGCAGCGTTCATAAATGCACATCACGCAGGGCATCAGCCCCTGAACATGTTGGAACCAAAGCGCTACTAATTCCAGCGCCAGCGCTGAAAGCGTCAGCAGTAGCCAGGCTCCGCGTCCCTGAGAGCAGCGATTAAGATAAGTCAGCATAAAACGTTCCATGAATAACTGTTAAACGGGAAGTTTAAACGAAAAACAAGGTGCTGCCAGCCCGTCAGATGACAAAAGATAGCCCTGATAAATGACTTAAATTAAACAAAATGTAAAAAAATCCCCGCCAGCAACATAGGCTGCTTAAACGCCGGTGCTACCAACTGATTTTTGTTTGATATATATCCAAATCCGGCGTTAGCAGACTATATAGCACAGAATGCCTCTGGTATGATGAGTAACAATTTATAGCATTATCCCTACCACGGAAAATAAACGCTATGGTCATAAAAGCGCAGAGCCCTGCAGGGTTCGCGGAAGAATATATTATTGAAAGTATTTGGAATAACCGTTTTCCGCCAGGAACTATTTTACCCGCTGAACGTGAGCTGTCAGAACTGATCGGTGTAACGCGAACCACGCTGCGTGAAGTCTTACAGCGTCTGGCTCGCGATGGCTGGCTGACAATCCAGCATGGCAAACCGACCCGGGTTAATGACTTTTGGGAAACTTCAGGGCTGAATATTCTTGAAACCCTGGCGCGTCTGGATCACGACAGCGTTCCGCAACTGATCGATAATTTGCTCTCAGTGCGGACGAATATTGCCTCAATTTTTATTCGTCGTGCGGTGCGCAACTTTCCGGAAAAAGCGCAGGCGGTACTTCGTTCAGCCGAGACGGTCGAAGATAAAGCGGATGCCTATACGGATCTCGACTATGGCATTTTCCGTGGCCTGGCATTCGCTTCCGGCAATCCCATCTACGGTTTGATCCTCAACGGACTTAAGGGATTATACACCCGGGTAGGGCGTCACTATTTCTCCAACCCGGAAGCCCGCCAGCTGGCGCGCAATTTTTATACTGAACTGTTGGCGCTTTGCCAGCAGCAGCACCCTGACCGGGTAGTCGACGTGGTGCGTGATTATGGCCGCCGCAGCGGAGAGATCTGGCACGGCATGCAACTGTCAATGCCCCAGCAGGAAACCAGTCGGTTGAAAAGCTCCTGATGATAATAAAAAACCGGTCAATGACCGGTTTTTTTAACCGCCTCGCCAGCAGAGGGGTTATCGGAAATGCCGTGCCATAGTTACAGTGTCACGGTGCGTGGTGGACAGCGATCCAGCTGTTCCACCGAGCCATCTTCATTTTGCTGTTCCAGATGCACATCAAAGCCCCACAGGCGATGCACATGTTTTAACACTTCACGACGGCTCTTATCCAGCGGCGTACGGCTTTGCGGCACGTAACGCAGCATCAGCGATCTGTCGCCGCGCAGGTCGACGTTATAAATCTGAATATTGGGTTCAAGATTGCTCAGATTATACTGTGCGGAGAGCTGCTGGCGGATCGCCCGATAGCCGGCCTCATCGTGAATCGCGGCAATTTCCAGGAAATTATTGCGATCGTCATCCAGTACGGTGAACAGGCGGAAGTCGCGCATCACCTTCGGTGACAGGAACTGGCTGATAAAGCTTTCGTCCTTAAATTCCCGCATAGCGAAATGCAGGGTGTCCAGCCAGTCTTTGCCTGCTATGTCCGGGAACCAGTAGCGATCTTCTTCGGTCGGCGCTTCACAGATACGCTTAATATCCTGAAACATAGCGAAGCCGAGCGCATAAGGATTAATGCCGTTGTACCACTGGCTGTTATACGGCGGCTGAAAAACAACGTTAGTATGACTATGGAGGAACTCCATCATAAAGCGGTCAGTAACTTTACCTTCGTCATACAGATGGTTGAGAATGGTATAGTGCCAGAACGTCGCCCAGCCCTCATTCATTACCTGCGTTTGCTTTTGCGGATAAAAATACTGGCTGACTTTGCGCACGATGCGCAGAATTTCACGCTGCCATGATTCCAGCAGTGGCGCGTTTTTTTCCATAAAATACAGCAGATTTTCCTGCGGTTCAGAGGGGAAACGTTGCTGCTGGGCCTGCGCTTCTTCCCGTTCGCGTCGCGGCAGGGTGCGCCACAGCGTATTCACCTGGCTTTGCAGGTACTCTTCGCGGCTTTTCTGGCGCGCTTTTTCTTCTTCCAGCGAAATCTTTTGCGGGCGTTTGTAGCGATCCACGCCGTAATTCATTAGCGCATGGCAGGAGTCGAGCAGCTTTTCCACCTCTTCAACGCCGTAGCGCTCTTCGCAGCGGGCTATATAGCTGCGGGCAAAAATCAGGTAATCAACAATTGAGCTGGCGTCGGTCCAGCTGCGAAACAGATAGTTATTTTTGAAAAAGGAGTTATGCCCATAGCAGGCATGAGCCATCACCAGCGCCTGCATGGTCATGGTGTTCTCTTCCATCAGATAAGCAATACAGGGATTAGAATTAATCACAATCTCATAAGCCAGCCCCTGCTGGCCGTGCTTATAGCGCTGCTCCGTTTCGATGAATTTTTTACCGAATGACCAGTGCGCATAGTTGATTGGCATACCGACGCTGGAGTAGGCGTCCATCATCTGCTCGGAGGTAATAACCTCGATTTGGTGTGGGTAAGTTTCCAGGCGGTAATGTTTGGCGACGCGGTCTATTTCATGCAAATAGACGTCAAGCAGATCGAAAGTCCAGTCGGGTCCATCACTGAGTCGTTTGCTGTCCTTAATTGGATCGTCAAAGATTGTTGTCATAGCGCACCCCTTAATAACAAGCGGTCAGGCACCGGCCCAAACCGTTTATTTCATGATCTGTCGCAGCATCTCCGTGCCGGCCAGATCCGGAATCACAACTTCATCTTTAATGATAGTTCACTCTCTGTTATCTCTGGGGTTAAAGCAACGGAAATCTTGCGCTACAGGGCCACTGCTGCCGGCTGTCGAAGCTGAGCAAAGTTAAATTCTGTGACGGATGTTTTAACCAGTTGTTAATACTGATGAGGCTTGAGGGCAGGGAATGCCCAGCTTTCTGCTGGTAAGGGCGTTGAATTTGCTATCTGTTAGTGTTTGCTACTGCAAAGTGGCGCTTGTCTTTAGGAAGTTCTGAATTCATCGCCTGTGCTGAGTTTTTGTTACCAAAATGCAAAAAAAGAGGTGAAATACAGACGCTAAGGTTGCGTCATCGCTTTGGAGTATTTGTCGGCGCACAGGGCAATAAATTAGTATTTTATTCTTTTCAGCAATGCGGAGCGGTTATGCGAATAGTCATTCTGGGGAGCGGCGTTATCGGCGTTACCAGCGCCTGGTATCTGGCGCAGGCAGGTCATGAGGTTACCGTGATTGAACGTCAGCCGGATTCCGCGATGGAAACCAGTGCGGGAAATGCCGGGCAAATATCACCAGGCTACGCTGCCCCCTGGGCGGCGCCCGGTGTGCCGCTCAAGGCCATCAAGTGGATGTTTCAGCGTCATGCGCCGCTGGCGATACGTCCTGACGGCAGTCGCTTTCAGCTGGCCTGGATGTGGCAAATGCTGCGTAACTGCGATATGCGCCACTATCAGCAAAATAAAAGTCGCATGGTGCGACTTGCCGAATACAGCCGCGACTGCCTGAAAGCTCTGCGCGAACAGACCGGCATCGCCTATGAAGGGCGGCAGGGCGGAACCTTACAGCTGTTTCGCACCGATCAGCAGTTTGACAACGCCAGCAAAGATATTGCCGTGCTGAAAGAGGCGGGCGTGCCCTATGAGCTGCTGCGCGCCGACGAGCTGGCGCGCGTCGAGCCGGCGCTGGCGGCGACCCGGCACAAGCTAACTGGCGGCCTGCGGTTACCTAATGATGAAACCGGCGACTGTCAGCTGTTTACCCATCATCTGACCGAAATGGCGCGCGCCGCAGGCGTGACGTTCCGCTTTGGCGTTGCTGTTGATCGGCTGGTGCGCGAAGGCAATCGTATCGTGGCGGTAAAGTGTGGCGCGGAAACGCTGACCGCCGATGCCTTCGTCATGGCGCTCGGCTGCTGGTCGACCGCCATGCTGAAGGATATTGTTGATATCCCGGTCTATCCGCTAAAAGGCTATTCGCTGACCGTTCCCGTGACCAATTCTGATGCCGCGCCGGTCTCCACCGTGCTGGATGAAAGTTATAAAGTTGCCGTCACCCGTTTTGATAATCGCATTCGCGTTGGCGGCATGGCGGAAATTGTTGGTTTTAACAACGAACTGTTAGTCGCGCGGCGTAAAACGCTGGAGATGGTGGTCAACGACCTTTACCCTGAAGGCGGTGACGTCGGCCGCGCCAGTTTCTGGACCGGGCTGCGCCCGATGACGCCGGACGGTACGCCGATAGTCGGCCGGACGCCGCTGAGCAACCTTTTTCTGAATACCGGACACGGCACCCTTGGCTGGACGATGGCCTGCGGTTCGGGTCAACTGCTGGCCGATCTGGTTTCAGGGCGTACGCCGGCTATTGCTGCCGATGATCTATCTGTACTACGTTATCTGCCAGGGTTTGACGGCAACGCTGCCGGAAAATTATATAGCGCCGGTGCCGCACGCTGATAAAAGCGCCGTGCGTTAAAGGAGAAAATATGGCTCGTCCTATTGTCGCAACCATTCATAGCGATGCGTTGCGACACAATCTGTCCGTCGTCCGTCAGGCGGCGGGGAGATCTCATATCTGGTCTGTGGTGAAGGCTAACGCTTATGGCCATGGCCTGGCGCGCATCTGGCAAAGCCTCAGTGATACCGACGGCTTTGCGTTGCTGAATCTGGAAGAGGCAATACTGCTGCGCGAACAGGGCTGGAAAAAACCCATCCTGCTGCTGGAGGGCTTTTTTGCTCCCGAGGAGCTGGAAATACTCGATCGCTATCGGTTGACCACCAGCGTGCATAGCAACTGGCAGATTCAGGCGCTGGCGCAGGCCCGGCTCTCCGCGCCCCTGGATATTTATCTGAAGGTTAATAGCGGTATGAACCGCCTCGGCTTTCAGCCGGAACAGGTCCACAATGCCTGGCAGAAACTGCGCAATTTAGACAATGTCGGTGAGATGACGCTGATGTCGCACTTTGCCAGAGCTGAGGAAGCGCAAGGCATTGTCGAGCCGCTGCGTCGCATTGAGCTGGCTGCAAAGGATATCTCCTCGCCGCGCTCGCTGGCAAATTCGGCGGCCACCCTCTGGCATCCGCAGACGCATCATGATTGGGTCAGGCCGGGCATTATTTTATACGGCGCTTCCCCCAGCGGTAAATGGCAGGATATCGCCAGCACCGGTTTGCGACCTGCGATGACGCTTGAAAGCGAAATTATCGGCATACAAAACCTGTATCCCGGTGAGGGCGTCGGCTACGGCCACCGTTACCGGGCCAGTGATGAGCAGCGGATAGGCGTAGTCGCTTGTGGCTACGCGGATGGCTATCCGCGCCATGCGCCTACCGGTACCCCGGTTTACGTTGACGGCGCCAGAACCACCACGGTTGGCGCTATTTCGATGGATATGTTAGTGATTGACCTCACGCCGTGCCCCGAAGTACACATCGGTACGCGCGTGGAATTGTGGGGTGATAACGTCAGAATTGACGATGTGGCAGCCGCTTCCGGCACCGTAGGGTACGAGCTAATGTGCGCGTTGGCCCCGCGAGTGCCGGTGGTGGTGGCCGACTAAATATCAGAGCGCGGTGATCCTGCCGCGCATTTTTTTACTCATTCGCCATGCCAGTGCGCACAGCAGCGTACCGAGCAGCATCATCAGCATAAGGGCGCTTTTTTCGCTCAGCGGCAGCGCCATTACCAGCATACCCACCGACGCGCCGCCAGCCATTTGGATAAACCCCATCAGCGCCGAAGCGACGCCCGCCTGCTGCGGCCAGGGCTCCAGCGCGTAGCTGGTCGCCGGACCAACGGTCCAGGCAAGGCCCGCACAGGCGATAACAACCGGCAGCATATAGCAATACCAGGCGCTTTGCGCTGCGGCTGGCAGCAGGCTGATTTCCGCCAGCAATAGCAGCGCTGCGCACAGCTGGGCGAGGCTGCCGGCCAGTAAACATCTGGGACGGCCCACCTTACGGATCATCTTGTTAACGAGTACGCTAAACAACATGATCCAGAAGCCGTTAGCGCCGAAAGCGAAGGAGAACTGCAGTGGCGAAAGTTTACCCTGATTCATCAGCACTTCCGGTGCCAGAGAAACGTAGGTAAGCACCATGCCCATCACTCCGGCATTGGCGGCAGCAAAGGCGAGGAAGTCGGGGCGTTTGATAATCAGGCCGTACTGGCGAAATGGAATTCCCCTGGCGCGTAGCGTCCCTTCTGGCCGGGTTTCCGGCAGCAAAAACACCACCAGTGAGCCGATCACCAGCGCATACAGGCTGAGAAGCCAGAAGGGCGCGCGCCAGCCAAAACTGGCGCCCAACAGCCCGCCCAGTAGCGGAGCCAGAGCCGGAACGATATTCAATGCGCCGTTAAGAAAGCTGTAGGCGCGCGCAGCGTCGTCGCCTTCGAGGCGGTCGCGCACGCCGCTGAATGACACCACCGCGGTACAACAAACCGCGCAGCCCTGTACCACCCGCGCCAGAAAGAAAAGCTGCCAGCTTACTGCGCAGGCGGCCAGTATGCTGCCCACCAGATAAAGGGCGATGCCGCAAAGGGCGATGGGTTTACGGCCGAAATTATCCACCAATGGTCCGGCGACCAGTTGCCCCAGTCCCATGATAAGCAGGAACAAGGGAATAGTCAGTTGCATCAGAGAGATGGGTGCATCAAGGCCAATGGCGATTTGCGGCAGCACCGGCAGGTAAAGATCGATGCCCAGCGGGCCAAACAGCACCAGCGTAAGCAACAACAGGGTGAATTTTTGCATGCGGACCAGATGGTAAAAACAAAAAAAGAAGGGCTAAGGGTAGAGCTTTGACGATAAAAAGGAAAGGCTGAAGAGCGATTCAGGCTGCCTGCTGGTGCAAACAGCCTGAACAGTGAGCGGTTAGTATGCGCCGTCGCGGCGTAAAACAACGCCAGCGGTTTTAAACAGAATGGCGACGTCGGTCCACAGCGCCCAGTTTTTAACATACCAGGAGTCGAAGTAGACCCGCGTGTCGTAATCGATATCATTACGTCCGCTAACCTGCCAGAGTCCGGTCATACCCGGTTTGGCCATCAGGTAGTAATCAACGTCGCCGGCATAGCGTTCCAGCTCTGCTTCAATCACCGGACGCGGTCCGACCAGGCTCATTTCACCCCGGATCACGTTCCACAGCTGCGGCAGTTCATCAAGGCTGGTTTTACGCAGGAAGCCGCCGACACGGGTAATGCGCGGATCATTTTTCAGCTTGAAGTCTTTATCCCATTCGGCCTGCGCCTCCGGGTCGGTTGCCAGCAGTTGTTCAAGCACTTCCTGGGAGTTAGTTACCATTGAGCGGAACTTGAGGCATTTAAATTTTTTGCCATCGTGACCAACGCGCTCGTGACCGTAAATCGGGCTGCCGCCATCGCGGGAAACCAGCCAGCACAGCAGGCCAAAGGCCGGTGCGAGGAACAGCAGCAGCATTGAGGCAACCACCAGGTCAAACGCACGCTTAAGGAAGCGTGAGGAGCGTTTGGCCAGGCTATTGCTGACGCGCAGAATCATGACTTCGTGACTGAAAATAAACGACATGTCGGTACCGTACAGCGGCACGCCGCGCAGGGCAGGGACAACTGACACCGAACGGCAGCGCTTCTTCGATAACAGCTTCAGCCATTTGTCACTTAACGCCTTTTGTTCATATTCTGTCGCTACGATGAACTGGGTATTTTCCAGATCGACCGTATCCCAGACGATATCCTTATGGGTGATAACCGGAATGCCGTTCAGATGTTCCGGACGGTTTTCGCCGCTGGTGGCAACAAACGCTTTAACTTCATAGCCAAGCATCTCTTCGCTTTGCAGCGCGGCATAGGCTTCGCGGGCGTTTCTGCCTGAACCGATGATGATAGTCTGTTTGGTCCATTGGCCGGCGCGCAGGATAGCCTGCTTAACGCAGGTACGCAGCAGTGGCACCAGAATCAGGGCAAAGCCCCAGGTGAAAATCCACAGCATGCGAGAGAAATCCCATTTGGAGAAAGAAATCAAGGCCATATCCAGCAGGGAAAAAATGACCAGCGTCTTAATTATTTCTTTCAGTTCAAACCAGAACGGCTTGCGATAGGTGTAATGACGCAAGCGCGTCCAGAACCAGGCGGTACACACCAGTGACATAACAAACTGAGCAATAAAGCGAACTTTAATCTCATGTGGCGGGATAAATATATCCAGATTCCCCCATATTGCCTGAACGGCAGCGGTGGACAAAAATAGTGCCAGATTAATAGAGACTAAATCCGAAAAGCTAAGTGCTAATTTCGCAATAATATTTTTACGGGTGCCGCTGAACGTGCGACGGCCCTCGTTCATTACCAGAGTACTTGCCATAATGCCTGCTCTCTTTTCATAAGGAACCCATGAACCTGACGAGGATCAAGCACGCTATCAGGGGTGGTTGCAGTGAATAGTTCCTGTTTATCAATGCATTGTGTGGCGTGTTTCGCCGATTTTTTTCTATTAAATGCGCAATGAGACCCTATGTTCAATCTTTTGACATTGTGTTTCATCGCAAAAATCTAACCGGAATTATGCAGCAGGGTGCTGTTGGCGTTAATACGGGTAATTCCTAAAAGCAAAAACACTCCGGTCTAAAAAATAAAGAATGCACTGCTTCGATAACAAAAAGATATTAATAGAAGAGCATGAGAATATGACGAGACGGTAACAATAAGAATACGATGAAATGAAATCATTTCATCGTATAAATAATCTTAAAGATATTATGGGAATAACTTCAGGCCGAAATTTTTAATACCCAGCGGTCATGATTTTTGTCGTAATGACCGATTTCCAGGTCCACTTGTTCACCGTCAATCCAGGCGGGTATGCTGGTGTCCTCATCCCAGCCGTCCAGCTGGTAACTCAGGCCGGGGTTGGTCAGGCAGGGGATGTGGACTTCATTGACGTTGGTTTTGCTGGCACTACCAGCGTTCATTTCTGCATCTACGATCTCATAACGCCCGACGCGAATAACATGGCTCATAATTCATCCCCTCTGCATAAGCATGAACTATAAGCGTAGTCGGTTTTGCTGACAGATCGAGCTAAAGCGGGATTCAGGCTTTATCTTCCGGCACGCGAACCCCGACTTTTACTATCTGATTTTCTTCTTTTTCAGCCACCGTCCAAATCAGATTATTCCACTCGATTTGGTCACCAACCACCGGCGCGGCCCCTAGCATTGTCAGCACCAGATGGCCAAGGGTTTGCTGGCCGTCAATCTGTTCATCCAGCGTCAGACCATAGATCTGTGCCACGTCGCGCAGCAGCGCATCTGCTTCAAGGATAAAGTCACCAAAGAAGCGTTGGTCAAGGGAAACCGGCGGCGACTGGCTAAACAGCTTACCCAGCGCGGGCAGGTCGCGTTCCCGGCCGATCACGCAAATAATATCGCCTTCTCGCAGCCGGGTATTACCGGTGGGATGTAGCAGCACATTATCGCGAAACAGCGCCGCAATACGGGTTTCTCGCGGCATATGTAAATCACGCAATGCGGCGCCGACGCACCATTTATCGGCGCTGAGCTGATAGACCAGCTGTTCCCAGGGATTCTGCGGATGAATATCCAGCCCGATGCGCGAGATCGGCGATGCCGTTGGCGGTACGATAACCCGGGCCTTGCTGGCGGCAAAGCTGAGAGAGGTTCCCTGCACCATCAGCGAGACCAGCACCACGAAAAACGCAATATCGAATATCAGTGAAGCATGGCTGAGTCCGGCCATCATCGGGAATACGGCGAGGATAATCGGTACCGCGCCGCGTAGTCCAACCCAGCTGATAAAAACCCTTTCGCGCAGATTAAATCCGCGAAAAGGCAGTAAGCCGACCAGAACCGCCATTGGTCGGGCCACGACAATAAGCCAGAGTGAAAGCAGCATCGCCGGAATGGCGATATGCCACAAATCGGACGGCGTAACCAGCAGGCCGAGTACCAGAAACATGCCTATCTGGCTGAGCCAGGACATGCCATCAAAGGTTTGCAAAATGCCATAGCGGTTGCGTATCGGCTGGTTACCAAGGACAAATCCGCACAGATAAACCGCCAGGATACCGCTGCCCTCAATGGCCGTGGTAAAGGCAAAAATAAGAATGCCGCCGCTGACTGCCAGCAGCGGATAAAGCCCGCTGGCCAGCGTAATGCGATTGACCATTTGCAGCAGCAGCCATCCGCCGCCGAGGCCCATAAAGATGCCGAGGCCGAACTCCTGAATCAGATGGACGACAAACATCCAGTCAAGGCCTGTCTGCCCGCGCTGGATCATGTCTATCAGGGTGATGGTCAGAAATACGGCCATCGGGTCGTTGCTGCCGGATTCGATTTCCAGGGTAGCGTTAACACGCTCGTTAAGCCCTTTACCCCCAAGCAGCGAAAACACCGCCGCCGCATCGGTTGAGCCAATGATGGCGCCGATCAAAAAACCTTCGATCATGTCGAGATGAAACAGCCATGCAGCTGCCATGCCCGTCAGGCCGGTTGTGATAAGTACGCCGACGGTTGCCAGCGACAGCGCGGGCCACAGGGCAACTTTAAACGAGCTTGCCTGGGTACGCATACCGCCATCAAGCAGAATGATGGCTAGCGCCAGGTTACTGACCATGTAAGCAACGGGGTAGTTATCGAAAACGATGCCGCCAATGCCATCAACGCCGGCCAGCATTCCCAGTGCCAGAAAGATAACCAGAATGGGGATGCCGAGGCGTGAAGAGAACGAACTCAGCAAAATGCTGGAAGCCACCAGCACTGAACCGATGATAAAAACGCTGTAAATGGCACTGGCTTCCAAAGGGGGGATCTCCTGCGATTGTTACCGGGCAGTACATAGTTTGTTGTATTACCGGGGTAATAAGCAACGTTAACCTGATTTTATCGTCGCGAAAGACATAAATGATCAAGTCAGGTAAAAATAGCGCCTTTCTTGTAAAGCTATCAGCTAAAAAAAGGGCTAAATGAGAGGATGCTTCGGCATTGCGTCGCAGACAGAGATAAAAAAAGCCGGATGGCGCGCATCCGGCTTTGGGATATCAGTAACTTTCTTCAGCTTGCTTGTGAAAAAGCTCCCGGAATACCGGATAGATGTCTTCCGGTTCGCGGATATGCTGAATAGCAAAGTTATCGAAGGTGGCCTGCAGATGTTCGTATTCACGCCACAGGGTTTGATGGGCGCGCCGGGTAATCTCTATATAGCTGTAATAGCGCACCACCGGCAGGATATTCTTTGCCAGAATCTGGTGGCAAAGGGGAGAGTCATCTGCCCAGTTGTCACCATCCGATGCCTGCGCCGCATAAATATTCCACTGCTGCGGATCGTAACGCTCTTTAACCACCTCATCCATGAGCTTCAGCGCGCTGGATACGATAGTTCCGCCGGTTTCCTGCGAGTAGAAAAACTCCTGCTCATCCACTTCTTTCGCCTGGGTGTGGTGGCGGATATAGACCACCTCGACGTTCTTATAGGTACGACTGAGGAACAGATACAGCAAAATATAAAAGCGTTTCGCCATATCTTTGGTTGCCTGATCCATTGAGCCGGATACGTCCATCAGGCAGAACATCACCGCCTGACTGGAGGGCTCTGGCCGCTTTTCAAAATTTTTATAGCGCAGATCGAAGGTATCGATAAAGGGAACCCGCGCGATGCGCGCTTTGAGCTCGGCGATATCTTTACGTAAGCGTTCCTGCTCCAGCAGCTGTGCGGGTTCGGCTTTTTCAACCTCAGCCAGCGCGTCTTCCAGCTCGTGCAGCATACGCCTTTTGCCGGCGGTCATGGCCGTCCGCCTGGCCAGCGAGTTTTGTAATGAGCGAACCACGCTGATATTGGCAGGCACGCCGTTTGAGGTGAAACCGGCACGATGCGTTTTATACTCATTAAGCTGGCGCTGCTGGTTTTTTTTCAGATTGGGTAGGGCAAGGTCTTCAAACAGCAAATCGAGATATTCATCCTTTGAGATCTTAAAGACGAATTCGTCTTGTCCGTCACCATCTTTGCTGGCATCGCCCTGACCGCTACCACCGCCACCGCCTCCCTGGGGGCGTTCAACGCGATCGTTTTGCACAAAATGGTCGTTACCCGGATGGACCCGATGGCGTTCGCCGCCGCGTCCCTGATGAAACATGGGTTCGTTAATATCTTCAATAGGAATGGAAACGGACTCGCCGTTCTCAACGTCGGTCACCGAACGTTTGTTGATGGCCTCGGAAATCGACTGCTTGATTTGGGTACGATAACGGCGCAGGAAGCGCTGGCGATTTACCGCACTCTTGTTTTTACCGTTAAGGCGCCGATCGATGAAATAGGACATATATCCCCCAAACTTACTGGCAAGGGGTCAGATAAACCTGACCCCGTTAATGCACTTTTGGCGCTAGTTGCGGCTAATACTATGACGATTTTCGTACGCGCAGATACCATTCACACAGCAAGCGGACCTGTTTGCGGGTATATCCTTTCTCCATCATACGGTCAACGAAATCATCATGTTTTTTCTGTTCGTCCGTGGAGGTTTTCGCATTAAATGAAATCACCGGCAGCAGCTCTTCGGTATTGGAGAACATTTTCTTCTCGATTACCGTGCGCAGCTTTTCATAGCTGGTCCAGTTGGGGTTGCGACCATTGTTCTGCGCCCGCGCGCGCAGTACAAAGTTAACGATTTCATTTCTGAAATCTTTGGGATTACTGATGCCGGCGGGTTTTTCAATTTTTTCCAGCTCGGCGTTCAGCGATTCACGGTCAAATAGCTGACCGGTATCGGGATCGCGGTACTCCTGATCCTGAATCCAGAAGTCTGCATAGGTCACATAGCGATCAAAAATGTTCTGACCATATTCAGAGTAGGATTCCAGATAAGCCGTTTGGATCTCTTTACCAATAAATTCGGCATATTTGGGAATCAAATAGCCTTTAAGGTGTTCGAGGTATTTCTCCGCCTGATCCTGAGGGAACTGCTCGCGCTCAATTTGCTGCTCAAGCACGTAGAACAGATGTACCGGATTGGCGGCTACCTCAACGTGGTCAAAGTTGAAAACTCGCGACAGGATCTTAAAGGCAAAGCGGGTGGATAAGCCGTTCATGCCTTCATCGACGCCGGAATAATCACGATACTCCTGATAAGACTTAGCCTTAGGATCAGTATCCTTCAGGCTCTCGCCATCATAGACGCGCATTTTTGAATAAATGCTGGAGTTTTCTGGCTCTTTCAGGCGTGACAATATTGAAAAGCGCGACAGCGTTTCCAGCGTACCGGGCGCGCAGGGCGCGTGGGTCAGCTCGCTGTGATTGAGCAGCTTCTCATAAATCTTAATTTCTTCCGAAACCCGCAGGCAGTATGGCACCTTGACGATATAAACGCGGTCAAGAAACGCCTCGTTATTTTTGTTGTTACGGAATTGCACCCATTCCGATTCGTTGGAGTGGGCCAGAATGATGCCATTGAACGGCAGCGCGGAGATCCCCTCGGTGCCGTTGTAGTTACCCTCCTGGGTGGCTGTCAGCAGCGGATGCAGCACCTTGATGGGCGCTTTAAACATCTCAACGAATTCCATGATCCCCTGGTTTGCCCGGCACAGCGCGCCGGAGTAGCCATAGGCGTCAGGATCGTTTTGCGCGTGGTTTTCCAGCTTGCGAATATCTACTTTACCGACCAGCGCGGAGATATCCTGGTTGTTTTCATCACCCGGCTCGGTTTTAGCAATCGCCAGCTGTTCCAGAATCGACGGCCAGACCTTGACCACTTTAAAGCGGCTGATGTCTCCACCGAACTCATGCAGGCGCTTGGCCGCCCAGGGTGACATTATTGTGCCAAGGTAACGCCGTGGTATGCCGTATTCTTTATCCAGAATGTTGGCGTCTTCCTGCGGGTTAAACAGACACAGAGGGTGATCGTTTACCGGGCTGCGCTCACCGTCGGCGCTCAGCACGTAAATTGGCACGCGCTGCATCAGCGATTTCAGGCGTTCCGCCAGTGAGGATTTACCGCCGCCGACCGGACCCAACAGGTAGAGGATCTGCTTTTTCTCCTCAAGGCCCTGAGCGGCATGTTTCAGGTAGGAGACGATTTGCTCAATCGCTTCCTCCATGCCGTAAAATTCCTCGAATGCCGGATAGCGCGAAATAACACGATTAGAGAATAAGCGTGAAAGACGAGGCTCATGGGCGGTGTCGACCATTACCGGCTCGCCGATAGCCGTTAATAGTCTTTCTGCCGCGTTGGCGTATGCATTGCGATCTTGCTTACATACTGCAAGAAACTCTTGCAAAGTGAACTCTTCGTCCTTGGCAGCTTCATAACGCTGACGATAGTGATCGAATATATTCATGGCATGCCCGTCCTTTCGTTTTTAGCACAGGTACCAGGAGCATAGTAAAGGGTGAATCAGCCCCCGGAAGATATTCTTTAATGTGTAGAGCAACCCTTATGCCAACCTGACATTATTGTGCTGAATACATAAAGCTAATGGTCACGCTACGCACTTCAATTTTCACCTCAGGTTAAAGTCTAGTTGGCATTCGTGAAATTTCCTGAGCTGCTGTTTATTTTCAAAGAGAATTCAATAACAAAGTCTTTTAGCTTCGAAGCAACAACCTTGTTGGCTGCGGGATGAGGGATTTTTGTAAAAAATAAGCAGCGCGCTTGTGACTTTTGCTGGATTGGTTAGCGACATGACAACCGCTAGCGTGTTAAGTTTCTTTGCGTCTATCATGAGATAGCAAATCATACCTCTGCTGATTGTTATATTTCTGGGATGAATAAATTGTGAACTATTTCAAAATTAGCACGCTGACCCTCGGGTTAGCTGCCAGCCTGACGGCTGTTACGGTTGCGGCTAACCCCCTTACGCTGGGCGCCTCGGTTTTCTATAGCGAAAGTCCTTATAAAAGCGGACAAAATCGTTATTATCCCGTTCCGGTTATCGACTATGAGGGCGATAATTTTTATTTTCACAGCCTCGCCGGCGGGTACTACCTGTGGAAGGATGAACAGGACCGCTTGTCGCTGATGCTTACGGGATCGCCGCAGCAATACGATCCTGATGACGCCGATAGCGGCGACATGAAAGCGCTGGATAAGCGTCGTATGACCCTGATGGGCGGCGTTGCCTATCGTCATACCGCCAGCTGGGGGATTGTACGTACTACGCTATTGGGCGACGTGCTTAACAACAGTAACGGTATTCAGTGGGACCTTGCCTACCTGTACCGCTTTCAGCTCGGTGATTTCGGCCTGACGCCGGGTATCGGTGCGGTATGGAGCAGCAAAAACCAAAACCGTTATTATTACGGCATATCCAGCCATGAGTCGGCACGCAGCGGTCTGAGTACCTATAATCCGGACGACAGCTGGAATCCTTACCTGGAAATGACCGCCGATTATCGTATTAATGACAGCTGGCGGGCGACGCTGTCAGCGCGATACACCCACCTGGATAGCGAGATAACCGACAGCCCGATGGTCGATAAGCACTCGCAGACAAACCTCTGGACGGGGATCAGCTACACCTTCTGATCGGAATTGACTGCACCATGGCGCAGCGTTTTGCTGCGCATGCGCCGTTATGGTGCCCCAGAAAAGTGCAGGAGCGAATCGATGAGTAAATATGTCACCTTCGCCGACGGTGAAAGGTTACCCGCTATCGGCCAGGGCACCTGGTATATGGGCGAGCAGCCCGGGAACCGCCCTCAGGAAATCGCCGCTTTACAGCAGGGGCTGGAGCTGGGTTTAAAGGTCATTGATACTGCTGAGATGTATGCCGAGGGCGGCGCGGAGCGGGTGGTCGGCGAGGCGCTGGCTGGTCGCCGGGATAAAGCATTTCTGGTTTCCAAAGTGTATCCGTGGAATGCCGGGCGCAAAGAAGCCATTGCAGCCTGCGAGCGCAGCCTGCAACGGCTGGAAACCGATTACCTTGACCTTTACCTGCTACACTGGCGTGGCGGCGTTCCGCTTGATGAAACAATAACCGCAATGGAAACGCTTATTCAGCAGGGCAAAATTCGCCGCTGGGGCGTTTCCAATTTCGACGTCGATGATATGCAAGAGCTCTGGCAGCAAGAGGGCGGTCAGGCCTGTGCCGCAAATCAGGTTTTGTATCATCTGGCCTCCCGAGGAATTGATTATTCGCTGCTGCCACTTTGTCGCCAGCGCCAGCTGCCGCTGATGGCCTACTGCCCGCTGGCACAGGCCGGCCGGCTCCGGCATGATTTACTAACCCATCCGGATTTACAGCATATCGCCGCAGATAAAAATATCAGCGTCGCTCAGCTGCTACTGGCCTGGGCTATCAGAGACGAGGGCGTGCTGGCGATTCCCAAAGCCAGCTCAGCGGTTCACGTCGCCGCCAACGCTGCGGCGCTGGAGATTACGCTTAGCGCACAGCAGCTGGCGCAAATTGAACGGCATTTTCCGGCGCCGCAGCGAGCGATGCCGCTGGATATTGTTTAATAAAACGGGCGCGTTAAGCGCCCGTTCTATGAGTAAAGTGTCGGCCTGACTATCAGACCTTCTGGTTTCTTTTACGCAGACGGAAGGTGGCGCCAAGCCGCGCGGGCGTTTCGCCGCTGCTTATCATCGGGCTGGATATATGTGCGGTTTCGACGCAGACCATGGTTTTGTAGCCGCTTGCCGTCATATCGCTCATGCTGCTCGACAGGGCGGGGCCTGGATTCCAGGTGACCACGTCGCTGTGATGATGGTGATAGACTTCAATGACTCGCTCACCCCGCTGGTCGTCAATAGTGCTGTAGTCTTCCGGGCTGGTGTAAATGCGATCGGTACGATCGGGATAGGTTTGCTTACCTTCCGCAGACAGGCCGTCGCTGCCATTATTAACTTTATCAATATAGGGCTGACCCAGGCCGGAAACTGTGACGCCGGCAATATCCGCCACCTGAAAATAGCTATGCAACGCGCCAGTGCTCGGGTAGTCACCGTGGGCTTCGAGTTCAACCTCGCAATGCTGGCTGAATCGAAAGCGGGCATAAAGCGTAAAGTCATGGGACCACAGCTTTTTCGTCTGTTCGTTGCTCTCCAGTGCCAGCGTCAGCATGACGCTGTCATCGTTTTCGTCATGAGCGGAGAGAGACCAGTCAAGGTTGCGGGCAAAGCCGTGCGCAGGCTCGCCAGCCGGACCAAACCACGGCCAGCAAATGGGGACGCCGCCGCGAATCGCTTTACCCTTTTGCCACAGCGAATTATCACTCAGCCAAATAACGGGACGTTCTCCGGTTGGCTGCCAGGCGAGCAGATGCGCGCCCTGCAGGGCAACAGCGGCCTGCACTTTAGGGTGATTAATCACCAGAATCGCCAGTTCACCCTGGCGGCGCTGCGAAATATAGGGTGAGACCTGTTCATCCACTGGCAGGGAGAAGAATTTATCCGACATGGTTTGATCTTCCTCTAAGCGTTTGGCAATAAAAAAGGGCGACCATCGTCGCCCCTCGTGGTTCAGCCTGCCATCAGATTATTTGGCAGCAACCAGAGCAATCAGATCGAGAACTTTGTTTGAGTAACCCGTTTCGTTATCGTACCAGGAAACCAGTTTCACAAAGTTATCATTCAAGGCGATACCGGCTTTGGCATCAAATACTGACGTCAGCACTTCGCCGTTAAAGTCAGTAGAAACGACGTCATCTTCAACATAGCCCAGCACGTCTTTCATTTCGCCTTCGGCTGCCGCTTTAATTGCCGCGCAGATGTCTTTGTATGTAGCTGGCTTAGCCAGACGAACGGTCAGGTCAACCACGGAGACGTTCGGAGTCGGCACGCGGAACGCCATACCCGTCAGTTTGCCATTCAGCTCAGGCAGCACTTTACCAACGGCTTTCGCTGCGCCAGTAGAAGACGGGATAATGTTCTGCGATGCACCGCGGCCGCCGCGCCAGTCTTTATGAGAAGGGCCATCAACGGTTTTCTGAGTGGCGGTGGTGGCGTGAACGGTGGTCATCAGGCCTTCAACGATGCCGAACTTATCGTTGATGACTTTAGCTAGCGGCGCCAGGCAGTTGGTGGTGCAGGAAGCGTTAGAAACGATGTCCTGACCGGCATATTTATCAAAGTTGGCACCGCGTACAAACATCGGGGTGTCATCTTTAGACGGACCGGTCAGTACCACTTTTTTGGCGCCGGCGGTCAGGTGCTTACGCGCGGTTTCGTCAGTCAGGAAGATACCGGTTGCTTCAGCAACGACGTCAACACCGACTTCGTTCCATTTCAGGTTAGCCGGATCTTTTTCAGAGGTAACGCGGATTTTTTTACCGTTAACGATCAGCGCGCCATCCTTCACTTCAACGGTACCGTCGAAGCGGCCGTGAGTGGAGTCATACTTCAGCATGTATGCCATGTATTCTGCATCTAACAGATCGTTAATTGCGACGATTTCGATGTCAGAACGCTGCTGCGCAGCACGGAAAACGATGCGACCGATGCGGCCAAAACCGTTGATACCTACTTTGATAGTCATATATTCCACCAGCTATTTGTTAGTGAATGTTAGTGAATAAAAGATTGTTTGTAGGATTACCAAATCCTTGCCAGGCGTCAAGCGGAATCGTGTCAATGATTGCGAAAAATCAATCATGGCAACAGGAATAATTGCCTGAAACACCTGCTTTGCGCTGACCTCTGTAACTCCATATGGGGGCGGCCAACCAGAATATAAACGGCTGAGTAGCACAAAGAGTGATCTGTCTCACGAAATGGCGGTATACGTCGCCGTCTGCCGCTCACCCTTTGGAAAACTTGCCCGTTACTGTTAAGTGTTTGTTAGAATAATAGCTGATATTTACAGATTAAACCCGCCTGAGAAGAGAATCATGGCTAACGATACTGAACGCCTGTCCCCGGAAACCGATTTAACCGAAATGCAGCGCCATGTTACGCGCGATCGCGGCACTGAGCCGCCGTTTACCGGTAAGCTACTGCACAACAAATTGGCTGGAATCTACCACTGCCTGGTGTGCAATTCGCCACTGTTTTTGTCAGACACTAAGTACGAGTCAGGCTGCGGCTGGCCGAGTTTTTATCAGCCGGTCAGCGATGAAGCCATCCGCTATCTGGAGGATACGTCGCACGGTATGCGCCGGGTGGAAATTCGCTGTAATACCTGCGATTCACATCTCGGGCATGTATTCCCTGATGGCCCGCAGCCGGGAGGCGAGCGCTATTGTGTTAACTCTGCGTCGCTAAGCTTTAGCGATAGCGATGGCAATAACATCAGGGGATAATTGTGACGGAAATGAGTCTGGAAGCGATGATCGCCAGTATGACGCCCGAAGTTTATCAGCGTCTGGCTACCGCAGTGGAAACAGGGAAGTGGGCGGACGGCGTGCCGCTGACCGCAGAGCAGAAAGAGCATAGCTTGCAGCTGGTGCTGCTGTGGCAATCGCGTAACAATGATGACCCGCAGCATATGAGTATTGGGCGCGACGGTCAGATTGTGACTAAAAGCAAACAGCAGTTAAAAAAGGAGTTCGGCATCGCTGAACAGGATGTAACCCGACTCAAGCTGCAGTAATTATTCCTCCAGGAATAATTGGCGGCCAGTTTGCTGAAACTGGCCGCCAGTGGTTCAGCTTTTCAGCTTATCCGCGCGCCCATTTTTTGCATTTCAGCCAGGGCTTGTTCACTGTCTCCGGCCTGCAGATTTACACCGCGACAGCCCGCTGCCACTACGTTGACCTCATAGCCTGCTGTCAGGGCGTCCAGCACCGAGAATTTCACGCAGTAATCCGTTGCCAGTCCCATCACCGTCAGAATATTAATTTGCTGCAGACGAAGCCAGGCATCCAGTCCGGTCGGCTGCTGGTGGCCATTGTCCCAGAAGGCGCTGTAGCTATCGATGGCCGGGTCGGTGCCTTTCTGCACGACATGATCAAGCTGCTTGCTATCCAGCCCGGGATGAAATGCTGCCCCCTCGCCGTGCTGCACGCAGTGTACCGGCCACCATACCTGAGGCAGGCCGTTGAGCATGCCGGTTTCACCCGGGCGGGTACCGGCATTAGCTGCGAAGCTGCCATGGTTGGCCGGATGCCAGTCCTGACTGGCAACCACCAGCCCGCCGTGCGCTTTCCACTGGGCAATATAGCGGTTAGCTACTGCCACCACCCGATCACCTTCATGGACCGCCAGCGCGCCGCCGGGGCAAAAGTCGTTCTGAATATCGATTAGCAGCAACGCATGATGGCTATACATGGTTTAATCCTCGACGGTCAGTTCGCCGCGCAGGTTAGTTTGCATCAGGCGGCGGATCGCATCCGGCGCCAGGTTTTGACTGAGTAAATAATGCAGCTTGGTCAGCGCGGATTCTACTGTCATATCGGCGCCGCTAATCACCCCGGCATGCGCTAACGCATTGCCGGTGGCGTAGCCGCCCATATTGACCTTACCGGACATACACTGCGTCAGGTTAACCACCACGATACCGCGTTGGCTGGCTGCGGCCAGCTCCTGCAAAAACTCTCCATTTTGCGGTGCATTGCCAACGCCGTATGAGCGCAGGATCAGCGCTTTAACCGGCTGGCGCAGGAAGTTGCGTACCACATCTGCTGAAATGCCCGGATATATCGTTACCACGCCCACCGGCTGCGGCGTGATCAGATGTACTCTCAGCTCGCCTGTGCCAGGCATAATGCTGGGAGTATTGAGGCGACGGATATGTATCCCGGCCTCCAGCAGCGGCGCCAGGTTAGGTGAAGCAAAGGCGTTAAAACCATCCGCATGGGCTTTAGTGGTACGGTTGCCGCGAAACAGGGTGTTATTGAAAAACAGCGACACTTCATTGATCGGGTAGTTGGCGGCAACAAAAAGCGCATTCAGCAGATTTTGCTGGCCGTCAGAGCGCAGCTCTGCCAGCGGAATTTGTGACCCTGTCACGATGACCGGTTTGGCCAGGTTTTCCAGCATAAAAGAGAGCGCTGATGCGCTAAACGCCATGGTGTCGGTGCCGTGCAGGATCACGAAGCCATCGTAGCTGTCATAGTTAGCGGCGATATCATCAGCGATAGCCTGCCAGTCCTGCGGCGTCATATCCGATGAGTCAATAAGCGGCTGGTATTCGTGAATGGTGAAATCAGGCATCTCAGGGCGATGAAACTCAGGCATCATAGCCAGCTGCTGCTGAAGGTGACCAGAAACCGGAATATAGCCGTTCTCAGAACGTTGCATACCGATGGTGCCGCCGGTGTAGGCGACGTAAATAGATTTTTTTTGCATTGTTAAGCCCGGGCTTGCGATCAAAAGCCGATTATAAGAGGAATGATGAGCAAAATCAGCCCGGCCGGAGCCGGGCTAAAAGGGCGATGCCGTCAGCGGACGTCGCCGCAGGTCAGGCACACCGCATAGCGGTTCTGCGGATCGTTCATTTTATCAAACAGTCCAGGCTGCTTTTTCATCATGCTCATCACGTCATACATCGGCGCTGGCAGCATTGACTGCAGGGTTTCCGGCAGAACGGCGCGGATCTGCGCATTCATTTGACCAAACAGCATATCGGCAAAGGAGGGCTGCTGCTGATACCATTGCAGCTGTGGCTGGCTGATTTTTGCCAGCTCGGCGGCCTTTTTAACGGCGTCATCGAAATCGCCCAGCGCGTCAACCAGCCCATTCGCTTTGGCGTCGCTGCCGGTCCAGACGTGGCCCTGAGCAATCTGATCAACCTGTTCAGGCGTCATCTTGCGCGATTTCGCGACCAGATCGAGGAAGTTTTTATAGCCATTTTCAATGCTGAGCTGCATTAACTGCTGTACTTCCTGCGGCAGCGCTTTGGTCACGGAAACGTCGGCCAGCGGCGAAGTGGCTACGCCGTCAGTATAAACGCCGATAGTGCCGAGGGATTTCTCAACGGTGTTGATAATGCCAAAAATCCCGATGGAACCCGTCAGCGTGCTCGGGCTGGCGATAATGTAATTCGCCGGCGTTGAGATCCAGTAGCCGCCGGACGCCGCCATACCGCCCATGGAAACGACAACCGGTTTGCCAGCCGCGCGGGCGGCCGCCAATTCCTCACGGATGGCTTCAGAAGCGGTGACGCTGCCGCCCGGGCTGTTAACCCGCAAGATGATGGCTTTAATCTTGTCATCGAGGCGCGCCGAGCGAATTTCTGCGGCAGTGGTATCGCCACCGACCGTGCCGGGAGTTTGCTCGCCATCAACGATCGCGCCATCAGCAAAGATCACTGCGATGTTGCCTTTAGCCGGCTGTTTTTTCAGCGAGTAATCATAAATGCTGGTGCCTCGATAATCGTTGGCCTGCTTATCCCAGCCAAAGACTTTGGTCAGCTTCTGATCGACTTCGGCTGGGGTCGCCAGTTCATCAACCAGTTTGGCGTCCAGCGCATATTTCGCCATATCACCGCCATTTTTCTGCAAGGCGGCGATTAACTGTTGCGCGCCGGGGAAAACCTGTTCGGGCGAAATCTGGCGGTTAGCGGCTATTTGCGCGACATAATTATTCCATAACTGTCCAACCCAGCGCGTGTCGGCATCGCGGGCGGCTTGCGACATATCATCGCGCAGGAAGGGTTCGACGGCAGATTTGTAGGTGCCGACGCGGAAAATATGAGAACTCACTTTTAGCTTATCGAGCAGCGACTTGTAATAGAGCGAATTGGTGGCAAAACCGTGCAGGTCGATGCTGCCATGCGGCGCAAGATAGATCTTGTTGGCAAAGCTGGCCAGATAGAACTGTGCCTGAGTGAAGTTGTCGCCGTAAGCATAAACCGGCTTGCCACTGTCGCGGAATTCGCGCAGCGCTTTGCCGATATACTGCAAAGAGGGCTGATCGCCGCCGGCAAAATCCCGTAAGTTGAGCACAATGCCGCTAATGCGATCGTCGGTTTTGCCCTGACGAATCCCATCGACGATGTCGAACAGCGGATTTTCTTTCAGGCGGTTGCTGCTGGCACCCAGCAGCTGGCGGCCCAGTTTACCTAATTTATTGGTAACCGAAGGTTTATCAACCACCACGCCAGCCAAATCGATATTCAGCGCCCCCCGTTGAACCTCAACCGGCTGGTTAGCGCTTTTGATGTGCATCCAGACCCCGACGCCGACCAAAATCAGCAGCAGCAGGAACAGGTTAAGAATAAATTCCCTGACAAAATTAATCAGGCGCCATGTCCATTTGAACAAATTCGCGATGATTCGCCATAAGCTTCGCATGTAATCTCCATACTCGCGGTAATAACGCCGGATTGCCGACAATCAGACAGATAAAGGCTGTTATCCTAAAGAGCGGCGGCGAAAATGTCAGTAAGAAAACGGCGCGGGCTAACAATTTATGCTGCGGTTACGGACTGTCGTCGTGGCGGCTCGCGTGTTAGGGTGACTGATTCAAATCGTACTGCATTAATCAGGAGATTTTCATGGATGCGCTGGAATTACTGGTCAATCGACGTTCGGCCTCGAGGCTGGCTGCGCCTGCGCCGGCAGGAGAAGCATTGCAAAACATTATTCAGGCCGGAATGCGCGCGCCTGACCACGGCACATTACAGCCCTGGCGTTTTATCGTTGTTGAAAACCAGGGGCTGGAGCGCTTAAGTCAGCTGCTGGAGCAGCGGGCGCGTCAACAAAATCAGGAACAAAAAGCGATTGAAAAAGCCCGTCAGGCGCCTTTTCGTGCGCCGATGATCATTACCGTGGTTGCACGCTGTGAGGAGCACCCGAAAGTCCCGCAGTGGGAGCAGGTCGTGTCCGCCGGCTGCGCGGTGATGGCGATGCAGATGGCCGCACTGGCTCAGGGATTTAACGGCATCTGGCGCAGCGGCGCCTGGACTGAGGATCAGCAGGTGAGGGAGGCTTTCGGCTGTCGCTCGCAGGATGTCATCGTCGGCTTTCTCTATTTAGGCACGCCGCAGCTAAAAGCATCGACCACCGTGCTAGCGCCCGACACCGCGCTGTTTGTTAGCTATTTCTGAGCCGTCGAATAACCGCGTTGGCACCGGGCCTCGGTATTGACAGCATTAGCATGGGTCTGTTGGCTTACTGTCTGATAAATGAGCGTACGGCCGCATAATATTCTCATGGCGCTTACGCGCTGGTGGGTAACAGGTTAATATTAGCGGCTGATATATAGCTGGAGATAGCGATGAGCAAGGTTACGCAACCCTCTGAGCCGGGTAAACCGGTGGGTAAAAACCAGCTAGCGGGCGTCGCAGCAGTGCAGTCCGTGACCCTGTCACTAAGCGGTAAGCTGAACAACACCTTGCCGGTCCGCGCTGTTATCAGCCTCCTTCCCTGATTTGGAACTCCGCTTTACATGCGCCTGTTTATTGCCGAAAAACCGAGTCTGGCCCGCGCGATTGCCGATGTTTTGCCTAAGCCGCACCGTCGTGGCGATGGCTATATAGCCTGCGGTAACGATCAGATAGTCACCTGGTGCGTCGGGCATTTACTTGAACAGGCTCAGCCGGAAAGCTATGACAGCCGCTATGCACGCTGGTCGCTGGCGGACCTTCCCATCGTCCCGGATAAATGGCAGCTGCAACCGCGCCCGTCAGTGGCAAAGCAGCTAAACGTCATCAAAGGGCTGCTGGGCCAGGCCAGCGAAATTGTCCACGCCGGTGACCCGGACAGAGAAGGCCAGCTGCTAGTGGATGAGGTGCTGGATTATCTGCTGCTGGTGCCGGAGAAGCGTCAACAGGTGCAGCGCTGTCTGATTAACGATCTTAACCCGCAGGCGGTCGAGCGGGCGGTCGGTCGTTTGCGGCAGAATAAAGAGTTTGTCCCTTTATGTGTTTCAGCGTTGGCGCGTGCCAGGGCGGACTGGCTGTATGGCATCAATATGACGCGCGCCTGGACGCTTTTAGGCCGCAACGCGGGCTATAACGGCGTGCTGTCGGTCGGGCGCGTGCAGACACCGGTTCTCGGACTGGTAGTGCGCCGCGACGAGGAAATAGAAAACTTCATCGCCAAAACGTTTTTTGAAGTCAAAGCGCATATTGTCACCCCGCAGCAGGAGCGTTTTATTGCCATCTGGCAGCCGAGTGAGTCCTGTGAACCGTATCAGGATGAAGAGGGGCGCTTACTGCACCGGCCGTTAGCCGATCACGTGGTTACCCGCATCACCGGCCAGCCGGCGCTGGTCACCAGCTATCAGGATAAGCGCGAAAATGATATTGCGCCGTTACCGTTTTCGCTATCCGTACTGCAAATCGAAGCGGCAAAACGCTATGGTCTTAGCGCTCAGACCGTGCTGGACACCTGCCAGCGCCTGTACGAAACCCATAAACTTATCACCTATCCGCGTTCTGATAGTCGCTATTTGCCAGACGAGCATTTTGCCGGTCGCCATGCGGTTCTGAATGCTATACAGGCCCATCAGCCGGATCTGGCGCTGCCTGCTACCTTTGACAGCGACCGCAAAAATCGCTGCTGGGACGATGGCAAAGTTGACGCGCACCACGCCATTATTCCTACTGCTCGCGCCGGGAAAATTCAGCTAAGCGAAAATGAGCGTCATATTTATCAGCTAATCGCCAGGCAGTATCTGATGCAATTCCTGCCGGATGCCGTATTTCGCAAATGCAGTATCGAACTTGATATCGCCGGCGGCAAGTTCGTTGCCAAAGCACGCTTTCTGGCGGAAGCGGGCTGGCGGACTTTGCTGGGAAGTAAAGAGCGGGATGAGGAGAATGACGGCATGCCGTTGCCGGTGGTTGCTAAAGGTGATGAGCTACTTTGCGAGGGCGCCGAAGTAGTGGAAAAGCAGACGCAGCCGCCGCGCCATTTCACCGACGCGACCTTGCTTTCCGCCATGACCGGCATTGCGCGCTTTGTTCAGGATAAAGATCTAAAGAAAATACTGCGAGCGACCGATGGATTAGGAACGGAAGCAACGCGGGCGGGTATTATTGAGTTACTGTTTCGCCGAACCTTCCTGTATAAAAAGGGGCGCTATATTCATGCCAGCGAGGCCGGTAAAGCGTTAATTCATGCCTTGCCCGAAATGGCGGCCCGCCCTGATATGACAGCACACTGGGAGTCGACCTTAACCCGAATCAGTGAAAAACAGTGCCGCTATCAGGATTTTATGCTGCCGCTGGTTGATACGCTCAACCAGCTAATTAGCCACGCCAAACAGCGGCCCTCGCTTCAGGCCTTCAGGGGGCTGCCGCCGGCGCCCGAACGCAAAAAAAACGCTGGCAGGAGCCGGGCGGGTAAAAAGAAGGAGATGGAAGAATGAAAGCAGCTTTAGCAGTTACGCTCTCTGGTCTGATGCTGTTCAGCGCTTCGCTGCTTGCCGGGCAGGAGCGCCACTATGGCACCGGTACTGGCAGCGCGCAGCGGATGCAAAACGGCGGTAACGCCGATGTTATTGTCGATATGCCGCCGGAAGCGTGGAGTCAGGGGCAAAATAATAATCAGCCACCTTGCCTGCGTTGTTGCACTTTTGAAAATCGGCAGTACAGCGAAGGTTCAGTGGTCAAAAGCGAAGGGGTGCTGTTACAGTGTGCCAGAGACGAGCACTCCATCGGCACCAATAATCTTATCTGGAAAATCGTTAAGCAGTAAGACGCAGCCCTGGGCCGGGCTGCTGGCGCTTAATCAAGTTTGAATGTCGCCCAGATCGGTGCGTGATCCGACGGTTTTTCCATGCTGCGGATCTGATAGTCAATGCCGCTGTCAACGCAGTGAGAGGCCAGGGTCCGGCTTGCCAGCAGCAGGTCTATGCGCAGGCCCCGGTTGTCGTCAAAACCTTTGGAACGATAGTCGAACCATGAAAAACGATCGTTCACTTCCGGGTTCTGCTGCCGCCAGGTATCGGTAAGGCCCCAGCCTAATAGCCGATCCATCCATTCGCGCTCTTCGGGGAGAAACGAACATTTGCCGGTACGCAGCCAGCGTTTGCGGTTCTCTTCACCAATGCCAATGTCCAGATCGGTGCTGCTGATATTCATGTCGCCCATAATCAGCACCGGACTATCCGGCTTCAGCTGCTGCTCAAGATAATCCTGCAGGTCGCGGTAGAATTTTTCTTTTGCCGGAAACTTACTGGGGTGGTCACGACTTTCTCCCTGCGGAAAATAGCCGTTAATAACGGTGATATTACCCAGTGGACTGGGGATCTCCGCCATAATCAGGCGGCGCTGGGCGTCTTCACCATCAAGCGGGAAACCCCGGCGCACCGAAACGGGCTGCGTTTTGCACAGTAATGCCACGCCATAGTGGCCTTTTTGTCCGTGATAAAACACGTTATAGCCCAGCGATGCTACGTCCTCGAGCGGGAACATATCATCGTGGACTTTGGTTTCCTGCAGGCCGATCACATCCGGCTGATGTTGCTGAATGATAGCTTCAAGCTGGTGCGGCCGTGCGCGCAGGCCGTTGATATTAAAAGAGACAAATTTCATGGAACCCTGTCTGGTAAGCGGGGGAAACGTAGTCAGAGATGTTAGCAGACCCAGCCAGCAGGGGAAAGATTGATCCGCCGTTGTCTCGCTGCGCTCGGCTCGAACCTTGTCGAAGGTTCTCATCCTTCTCCACGGAGAATTTTTTTACTTTGGTAATTTTGTTTGGCGGAGTGCCAAAAAGAAGTGGTGGTGGGAGAAGGATAATTCGGCGCGCTGCGCCTCACCCTTCGGGCCGTTGCCACTGGCAACGTTGTCTCGCTGCGCTCGGCTCGAACCTTGTCGAAGGTTCTCATCCTTCTCCATGGAGAATTTTTTTACTTTGGTAATTTTGTTTGGCGGAGTGCCAGAAAGAAGTGGTGGTGGGAGAAGGATTCGAACCTTCGAAGTCTGTGACGGCAGATTTACAGTCTGCTCCCTTTGGCCGCTCGGGAATCCCACCACTGGCCTGCTTGTTGCTCGTAAGCGGGGCGCATAATATCAAAAGCTGAAGCCCTGTAAAGCATTATAAAAAAATAACGGTTTGGTTGCTTTTTTTTTGCCCGAACCGCAAGCGGGACGGGCAAAAAAGCGACATTTGGCTCACAAAATGATGGTGCGATTGCCGTAGACGAAAACCCGCTGTGCCAGCACCTGGTACAGCGCCCGGCTGAGAACGTTTTTCTCTACGTCGCGACCGGCACGCATCATATCCTCTGCCGTGTAGGTGTGATCGACGTGGATAACATCCTGCATGATAATCGGCCCCTCATCCAGGTTATCGTTAACGTAGTGAGCGGTGGCGCCAATGATCTTTACACCACGTTCATAGGCCTGATGATAGGGGCGGGCGCCAATAAATGCCGGTAAAAACGAATGGTGAATATTGATGATTTTATTGGGAAAGCGCTTTACAAAATCCGGCGTCAGCACGCGCATGTATTTTGCCAGTACCACGTAGTCTGGCTGGTAGCATTCGATGCTGGCGGCCATATGATTATCATGCTGTTCGCGCGTAAGCCCTTCATGACTTACCAGTACAAACGGAATATCAAAGCGTTCAACCAGGGTACGCAGCGTTTCATGATTGCCGATTACCGCTGCAATTTCGACGTCAAGGCCGCCGTAGGCGCTCTTCATCAGCAGGTCGCCGAGGCAGTGGGCCTCTTTGGTGACCAGAATCACCACCCGCCGGCGGCCGGCAGGGTGTAATTCGCGTACCGAACCGTCGGGTAGCGCGCCGTCAAGATCGGCTAGCAGCGTTGTATCGTTGAAAATCCCTTCCAATTCCGTACGCATAAAGAAACGGCCGGTACGGTGATCAACGAACTCATTATTCTGAACGATGTTCAGCTCGTGCTTAAAACAGACGTTGGTTATCCTGGCGATCAGCCCGCGCGCGTCGGGACAAATGGTGCGTAATACTTTTCTTTGTAGGTTCTGCGGTTGCATTGCGTTGGTAATCCTGTTGAAAAAACTCAGCGTGTCGCCAGCCAGTTACTGACCGCAACATTTTTTATATTTTTGGCCTGAGCCACAAGGGCAGCGGTCATTGCGACGCAGCGCAGGAAAGGTGCCGTCGACATAGTACCAACGGCCATCTTCATACACAAAGCGTGAACGTTCATAAATAAACCCCGGCTTCTGGTCGGCGTAGCGAGCAAAAAAGGTAACGTAACCCGTATTGCCATCGGCAGCTAACTCATGGTCAAGCACCGTCAGTCCCTGCCAGCGGGTATCGTCTGCGTTTTGCGCCAGGCTCAAGGCTAATCCCGCAGGGCGGCTGGATGGGTGCCAGGTTTGCTCCAGCCAGCTGCCATTTTTTTGTATATAGGCAACATAGCGTGAGCGCATCAGTGCTGGCGGGTCTGGTGGCAGCTGCAGCCCGCTTAGCCAGCGACCGCAACATAAGCTATACTCCAGCCCACTACAGCATGGACATAACATTGACACAGCAACTCCGGTAACTGAATAAAAGATAAAAACAGGTCAGGCATCAATCGTACCTGAGCACGGTTGCTGATGCTATTAAAGACCAGGGGATTCAGAGGTAAAATGAGACAGGTAAAAGTTGGCCTCGCGCTAGGTTCCGGCGCAGCCAAAGGTTGGGCGCATATTGGTGTTATTAATGCACTGCTACGCGCAGGTATTCAGATTGACGTGGTCGCCGGGTGCTCCGTTGGGGCGCTGGTGGGTGCGGCCTACGCCAGCGGCAATCTTGGCATCATGGAGCGCTGGGTTCGGTCGTTCAGCTACTGGGACGTTCTGCGTTTAATGGATGTCTCCTGGCGACGCGGTGGACTGCTGCGTGGCGATCGGGTATTTAGCCAAATAAAACAACTCATCAGCTCAACGCATATCGAAAAATGTTCGCTGCCTTTTGGCGCCGTGGCCACCAACCTCAGTACCGGCCGCGAATTATGGCTGACAGAAGGCGATCTTCATCTTGCTATCCGGGCCTCTTGCAGTATGCCAGGCCTACTTCCCCCTATCGGCTACAATGGTTACTGGTTGGTTGATGGTGCGGTAGTTAACCCGGTTCCGATTTCACTTACCCGCGCGCTGGGCGCAGATATCGTGATTGCCGTTGATTTACAACACGATGCCCACTTAATGCAGCAGGATTTGTTGTCAATAACCCCCGAAAGCGTTCCTGAGGAAATGGCGAGCGGTTGGGGATGGCGTCTGAAAGAGCAAATTGCACGGTTTACCCAGCGCAAAACGCAGCAGTCGCCCGGCGCCATGGAAATTATGACCACCTCGATTCAGGTGCTGGAAAACCGCTTAAAGCGCAATCGTATGGCGGGCGATCCGCCAGACGTATTGATACAGCCATTCTGCCCGCAGATATCTACGCTGGATTTTCATCGCGCAGAAGAGGCATTGGCGGCGGGGAAATTGGCGGTTGAAAAAAAGAGGGATGAGCTGCTTCCTCTGGTTCGTAACCGTAAATAGCGTGGCCGGCATGATGACTTCAGGAAATTCTGAGAGGCAAGACCGGGATTTATCGATCACTATTTACTTATCTGGTCAGAGGGGAGAGTGATGGAACAGCCATTAACTGGAAAACACATTCTTGTGGTTGAGGATGAGGCCGTTTTCCGCACTCTGCTCGATAACTTTTTGCAGTCGTTAGGGGCTAACACTGTGCTTGCCGACGATGGCGTGCAAGCCCTTGACCTTCTCAGCAAGCTCGCTCCCGATCTGATCATTTGCGATCTTGCTATGCCGCGAATGAACGGTATTAAGCTGGTGGAGCACCTGCGCATGCGTAACAGCATGGTGCCCGTTCTGGTTATTTCTGCCACGGAAAACATGGCTGATATCGCCCATGTGCTGCGTCTGGGCGTGCAGGATGTGCTGCTAAAACCGCTGCGCGATCTCAGCCGGCTGCGCGAGGCGGTGCTGGAATGTCTCTATCCTTCCATGTTTACTTCTAAAGTGGAGGAAGATGAACAGCTATTTCAGGATTGGGAAGCGCTGGTGCGCGACCCGCCGGCGGCAGCCAAGCTGCTCAAAGAATTGCAGCCTCCAGTTCAGCAGGAGCTGGCGGGATGTCGGATAAATTATCGCCAGCTCACCATGGCCGAGCAGCCAGGATTGGTGCTTGATATTGCCGCGCTGTCAGAAAAGGACCTGGCTTTTTATTGTCTGGATGTAACGCGGGCTGGCGATAATGGCGTACTGGCTGCGCTTTTATTGCGCGCATTATTTAATGGTTTGTTACAAGAGCAATTATCAGGCCAGGCGCAACGGTTGCCTGAATTAAGTGGTTTACTAAAACAAGTTAATCTTTTATTACGTCAAGCAAATCTGCAGGGGCAGTTCCCTTTATTGGTCGGTTATTATCATCAGGGATTAAAAAATCTTATCCTTGTTTCCGCCGGGTTAAATGCCACGCTCAATATAAATACCCACCAAATTCAGCTTAGTAATGGCGTACCGCTGGGTACGCTTGATAGCACTCATCTTAACCAGATTAGTCAGCGCTGTGATGCCTGGCAATGTCAGGTCTGGGGCGCAGGAGGCAAGCTACGGCTGATGCTGGCTACGGAGTAATCATTCTGTCATTTTTATAGCTGCAGTATAGAGACACTATCAAGGATAAGTTTTACACTTGGGTAATAGTCTTAATTTATGCTGAAATGATTCAACCAGGATAAATCCGTGCGTATCTAACTGATATACTCATTTTCGTTTTTAAATCGACATATCAAGTAATAACTTGAACGGCCTAAAGAGAGGTACTTTGATGTCTGCCTATAAGTCCAAAGTAAAAAAAGCGGTTATCCCGGTTGCAGGATTGGGAACGCGTATGCTGCCTGCTACCAAAGCTATTCCGAAAGAAATGTTGCCGCTGGTTGATAAGCCGTTAATTCAGTATGTCGTTAACGAGTGTATCGCTGCCGGGATTAATGAGATTGTGCTGGTGACGCATTCTTCCAAAAACTCTATTGAAAACCATTTCGATACCAGTTTTGAGCTGGAAGCCATGCTGGAGAAACGCGTTAAGCGTCAGCTGCTTGAAGAAATTCAGTCAATTTGCCCGCCGCACGTCACCATAATGCAAGTCCGTCAGGGCTTAGCCAAAGGTCTGGGCCACGCCGTTCTCTGTGCGCATCCACTGATCGGTAACGAGCCGGTTGCCGTTATTCTGCCGGACGTGATTATTGATGAGTATGAATCTGATCCGACCAAAGATAACTTGGCGGATATGATGAAACGCTTTGACGAAACTGGCCACAGTCAGATCATGGTTGAGCCGGTTGCTGATGTTACTGCCTACGGCGTGGTTGACTGCAAAGGTGCAGAACTGCAGCCTGGCGATAGCGCGCCGATGGTTGGCGTGGTTGAAAAACCAAAAGCAGACAAAGCGCCATCAAATCTGGCGGTTGTCGGACGTTACGTCTTGTCTGCTGATATCTGGCCTCTGCTGGCTAAGACCCCTCCGGGCGCTGGCGATGAAATTCAGCTGACCGACTCTATCGCTATGCTGATGGATAAAGAGACCGTAGAGGCCTATCACCTTAAAGGTGTTAGCCATGACTGCGGCAACAAACTGGGCTATATGCAGGCATTTGTTGAATACGGTGTACGCCATAATACGCTGGGCAAAGATTTCAAAGCCTGGCTTGAAGGCGCCGTTGGTAAATAAGTTAAATAAATTTCTAACCGGGACAATCCAATGAAAGTCACCGTTTTTGGTATCGGCTATGTTGGTCTGGTACAGGCTGCTGTACTGGCGGAAGTCGGGCACGATGTCATTTGTATCGACGTTGATGAAAACAAAGTTGAGAACCTGAAAAAGGGAATAATTCCAATTTTCGAACCAGGACTGACGCCTTTAGTAATGCAGAATTACGAAGCGGGTCGCCTGAAATTCAGCACTGACGCCAAAGAGGGCGTCAACCACGGCATTATGCAATTTATCGCAGTGGGCACGCCTCCCGATGAGGACGGTTCTGCTGATCTTAAATATGTCACTGCGGTTGCGCGCACGATTGCTGAGCACATGCAGGGGCATAAGGTGGTGATTGATAAATCAACCGTACCTGTTGGCACGGCGGATCGCGTGCGTTCAGTGATGAGCGAAACGCTGAAAGGGCGCAATGCCAGCGTTGCCTTTGACGTGGTATCTAACCCTGAGTTTCTCAAAGAGGGGGCGGCGGTTTCTGACTGCATGCGTCCGGAACGTATCGTTGTCGGTACTGACAATGAAGACGTTGTCGATTTACTGCGAGAGCTTTACGAGCCCTTTAACCGCAATCACGATCGTATGATCCTGATGGACATCCGCAGTGCTGAGCTGACCAAATATGCAGCTAACTGCATGCTGGCCACCAAGATCAGCTTTATGAATGAGATATCAAACCTGGCGGAGCTGCTCGGGGCGGATATTGAGAAGGTACGCCAGGGAATTGGTTCTGATTCACGCATTGGCTACTCTTTTATTTATCCTGGATGCGGCTACGGTGGCTCCTGCTTCCCGAAAGACGTGCAGGCGTTGATTCGCACTTCTGAGCAAATTGGCTATACGCCGCGTATTTTGCAAGCGGTTGAAGCGGTTAATGACGATCAGAAACTGAAGCTGCCGGCCTTTATTAAGCGTCATTTCGGTGATGACCTGAAAGGCAAAACCTTTGCGCTCTGGGGACTGGCTTTTAAACCCAACACCGATGATATGCGCGAAGCTTCCAGCCGGGTGCTGATGGAAACCTTGTGGCAGGCGGGCGCGCGCGTTCAGGCGTTTGATCCTGAAGCGATGGATGAAGCGCAGCGCATTTACGGCAGTCGCGACGATCTCCAGCTCATGGGTACAAAAGAAGCCGCGTTGCACAACGCAGATGCGCTGGTTATTTGTACTGAATGGAAGAATTTCCGTGTTCCGGACTTTGATGTGGTTAAAAACGCGTTAAAAGAACCCGTGATTTTTGATGGTCGTAACCTGTATGATCCAGAAAGAGTCAGTAAGCGCGGTTTTGTTTATTATGCAATCGGCCGCGGAGCTTCTGTAAAATTGCATAATTAACCGAGGGAAAGTATGAAATATCTGGTTACCGGCGCGGCAGGTTTTATCGGGTTTTATGTTGCCCAACGCCTGCTTAGCGCTGGTCACCAGGTTGTTGGTATCGACAACCTGGATGACTACTACGATGTCAGTCTGAAACAAGCCCGCCTTAATTTAATCGCCAATGATGACCGCTTTACTTTTATCAAGGGTGATTTAACTGACCCAAAAATCGTTGCTGATTTATTTGCCGATCATCAGTTTCAACGCGTCGTTCACCTCGCAGCTCAGGCCGGGGTGCGTTATTCGCTTGATAACCCACACGCCTATACCAACACCAACGTTACGGCTTTTCTCAATATTCTTGAGGGTTGTCGTTTCCATAAGATCGAGCACCTGCTTTATGCCTCTTCCAGCTCGGTTTATGGTCTGAATCGCAAGATGCCATTCTCAACGGATGATGCGGTCGATCACCCGATTTCACTCTATGCCGCAACGAAAAAAGCCAATGAGTTAATGGCGCATACCTATTCTCACCTTTATGGCATTCCAACAACCGGCCTGCGGTTCTTTACGGTATATGGCCCCTGGGGTCGCCCGGACATGGCGCTATTTAAGTTTACCCGGGCCATTTTGGCTGGCGAAGCGATTGATGTGTATAACCATGGGAATATGAGACGCGACTTTACCTATGTCGAAGATATTGCAGAAGCGGTAGTGCGCCTGCTGGATATTATTCCCGGCGCCGATCCGCTATGGACGGTAGAAAATGGCTCTCCGGCTTCCAGCTCGGCGCCGTATCGCATTTACAATATTGGTAATAGCCAGCCGGTGATGCTGACGGACTATATTGCGGCTATTGAGAGTGCTACCGGACGTGAGGCGCGTAAAAACATGCTGCCAATGCAGCCGGGCGATGTACATGAAACCAGCGCTGATACGCAGCCTTTGTATGATGCTATTGGCTTTAAGCCAAAAACGGATGTGAAAGAGGGCGTTAAACGCTTTGTTGACTGGTATCGTAAGTTCTATCAGGCGTGATGGTAACGCAGGAAAATAAAAAGGAAGCCGCAGCTTCCTTTTTTCATCTGGTTTTGATGATTATCTGGTGTAAATAATAAAATCGAGCTCAGTAACAATCAGTCATTAAGGCAAATGGTTGGTTACAGCAAGAAATCATCCAGCTGCTTGCCTTGTTCTTCGATAGCTTTTTTGATAACTGCAGGCGTGCGGCCCTGGCCTGTCCAGGTTTTAGTTTCGCCATTCTCGTCAACGTACTGATATTTTGCCGGACGCGTCGCACGCTTGGATTTTGCGCTGGTTTTGGCAGCGCCTAAAGTCGCGAGTAATTCATTAGGATCAATTCCGTCAGCAATCAGCATTTCGCGATATTGCTGCAATTTGCGACTACGTTCCTCAATTTCTGCCTGTGCCTGGTTGTCTTCTTCGCGGCGTTCATTAACCACCACTTCCAGTTTTTCCAGCATCTCTTCCAGCGTTTCAAGTGTACATTCTCTGGCTTGGGCGCGCAGAGTACGAATGTTATTAAGAATCTTAAGGGCTTCGCTCATTGTCCTGATCTCTAAATTATAATGAAGGTAGGTATCGCTGCTAATAATAGAGAGAGAATAAATGAACTGCAACTAATAATTTTTTATTCAGTACATTTGATTTAAATATGCCAGCCTGTATATAAGCGAACAATAACTTTCATTGAAATAAAGTGTAACATCGCCCGGTAACGGGTGGGGATAAAGATGATTAAACAAAAGTGCAGTAATTTTTAATTAAACCTTATGGTTGATATTGATTAACTGATGGACAGTATCCGGCGATGGGCACTTTGTATCCTAAAACCCGCAATGAGACGGTCATCCCGCAGGCTATTGCCGCCTTTTTTTACCTGCGATTGTGTTACAATCGCCGCAGATTTCTACCCTAATGCCCCGGAGTGAAGCCTGATGGCGCAACTTTATTTTTATTACTCAGCAATGAATGCGGGTAAGTCAACGGCCTTACTGCAGTCTTCTTATAACTACCAGGAACGTGGCATGCGAACGCTGGTATACACCGCCGAAATTGACGATCGTTTTGGTAGCGGCAAGGTCAGTTCGCGCATTGGTCTGGCTTCTCCCGCCTGTCTTTATAATCCGCAAACTGCACTTTTTGAGCAGATAAGCCAGGCACATGCCGATGAAGCGGTTAACTGTGTGCTAATTGATGAATGTCAGTTTCTGACTAAAGAACAGGTAAAGGCGTTATCTGACGTGGTTGATTCCCTTGATATTCCTGTTCTTTGCTATGGTCTGCGCACTGACTTTCGCGGAGAGCTTTTTTCCGGCAGCCAGTATTTGCTGGCATGGGCAGATAAGCTGGTGGAATTAAAAACGGTTTGCCACTGCGGCCGTAAAGCGGGAATGGTTTTGCGACTGGATGAGAATGGGGTGCCTTTCCGGGAGGGCGAGCAGGTGGTTATCGGCGGTAATGAGCGCTATGTATCGGTATGCCGCAAACATTATAAGGAAGCGATTGAAAAGGGAAACCTACAGGCGGTTGATGGTAAAGCGGCTGAAAGTAACAGCTGACGCTACCGGAAAGGTCCTGGATCCATTATTGATTTCAGCTTTTATAAAAAAAATTAATGTTTATATAAAATAAACCCGCCGAAGCGGGTTTATTTTTACTGCAAGCCGGTAATTAACTACGTTGCCGGGCGCAAGCTAAAACATAACAAGTTATGCTTTTTTAGCTTTTTTCTCGTTTTTTTTCGCCGCTACCGGCTGCGCTTTTACCGCCTCGGTAATGTTGTCGAAAGGTTCATTGAATTCACGACCATAGAAGGTATCCAGCATGATTTGTTTCAATTCGGCAATCAGCGGATAGCGCGGGTTGGCACCGGTACACTGGTCATCAAAAGCGTCATCAGCGAGTTTATCCACTTTCGCCAGGAAGTCAGCTTCCTGCACGCCCGCTTCGCGAATAGACTTCGGAATCCCCAGAGAGGCCTTCATTTCTTCCAGCCACGCCAGCAGTTTTTCAATTTTCTGCCCGGTACGGTCACCTGCGGCGCTAAGACCGAGATGGTCAGCGACCTCAGCATAGCGGCGACGAGCCTGCGGGCGGTCGTACTGGCTGAATGCCGTCTGCTTGGTTGGGTTATCGTTAGCGTTATAGCGAATGACGTTACAGATCAGCAGGGCATTCGCCAGGCCGTGTGGAATATGGAACTCCGAGCCCAATTTATGCGCCATAGAGTGACATACGCCAAGGAAGGCATTGGCGAAAGCGATACCGGCGATGGTTGCCGCGTTGTGTACGCGCTCGCGGGCTACCGGGTTGGCGGCGCCTTCATGATAGCTGGCCGGCAGATACTCTTTAAGGAGTTTAAGGGCCTGCAGCGCCTGACCATCGGAATATTCATTCGCCAGAACCGAAACGTAAGCTTCCAGTGAATGGGTTACGGCGTCCAGACCACCAAATGCGCACAGCGACTTCGGCATGTTCATCACCAGATTGGCATCAACGATGGCCATGTCCGGGGTGAGGGCGTAGTCTGCCAGTGGATATTTTTGACCGGTGGCGTCATCAGTTACCACCGCAAACGGCGTGACTTCTGAGCCGGTACCTGAAGTGGTGGTGATCGCTATCATTTTCGCTTTCACGCCCATTTTCGGGAATTTGTAGATGCGTTTACGGATATCCATAAAGCGCAGCGCCAGCTCTTCAAAATGGGTTTGCGGGTGCTCATACATTACCCACATGATTTTGGCCGCATCCATCGGCGAGCCGCCGCCGAGGGCGATAATGGTATCGGGTTTGAACGAATTCATCTGTTCAGCCCCTTTGCGCACGATGCTTAGCGTCGGGTCCGCTTCAACTTCGAAGAAGATTTCCGTTTCAATGTTATAGGACTTGAGTACGCGGGTTATCTGGTCAGCGTAGCCGTTATTAAACAGGAACCGGTCGGTAACGATGAAGGCGCGTTTTGCTCCTTCGCTGGCGACTTCTTCCAGTGCAATGGGCAGTGAACCGCGACGGAAGTAGATAGACTTCGGTAGTTTATGCCACAACATATTTTCTGCTCGCTTAGCCACGGTTTTTTTATTGATCAGGTGTTTAGGACCAACGTTCTCCGAAATGGAGTTACCACCCCAGGAGCCGCAACCCAGCGTCAGTGACGGCGCCAGTTTAAAGTTATACAGATCGCCGATCCCGCCCTGTGAGGCCGGCGTATTGATCAGAATACGGGCGGTTTTCATCTTGTCGCCGAAGAAATTGACCCGCTCATGCTGATTATCCTGGTCGGTATACAGGCAGGAAGTGTGACCGATACCGCCCATGGCGACCAGTTTCTCCGCCTTGTCGACCGCGTCGGCAAAATCTTTTGCACGGTACATCGCAAGCGTCGGCGACAGCTTCTCATGAGCAAACGGCTCGGATTCATCAACCAGCTTAACTTCGCCAATAAGGATTTTGGTATTAGCCGGAACGTTAATTCCGGCCATTTCAGCTATTTTCGCCGCCGGTTGACCTACGATAGCCGCATTCAACCCGCCGTTTTTCAGAATGATATCCTGAACGGCCTTCAGCTCTTTACCCTGTAGCAGGTAGCCACCATGTGTGGCAAAACGCTCGCGTACTGCTTCATAAACGGAATCGACGACGATAACAGACTGTTCAGAAGCGCAAATAACGCCATTATCGAAGGTCTTAGACATCAGGATAGAGGCAACTGCGCGTTTAATATCAGCGGTTTCATCAATCACCACCGGTGTATTACCGGCGCCGACACCAATGGCGGGTTTTCCTGAACTGTAGGCTGCTTTGACCATGCCCGGACCACCGGTGGCGAGGATCAGGTTGATGTCGGGGTGATGCATTAATTGATTAGACAATTCGACGGAGGGCGCATCGATCCAGCCAATAAGATCTTTCGGCGCGCCGGCCTCAATTGCCGCTTTCAGAACAATGTCTGCCGCTTTATTGGTGGCATCCTTGGCACGTGGGTGCGGAGAGAAAATGATACCGTTGCGGGTTTTAAGACTGATAAGCGCTTTAAAGATCGCGGTAGAAGTAGGGTTGGTGGTCGGAACAATCCCGCAAATCAGCCCGATTGGCTCGGCGATGGTGATGGTGCCGTAGGTGTCGTCAGTGGCAAGCACGCCGCAGGTTTTTTCATCCTTATAGGCGTTATAAATATACTCAGAAGCGAAGTGGTTTTTTATTACCTTGTCTTCAACGATGCCCATGCCTGACTCTGCTACTGCCATTTTAGCCAGTTGAATACGGGCATCAGCTGCTGCCAGTGCGGCTGCGCGGAAAATCTTATCAACCTGTTCTTGTGAAAAGTTAGCGTACTCACGCTGAGCTTTCTTAACACGCTCAACCAGTGCGTTAAGTTCGGCAACATTCGTAACGGCCATAATGCTCTCCTGATGAAAGTTAAACTCTTTTAGTAAACAAGTCGGAGCAATTTATTATAGCTATCCAACACGACAGCGGACCCGCATTGCTGAAAAGTGTTGATTGTTTCTCATACTTTTTTACTAAAAAAGTCTGCTAAAAGAGCAATATCTTGAACCTTTTGGCGTCTTCCTTCAGTGCTGATAGCGTAACTCTGCCGTGTGTTAAAAAGTGTGATTTACATCAAGTTTCCACATGGCTGACACCATTCAGCTGTGATTTTCTGATTCATTGTTACTTTGTTTTACCAATTAACAAACAAACTGGCACGTTTATGTAACTTGCTGGTTGCATTAAATTTATCAGGGAGGAATAGTTCGGAATAATGAGGATGAAAACAAGTAATCGCAGCCGTGCCGGGTATAATAATGCCAGATAAAAGCAAAAAGGTAAGCGGCGGTGAGTTTGTATCAGAGTATGTTAGTTTTTTATGCGATTGTGGCGCTGGTTGCCGCTATCGTCACTTTTTTTATCGCCCGGGACCGCATCAGTATCCGCATATTATCTGCACTGCTGGTCGGGGCAACATGGCCAATAAGTTTTCCGGTGGCACTACTTTTTGCGCTGTTTTGACGGCTAAATGTTTTGATAGGATGATTCTGGCTCTGGATAAATCAGCTTGTAAACGCTATGACGCTATATCGCCAGGGGAAGCTTGCGCGTTTTTCTGAAACTTATTTTTTAATCAATCGTTGAAATTGCCCTGTTTTGGTGCAAAAAAGTCGCAGCAGTGCACCTTAAATGCGCACTCATTTGTTTTGTTTACCAGCCATCTCGCCTGATAAGTTTTCCTACTAATCCGCTGAGAAGAAACAGATTATTCTTAGTGGGTGTTATTATTTTAACATTTAATTCTCTGGAATTTAGCCTGTAATGTGGCGTTAAAATCCATTCCGATTGAATATTTCAGGATAGTATCTTATTTATCCCGATAATGATGTTATTTGTTTGTTTTTTAGTCGTGCACGGCATGTAATTTGACTTAGTTATGGTCATTTCTTGTTTAATTCATTGATTTTATTGTTTTTTATTAATATTTATCTGCGCAAAATAACACTTCACCTGTGTAAAGAGTCATGATAAAAGAGAATTAGTTAACATTTTCGTCAGATAGCTTTAGCGCAGTAAAAATTCATCTGGTAATTTCGGCGCAACGAAAAAAATCTGAGTGTGACGCAAAGTGTGTACGGATTTTGCTTATTTAGCTCAGAACATAAAAAAGGTCATTCACGCTGAGATGAAATTGCTGATTTCAAAACGCTATGCGCAACTTAGTCTGGTGGCTTTGTCATTTTTGCATTTCAACCTCGTGAATGCGGCGCAGCCAGAGCAGGATACGCCGCTGGCTGCACAGCAGCATATTGTCATTAATAATGGCGCCGAAGTGGCTACGCTTGATCCGATGAGATCGCAGGGCGTACCGGAAAGCACCGTCATTCTTAACCTGCTGGAAGGCCTGGTTACGACCGATAATTATGGGCACATCGTTGCTGGCGCTGCCCTTGAATGGAACAACGTTCAAAATAAGGTATGGACGTTTACCTTGCGTAAAGAGGCGCGCTGGTCTGATGGTGAACCCGTGACTGCCGCTGATTTTGTCTATAGCTGGCGCCGGCTGGCCTCGCCTGAAAACGCCTCACATTATTCAAGCTATCTGGAATATGCCCACGTTGAAAATGCCAGCGCGGTGATTAGCGGTAAACTGCCGCCCGAAGCGCTTGGCATTAAAGCCCTGAGTAAATATCAGCTGCAGGTGACGCTGAATGAGCCCGTTCCTTATTTTCTGGCGATGGTGACGCATACCGCATTAAAACCGGTAAATCGTAAAGCGGTAGAACAGTGGGGTGATAAATGGACCCAGCCGGCTCACTATGTGGGCAACGGGGCATACAGTCTGAGCGACTGGGTTATTAATGAAAAGATCGTCCTGAAACGTAATCCTTACTATTGGGATAATGCGCATACGGTTATTGAACAAGCCACTTTTTTACCGCTGATCTCTACCAGTAAAGACGTTGAGCGTTATCGTCAGAATGAGGTGGATATTTCCGATAGCGCGCTGCCGCCGGATATGTTTTCCACATTGAAAACTGAACTGGGGCCGCAGGTACGCGTTACGCCTTATCTTTGTACCTTTTACTACGAGCTGAATAGTAAGCGCCCGCCTTTTGATGATGTAAGGGTAAGAGAGGCGGTTAAGCTGTCACTCGACCGTAACTTCATCACCAGCAAAATTATGGGGCAGGGGCAGGTGCCCGCCTGGGGCTTTACGCCGCCCTATACCGATGGTGCCGATCTGGCAGTGCCTGACTGGTTTAAGCAAACGCAGGCGGCGCGCAATCAGCGCGCCCGGACACTGCTGCGCGAGGCGGGGTACGGTCCTGCGCATCCGTTGACGTTTTCGCTGTTATACAACACCTCTGATATTAACTATAAGCAGGCTGCTGCGGCGGCGGCAATGTGGCATGAAAACCTTGGCGCCGAGGTTCGACTGGATAATCAGCCGTGGAAAAACATGCTGGAAATACGCCGCAAGGGTTTGTACGACGCGTCGCGCGCGACATGGTGTTCTGATTACAACGAACCCTCATCTTTTCTCAACGTATTTCTCAGCGACTCAAGTGCCAACACCTCGTTCTATCATGACGCCGCTTTCGATGCATTAATGAAAAAGAGCCTTGAAGTTAGCGATCGGCTGCGGCCGCAAGTATATCAGCAGGCCGAGCAGCAGCTTGATGCTGATTCAGCGTTTGTGCCGGTCTACTATCGGGTGAGCGCGCGGCTGGTAAAACCCTGGGTTGGTGGATTTACCGGTAAAGATCCGCGTGATTCGCTCGATATTAAATATTTCTATATTACGGCACATTAATCTGCAGACGTGCTAAAGCTTAAGGTGGTCTTAAACCACAGGGTAAACAGAAATTGGCCTGAGCAGAAATTCGTTCCTCTGCGCAGGCGCTAGGCCCGGATAACGGGGGGATCTCTGGTGCGGTGTACCGGGGTGATTATAAAAACTGGAGTAAATAATGACCAACATCACGAAGAAGAGTCTGGTTGCAGCAAGTATTTTTGCTGCGTTGGGGACCATGGCCGGGAACGCCGCATGGGCGGCCAGCGTGCCGGCAGGCGTTGAGCTGGCAGCTAAACAGGAACTGGTGAAGGGTAACGGCAGTGAAGTTCAGTCTCTGGACCCGCATAAAATCGAAGGGGTGCCGGAATCCAACGTCAGTCGCGACCTGCTTGAAGGCCTGGTGATTAGCGATGCCAACGGACACCCGATTCCCGGCGTTGCTGAAAGCTGGGAAAACAAAGACGGCAAAGTCTGGACATTCCATTTACGTCCCAATGCCAAGTGGTCCAATGGCCAGCCGGTAACCGCCGCTGATTTCGTTTATAGCTGGCAGCGCCTGGCGGATCCGAAGACGGCTTCTCCCTACGCCAGCTATCTGCAATATGGCCACCTGGAAAACGTTGATGACATTATTGCGGGCAAAAAGTCGCCGGATACCCTGGGCGTAAAAGCCATCGACGATCACACCCTACAGGTTACGCTGAGTGAGTCTGTCCCTTACTTCTATAAGCTTTTGATTCATGGATCAATGTCACCGGTCTACAAGCCTGCGGTTGATAAATTCGGTGAAAACTGGACCCAGCCGCAAAACTGGGTCGGCAACGGCGCATTTAAGCTGAAAGAGCACGTGATTAACGAACGTATTGTTGTTGTACGTAACCCGGAGTACTGGGACAACGCCAATACCAAACTGGAAAAAGTCACCTTCCTGCCTATCTCTTCTGAAGTTACCGACGTTAACCGTTACTTCAGTCAGGACGGCAGCGACATGACGTATAACAACATGCCTATCGAGCTGTTCCAGAAGCTGAAGCGTGATAACCCGAAAGAGCTGCACGTTGATCCCTATCTGTGCACCTACTATTACGAAATCAACAACCAGAAAGCGCCGTTTACCGATCCGCGCGTTCGTACCGCGCTGAAGCTGGGGCTGGATCGCGATATCATCACCAATAAAGTGCTTGCGCAGGGCCAGATCCCGGCCTACAGCTTTACACCGCCGGCAACCGACGGTATGCAGCTGACCAAACCAGAGTGGTTTAGCTGGACCCAGGCTAAGCGCAACGAAGAGGCGAAGAAACTGCTGGCGGAAGCTGGTTATACCGCCGATAAGCCGCTGAGCTTCGAGCTGTTGTATAACACCTCCGATCTGCATAAAAAACTGGCGATTGCTGCCGCATCAATCTGGAAGAAAAACCTCGGCGTTAACGTCAAGCTGACCAACGAAGAGTGGAAAACCTATCTGGATACCCGCCATCAGGGTAACTTTGACGTCGCCCGCGCCGCCTGGTGCGCCGACTACAACGAACCGACTTCCTTCCTGAACGTCATGCTGTCAAACAGCAGCAATAACACCTCGCACTACAAGTCGGCTGACTATGACAAAGTTATAGCGCAGGCTGCGGGTGCGGAAGACGAAAAAGGACGCGCCGCGCTGTATGACAAGGCAGAGCAGGTGCTGGATAAGGATTCCATGATGGTTCCGGTCTATTACTACGTGAATGCTCGTCTGGTGAAACCGTATGTTGGCGGCTATACCGGCAAAGATGCGCTGGATAACGTTTACGACAAGAACCTGTACATTATTAAGCACTAAAAATAATGCGTTTTATGGGCGGCAATTTGCCGCCCGATTTAAGAAGCAATGTGACCTTATTTCCGTTCGCTGAAGTAAGGCATCAGCTCTGTAGGTATGGCAATGTTAAAGTTTATTCTGCGCCGGCTGCTTGAGGCAATCCCGACGCTGTTCGTACTCATCACGATATCCTTCTTTATGATGCGCCTGGCGCCGGGAAGCCCGTTTACCGGCGAGCGCACTCTGTCGCCGGAAGTGATGGCCAATATTGAAGCGAAATATCATCTCAACGATCCGATCGGCAAGCAGTATCTCAATTATCTGTTACAGCTGGCCCATGGTGATTTCGGTCCCTCGTTCAAATACAAAGATTATTCGGTCAACTACCTTATTTCCCACGCTTTTCCGGTTTCGGCCAAGCTTGGCCTTGCGGCATTTTTGCTGGCGCTGGTGCTGGGGGTCACTGCCGGCGTTATTGCCGCGCTGAAGCAAAATACCCGCTGGGATTTTGCGGTCATGGGGGTGGCAATGACCGGGGTGGTAATACCCAGTTTTGTGGTGGCGCCATTACTGGTGTTGATTTTCGCCATCAGCCTGCAGTGGCTGCCGGGCGGCGGCTGGAACGGTGGGGCACCCAAATATATGATCCTGCCGATGGTGGCGCTGTCGCTGGCCTATATTGCCAGCATTGCACGTATTACCCGTGGCTCTATGATCGAAGTGCTGCATTCGAACTTTATTCGCACCGCCCGGGCGAAAGGCTTGCCGATGCGACGTATTGTGCTGCGCCATGCGCTGAAACCGGCAATGCTGCCGGTGCTGTCCTACCTTGGACCGGCGTTCGTCGGCATCATAACCGGCTCAATGGTGATAGAGAGTATTTATGGCCTGCCGGGAATCGGTCAGCTGTTTGTTAACGGCGCGCTTAACCGTGATTATTCGCTGGTGCTCAGCCTGACCATTCTGGTTGGGGTGCTGACCATCTTATTTAATGCGGTTGTCGATGTGCTCTACGCCGTTATTGATCCAAAAATCCGTTATTAACCGGAGCTCGTTATGATCTTGAGTAAAAAAAATAGCGAAGCTCTCGATGCATTCAGTGAAAAGCTGGAAGTCGAAGGGCGTAGTTTGTGGCAGGATGCCCGTCGTCGTTTTATTCACAACCGCGCGGCGCTCAGCAGCCTGGCCGTGCTGTTAGTCATCATTTTGTTTGTCATTCTTGCGCCGGTGCTGTCACCTTTTACCTATGATGATACTGACTGGTCAATGATGTCGGCGGCCCCCGACTTCAGCACCGGACACTATTTTGGTACTGACTCATCCGGGCGCGACTTGCTGGTGCGCGTTGCTATCGGCGGGCGTATTTCGTTGATGGTGGGCATCGCCTCTGCGCTGGTGGCGGTAATTGTGGGTACGCTGTACGGCTCGCTGGCGGGTTACCTCGGCGGCAAAACCGACTCGGTGATGATGCGTATTCTGGAAATCCTTAACTCTTTCCCGTTCATGTTTTTCGTTATCCTGCTGGTGACTTTTTTTGGTCGCAATATTTTGCTGATCTTTGTCGCTATCGGCATGGTTTCCTGGCTGGATATGGCGCGTATCGTCCGTGGACAGACCCTGAGTCTTAAACGCAAAGAGTTTATCGAGGCCGCGCAGGTTGGCGGCGTATCAACCGGCAATATCGTGATTCGCCATATCGTGCCCAACGTGCTGGGCGTGGTGGTGGTCTACGCATCGCTGCTGGTTCCTAGCATGATTTTATTTGAGTCGTTCCTGAGCTTCCTCGGTCTGGGGACCCAGGAGCCGCTGAGCAGCTGGGGAGCGTTGCTTAGCGATGGCGCTAATTCGATGGAAGTTTCTTCGTGGCTGTTGCTTTATCCGGCAGGGTTTTTAGTGGTCACTTTGTTCTGTTTTAACTTTATCGGCGATGGCCTGCGTGACGCCCTCGACCCGAAAGATCGCTGAGGAGCTGCCGATGAGCACTATCGAAACGCAATCAACCAGCGTGCAGGCGCTGCACAGCGAAACGCTACTGCGGGTTAAGGATCTGCGCGTGACGTTTAATACCGCCGATGGCGATGTTACCGCGGTAAACGACCTGAATTTTAGCCTTAAAGCGGGTGAAACGCTGGGCATCGTTGGCGAGTCCGGTTCGGGTAAATCGCAGACGGCGTTCGCCCTGATGGGGTTGCTGGCAAGCAATGGCCGCATTAACGGTTCGGCACTGTTTAACGGTAAAGAAATCCTTAATCTGCCGGAAAAAAAGCTGAACGCCCTGCGTGCTGAGCAAATTGCGATGATTTTTCAGGACCCGATGACCTCGCTCAATCCCTACATGCGCGTGGGTGAGCAGCTGATGGAGGTGCTTAAGCTGCATAAAGGCATGAGCGGCTCACAGGCATTTGAAGAATCGGTACGCATGCTTGATGCGGTCAAAATGCCGGAAGCGCGTAAGCGGATGAAAATGTTCCCTCACGAGTTTTCCGGGGGGATGCGTCAGCGGGTGATGATCGCGATGGCGCTGCTGTGCCGGCCGAAGCTGCTGATTGCTGATGAGCCCACCACCGCGCTCGACGTCACGGTGCAGGCGCAGATTATGACGCTGCTTAATGAGCTGAAGCGGGAATTTGATACCGCCATTATTATGATTACCCACGATCTCGGCGTCGTCGCCGGCATCTGCGATAAGGTGCTGGTGATGTACGCCGGACGAACCATGGAATATGGCAAAGCCCGCGATGTGTTCTATCAGCCAGCGCATCCTTATTCAATCGGCTTGCTGAGCGCGGTACCGCGCCTTGATGCTGAAGGGGAGTCACTGCTGACTATTCCGGGCAATCCGCCCAACCTGCTGCAGCTGCCGAAAGGCTGTCCGTTCCAGCCGCGTTGTCCACACGCGATGGATATTTGCGCGAGCGCGCCGCCGCTGGAATCGTTCGGTGAAGGCCGGTTACGTGCCTGCTATAAGCCGCTGGAGGAACTGGTATGAGTGAAGCGATCGATAAAAAAGTACTGTTGGAAATCGCCGATCTTAAGGTGCATTTTGCCATTAAAGACGGTCGCCAGTGGTTCTGGCAGCCGCCAAAAACGCTAAAGGCGGTGGATGGCGTCAGCCTGCGGCTTTTCCAGGGGGAAACCCTGGGAGTGGTCGGTGAGTCTGGCTGCGGAAAATCAACCCTGGCGCGCGCCATCATCGGGCTGGTCAAAGCGACGGAAGGACGCGTTGCCTGGCTTGGTCGCAACCTGCTGGGACAGAGCGAAGAGGAATGGCGCCGGGCGCGAAGCGATATCCAGATGATTTTCCAGGATCCGCTGGCCTCGCTCAATCCGCGAATGACAATCGGCGAAATCATTGCCGAACCGCTGCGCACCTATCATCCGAAGATGGCGAAACAGGAAGTAAAGGAGCGGGTAAAAAATATGATGATGAAGGTCGGGCTGCTGCCTAACCTAATCAATCGTTATCCGCATGAGTTTTCCGGTGGACAGTGTCAGCGAATCGGTATCGCCCGCGCGCTGATTCTGGAACCTAAGCTGATTATTTGTGACGAGCCGGTTTCAGCCCTCGATGTATCGATCCAGGCGCAGGTGGTTAACCTGCTGCAAAAGTTACAGCGCGAAATGGGGCTGTCGCTGATATTTATTGCCCACGATCTGGCGGTGGTTAAACACATTTCCGATCGGGTACTGGTGATGTATCTCGGCCACGCGGTGGAGCTTGGAACTTATGATGCGGTGTATAACAATCCGCAGCATCCTTATACCCGGGCGCTGATGTCGGCGGTGCCGATTCCGGATCCCGATCTGGAAAAAGAGAAGAAAATCCAGTTGCTGGAAGGTGATTTGCCATCACCGATCAATCCACCTTCGGGCTGTGTTTTTCGCACTCGCTGCCCAATTGCCGGCCCGGAGTGCGCGAAAACCCGGCCGCTGCTTGAAGGCAGCTTCCGTCATGCGGTGTCCTGCCTGAAAGTCGATCCGCTCTGAGGCGACTATCAGCTCAGCGTAAAAAACCCGGTCGCTGACCGGGTTTTTATTTTGGGGGAAGGGGGCGGACTAAAAACGGTTCTGGCTGGCGATTCACTCTTTCCAGATGATATGGCACAGCTTATGGTCTTTTTCGCGACATAGCAGCACGCGGGCAAACACGTCGGTAATCGGCTCGCCGTCTTCTTCACCGAGGCCAATAACCACTTCGGCGAAAAAATCAGGATTAACGTCGAAATCAACCTGCTCCTGCCAGTCCTCCGCCGGGTCGTAAAGCTCAGCGCCACCGCGTTCTTCAAACTGCAGATTGAATAAAATGATATCGGCCGGGTCGAGATTATCGCCTGCCAGCTCCAGAAAAATATCGTAGGCTTGCTCCAGCGTTTCATCTTCTGTAAGGCGGTTATTGAGGTCCATAATAAATCCTGTGTACTTTGCTGCGCTGTGTAATTCCGCTCCTTTTACAGTAACGGACTGAAGAAGTAAAACAGTCGTTCGACCACGCGCTGCCACCAGGAGCGATTTTCCCAACGTTTGCGATCGACCAAATTTGAGCGGGCAATATAATCATCCTGAACGTGCGCCAGGTCACTGCCAAAGCCGTCATCGTCAATCACCAGAGTAATTTCAAAGTTCAGCCACAGGCTGCGCATATCCAGATTTACCGTACCGACCAGGCTTAGCTGCCCGTCGACCAGCACGCTTTTGGTATGCAGCAGGCCGCCTTCAAACTGGTAAATTTTCACTCCGGCCGCCAGCAGCTCGGAGAAGAACGCCCGGCTGGCCCAGCGTACTAACAGATTATCGTTATGGCGGGGAATGATGATGCTGACATCAACACCGCGCCATGCTGCGGTACAGATGGCATGTAGCAGGTCGTCACTTGGCACCAGATATGGCGTGGTCATTACCAGCTGTTCATGGGCGGAATAGACGGCGGTCAGCAGCGCCTGATGGATCATATCCTCCGGGAAGCCTGGCCCCGAAGCAATAACCTGAATGGTGTGGCCGCTCTCCTGTTCAAAAGGCATAATGTTGACATCGGGGGGCGGCGGTAAAATGCGTTTACCGGTTTCAATCTCCCAGTCGCAGGAGTAGATAATCCCCATGGTGGTGGCAACCGGCCCCTCCATGCGCGCCATCAGGTCTACCCACTGACCCACGCCGGCGTCCTGTTTAAAATAGCGTGGATCGACCAGGTTCATGCTCCCGGTATAGGCGACATAGTTATCAATCAATACCACTTTACGGTGCTGGCGCAGGTCCATGCGGCGTAAAAATACGCGCAGCAGGCTGACTTTTAGCGACTCGACAATATCAATCCCGGCGTTGCGCATCATTCCCGGCCAGCTGCTGCGGAAAAAATCCACGCTGCCGGCAGAGTCCAGCATTAGCCGGCAATGAACGCCACGACGCGCAGCGGCCATCAGCGACTCTGCGACTTCATCTGCCAGCCCGCCTGGCTGCCAGATATAGAACACCATTTCAATGTTATGACGAGCCAGTTGAATATCCCGCACCAGGGCGTTGAGGGTGTCTTCGGCGCTGGTAAGGAGCTGTAACTGATTGCCTTTTACCCCGGCAATGCCCTGACGGTTTTCGCACAGCTGAAATAACGCCCTGGCAACATCGCTATTTTCATGGGCGAAGATATGCTGTGATTGTTTAAGGTCGCTGAGCCACCTGGCGGTTGCCGGCCACATTGCGCGAGCACGCTCCGCCCGACGTTTTCCCAAGTGTAGTTCGCCAAATGAAAGATAGGCAATAATACCAACCAGCGGCAGAATATAGATAATAAGCAGCCAGGCCATAGCGGAAGTGACCGCGCGACGCTTCATCAGGATCCTGAGCGTTATGCCGGCAATTAATAACCAGTAGCCAAAAATCAGCAGCCAGCTTAATAAAGTATAAAAGGTACTCATGTAAGTGGACATCCCGTTCACGCTTGCGTTAAAGAAGTGTACGTTGAGATGGCGATAGACGAAACCCTAAATGCCGCCTAAACGATGACTCTGGCAGAAAAAACGGGATGCAGGCTTCAGCATATAACAAGGATAAAAGTTATGAGACGTAGCAGAAATGAAGTCGCCCGCTGGCGTATGCGTCGTCACGTTCAGTGGCGTAAGACGCGGGGGCACGAGGCGCAGTCAAGACGTTATCGCGGTATGCGCCGTTTTCACTATCTCATTGCTCAGCGTCAGCGCCGTTCAATTTTATTTGTCCGCCAGTACTAAGCCGCTGTTAACGCCTTGCAGTGGGACCGTGCTGGCGGTTTGAAAAGTTAACCTGGCAAAGCAGGGCGTTTTACTGTCGTTTATCTTGCCTGGACTATCGTCAGCGTATCTTTCGCATAAAAAAATCACCGGGATAGTTAAAATGTGGGATCTCCTGGCCCTAGCCCTGCTGTTACTGCGTTTCAGTAAGAAGTGCGGGCTAATTGTACTTGCCGTCGTCATCATGATGGGATGTTCCGTAGGCGTTCTCGACTGGGTAGCACTGGCATGGATTGCCGCAACCGGCGTTCTCTTGCTTATTCATGCCTACGCAAAACCGTACCGCCTTTGTAGCCTGTTAACCGAAACGTTACTGGTGGCGGATGCCGTTGCGCTGATGCTGCATCTGGTACCCGGTTTTCATAATTTACGTCTACTGGACGGCGTGCATGTCAGTCCCGACAGCCTGCCATTCACCCTGTATTATAACTTCGATAAGGCACTGGTTCCCTTTATCCTGCTGGGCTGTCTCAGCACGCTTTTTGTCACTAAACGCCATCATCGCGTTAGCTGGCAGTGGCTGCTGCTGGTGGCGGCGGTGCCGGCGCTACTTTGGCTGGCAACCCTTCTCGGCGGGCTACGCGCAGAGTTTCACGTTCCCGAATGGCTGCCTGAGTTTACCCTTGCCAATATCTTTTTTGTTTCGCTTGCGGAAGAGGCGTTGTTCCGGGGATATCTGCAACAGCGCCTGGCGCGCGTTGCGCATCCTGCGGCTGCGCTGGTGGTTTCGGCGCTGTTTTTTGGCGCGATGCATTTCCAGGGCGGAATGATGCTGGTGCTGTTCGCCAGCTTGGCCGGCATGATTTACGGTATTGCCTGGATGTGGAGCGGCAGGCTGTGGGTTGCCGTGCTGTTTCATTTTGGCTTAAACCTGATGCAGCTGCTGTTTTTTACCTATCCTGCTTTACGCCATCTGCCCTGAATAGCCGCCAGACGGCGGCCGGACCTGACGTCAGCGCCTGATGCCGCTGCGGCGACAATGCTGCGCTTAAAAAATAGCCACGACATCGCTGGCTGGCTGTGTTAGGGGGGTACTCCACTCATCGCCGGACATGCATTATGGAAACCGGATTTTATTGGGTTGGCTCTCAACATGCCGCGCCGCAAATATGGTATTACCTGCTGGGATACGGTGTTTACCGGCCGATGGAGCCGATTCCTCTGTCGCTGGAAAGATTCAGCGCAGCAGGCTTTACCTTTCTCAGCGGCAAGCTGATTCTTCCTTCCTGACCCTTCCCGACGTCTTGCCAGTCAGGGCGGTATCTGACAAAAACTGATGTCAACATAGCGTGCGCCCCGGATAATTAACAAGCCGGGGCGATGGTTTTATTGTGGAGTTTATGTAACTTCAGCGAATAGTGCTGGGTGTCATCATACGGCGAGCGCCGAGATAATGACGCCGCCAGTAGCTATCAGCCAGCTCGCTGATATGAATATCTTCACCGGTGCGGGGGGACTGGATAAACTTACCTCCGCCGAGGTAAACACCCACGTGGTCTGCGCCCCGGTGTCCTCTGATATGGAAAAAGACCAGGTCACCTCTTTGCAGCCGATCGCGACTGACCGGCGCGGCATCACGCATGTGGAACATTTCGTTCGCCGTTCTGGGCAGCTTATAGTTGACCAGGTCTTTATAGGCGTACCACACCAGACCGCTACAATCAAAACCGGTTCTTGGCGAGGTTCCCCCCCACAGGTAGGGTTTGCCCAGCTGATCCATCAGTTTTGCCATGGCGGTGGCGCGCACTTTGTGGAATTCAGCAAGCTGTTTTTTACTCAGGTGCAGTGGTTTGTCGTTTTCGCTTGCTATCCGGTGTAATTCACTGCGGCTTTTGCGTCCGTAATGTTTACGCTCGCGATAGCTCAGCTTACGCTCATCGCGGCGCCTCTCTTCTGCAAGACGGCGTAGCCTGATGCGGTTTTCCTCAGACCTTTCGGCGACCAGTTTGCGCTCGCGCAGGGAGGATAGCCGCGTCGGGTGTGATTTTTTCTCTGCGACCGATTCAGTATGAAGGGGCTTGCTGGTTTCAGTTTTTCGTTCTGATTCTCTTTTTTTCAGACGAATTTTTTTGATGCTGGCAAGTCGGCTTTTCTTTTGCGGCGTCTCTCTTACTTTCTTCTCTGTTGGGGCTTTTGTCGTACGCCGTTTACGTCTTTCATCTTCCCGTGACGGGCTTTTCTCCGCCTTGTGATGGACAATATTAACCGCCGGCCTGGGCGAAGCATGAGCTATGTTCATGAAAATTTGGGCAAATGCCAGTAAAAAAAGCGTGATCAGTAAACGCATCGTTTGCAGCAACAAGTTATGCTTCCAATAACATCAGAAGCTAAATGGATTAAATTTTTTCTGCTAAAGCAGCAGAAGTGCCGGGCAATTCTAATCCAGATTTTTCGCAAAAGGTAAGCAGTTTTTTGTATCAATATTGTGTCGCTATGTAATGATGGTTTTGTAAACATAATCAGCAGGTTAATTCACCATAGTCAGCCATGAAGCCATAAAAGCACATTGCTCTACCTTTAACGATGCCGCATCATGTTATTCTGCAGTTTTGCGGGCTGACAGCCGGAATAACCCTGGATAAATTGTCATTTTCATCCTTCCCGCACACTCGCTACAATAAAATGACATGAGATAACGCTTTAGAGGAAGGCAAATATGAGTACTGTCGAAAAGATTCAGCGTCAGATCGCAGAGAATCCAATCCTGCTATACATGAAAGGTTCACCTAAGCTGCCGAGCTGTGGTTTTTCGGCCCAGACTGTGCAGGCGCTCTCCGCCTGCGGCGAGCGTTTTGCTTATGTCGATATTTTACAGAACCCTGATATTCGCGCGGAGCTGCCAAAATACGCTAACTGGCCGACTTTTCCGCAGCTGTGGGTCGACGGAGAACTGGTCGGCGGTTGTGATATCGTGGTGGAAATGTTCCAGCGTGGCGAACTGCAGACGCTGATTAAAGAGACGGCGGCAAAATACAATGAAGCGGAATAAATCCGCTTGATTCCTGCTCAGGCGGCCCTCGGGCCGCCTTTTTAATGGCGCGATGGCAAGCTTAAACCGCCGCCTCTGCCGCTTTTGCCAGCGGCCAGCCACCCAGCCGTTTCCAGCGATTTACCAGTTCGCAGAACAGCTGCGCCGTCTGTTCAGTGTCATACAGCGCGGAATGCGCCTGTTGCTGATCAAAGGCAAAACCCGCCGTTGTGCAGGCCCGTGCCAGCACCGTCTGGCCAAGCACCAGTCCGCTTAATGCCGCAGTGTCGAAAGTGGCAAAGGGATGAAAAGGGTTACGCTTTAAGCTAACGCGCTCGGCGGCAGTCATCATGAAAGTATGATCGAAGGTGGCGTTATGGGCGACGACAATTGCGCGGTTACAGCCGCTGTCCTTAACCCCTTTACGCACCATTTTAAAGATGGCGTGCAGCGCGTCATATTCGCTGACAGCACCGCGTAGCGGATTATGCGGATCGATACCGTTAAAAGCCAGCGCTTCGGGCTGCAGTACGGCGCCTTCAAAGGGCGTGACGTGAAAGTGCAGTTTTTCATCCTGCTCCAGCCAGCCTTCCCGATCCATTTTTAGCGTCACCGCCGCTATTTCCAGCAGCGCGTTGGTTTTGGCATCAAAGCCAGCGGTTTCAACATCAATAACCACAGGATAAAAACCGCGAAAGCGGCTGGCGAGGGTATTCAGATCGTTGGTATCAGACATCAGGCGCTCTTGCAGTAAAAATGGCAGCGCGCATTATGGCAAATTTTGGCTTCAGATGCAGCAGCCTCGGAAAGCAAGGGCGGCGCGATGGCCGCCGCTGGGATTAGTTGCCGAGGCCCGCTGATGCTTGTTTATTTTCGATCAGCTCAATTTTGTAGCCATCCGGATCTTCAACAAAGGCGATAATCGTGGTGCCGCCTTTTACCGGACCGGCTTCGCGGGTAACGTTGCCGCCCGCCTGGCGAATGCGATCGCAGGTTGCTGCAACGTCATCAACGCCCAGAGCAATATGCCCGTAGGCGGTGCCCAGCTCATAGCTGTCTACGCCCCAGTTATAGGTCAGCTCAATAACTGCGCCTTCGCTCTCTTCGCTGTAACCAACGAAAGCCAGGGTGTATTTATATTCGCTGTTCTCGCTTTGACGCAGCACGCGCATACCCAGCACGCGGGTATAAAAATCAATGGAGCGCTGCAAATCGCCAACGCGCAGCATGGTATGAAGTAAGCGCATAACATCCTCTTAAAATAATCTGCAAAGAAACAGTATAGCGGCGTTGCCGCCGCATTTTAATCTGTTAAGTCAAATGGTGCTATATCAGTCCGTCAGGCGCGGGTAGTCGGTATAGCCTTCCGCGCCACCGCCGTAAAAGGTTTCCGGCTTGGGGGCGCTTAGTGGTGCATTTTGCTGCAGACGCTCAACCAAATCAGGGTTGGCAATATAGCTGCGGCCAAATGCCACCGCATCAATCAGCCCTTGCTCAATTAGCGCTTCTGCTTTCTCTGGCGTATAGCCGCCCGCCGCGACAATCACGCCGGGATAATTAGCCCGAATCGCCTTACGGAATTCGAGGCTGTAAGGTTTGCCTCCCGCCCAGTCCGGCTCGGAAATATGCAGAAAGGCCAGCTTACGTTTTGCCAGTTCTTTCAGGTAATAGAGCGCGGCAGCTTCTTGATCCTCACCGTTATCAAGGCCGTTGAACGGACCCAGCGGGGAGATGCGAATGCCAATGCGCCCGGCATCCCAGGCGGCAATCGCCGCATCGACGACTTCAAGCGCAAAGCGCGTGCGATTTTCAACGCTGCCGCCGTATTCATCGGTACGCTGATTCGATGCGGGTGAGAGGAACTGATGAATCAGATAGCCGTGTGCGGAGTGTAATTCTACCAGGTCAAAATCCGCTTCGCGGGCGTTGATGACCGCCTGGTGGAAATCGTTAACAATGCCTTTTATCTCTGAGGTTTCAAGGGCGCGCGGGGTAGAGGTGTCTTCACGAATCGCACGTCCTTGCGCGTCACGCAGTGAGGTGCGGGTTTCGGCGTTAATGGCCGACGCGGAAACCGGGCTCAGTCCGCCAGGCTGGACGCTGACGTGAGAAATACGCCCGGTGTGCCATAGCTGTACTGCACTGCGACCACCATCCTGATGAATGCCGGCGTTAATCGATTTCCAGGCGGAAATCTGCTCGGACGAATGAAGCCCCGGCGCGCCGGCGTAGCCTTTCGCCTGGGCGGAAATTTGTGTCGCTTCGCTAATGATAAGACCGGCGCTGGCGCGCTGGCGATAATATTCGCCCATTAGCGGCGTAGGAATGTCACCGGGCTCAATGCTACGTAAGCGGGTAAGGGGAGCCATAAGAATGCGATTGGGTGCGGTTATCGCGCCGAGCTGCAAAGGGGTAAACAGTTTTTTCAGTGACATAATAACTCCAGGTAGACTGGTCGACTAGTAACGGTTTTTTTTAAACAGGAAGTGGCAGCATACGCGCCATTTCTTCCCTGGCATTAATCAGCGGGGCGCTGCTGCGGCAAATTTTGCTGTGCAGACTGGCGCCCAGCCAAAGGGTATAGATACGCTCGGCCGTGCTTTGTGCGCTGGTGAACAACGTCAGTTGCTGACGCGCTTCCGCCTGCTCCAGCACCCGGCTAATAACGGCGATGAGCGCGGTTGAACCCTGCTGCAGCGAGGTGCGCATGGATTCTGAAAGATCGCACACTTCGGCTGAAATTTTCACCGACAGACAGCCGGCAAAGGTTGGTTCCTGACACCAGGTGGAAAGTGACTGCTGATAATAATCCAGCAACCGCTGACGCGGCTGGTCGGGGGCGGCGTCAAACCAGGCCTGAAACTGCTTAACATAGCGGGCAAAATAGCGCTCAAGCATGGCTACGCCAAATGCTTCTTTCGAGGGAAAATAGTAATAAAACGACCCCTTAGGAACGCCCGCTTCCTTAAGTAATTCAATCAGGCCGACGCCGGTGAAGCCGCGCTGGGTACAAAGGCGCTCACCGGTTTCCAGCACGTGTTCTCGGGTATCTGTTCGCATCGTTTTCATGGCAACAGAGTAATAGACCATTCGGTCGACAGCAACCAACAAACGGCCTTTCAGGCACAAACGGATCATATCTCGATGCGCGCGCTGGTACGATGCATTCAATTTGTCACATTCCAGCCCAATCCGACTTGCAATCTACTTTGTTAATGGTGCTAATAGCCTGACGATTGCCAGCGCAGCGTCGACTTTTTTGTCAAGGTTGCTTGCGCATCAGGATGTGAAGCACTTCAATTAACCCAGGGTTCTCAACGCGGAGGGGATGTGGCAGAACAGCTTGAGTTTTTTCCGGTTCCCAGCCCCTGTCGTGGTATTTGTCAGGCGGACGCGCGCGGCTATTGCCGGGGTTGCCTGCGAAGCCGCGATGAACGTTTTAACTGGAGTAAATTCAGCGACAGTGAAAAGCGCGAGGTGCTGCGGCTGTGCCGCCAGCGCTACATGCGTCTGCAGCGCGCAGCTAAGCACAGCGCGCCGCCAGATCCTGAACAGCCTTCACTGTTTTAGCGTTGGGCTGTAGCCGTATCGACCGCTAGCGCCTGGCCAAGCTGCGAAAGGGAGCAGTACAGACGCCAGAGGATGCCAGCCAGCTCAATGGCATCGGGCTGCTGGCTGGCATTCAGCTGCCCGATCATCGAATCCAGCTCGCTTAGAACCACGCCCAGTGAACTGTGGCGCACGCCGCGTTCGCTGATGATCTTTTCCAGTCCTTTTATTGCCGCGTCACGCATCTGTACCAGCATCCCGTTTCCACTGTGCCACTGGCGTAGCTGCCAGAGAATGTGCGAAGCGTTAAGCAACACCACGCCCCAGCGCAGTAGCCAGACGCGGGCTTGTTCATCCCGGCTGTTGGAAAGCTGGCTGATGCGATGATAGATGCGCGACTCAAACTGCTGCTCGCTAAGCTGAGGCCGACGTCCAAGCTGATCGCGAAAGTCCCGGCGCAGAGCGCGTATTTGTCGACGGCTACGTCTTTTATCGGAGCTGGGGCGCAACATCTGAAATGCCAGCCAGGCGATAAGTACGCCACAAACTTTGGCAATATTATCATTGAGAAACAGCTGGTAATCATAATCGGGGGGATTACTGACTGCCAGAAACGAACCCATAAATACGATAAATTGCGCCCACAGCGGTGCCAGTTTTTTCTGTTGCAGTTTGCAGAGCTGCAGGGTGATAACTAAAGGAAATAACACCAGCAAAAACTGCCACAGCACGGTTATCTGCACCATAATGGCAAACTTCATAACAAAGCTAAAAACGCACAATAGCAGCAGGGTACGCAGCAGCTGCGAAACGCTGCTGGCGGGTGATGGCGACGATGAGTAAAGTACGCAGCTAATGGCGGTTAACGTCAGCGCAGCGCTGCCGGCGTCCCACTGGGTGCGCATCCAGAAGGCGCAGCCGAAAACGATGGCGCAAAAGGTACGCAGGGCACTCCAGCCCGCTTCGGCGCTGTCGGAATAGCGCGCCAGGGCTGAAACCGCAGGCGGGGAGAGGAGGGCATCGGCATCCGCGCGTTCGAACTGGCGTATCCAGCGCTCGATGTTGAGGTAGGCCATGCTGAAATAACGCAGGCGCTGCCAGTAGGCCCGGTGGCGATAATCGCTGTCGGGAGTGGGCGCCATAGCGGCCAGTAGCCTTGCTATATCATACTTGCTGGCATCGCTGCCCTTTAGCGCCTCCAGCAGCTGCGTCGTACCGTGAAAAATGCGCGCTGGCGGCTGGTCCCAGTTTACCAGCATGCGGCGCAGGCTGGATATAATGCTGGTTAGCTTCAGCTGCTGATGTAAAACATAATTCAGCACATGATTCTGCCGACGAAAGCGATAATGGCTCCAGAAGGCCTGAATCCGCAGTAAATTCATCGTCAGGATCTGGCCGATAACCTGCTCATGGGCGCTGCGAATACCGTCCGTATTTTGCTGCTGCAGCATCAGCCCGGCATGTGTCAGCAGGCGTTGATGCATGGCGTGCAGCGAGTTTACCAGGGTATCGCCATCGGAGGTGCTGGGTAATATCATCATCATCAGCCCGGCGCAGAGGATGCCGGTTATCACTTCGCAAACCCGCGCCTGGGTAATGTCCCACAGCTGGCTGATACCGCTGACATCCACCGTGCTGAATACAATAATCGCCGCCGTGTAACCTGCCAGTGAGAAGGCGTAGGCGACATTGTTCTGAAAGTGGTTGGCAATCCAGGTGCAAAGCGCCAGCCAGCTGGCAATGCTCAGGGTGAAAAGCCATGGTTCATTGAGGGTATGTCCGGCAATGATAATTGCTGCGATTGCTCCCAGCAGGCTGCCTGCAATGCGTCCGAGACTTTTGCTGATAACGCCGCCAACGGTCGGAAAGCTGACAACCGCCGCTGAAGTCATTGCCCAGTAAGGCTCGCTCAGATCAAGGCCGTAGGCAATGCTCAGCGCCAGGCACATCGCCAGGGCATTGCGCAACGCATAACGCCACTGCGCGGCGCTGGCTTTAATCCACGGAAGTTGATGCAGGTCGGGTCGGCGTAATTTCATCACCGACCTCATTGCTGGATGGTTATGGTACAGGTGGTTCCCGCGACCAGCCTCACCCCTTTTGGCATCTGCGTCAGGCGGATCCTGACCGGTATCCGCTGCGCCAGCCGAACCCAGGGCACGCTGGGCGTGATATTGGGCACCAGGCCGCTGTCGCTGGCGAGGCTCTGATCGTAGATGACATGGCCGATGCTTTCTACCACGCCCTGTAAATGGCGATTATCGCTGTAAAGCGCAATATCAGCGATGGCGCCGGGGTGGATATGACGCAGCTTGGTTTCTTCAAAATAGCCCATAATGTAAAAAGAGTGGCTATCGACAATGGCAAATACCGCCTTGCCGCTGCTGGCATAGTTACCTGAACGTGTCAGAAGATTGCTGACCCAGCCATCACCGGGAGCGAACACCTTCGTCTGTTGTAAATCCCATTGCGCCTGATCCAGCGCCGCTTGCGCTGCCTGAGTGGCTGCCTGTGCTGAGGCGGCGTTAAGGTTAGCGGCATCGAGGTCTTCGGCGGAAATGGTGTTTTTAGGCAGGCTGCGGCGTCGTGCTGCCTCATGCTGGGCTTTCGCCAGCGCCGAGCGCGCTTTTGCCAGCTGCGATTCGGCCGTAAGCACGGCTATCTGAAAAGGGCGCGGATCGAGGGTAAATAATAAATCGCCCTTATGGACGAACTGATTATCTTTTACCAGCAGCTGGTCGATGCGACCGGACACCTGCGGAGCGATATCCACCAGCTCCGCTCTGACCCGGCCATCCCTGGTCCAGGGCGATTGCATGTAATAACTCCACAACCACCAGCCAGCGCACAGCGCGGCGGCAAAAAAAATCAGCGTAGAAAAGTATTTTAATGAACTGAGTTTCATATTTCTTACCAAACGGTCATTAGCAACATTGCTGCGGCGACGCACAGCACAAAAATGGACAAGTCCATTAGCGTCGGATGCCAGATTTCACCGGAGTAAAGCCAGCCGCGTAGCAGGGGGTGGATCAATAACCAGAAGAAAAAGCCGGCAACAACGGCTTTAAAGATGGGAGGAAATAGCAGGGATGCGCCAAAAACCAGGTCCGTAAGTGGCGACAGCGGGGTGTGCATAACCTTGTACTCCTTTACCGTAAGTGATGGTCATCGTATGACAACTACGCATTTATGTCGTTGGTTGACCATTAATTTGTATTTCGTCCTGTAAACTCGCAGAATAGTCTAAAATGATGCCTAATAGCTAGCAAGCTAATTATAAGGAGAGGAAATTGGATACATCATTAGGAACGGATCTGTCCAGGCTGGTGCGTATCTGGCGTGCGTTAATCGATCATCGGCTTAAGCCGCTTGAACTTACCCAGACTCATTGGGTTACTTTGCATAATATTCACCAGCTCCCTCCCGAGCAGTCCCAGATTCAGCTGGCCAAAGCGATAGGCATTGAGCAGCCATCGCTGGTACGGACTCTGGATCAGCTGGAAGAAAAAGGGCTGATTACCCGTACCACCTGTCCCAGCGATCGCCGTGCTAAGCGTATCAAATTGACAAAGCAGGCTGAGCCAATCATTACTCAGGTTGAGCACGTCATTGATGCGACTCGTCACGACATATTATTTGGCATTTCACGCCAGGAAGTGGAACAAATGGTTACGCTGATCGCCCGGCTCGAACGTAATATCAGCGAGCTACACGGTAAAGAGAGACAGGAATAACAAAACGGCATCGCTTGCGATGCCGTTTGTTTTTAGACGCGACTAACTTAACGCGGAGAGACGGTGACCTGGCTACCGTTTGAAGCCATCACCACGCGCTGGCCAACGGCGAAGCGGCTGGCAGCCTGCTTCTGAACCACCATGATGGTGTTGCCATCATCTTTACGAATCTCCAGCTCAACGCCGTTAGTTTTGTTCAACGCGCCCTGCACGCCCTGGCCTGCCACCGCACCTGCGACGGCGCCGCCAGCGGTTGCCAGACTACGTCCGGTGCCACCGCCAATGGTGTTACCGAGGAATCCACCCAGCACAGCGCCGCCAATAGCGCCAATTACATTGCTATCATCACCGCCCTGAATTTTTACCGGACGGACGTGAACGACGGTGCCATAGCTTACGCTCTGGACTTGTTTAGCTTCCGATGCGCTATAGGTGTCACCGGAAAGGGTGTCATTACTGACACAACCTGCCAGCGTTATTCCGGCTAATGCCACGATAAATAAACGCTTGATCATTGTTAACGCTCCTTTGTAGAACAACTGGCCAGTTAAAGACCAACTTACAACTTAATTATATGGCAAAGGCCGGACTGGAATCATCTTTCACCATTAACGTGGCGAAAAACGCACAGCATAGACCACGAAACTTAAACCCGGGTTCAATTGTGTTAAGGCTGAGGCCCTAAAAGCGGGTCAGATATCGCTGAATTTCAAAAAACGATATTTAATCATAGAATTGCCTGCGGCTTTTTGCCAGGCTAACAATTACTGCCAGCAGCGGCGAAGCCGGGATATTTTTATGAATTCAGGACGTTATATTGGAGTAATGTCAGGCACCAGCCTCGATGGCGTTGATGTGGTACTGGCGGTTATTGATGAAAACATGGTTGCGCAGCAGGCCCGATATTGTTGCCCAATGCCGGCAGAGCTACGCCAGCAGGTTCTCGCTGTATGCCAGGGACAAAGCCTGACGCTCTCCCAGCTGGGGCAGTTAGATCACCGGTTGGGGCGGCTATTTGCTGAAGCCGTCTTAGCATTACTTAAGCAGGAGCAGCTCTCTGCTGAGGATGTGGTGGCTATTGGCTGCCATGGTCAGACCGTCTGGCACGAACCGCAAAGCGAGGCGCCTCACAGTATACAAATCGGAGATAACAATATTATTGCCGCGCTAACGGGAATCACCGTCGTTGGCGATTTCCGCCGTCGTGACATGGCGCTGGGCGGCCAGGGCGCGCCGCTGGTGCCGGCTTTCCATCAGGCGGTACTGATGCATCCCCATGAACGGCGAATGATCCTTAACATTGGCGGCATCGCTAATCTTTCACTGCTGTTTCCAGGACAAACAGTGATGGGGTATGACACCGGACCGGGCAATATGCTGCTCGATGCCTGGATCTGGCAGCAGCAGGGGAAGGCATTAGATAAAGATGGCGAGTGGGCTGCAACGGGGCGGATACTGTTGCCACTACTGCAGCATATGCTGGCCGACCCTTGGTTTATGCTGCCTGCGCCGAAGAGCACCGGCCGCGAATATTTTAATCTCAGCTGGCTGGAAAAGCAGCTAAGCCCGTTTCCGGGCGTGCGTCCTGAGGACGTACAGGCTACCCTGGTGGAGCTTAGCGCTATCACTATTGCCGAGCAGGTAATGCTTCATGGCGGCTGCGACCGCCTGCTGGTATGCGGCGGCGGCAGCCGTAATCCGCGGTTAATGGCGCGTTTAGCCTCGGCACTGGCCGGGATTGAAGTTGCCAGCACCGATGAGGCCGGTATAAATGGTGATGATATGGAAGCGCTGGCTTTCTCCTGGCTTGCCTGGCGTACGCTAAGTGGTTTACCGGGCAACCTGCCGGCAGTCACCGGCGCGCGCGAAGCCACGGTGCTTGGTGCCATATACCCGGCGAACTCTCTGATACGTTGAAAAAGGAAACAAGCATGAAAGGCTATTCTATTGCCGCGCTGGGTGCGGCGATGCTGTTGGCAGGCTGTAATAGCCTGCAATCGGCGTCGCAGGATCAGCAAAAAACCTTACATTACACTTGCGGAACCTTGCCGCTTACGGTGCAGCTGGATAACAGTCAGCAGCAGGTGAAACTGATTCTGGATGGCACCCCGCGGGTTCTTAAACAGACCCGTGCTGCATCCGGTACGCGCTATGCCGATGATACCTATGTATTCTGGTCAAAAGGCGACAGCGCTTTCGTTGAACGTAATGACAAAATCATTATTAATGACTGCCAGCTGCAGCAGTGAGCTGCCGGTTTAAGGGAGTTGAACAATGAGTGACAAGGATCTTTTACAGAATATCGCCAGCCTGCGTCGGGAATATATTCGTGGCGGTTTACGCCGTAACGATTTACCCGACGATCCGGCTGATTTATTTAATCACTGGATAAACCAGGCGGTTGAGGCCGGGCTGCCTGACCCGACGGCGATGACGGTGGCAACGGTTGATGCGCAGGGACAGCCCTATCAGCGCATCGTTCTGCTAAAACATTTCGATGCGCGCGGCATGGTGTTTTATACCAATCTCGGCAGCCGCAAGGCGAAGCACCTGGAGAACAATCAGCGTATCAGCCTGCATTTTCCCTGGCATATGCTGGAGCGCCAGGTGATGGTGCTCGGTGAAGCTGAAAAGCTTTCTACGCTCGAAGTGGTCAAGTATTTTCACAGCCGCCCGCGTGATAGCCAGATCGGCGCCTGGGCATCGAACCAGTCCAGCCGCATTTCGGCGCGTGGCGTGCTGGAGGGTAAGTTTCTTGAGCTTAAGCAAAAGTTCCAGCACGGCGAAATTCCATTGCCCAGCTTTTGGGGCGGCTACCGCATTAAAATCAATACCTTTGAATTCTGGCAGGGCGGCGCGCACCGCCTGCATGACCGCTTTATTTATCAGCGCGCCGACAGCGGCTGGCAAATCGACCGCCTGGCGCCCTGACAGCAACAAATAATCCCCTTAAGCGCTGGCACGATGGGCGTCAGCGCTTTATGCTATACGCCTCATTTTATCCGCATCTCAGCGGAAAGCTGTGTACCGGCCAGGTACAGATGTTTTACATGGAGCCTTCGATGACTGGCAGTAACCTGATTCAACAATTGCAAGAGCGGGGCCTGGTGGCTCAGGTAACGGATGAGGCGGCGTTAGCAGAGCGGCTGGCGCAAGGGCCAATTGCTTTGTATTGCGGCTTCGATCCGACCGCAGACAGCTTGCATTTGGGCCATCTGGTGCCGCTTCTTTGTCTGAAACGCTTCCAGGATGCGGGCCACAAACCGGTGGCGCTGGTGGGCGGTGCCACCGGTCTGATCGGCGACCCCAGCTTCAAGGCTGCGGAGCGTAAGCTTAATTCTACCGACACCGTCAATGATTGGGTGGAAAAAATCCGCCGTCAGGTTGCGCCTTTCCTGAGCTTCGACTGCGGTGATAACAGCGCTATTGCGGCGAACAACTATGACTGGTTTGGCGACATGAACGTGCTGACCTTCCTGCGTGATATTGGTAAGCACTTTTCAGTTAACCAGATGATCAATAAGGAAGCGGTAAAACAGCGCCTTAACCGTGAAGATCAGGGGATTTCATACACCGAATTTTCCTACAACCTGCTTCAGGGCTATGACTTTGCCGAGCTGAACAAGCGTCACGGCGTCGTTCTGCAGATTGGCGGCTCGGATCAGTGGGGTAACATTACTTCCGGTATTGACCTGACCCGCCGCCTGCATCAGCAGCAAGCTTGGGGGCTGACTGTTCCGTTAATTACCAAAGCAGATGGCACCAAGTTCGGCAAAACCGAAGGCGGTGCGGTCTGGCTCGATGCGAAAAAAACCAGTCCTTATAAGTTCTATCAGTTCTGGATTAATACCGCCGATGCCGATGTCTATCGCTTCCTGAAATTCTTCACTTTCCTTAGCATTGATGAAATCAATGCGCTTGAGCAGGAAGATAAAAATAGCGGTAAGGCGCCGCGCGCGCAGTACGTGCTGGCTGAGCAGGTAACGCGGCTGGTTCATGGCGAGGCCGGTCTCAGCGCCGCCAGGCGTATTACCGAAAGCCTGTTCTCCGGCGCGCTGAGCGCGCTGACCGAAGCTGATTTCGAGCAGCTGGCGCAGGATGGTATGCCAACCATCGAATTGCAGGAGCAAGACGATCTCCAGCAGGCGCTGGTAAAAGCAGAGCTGGTGCCATCCCGTGGCCAGGCGCGCACAATGATTGCGTCAAATGCGGTCAGTATTAACGGTGAAAAGCAGAGCGATGCCGAGTACCGCTTCAGTGCCGCTGACCGGCTTTTTGCGCGCTACACGCTGCTGCGTCGCGGTAAAAAACATTATTGTCTTGGCTGCTGGCAGCAGTAATTACCAGTAAAACAGGGCCGGCGGGAACCGGCCTTTTTCTTTGGCGGGGAGCATTACATTGCCTATGAAAAACATTCTCTCTATTCAATCACATACTGTTTATGGTCATGCGGGAAACAGCGCGGCGGAATTTCCTATGCGGCGGCTGGGCGCCAACGTCTGGCCGCTTAATACCGTACAGTTTTCTAATCATACTCAGTACGGCCAATGGACCGGTATCGTGATGCCGGCGCAGCATCTGACCGAAATTAGCCAGGGTATCGCCGACATTGACAGGTTAAAGACCTGTAGCGCGGTACTGAGCGGCTATCTGGGATCGGCTGAGCAGGGCGAACAGATCCTTGAGATAGTTCGTCAGGTAAAGGCGGCAAATCCCGATGCGTGGTATTTCTGCGATCCGGTGATGGGCCATCCCGAAAAGGGCTGTATTGTCGCGCCGGGCGTGGCGGAGTTTCACGTGCGCAGCGCACTGCCGGCGGCGGATATGATCGCGCCTAATCTGCTTGAGCTGGAAATGCTCAGCGAGCATCCGGTGGCTTCCGTAGAAGAGGCCGTAGCGGCCAGCCGCGAACTGATTGCTCGCGGTCCGCGCGTGGTGCTGGTTAAACATCTGGCTCGCGCCGGTCGCCGCAGCGATCGTTTTGAGATGCTGCTGGTCACTGCCGATGAAGCCTGGCACATCAGCCGGCCGCTGGTGGATTTTGGCGTGCGTCAGCCCGTTGGCGTCGGCGATCTGACCAGCGGCTTGCTGCTGGTTAATCTGCTACAGGGTCAGTCATTGCAGGCGGCGCTGGAGCACGTTACCGCCGCAGTATATGAAGTGATGCTGACGACTCACCAGATGGGGGAGTACGAACTGCAGCTGGTTGCCGCGCAGGATCGCATCGCCCGTCCGGAACAGCACTTTGCGGCGGAAAAACTGTAATAAACCGGGGGCGCAGCGCCCCCGGACTCCTCATTTAGCTCAGACCTTCAGCCTGTAATGCCGCGATAACCGCCGGACGCTGCGCCACGCGTTGACGCCATGCTTCCAGCGCGGCCAATTCTGCCAGATTCAGCTTCAGGGCATGACCCCAGCGTAATACGGTGAAAAGATAAGCGTCGGCCACCGTGAAATAATTACCCGTCAGCCAGCACTGGTCAGGCAGCATGCTGTCAACGTAGCGGAACTTTTGCTCAAGCACGCTTCGGCATTGCTGCTTCATTTCATCGCTCGTACCGGGGCGGAACAGCGGCGAAAAGCTTTTGTGCAGCTCGCTGGAAATATAGCTTAGCCACTCAAGGGTACGATAGCGCGCCATGTTGCCCGTCGGTTCCAGCAGATGACGGTCCGGCTTAAGGTCGGCGAGATACTGGACGATCGCCTGGCCTTCAGTCAGCACGCTGCCGTCATCAAGCTGCAGAGCCGGTACCTGACCTTTGGGATTGATAGTCAGGTAATCCTCTCCCTGTTCCGTTGTGCGGGCTTTTAAATCAACGTTTATCAGGGTGAAATCAAGCCCGGTTTCACGCAGGATGATATGAGGGGAAAGTGAACAGGCTCCGGCCTTGGTGTACAGTTTCATTATGATCTCCTGTAGGTTCAAAGGATAACGTCATCATAAGTGGGCTGGGGCGAAAAAACAGTGCGCGGGCGCAATATCAGCGGGGAATAACAGCGAAGGTGACGCCGTTGCGGCGCCACCTGTTGCACTCAGCTGGCGGTGGTTTCCGGCTGTTCCAGCTGTTTTGGCTGGTTATCCTGGGTCATGCGATTAAGCAGCGGCGCGGTCAGCAGCATTAGCACGGCAATCACGCCGGTAGCAATTCCGATCTGCATAAAAACGTGACCGTAAATGTGCAGTGATTCCAGCGGGTCGTTCACGTTGTCTGGCACCGCCATCAGATTGGCTACTTTACCCGCAACGAGAGCCGCGCCGGCGGTGGTCAGGAACCACGACCCCATGATAAAGCCCATCAGACGCTGGGGAACCAGCTGGGCAACCATGGCCAGCCCCAGACCAGAGATCATCAGCTCGCCAATGCTTTGCAACGCATAGCTCAGGATCAGCCAGCTGACCGGCACAATTCCCGCTTCGCTGGCAAATTTAGTTCCCAGCGGCAGCACCATAAAGGCACAGCAGCACAGCACCATGCCGAAGGCGAATTTATGCGGCATCGGCATGCGGTCACCCATTTTGTTATACACCGCGGCAAGAATGGGGCTGGCGACCATAATCCACATCGGGTTCAGCGCCTGAAACTGTTCCGGTTCAAAGGCAAAGCCAAAAATCGAGTGCTCGACGTTACGAATGGCAAAGAAGTTCAGTGAGGTTGGCATCTGCATGTAAAGCACAAAGAAGACGATGGCTTCAACCATTAGCAGGAAGGCGACAATCATTCTGCGCCGGGCCGTACCATGTAAGGCAAATGCTTCCTTAGCAAAAATAACGACGATGCCAACGGCCACCACGCTCAGCGCAATACGCGCGATATCCTGATGGTGCAGCAGCCAGGTCGCAATGGCAATCAGTGCCACGACGCCCAGCAGCGTAGCGAGCAGTTTGCCAAAGTGCAGCGCGGCGAAGTCAGGTTTTGAACCATTGTTTTTAACCTGGCGCTGACAGAACAGGAAGTTGAACAGGGTGATGATCAGACCGATAACCGATAAAGAGAATGCCACGCTCCAGCCATATTTAGCCGCCAGCCACGGGGTCAGCATCATTGAGATAAATGAGCCGATATTGATGGCCATGTAGAACATGGTAAAGGCGCCATCGAGGCGCGGATCGTCTTTTTCATAGCAGGTTGATAGCAGCGAAGAAGGGTTGGCTTTAAACAGGCCGCTGCCGACGGCAATGGTGGCCATGCCGACATATACCTGCGTAACGTTATGGCCCGACCAGGCCACAGTGGCATAGCCCAGCGCCAGCACCATTACGCCAAGAATGATCACGCGTTTTGTGCCCAGTACTTTATCACCCAGCCAGCCACCTATCGCCACCAGGCCATATACCAGCGCGCTGAATGAAGAGAAAAGGGTAATAGATTCGGCTTCTGACATACCCAGCTGTCTGACCAGATAGACAGCCATAATGGCCTGCAGGCCATAGAAACCAAAACGCTCCCATAACTCGATGGAAAATATCAGATAAAACGCTTTTGGTTGCCGAAAAGAGTTAAGGCTCGACACGCCATCACTGTTGTTGTTTGCAGTTGACACTTATGTACCTCTGGTTTTGCAATCCTGTTTTTTATCAGGAATTAAGTCGGCGTTATTGTGTAAAACTTTCGCGACTTTGTTTAAAGAGGGGAAAATTCAGCTGACTAATTTCGCTGATTACTGCCATGCAGGCAAGTATTTTTTATCATTATTGTTTAAACGTTTACAGGCTTTAAAAGTTGATTTTAACTGGATTATTCGATGTTAAATTCTGATTATTTATTAAATTATGGTTTATTATTTTGATGAGTGGCTGATTTTTATTTATATTTTAGATGATGTTGCTGTTTGTTCTTTTTATGAACTTAATGCCTGAATTTGTAGCAGGATGTGGATTTTTATTTTGAATTTTTGGCGTCAAATATGACTAAAAACTATTAAAAAGCGTCGTTGTGGCATCTATGGCGAAATCATGTGATCAAAGTCATAAAATTTGCAGTAGTTTTGAATTGTAAAAGAAGTTTATCTATGAGTTTTGCTTTTAATTAAGAGTAAAAAATAGTCATTCAATGTTAAGTCAGTACAATATTTTTGTTTTGTTATTTCTACGCTGAAAATCCCTTTGTCTTGCTCCTGAGAAGTCCTGTTCGGCAGAGAGCTTGCAATTAACTATCGTAAGATATATAAGGTTGTGTATCTTACGATAGTAACTCAGGAGATAACTATGTTTCGTCATATGTTTAAAGGGCACCGTGACCACGCACGCTTTTACCATGATCATTGCCACCCGCGTCAGCGGCGGGAAGATGATTGCCATGATGATGAACAGCAGATGATTGAGTCGGAGTGGCGTGAGGCTATGTTCCGTCTGCATCACGCCAGAGGCGATTTTCCACACCACATGCATTTTATCGGCCGCGGCGGCGGGCGTTCTCGCGGTGGTCCGGGCGGTATGTTTTCCGCAGAAGGCGGGCGTGGCGCAGGGCGGCCATCTTTTGTTCGCGGCCGCAAGTTTGGCGCTGAAGAACTGCAGCTTTTATTACTCAGCCTGCTTAAACAGCAGCCCAGCTACGGCTATGAGCTGATTAAACTGCTTGCGGAACGCAGCGGGGGCTTTTATACGCCGAGCCCCGGTGTGATATATCCGGCAATGAGCTACATGGAAGACGTTGGTTATGTCAGCGTACAGCCCGAGGGCAGCCGCAAGCGCTATGCCATTTCATCAGAGGGAGAGCGCTGGCTGGAAGAGAATCGTCCGGCGGCTGAGGCGCTATTGGCTAAGCTGGAAATGTTTGCCCGACAAAGTGAGTCGTTTAATCAGGCGATGCGTGAGCAGCGTCAGGTATTCACGCCGCAATTGATGGACGCGCTGCACGCACTGCGCGGTGAGATGCACAACTGGCACCAAAGTAGTGACGAGGCGCAGAAGCAGGCCGCCAAAATTCTTACCGAGGCCCTGCAGCAACTGCGGGCGCTGAAGGATAAGTCATAAAGGAAACCGGCAGGTGGTAAGCGCCATCGATAAGCGACTAAAAGCAGTAGGCCTGACGTCCGAATACGGGCGTCAGGCGATTTCCGTTTTCTGATCGTATTCGCACAGGTCTTCAATAATGCAGGCGCCGCAGCGGGGTTTGCGCGCTACGCAGGTATAACGGCCGTGGAGAATAAGCCAATGGTGACAGTCAATTTTGAACTCTGAAGGTACGACTTTAAGCAGCTTATCTTCAACCTGCTCGACATTACTACCTGGCGCAAAGCGCGTGCGGTTTGAAACGCGAAAAATATGCGTATCGACGGCAATCGTCGGCCAGCCAAAGGCGGTATTCAGCACGACGTTTGCCGTTTTGCGCCCGACGCCGGGCAGTGCTTCCAGCGCCATCCGGTCTTCCGGAACTTCGCCGCCGTGTTTTTCCAGCAGCAGGCGACAGGTTTTAATCACATTTTCTGCTTTGCTGTTAAACAAGCCGATGGTTTTGATGTATTCCTTTACGCCGTCCACGCCAAGCGCCAGCATTGCCTGCGGCGTATTGGCCACGGGATAAAGGCGGGCGGTGGCTTTATTCACGCTTACATCCGTCGCCTGCGCTGAAAGTAAAACCGCGATCAGCAGTTCAAAAGGCGAGGAAAAATTCAGCTCGGTTGTTGGGTGGGGATTATCTGCGCGCAGACGTTCCAGTATCTGCTGACGTTTTGCTTTATTCACGCGGCACTTCCCGTTTGTCCTTTCAGTTCAGCGCCAGCCGTCTGCTGTTGCTCAGCGCGCAGGGCCGCACGCTGTTTCATTTTTTTGTCGATCAGATATTTACACGCCAGCAGCATGCCAAGCCCGATAAAAGCACCTGGCGGCAGCATCGCCAGCAGCATTGGCGAGTCAAAATGAAAGACCTCAATGCGCATTGCCTTCGCCCACGGGCCAAGCAGCTGGTCGGCGCCGTTGAAAATCGTGCCGTTGCCGATAATTTCGCGAATCGAGCCAAGGACCACCATCACGCTGGTGGCGCCAAGGCCAATTGCCATGCCATCCAGCGCGGCAAGCGGCACGCTGCTTTTAGAGGCCACGGCTTCCGCCCGTCCGACAACAATACAGTTGGTGACAATCAGCGGAATAAAAATGCCCAAAGACTGATTCAGCTCTGGCGCCCAGGCGGCAATCAGCATCTGTACGCAGCTGACAACTGCCGCGATGATCATCACGTAAATTGGGATGCGGATTTCCGAAGGCACCCAGCGGCGGGAAAGCGATATTCCGCTATTGGTGCAAGTCAGCACCAGCGTCGTTGCCAGCCCAAGGCCCAGCGCATTGGTCGCTGTGGACGTTACCGCCAGCAAAGGGCAGAGGCCCAGCAGCTGTACCAGCGCAGAATTATTTTTCCACAGTCCGCCAATTAGCAGATTCTTAGCTTCGCTCATTATTGCTCTCCACAAGCCGTCAGTGAGTCCAGTTGAGGTGGCAGGGTTTCCACATAAAGCGTGGTGCGTTTAACTGCGTTAACCACCGCACGCGGAGTAATAGTCGCGCCGGTAAACTGGTCGAAATCACCGCCATCTTTTTTTACCGCAAATTGCGTATCGGCGCTGCCATGAATGACTTTACCATTGAAAGATAAAATCCAATCGGAAATACGCAAATCAATTTTATCTCCCAGGCCTGGGGTTTCATGGTGCTCAACAACCCGGGTCCCCAACACTTTTCCCTTAAAATCAGCGCCAACCAGCATCTGGATATTGCCGGAATAACCATCGGGGGCGGTGGTTTCAATAGCTACCGCGACCGGTTTGCCGTTTTTACGCGCCAGATAAAGGTGGTGAGGGTTCATATTTCCCAGCGCCTTATCCGTGACAATGTAACATTCCTGCTGCAGCTTATTGTTATAAATATCCGGCGGCACCACCTGATCAAGCAGCGCTTTTTGCGCCAGCTCGCTCTGATGTTCGATAGTGGGTTTGGTCACCGCATTAATTACCGCCGTCATGCCGGTGGTGATGGCGGCGAAAACCGCAAGCGTTACGCCATTTTTACGAATCGCATCCAGCATGTTTACTCCTTCCTGTGACCGTAAACGCGTGGTTGCGTATAGTAATCTATTAGCGGCACGGTAATGTTAGCCAGCAGCACGGCAAAAGCTACGCCGTCAGGATAGCCGCCGAAGCTGCGAATTAGCCATACCAGCAGGCCAATCAGAGCGCCAAATATCAGACGTCCCTTGTTGGTGGTGGACGCTGTGACCGGATCGGTGGCGATAAAAAAGGCACCCAGCATCGTGGCGCCAGAAAACAGATGAATCAACGGCGACACGAACTTATCCGGCGCAATCAGCCAGCCGATAGCGGCGCATAGCGTTAGCGACAGCAGAAAACTCAGCGGGATATGCCAGCGAATAGTATTGCGACTGATTAAGAACAGGCCGCCGAGCAGAAAGCCAACGTTGATCCACTGCCAGCCAAGGCCCGCCAGTACGCCGCTGTAAATAGGCTGAGCGAGCAGCTGACTGGCGTGATGACCGGCGGTCAATCCGGTTTTAAAATTATCCAGCGGCGTCGCCTGGCTGATACCATCAATCCCTTCGCGCAGCTGGTGCAGGCTTTCACCGCTCAGGCTGTGGCCGCTGAATATTACCGCCAGCGAGTCAACGAAACCTGCGCTTGATGCCTGTAGCTCAGTCGGTGGTAGCCAGCTGGTCATCTGAACCGGAAACGATATCAGCAGCACTACATAGCCAATCATGGCGGGATTGAACGGATTCTGGCCCAGACCGCCATAGAGCTGTTTGGCAATAATAATTGCAAAGGCGGTACCTATAACCACCATCCACCAGGGGGCAAGTGAAGGGATACTGATTCCCAGCAGCAGGGCAGTCAGCACCGCTGAGTAATCGCTCCAGGACGGTAGCACCGGACTGTTGCGCAATTTTAACGCCAGACCTTCCGCCGCCAGCGCGGTGACGATCGCGATCGCAACCTGTATCAGGTTACCCCAGCCAAAGTAATACCACTGTGCCGCTATACCGGGGATAGCGGCTATCAGCACCAGCAGCATGATTTTGCTGGTGCTGCGGTGGTTGTGGGTATAGGGGGAGCTTGCAATGCGAAACGCCATTTATTCCTCTTGATTCCGTTGTTGTGCGGCTTTTTTAGCTTTCGCACGCGCAATGGCTGCTTCCACTGCCGCCTTGCGCGGGTCGACGGCGGGCGGCTGCGCGCCACTTTCTTCATTCTCAGGGGCTGTCAGCGCGGCTTTTTTAGCTTTCGCACGCGCAATGGCTGCTTCCACTGCCGCCTTGCGCGGGTCGACGGCGGGCGGCTGCGCGCCACTTTCTTCATTCTCAGGGGCTGTCAGCGCGGCTTTTTTAGCTTTCGCACGCGCAATGGCTGCTTCCACTGCCGCCTTGCGCGGGTCGACGGCGGGCGGCTGCGCGCCACTTTCTTCATTCTCAGGGGCTGTCAGCGCGGCTTTTTTAGCTTTCGCACGCGCAATGGCCGCTTCCACTGCCGCCTTGCGCGGGTCGACGGCGGGCGACTGCGCGCCACTTTCTTCATTCTCAGGGGCCGTCAGCGCGGCTTTTTTGGCTTTCGCGCGCGCAATGGCCGCTTCCACTGCCGCCTTGCGCGGGTCGCTACTTTGTCGGGCGACCGGATCGATCTCGCTCTGTCTTTCCGCCTGCCGCGCGCGCGCCTGGGCTTTACGCGCTTCGCGCTGGGCTATTATTGCGCTGTTATCCGGCGTGCTGCCGGCTTGCACTTCAACGGGCTGCGCTGCCTGATTATTTTTAGCTTTAACCCGAGCCAGTGCGGCGCTAATAGCCTGCTGATCCCGTTCACCGACAGCCGTTTTTGCCTGCTGATGGCGGGCTTCACGGGCCTCTTTTTCACGCTCAAGGCGGTTCTGGCGGGCTTCAAAACGCGCTTTTGCTTCAGCGGTTCGCCGTACTTCCAGATCTATGGCCCTGAGTTCGGCTTTTTCCTGGCGATAATACTGAACCAAAGGAATATTGCTGGGGCAAACGTAGGCGCAGGCGCCGCATTCAATGCAATCATCCAGATGATGGGCCCGGGCTTTGTCATGGTCACCGCCGCGGCTATACCAGTAAAGCTGCTGCGGCAGCAGCGCTGCCGGGCAGGCGTCAGCACAGGCGCTGCAGCGAATGCAGGGCTGCTCTTCTTCAGGTTTACCGATCTCGTCGCCGGATGGCGCCAGCAGGCAGTTGGTTATCTTAACCACCGGCACATCCAGCGCGGGCAGGGTGAAGCCCATCAGTGGACCGCCCATGATCACCATCTGCTCAGACTGCGGCGTAAAGCCGGCATGGTGCAGCAGATGGCTAACCGGGGTACCAAGGCGTCCCCAGACGTTGCCCGGCTGCGCTAGCGCCTCACCGGTTAGCGTCACCACGCGTTCGGTAAGCGCCTCGCCGTCGATAACCGCACGCTTAACGGCATAGGCCGTGCCGACGTTTTGCATCAGCACGCCAATATCTGACGAACGACCGCCGTGAGGAACTTCTTTACCGGTGAGGATTTTTGTCAGCTGTTTGGCGCCGCCTGACGGGTATTTAGTCGGGATGACGCGCAGCTGTATATCGTCGCTGCCAGCCAGAGCCTGCTTCAGCGCGCTAATGGCCTGCGGTTTATTATCCTCAATACCGATCATGGTTTTATCTGCCTGTAAAATCCAGGCGAGGATACGACTTCCTTCCACGACTTCAGCGGCGCAGTCCTGCATCAGGCGATCGTCGGCGGTAATATAAGGCTCACACTCTGCGGCGTTGATAATTAACGTTCTGGTGCTGTTTTGTCCGCCCTTTAGCTTAAGCGCGGTAGGAAAACCGGCGCCGCCAAGTCCGGCGATGCCAGCCTGATGAATATGAGCAATGAGATCGGCGCGGGGCCGCTGCTGATAATCTGCCAGAGAATTACGTGGCGCCCAGCGATCCTCGCCGTCCGCTTCGAGGAAAATACAGAGCTCGCTCAGCCCGGAAGGGTGAGCTGTCATATGATGGGCTATCGCCTCTATTGTGCCGGAGGTTGGCGCATGGACAGGCAGCATCCGACCCTGGCCAAAGGTGAGTGGTTGACCGCGCAGCACTTTATCTCCGGGCTTGACGCAGATTTCGCCGTCGTGACCAATATGCTGCTTTAGCGGAATAATAAAGCGCGACGCCAGCGGCAGCTGACGCAGAGGCGTGCCGCTAGACTGGGTTTTCATCTCCGGCGGATGAATACCGCCGTCGAAATCCCAGATGCGATCTTGTTTAAACAGCTTTAGCAGGTTAAGCATGGCTATCCGCAGGAAGCACGCGCACCGGAATGGTGTCTAAATTCCATTTCCAGCTGGCAGGGGTAACGGCAACTGGTCGCATTTCAATGCAGTCGGTTGGGCAGGGTGCTACGCAGAGATCGCAGCCGGTGCAGACATCGCTTAGTACGGTGTGCATGGCGCGGGTAGCGCCGACGATGGCATCAACCGGGCAGGCCTGAATGCATTTGGTGCAGCCGATGCAGTTGGCCTCGTCGATCCACGCCACCTTTCTTACCGGTTCACGGGCCTCATCGTCACCGTCGATGGGCTGCGGTTCGATATTCAGCAGCGTCGCCAGTTTAAGCATGGTTTGCTCGCCGCCGGGCGCGCATTTATTAATCGCTTCGCCATTGTTGCCAACCGCGTTTGCGTACGGGCGGCAGCCGGGATAACCGCACTGGCCGCATTGACTCTGCGGCAGCAGCGCGTCAATTTTCTCGACGATAGGGTCATCTTCAACTTTAAACCGGCGCGAAGCGTAGCCAAGCAGACCGCCAAAAAACAGACTCAGTGCGCTAAGTACAGCAATAGCGATCCAGATTGCACTCATCAGAATTTTACCAGCCCGGTGAAGCCCATAAAGGCCAGAGCCATCAGCCCGGCGGTGATCAGCGCGATAGAGTTACCTTTAAACGGCGCGGGCACGTCAGCCAGAACCAGGCGCTCACGCAGGCCGGCAAACAGTACCATTACCAGCGAGAAGCCGAGTGAAGCGCTGAAGCCAAATACCGCCGCCTGCAAAAAGCTATGGCTGAGATTTACGCTCAGCAGCGGAACGGCCAGCACGGCACAGTTAGTGGTGATCAGCGGCAGAAAAATGCCTAACAGGCGATAAAGACCGGGGCTGGTTTTACGCACCACCATTTCAGTAAATTGCACCACAACCGCGATCACCAGAATATACGCCATGGTGCGCAGATAGGTCAGATCAAGGGGAACAAGGATCAGATGATTAACCAGCCACGCGCAGATCGAGGCCAGGGTAATCACAAAGGTTGTGGCGAGCCCCATGCCAATTGCCGTTTCCAGCTTTTTGGAAACACCCATAAAAGGACAAAGGCCAAGGAACTTCACCAGGACAAAATTATTCACCAGAACGGTGCCAACAAATAACAGCAGGTATTCGGTCATGGTTTAGCCTGAACAACGAAAGCGGTTATTATCGGCGATCCAACCGCCAGCGACAACCGCTCAACCCCAGGGTTAGTCCGTAAACCCATACAGAAAGCACTATTGAATAAACTCGTCGTATTAAACGACGATTAACGCCCGATAAAGGTCGCTTTAACTCTTGCCGAACGTCGCAGATAAATGGCGAAAATTGCCGCCGCCAGCAGCGAAATCAGCAGATTTCGCGTGGCAATCGCCTCGCTTACCGGCGAGAAGGCCCAGCTTTTAAGCGCCAGCGCAACCGTTAACAGCAGCCATATAATATAATGACGCGGCAGGCGGCTTGAGCGTTGGTAAAAAAGCCAGGTGATCCAGCCGCTGTAAATCCATACGCCAATCGCCGTTACCAGCGAGGCCACCACCTGAATCAGCAGCGTATGCGATTGCATCAGCAGCTCGTGCCACACTTGATCGCTCAGCAGCCAGATGCAATAACGGGCAAGTACCAGCGTACTGGCAAGCAGCGTTAAAATCAGCCAGATAAACGGCAACCACAACCAGCCACCGATGCGCGGTTTTGATTCCAGTGTCAAAACAACCCCTCATGATTAGCCGCGGGAAGATTACCGCCGCCGGCAACAGAGGCGCGATTATACGTGATTTTCAGTGAAATTCATCAGCCCGCGCTAATTTAAACGACGTAGTGCCAGACTGATTTTGGCACCTGGCCCAAATCGAACAGGCGGCCACCGGAAACCAGTTCCGCACGCCGATGGTCGGCGGCACGATACATGTTGATGATGTCCTGTTCGTCGGTCAGCGAGTAGTTGAGATGATCGAAAAGTCTTTCAAGGCTGTCGAGGCTACTAACTTTGCGAAATTTTAACAGATAATCGTGAACTGTCATGATGTTGGTATGTTGTCCTGCCTGCGAGAGCTACAAGTATATGTTGTGGTTTTATCTCTTCTACAGAGAAAACCGTAAAAAATAGCGAATTTAAGAATTACGCTTAAGAGTGCGTGATAAAAATGCAAGTTCAACCGGCAGCACAGCTGACTCAAAAATAGTTAGCTCAGAAGGTGACGTGCGGCTGAGATATTCGCCATCAAACTCTATTTTAATCTGACAATGTAAAACCTGAATACAACAAATCGCCAATATAAACCGTGTTCGATAGATCAATTCTGCGTTGCGTTTCAATCGGGCCGCTGGGCGCATTGTGGCGGGTGTCACATTTTTTAAAAAATACATTAACAGTTGGTTAGCGCTCTGCGCCAGCGTGGGCTGTAATCGTTTTCATCTTTGTGGTCAGGATAACCGCTTATCTTTGTGACACTTATCGTTTCCTGTCGCCAAACTTTTTTATTTTTCACCGGCAGGAATTTGGCGGTTTCCTGAGGTGATTTTGGCGTAACTCCTTTTATTAGTTCGGTTTTGTGAGCTTTGTCTAAATAGTTTTGCCGCTAATGGTACAAGCTCTAATTGCTTTTGTACCCCTAATAATCTCCGCCTCAGAGGATAAAAAATCATGTGGAAGCGTTTACTCTTAACCACGTTAATCAGTGCAACATTCAGCGGAGCCGCGCTGGCTGAAAATCTTACCGTTGGTTTTTCCCAGGTAGGTTCAGAGTCAGGCTGGCGCGCCGCGGAAACCACGGTGGCAAAAAGCGAAGCGGCAAAGCGCGGAATAACCCTGAAGATTGCCGATGGCCAGCAAAAACAAGAAAACCAGATTAAAGCCGTTCGATCTTTTATTGCGCAGGGCGTCGATGCCATCTTTATTGCACCGGTGGTGCAGACAGGCTGGGAGCCGGTGCTTGAAGAAGCCAAAGATGCCAAAATCCCGGTATTTTTACTCGATCGCGCCATTACTGTTAAAGATAAATCCCTGTATATGGCGGTCGTCACCGCAGACAACGTTTATGAAGGTAAATTAATCGGTGACTGGCTGGTAAAAGATATCGGCAATAAGCCCTGTAACGTGGTTGAACTGCAGGGAACCGTGGGGGCCAGCGTAGCTATCGACCGTAAAAAAGGATTTGCTGATGCCATTGCCGGTCATTCCAATATAAAAATTATCCGCTCTCAGTCCGGTGACTTTACCCGCAGTAAAGGTAAAGAGGTAATGGAAAGCTTTATCAAAGCGGAAAACAACGGCAAAAATATTTGCATGGTTTATGCCCACAACGATGATATGGCCATCGGCGCTATTCAGGCGATAAAAGAGGCCGGCCTGAAGCCAGGTAAGGATATTCTTACCGGCTCAATTGATGGCGTACCGGATATTTACCGCGCTATGTTGGCAGGCGAAGCGAATGCGAACGTTGAGCTAACGCCGAATATGGCCGGTCCGGCGTTTGACGCACTGGAAAAATTCCGCAAAGACGGCACCATGCCGCCGAAGATTATTAAAACAGAATCCCGTTTGTACCTGCAGCCGGAAGCGCAATCGCAACTGGATAAGAAAAAAGGCATGGGATATTAATTCTGCTGCCCGCCGCTTGCTAACGCAGGCGGCTTTTTTCATTGACTGAGACGCATTTTATGACCTCGCAAAGTGCAACACAGCCGGTTCTGCTTAGTATTGAAAACGTCAGCAAAAATTTTCCCGGCGTCAAGGCGTTAGACAATGTTTCCTTATCTGTAAGGCGTGGTGAAATCATGGCGCTGTTGGGGGAGAACGGCGCCGGTAAATCGACCCTGATTAAAGTGCTTACCGGCGTTTATCAGCGTGACGGCGGCACTATTACCCTGGAGGGAAAGGCGATTCACGCCCGTAATACCGCAGAAGCGCAGCAGCTGGGAATTGGCACTGTTTATCAGGAGGTCAACCTGCTGCCTAATATGTCCGTCGCAGATAACTTATTTATCGGTCGCGAACCGCGACGCTTTGGTTTAATCGATCGTAAAACTATGAATGCCAATGCCCGTAAGCTGTTAAACAGCTACGGGTTCGAACTGGATGTCAGCCGCCAGCTGGGGCAGTACTCGGTCGCCATGCAGCAAATTGTGGCGATTTGTCGGGCGGTCGACCTTTCAGCCCAGGTACTGATTCTTGATGAACCGACCGCCAGCCTTGATGCCAGCGAAGTTGAGATGCTGTTCTCCTTGATGGAAACCCTGAAAGCGCGCGGGATGAGCCTGATTTTCGTTACCCATTTTCTCGACCAGGTTTATCGCGTCTGCGACCGTATTACCGTCTTACGCAATGGTCAGTTTATCGCGACGCGTGATTGTGATGCGTTGCCTCAGCTTGAGTTGATCAAGCTGATGCTCGGTCGCGAGCTGCTGGAAACGGCGCTGCAGCGCGCCGGGCGTACGATTAAAAGCGAGACGCCGCTGGTGGAATTTACCAATTATGGCAAAAAAGGAACGCTGTCAGCGTTTGACCTGCAGGTTCGCCCCGGCGAAGCGGTTGGTCTCGCCGGACTGCTGGGATCGGGACGGACCGAAACGGCCGAACTATTGTTTGGTATCCGCCGGGCGGATAAAGGCGCTAGCGCGCGGATTAAAGGCAAGCCACGCGCGATCCGCAATCCGGCTCAGGCGTCACGCTTAGGCATCGGCTTCTGTCCGGAAGACCGTAAAACTGACGGTATCATTGGCGCCGCATCGGTCAGAGAAAACATCATTCTGGCGCTGCAGGCGCAGCGTGGCTGGCTACGGCCAATTAAACGCCGCGAGCAGCAAGAGATTGCCGAACGCTTTATCAAGCGCTTAGGCATTCGCACGCCGGATAGTGAGCAGCCCATTGAACTGCTCTCCGGCGGCAACCAGCAAAAGGTGTTGCTATCACGCTGGCTGGTCACGCGGCCGCAATTTCTGATACTCGACGAACCCACGCGCGGCATTGATGTCGGCGCCCATGCGGAAATTATTCGATTGATAGAAACCCTGTGTGCGGACGGGCTGGCGCTGCTGGTTATTTCTTCTGAGCTGGAGGAACTGGTGGGCTATGCCGACCGGGTCGTGATTTTGCGCGAGCGTCAGCAGGTGGCTGAAATACCCCTTGAACGTTTGTCGGTGGCATCAATAGTTAACGCCATTGCAGCGGGAGGAGAACAACATGTTTGAGTCTCACCTGACGCCGGAAAGATCGGCAAAGTCAAAGCGCAAATGGCCGAAAGGCACCCCGCAGATTGTCGCGCTGATTCTGGTACTGATCGTTGACAGCCTGGTGGCCCACAACTTTTTTGCTGTTCATTTACAGGATGGGCGCCTGTTTGGCAGTCCGATTGATATTCTTAACCGTGCCGCACCGGTCGCGTTGTTGGCGATCGGCATGACGCTGGTGATCGCCACCGGCGGTATTGACCTGTCGGTTGGTGCGGTCATGGCGATTGCGGGCGCGACGGCGGCGGCCATGACGGTTGCCGGGTATTCCCTGGGCCTGGTGATTCTGGCGACGCTGGCAACCGGCATTGCCTGCGGCATGTGGAACGGAATACTGGTGGCAATATTGCGTATTCAGCCTTTTGTCGCCACGCTGATTTTGATGGTGGCGGGCAGGGGGATCGCGCAGTTAATCACCCAGGGGCAAATCGTCACTTTCGACAGCCATTCGCTGGCATGGGTGGGCAGCGGCGCGCTGTGGTTTTTACCGGTACCGGTATGGGTAACCTTGCTGATGGCGCTGCTGGTCTGGTTGCTGACGCGCAAAACGGCGCTGGGCCTGTTTATCGAAGCCGTAGGCATCAACCTGCGCGCAGCGCGTAACGCCGGCGTAACGGGCTGGCTGGTGGTAATGAGCACCTATATTATCAGCGGTTTATGCGCTGCGGTGGCCGGGCTTATCGTCACCGCGGATATTCGCGGCGCGGATGCGAATAATGCCGGTCTGTGGCTGGAGCTGGATGCGATTCTGGCGGTGGTCATCGGCGGGGCATCGTTAATGGGCGGACGCTTTACTATTTTCCTGTCGCTGGTCGGCGCGCTGATTATCCAGTCAATGAACACCGGCATCCTGCTATCTGGCTTCCCGCCGGAGCTTAATCAGGTGGTGAAGGCCGTGGTCGTCATGGTGGTGCTGATGTTGCAGTCACCGCGCTTTCTGCAACTGTTGAAAAGGAGAGCGCGATCGTGAAACGCCACCTGCCTTTAATTATTACGCTGCTGGTATTTGTGCTCGGCTATCTGTTCTGCCTGACGCAGTTTCCAGGCTTCGCCTCCACCCGCGTGATTTGCAACATTCTTACCGATAATGCGTTCCTTGGTATTATCGCGGTAGGGATGACCTTCGTGATTTTGTCGGGAGGAATCGACCTGTCAGTGGGCGCGGTGATTGCCTTTACCGGCGTTTGTCTGGCGCGCATGATCGGTGACTGGCAGATAGATCCCTGGCTGGCATTCGCCATTATGCTGGTTTTGGGCGGCGCTTTTGGCGCGCTGATGGGGTTGCTGATCGACGCGCTGAAAATTCCAGCGTTTATCATTACCCTGGCCGGCATGTTTTTCCTGCGCGGCAGTAGCTACCTGGTGTCAGAAAGCTCAATTCCGATCGATCATCCGCTGTATGCGACCTTGTCCAGCCTGGCCTGGAAAATGCCGGGCGGCGGTCGCCTTAGCCTGCTGGCGGTGATTATGCTGCTGGTGGTGGCCTTTGGAATTGTCCTGGCCCATCGTTCGCGCTTTGGTAATCAGGTCTATGCACTGGGGGGAAGCATCAGCTCGGCGCAGCTGATGGGCATTTCCACGCGCAGTACCACCGTGCGTATTTATATGCTGTCATCAATGCTGGCGACGCTGGCCGGGATCGTTTTTTCCATTTATACCTCCGCAGGCTATGCGCTGGCCGGGCTGGGCGTTGAACTTGACGCCATTGCTTCCGTGGTGATTGGCGGTACGCTGCTCTCCGGCGGTGTGGGAACCGTACTTGGCACCCTGTTTGGTGTGTTAATTCAGGGGTTAATCCAGACCTGGATAAATTTTGACGGTACCCTGAGCTCGTGGTGGACTAAGATTGCCATTGGGATTCTGCTGTTTGTATTTATCGCGCTGCAGCGCTTGCTCACCGTACTCTGGGATCGCCAGCAAAACGCGCCGGTGAAACGGCTAAGCTAGCCGGTTTTCAGCCAACCAAAAGCCGAAGGGTTAGCTATCCTTCGGCTTTTATTATTTGTTCAGCTGTGCTTTGTCCGGGCAAAAATAATCTTTCAGCGTATTCCGCCTTGTTCTGCATCGCGCTTTCGACTTAAATCAATCGGGTAAGTGAACGAGAGGAACTCAAATGAGCGATAAAATTCGTGTTGGCCTGGTCGGTTACGGCTTTGCCAGCAAAACATTCCATGCGCCATTAATCGCCGGAACGGCGGAAATGGAGCTGGCGGCGGTATCCAGTAGCGATGCTGCTAAAGTGCATGCCGACTGGCCATCGGTAAAGGTTGTGGCCGATCCGCAGACGTTATTTGACGATCCTTCGTTGCAGGTTATCGTTATTCCGACGCCGAATGACACCCACTTCCCATTGGCAAAAGCCGCCCTGAATGCCGGCAAGCACGTAGTGGTGGATAAACCCTTCACCGTGACGTTGTCACAAGCCCATGAGCTAAATGCGCTGGCGCAGTCGAAAGGATTGCTGCTTTCAGTATTTCATAACCGCCGCTGGGACAGCGATTTTCTGACGGTTAAGAATCTGCTGGCTGAAGGTACCTTAGGTGAAATTCGCTATTTTGAATCGCACTTTGACCGCTTCCGTCCGGAAGTGCGTCAGCGCTGGCGTGAACAGAAGGGCGCGGGAAGCGGTATCTGGTATGATTTAGGACCGCATTTGCTGGATCAGGCGCTACAGCTGTTTGGCTCGCCGGTCGCAATCAACGTTGATATGACCGAACTGCGGCCCGGTGCGCAAACCACCGACTATTTTCACGCGGTATTAATCTACCCGCAGAAACGCGTAGTCCTGCATGCCAGCATGATGGTTGCCGCCGAGTCAGCGCGCTATCAGCTGCATGGCACCCGCGGCAGCTACATCAAATACGGGCTGGATCCGCAGGAAGACAGTCTTAAATCGGGCGCCCGGCCACCGCAGCAGGAATGGGGTTATGATATGCGAGATGGCGTGCTGACCCTGACTGAGGGAGAGACGATGGTTGAGAAAAGCCTGTTGACTATTCCCGGCAACTATCCGGCCTATTATGCCGCCATCCGTGATGCGGTCAGGGGAGAGGGTGCCAATCCGGTTAGCGCTGACGAAGCTATTCAGGTTATGGAACTGATCGAGCTTGGATTGCAGTCTTCGGAAAAGCGCCAGACGCTTTCCTGTAAATAAGCCCTACAGTACACCGACTGGCAATATATCCCGCCCCCTTAGCATAAGGGGGCTTTTTTTTACCTTTAACCGGCAACGCGCTGGCGTAATGCCTGCTTTTCCGCTTCGCTGAGGAATGCGATCGTCAGGCCATTTTCCTGAGCCTTGCGTATTTGCGCCGGCGACAGCCCGGCGGCGGGCGCCGCAACCTGATATTCATAGGGTAGTTCGATGCCCTGAACCGCCGGATCGTCGGTGTTCAGCGTGGCAAGGATGCCGTGGTCGAGGAATTTTTTTAGCGGATGGCTGGCCAGTGAGGCGACGGTGCTGGTTTGGATATTGGAGGTCAGACAGGATTCGATACCGATACCATGTTCAGCGAGAAACGCCATCAGCGCCGGATCGTCAACCGCTTTGACGCCGTGTCCAATGCGTTCTGCCCCCAGTTCGCGAATCGCCTGCCAGATACTGTCAGCGCCCGCCGCTTCACCGGCGTGGATCGTTACATGGAAGCCGGCATCGCGCGCGCGATTGAAATGCGTCAGGAATTCACTGCCGGGAAAGCCCAGCTCGTCACCGGCAAGGTCAACGGCGGTAATCGCATCGCGGTGGGCCAGCAGTCCTTCCAGTTCGCGCAGGCAGGCTTCTTCACCAAAGGTCCGGCTCATGATGCCAATCAAACGGACCTCGATCGGCAGCTGGCGACTGGCGGTTTTGATGCCGTCGGCCACCGCTTCGACCACGCCGCTTACCGGCAGGTTATGCGTCATTGCCATATAGCCGGGGGAGAAGCGCAGCTCAGCATAATGAATGCCTGCGCGTGCAGCATCTTCAACGTTTTCCATTGCCACCCGGCGACAGGCGTCAAGCGAACCCAGCACCTTCACGCCCCAGTCGAGCTTGTTCAGAAAGCTCACCAGATCCGGCTCGGTTTCGGTAACCTGAACGTGAGGCCGCAGGCTGTCAATATCTGTCGCCGGCAGGGCAATATTAAACTGGCGGCCTAAATCGAGAATAGTTTGCGCACGGATATTGCCATCCAGATGGCGATGAAGGTCTGTCAGGGGAAGGTCATGAACGATCACTGAGCACTCTCTTATCTTATCGGCTTTAGAAGTGCAGAAGATTATAAAAACATCGGGACGAATGATGCCAGCAGTTTGCGCAACAAATTAATTTGTTTGCGCAAATGACCAGCAAAAAAAAAGCGCGCCGTAGCGCGCTCTGCATTCAGTCTGGATTATTGCGGCATGCCGTCCGGCGTCACGCCCCCTGGCAGATAGCGATTGATAAACTGGTCGAGCGGCATTTTTTCGCCGTTCATCTCCACCTGACCGTCGGCAAAATGCAGGCTGGCGACGATATCATTATCCTGCTGGGTAGTGAGCTTAAACATTTGCCCCATGGCGGCAAAGCCTTTGACCTGCTGGTCGGCAAGTTTGGCAGCCTGCTCTTCGCTATTACCTTCCGCCATGCCCACGTGAGTCATGGTTTCGGTTGCCATCGCCATAGGAATAACCAGCTTAGCATCCAGCGATTTGACCACGTTGTCAGCGGCCTGGTTGATATCGCCACCGTCGGCAGGCTTACCGGTTGACGGGTCTCTCAGGCTGGCGGTCAGGTTAAAGGTGCTCTCGCCCTTCGCATTTTTCCAGCTCAATGGCGCAATGCTGATAACCGGATTACCTTTCAGCAGTAGCGGCAGATTTTTGGCAAAGACCTCGCGGGATTTTTGCTGCAATACCAGCGGATCTATATTCGGCTGGTCGATAACTGGCTGCATTTCATTGCGATAATTATCCGAGAAGGTCTTCAGCGCATCGGCATCCAGCTGCGATAATTTCAACGTCAGTTTCGCTGAGCCAAAATCCTGCCCCTGCATTTTCAGGGCGTCCATGCTGTAATCAAACTGTCCGTTGATGTTCTTATCATCGCTTTTGAAATCTGAAAGCAGTTTCAGCCCTTCTGCGGTGAACACTTCTTTACCCTGAATGCTGGCATTGAATTTTTTCAGCGCCAGCGTCTGGTCGCCAACGCGCAGATTGCCGGCGCCCAGATGGGTTTTACCGTCAAACGTCATGCCATTAAAGGTAAGCAGAACCGGCATATCCATCGCGTTTTTGCTGGTAACCGCAAGGCTGTCGATATTGCCGGAGTAATCTACCTGATTACCCTGCTTATCGGCAGAAATGGTTAAGTCGCCGCCGTTAAAGGCCAGCCTATCGCCGCTGTTGGCATCCTGATAATCAATCGGCAGCAGGTGGATATCGCTGGAGGTATCGCCGCTGTAACCAATGCGGGTATCGGCGGTAATAAAGGGTTTATCCTTGGTCAGCTCAAACAGCTTGCGCACCGGGTCGGTATTTTGCAGATCGCTGTGAACTGAAGCCATGCTGGGGATCAGGTTGAATTTCTTTAACTGGGCCAGCGGGAAGGGGCCATGATCGATCGTTTCCTGAAAAACGACGCTCTGACCGGGCTTCAACAATGCATCGTCGGTGGTTTGAGAGGTTGATTGTATGACCAGCTTCACGTGGCTGCTAAACAGGCCACGCTGGTAATCCTGATAGCTGACAGTCAGATGAGACTGCGGCAGCTGCTGTTGCAGCCAGCTGTTGACGTTTTGTAAAGCCTGGTCACGATTATCTTCCAGCTTTTTCCCTGTTAACCAGGCGCCGCCGATCCAGATTACACCGAGTGCTACCACCACGCCGACCGCTATCTTGGTCTTTTTCATCGCTACATCCTTTCCTTTCCGTCATGCCGGTGCGCCTTCCGGTTGTTGCTGGCTACTCCGGCGGGGTGTTTTATAAGTAATAGATTGAATGATAACAGCTATTTCAAAACCTGTCTTTTCGACCTAATCCAGCTGATTATAAACGCGCGCCACGCGTCCGGTGCCAGCGAGGGTCACCGGCGACTCGTTGGCGGCAATAAAGCAGGATTCGCCCGGCGCCAGCGTGATCCGCTGTTCTCCCTGCGCGACCACCGCCTTACCTTCAACGCAGAACAGGATTGCCGCACTCTCCTGGCTGATGGCGGCAGGTTCTGCGCTCAGGGTATGTAATGCAAAGGCAAAATCTTCAACCGGTATGGAGAAGATAAGGCTGTTGCCTGTGCTCTGCGGCTCGGTGCGCAAAGATGCAAAGGGTTTTGCCGTAAACTTGAGATTAGCTAACAGTTCCGGGATATCAATATATTTTGGCGTCAGGCCTGCACGCAGCACGTTATCAGAATTAGCCATCACCTCCAGCGCGACGCCGTTGAGGTAGGCATGGGGCGTTTCAGCGAATAAAAACATCGCCTCGCCGGGTTGCAGAGTAATAACATTCAGCAGCAGCGGTGAAAACAGGCCATTATCATGCGGATAATCAACGGCGATGGCGCGAATGGTTTCCCATGGCTCACCGTGCTGGCTATTCAGCGCGGCTTTTAGCACACCGAGCGCGAGGGATTTGCTGTCACCCTCCATGGAAAGCAGGCCGGCAAAAAGCTGTTTCAGGCGCTGTTCGTCGGGAGCCTGTAAAAAGTGGGCAATGGCGGGATGAGCACCGGCTACCGGCTGCAGCAGCGAAACCATTTCTGCCTGTTCGCGAAAACCGTTAATCGCTTTAAATGGCGTCAGCGCGAATACCAGCTCAGGTTTATGATTGGCATCTTTATAGTTACGTTCGGGCGCGTCCAGCGCAATGCCGGCAGCGTTTTCTTTGGCGAAGCCGGCTTCGGCGGCCGATTTACTGGGGTGAACCTGGATCGAAAGCGGTTGCGCTGCGCTCAGCACCTTGAATAAAAAAGGCAGTTCGCCAAAGCGGCGGGCGACTTTTTCGCCGAGCATCGCAGTGGTATTTTCGGCAATAACCTCACGCAGTGAGCGCTGGCCTGCCGGTGTCTCTATCTGCGACGAACTTTTCGGATGAGCGCCCATCCAAAGTTCGGCCAGCGGGCGATTATCGGGGTTGGCAATATGATAGAGTTCGGTTAAGGCTGTTTTACTGCCCCATGCATAATATTGCAGCGAATTGATTAATTTTTGCATGATAAGTACCCGTATTGGCAGTGAAATAATTGTGGAGTATTAAAACAGAAAGCCGGGAAAAAGGCATTCAATCAGCAATAACTTTGGCTGAGTCGCATAATGTAATGTTGATCTATGTCACTCTGTGCGGCGAACTTTCCGCCTGCTGCGGGAGGAACACCGTGAATACTCAATATTTGTGCTAAGGAGACAGTAATGGTAGCCAATCGCATTGAAAAAGACTCAATGGGGCCCATCGATGTACCGTCTGATAAGCTATGGGGCGCGCAGACTCAGCGCTCTCTGGAACATTTTCGTATTTCAACGGAAAAAATGCCGACCGCGCTGGTTCATGCGCTGGCATTGACCAAGCGTGCAGCGGCAAAAGTTAATCAGGATTTAGGGCTGTTAGCAGCCGAGCGTGCAGAAGCTATTGTCAAAGCGGCGGATGAGGTGTTGGATAATCAACACGGCGAGGAGTTTCCGCTGGCCATCTGGCAAACCGGTTCGGGCACGCAGACCAACATGAATATGAATGAAGTGTTGGCCAACCGCGCCAGTGAAATACTGGGCGGCGAGCGCGGCATGTCACGCCTTGTTCATCCGAATGATGATGTCAATAAAAGCCAGAGCTCTAACGACGTGTTTCCTACCGCAATGCACGTTGCCGCCGTTATTGCCGTGCGCGAGCAACTTATTCCGCAGCTGCAAACACTGAAGAAAACCCTGAGTGGGAAATCCGAGGCCTTCAAAGATATTGTGAAGATTGGTCGTACCCATTTGCAGGATGCGACGCCATTGACCCTGGGCCAGGAGATCTCCGGCTGGGTGGCAATGCTGGAACATAATCTCAAACATATTGAAAACAGCATTCCGCACGTGGCCGAGCTGGCGCTGGGGGGGACCGCCGTTGGCACCGGGTTAAACACTCACCCTGAATACGCCGTTCGCGTCGCTAAAGAGCTGGCAACGCTTACCGGCCAGCCGTTCGTTACCGCGCCGAATAAGTTTGAGTCGCTGGCCACCTGCGACGCGCTGGTGCATGCCCATGGTGCGCTGAAAGGCCTGGCGGCATCAATGATGAAAATTGCTAACGACGTGCGCTGGCTGGCTTCCGGTCCGCGCTGCGGCATTGGTGAACTGGCTATTCCTGAAAATGAGCCGGGCAGCTCGATCATGCCGGGTAAAGTAAACCCGACCCAGTGCGAAGCGGTAACGATGCTTTGCTGCCAGGTGATGGGTAATGACGTGGCGGTAAACATGGGCGGCGCTTCAGGCAATTTTGAATTGAACGTCTATCGTCCGATGGTTATCCATAACTTCCTGCAATCCGTTCGGCTGCTGGCGGACGGCATGGATAGCTTTAATCACCATTGCGCGACCGGCATCGAGCCTAACCGCGATCGTATCAGCCAGCTGCTAAACGAGTCGCTGATGCTGGTCACCGCATTAAATACCCACATTGGTTATGACAAAGCGGCGGAAATCGCTAAAAAAGCCCATAAAGAGGGGCTGACGTTAAAAGGCTCGGCGCTGAAGCTTGGGTATCTTACCGAAGAGGAGTTTGACGCCTGGGTGCGTCCGGAAGATATGGTTGGCAGTATGAAGCAGTAATCGCCGTTTTCCGCTGGGCTAAACCGGGCTGATGCCCGGTTTTTTACTGTGGGCGGTCGACAAACAGATGCAGGCGGGGGATCAGCGGCCATAGCGTTTGCGCCGCCGGTTTATGGCGGTGACTAATGTTGTTTTCATCATAGTTGAGTAGTTCGCCAAGGGCAGGTAGCTGGCTGGCATCCTGACAGATAATCAGCAAGGGGGAAGGGCAGGCCAGCTGGGTTTGCTTTTGCTTATCCGCCTGCCAGATTCGGGCTATCGGCTGGACCTTTACCGGCCGGCGAATTTTTAGCTGAACGTCGTCCGGTAGTGCTTCCAGTAAGGCTATTTCCTGTTGCAGATTCGCCGTCCAGCTTTCGCGATCCCAGCCCGCAGCGCTGCGGCCGCTTTTCAGACTCGCCAGCAGTTTTTCCCGCAGCTCAGCGCGGTTCACTTTTTTTATAATCTGCTTATTTGCCCAGCCGAAGCGGACGCTGTCCGGCGCCTCGAGCAGCGTAATGGCGCGATAGGCATTAAGGGTAATCAGCCCCGGTAGCTGCTGGTGGACAAACTCAAAGCGCTCCTCGGCGGCAACGCCGGATTCAATGGTAATTATCTGCTCCAGACGCCGCTTTAGCTGGTTAATATGCGCAACCTGACGACGTAAGTCTTCTGCCTGCGGCTGCTGGGCTTCCAGACAAAGCGCGCCGGGCAGCCTGACGGCGGATTTAGTGCTGCGCTGTGCCGATTGCTGCTGCATGAACAGCAGGCCGAAGTGATGCAGCGCTTGCGTAAGCGCCGCCTGCGCCAGCAGCTGGGTCACCTCTATTCGCGGGCGAGGGTTATGCTCCTTACCCCTGGCGACCTCAGGTAAGACGAAAACCCGGGCGGCGAGCAGGCGCAGTTGTTGCAGCTGCTGGCGCAAAACGCTCAGCGAGCGTTCCAGCTCGCCAATGGTGTGGTGCAGCTGTTCAATGGCCTGATAGCGCGACATGTGAACCCCGTATTTAGTTACAACATACAAAGGATTATTGAACAGTCAGTTCAGGATTGCAACGCCGCCGCGTATATTTATCAGGCAGGGGAAAATCGCGGTTACTCCGGCTGTGCGCAGCGCGCCAGCCGGTTCAGACAGCCCTTTTTTTCAGATGCAAGCCAATCAGCAGCGCAATGACCAATAGCGCGCTAATAAACATCGTGATGCCGGGCCAGCCAAAATTGTGCCAGAACAGACCGCCAGCGGTACCCGCAAGGCTGGAGCCCAGATAGTAGCTAAACAGATAAAGAGAAGAGGCCTGGCCTTTTGCCCGCCGCGCGCGCGGGCCAATCCAGCCGCTGGCGACCGAATGCGCCGCGAAGAACCCGGCGGAAAATAACATCATGCCCGGCAGAATAAGCCACAGCGAACTGAAGGCCGTCAGCAGAAGTCCTGCCAGCATCACGCCGGTTGAAAACAGCACCACCGTGCCGCGACCGTAGCGCGTGGTCATGGCGCCGGCTTTGGGTGAGCTCCAGGTTCCGGTGAGATAGACAATCGACAGCAGGCCAACAATGGCCTGATTAAGCGACCACGGCGGGCTAACAAGTCGGTAGCCGATATAGTTAAACAGGGTGACAAACGACCCCATCAGTAAAAAGCCTTCGGCAAACAGCAGCGGCAGCCCGCGATCGCGCCAGTGCAGACGAAAATTTATCAGCAGGCTTCTCGGCCGCAAAGATGACGGGCGGAAATGGCGTGATGGCGGCAAGATTTTCCAGAACATTAGCGCTGAAGCCAGTGCAAAGCAGCCGATGGTGGCAATCGCCACCCGCCAGGAGAAAAAGTCAGCAATGACCCCGCTGAGCAACCTGCCGCTCATGCCGCCGATTGAGTTACCGCTGATATAAAGCCCCATGCTGAAGGCAATAAAGCTGGGATGAATTTCCTCGCTGAGGTAGGTCATACCCACCGCCGCGACGCCGCTCAGCGCCAGACCCGTCAGCGCGCGCATCAGCAGAATGCCGTGCCAGCTCGCCATGGTGGCGGATAGCAACGTGCAGACCGACGCCAGCATCAGCGCGGTAACCATGACTGATTTGCGCCCAATTGCGTCGGAGAGCGGGCCGGTTATCAGCAAGCCCAGCGCCAGTAGCGCCGTGGAAACCGAGAGCGACAGGCTGCTGGCGGCGGGGGATACGCCAAACTCCTGTGACAGCAGAGGCAAAATGGGCTGCACGCAGTAAAGCAGGGCAAAAGTCGCCAGGCCGGCGGAGAATAACGCCAGTGTGACGCGGATAAACTGGGGGGTGCCGCGCTTAATGTATTGTGCTGAATGCTGCCGGGGGGCGGTGACTGAACGCGATTGTTGTTGTTCGGGCTGATCGAATGTTGATGGCGCAGAGATACGGCTCACGATTAATCCTTTACGACATTGCGGCGGCAATGCTTTAAAGCATAAGGATCGGTATGTATGATGTCTAATATATTAATTGTCTGAAATGATATTCTATGCATATCGAACTGCGTCATTTGCGTTATTTTATCGCCGTTGCCGAAGAGCTACATTTTGGTCGGGCTGCTCAGCGTCTTAATATCTCGCAGCCGCCCCTTAGCCAGCAGATCCAGACGCTGGAGAAGCAGATTAATGCTCGCCTGTTCGCCCGCAATAATCGCCGCGTCGAGCTGACGCCGGCAGGAGAGCAGTTTTTGCTGGATAGCCGGCAGATTCTTGCCAGCGTAAACCGCGCGGCGGAAAAAGCCTCGCGCCTGCATGCCGGCACCAGCGGTGAACTGCGTATTGGTTTTACCTCATCATCGCCCTTTATTTCACAGGTCTCTGAAGCGCTATCAAACTTCCGCTATCGCTATCCTGACGTCCATTTGCAGATGCAAGAACTGAATACGCGCCAGCAGCTGGAGCCGTTAAGTGACGGTCGTCTCGACCTGGGGGTAATGCGTAATACCGAGCTGCCTGATTCACTGGCCTGGCGTTTGCTGCTGCGTGAGCCGCTGTGCGCTTTATTACACCGCGATCATCCGTTAGCGCATGCGGCGCAGCTTTCGGTCAGTGAACTGGGCAGCGAGCCCTTTGTTTTTTTCGATCCTCACGTCGGAACCGCGCTTTACAGCGAAACCCTGGCGCTGATGCATCGCTATCAGGTCACACCGTGCATCACCCAGGAGGTGGGTGAGGCAATGACGATTATGGGGCTGGTGGCCGCCGGACTGGGAATCTCCATTTTGCCGGCTTCTTTTCGCCGTGTATCGCCGCCGGAGGTTATCTGGAAAACGCTGAAAGAAGCTGACGCGCGCTCTGAAGTCTGGCTGGTGTGGTCGCGTCAGCGTGAGCTAAGGGCGCCGCTGACGCAGATGATTGCGTTGCTTAGCGGTGAGCAAATAGTCGCCTGATGAGGCTGAATATGTGCAGCAAATCACAAAACGAATCAAATAGTTGACGATCGAATTTAACTGTTTCACCATACCGAAAGTTTTATTTTGAAGCGCGAAAATAACCGGAGCGTAACAGGTGTTGGGGGAGAATAAACCTGGTCATATCGATCAGATAAAAAAGGTAAACGCTGGGGTTGTATACCGCCTCATCGACCAACACGGACCCATATCGCGCATTGAACTGTCAAAAAAAGCCCAGCTGGCGCCGGCAAGTATTACCAAAATTGTGCGCGAAATGGTTGATGCGCAGCTGGTAAAGGAAACGGAATTTCAGGAAATGGCCAGCCGTGGGCGTCCGGCTACCGGGCTGGTTCTTGATACGCGCAACTGGCACTATCTGGCTCTGCGCATCGGCAACGGCGAGCTCATTCTGGCGCTACGCGATCTCAGCAGCCGCTGTATCGTTGAGGAAACGCAGCCGCTGCTGCTCGACGACGTCCGTCCATTGCAATTTCTGATCGCCGAGCAGATTGACGCTTTTTTTACCCGCAATCAGAGTAAACTGGAGCGGCTGACGGCGATCGCGATTACCTCTCCTGGCATGGTTAACGGCAGCCTTGGCGTCATCCACCGCATGCCGTTTTATACGGTTAAAGACCTTGCGCTGGCGCCTTTTTTAGCGGCGCGAATGGGGCTACCGGTTTATCTGGCACATGATATCTATGGCTGGACATTGGCTGAAGCGCTATTCGGCGCGGCGCGCGGCACGCGCGATGTTATTCATCTGGTGATTGATGACAACGTCGGCGCTGGCGTCATAACCGGCGGGCGAATTCTCCATCGCGGCACGTCATCGCTGGTGGAAATTGGCCATACGCAGATTGCGCCGCAGGGGCGTCAGTGCTACTGCGGCAACCATGGCTGCCTGGAAACGCTGGCCAGCATTCCACATCTGCTGGAGCGCGCCGCTGAGGGCATGGCGCGCGATACTGCCTCTGCGCTTCATCATCAGCCGTTGACGATAGAAACCCTCTGTCGCGCGGCACTGAATAGCGATCCGCTGGCGCGCTCGCTAATCCAGGAGGTCGGTGAAAGCGTCGGTCGTCTGCTGGCGGTGATGGTTAATATCTTTCATCCAGAAAAAATATTAATAGGTTCGCCGTTAAATCAGGCCTCTTCTTTACTTTATCCACTTATCAGCCGCACCATCATGCAGCAGTCCTTACCGTCGTATAGCGCCGCGCTGACTCTGGAGGCATCGCAGATTGCAGGGCGGGGAACGCTGCCCGGCGCCGCGCTGATTAAAGATGCGCTGTTTGAAGGTTCGCTGCTGATACAATTGTTACAAGGCTGATTTTTTCACGTTAACATTGCGCTAACGCAATCTCCGTTACTTTTATTCTGCTTACACTTTTTGCTCGCCCCGGTGATTTGGTTCTGTTGAGGGGTGTGGCACTCTGGGGGAGAATAGAATGAAAAGGGTATTCGTGACGGGAACGGACAGCGCAATCGGCAAAACCGTTGCCTGCTGTGCGCTTATGCAAAAGCTGTCCTCGCAGGGCAAGCGGGTGGTGGGATATAAGCCTATCGGCCGCAATAGTCTGCAAACCACCGAGGGTTTACGCAATCCTGATGCACTGGTTCTTCAGGCCGCGTCAACCCTGGAGATGTCCTATGAAGCGATCAATCCTCTGGCTTACGAGGATGACGAAGTTAGCGCGCAGCGCGGCAGCGCGGTCAATTATGCCGCGCTGAGCGAAGGACTGGCCGCGCTTTCATCGCAGGCGGATACGGTTATTATCGAAGGCACCGGCGGCTGGCGCAATTTGCTCAGCGATCTGCGTCCACTCTCCGAGTGGGTCGTGCAGGAACAGCTGCCCGTGATTATGGTGGTTGGTATCCAGAGTGGCTGTATTAGCCATGCGCTGCTGACCTCTCAGGCGATTCTGGCGGATGGCTTGCCGCTGGTGGGTTGGGTGGCGAATCGCATTAACCCGGGACTGGCGCACTACGCTGACATTATTGAGGTGTTAAGTGAGAAGCTTCCGGCGCCATTGCTGGGCGAAATACCGTACCTGCCGCGCCCGGAAAAGCGCGCGCTGGCAGATTATCTTTGCGGCATGTAATAAAGGTGGGGGGACGTCCCTGTCCGTGGCCTTAAACGCCCAGCTGGCGGCGGGTGCGTCCTGAGCTGAGATAGTCGGCGATGTAATCCTGCGAAATCTCGCCGCTGTAGCGTCCGTCTTCATCGACGATCGGCATCCAGGTGGTGTTGTGTTCATAAAGCTTAGACAGCACCACGCGCAGGTTCTCTTCTGCCCGGCCTGTCACTTTGAATGAGTGGGTCAGGTCGGCGCAGGTTCCCTCGGCATTACGCGCTTCCCGCCTTTTAACAAAGCCTAACGGCTTACCTTCTTCATCCACTACGGTAACGGAACGCATGTCATTATCATCCATAGTGGCAAAGGCTTCGTTAAGCGGCGTTGAACGTCGCACGGTAATAGTCGGCTGCTGATCGGTGACATCGCCAGCCGATACCAGCAGCAGGCGCTTCAGGGTACGGTCCTGACCAACGAAGGAGCCGACAAAATCGTTGCGCGGCTTAGCCAGCAGCTCGTCAGGGCTGGCGCATTGCACTATTTTTCCCTGGCCGAAGACCGCGATGCGGTCGCCGAGCTTCAGTGCTTCATCAATATCGTGGCTAACCAGCATTACCGTTTTCTTGAGCTGGCGCTGCATATCCAGAAATTCATTCTGAATGACTTCACGGTTAATCGGGTCGACGGCGCCGAAAGGTTCATCCATCAGCAGCACCGGCGGATCCGCCGCCAGCGCGCGGATTACGCCAATACGCTGCTGCTGGCCGCCGGACAGTTCACGCGGGTAGCGTTGCATATATTTTTTGGGGTCAAGGGCGACCATGCTCATCAGCTCGCGGGCACGCTCAACGCAGCGCTGTTTCTCCCAGCCCAGCATGCGTGGTACCACCATGATGTTTTCTTCAATGGTCATGTTAGGGAACAGACCGATTTGTTGAATAACATAGCCGATGTTGCGGCGCAGCGTGACCGTATCCTGGTCGCTGGTGTCTTCACCGTTAATGTAAATCTTACCACTGGTGGCGGGGATCAGACGGTTGATCATCTTCAGCGTTGTCGTCTTGCCACAGCCGGAAGGGCCGAGCAGTACACACATTTCACCTTCAGGGACGTTGAGGCTGACATTATCCACGGCGTTAAAAGTGCTGCCATTTTTCTGTGAAAAAGTTTTGGTGAGGTTTTCCAGTTTTATCATTATCGAATCCCCTTTGGAGTCAACGCCAGCTGCAGACGATGCAGCAGCCAGTCGAGAATAATTGCCAGTAAACAAATCATCAGCGCGCCGGAAATCAGCATGCGCACGTCGCTACCGCTGATACCATCAAGCAGCAGCAAGCCAAGGCCGCCTGCGCCGATAACCGCCGCAATTGCCATTACGCCAACGTTCATAACCACTGCGGTACGAATACCGCCGAAAATAACCGGCAGCGCCATGGGGATTTCAACCCAGCGCAGACGCTGCCAGAAGGTCATACCGATACCGCGACCGGCTTCGCGCAGCCCGTCGGGCAGGTTTTCCAGCGCCGTATGGGTATTGCGCACGATCGGCAGCAGCGAATAAAGAAATACCGCGGTAATAGCAGGGAGCACGCCGATACCCTGACCAATCAGCGAGAAGACAGGGATCATAATGCCGAACAGCGCGATAGACGGGATGGTCAGCACGATGGTTGCCAGACCCAGCACCGGCGTAGCCAGCCACTTAAAGCGCACAATGAGAATGCCGAGGGGAACGCCGATAATAATCGCCATGCCCACGGCCAGCGCAACCAGCCACAAATGCTGACCGGTCAACGTCATCAGGTACTGCCAGTTATCAATAATATAGTGAATGGTGTCCATCGTTCCCCCTTAGAGCAAGCCTTTAGATTTAAGAAAATCGCGAGCGACCTGCTGCGGTGATTGGTGGTCAATATCCACGCGTTTATTGAGTTCAGTAATGACATCATCGGTGATCAGCGGTGAAAGCTGATTGAGGGCATCGGCCAGTCCCGGATGCGAATCAAGGACCTCTTTACGCACTACCGGCGTTACGGCATAGCTGGGGAAAAAGTGCTTATCATCCTCCAGCACTTTTAAATCGAAGCCTTTAACCCGTCCATCGGTGGTGTAGATCAGGCCTGCGTCGACAAAGCCATCGCGCACCGCGTTATACACCAGACCGGGGTCCATCTGGCGAATTTGCGGGCGGTCGAGCGGCATATTGTAGGCTTTCTGAAGCGGCTTCATGCCGTCTGAACGTCCGGAAAACTCCAGGTCTAAGCCGAGCAACCAGTTATGATCGGGATCGTTCTTGCGCACCTCTTCAATTTTCGCTACCAGCTGTGACATGGTTGAAATATGCTCTTCCTCGGCGCGTTTTCGCGTCATGGCAAAAGCATAGGTATTATTCATCGGCGCCGGGTTAAGCCATACCAGACCCAGTTTGGCGTCGAGATTTTTTACCGTCTCGTAGGCCTCTTTTGGCGACATCGGCTTATTGATATGGTTAAAAATAATCAGCGAGGTGCCGGTATATTCCCACGTCATGTCAATCTGCTTATTAATCATTGCGTTGCGTCCAATAGTGGTCGCAATGTTGGTTTTCGGTTCGATCTGAAAACCTTTTTTACGCAGATACATGGTGGTCATGGCTGAAAGGATGTGCTGCTCGGTAAAGCTTTTGGTGGCGAATACGATAGGCTTGGCGGCCAGCGCCGAGGTACTTAGCGCCAGGGTTGCGCTTAACGCCAGCGCGGTATTACGCAGCCAGCGTTTCATATAAACAGGGGTTGCCATCACAGTCTCCTTATTGTTGTTTATACTGCCGTGTGCGGACTGAGCAAACGCCCAAGACCCGCCAGCAACATATCCAGAATTAACGCAAACAGCGCGGTGGCGACGGCACCCAGAATCAGCGTCGGGAAATCATTCAAATAAATACCCGGAAAGATAAGTTCACCGTAGCTGCTGGCGCCAATCAAGAAAGCCAGCGGCGCAGTACCCACGTTGATCGCCGTCGCGATACGCACCCCGGAAAGGATAACCGGCATGGCATTGGGCAGTTCGACCTGACGCAGCCGCTGCATTTTAGTCATGCCCAGTCCGTTCGCCGCTTCAATCATTGAGGGCGGTACGCCACTCAGCCCGGCATAGGTGTTACGCACGATAGGCAATAATGACGCCAGAAAAAGCGCGACAATAGCAGGCCGGTCGCCGATGCCGATAACCACCATCGCCAGCGCCAGAACCGCCAGCGGCGGCAGGGTATTGCCAATATTAAAAATCTGCATGACGTATTCAGCCCAGCGCCGGGCGGCGGGGCGGCTGAGAATAATCCCGCTGGGAATACCGACTAACAGTGCGAACAGCATTGACCAGAACACCAAAAGTAAGTGTTGTTTACCAAGGTAGACCAGGTCGACCTGGCGGCTCTTGAGGGTGTCGGCACCTAGTCCCGCAACCAGCAGACCGACCACCACAGCGATCAGCAGCAGCGCCATTATGGTACGCTTCCAGAGCGTCGAGTTTTGCATGGGTAAGACTCTCCCTGACATCCGTTTTAGGAAACTCGGGGGATGAGGATGCCGATGTTTCCCTTGTTATAAGTGAGGTAGCGAAGCGACAAAAGGCATGAAAAATTCGCTAATGCCTTCCAAAACCGGATTCGCCGTAAAGAGCGTTAACGTGATTCTGCCTGTGCATTTGATTAGCACGCAGAGTATTAATCGCCTATAAATCTATAGCAGCAGACCACGTTATTTGCCAACTTTACGCCATAAATCAGCATGATAGTTTGCGTGAAATTCAGCGTAACTCAGCGCCAGATAAGGAAATCTGACGATAAAAAAAATTCATCGAAAAGTTAGTGACAACGTCACACATGCCGCACTTATGGCAAATTGCCTGATACACTGATGGACTAGCCTGAGCGCAGGCTGAGAACAAGGAACCCCATGACGGACAATATTGCGCACCAAATCACCCATCGCCCGCTTATCCTGATTGCAGCCATGCTGGCAATGTTTATGGCCGCGATTGAGGTCACCATCGTCGCGACCGCAATGCCGAGCATTATTGCCGAGCTGGGCGGTTTCTCTCAGTTTGGCTGGGTGTTTTCAATCTACCTTTTGACTCAGGCCGTCTGCGTGCCGATTTACGGACGGCTGGCGGATATCTGGGGCCGGAAAAAAGTTTTTTTCCTTGGCACTTCGCTGTTTTTACTGGGCTCGGTGCTTTGTGGGTTCGCACCGTCAATGACCTGGCTTATCCTGTTTCGCGCCTTTCAGGGGCTGGGCGCGGGGGCGATTATGCCGCTGGCATCAACCATCGTTGCCGACGTTTACAGTCCGCAAGAGCGGGCGGGCGTTCAGGGGTGGTTATCCAGCGTCTGGGGCTTTGCTGCAATCACCGGGCCGCTGACCGGCGCCTGGATAGTGCTGCATTTCAACTGGGCGGTTATCTTTTGGGTTAACGTGCCGATCGGCATTATTTCTATGCTAATGCTGGCACGATGGCTTCCGGAAGCGGCAGAGAAGCATCAACACCGCCTTAATATTACCGGCAGCGCGCTGCTGATGATCGCCGTAACGGCATTAATCGGCGCCTTGCTGCAAGCGGAGCGATTGGGAGCATGGGTTGTGCTGCTGCTGGCTGTCGCTGTTGTCAGCGGCGGGTTGCTGTACCACCACGAGCGTCAGGTAAAAGAGCCACTTTTTCCGCTGGCAATCTGGCGCAGCCGCATCCAGCTTGCCGGTAACCTGGGCAACCTGATTATCGGCGCGGCGATGATGGGCATCAGCGCTTTTCTGCCAACCTGGATTCAGGGTGTTGACGGTGGGACGCCGCTGCAGGCTGGCAGCGCGCTGGCGATGATGTCCATCGGCTGGCCGCTGGCCAGCTCGCTCAGCGGGCGTATTATCGCCCGTACTTCATACCGTATCAGCGCCCTTATCGGCAGCCTGCTACTGATCGCTGGCTGCGGCGCGCTGCTGTTGTTACAGGCCGAGAGCGGCATCCTGACGGCGGCGGCAATGGCATTTCTGATTGGCACCGGAATGGGCATTACCAGTACCACCTTTCTGGTCGCGGTACAAAATGACGCCAGCTACCACATTCGCGGCATCTGTACCGCCTCGGTAATGTTCAGCCGTATGCTCGGCTCGGCGCTGGGTACGGCGGTGATGGGCGCGGTGCTGAATTATAATCTTTTGCAGCGCCTGCCAGATTTTCGCGATCCGGTTCAGCAGATGATGTCGCCAGCGCAGCGCGCGCTGCTGACGGATGATGCCCTGCAATTGCTGAGACAGCAGGTAGCCGGTTCGTTACACGGGGTCTTTTTCGTCGCCTTGCTGTTTGCGCTGGCCTGCGTTCTGGCTGCCAGAATGCTGCCGCGTCGCCAAAGCGAGGGGTAAAAAAAAGGACGCTGTAATCAGCGTCCTCAGGCGTTATTGCGCGGGAGAATCCTGGCTGGTGCCAGCGTTAGCGGGAACGCCGGTGTCGCTTTCGCTACCGTTGCGCTTATAGACGATTTTCTGCGTGTCGTTTTCGCAGTGTCCGACGACCTGGCCGCCGGCCTGGTCTGCCTGGTCATTTGGCACCACTTCAAGGGTAAAGCCGTTTTCCGGCACGCCGTTTTTGATAATTTTTTGGTTTATCTCATCTTTTACGGATTCGCAGGAAGCCTGCGCCAGCAGAGGGGCGGCCATTAACAGGCCAGTCAATATCCACTTGCTCTTTTTCATCGTTTTCATCCTTTTGCAGAAAGCCCGAGCTAACTATAGCATTCAATCAACGATCAGGGCGTTACCGGGCGTCCGGTGCGGCGGTCAAGGCAGCGCAACGTATTCGGTTCCCAATAGGCGTTAACGTTAAGGCTGCTTTCACAGGCATCGCGATTATCGAGGCCATTTGCCGCTTTATCGAACTGTTTTTCTACCCGTTGATTAACTTTATTTCGCAGGTTGCGCGTTGCATCCCATTGCTCTTTTTGTTCGCGGGCTTCCTCACGGCTCAATGGATTGCCGTTGCTGTCCAGAATTATGTGCTGAGTGTCAGCGTGCGCCAGCTGGCTCAGAGGAAGCGCCCCGGCGAACAGGGTCAGCAGCAGTAAAACCGGCGTAAAAGTTTTAACTGAAGTATTCATCTCATTCATTCCTTTTTTAGATCCGGCATAGTATATCATCAGGTGCTTTATTGCCCAATGCTACAGACTATTGATTAAGGAAGAAGAGAGGTTGCTGATATGGTGAAAATCACGCTGCTGTTTTTTGTCACGGCACTGGCGGAAATTACCGGCTGTTTTCTTCCCTGGCTGTGGCTGAAAAAAGGCGGGAGCAGCTGGTTATTATTGCCTGCGGCGACCAGTCTGGCGCTGTTTGTCTGGCTGCTGACGCTTCATCCGGCGGCCAGTGGCAGAGTCTACGCTGCGTACGGCGGAGTGTACGTGATGACCGCGCTAATCTGGCTGCGGGTGGTGGATGGCGTAAAGCTTAGCCATTGGGACTGGTTTGGCGGCATGGTGGCGTTAAGCGGTATGCTGATTATCGTTAGCGGCTGGGGCAGCAAATAAACCGGGAGCGGCAGCGCAACATCGTGCGCCGGCTCCCGGCGTAAATCAGCCTTTATGCACTTTCATGCCAGCGGTGGTCTGCACCACCGGCATCATTTCCAGCGTATTAATATTGACGTGTGCGGGCAGCGTTGCCACCCACCACACGGCTTCGCTGACGTCTTCGGCCGTCATCGGTTCGGTATTTTCATAGACGTCGCTGGCTTTCGCATCGTTGCCTTTATAGCGCACGTTGGAAAATTCAGTGCCGCCAACCAACCCCGGTTCGATATTGGTTACCCGCAGCGCAGTACCGTGTAGATCGGTGCGCAGATTGAGGCTGAACTGGCGTACAAACGCTTTGGTTGCGCCATAAACGTTGCCGCCCGGATAGGGCCAGTTACCGGCGGTGGAACCGATATTAATGATATGACCGCGATTGCGTTCGACCATGCCAGGCAGCAGCGCGCGGGTCATATACACCAGTCCCTTGTTGTTGGTGTCTATCATATTCTCCCAGTCTTCGATGCTGGCTTTATGGGCGGGTTCGACGCCAAGGGCCAGCCCGGCGTTATTCACCAGGATGTCAATGGCCTGCCACTGTTGCGGCAGACTCGCCAGCGCCTGCTCAATACCTGCCCGGTTACGCACATCAAGCTGCAGCGGCAGTAGGTTTGCGCCAAGTTCACTTTTAAGGTCGTCGAGCCGCGACTGACGGCGGCCGGCGGCGATAACCTTGTGGCCTTGTGCGATGAAACGTCGGGTGATGCTCAGACCAAATCCGGCGGTGGCTCCCGTAACAAATACAATCATCCTGCTAATCCTCAGCGCTATTCAGTTTGAGATATACCTCACCTTATCATGACGCTTTTGCTCTGTCCCCGGACATTAATCGCCGCTGGCCTCTGCGGCAGTCGTTTAAGATGGCGATTGATAACGATCGGCCAGCCGTGGCGCCTGACCGTTAAACGCCGCCAGACTGGCCTGTAACGCCGCCGTCATTAGCGCTGGATTATTGACTCCGGGCGCGCAGACAATTTCATCCAGCGCCAGGGCATGCAGGCTGGCGCTTACCACGTCATCAGCAGACATTCGCGGCAGGGCGCTTAAATCCATGCCCTGGCGCTGATGAAACTCGGTAGCAACAATGCCCGGGCAGAGAACCTGAAACTTAATTCCGGCGCCTTTAAACTCTTCATGCAGAGACAGGGTTAATGACAGCAGATAGCTCAGGGAACTCACGTATGCCGCGCGGCCTTGAGCCTGACCGAGTGGGGCTGTAGCACCAAAAGCCAACATCCCCGCTACGTTGATAACCGTTCCGCGTTTGCGCTCCGTCATGCCTGCGATGGCAGCCTGTGCCAGCATGGTTGGCGCGACAACTTTGACATGCAGCAGCTCTTGCGCTTTTTCAGCTGGCAACGAGGTAAAGCTCATATAATGGGCAACCCCGGCGTTATTCACCAGCAAGGTGAGTGGCTCGCTGCGGCATAGCTGCGTTACGGTATTTATCCCCTCTGGCGTACTGAGGTCGGCGACAACCGGTCGGATATAACGCTGAGGAAATTCACTGACCAGCGATTCCAGGCGCTCTTTGCGTCGCCCGACGGCAATCAGATCATAACCTTCGCTCAGCAGTCGGCGCGCAAACTGTAAGCCAATGCCAGATGATGCGCCGGTAACCAGCGCCAAAGACGAAACTTTATTCATATTTCCTCCTGCGGATAAAGGCTGATTCAACCAATGAGCGCCATCATACCCGTGGCATAACAGTCTGCATACGCACGGTGAACGTACAGGCTGTTCATTAAAACGTACAAAATGCCAGGCTGTGCATCTGTCAGGTTGAACAATGAAAACTTATACTGGCTATCAGCTATGCATCGGGAGGAATGTCGTTGGCGAAGAGAATGCAAGACGAGCTGGGTGACCTCAAGGCTTTTGCCAGGGTGGCGGGTGCTGGCGGCTTTCGTCAGGCGGCCCGCGAGCTGCAGGTCAGCGCCTCCGGGCTCAGTGATGCGGTGCGCAGACTGGAGGAGCGTCTCGGCGTGCGCCTGCTACACCGAACCACCCGCAGTATTTTGCCGACCTGGCAGGGCAAACAGCTGCTGGCGCGTATTGAGCCAGCCATTGCCGATTTGGAGCTCGCCCTGGCAACGGTGAGTTTAACCGGCGCGCAGGCGGCGGGGACTCTGCGACTGAACGTACCGGTAAACAGCGCCCGGCTGTTTCTTCCTCGCGTACTGCCCGCGTTTCTCCAGCGTTATCCGCGGGTAACCGTCGAAGTGGTGGCGCAAAGCGATGTGGTTGATGTGCTGGCCGCCGGCTGTGATGCCGGTATACGCTATGGCGAACGCCTTGAGCAGGATATGATCGCGCTGCCGGTCGGACCGAGAATACAACGCTTTGCCACGGCGGCGTCGCCGTCCTACCTTGACGCCAACGGGCGTCCGCAGCATCCGCAGGATTTACCGCGGCTCAACTGCCTGTGCGGGCGCTTTAGCAAAGGAGGGGCTGAGATCTGGCAATATCAGCAGGGCAGCGAAATCTGCCGCATTGTGCCGCAGGGATCACTGGTCTATAGCGCCGGGACTGCCGTCGATCTTGCCGTATCGGCAGCCGTCAGCGGACTTGGCGTCATCTATTTATTTGAAGAGTGGCTACAGCCTTATTTTGACAGCGGCGAACTGGAGCCGCTGTTGGCCAACTGGTGGCAGGCTTTTCCCGGTCCGTATCTCTATTATTCCGACCGTCGCCTGGTGCCGCCGCCGCTGCGTGCATTTATCGATTTTATTAAATCAGAGTCGAATGCGGGGCCGGGAAAACCAGACGATGAGCCTTAGGCCGACGCTTTTATTATTCTGAGGTCCCGAACGGCGGCAAACACGACTAAGATAAGGCCTCAGGCGAAGAACAGGAGAGCGGGGAGAGATGCGTATTTCAGTGACATTAATGCTTGCGATGGCGTTAACCAGCGTCCAGGTAGAAAGTAAGGAGAACGACAGCATGCAAGATTGGCAACAAAACCCTTTCAGTCAGCCGAGCGCGCTGCCTTTTCAGGCGCCGCCTTTCGATCGCATTAAAGAGAGCGATTACCGCCAGGCGCTGGATAAGGGCATTGAGGAAAAGCGCGCGGAGATTATTCACATTGCGCAGAACAGCAGCGCGCCGACCTTCGCTAATACCTATGAAGCGCTGGAGCGCAGCGGTCAGCTGTTGACGCGGGTCATTCTTCCCTTCAGCGCCATGACTTCCGCCAATACCAGCGATTCTCTGCAGCAGCTGGATGAACAAATGCAGCCCCGACTGGCCGCGCTGCAGGACGAAATCTATCTTAACGACAGGCTGTTTAAGCGTCTTGATGCCGTCTATCAGCAGCGTCAAACTCTAAAGCTCGATGTTGAGTCGCTGCGCCTGGTGGAGGAAACCTGGCAGGCGTTTCGCCTGGCGGGTGCCACGTTGAACGATGAGCAAAAGGCGCGACTGAAAGCGCTTAATCAGCAGGCGGCCACCCTCAGTACCCGCTTTACCAACCGGCTGTTGGCTGCCAGCAAAGCTGGCGGACTGCTGGTCAGCGATCGCCAGGCGCTGGATGGGCTGAGCGAGGGCGAAATCGCCAGCGCCCATGATGCGGCTAAGGCTCGTGGTCTCAACGGCTGGCTGCTGTCGCTGCAAAACACCACTCAGCAGCCCATGCTGCAGACGTTAAAAGATCGCAGCACGCGGGAGGCGCTATTTAACGCCGGCTGGCAGCGGGCGGAAAAGAGTGATGGCAATGATACCCGCAAAATTTTACTGGAGTTGGCCGACGTCAGAGCGCAGCAGGCCAAATTACTCGGTTACTCCAGCTATGCCGAATGGGGGCTGAAGGACCAAATGGCGAAAACCCCGGCGGCGGCCTTACAGTTTATGCGTAACATCGTTCCTGCTGCCAGCGCGCGGGTGAAGCGCGAAGCTGCCGATATTCAGGCGCGGATCGACCAGCAGAAGGGCGGTTTTACCCTTGCTCCCTGGGACTGGCAGTATTACGCCGCGCAGGTTAAGCAGGCCCGTTATCATCTGGATGATTCTCAGGTCCGGCCCTATTTTGAATTAAATAACGTACTGGAAAACGGCGTCTTTTACGCCGCAACCCAGCTGTACGGCATCACTTTTAAACAGCGACACGACATTCCGGTTTATCATCCGGATGTGCGGGTTTATGAAGTTTTCGACCAGGATGGCACGCCGCTCGGCCTGTTCTATGCCGACTTGTTTAAACGCGACAATAAAGGCGGCGGCGCATGGATGAGCAACTTTGTTGAGCAATCAACCTTACTGAATAGCAAGCCGGTTATTTATAACGTGGCGAATATTCCGCCTGCGCCAGCCGGGCAGCCGGTATTGCTCAGCTGGGATGAAGTCATCACGCTGTTTCACGAGTTTGGTCATGCGCTGCACGGTATGTTCGCTACCCAGCGCTATCCCAGCCTGTCGGGTACCAACACCCCACGCGATTTTGTCGAGTTTCCTTCGCAGTTCAATGAGCACTGGGCCAGCGAACCGCAGGTGTTCAACCACTATGCGCGTCACTGGCAGAGCGGTGAACCGATGCCCAAAGCGCTGCACGATAAAATACTCAGCGCCAGCCGCTTTAATAAGGGCTATGAGATGACCGAGCTGTTAGCGGCGGCGCTGCTGGATATGCGCTGGCATAGCATCGATGACCAGCACCAGCCGCAGGATGCCGATGCCTTTGAAAAACAGGCGCTGGCAGAAGAGGCTATTAATATTCCGGCAGTGCCGCCGCGCTACCGGTCCAGCTATTTCCAGCATATCTGGGGGGGTGGCTACGCTGCTGGCTATTACGCCTATCTCTGGACGCAAATGCTGGCCGATGATGGCTACACCTGGTTTAGCGAACACGGCGGCCTGACGCATAAAAACGGCCAAATCTTCCGTGATAAAGTCCTTTCGCGCGGCAATAGCGAAGACCTGAAAAAGCTGTATCACAACTGGCGCGGCCACGATCCACAAATCGAACCGATGCTGATAAATCGCGGCTTGAAAGAGACGCAGTAATCACCAGCCCGCGGCAGAGGTCGCGGGCTTTTTCATCTGACAAGGATATTTATGGCTCTTAATTTGACGCGCCGCCGCTTTCTCTGCGCTGCCGGCCTGTTGCCTGTAACGGCAGCGTTAGCGCCACTGGCCCGCGCCAGCGGAAGCTCCGACCTTCATCAGCAGCTGGAGGCGCTGGAAAAGCAGCATAACGGGCGGCTGGGAATGACGCTGATCGATACTGCCAGCGGTCACAGCCTGCAATACCGCGGCAACGAGCGTTTTCCGATGTGTAGCACCTCAAAGGCGCTGCTTGCTGCTGCGGTGCTGAACCTTAGCCTGCGTCAGCCGGATCTGCTCGAACGGCGTATTCACTGGGATAAATCGGAGAAGCTGTCATGGATGCCGGTGACTGAGAAGCATCAGGATAGCGGCATGACGGTCAGCGAACTGTGTCAGGCCATGATTCAGTACAGCGATAACCTGGCCGCCAACCTGATGTTGAAACTGGTTGGCGGGCCGGCTGCCGTCACCGCCCAGGCGCGAGCGCTCGGTGACCAGGTTACCCGTCTTGACCGAACGGAGCCCACGCTCAACAGCGCCATTCCCGGCGACGAGCGTGATACCACCACGCCGCTGGCGATGGCGCGCGATCTGCAAAAGCTGGCCTTCGGCAGCGGCCTGCCGCCGCGCGAGCGGCAGCTATGGATTGGCTGGCTGCGGGGTAATACCACCGGTAAGCAGTCGATTGCCGCCGGTGTACCCTCCGGCTGGCAGGTCGGCGATAAAACCGGCAGTGGGGATTATGGCACCACCAATGACGCCGCGCTGCTATGGCCGCCGCAGCGCCAGCCGCTGGTGTTAACGGTCTATTTCACCCAGCCGGAAAAAGCCGCGCCGTCAAATCGCGCGGTGCTGGCGGAGAGCGCACGGCTGACGCTGGCTGCATGGCGTTAAGGCCAAGGGTCCGTTGAACTTACTGGCCTGCGTTTTTAATTGGCAACGCAGGCTATTTTTGCGACAGTTAATTAACCACCGCTATCCTGAGAGACCGAGTTATGACCATCATCGCCTGCTTGCACGCAGCTCGTAGCAATATAGAGGTTTATGAGGCGGCACTTAAGGCTATGGATTACGAGGACGTGGAGTTATTACACCGCGTTGAAAGCGACCTGCTGCAGCTGGCAATAGACGCGAATGCCATTACCCCGGCGATAGCCGAAGCGACGCATAACTCGATTGATGAGCTTTGCAGCGCCGCCGATGCGGTGATCGTAACCTGCACCACGCTTGGCGTCGCCTGCGCCAGCGGGCGAACCTACGCTAAGCCGGTGCTACGAGTAGACGCAACGCTGGCGAAGCAGGCCTCACGCTATCATGGTCACGTGCTGGTGCTTTGCAGCGCGCCTTCAACCCTGGCGCCGACGAAAGCGCTGTTTGACGCCTGGCTGCCCGCCGGAAAATGTAGCGTCGAGCTGGTGCCTGGCGCGTGGGAAATATTTAACCGCGGTGATTTGCCGGGCTACTATCAGGCTATTGCCAATTATATCCAGACCCGGCCAGATGGCGCGCTGGCTTGTATCGTGCTGGCACAGGTTTCAATGGCGGGCGCGGCAGCCTGGATAAACACCACGCTTTCGGTGCTGACCGCACCGCAGATCACCCTGCAAGCCGCTATTGACGCGCTATCCTGAGGCGCCCACTGCCTGCTTACTGATGTTTTTGATGGAATGGAATCATGTTTGATTTGTCGTTTTTTATTCTGCTGGCGCTGGCTGCGCTCAGCGCTTTTAGCCACAACACCACCGTTACCCTGGCGATTATATTTTTACTGGTCCTGCGACTTATTCCTCCGCTAAACCAGGCATTTCCATGGATTGAGAAGCAGGGCGTTACTCTTGGTATCATTATTCTGACTATCGGCGTAATGGCGCCGCTTGCCAGTGGCAGCCTGTCCGGACCGACCCTGATACACTCTCTTCTCAGCTGGAAATCATTGCTGGCGGTCGCCATTGGTATTTTTGTTTCCTGGGTAGGCGGAAGAGGCGTTGCTCTGATGAGCAGTCAGCCAACGGTGGTGGGTGGGCTACTGATCGGCACCATCATCGGCGTTTCGCTATTTCGCGGCGTGCCGGTCGGGCCGCTGATTGCCGCCGGGCTGCTGTCGTTGTTAATCGGGCGTCAGTAGCGGCAGAAAGCCTTGATTAAAAGCGCCGTGCGCCACCTGCCGCCGACTGAACGTCGGGGCAGGTGATGAGCGTTAGTTAAAGGCGTAGCTCAGCGTGGCGCCGAGGCCATAATTGCGGCCAGGCGCGGATTCGTAATAGCGTCCGTTGCTTTCATTGACGATCACCGAGCCGATATAGTTGCGGTCAAACAGGTTGTCTACCCGGCCAAACACATCCAGCAGCCAGTTACCGCGGCGGAATTTATAGCCGCTGTTTAAGCCGACGGTGGTGTACGAGGGGGCGCTGACGCTGTTTTGATCATCCGCGGCGATATTGCTCATATAGCGCAGATCCGCCCCGGCGTACCAGCCGCTTTCCGGCTGATAGCCGAGCGCCACGTAGCCCATGTTGCGTGCAATACCCGGAATGCGGTTGCCGTTACAGTCTCCATCGCTGCACACGTTGCTGCGGTAGCGGGCATCAAGCAGCGTCCAGGCCATTTTTAACCGCCAGTCCCAGGCAAATTGCTGATCGAAACCGACTTCAAGTCCGCGACGGCGGGTTTTACCGGCATTTTTATAGCTTGTGCGTCCATCACTACTCCCATCCGACACAATTTCATTCTGACTGTCGGTCTCAAACAGCGCCGCGCTCAGCAGGCCGAAACCGATGCGCGTCTTGCTGCCCAGCTCGTAAGTATTGCTGGTAGAAGGTTTCAGGCCAAAGTTATTGCCGCCGCTGCTGCTGTAGGAGCGTTCGTTAAGGGTTGGCGTTTCAACGCCGCGTCCGGCAGAAGCATAAAGATTCCAGCCGTCGCTGACGGCGTACTTCAGCGAACCGGCAGGCAGCCACTGGTGGAAGCTGCTGCTATAGCTGTCATCACCGTTGCCGGCAACAATATAGTCATCGTTGGAATCAAAGTTTACCGTGCTGTAGCGCAGACCAGCGTCCAGCGTCAGCCGGTCGGTCAGCTGCCAGCTGCTTTGCAGGTAAGGATCGAGATTCCACACCAGATTACGCTCGTTGCGACGCATATTGCCCCGGTCGCCATAGCTGTAGCTGCCGTTGTTGACGGTGAAGTTTTCATAGCCTTTGCGCCGCTCGGTCATGGTTTCATAATCCAGCCCGGCGGTCAGGGTGACGGGCACGCTGGCAAGGGCGTCTCTGTGGGTCCAGCGGGTGTCAATTCCCTGATAATGGCGGGTCAAATCGATGACGCCGCCCGGATGGCCGGGCTTAGCCTGCGCGCTGACGGGAATCGACTGGTACTGGGTGGTTTCACGGATGCCGGCATACAGCATCACACTGAGGTCGTCATTTTCTGACATCTGACGCTGATAGCGCAATCCGCCCTGGGTCTGGCTGACGGTTTTGCGCGTATTGTACTGCGTGACGATCGGGACCACCTGGCGCGGATTCTGCCGCCACTGGTCGCGGGTTAATCCGCCCGGGTCCTGGGCATCAATATCAACGCTGTTAAACAGCAGCGTCAGGGTGCTGACGTCATTAATGCGTACGCCCAGTTTGGCGTTGCCGAGATTTTTTTGCGCCGCGCTGTGATCGCGCCAGCCGTGGGTGGTAAAGCGGCTGGCGGAAACCAGGTAGTTGACGTCGCCGGCGTGGGTGCCGTCACCGACGGCGCCGCTGGCTTTAACGCTGTTGCGCCAGCTGCCGTAGCTGCCGTAATAGCTGCCGTATTCAAGCGTTGGCGGCTGGTGTCCGCTCTGGGTGGTGATATTCACCACACCGCCAGCGGAGTTGCCATACAGTGCCGAAAACGGGCCGCGCAGTACGTCAACCTCATCAACCGAGTTAAGATCGATATTTGAAGTCTGCCCCTGACCATCCGGCATGGTTGCCGGGATGCCGTCAACGTAGATGCGCACGCCGCGCACCCCGAAGGAAGAGCGCGCCCCAAAGCCACGAACCGAAAGCTGCAAATCCTGGGCATAGTTCTGACGGTTCTGGATTTGCAGACCTGGCACGGCGCCTAATCCTTCCGACAGGTTGATGCGCGGCGTTGCCTGGCGTATCTCATTGCCGCTAACCGCGCTGATGGCGGCCGGGGTATCCAGCTCGGAGGGGGCGCCTGGCGCGGCGCTGACCACCATGGTCTGTTGCGGATCTTTGGCCTGTTGCTCAGCGGCGTAGGCGGTTAGCGAAATGCAAGTTAGTGAGGCGGAAAACAGCGCCAGCGGTCCCGGGGCGGTTTTAGTCAATCGCTTTTTCATTGGAGGATTATCCGTGAGTAAAGTCTGCCATCCTTAATAAAAAGGCGCTCAGGATAACGTCTCATGTCAATTTTTGAAAAGATTTTGTAATTGTAATTAACAAAAAATATCAACCGTCCCCGCCTCAGAGGGCCGGAACACTGTTATCGACATAGCGCACTGCTGAAAGTGGTCTTTTCATTTATAGCGGTTTATTTACCACGGGTCTTGCTGCACTGGCCTGCCGTTTTTCCATGATCCTGCTGAAATTATTTTCCAGCCAGTCTGCCAGCAGGGCGATACGCTCCTCGGCCTCGCAGCCGAGCGGAGTCAGATGGTATTCGACGTGCGGCGGCACCACATCGTAAGCGATGCGGCTAATAAAACCGTCCTCTTCCATATAACGTAGCGTTTGCGCCAGCATGCGTTCGCTAACGCCGCCAATGCGACGCCGCAGGGCGCTAAAGCGCAGGGTTTCATCTCTGAGAGCAATCAGCACCAGCAGGCTCCAGCGCCCGGTGAGCCGTTTCAGAACCTCACGCGATGGGCAATCGACGTTAAGTAACTCACCTTTTTTTAGCCTTTCATTCAATAGCTTAGTCATAAATAATTTATTTTCCTGACACTAACATTTCAGTAAGTAATTACTTTTTGTAAGTATAGCGCTTAAGCTGTTCTGGTGAAAAGCGCGGTGTTAATTTTACGCCGCCCGCCAACGTTAATTTAAAGAGGTTAATGATGATTGCTATAACGGGTGCAACCGGCCAGCTGGGTCGCCAGGTCATTGATACGCTGCTGAAAAGCGTCGCCGCGAAAGATATTGTTGCTGCGGTACGCTCGCCGGAAAAAGCCGCCGATCTGGCCGCGCGCGGCCTGCAGGTGCGTCAGGCAGATTACGCGCAGCCGGCAACCCTCAGTGGGGCGTTTGCCGGCGTGGAAAAACTGTTGCTTATCTCCTCCAGCGAAGTCGGCCAGAGGGAGGCGCAGCATCAGGCGGTGATCGACGCCGCGCGCCGTGCCGGGGTAAAGCTGATTGCCTATACCAGCCTGCTGCATGCCGACCGTTCTCCGCTCGGCCTTGGCGTTGAACACCGTGCAACCGAAGCGGCGTTACAAGCGTCAGGCATTCCTTTCGTTATCCTGCGCAATGGCTGGTACAGTGAAAACTACGCCGCCAGCATCGCACCAGCGATTGCGCACGGTGTGTTTGCCGGCGCGGCAGGAGAAGGTCGAATCGCTTCTGCGGCGCGTCAGGATTACGCCGAAGCCGCCGCCGCGGTGCTGGTGAAAGAAGATCAGGCAGGCAAGATTTACGAGCTGGCAGGGGACAGCGCCTATACCCTGACCGAGTTTGCCGCGCAGATAGCCGCCAGCAGCGGCAAGTCCGTAAGCTATCAGAACCTGAGCGAGGCCGATTTTACCGCGTTGCTAAAAGGCGCGGGTCTGCCGGATGGTCTGGCCGCAATGCTGGCAGATTCTGATGTGGGGGCTTCTCAGCAAGGCTTATTTGACGACAGTCATACCCTAAGCACGCTTATCGGCCGGCCAACCACGCCATGGCAGCAGACCGTAGAAGCGACAATTAAGCACTCATGATCGGCGGAGGTTAAGTATGCGCCCGGATGTCAGCATCGGCTGCCAGCCGGGCAAACAGCTGGTTTTGGAAGAGGACTTTTCCCCCCTCAGCCGCTATGCTTTGGGCAGTAAATCCAACCAGTAAGGAGCACCGACGTGAGCGTTAAACTGATTGCGGTGGATATGGACGGCACCTTTTTGCGTGATAATAAAACCTATGATACTGAACGCTTTGCCCGCCAGTATGCGCAGATGCAAGAGCAGGGGATTCGTTTTGTTGTTGCCAGCGGTAATCAGTACTATCAGCTGCGCTCTTTTTTTCCTGATATCCACGCAGAAATTGCTTTCGTTGCTGAAAACGGCGCCTGTGTCGTCGATCGGCAGCAGCCGCTGTTCGTTGCCGAACTGGGGCGGCAGGAGTGGGAAAAATGTCTGGCGGTGCTGGACCGCTACGATTTTATCAAAACCATTATCTGCGGTTTCCAGAGTGCTTATATACGTCGGCCGCTGAATGAAGGCTTTTTTAACAGCATGTCGCGGTTTTATCACCGATTGCAGGTAATTGATAATCTGAGTGAAATTAAAGATACCGTGTTTAAATTTGCCCTTAATATTGATGACGACCGGTTTGATAGCTTTATGCTGCACATCAGCGAGGAAATGGACGGGATGCTGACGCCGGTATCCAGCGGACACGGTTCGGCAGATATGATTATTCCCGGTATCCACAAAGCCAATGGCTTACGCATTTTACAGCAGCAGTGGGGAATTGCTGATGACGAAATGGTTGCCTTTGGCGACGGGGGCAATGACCATGAAATGCTGGATAAGGTGGGCAGGGGTTTTGTGATGGCGAACGCCGCGGATAACATGCGCAGGCCGGGTCGTCTGGACGCCGGTCATAACAATCAGGATGGCGTACTGGAGATGATCGACAACATACTGCTTGCTAAGGCGCCATTCCACAACTAAGCCGCGGGCGCAAGCCAGAAAAGCGCGGGCGTCAGGCGAATGCGAACGTCCGCGTTATCCGCTTATGCGCCGGCGCCGCGTGGTTTTACGCTGCGAGCGCGAAGCGTATTACTTGCATCTCTGCGCGAAGCGCTGCTTTGCCGCCTCGGTTACCGGCGTATAGAGTGAAACCAGCGTTCCGTCAGGATCGCGAAATTGCACCGTCCGGTTGCCCCATGGCATATCTTTTGGCTGATGAACCAGCTCAACAAGATGTTTTAAGCGAGTAAACTCCCGATCGGTATCGTCAACCATAAACTCGAGGATAACGGAACGATTCGAGGCTGGCTCAGCGCTTCCCGGCTTAAATAGCGCGACCGTTTCCACGCTGCCAATGGCAATGGTTGCCGCTGGCGTAACAATTTCGGCAAATAGTGGTGTTAACCAGTCAGCCTCACGCCCGGTAACCAGCTGGTAAAACTGGACAACCTCGCCGATGTTCTGCGTAATAATACGTACCGATGTAAACGTCATAACCGCTCCTTATTCGCTATCAATGTTGCCAGCTTACTCAGGCTGACTGACAGCGTGGTGGCAGCAGGATTAAAAAAATGCGCCGTGCCGATCGCTTGTTTCAGATAATCCAGATACTAAGACGCGCCAGGCTTCCGGTAACCGCCGCGCGGCTGGCCGGGGAGCTTGAGGTATCAACGCGGACGGTTTACCGGGATATCGCCGATCTGGTCGGACAAAGGGTTCCGATTGAAGGCGAGGCCGGGCTGGGCTATGTCCTCAGCGCCGATTACGACATGCCGCCGCTGATGTTTAGCGCAGAGGAACTGGAAGCGGTATTTCTGGGCGTTGAGCTGGTGCGCAGATTGCCGGATGCCACCCTTGCCCATAATGCCAGCGACGTGCTGGCAAAAATCGCCGCGGCCATTCCGGCGCGCCTTAACGCTTACCTTAATCAGTCCGCTGTGGCGCTAAAGCCGGGAGAAACCGGGGATGACAAACCCGATACGCGGCTAATCAGAGCGGCAATCCGTGCTAACAATAAGCTGCGGCTGCAATATTGCGCCGCCAGCGGCGATATTACCGACAGGATCGTCTGGCCGCTGGTGTTAGGCTACGACGAACGTCATTGCCTGCTGATCGCATGGTGCGAAACGCGAGGAGATTTCCGACATTTTCGCGCCGACCGGATATGCGGCGTTACCCCGCTGAATGAAAAAATCGACATCGACAGAACGCAGCTGAGGAGGCGTTGGGAAAGCTGGCGCGTGGATAACTACGCCCGGCAGGATCGCCGGGCGCAACAGGATTAGAAATCGTAGCGCAGACGGATCAGGTTCATATCGCCCAAATCGTCGGTTGATGAGGTGAAGACATGTTCGTAGTCGAGGCGGAAGCCATAATCGAACTGGAAGCTAATGCCCAGACCGTTATCAATGCGCTGATAGTTGCGATCGTTAACGTACTCCAGGCGGTCGCCCATAAAGTAGGGCTGAATGGACTTGACGGCATACTGGTTGATCGGAAATTTATAGCCGGCGAAATACTCGATGCCCCAGGCATCTCCGGCAAAATAGTTATGCACGTCGGTTTTTTTGCTGGTAAGAAAATTTTGATACCAGCCGCCGCCAACGGCAAAGGTCCAGTTATCTGGCGCCCAGCTTAGGGCTGTACCGACGATGTTCTGGTCATAGCTTTTGCCATCGCCGTTTGCCGGATTACGCATATCTGCACGGGTGTAGTTCCATGCGCTGCCCCAGCTTAAATCTTTGGTTATATGATAATTCACACCCAGCGATCCGCCGCCCTGACGCTTATAGCGTAAACCGTTGCCCGGTAAGTAATCATTATCGGCAAACAGATAAGAGGCGTAGAGGTCCACATCGCCAAAGCGATTGGTGTATTTGAGCATTTTGCGCGAACGGTAGGAGCCGTCATAGTCGCCGTTAATACCGTTACCCGGCCCCTGCGCGACCATATCGTAATCCCAGATATCGGTTTTAGCGCCAACGACGTCATAATAAACGCTGTTTTGCTGACCGAAGGTCAGAATGCCATAGGTAGCGCTTTTCAAGCCGGTATACAGCATGCGGCGGGAGGTATTTCTTGCGCCGGCTGCGTAGTGAGCATCCCAGTTGAATAATGCCGGGATATTAACGCCAAGCTCGTAATAATTTATCCAACTGATGTCGTCAAATAAATAATAATCGCTGGCAAAACGAAAGCGAGTGCCGCCATCAAATACATTATTCTTATAAGAGCCTTTATCTTTGTCGCCCGTCATACTGTTTATTTGCGGGCGAATGCTACCCCCTACGGTAAAATTAAGTCGACTGAGCAGGTCGTCCTGAGAACGGTCCTGCTTAATGACGGTGATTTCGGCCTGGGCCGCGCCCACTGCAGAGAGCGCGAGGGTGCCCGCGACCACTTTTGCAAGAAAGTTTTTTTTCATATTGTATTCCCGGTAATCCTGAAAGAACGCGTTGTCAGCGATAACCTTGCCGGATGGGTCTTATTGTTATTGCCATCTGTGCCTCAATGTCGGGGTTATTTCGCAGAGAATTAATTAATAACACAATGGTTCATTTTATTTCTAATTTTATTTTTTATTTTACTGAGTTAAAAAGCACGGAATTATAAGTAATTAATAAACTAAACACTGCGTGCTTTTTATTTTACTAATTAAGTCTCATTGATTGTTGGTTGATTTTTGATGCGTCTTATCTGAAGCTTGCTGCAAGTGTTGTTATGTTATAACATAACAACACTTGTAAAGAGGAGACGTTATGCCACATCCAGTATCCGTTACTGATAATGATAAGCGCCTGCCGGTTACCGTACTGTCAGGATTCCTTGGCGCGGGTAAGACCACGCTATTAAATCATATCCTCAATAGCCGCGAGGCGAGGCGCATTGCGGTTATCGTCAATGATATGTCGGAGGTGAATATTGACGCAGCGCTGGTGCGGGAAGGGGGCGCGGCGCTGTCGCGAACCGATGAAAGACTGGTCGAAATGAGCAACGGCTGCATCTGCTGTACTCTGCGCGAAGATCTGCTGCTTGAAGTAAAGGCGCTGGCTGAGGAAGGGCGCTTCGATCAGCTGGTAATCGAATCTACGGGTATTTCAGAACCGCTGCCGGTGGCGGAAACCTTCACCTTCACCGATGACTCCGGCGCCAGCCTCAACGAGGTTGCCCGGCTTGATACGCTGGTAACCGTGGTCGACGGGTTCAACTTTTTACGTGATTATCACAAGGCGGAAAGCCTGCAGTCTCGCGGCGAATCGCTGGGAGAGCAGGACCAGCGTTCGGTCGTTGATTTGCTGATCGAGCAAATCGAGTTCTGCGACGTGCTGGTGGTGAATAAAACCGACTTAATCAGCGAGGCGGAGCTGGATAATCTGATTGCCATTTTACGTACGCTGAATCCCCGGGCGCGTATTGAGCCGACCCACTTTGGCATCCTGCCGTTAGAACGGGTTCTGAATACCGGACTGTTTGACTTTGACCAGGCGGCGCAGGCGCCCGGCTGGTTGCAAACGTTGCGCGGTGAAGAGGTAGCAGAAACCGAAGAGTATGGCATCAGCCACTTCGTCTATCGCGCCCGGCGGCCGTTTCATCCGCAGCGTTTCTGGGCGGTGATGGGGCAGGATCTGGCGGGCGTAGTGCGCTCCAAAGGCTATTTCTGGCTGGCAAGCCGGCCGGTGTACGCCGGTAGCTGGTCGCAGGCCGGCGGTATGGCCCGGCAGGGGCTGGGCGGCTTATGGTGGGCCAGCGTGCCGCGCGAACGCTGGCCGCAGGATGAGGAGACGCTGGCTTTTATCCGCAGCAACTGGCAGCCGGATGTCGGTGATGCGCGCCAGGAGTTAGTCTTTATCGGCCATCTTATGCCGCAGGACAGGCTGCGTGCGGCGCTGGATAATGCTTTGTTGACGCCAGAGGAAATGGCTGCCGGACCGGAGCAATGGTTGCATTACCCCGATCCGGTTCCCGCCTGGTAACGGACGGCGGCGGGATGCCCCGGCATCCCGCCGGACGCTTATTTGCGATCCAGCCAGACGGTCTGGGCGTTGCAAAATTCCCGTACGCCAAAATGGGATAGCTCGCGGCCAAAACCACTTTTTTTAACGCCGCCGAAGGCGACGCGTGGGTCTGAGGCGCTGTAACCATTGATAAACACGCCACCGGACTCCAGCTGTTGCGCCATATTTTTAGCCAGTGCCACGTCCGCAGTATAGAGGGTGGCGCACAGGCCAAAATCGCTGTCATTGGCCAGCGCCAGCGCGTGAGCGGCATCCCGGGCAATGGTGATCGCCGCAACCGGGCCGAACAGCTCCTGACGAAAAGCGGTCATCTGCGGCGTTACGTTGCCCAGCACCGTTGGCGTATACCAGTTGCCGGCGCCGGCCACCTTCTCACCACCCAGCAGCAGAGTGGCGCCTTCAGCCAGTGAATCCTGCACCTGCTGATGCAGCTCGTCACGCAGATCTGCCCGCGCCATCGGGCCTATCCAGGTGTCTTCCTCCAGCGGATCGCCGACTTTTAGCGCGCTGGCGGCCGCAACAAAACGTTTGGTAAATTCTTCAGCAACCGGCGCTTCAACAATCATGCGCTTTGAGGCGGCGCAGACCTGCCCGCTATTCTGATAGCGCCCGGCCACTGCGGCGCGCACCGCCTCATCAAGGTCGGCATCTTTCAGCACGATAAAAGGGTCGGAGCCACCCAGTTCCAGCACGCATTTTTTGATCAGCGCGCCGGCCCGGCTGGCAACGGCGGAGCCGGCGCGGACGCTGCCGGTGAGGGTAACGGCGGCAATGCGATCATCGGCCATCACCGTTGAAACCGCTTCCGGGGTAACGTTGAGAATGCCGAGTGCGCCGTCGGGAAACGCCGCCTGCGCTATCCAGTCGCGGATAAGATAAGCGCAGCCCATCACGCCGGGAGCCGGCTTGAGTAGCCAGACGTTGCCGGCAATCAGGGCGGGAACCGCGCCACGTAGCACCTGCCACAGTGGGAAGTTCCACGGCATAATCGCCAACAGCATGCCCAGCGGGCGGTATTCGATTACCGCCTCGCCGTCATCCACCAGCGTCGGCTCAGCGGCCAGCATCGCTGGTCCGTGCTGTGCGTACCATTCGCAAAGCCGGGCCGATTTTTCTACCTCACCGCGCGCCTGGCCAATAGGTTTGCCCATCTCCAGCACGATCAGTCGCGCCATTTTCTCTTTATCGCGGCGGATCAGCGCAGCCAGGCGCAGCAGCGCGGCGGCGCGCTGCGCCAGCGGAACCTGACGCCAGGCAAGGAACGCCTGGTGGCCGGTTTCAAGTGCCTGCTGGATTGCATCCGGCGTATCCCACGGCCAGTCATTAAGCACTTCTCCGTTGGCAGGATTGACCGAACGGGCAGGAAGGGGGGTTGCGGTTGTCATCATCGCTCTCCTTACAAGGTGTGACCCCATTGTTATGGCTTGCCAATCAAATGAAAAATGAATAAAAATAACTAAACCTTTCACGTTTTGAGAATGGCTATGAACCTGACACAGCTGGAGATGTTTCGCGCCGTGGCTGAAACCGGCAGCATCAGCGCCGCGGCGGCGCGCGTTCATCGCGTTCCTTCCAATCTGACAACCCGTATTAAGCAGCTGGAGGATGAGCTGGGCGTGGAGCTGTTTATCCGCGAGAGTCAACGGATGCGCTTGTCAGCGGCTGGACGCCATTTCCTTGATTACAACAATCGCATTCTTGATTTAGTCAGCGAAGCTAAAAACGCCGTTACCGGCCATGAACCGCAGGGCGTTTTTCCGCTTGGCGCGCTGGAAAGTACTGCAGCGGTGCGTATTCCAACGCTGCTTGCACGCTATAACCAGCAGTTTCCTAAAGTAGAGCTGGCATTGAAAACCGGCCCGTCCGGCGGGTTGATTGATGCCCTGCTGGCGGGCGAGCTGGCGGCAACCTTTGTCGACGGTCCGGTGTTTCATCCGGCGCTGGAAGGCATTCCGGTCTATCGTGAAGAGATGATGATCGTCGCGCCGGCAGCGCATCAGGCCATCGCGCGGGCGCGTGACGTGCAGGGCGCAACGCTATACGCCTTTCGCGCCAACTGCGCTTACCGGCGTCATTTCGAAAGCTGGTTTCATGATGATGGGGTCATGCCCGGAAAGATTTATGAAATGGAGTCATATCACGGCATGCTGGCCTGCGTGATTGCCGGCAGCGGCCTGGCGCTGATGCCGCGTAGCATGCTGGAAAGCATGCCCGGCAGCAGTTCGGTAGCCGCCTGGCCGCTGTCAGCGCATTATCGCTATCTGAACACCTGGCTTATCTGGCGGCAGGGCGCTCAGGGCGGTAATCTGCGCGAATTTATTGCCATGACGCAGACGCAGGCTCACGCCGGGCTGGCGTCGTAGCCGACGCCAGCCTCTCAGTCTGGATAGCCGTTCGCCGAGGGCGCGGCACGGCACTGGCGCAGGGCGGCGATCAGCTTTTCGATGCCCTGCTGTAGCTTGCTGCGCGGGCAGCCAACGTTAATACGCAAGAAGCCGCGCCCTTCGTCGCCATAAGTGTAACCCGGCATAATGGCTACTTTATATTGATGGATAAGCGCATGTTGCAGCCGCTGATCATCAACGGCCAGCGGACGTAAATCGATCCAGGCGAGATAGGTGGCCTGCGGCGGCTGCAGATTCAGCTCAGAAAATGCCGCGTTAAGCGTGGCGGCAACGTAATGCAGGTTGGCATAAAGATAATCCCGCAGTGCGTCCAGCCAGGGCGCGCCAGCGCGATAGGCAGCGATATGGCCTGCCACCGCCATCACCGCCGGAGAGGAGAGGCCATCGGCATTCTTCAGCGCCTGAAACCAGGCGCTGCGGTCGGCGTCATCGGCAATCAGTCCGTAAGCGCCGGTCAGGGCCGGAATGTTGAAGCTTTTGGAAGCGGAGGTAAACAGCGCCCAGCGGCCGGTTCCGACCTCGCACCAGGGCGTATGTTGCGCCGCGGCAAAGGTCATATCCATATGGATTTCATCACTGATGACCCGCACGCCGTGGCGGGCGCAAAGTTCAGCCATGGTCGCCAGCTCGTGACGGGACCAGACCTTGCCGGTGGGATTATGCGGGCTGCATAGCAACATCACTTTGCACTGCGGGCGCGCCAGCGCGCGTGCCAGCTGCGCCATATCACATTGCCACTCTCCGTCGTTGGCCTGTAACGCCAGCTTGAGCACCTGACGCTGATTGCCTTCAATGACTTTGTAAAATGCATCGTAAGCCGGCGTGTGGATCAACACTTCATCGCCAGCCGCCGACCACAGGCGAATCATCTGCGCCACCATGTAGATAACCGAAGGGCCGTACACCAGCTGCTGCGGATCGATGGCGGTGGCGAAACGCTGCTGATACCAGCCGGAGACAGCGGCCAGAAAGTCCGCGTGCTGCCAGCGGCTGTAGCCGAATACGCCGTGATCGAGGCGCTGTTGCAGCGCCTCGCGAACGCAGGGGGCGGTGGGGAAATCCATGTCGGAAATGGTGAAGGGCAGTAAGCCCTCCACGCCGAAACGGTCAGCGACAAAATCCCATTGGGTACACCAGCTGCCGTGGCGGTCGGTGACCCGGTCGAAATCGAACATGTAAACTCCGTTATGCCGGCTGGCTTATCAGCTGCGCCATCTCATCTTTTACCGACTGCACCTGCGGGCCGATAACCACCTGCAGGCTATGAGCATTCAGATGCACCACGCCAATCGCGCCGTTAGCTTTCAGCACCGCGTCATCCACTTTGCTCATATCAACAATCGACAGGCGCAGGCGGGTCAGACAGTTATCCAGCGAGCTGATGTTTTCGCTGCCGCCGAGCGCCGCCAGGATCGCCGGCGTGTTGTAGCCGGACTTGCCCGCGCCGGCGCTGGCGATGCTTTTTTCCGCATCGCGGCTTTCCAGCTCGCGGCCGGGGGTTTTGATATTCCAGCGCATGATGGCGAAACGGAAAATAGCATAGTAACCAACAAACCAGATGGCAGCGACAACCGGCACCCAGTACCACTTAGTCGACAGGCCGTGCAGTATGCCGAACACCACAAAATCGATGACGTTGCCGTCAGTATTGCCGATCGTCACCCCCAGCAAAGCCATTACGGTAAAGCCGAGGCCGGTAAGCAGCGCATGGATCAGGTAAAGCACCGGCGCAACGAATAAAAACAGAAACTCGATCGGCTCGGTGGTGCCGCCGACGACGCAGGCGACCACGCCGGAAATCAGCAGCCCTTTAATTTTATGCCGGTTTTCCGGCCGTGCGCAGTGATACATCGCCAGCGCCGCGCCGGGCAGGCCGCCGAGGAACGCGGGCATTTTACCCTGAGACAGGAAGCGGGTGGCGCTTTCAGCAAAACCGCTGGTCGTCGGACAGGAAAGTTGCGCCTGGAAGATAGTCAGCGCGCCGCTGACGCTGTGACCGCATACGTCCATCGTGCCGCCGGCTTCGGTAAAACGGATAATCGCAACCAGGATGTGCTGCAGGCCGAAGGGCAGCAGCAGGCGCTCGCCGGTGCCGAAAATCATGGGGCCTAAGTTGCCGGCACTGTTGATAACCCAGCCCAGCCCGGTGATGCCTTTGGCGAAGAAGGGCCAGATTAACGGTACGACCAGGCCGACCAATCCCATTACCACGGTAGTGATAATCGGGACAAAGCGGGTGCCGCCGAAAAAGGCCAGCGCGTCCGGCAGGCGGATAGTATGAAAGCGCTCATGCAGGCGGTAGACGATGATGCCGACAATCACCGCACCGAGAATCCCCGTATCAATGGATTGAATCCCGAGGATTGTTTGGACGTTATTGGCTTTCAGCAGCGCGGCGTCGCCGTTTGGCAGAATGCCTTTAGCCGTCAGCCAGAAGTTGACGCTCAGGTTCATCACCGTGAAGCCGACGAAGCCTGCAAAGGCGGCAACGCCCTTATTCTCGCGCGCCATGCCAAGGGGGATGGCAATGGCAAACATGACCGGCAGGTAGCTGAAGGCAAATGAACCGGTTTTACTCATCCAGGTGAAAATGAGTTGCAGCACCGTATTGTCGAGAAAGGGGATCAGGGTCAGTACATCGTGGCTGCTCAGCGAGCTGCCGATGCCCAGCATAATGCCGCAGAACGACAGCAGAGCGACGGGCAGCATAAAGGTTTTTCCCAGACTCTGGAAAAACTCCCAGAGGGTAATTTTTTGCCGGTTTGTGGTCATATGCACTCCTTGGTACTGCCACTATTATTGTCAGATAGCCTACAGGTCAAAAGATGATAAAACGTTTTATCAACCTTTAATGCGCCCTGAATCACACATCGTTCTCACATAAGCATTTCAAATGAAGACAATGCAGTGTAACGTTTTATCTAGCCGGAACCTGTAGTTCCGGGCGGTCAGCGAGATGAGGATGTCACAGCGCAAAATCACCATTAACGAGGTTGCCGCCGCAGCCGGCGTATCGGTCAGCACCGTTTCTCTGGTGCTATCTGGGAAGGGGCGCATCTCCGAAGCGACCTGTGTTCGCGTTAACCAGGCGATAGAATCTCTTGGCTACGTGCGTAATCGCTCCGCCGCTATGCTGCGCGGTGGCGGCAGCGGGGTTGTCGGGCTGATTGTGCGCGATGTCTGCCAGCCGTTTTATGCCGAAATGACCGCCGGGCTGACCGAAGAGCTGGCAACGCAGGGTAAGGTGCTCTTTCTCACCCAAAGCGGCGCGCGCGGCGAACATTTGCAGCGCTGTTTTGATTCGCTACTGGCGCAGGGCGTTGAAGGGATCGTGCTCGGCGGCGGTGCCGACAATGCCGGCGATTTGGTGATGAAAGCCCGTGATGCGGAGATTCCGCTGATTTGCGCCTCGCGAGCCAGTGCGCTGGAAGAGGTTGATGCCATCCGCCCTGATAATGCCGCCGCCGCGCGGCTGGCGACCGAATATCTGATAAAACGCGGACACCGGCGCATTGCCTGGCTGGGCGGCTCCGGCACCTCGTTAACGCGTGCCGAGCGCATCGGCGGGTATTGCACCAGCCTGCTGCAATACGGGCTGCCATTTCGTCCTGACTGGATAATCGAGTGCGGCAGTCACCAGCGCGATGCTGCAGCGCTTACCAGTGAATTATTGCATCAGCATCCCGCCATCAGCGCCATTTTGTGTCACAACGCCTCGGTGGCGCTGGGCTGCTATTTCGGCGTGCTGCGCAGCGGGCGCACTGTCGGTCCGAAAGCGATGGATAGCTACTACAATCAGCAAACCGCGCTGGTCGGGTTTGGTGATGTGCCCGGCGCTGAGCTGACCGATCCGCCGCTGACTTTTATTCACAGCGCCGCGCGCCGTGTCGGACGCCAGGCGGCGCTGCATCTTGTTCAGCGCTTAGACAACCCAACGCTGGCGCCGCGTAATCTGATTATCCCGCCGGTATTAATTGAGCGAGAGTCGGCCTGATGTGCCGGTTTAGTAAACCATTTTTGCGACTAAATTCGGTACAACTCTTCAGATTGTCTAATCTTAATTAACCATCATAACAAACCACGGGAGCTTGCAATGGGACATGAAACCCTGTCGGAGGAATATTACGACGAAGTCTGTCGTGTGATCGGTGACGCGGTGGTGGTGCTGGCGGAAAATGGTTATGACACCAGCCGCACCACGCTGGTGGAATTGCTGCGTAAAACCCACGATACGCGCTCGCGCGGCGATCGCCCTGAGCAGAAAGTACTGGAAAATGCCATCCGGCTTATTAAGCACCAGGCCGGTTAACGCAGCCGCCGCCGTGGTTAAACCGCCTTTGGCTGCGATCGGACCTGGCGGCTGTCCGCCAGAAGCCAGCGGCAAAACCACGCCGAATCTTTACCCGCTGGGGGACCTTCAGGCCCCCGATGCAAGCCTGTCAAATAGCCCCACGTAAACCGCTAAACGACCGCAGGTTTAAATCATTAAGCAGCGGGTTCCGGTTAAGCTGATCATAAACACCAGGTTGGGGCGTGTTCTGCGCCAGCGCGGCGTTTTTCATTCCCGTTCCAGTCTGCTGTTGATTTTTTAGCATCGCCTCTGGCTGGCTGACGCTACATTGCCGTGTAGCAAAAGGCTTGAGGTTCAGTGCGCGCAGCGTCTCGTCTGCGTTCAGGCGCGCATAGGTGCTGCTGGGTTTAACCTGATTTGGCGTGCCGGCGCCGATCTCGCCTTCCCGGCGTGAATGATTGATTTGCTGCGCTGGAAAACCGCCGAAGCTATTACCGTGGCGGTTAAATATCAACGCGCAATTCCTGGCGGCGTTAACCGGCAAGGAGGGTGAGTTGATACCACGATGGGAAGAAGACTTGTGCGAAAAATAAATATCTTTAATTTCCGTCACGGTGGTAGAAAGGATCATATTATTTCCTGACGTTTTTTAAAAAACGTCATAATACAGAAATGACTTTTTTATAATTATAAAAAGCGCTTCTTTTGGCGCGGGGAACTGCCTGCCGCTGCATGGCCGCACCGGCAGGCATATTAACTACAAGCCTGCCCACCACAGCCTGAGTTTTATCAGGTAATAGCTGCTCCAGCCGCTGGTCGAACTGACTACTTTGCCTTTGTCGATAATCACCCAATCCGGCGTGACGCTGACCCGCCAGCTGGCTGAGTGCTGGCCCAGCGGGTCATTCACCACCGCAAAGCGCATCCCTTTTGCTTGCAGATAGCGCCTGATGCGCTGGTCATCGCCGGATCGCAGCGCGACGGTCAGGACGTTTTGTCCCTCCGCAGACAGCCTGTCAACCGTTGGCGTGGTATAGCGGCAAATCGCGCACCAGGTCGCCCAGAAATAGAGCAGCAGAGGACGTTCGGCGCTGAGTTGTGCCAGCGATATCTGTTTGCCGTCAAGGGTAGTAACCGGCCGGGCGGAAAAATCGTCCGGCGCGACCGGGGCGCGGAAGTAATCCACCCCCTTAATCACCACGACTGCCAGCAACAGCATAACAAGCCCCTCGCGCAGCCAGCGCCATAGCTTATTTTGCCGCACCGGCTTGCTCCAGCTGCGCGTTAACTATCGCTTCCAGCTGCTCGTAGGGAACGGCGCCGGAGACCAGATGATCGCCAATCAGAGTGGCAGGCGTCCCCTGAACGCCGAGCTTGCGCGCCAGCATCAGGTTTTGGTCGATTTCGCTGCGACTGGCAGCTGAAGAGACGTCTGGCGTAACGCCTGCCTTCTGTTCGGCGGCTTTGATGCTGGCGTCATCAAGCACGCCTTTTTTTGCCATCAGGCGCTGATGTAAAGCCCAGAATTTGTCCGGCTGGGTTTTCCACACCGTCAGCGCGTGCTGCGCGGCGCTCATAGAGCTTTCCCCCCGGAAAGGCAGCGGCTTAAGGATCAACGCCACATCCGGGTGGGTTTTAACGATTTTTTCCAGCAGCGGATCTAATTGTTTGCAGTAAGGGCAGTTGTAATCGGTAAACAAGACCATGGTCAGTCTGGCGTTTTTCGCCCCCATACGCGGGCTGGCCGCGTCATGAAACAGCGTATCTTTATTCGCGGCGACCACCTGTTGCAGCATCTGCTGCTGCAGTTGCTGCGACTGTTTATCATAGGCATCTGCCGCTTCGGCAAGAATACCTGGATTAGCAACCAGCGTTTCGCGGATCAGCTCGCGTATACGCGCCTCCTGCTGAGGGGTGAACGCCGGGGGCGTTGCCGCCATCAGCTGAGTTGAGGTGAGCAGCAGTGCAAAGACGATTTTTTTCATGGATGAACTCCTTTTGCCTGTTCAAGGGTTGTTAAGACCGACTCGGTGGTGAGCAGTGGCGATAGCACTTTGCCCTGAGGCAGGCCCGGTCCGTAAATTTGATTAAAGGGAATGGCAACGCTGTGGCGTGCCTGCAGGAAATGCTGAATGGTTTTCGATGGGCGCGTCCAGTCGCCGCGCAACGCCACCACATCCGGCGCCTGTAGCGCTTTTTGCACTTTACTATTGAGAATAACGTTGAATTTATTGGCTTTGCAGGTCACGCACCAGTCGGCGGTAACATCGACAAACACCCGCTTATGCTGCGCCAGCGCCTGGCTGATGGCCTGCTCCGACAGCGGTTGCCAGTGGATATTATCCTGCAACGGCTTATGCCCGCGCGAGGCGGCCAGTGAGCCAATGAGCAGCAGCAGGCCGGTGAAGCAAAGGGCGACAGCGCTGACCGCCAGCGCCTGGCGCGCGCCCTGTTGGCGCCAGAGCGCGGCCAGCAGGAATAGCAGCAGCACGCCGCCGCTAATCAGCGTTGCGCGCAGGCCAATATGTGCCGCCATCAGGCTTAACAGCCACAGGCATGAGGCCAGCATCATCAGACCAAGCACTATCCGCAGTGCATTCATCCAGCGCCCGGGGCGCGGCAGCCGCAGCGCCAGCGTTGGCCAGGCGGCGATGAGTAACCACGGCAGGCTCATGCCTGCGCCGAGTGCGATGAAGACCACCCACAGCTGCGGAAGGGAAGCCGCGAGGGCAAAGGCCACCGCCGTACCCAGAAACGGTGCTGAGCAGGGCGTTGCCAGTAAGGTGGCGAATACGCCCTGGAGGAAATGCGCGCCGTGACCGCTGCCCTGATGGGTCGCCAGGCGGGTGTTAAAACCTGAGGGCAGGCGGATATGAAACAGCCCGAACAGGTTGGCGCTGAATAACGCCGTGACGGCCACCATCAGCGCAATAAACCAGGGATTTTGAAACTGAATTCCCCAGCCCAGCGCCTGATTGCTCAGCCGTAGCAGAGTCATCAACAGCGCGAGGCCGATAAACGCCGCGATGATCCCGGCGCTTGAGGCCAGAAACTGGCCGCGTACTGCGCGGCGTTCGCGCTGCTGAATTTGCAGAATGCTACCGAGCTTCATCGCCAGCACCGGCAATACGCAGGGCATCAGATTGAGGATCAGGCCGCCTGCCAGCGCCAGTAACAGCATCTGCCATAGCGGTACCGCGCTGCCGCTAGCGATCGCCAGCGGCGCGCCGATAGTCAGGGTGCTCTGCTGGGCCATACCGCTGTCAGCCACGACCAGCGACAGTGGTTTGCCGCGCAGGTTGCCGGCGGGATCGCCCCATTCATCGCTCACCGGTATGCGGGCGCTGAGGGTATCACCGTCAATCTGTAACACCGGCTCGCCCACGCTGGTATCCGGGGGATTATCAAGAAACAGCGCCGGATGCTGCCAGCCCGCTGTGCGGCGCGCTTCAATCTGAATTTCGCCCGGTCGGTAGCCCGCTTGCAGCCGATCTGTCAGCCCGCTGGCGGCGGGGACATGGCCCATGGCCTGGGCAAAATCATAGCTGAACTGACCGTCAACGGGCTGGGCGAGGTTGAGGGTGAACGGGTAGTCGGTGAGAATACAGACGTTGCTACAGGTTGACAGCGTTAGCGTACCGCTGATCTTTCCCGCCGGGGCATCTTTCATTACCAGCGGGAAATTAACCTGATTGTGATATCCCTGCGTTGAGATGCCCGCGACGTCGAAACGCTGCGGCGTTGGCCAGTACCAGCGGGTTTTAATCTCAGGGGTGTCCCAGCGCAGGCTGGGAGGGATACCGCCTTCGCCCGGCGTACGCCAGTAGGTTTTCCAGCCCGGCTGAAGCTTAACCTCCAGCAGCAGCCGCTGGCTGTCGCCGCGTAGCCTGATGCTGGCATGGTCATTCTGCGGGCTTTGTAGCCAGCCGCTATCGGCAGCAAGCGCCGTCGGCAGCCAGAATATCAGCAGGGCGCATAGCCCGCTGCAAAAACGCGTTAACATAAATCTTCTCCGTAAATGATGAATATCCGGTGTTAGTCAGAACCGGATTAATCATTCACGCAGATTGCAGAACTCAAGATGCAGTCGACATCGCGGAGGAAAGATTTGTGGCGGTGGCGGCAGGCGGGTCATCAGCAGCAGCGGTAGCGCCAGCAATGTAAACAGCGCCAGCAGGATAGAGATAGCTGCTTCTGCCATCAGCGGCAGCGCACCTGAAAGCGATTTATGACTCAGATCGCAGCTTGATGTCGACGCGCTGGCCTGCTGTTGGTACTGACTTCCCGGGGTTAACTGCGTCGTGGCGGTCTGCGGAGCGGACGGTAAAAATAGCAGGCGCGGCGGCGCGACACGCTGTACCAGACAGGTGACGATTAACAGGCAGGCGAGAAATAAAAATCCTCTGGCGATGCGTTGTTGTTTTTGCATATCCGTTCCGCGCGACAAAGTATCGACGATCTTAGCGACGCGTTTATTTCTGACAAGTTAGCAGCGTGTAAAGTAACGTAATGGTTATTCCTTACGTTGCAAAAAGTCCGTCAGTAGCTGGGTGTAATCACCGTTGTCTCGCTGATTGTCCGCCAACTGGCGGCAAAAATCTGCCAGCGCCATATACAGGTTTTCACCAGGAAGCTCGCCCTGGTTGAGGCTGGCGATCTCTTCCATTTCCGGCGCCCAGCGCCAGGCTTTGCTATACATATCGGGAATGGCCTTGCGCAGGCGATCCATCAGTACCGGCTGGCTGGCGTTCATCTCCTGCCACAGCGCATCCGCTGCGCCAACCCGACTGGCATTTATTAGCATCAGGGCGCTGAGTAAGGTTATTCCCTTGTTGATACCGGCATAAGACATCTTCAGCGCCGATGCCGCACCAACCTGGGCTTCCTGCATCACCTTAACGCGCAGGCCGGCTCTCTCAAGGGCGCGGAGTTCAGCTGCGCGGCTCCCGGCAAACCAGAAGCAGGGGCCGCTATCATCGGCGGCGGCAGGCGGCAGGCCGATTATCGCGCCGTCGACAAACGCCGCGCCAGTCGCGACGATCGCCTCATTAACCTGTTTCACTCGCTGTTCACTGATGGCGTTACAGTCGACGTAAAGCGGTTTTACGCGGCTGTTCTTCAGCGTCGGCGCCAGGGATTCGGCCAGCGCCATTGCATTGGCCGGCGGCACGATGGAAAGAATGGCTTCAGCTCTCATCAGTTCATCAAGGTTAACGGCGATCATTCCCGCCTGGCGGGCGCGTTCGACGGAGCGCGGCGAGCGGTTGTCAAGCAGGGTCAGAACTTCCAGCTTATGGGATGTGAGCACCCCGGCGACGGCGGCGCCCATAGCGCCGGGAGCGATGATAGCGACTGTTTTCATAGTTAAACTCCTGCGGGTTGCTGACATAATAGTCAGTCAGTAACCCTGGTCAGTACACCTTGAAAGGGCCTGTCAGAGGATATAAGTAAAATAAAGCGTAAGGCGCTGAAAATAGCGCGCAAAGGGAAACAGCAGCAGCGGGAAACGTAATGACTTAATGTGACGTTGTCACATTGGGCCGGTAAACAGGGCGCCTGCGGCGCCCGGACGATTACTTCATGGTAAAGCTATAGTCGCCTTTCGTTTTATGCCCGTCGGTTGAAAGGACATGCCAGTCAACCTGATAAGCGCCCGCTGCCAGCGGGGCGGTCAGCGGCAGCACGATTTGCTTGCCGTTGCTCTTACTGACCACTGCCTTACCGGTTGGCACAACCGCGCCCTGGCTATCCTTGAGAACCACATCGCTGAATGCTGGCTCCAGCCCTTCAGTAAAGGTCAGGGTTAGCTGTTTTGGTGACGTTGTCACCTCGGTTTTTGCCGCAGGTTCAGATGATTTAAGGTGCGCGTGCGCCTGGGCCTGCTGTGCGCTGGCAAGAAGCGCCAGACCGGCGGTTGCAGCGAAAAACGTTTTCCTGATAGTCATTTTCATCGTGTTGCTCCTTGGTTATTGTTGTTCAGCCCGACGGCCTGTCATCAAAATGTTAGCAGCTTAATCACGCAGGTGGCGAATTAAAAGTAATTAACCGCACGCTGCGCGTCCGCGACGTCGGATCTGATGAAACATTAATTCGCCAGACCGAGGCTGGCCAGGAAGTCGCCGCAGCCGGCATAATCCAGCATATCGCTGCGCCAGGCTATGTAGCCGTCAGGTCTGACGACGATTAGCCCCTGGTCGTTATCTTCTTCCATTCCCAGTCGGCTAAAAACGTCGGGGCGTTCTACCGCTTCGGCATTGGCCGGTAGTCCGCCGTTTAGCCTCGCCGCAATGCGTACCTGAACGCGGTCGCTTTGCAAACCGCTTAGGGTTTGCTGCAGATCGCTGAAAACTGCCGGAGAAAGCGGCTGGCGCGACAGGGCCAGCAGGGTGAAGCAGCTGGCGTTGAGTAGCCCATGTAAATTCATCCGCCGCGAAAGCTGGGCGTCCGGCAGGCGCATACCTGCTCCCGGTTGCAGCCGGCTGCCGCCATCAAAACTGACGAGCGGGTTTTCTTCATAGGTCATATCCAGCTGAGCAAAGCGGCGAAACGCCCCCTGCTGAACGGTATCCAGCGCGGCGGTTGGCGCGGCGACCAGCGGCACCAGATGGTCGCGCAGCGTAGCCAGCCAGCCTTGCTGGCCCGCAGCGAAGCTAAACAGGCGGTCAGTGAAATCCAGTACGTCGCGCGCCACGGGAAGCCTTTCCTGCTGATAGGTATCCAGCAGGCTGGGTGGCGCTTCTTGCTTCAGCACAAGGGCAAGCTTCCACGCCAGATTAGCGGCGTCCTGTAGCCCGGTGTTCATCCCCTGACCGCCGGCTGGCGAGTGGATATGGGCGGCGTCGCCGGCAAGAAATATGCGCTCTACCCTGTAGTGGTCAACCATGCGATGCTGGGTTTGGAATTGAGCCAGCCATAGCGGGTCGCGCAAGGTCACATCGCATCCCGCAACCTGAGAAAACGCCTGGCTCAGCTGTTCAAGGCTCGGCGTGGCATCATCAGGTAATGCATCCTGCGCTGCGAGCGTGGTCATTACCCGCGCGTGGCTGGCGCCGTGCAGCGGCAGATAGAGGCCGATACGGTCGCCCTGTAAGAAGATCTGAAAACGGCTGGGATCGCGCTGCCAGTCTACGGCGACGTCACCTAACAGGAAACGTTGCGGATAGCGCTCACCGGCAAAATTAAGCGCCAGCTGATGGCGTACCACGCTGTGCGCGCCGTCTGCACCCAGCAGATAGCGACCCTGTATCTCCTCGTTGCCTGTCGGGTGCTGAAGCTGGACGCTGACGTGAGTGGCATCCTGATGAACCGCAGTGACCTCGCAGCTGCGCCTGACTCGCAGACCGGCAGCGTCAAGGGCTTCCAGCAGCACTTCTTCGGTTTCCGACTGCGGGATCATCAGCATAAAAGGGAAGGCGGTATCATCCGCTTTAGCCCGGTCATAGTCGAACCCGGCAGCGCGTTCACCGTTGATAATAAAGTCGATATTTGTGGTGATGGTGCCCCGGGCCAGCAGGGCGCCATCGAGGCCAAGTGAGGCGAAAAGCTCAAGAGATCGTGCGGTGACGATGCCAGCGCGTGACTCCTGAACCGGTGCGCTATTGCGGTCAAGTATCACCACGTCGATACCGGCCCGCTTGAGCAGCAGGCCCGCCATTAATCCGGTCGGGCCTGCGCCAACGATAATAACTTCAGTCTGGGTCTGCATTTACGGTTCCTCTGGCTGGCCGAACTTAAAGTGTAGCCCAGCGGGAGAAACCCTGATTTCAGTTTGCGCTAACCGCGATCGCGTTTAAGGTTGCCAGCGTCTCATCATCCAGTTGCACGCTGGCGGCCGCCAGATTCTGCTGCAAGTGCGCCACGGAAGAGGTACCGGGGATTAACAGCAGGTTCGGCGAGCGATGCAGGAGCCAGGCAAGGGCCACCTGCATTGGCGTTGCGCCCAGTTCGGCGGCGACGCTGTTGAGCTTGTCGGATTGCAGCGGTGAAAATCCGCCCAGCGGGAAGAAGGGCACGTAGGCGATACCGTCGGCGGCGAGGCTATCTACCAGCGCTTCGTCCTCACGCGTCACCAGGTTATACAGGTTCTGCACGCAGACGATATCAACGATCTTACGCGCATCATCAACCTGTTTTGGCGTCACGTTGCTCAGGCCGATATGCCTTACCAGACCCTGACGCTGAAGCTCAGCCAGGGTTTCCAGCTGTTCGTCCTGCGATCCTTCTGCCGGGCCGTGTACGCTGAACATCGCGCGTAAGTTGACCACGTCCAGTTGCTCCAGCCCAAGGTTGCGCAGGTTGTCGTGTACCGCCTGGGTCAGTTCGGCGGCGGAAAATGCCGGCAGCCAGGCGCCCTGATCGTCGCGTCTGGCACCGATTTTAGTGACGATCACCAAATCATCGGCGTAGGGATGCAGCGCTTCACGAATGAGCTGATTGGTAATATGCGGGCCATAAAAGTCGGACGTATCGATATGATTCACGCCGCTTTCAATCGCGGCGCGCAGCACCGCCAGCGCGGCGGCTTTGTCTTTTGGCGGACCAAAGACGCCTTTACCTGCCAGTTGCATTGCGCCGTAGCCCATGCGGGATACGCTGCGGTCGCCTAATTGCCAGTTACCTGCCGTTGTCTGCGTCGACATAGTTGTGCCTCAATGACGTAAGAAGAATAAACAGCATAGCCATTCGCGCTGACGCGGCATTTATAGTTTGTGCGGGAGTTGGGGTGACGCGGAAAGATTAGCGATTATTTCTGGCTGGCGGCGGCAGCGGAGCGTTTGTAAAAATACGCTCCGCCATGTAGCCAGATACTAGATACTACGCAGAATGCCCATTTCCAGGCCGCGCAGCTCCGCCAGACCACGCAGGCGGCCAATCGCTGAATAGCCCGGGTTTACCTTTTTATGCAGGTCGTCAAGCATCTGGTGGCCGTGGTCCGGGCGCATCGGAATGGGATGCGCGCTACCGGCGGCGGCGCGGCGCCGCTCTTCGTGCACCAGCGTTTTCACCACGCCGTACATATCCACATTGCCTTCAAGATGAGGGGCTTCATGAAACGAACGCGGGTTAGTTTCACGCTGGGTTGAACGTAAATGGGCAAACCAGATTCGGTGGGCGAACTCCGCAGCCATCGCCAGCAGATCGTTATCTTCACGCACGCCATAGGAGCCGGTACAGAAGGTAAAACCGTTGGCAGGGCTGTCAACCACCTGCGCCAGCCAGCGCATATCTTCTACGGTGGAAACAATGCGCGGCAGGCCGAGAATAGGGCGCGGCGGGTCATCAGGATGCACCGCCATTTTAACCTTAACCTCTTCCGCTACCGGAATAATCTGGCGCAGGAACCAGGCAAAATTTTCCCGTAGCTGCGCTTTATCGATCTGATCGTAGCGCGCCAGCTGCTGGCGAAACTGTTCAAGGGTATAGCCTTCTTCCGCGCCAGGCAGTCCGGCAATGATGTTATTGACCAACTGCTGTTTGTCATCGGCGCTCATGGTAGCGAAACGCGCTTTCGCCTCGTCGAGCTCCTCTGCGCTGTAATCGTTTTTCGCGCCCTGGCGCTGTAGCAGCAGGCAATCGAAGATGGCAAAGGCTATCTGGTCAAAACGCAGCGCTTTCGCGCCGTCCGGCAGCGTCCAGGCAAGATCGGTACGCGTCCAGTCAAGTATCGGCATAAAGTTATAGCAAACGGTGTAAATACCGCAGGCCGCCAGATTGCGGATGCTTTGCTGATAATTACGGGTCCAGCGCTGATAGTCGCCCTGGTGGGTTTTTATCTCTTCGTGGATGGGAATACTTTCCACCACCGACCAGCGCAGTCCGGCGTTGGCGATCATCTCTTTACGCGCCTGAATTTCCTCAATGCTCCAGACTTCGCCGTTGGCAATATGATGTAAAGCGGTAACGATGCCGGTTGCGCCGGCCTGTCGGATATCTGCCAGGGTGACCGGATCTTTCGGGCCGTACCAGCGCCAGGTCTGCTCCATGTTCTACCTCATGTTATTTGGTTGACCAATATAAGAACTAATGTGATTCAGAGCGGGTTACATGTCAATGTTGTTCGCCCGTTTGTTTAAGCTGGTCACAGCCTTTGTGATGGAAATGCCGGTTACCAGCGCGGCCAGACCGTTAAATAACGATGCACGGATTTTCGTCGTCCTGATGCGATTACACGATAATTGGTTAACCAATTATCACGCTTTGCGCTAAACCTGTCGCCGCCGGAAAAGCGGCCGGTTGTCAATTGCAGTCTCCTGGCCCATGCTGTCAGTCGCGCTGCGCGCTAATTGCCAGCAGCAGCGCACAGACGATGCAGTCGCGTTGCGCCGTAAACGCTATGCTGAAATCGCTGCGGAAGCTTTACCCGCAATCACGCGACTTGTTGAAAATAAGAGTAAGGAGCCTGCCCATGCCACACATCGAGTTATCATTCTTTCCCCGCGATCTTAGTGACGAACAGCAGCAGGCGCTGGCGAGCGACCTGTGTGAGGTGGTGAAAAAGCACTTTGGCTCGCGTGACGAATCGCTGTCGGTTGCGCTGCATGCCGTTGAAAAAGAAAACTGGAAAGCCCAGATGTACGACCCGCGCATTAAGCCTGAGCTGGAGAAACTGGCAAAAAAACCAGGCTACGAAATGTAATCCTGCCGTCGCTACTGATGACTATGCCCGCGCCCCGACGCGGGTTTTTTTATCGCCTTCAGCAGGCGGATATCCGTCAGCTGGCTGCTTGAATTTACAAAACTATATACTGCGACAGCAGATTTTTAGCGCCTGATATCCCTCCCGGCAGGCGTTTGTTTGCGGCTGGCGACTTTATGGTTTGCTTATCTTTAAGAACGGGAAAAGTTTGTTAACCAATATTAAATGTTTAAACTAAAGTTGAGTATTTGTAATTAATAAACAGGCGGCCTTATTCAACCGCCCTCGAGGGAGAAAAATGGTTAACAAAATAACCAGCGTCGTGATTGCGATTGTGGCGATCGCATTACTGTGGATGGGCGTCGAGCTGCTGCAAGCTGGCGGTACGCCCGTCTATGCAATTCTGGGGCTGGGTACGCTGATTACAGCTATCCTGCTGTTCTTTAATAAAAAGTCAGCGCTTTCACTGTATGCCGTTGTGATGTGGATAACGCTGTTCTGGATTATTCAGGAAGTGGGTTTCGATAAATGGCAATGGATACCGCGTGGCGATCTGTTCGGCCTTATCGGCCTGTGGCTGGCGATGCCCTGGGTGGTCAGAGGGGTATACAAAACGCAGGTTCGCCGCTTCCATCCTTTCCTCGGCGGTACCGTGATTATCATGATTGCTATGGTCGTGGCGCTGAGTTTTTACGATCCCTATCCCAAAGCGGGCACTATTACCAATCAGCGCGAAAATAGCGATGCGCTGCCGGCTGCCGGTGATGACTGGACTGATTACGGCGGTACGCCGGACGGGCAGCGTTTCTCCACGCTGAAGCAAATTAATCGCGGCAACGTGAAAAACCTTGAGGTAGCCTGGACCTATAACACCGGCGATCTGCGCGATCAGCAGAAGGACGCCACTGAATATACCTTTGAAGCAACGCCGCTGAAGGTTAATGACACGGTCTATATCTGTACGCCCCATGCGGAAGTACATGCGCTGGATCCGCAAAGCGGCAAGCTGAAATGGAAATATAATCCGGCCAAAGATCCGTCTTATATGCAACAGCATCAGACCTGTCGCGGCGTGAGCTATTTCGACGCCGACGGGCAGCAAAGCGGCGAGGGCGAGCAACCGCAGGCCAGCGCGACGCCAGCGGCGCCCACAGACTGCCGTAAACGTATCTTTGAAGCGACGCCGGATGCCCGGCTGGTGGCGTTGGATGCCGACAGCGGCCAGCTTTGCGCCAGCTTCGGTAATCAGGGCGTTATCGATCTGAAAACCAATATGGGCAAGGTTCGTCCCCATGCGCTGATGCAGACAGCGGCGCCGTTGGTTGCGGGCGGTCTGGTGATCGTTGGTGGTTCGGTGATGGATAACGGCTATGACCACGGTAACCCTTCCGGCGTGATCCGCGCTTATGATGCTATCAGCGGCAAGCTGGTATGGAACTTCGATCCGGGCCAGCCTGATCGGACGCAGCCTGTCGATGCCGGGCATGTTTATACTCAGGACACGCCAACCGCCTGGACGACGCTGAGCGCCGATGTGAAAAACGGTCTGGTGTTTGTGCCGTTCGGTAACGCCTCGCCGGATATCATTGGCACCCGGCGTGATGCGCAAAGCAACAGCGAGAAGTTTCGTGATGCCCTGGTGGCGCTGGACCTAAAAACCGGCAGCTTTAAGTGGCGCTTCCAGAGTTCTTATCATGACCTGTGGGATCGCGATAATCCGTCGCAGCCGTCGCTGTTGGATATCGATTATCAGGGGAGTAAGCAGCCAGTTGTTATTTTGCCGACCAAAACCGGCAACCTGTTCGTTCTCAACCGCCTGACCGGGCAGTCCGTCTATCCGGTAAATAATGTGCAGGTTTCCACCGAGGGGGGCATTCCCGGTGAGAAATTTTCACCGATTCAGCCAGTTTCAAACCTGAATTTTATTCCTGAACCGCTGACAGAAAAATCGATGTGGGGGATCTCGCCGTTTGATCAGATGGCCTGCCGCATCCGCTTTACCTCATCGCGCTATGATGGCAACCCCTGGACGCCGCCGACCGAAAAAGGCTCGGTGATTTTCCCGGGCAATATTGGCGTATTTAACTGGGGTTCGGTGGCGGTTGATCCCCAGCGCCAAATCCTGATTGCCACGCCTATCCGCATTGCGCACTACTACAATTTGCTCAAGCGCAACGAGAGCGATGAAAGTCAGCGCCTGGTTTCCAAAGACGGCACCGGCGTATGGAATGAGAACTTTGACGGCACTTACGCTATCAGCATTAAGCAGTTCGCTTCCAGCCTCGGCATTCCCTGCGTTGCTCCGCCCTGGGGACGGATGGTTGGCGTCGATCTTAAAACCGGTAAAACGCAGTGGATGCGCCGTATCGGCACCACCAAAAACCTGAAAACCACCTTCCTGCCGGGACGTTTCCCGCTGCCATTCCCGATGGGGATGCTGGCGCACGGCGGGCCGCTGATTACCGCAGGCGACCTGGTATTTGATGGCGCCACCGCTGATAACGCCTTCCGCGCTTATGACATCAATACCGGCGAGCTGCTGTGGCAAAGCGATCTACCGGCCGGGGGGCAGGCCACGCCATCCACTTACATAGGTAAAGATGGTAATCAGTACGTGATAATCGCCGCCGGCGGTCACGGATCGCTTGGCACCACGCCGGGCGATGCGCTGGTCGCTTACCGGTTGAAGAAGTAATCATTGAATCATGGCGCAGAGAAAGCTGCGCCAGCGTTAACGATACGGGGCGGCGGCAAGTTGATATCTTCTTGCCGCCGCCCCGTTTTATTTCGGCGCAGACGCCTGTAGCAACCCTCAACGGCTATTTACTGACTTCAGCAACGCCAGCAAGCCTGGCGGATAGCTGCTGAAAACCTAGCGCATAATCATCCCTAATTCTCTTGGCAACGCGCTGAGTCTTTTACCGCCCTGCGGGGTAACCACCACCGTTTCACTAAAGGCCAGCGACTGGGCGGAGATGTACATATGGAATACCATATTCTCTTCCAGCAGCCAGCGGGCTTGCGGTTGAAAGCAGTAAGAAAAGTCGCTGGGACGCGGCGTGCGGGCATACAGGCCGAGGGCGTAGCCGGTCACGTTATCGTAGCGCTGGCGCAGGCCTGCCACCAGTACCCCTTCACGGACAATGGCGTCTACCTCGCAGGCCACGGCGCCGGGACGCATCGCCGCCAGCTGCGCGTCCTGCAGGGCAATCAGCTGTGCTGCAACCTGCTGCTGGCGGGCGTCTGCTTTGCCGAGTACAAAGGGACGCATCAGCCGGGCGCTGTAGTGGCGGACTTTAGGAATCAGCTCCACGTGCAAAATATCGCCGGCCGTCAGGCTGTGATCGTGATCGCTGGCGTGCAGGAAGCCGTGATCGCCGCCGGCGGCAATCACCGGGCCGGTTTCGCCGCTATCGGCGCCGAGGCGTAAAAATCCCGCCGCCGCCAGCGCGGCCACGTCACGGATGCGCCAGCCGTGCGCCGTCTGTTCGCCAATGCAACGCATGGCGTCATCGGCGATCGCCGCCGCTGCCGACAGCGCCTGCAGCTCGTAATCAAATTTTACCTGGCGCAGCGCATCGCTGCTGCCTTCCATGGCGACCCAGCTAACCTGAGGTAGCAGGCGATTGAGCCGCTGCCAGCTTTGCAGCGTCATGCCGTACGAAGCCGGGTCGAATCCCAGCCGGGCGTTAGCCAGACCGCGGTTAATCAGGCTTTGCGCCACCGCCTGCCAGGGATCTTCGTGGTCGCTGAAGGTTTCCACCTGCTGCAGGCCGCTCACCGCCCGGCAGGGTGGTTCGTCCAGCTCGCGCAACACCATCCAGGGTTCGCCCGATGTCGGCACCAGGCAAGCACGGTAACGGGTCTCGGAGACGGTATAGCCGGTTAGCCAGGCCAGTAGCTCGCCATGATCGATAAGCATCACTTCGGCGCCGCTGGCGCTCATCGCCGCGCGCAGTCGCGCCAGTGCCGGAAGATAAGTGGGCTTCATACCAGCGGCTCCACCGGCTGGCAGATATCCAGTATGGTCAACAGGTAGATGCGCACCATATCAAGATAATCGTCAATATCGACCCGCTCATCCGGCATGGTATTGAATTTTCCGCCCGGTCCGCAAACGATGCCTTCCATGCCGGCGTGCTGATAAAAATGCGCCGCGTCGGTACCGTAAAAGGCGGGTGGGGTAATGACGCCGGTCGGCTGCGCTTCACCGCGTACCTGCTGGTAGGCACGATTAATGCTTTGTACGATCGGCGACTGCGGCGACACTTCAAACGGCAGCATGGTCGGGCGATCGCGTTCTCCATCATCGAACAGCTGATATTTAAGGCCAGGGAACTGCTGGCAGAGCTTATCGAGCAGGGCGCGGATATCGCTCAGCACGCTGGCAACGGTCTGGCCGGGGGCAAAGCGCGCTGAGCCTTTAAGGCGAACAAAGTCCGCCACCTGCGGCGGGCGCCACTCTTCCAGATCGCGCCCCAGCGCGCCGTGTACCGTACCCACGTGACCACGGTTAATTTTCAGATGTTCTTCGCTGCGTGCGCCGCTAAACGTCATGCTGTTGACCTGCGGGATCAGCGCGACCGCGGCGGCGATGGCGTCGATGGCCTGCTCACGCTTGGAGAGGTGACGGGTATCGCCGGTAAGTTCGATGGTGAACATCAGCGAGCCGGCGTGCATGGTCAGCGCTTGTAGATCGGTGGGCTCGGAGTTAATAAAGTAATCAGCGCGAACACCCTGGTTAATGGCGGCCAGCGAACCAATGCCGCCCTGTAGCTCACCAACGACATAGGTCAGAATGACATCGCCTTTTAGCTTTACGCCGGCATCAATCAGCGTTTTCAGCGCGCAGAAATAGGCGGCATCGCCGGCTTTCATATTGGAAACGCCGATGCCGTAGATAAACGCATCGTCGATTTTTCCTTCCCACGGGTCCACCGTCCAGCCTTCGGTCACCGGATTGGTATCCAGGTGACCGTTAAACAGCAGGCTGTGGCCGCCGTTGCCTGCGCCGCGCAGCAGGCCGATGGCATTTAAGCGATCGCCGGGCACCGGCGTCAGCTCGCTTTCGAGGCCCAGGGTACGCATTTGCTGCGCCATAAACTGTGCCAGAACGCGTTCACCCTCGGTGGCGCTGTAGCTTTTATGCTGCACCATGCGGGCAAGAAAATTGAGGCAGAACTCGGTATCAACAGACTGCAATAACGCTTCAGGTGTCATGATGATGGTTTCCAGTTGAATGTCAGGCAGCGGGCAGCTGGCGTTCGGGATCGTCAACCGCCGCCAGCAGCGCGCGGGTGTAGGGATGCTGCGCCGAGGCGCTCATGGTCTCGCCCGGCAGCACTTCCAGCAGGTCGCCGCGATACATCACCGCCACGCGGTGGGCGATCTGGCGAACCACGTTTAAATCATGAGTAATAAACAGATACGCCGTACCGTGGCGGCGGCGCAGCTCCAGCAGCAGTTCAATGACCGTGGCCTGTACCGAAACGTCGAGCGCCGCGGTTATCTCATCGCAAATCACCAGATCCGGCGGATGAGCAAAGGCGCGGGCAATGGCAACGCGCTGCTTTTGCCCGCCGGACAGCGCATGCGGATAGCGCCGGGCATAGTCAGCGGGCAGACGCACCTCCTCCAGCAGACGCGCCACCGCCTGGGCTTCCGTTTCACCTTTTGGCAGGCCGTAGAGTCGCAGCGGGCGGGCGATAATCTCGCCGATACGCTGGCGCGGATTGAGCGAGGCATCCGGATGCTGAAAAATCATCTGCACCCGGCGTCGATAGGCTTTATCCATCTGACTGCGGTTATCAATGCGACCGCCGGCAAACTCCAGGCTGCCGGTAAAAGGCACCAGTCCGGTCAGCGCTTTCGCCAGCGAGGATTTTCCGGAGCCGGACTCGCCGATAACGCCGACGATTTCGCCAGGATGGACGCTGAATGAGACATCGCGGGCGGCGCGGGTGGCATTGGCTTCGCGCCTGAGCAGCTTATCCAGCAAACCGTGATGACCATAATCAATATTTAACTGGCTGAGTTTCAGCAGAGGATCGCCGGGGGGCGGCGCATGCTGCGTTAAGCGCTTCGCCGGGTCGGGCACGGCGGCTACCAGCTTGCGGCTGTAGGGATGCTCCGGCGCGGCAAACAGCATTTTTGCTGCCGCCTGCTCAACGATGATCCCTTTTTCCAGCACGCAGACGCGATCGGCAACTTTGGCAACCAGCGCCAGATCGTGTGAAATATACAGCGCGGCGACGCCGGTTTTCTCACGCAGGCGGGCGAACAGCGCCAGAATTTGCGCCGAGCTGATGGCATCCAGCGCGGTAGTTGGCTCATCGAAAATCAGGCAGTCCGGCTGGCAGGCAAACGCCGTGGCAATCAGGATGCGCTGCTTCTCACCGCCGGAGACCTGGTGCGGGTAGCGGCGCATCATTTTCTCCGGCTGTTTAAGATCAACCTCCTGCATCAGGCTAACAGCCAGTTCCTGCGCCTGGCGCGGCGTCAGCTGGCGATGACGCAGCAGCACTTCGGTAATTTGCTCGCCAAGGGGGAGCGTCGGGTTGAGCGAGGCGCTGGGGTCCTGAAAAATCATTCCCAGTTTGCCGCCGCGCAGCCGTTCAATAACGCTGGCAGGCTGCTGACGCAAATCGTTGCCGTTAAGCACAATACGGCCTTCGATTTCGCGGGCGTTACCCGCCAGCCAGCGCATAATAGCCCAGCCAAGGGTGGTTTTGCCGGAGCCGGATTCACCCACCAGCCCGACCACCTCACCACGCGCCACCTGGAGATTGATCCCCTGTAGCACCGGCAGCACGCCGCCGTCGCCCAGACGATATTGCAGGCTGTAATTTTCAATACTCAGTACGGAATCCTGCATCAGTTAGTGGCTCCTTGGGTTGAGGACATCGCGCAGGCCGTCGCCCAGCAGGTTAAAGCCGATAGCCACCACGGCAATGGCGAGGCCGGGGATCAACATCATCCAGGGGGCGTTGAAAAAGTAGGCGCGCGCTTCTGACACCATCAACCCCCATTCTGGCTGCGGCGGCTGGGCGCCCAGTCCAAGAAAGCTGAGCGTGGCAAACAGCATAATGGCAAAGGCAACGCGAATGGTTGCTTCGACGATGATCGGCGCCACGATGTTCGGCAGCATTTCACGCAGTACGATCCAGCCAGCGCTTTCGCCACGGGCAATGGCGGCGTTAACGTAATCCTGCTGGCGGGCGGCCAGCGCAACGCTGCGGGCAATGCGCACCATGCCCGGCACGAAGGCAATGGTGATCGCCAACACCGCATTCCAGCTGCTCTGTCCGAGGGTGCTGATGATCAGCAGTGCGAACAGCAGGCTGGGGATCGACATAATCGCATCCATGGTGCGCATAATCGCCTCATCGGCGCGGCCGCCGAGAAAGGCACTGGCAGTACCGATAACCGCACCGATTACCATTGCCAGCGTGGTGGCCAGCAGCGACAGCACGATAGTGGCGCGCGCGCCGACCAGCACCCGGCTGAAGATATCGCGTCCCAGCTGATCGGTGCCGAACCAGTGTTCAGCGCTGGGCGCCTTATAGCGCGCTAGCAGGGAAATCGATTCGGGATCGTAAGGGGCAATGTGAGCGCCGGCGCATACCATAATCAGCGCCAGCAGCAAAATCACCAGCCCGGCAATGCCCTGCGGCGTACGGCAGAGGTGTTTGAGCATATCAGGCATACTGGATCCGTTTATCAAGCAGAGCATAGGCCAGGTCGGCCAGGAAGTTGACGATGGAGTAGGTGGCGGCAAGGATCATCACACCGCCCTGAATGGTCGGCAAATCGCGCGCTTCAACCGCCACGATCAGCTCACGACCAATACCGGGAATCGCGAAAATCTCCTCCACCACCACAATGCCGCCGAGCAAATACCCTACGTCCAGCGCCACAATGGTAATGGTGGGCAGCAGGCCGTTACGCAATGCGTGGCGCCACAGAATACGCCGCCGTGAAAGCCCTTTAAGCCAGGCTGCGCGGATATAATCGGTATGCAGCACGTCCACCATTTCTGAACGCACCATGCGCGATACGTGCGCCACCAGGATCATGGCGACCGTTACTGAAGGCAGGATCAGATGGCTGACGCCGCCCCAGAAATCTTCGCTGAGGGGCACATAGCCGGTTGCGGGTAACAGCTGCCAGACATCAGCAAACAGCAGTAACAGCAGGGTGGCGGTAACAAACTCCGGAAACGAAATACCGATATAAGAGAGCACGCTGACCAGCAGATCGGCGAAGCGGCCGCGACGCACCGCTGCCCAGATGCCGAGCGGTACTGCCACCACCAGCATCAGCAGCAGGGCGCACGCCGCCAGCAGCAGCGAGCGCGACAGCGCGCCCAGCAGCGTGGGGCCAACGGGCAGATTGGTGCGCATCGAGGTGCCAAAATCACCCTGAACGATCGCGCTCAGCCAGTGCCAGTATTGCTGCCAGGCGGGAACGTCCAGTCCCAGGCGCGCGCGCACCGCCGCCAGCGCTTCCGGCGTGGCATTCTGCCCAAGCAGCGTTACCGCCGCATCGGCGGGCAGCAGCTGGGTAATGCCGAACACCAGCAGAGAAACTACCAGCAGCGTGTAGCAGACCAGCAGCAAACGTTTCAGCAGATAGTGGCCAGTCACGCAGCCTCCTTATTTACGCTGCGGCGCTTTCGCCGTTAACCACGTATGGTCGAGACGAAACACCGCGCCGCGTGGATTGAGCTGATAACCGCCTACGTAATCGCGCGCAGCGGAAAGCAAATCGAAAAACGCCGGGATCACCGACGGCACCTGCTGATTCATCAGCGTCTGCGCCTGGCCGTACAGTTCGGTGCGTTTTGCGCTGTCAGCGGTCTCACGCGCGTCCTTCACCGTCTTATCGAACGCGTCGTTGTTCCAGCGGGTTTCGTTCCAGGAGGCGGTTGAGGTATAGAGCAGGGAGAACACCGCATCAGGCGTGGCCTGCATGTTATAAAAGCCGACGTAGAAATTGCCTTTCTTCCACACCTGATCGAGATAGGTGCTGTGGGCCATGGTCTGGACGTTAATGCGAAAGCCGGCTGGCTTAGCCATTTCTCGCAGGGCGATGCCGAGCTGGGTGCGGGAGGCGGGTTTATCAGAAGCAATCAGCGTCAAATCCAGCCCGTTGGGATAGCCGGCCTCCGCCAGCAGCGCTTTGGCTTTGGCGTAATCTGCCGCCTTCAGCGCCAGCTTTTTGTAAAACGGATAGGCCGCGTTGACCGGCGTATCGTTACCCGGCGTACCGAGGCCATCGGCGACAAAATCCACGGTGGCATTACGATCGACGCACAGCGCCAGCGCCTGACGCACGCGAATATCATTAAACGGCTTTTGATCGCAGCCCATATTAACGTTGAGAAACTGTCCGGAGGCGACGCGCAGAGGAAGCACGCCAGAGGATTTGGACAAACGCGGAAACTCGCTGGCCTGCGCGGAAAGCATCAGATCGGTATCGCCGCCAATCAGCGCCGAGCCTTCGGCGATGGAATCGGGATAGACCACCACCTCAACGCCGTCGAGGTACGGGCGCTGCGGATCGTAATAGTGCGGATTGCGTTTAACCACCACTTTGCGTTCGGGGTCGAAAGAGACCAGCATGAAGGGGCCGGCGCCGTGGGCTTCTTTGCTGAGGATATCCAGCTTGCCGTCGGCTATAGCAGCCGGAATAATTTTGGCATCGGGGTAGGCCAGCATCACCGGCAAATCGGCATAGGGGCCGTCGGTGGTTATCACCACGGTATTATCATCTTTCGCCGCAACCTGCTTAATTGGACCAATATTATGCTGGCCTGGCGAGGCGTTTTTCGGGTCCAGTACTGCGTTGAGGCTGGCGACCACATCTTTTGCCGTCAGCGCGCTGCCGTCGCTGAATTTTAATCCCTTACGCAGATTAAACGTCCATTCGGTCAGCGCTTCATCAGGCTGCCAGCTTTCCGCCAGATCAGCTTCGGCTTTCATCTGCTGAGTCAGGCGCGTCAGACCGCTATACAGCAGTTCTGCCAGCAGGTATTCCGGATTAACCCGCGCCTGTTGAGGGTTGAGCATGCCCGTCGCCTGATCGACGCTGATACGCAGCACGCCGCCGTGGCGCGGCTCACCGCCGGGCGTACTGCTGCTGGCATTAACGGCAGCGCGTACGGCGCCAGACCAGGGTAATAAAGCGCTGCCGGCAAGCACGCTGCTGCCAGCAATAAACTGACGACGGTTAACATCTTTCATTGCACACATACTCACTTTCCTCGCTGGTTGAAAAACCCTAGGTTGGCAAAAAGTCAGCGGCCAGATAGGCCAGAATGGACTGCGAAAGAGAAACAATGTCTTGCATAGTGGTAAACTCGTCGGCGGCGTGAATATGATTATCCGGACGCGCCAGTCCCCCGAGCAGAATTTCCTGTATACCCGCCTGCTGCACCCATCCCATATCGGAACTGGTGGAAGAGCCCCAGGCTGCGAAATCGTTTGCCTCAAAACCAAAACCCCGGCTGAGCGCCGCCTGCCAGCGCGGCCAGTGCGGGCCGGTAGGATCGCTTACCGGCGCCAGGTGGCCGATCAGATGCCAGCTAACCGACAGCGCCGGACTGAGGTCAGCCGCCTGCTTCAGGCAGTGCTCCAGCTCCTGCCATACCTGATCAAACTGTTCTTCCGGGGCATAGCGTCGGTTAATCAGCAACTCACAGCGATGGGGCAAGGTGGAACCCTTGCTGCCGCTGTGGGCAGCTGCCAGCGTCAGACGGGAAACCAGCGGTTTTCCCTGCCAGTGCGGCGGAGAAGGCAGAGCAGAAGTGCGCTGCTCTATCTGCTGTTTAAGGCTATAGATCGCATTCATCACCGGTAGCGCCGCCTCCAGCGCGTTAATACCGCCAACCGGATCGCCAGAGTGCGCTGAGCGACCTTCGATATGGATCGCCACGTCCAGGCTGCCGAAACAGCCCGCCCAGATGCGCGGCACGGCGCCGCCGTTAAAGCTCAGCAGGTGGCCGCTAAATAGCTGTTGCTCGGCGAGATAGCGAATACCGGGATATAAGCCGCCTTCTTCATCGGTACATAGCAGGAATACCGGCTTAAAGCGGAGTGGCAGCTGATAACGTTCAGCCGCGCGCAGCGCAGCCAGAGCGGCGACAATGGTGCCTTTCATATCGGCGCTGCCGCGTCCGAGCAGCTTGCCATCGCGCTGAGTCAGCGCCAGCGGCGGGCAGCTCCAGCCATCGCCGGCCGGTACGGTATCAACGTGAAAATAGAGATTACAGTGCTCACCGGCATCGGTCGGGGCGCGGGCTATCAGGTTAACCCTTTCCCCCTGAGCGCTGCCGTCAGCGGTCTGCCACAGCGCCGGCGGTACGCTAACCCGTTCAAACGACCAGCCGAGCGGTGACAGCAGCCCGGTGATTAAATCAGCAAAAGCGCCATAGCCATTTCCCGGCGGAAAGCAGGTATCGATACTGAGCATCTTTTCCAGGTCGGCAAGAATGGCATCGCTGTCTTCGGTAAGGGAAAAAAGTGCTGTTTCCAGCGGGTTGCTGTGCTGCATCTCTACCGCCTGTTGTATTTCTATATAGTTTATAGATAATGCAGAAAAAGCATAAGGTCAACAGGTAACCAACAATGACGGAACGCAAACAGCCGCAGCAGGAGCATCACAGCATTAGCAGGCTCAGTGAAAACGACGGCGCGCCGCTTTATCAGGTAGTGAAATATCGCGTCAGCGAGCCGATCCTTACCGGTGAATGGCCTGCCGGTACGGTGCTGCCCAGTGAAAATGCCCTGGCGGCAAATTTTGGCGTTTCGGTAGGAACAATGCGTAAAGCGCTGGCGGCGCTGGTGGATGAGGGGATGCTAATGCGTCGTCGCAAAACCGGTACCGTGGTGACCGGCTGGGCGCAGGTACACAACCTCGGTTATTTCTTTCAGTATTTTCGCCTGCATGGTCGCGGCGGCGAACTGCTGCACTCTGAAACCACGCTGCTGGATTATCAACAACGGAATGCCAGCCAGACTGAAGCTGAAAAGCTGCAAATTGCGCCAGGCGATAGCGTTTACTCTTTGCAACGTTTGCGTCGGGTCAAGGACGTGCCGGCCATGCATGAACGGCTGGTTTTGCCCGCCGCGAGACTGGCCGATTTTCCCGATGCTGAAAATCTGCCGCCGCTGCTTTACCGTTTTCTGCTGGAACATTATGGCCTGCGCGTAGCGGCGGTGCGTGAACAGATCACCGCCGAGCTGGCAACAGAAGAGGATTTACGCCTGCTGGAACTGCAGGGGCCCCATGCGATTATGCTGATTGATGAGGTGTCTTTTGACCAGAGCGCCATACCGGTGATTTTTGCCCATCATCGCTTCAGTACTGACCGCTTTATGTATGTGAATGATATCCGCTAGCGCCATCTGTTTTAGCCATGCACCCGTAGCTGCGGATAGCGGTGGAAGCTCCACAGGCACCAGGCAAAGGCAATAAAGCCGATAGCGCCGCCTGCATAACCCACCTGAGCCACACTGTAATGCAGACTTATCTGGTTACCCAGCAGGGCGCCGCCGCCGATGCCGATATTATAGATGCCCGACAGCAGCGACATTGCCACGTCGGTTGCATCCGGCGCCAGCGCCAGCACCCGGACCTGTACCGCCAGCCCCATAATCATCACGGCCATTCCCCAGATGATACTCAGCAGGGCAATGGCCAGCATATGGGTTGCCGCCAGCCACAGCAGCAGCATAGATAAGGAAATAATCGCCAGGGCAACCACCAGGAAAATGGCCGGAAAGCGATTTCCCAGGGTGCTGAACAGCACGCTGCCAAGGATCCCCGCCGCGCCGAATAGCAGCAGTAAGAAGGTGGTGCCGTTGCCGGTCACGTTAGCGACCACTTCCATGAAGGGTTCAATATAGCTGTAAGCGGTATAGTGGGCGGTGACCGCCAACGCAATCAGCAGGTACAGCGCCATCAGCGCCGGGCGACGGAACAGCAGCGGCAGGCTTTTTAACGATCCCGTATGTTCGCTTGGCAGCTTTGGCAGCAGGCGCACCAGGCAGATCAAGGTTACCAGCGCCACGATACCGATAACGCCAAAGGTGCTACGCCAGCCAAGATACTGACCAATTACCCGGCCCAGAGGCAGACCCAGCACCATCGCCAGCGCGGTGCCGGTCGCCAGCATGCTTAATGCCTGGGTCTTTTTGCCGGCCGGCGCCACGCGGATCGCCAGCGAGGCGGTAATCGACCAGAACACCGAATGGGCCAGCGCGATGCCGATACGCGATATCACCAGCACATTAAAGCTCCAGGCCACGGTGGAAAGGGCGTGGCTGACGATAAACAGGATAAAGATAATCGCCATCAGCAGCCGACGTTCAACGTTGCGCGTCAGCAGCATCATGGGGAGCGACATTACTGCCACCACCCAAGCGTAAATGGTCAGCATAATGCCGACTTCCGCCGTTTTCATCGACCACGTCCCGGCAATATCTGACAGCAGGCCGACGGGAACGAATTCGGTGGTGTTAAAGATAAAGGCGGCGATAGCCATCATGATGACGCGTAGCCATGCCGTTTTGCGCGAAACAGTGGTAGAAGTCGCTTCCATGTAATAAAACGCCCGCTTCAGGTTGTTGCAGAATATGGATCGCAAAAAAACAACGATGCGCTGTATTGTGGTTGATTTCGCTAAGGGATCAAATCAAAAGTCGTGGAATTTAATAAAACCCCATAATGTGATCAGCATCACGGGGTTTGTCAGAGCAATCTGGGGATAAATCAGCATCAGCGAGGGTCATCTCCGCAGATGCTGCTGACGAAAAGCAGTCTGGATCACTCCTCGACCGGACGCTGAGGTAAGCGCCAGGCGCACAGGGCAGAAAGCAGCGACATGGCAATCATGTAGCCAATGACCAGCGTGCTGTTATGCCAGCCAACCAGCAGCGCAGTGGCCACCATCGGCGACAGCCCGCCGCCTAAAATCGGGCCGATTTGCTGAACCAGCGACAGGCCGCTGTAGCGGATGCGGGAAGGGAAAAGGGCGGAAAACAGCGCGCCCTGCGCGCCATAGGTTGTGCCATGACCTAATGCCAGTCCAAGGGAAATCGCCAGATAAATCCAGCCGAGCTGCCCGGTCTGCAACATCAGCATAAACGGCCAGGCCAGCAGCGCCTGCAGCAGCATGCCGCCCAGATAAACCCGGCGCTGCCCAATTTTGTCCGACAGCCAGCCGAAAAGCGGCAGGGTAAAGCACTCCAGCAGGCAGCCCAGCAGCACGGCATACAGGATCACCTGGCTTGGCAATGACAGCACGTTCACGCAGTAGCTGATAGCGAATACGGCATAAATATTAAACAGGCCGCTTTCGGCGATTTTCGCCCCGATGCCCAGCAGTATGGTGCGCCAGTGATTACGCACGGCCTCAGCAACCGGCACTTTTGCCTGCTGGCCGCTCTGTTTCAGGCGGCGAAAGGCCGGACTCTCGGCTATCTGGTTACGAATAAATAAGCCTACGCCCAGCAGAATCAGGCTCAGCAGAAAAGGCAGGCGCCAGCCCCAGCTGAGAAAAGCCTGCTGATCGAGCACCACGTTCAGTATGGTCATGGCCATGATTGGCAGTAAGAAACCCGCCGGAACGCCAATGTGTACCAATGAGCTGTAAAAGCCGCGTCGTGAGGCGGGGGCGTGTTCGACCATCATCGTCATACCTCCGCCATATTCCCCGCCGATGCCTATTCCCTGTAAACAGCGCAGCAGCACCAGCAGCACCGGCGCCCAGGCGCCTATTTGCGCATAAGGGGGGATAAGCCCAATCAGAAAGGTACCGATCCCCATAATCATCAGGGTGGTCATCAGCGTCACTTTACGTCCGATGCGATCGCCAAAGTGACCAAATACAATGCCGCCGAGCGGGCGGGCGCAGTAGCCGACGAAATAGGTGGCAAAGGCGGCCAGCGAGCCGATTAACGCTGATTCGCCGGGAAAGAAAATTTTATTGAATACCAGCGCGGTGGCGGTGGTATAGAGGGTGAAATCGTAATATTCAATCAGGGTGCCCACCGCGCTGGCGGCGGCTACTTTTCGCATTTCACTGGCGCTGGCGCGCTCAGTCAGCGGTGCGGAAAGCGCAGATTCGCGCAGGTTCATCGTCAGTTCTCCCGTTATGGCTGGTGCTGTTATCGTGAGGCAGGGTTATGGAGACCACAGCGCTGTGCGCCTGCGGCGTTTGCTGTCATTGTCATATTTTCGCCATCGAACTCAGGTGGCAGAGAGCCGTAAATTGCGCTGGCGCAGCGACAGGCGAAAGCGCACCTCATCGCGGTCTGGCATGCTGGCTGCACCCGACTTCTCGCGCGCCAGCGCGGCAAAGGCGCTGGCATATTCCACGGCGTCGTTCAGCGATTCACCGAGCGCCAGCCGGGCGCAGAAGGCGCCGCAAAAAGCATCGTTTGCTCCCGATGCGTCAACGGTGACCGCCGGGCAGGCGGCAAACCAGATCAGCCGCTGCGGCAGGCAAACCAGCACCGCGCCGTCGTCCAGCAGCAGCAACACCTGCCGGGCTCCGGCCTGCTGCAGCTGAAGCGCTGCGCGCTCCGCCAGCCGTTGCGTCGTCAGTAGCAGTCCGCTGATTTTTTCAGCTTCGGACTGTCCGATAACCAGCCAGCTCACCAACGGCAGGCAATCGCCGAAGTCATCGGTTAGCGGTGAAGGGTAGAAAACCACCGCGATATTCAGCCGGTGGGCGAGATGAATTGACTGGCGTACCGCGCTGGCGTTGATCCCGCTGTGAACCATAAATAAATCGGCCGCGCTCATCTGCGGCTGCAGAGAGGCCACTTCCTGCTGCGAGAAGGTACGGTTGGCGCCGGGATTAATGGCAATCAGCGTTTCCCCGCTATGCTCATGCACCCAGATGGTGCTGCAGCCGGTGGATGCGCTGTCAGTTTGTAGCAGAGTGAAGCTCTGCATTCCGGAAGCCAGCAGGTGATCCCAGGCCTGTCGACTGAAAGCATCGGTGCCCACTTTGGCAGTCAGATGCACCTGTGCGCCGGCAACCCGCGCCGCCAGCGCCTGATTGGCGCCTTTGCCGCCAGCACCGAAGCTGATATCGGAAGCCGGGATGAGCGAACCGGGCTGGCGCGGCAGGGCGGCGACTTTGGTCACGATATCAATAAAAATAGTGCCCAAAATGCAGAGTCTTCCGCCGGCCGGCGGGTTTTCATGGCGGCTGAGCTGGCGGTAGAAAGGGCCATGAGGGTCGACATTTGCCTGCGCGGCGTGCGTCAGCATAACGCGCTGCGTTGACAGCGCCATGCCGTGCTGGCGTTCAATCAGCCCAAGCTTTGCCAGCCAGTCAAGGTCGCTGCGGATGGTGCGCGCGGTAACGCCGCAGTGTATGGCAAGCTGATTGACACTACAGCTCTGCTGGGTCTGAATCAAAGAGAGGATTTGCTGTCGCCGCGCCGTCATTATCATTGCATGTATCCACGCTGTCAGGAGCATTAAGCGTAGATGAGTCGCGCAGGCGTATTGGTGACCGGTTTCCGGTTCCGCTAACGGAAATGGAAATAAACGGAAATTTTCCTGTTATGCGCCGCGACTGCGCTATGCCGACTATCCGGCGCGCCAAACGCCGGCCGGATCCCTTAGCGCGAAGGCAGTTGACTCCGCAGCGATAGCCGTGCAGCTTAATGGCGGACTAAGGGGTAACGCGATGATTTCACACCGGCCGCCCACGCGGGCGATCATATTACTCGGACTGGTGCAAATTATTGCCTGGGGCGGTTCATTTTATCTGCTGGCGGTGCTGGCGCAGCCGGTGATTAAAGAGACCGGCTGGTCGCAGGCCTGGGTTTACGGATCGCTCTCACTGGCACTGCTGATTTCCGGTTTACTGGCACCGCTAAGCGGGCGCATTATTGCCCGCGGCGGCGGGCGACGGCTGCTGGCCGGCAGCGGGATAACTATCGCGCTGGGACTGATTATTATCGCCCTCAGCCATGCGCTGTGGCTGTTTTTGCTGGCGTGGGTGATTATTGGCATCGGCATGGCGATGGGGTTGTATGATGCCCTGTTCGCGGTGCTGGGGACCCTGTACGGTACTTTTGCCCGCGGGGCGATCACCGGCATTACGCTCATTTCCGGCTTCTGCACCAGCCTGGTGTGGCCCGGTCTGGCCGCGCTTATCGCTGTGTTCGGCTGGCGTGATACCTGCCTTATCTGGGCCGGGATGCTGATAATATGCGTCTGGCCGATGTATATGTTCGCACTGCCAGGGGACGCGGGTCAGGGCCTGGTCACCCGCCGTCAGGTTAACCGCGGCAATCCCGCACTGGCGCCGCAGCTATTCTGGCTACTGTGCGCTATTTTCACTCTGGCATCGGTAATAATGACGGCTATATCCGTGCAGCTGATCGCCTTGTTGCAGTCCAGCGGCTATGCGTTGACTACGGCGCTGGCGCTGAGCGCAATCCTTGGCCCTTGTCAGGTGGCGTCGCGCATGGTGGATATGGTGTTCAGGCGCAGCCATCCCATCTGGACGACCTTCTTTTCCGTCGGCCTGGTGGCGCTGGGCTTGCTGCTGCTGACACTGGCGCCGCAGCTGGCAATGCTCAGTATGATCCTGTACGGCGCGGGCAATGGTTTACGCGCCATCGTGCGTGGAACCTTACCGCTGGCGATGGTTTCTACGCAAGATTATGCCATCGTGATGGGACGCATGGCGCGCCCGGCGCTTATTGGTCAGGCGCTGACGCCGCTGGCTACCGCCAGCGTTTATGCCACTTTCGGCGCCGGAACTACGCTATGGCTACTGGTTGCCTTGGGCAGCCTCAATCTGCTGCTGGTGGGGGCGCTAAAATGGATGCTGCCGTTGTTCAGCGATGGACGAGCGGAAAGGGCAACAAAATAACCGCAGGCGCCGAAGGGAGCTAAAAAAGCACGGATACTTACCGCGCTGCCCCGCGTTGACGCAAGGATGAGCGGATTGTGCCTTGAATCACGCAATAACGCGCATATTTTCAGCGACCTGTCACAATTAGTCACCGCACCCCGGCGATGAACTTCTAAACGTTGCCAATGTCTGATATATTGTCTGTCAACTAGTTTTTATATTTAAATGATTTTTAATGCTTTTTGTGAGCAACGGTTCCGGTCGGGAACCTTGAAAAAGCAAGGATTTCATCATGCTTGATTTACGCTTTCCTACAGCCTTACAAATGGTGCTCGGCGTGGCTATGGCGGAGCGGGAAGGTCGACGCAGTACCAGTAAAATTCTCGCCATGGGGTTGGAAGCTAATCCCAGCTTTGTGCGCAAACTGATGGTGCCGCTGACCCGTGATGGCATTATTGTTTCTACCCTTGGCCGCTGCGGAACTATTCGCCTGGGGCGATCGGCGGAAGATATCACGCTATGCGATATTTACACCTCGGTGATTGAAGATAAGCCTTTGCTGCCGCAGCGCCCGGAAGTTGAAGCGCGCTGCGTGGTTTCCGCCAATACCTGCTGGTTTTTTAAAGAACTGGCATTTGAAGCCGAACAGGCTTCAATGAAGGTGCTGAAGAGCAAAACCGTCGCCGATGCGCTGCGCGAAATTTGCGAACGTGACAGACGTAATCCGGAAGGCGCTAAGCCGATGATGTGCCGGACGCAAAAGGTAAACGAGTTCGAGCGCTAAAATAAAACCACCCCGCTGGGGTGGTTTTGCATTTGCAGCATGGAATGCTGGCTGAGTGAATCCGGGCCGCTACTATCACTTACTTCTCTACGACCACTCTCCCTTCGTAATCATCCTTACTATCGCTCTCAGAGGCGTTGTAATAAAATTGACCGGTTCAGTATACGGCAGAAGCCCGAAAAGTCTGGCGGCCTTTCGGGCTTCTGATTAACCCTTAGTGTTGCTCAATCCGTCGTTCAACAGGCACCTGATTGCGCGTCACCAGCTTACGCAGCGTGACGTAAAATACCGGCGTAAGGAACAGGCCAAACAGCGTCACGCCCAGCATGCCGGCAAACACGGTAATACCGGTGATGCTACGCACCTCTGAACCCGCGCTATGGCCGATCAGCAGGGGAACGGTGCCGGCGATAAAGGCGATTGAGGTCATCACTATCGGACGTAAACGCAGGCGACAAGCTTCCAGCGCCGCTTCCACAATGCCGCGTCCCTGCATCTCCAGCTCTCTGGCGAACTCAACGATCAGGATGGCGTTTTTACAAGCCAGCCCCATCAGCACCACCAGTCCGACCTGCACGAACACGTTATTATCGCCGCCGTTCAGCCAGACGCCGACCAGCGCCGATAGTATGGTTACCGGCACGATCAGAATTACCGCCAGTGGCAGCGTCCAGCTTTCATACAGTGCCGAAAGCACCAGAAACGCCAGCAGCACTGAAACCGGGAAGACGATCAGCGCCGCGTTACCCTGGGTAAACTGCTGGTAGCTGAGATCGGTCCATTCAATGTTCATGCCGTTAGGCAGGATCTTGCTGGCAATGGCGGAAACCTGGCTCATCGCCTGCGTTGATGACAGCACTCTTGGGTCGGCATCGCCAATCAGGTCCGCCGCCGGAAAACCGTTATAGCGGATAACCGGGTCTGGTCCGTAGGTGGTGCCGATGTGCAACATGCTGCCAATCGGCACCATATCGCCCTGCGCATTGCGGGTGCGCAGGTTGGCAATATCCTCCACGCTGTCGCGGAACGGGCCATCGGCCTGCGCGTAAACGCGCCAGGTACGGCCAAATTTATTGAAATCATTAATATAAGAAGAGCCTAGATAAGTCTGTAGGGTGCTGAAAATATCGCTAAGGGCGACGCCCTGCGCTTTAGCCTTATCACGGTCTACTTCGGCATCCAGTTGGGGAACGTTGGCCTGATATGATGAGATCGGGAACGACATGCCCGGCGTTTGCATGATGGTGCCCGCCATGGCGTTGGCGGCCTGTTGCAGTGCGCCGTAGCCCAGGCCCGCGCGATCCTGAATATAAAGAGAATAGCCGGAACCTTGCCCCAGACCCAGAATCGGCGGCGGCATGATGGAGAAAGCAAAGCCTTCCTGGATCTGCGAAATTTTCGCGTTAATTTCCGCGTTGATCTCCGCCGCGGTTCGGCTGCGTTCGCTCAGCGGCTTCAGGCCGAAGAACACCGTACCGGAGTTTGGCGTGTTGGTAAATTGCAGAGCGTTAAGGCCGGGGAAGGCGACGGCAAATTCCACGCCCTCAGTATGCATAGCCAAATCGCTCATCTTGCGAATAACCGCATCGGTGCGTTCTAAAGAGGCGCCTTCTGGCATTTTCACCCCGCCCAGCAGGTAAAGTTTATCCTGCGTCGGAATAAACCCACCCGGCACCAATTTAAACATTACCCCGGCGCCGCCAAGCAGCAGCAGATAAACCAGAAACACCAGGCCGCGATGGCGCAGCGCCCGGCCTACGCCGCCCTGATAGCGGTCGGCATTGGTGTGGAAAAAGCGGTTAAACGGACGGAACAGCCAGCCGAGCAGCGCATTGAGCACGCGAGTAGGGCGATCGGGCGGCGCATCATGAGGTTTCAGCAGTTTTGCCGCCAGCGCCGGCGATAGCGTCAGCGAGTTGATCGCCGAAATCACCGTCGAAATGGCAATGGTAACGGCGAACTGCTTGTAGAACTGACCGGTAACGCCGGACAGGAACGCCATCGGCACGAATACCGCACACAGCACCAGCGCGATGGCAATAATCGGCCCGGAGACTTCGCGCATGGCCTGATGAGCCGCCGCCAGCGGTGATAACCCTTGCTCTATATTACGCTCGACGTTTTCCACCACCACGATGGCATCATCGACGACGATGCCGATAGCCAGTACCAGGCCAAACAAACTTAGCGTGTTAAGCGTAAAGCCCAGCAGGTACAGCACGGCAAAAGTGCCCACTACCGATACCGGCACCGCCAGCAGCGGAATAATGGATGCGCGCCAGGTCTGCAGGAACAGAATAACCACCAGCACCACCAGCAGCACGGCTTCAAGCAGGGTATGGATCACCGAGGAGATGGAGTCGCGCACGAAAATGGTGGGATCGTAAGGGGCGCTCCACTGCATATCTTCAGGGAAACGGCTCGCCAGCTCAGCCATTTTGGCACGCACTGCGTTAGAGAGATCGATGGCGTTGGCGCCCGGCGCCTGGAAGATACCGATCCCCACCGAATCTTTGTTGTTTAGCTGCGAGCGCAGGGCGTAGCTATCGGCGCCCATCTCAATGCGCGCCACGTCTTTCAGCCGCACTATCTGGCCATCGCTGCCGCTTTTGAGGATGACATTGCCGAACTCTGCTTCGCTTTGCAGACGACCGCGGGCGTTGATAGACAGTAAAAAGTCGCTTTTGGTCGGCATGGGTTCTGCGCCAAGCTGGCCTGCTGAAACCTGCACGTTTTGCTCGCGGATAGCGGCAACCACATCGGAGGCCGTCAAGCCGCGTGACGCAATTTTATTGGGGTCCAGCCAGATGCGCATGGAATATTCACCGGCGCCGAAAATCTGAACCTGACCAACCCCTGGCAGGCGCGCCAGCTCATCTTTCACTTTCAGCGTGGCGTAGTTACGCAGATAGAGCGAGTCGTATTTATTATTCGGCGAAACCAGCTCAACAACCTGAGTAAGGGTTGGTGACTGTTTCTGCGTCGTGATGCCGAGGCGGCGCACATCATCCGGCAGGCGCGCTTCGGCCTGTGATACGCGGTTTTGTACCTGCACCTGAGCCTGGTCCGGGTCGGTGCCGGGACGAAAGGTCACCGTCAGCAGCAGCACGCCGTCTGACCCGGCTACTGACTTCATGTACATCATGTTTTCAACGCCGTTAATCGACTCTTCCAGCGGCGTCGCGACGGTTTCGGCGATCTCTTTCGGGTTGGCGCCGGGATACTGCGCGCGCACCTGAACGCTGGGAGGAACGACATCAGGGTATTCGCTGACCGGCAGCAGCGGAATGGCAATCAGACCGGAAACAAAAATCAGTATCGACAGTACCGCAGCAAAAATAGGGCGGTCGATAAAAAAACGCGAAAAATCCATAACTGTATCCGCAGGCTGAATGAATTAGAGAGAATCAGTGGGCATAGCAACGACATGGGCGTTAACAGGCTGGCCGGGCATCATCACTTTTTGCACGCCATCAACGATCACCCGATCGTCCGGCTTCAATCCCTGGGTGATAATGCGTAACCCGTCGGCGTTACGTCCTGCGACGATGTCACGGCGCTGAGCTTTTCCGCTGCCGTCAACGACCCAGACATAGCGGCGATCCTGATCGGTGAGAATGGCTTTATCGCTGATCAGCAGTGCGGAAAAGCTGGCCTCGCCGGGCAGCTGAACGCGCGCGTACAGGCCGGGAGTAAACATGCGGTCGTGATTATCCAGCAGGGCACGCATGCGGATAGTGCCGGTATTGGAATCGACCTGGTTGTCAGTAAAATCGACGCTGCCGCGATGGGGATAACCCTGCTCACCCGCCAGCGCAACCTGTACCGGCAGCACCTGGTGATCTTTCCCGGCGCCCTGGCCGCTGCGCGCCATGCTCTGATAGCGCAGGAAGGTTGATTCATCGACGTCAAAATAAACATAGACGCTGTCAAGTGAGACCAGGGTGGTCAGAATGCTGGCGCTGTCGCCGGCGGTGACCAGGTTGCCGGCGGTGATCATCGCGCGGCTGGCTCTGCCGGAAATAGGGGCGGTCACACGGGTGAAACTGAGATTCAGGCGCGCCATGTCCACGGCGGCCTGGGCGGCCTGCACGTTGGTTGATGCTTGCAATGCTGCTGAGCGGCGCTGTTCCCACTCTTCACGGGAAATGGCCTGGGTGCCAATCAGCTTTTCGCTGCGTGCGGATTCGCTGCGGGCCAGCGCGGCCTGACTACGGGAGGTCGCCAGCTGTGCTTCAGACTGCGCCAGCTCAGCGCGCAGAGTGCGGTCATCGATAGTGAACAGCACGTCACCCTGTTTCACTTCCTGGCCTTCAACAAAATTCACCTTATCGATATAGCCGCTGACCCGCGGGCGCAGGTCAACATGCTGCACCGCTTCGATCCGGCCGTTGAAATTATCCCACATGCTGACCTGACGCGATGTCACCTGCGCGACGCTAACGCCGGGAGCGGGTGGTGCGCTCTGCTCAGCGCCTTTCGAGTCGCACCCTGCCAGCCAGAGAGCGGCGACAAGGGGTAGCAGGTGATAGGTGTTTTTGTTCATTGTATTCCCCGTTGAAATGCCTGACGCCAAATGGCGGACGTAAAGAAAAGTGCATCCATGATAGATACAGTTTCAGGATTCTAGGGAGCGGAGAAGAAAAGTGCAAGAGCGGAGCAGCTTTAATTTCTTGATTATTCGTGCGGAATTATCCTTAGCTTATGCTGCGTAAGGGAAAAACCGACCGGTTGACTAAAAAGTATTTTTTAAACTTGCATTTCACTACGCGCTACTCTACCGTATTTAAGTGCTCTAGTTAAAGTTACTTTTTCAAAGTTTGCCCTGCCAATGACGCCTGCATCAGGGAAACAACCGGATACGAAAGGGGAAGTCTGATGAATCACCATGATTTTATTGACGATTTGGTAAAGTGGATCGACGGCCATATTGAAGGGAAAATGGACCTGGACAGCGTAGCTGAACGGGCCGGCTATTCCAAATGGCATCTGCAGCGTATGTTTAAGCAGCACACCGGTCATCCACTGGGCGAATATATTCGCGCCCGACGTCTGAAAAAGTCTGCCGAACGTCTGGCAAGAGGTGGCGAACCAATCCTTGACGTTGCCATCTCGTTTGGCTTCGATTCACAGCAGTCATTTAATCGCAGCTTCAAGCGTCAGTTTGGCCAGTCACCGGGCGCCTGGCGCCGTCAGGTAAGGGTAAATACCTGCCAGGCCAGTTAAAATAATCGCGGGTCCATTGGCCCGCGATTTTCCGCTGTACTCAAGCATCCCGCCCCGTTGTATACTTCTCCGCATTCCTTTGTTTTTGTAACTTTTCGACAGGAGTCGATATGGAAATGCGTAACACCCGGCGGCAGGATTACATCCAGTTAACCAGCTATATCCTGGTTGCTCTGGCGCTATTTCTTATTTTTCCTCTGCGGTTGTTGCCCTGTTTTCTTGCCGGTTTTATTGTCTATCAGATTATCGTCGCGTTGACGCCGTGGGTGCAGCGCCTGGTGAAAGGTCAGGCGGCGCGCTGGATAATCATTCTGACGCTGAGCATGCTGATCATCCTTGGTCTTATCACCGGCATCAGCAAAGTTATCAGCTTTTTTCTGCATGATTTTCGCAACGCCCAGGCGTTTCATGCGACGGCCAGCAAGCTGCTCAATGATGCGCAAAGCACGCTATCGCCGGTGATTGTACGCTATCTGCCTTCGGATATTGATGAGCTGCAGGCCCAGCTAATCGGCTGGCTGCGGGAACATCTGGTGGTGGTGCAGGATTTAGGCAAAACCGCCGCTCACACGGTTGCCACCATGCTAATTGGCATGCTGCTCGGCGCCATTATTTCACTGCGCACCGCACTGCGTGATGGCAAAACGACGCTGCCGCTAAAAAGGGCGCTGCTGGATCGACTCGCCATGCTGGCGACTTCGTTTCAGAACGTCGTATTCGCGCAGATCAAAGTGTCGCTGGTGAATACCATCCTTACCGGCGCGTTCCTGTTTGGCGTGCTGCCGCTGTTCGGCCTGCATTTTCCCTTTGGCAAAACCATCGTAGTACTGACGTTTCTTGCCGGTCTGTTACCGATTATTGGCAACCTGATTTCCAATACGGTTATCGTGCTGGTTGGCCTGTCTATTTCGCTGGAAGCCGCGGTGATCGCGCTTGTTTTTCTGATTCTGGTGCATAAGCTGGAATACTTTATTAACGCGCGCATCTTTGGCACGCGGATCAACGCAAAAACCTGGGAAATCCTGCTGGCAATGTTAATTTTCGAATCGGCATTCGGCCTTGCCGGGGTGGTGGCCGCGCCGCTTTACTATGCCTACCTGAAAAGCGAGCTGCGCGCCGCCGGTCTGGTGTAATCGTCCCGATTCATCGCTACATAACCCAGCCCACGCCTGTCGTAACCAGATAAGTTCGACAGGCGTTTTTTATTGATAAATACCTATGCAAAGCGGGCTGCTGACTGAATTTGTCAGGGTAAAGTTTTGTCCTACAACGTCGATAACCGATGCTGAAGGACCGGGTAATTTCACCGGGTTCATTTGCAGGGCTGGAAATATGAAACTTACCCAGTTAAAAATTGGTCAGCGTTTGGGGTTGCTGGCGGGTGTTTTGTTGCTGGCCACGCTGTTTATTGGTTTTCGCGGTCTGATGGTTAATGCCGCCGGTCTGGCGCAAAATCAGGAAATTATGACGCAGGAACGACTGATAGAACAGTCCGTTGATACTGCGCGTAATGCGCAGGTACAGTTCAAAATTCAGGTGCAGGAGTGGAAAGATACGCTGCTGCGCGGCAACGATCCCGCCGCTTTTGAAAAATACAAAGCCGCTTTTATCGCGCAAAGTGCTAAGACTCAGCGACTGCTGCAAACCCTCGGGCAGTTGCTGCCGCAAATTGGTTTGTCGGACGAGGGGGTGGCGAACATCAGGGCGCAGCACCAGCAGCTGGAGAACCGCTATCTCAGCGCACTGAAAGATTATCAGCCGCAGGACGCAACCAGCGCCATGCGCGTGGATAAGCAGGTTAAAGGTATTGACCGCTTACCCACCCGGATGATTGACGGCATAGTGGCCGCGACGTTGCAGCAGGCCAGTGTGCGTCATCAGCAAATCGCCTTACAGGTTGAACAACGCTTCCGGCAAACGCGCATGTTGCTTATTGTATCGATGCTGCTGGCTATGCTCACGGGCTGCGTCATTACCTGGTGGCTGGTGCGCAGCATTACCCGGCCGCTGGCGCAGGCGGTGAAAATTGCCCGCATCGTTGCCGCCGGCGATCTGCAAACCCAGATTCACGTTGATGGTCGCGATGAAACGGCGCAGCTGATGCTGGCGCTGCAAGGGATGAGTGATAACCTCAGGCGCATTGTGGCTGGCGTTCGTGAAGGGACCGAGCTTATGGCGACCGCCTCAGCGGAAATTGCGGTTGGCAGCCGTGACCTTTCAGAGCGCAATGAGGCGCAGGCGAGCGCGCTTGAGCAAACGGCGGCCTCAATGGAGCAGCTCACCTCAGTGGTGCGGGCTAATGCCGAAAACGCCCGTCATGCCAGCGAATTCGCCCGCGATGCCAGCCAGGTTGCTAATCAGGGCGGCGCCGCGGTGGAAAACGTCATTTCATCTATGCACGATATTCATCAGCTTTCACAGGAAATCAGCACCATCGTAAGCCTGATTGATGACATTGCCTTCCAGACTAACATTTTGGCGCTTAATGCCGCCGTCGAAGCGGCAAGGGCCGGCAGTGAAGGGCGTGGTTTTGCTGTGGTCGCGGCGGAGGTGAGGGCGCTTTCGCTGCGCTCGGCCAGCGCCGCGCACGATATCAAGACGCTGATTAACAAATCGGTGACGCGGATTGATGATGGCAACCAGCGCGTGGCGCAGGCGGGAGACGCGATTCAGACGCTGGTTAACAGCGTACAGCGCGTCAGTGAACTGGTGGAGTCGATAGCGCAGGCCAGCCAGGAGCAGAGTCGGGGAATCGATCAGGTTAACCTCGCCGTTACGCATCTACGCCATTTTTTATGGACATCTCAGGTTAGTCTTCATCAATCCGTGCCGTTTGGCTTGCGATAAAAAACAAAAGAGGAATGGTAAAAAAACAAAAAATGAAAGAGGAAATTTTATTTTTGTGATTGTTTTTTCTGAATGTATTTTTTATTAAATAGTTGAATTTTTATTTTCATAAAATTACGTTTGTTTTCGCCCTCATAAATAAAACGCTTTATTATCCCTCCTTGTTTTGCGCAGGTTTATTATTTTATGTGCGCAAGATTTAAATCTACCTCTGTTAAAATTGAGGTAAATAATAAACCAAAAAAGCACGTACTATCGATGATTAACTTATCATCAGATAATAATTTCATATTTTGATTAACTTTTTATGGCCAATACCAGATGATTAATGAATCTATAAGTGAAAGTTATTCCCGCTATCAGACGGCTGATTATTATCACCCTAAAACAGAGGAGACCAGAGCGCGACCGGAGGTTGATGATGCTATAAAAAGCACAGGCGTTTTGCCAGAGCATCTGCAACCTTTACAGGAGGTTGCCAGACAGCACAACTGTATTATTGGCATCCGTCCGGTAGATCAACATGCCGCTGAACTAATCAGAGCCGGACACCCAACCAAAGGGCTAAATATCAAAGGGAAAAGCGCCTCATGGGGCGTGCAGGCCGGATTTATCTGCGTCGACCAGCGACTCAGTAAGCTTGTAGGTGCTAAAGACGAAATCATTAATGAATATAATGAAAAAATAAATGAATGTATAAAAAAAGGGCATGCAACTGCTATGGATCTTACGCTCTCTAAGCAGTATCTGGATAATCTCCTGCAAAAGAATAAAATTGATCATTTCTCAGCTGATGATGGCAGCGGAACGCGTCAGATAATAGCAACGGCGCCTAATGATGAACGCTATACTTTTGAAGCAAAAAAGCTGAGCGGAGAAGGAGATGAGCTCTATACAATATCTTTTCAAGACTCGCCGGTTAGCGTGCTGGGCCCTGATGAAAAGAAGGTGGCTCCTGGTGAGAGGATATTGGCTTTTACCGCAGACTATGACTTGTTAATGGTATCACCCCATATTTCTGATTTGAGCCCGCTGGACAATATTCCAGTTAATCCTGTTTCATATAGACAATTCAGCGCCAGGTACGAAAAAATTATCGATCCCAATCATCCTCTTCAGCAGTATTTAAACAGCAGCGATGACTTTTACAAAGGGCTGGACCCTGAGATGGGTAATGCATCGCAGCGCGTCAGGAATTTGATACCCATGATTAATAGGGCGTTGGTAGGTCATGGCGAAAATGTGGTACATCACGGTAGCGATACTGAAAATCCGGCAACCGATGAGTCAAGCAATTACCCGGCGCTTTTCGCGTTGCCTGTCAAGCTGGGTCGGTTTGATGAATTATGTGTCATTGAAAACCAGCAACAGCTGATTGAACTAATTACTGAAGCAAAAAGGCATGGTTACCATGTCAACATCAATCCAGAGTGGGATAATGCGCTGACTTCCGTTCGCAGTCCTGCGTTTGAAGAGGCCAAAAAGCATCTGGACTCGCATTTGCCGCTTATGCAACTTCGCCAAGTACGGTCGACAGCAGATCTGACTTAGGCTACTGGTTTTTGCAAAAGCTAGATGATTAATGCTTAGTTATGTATGGGCGTATCATAATCACCCTTGATGCGCCCACTGTGCTACCCTGCTAACCGCTGCTGGTGAGTAGCACGGCAAAACAATAAACCTGAGTAAAGTGAACCACAGATGAGTAAGCGATTAATTATTGCCACGCTGCTGGTGGCGGTGGCGGCAATCTATGGTCTGCGCCAGCCGCACAGCGGCCATCGTTCCCCTACGCAGAGCAGTCAGCAGCAGACGACCAGGACCACCGCTGACGATATTGGCCGGCAAACCCGCCAGCAGGCGGTGGTGAGCTATCTGCAACAGCATCAGCGCCTGCCGGACTTTTATCTCACCAAAAGCCAGGCACGCCGTCAGGGCTGGCAGCCAGCCGAGGGTAATCTGTGTCAGGTCTTGCCGGGCAGGGCCATCGGCGGCGACCGCTTTGGCAATCGTGAAAAGCGGCTGCCGGAGCAGGCGGGGCGCCAGTGGTTTGAGGCGGATATTAACTATCATTGTGGCCGGCGGGGTCGCGACCGTTTGCTCTATTCCAGCGATGGTCTGATATTCGTTAGCAACGACCATTATCAACACTTTCAGCAGGTGGGTGGATGATACAGCATCTGAGTCTCGACTTTCGTCATATTGCCGGCATGGCGGACTTTTATCGCCAGTTTGCTGCGCTGCTGGCGCTGGATGGTGGCTTCGGCGCTAATCTTGATGCCTTATGGGATGCCATTACCGCAGAGATTGCGCTGCCGCTGCATTTAACGCTGCGCCACCTTCAGCAGCACGCCGACCCACAGCAGTTCAATGCGCTGATCGATGTGTTAAGGGACGCTGAAAAAGAAACAGCCGGCGCATTCCGGCTGCTAATTGAGTGACGGCGTCACTTTAATTTGTTCTCAGCCAGACCTCAGGCGATCACCCTGGCGGCGATTAACGTCAGCATCTGACGCGCTGCGCTGCTAATATTTTGCGATGCCGAGTAGCCCGCGTTTTGCACGATCAGCGTGTTCAGCGCCACCAGCCAGTCGTAAATATAATAGGCTGCGGTATTCAGCGGCCGGGCTGACAGCCGCGTCAGGCGCTGACCGGGGCCGAGCGTTGCGTTGCTGGCGTCGGGGCGGGCAAAAATTTTCTGGCCGCGATGAATGCGACTGTCAGGCTTCTGCTCATCGGGCAGTGACTGGAATCCCAGCCAGGCGATGTAATCTCCCAGCACGCTGAGCGCCCGCGAAACCTGACGCTCGGCAATCTGCTCGGCAGGTAATCCGCCGAGCGACGCATCGCTGAGCGCTGACAGCAGCGCACTTTCAATTTCCAGCCGGATGCTGCCGGTGATCAGCTCTTCGGTCAGCATCTCCAGAGTAGGCTTGGTGACGCCCAGCAGTTCTTTTAGCGAGGCGTTATCGGGAACCTGCCGTAGCTGATTAATCCAGTAGCGATACACCTGATGGGCAAAGGCGGCGCTTTCACTTTCTACCGCTTCATGACCATCATCAGCATCAAAAGCTGCGGGCTGGTCGCTGAGCAAATCGATAGTGACGCCAATGCTGAATGGGTCGTCATTCGGCAGGGCATAAAGCTCATGATGACCGCTTTCATTTCCCTGATACTGCTGCATAAATAAATGTCGTAACGTATCGCGCTCGGGCAGCAAGCGTTCCAGCAGCTCGCCATGGACGCCGGTGCGTACCTGTAGCGCTTTCAGCAGCGATTCGGCAATGCGCTGCTTTACCGACGGATCTGCCGCGCTGTCCTGCTGCAGCCAGGGGCCGAGCAGGTTATCATGTAGCTCCCGGCGCAGCTCCTGATACTGTTCGCTCAGCCGCGCCAGCTTGGTTTCCCGTTTTACCTCGTTAGTCAGCCAGGTCGCCATGCGCAGCACGCCTTTATCATCCATCATCAGCATGGTGCCCCAGCTGTCGCCTGGCTGGCCGACGAAACGCTGCACGGCGGCATCGAAATTCTCGCCGGTAGTGACGCGGTGATCGTAAGGGGTTAGCGCCCAGATCAGGCCCGGCTTGCGCCGACCGCGCTCCTCACTATCTTCTCCTTGAGTCTGCCGGACCCAAAAATCCAGCAGTTCTCCCGGGGTGCGCGTATCGTTGCGCGCTGCGCTGGCCGTACACACCAGCAGCCAGTGGATTTGTTGCTCTTCACTGGCAAGGCTGAGCAGCAGTCCGCGTTTAGCCTGAATAACTTCCAGCGCCAGAGGATTCGCCTGGCTGTTGCTGTCATCACGCGCGCCGGGGGCGGGAAGGTCCAGCACGTCGACCTGTTCAAACAGTGCCTCGCGCGGGGCGGCGTAAAGCGAAAATACGATTTCACGACCAATGAGCGCCAGCTCTGAAAGTGACAGCGTAACCGGTTTAAGTAGCCGCCCCTGATGGCGCGGGCACACCTGCAGGGTGATGTCCGCCGGCGTATTAAAATCCTGTAACGCGCTGGTGTTGAGCAAACTGTAGGTTGCGTCATCAATGGTACCAAGGGGCGCGGCGACATGGCGTGCGCTGCCGAGATGGTGCAGTACGTGTGCCAGCTGCCGGTAGAGCGCCGTCAGCTCGCGATCTTCATCCCACAGCAGGGAAAACAGCCGCGCGCGATCGTCTACGCCTAACAGCGGAGCAAGATCCATTGCCAGCGGCCAGAAATGGCTGTTCAGTGCCTTTTGCCCCGGACGGGCAACGCGATTGTAGCGATCCCACAGGGCAACCATATCGTCCGGCGTAATGCCCGCAACCGCTTCGCTTTGCCGGTACAGCAGCAGGTTTTTCATTCGTTCAGCCAGAAGCTGCTCGTCGGCCGGCTGCGGCTGATGTAAACGCTGATGCCAGACCGTGGCCAGCATGCTGGCGATCTCGGTTTCACTCAGCAGGGTAAGCTGAACCGGCCACTGAGCGTCGCCGCGCAGCGGCTGGCGCGTAAAGCGCTGCGCCAGGGTTGCGCTTTGCTGCCAGGGATTGAGCTGCTGGGCGTAATCAAGGGGGTGGCCGCCGAGGTCGATCGCCAGCCGGCCGTTATCGCCGCTCAGCAGTGAGCCGGCCAGATACTCTTTTCCGGTTTGCGCCAGACCGAAAAAACCGATAGCGCACTCCTGCTGGCTGGCGTTGGCATAGCGCCTGGCCTGATTATTCAGGCGGCGTAGCTTAACCGTCAGCCGATCGGCTTCCATTTCAAGACGCGGCGCCTGTTCACGCTGGCTGCTGACCCAGGTCAGCGCATCATCCAGCGCCGAGGCGGCCTGGTCGAGTTTGCGCCCCAGCTGGGTCGCAAGTTGTTTGCTGGTTACGGGTTTCATTTTTTGTAGACGCTCCCGCTGTCAATCCAGTAATGGGCAATGCCCGTGCTGCTGGCGGTCAGCGTATTGAGCCGCAGTCGCAGGTGCTCCAGCGGCACCCGGGTGCCATCCTCCAGCAGCGCATCGGCAATTTCAAAGCGCTCCGGTCCGAATTCCTGCGGGGTTTTACTCACGGCCAGGCGTACGCGCAGCTCACTGTCACCGGCGATTTTGCGCGCCAGTAGCGGGTCGCCGATGGTCAGCGTGTACAGCGGCGATGCGGGCCAGCGGTCATTATCCAGCTGGCGGAAGCCAAGGCACAGGTTGCCACGCACCTGAAAGCGCGCTTTCGCATCAAGGGCGTACTTCGCGTCATCAAGGTCGATATCGCTATACCAAAGATTGTCATCGGTCATGACCTGATTTTCATCCAGCATGCCGAGATAGCGAATGGTCGAATAGGGCTGAAAGTCGCCCGCCTTAAACCAGAAGTTACCCAGGCGCAGGTCAAGTGATAGCAGGCAGAGCATCGCGCCTACCGCCGCCGTTGATTTTGGATTTTCAATACGCCCGTCTTTATTAAAGGGATACCAGTCGCTGGTGTGATAGCCGTCCAGCGACAGGATGCGACTCACCGGTAGCGGCTGCAGATGGCGGAACAACGCCTGAATGCCGGGAAAGCGCGACGGGCGCCCGGTCAGCAGTAATATATCGCAGTCGTAAACCGCCACCACTTCCGCCATCGCGCGCAGGCTTTGGGTGATGTTCATTCGCGGGGAAACAAACTCGGCGTGAAGCTTGCTAAGTCGCATAATCAGCGGCACCTGCAGAATATCGAAGGCTGCCGCGTCGGGGGGCAGTTCGCGCTGGATTTCCCGGTTGATGTAATCGTGCAGTCTGGACGTGGGCTGCTGCTGCAACAGCTCACCAAATGGCGCATCAACTTCAGCGGTGAGGTCAAGCGGATCGTAACGTTCATAAGCTTCGAGGATCGCCTGGCCCAGCGGAATAAAAATTTGCAGCGTCACCTGCTGGCGCAGCGTTGAGTGGCCATCAAGCCGGCCTTCTGAGCCGAACAGGCGGGTCATCACCGCTTCCGGGTTGATCATGCCGGCTTGTTTAAAGGCGTGCTGCAGACAGGGCAGCACGTAGAGCTGAATAACATCGAGCAGGATATCATCGCCAGCCATTTTAAAGCCTTCGCGAAACAGCAGGCGCGGCATGATTTTTACATTATTCCCCTGGCCGTCGTCCAGCCGGTACTGGGTAATCGCCAGGTCGGTCGTCCCGCCGCCAATGTCGATCATGGCGATACGCAGGGTTTTACCCAGCGGTTCATCCGCCTCACGCTGGCGATCGGGGCGCGCCATGCTGGCGAAAAACGCCTCGGCGCGGCCGCCGAAATTAACCTGGGTTTCATTATAGAGATACACCATCTGCCCGCAGGTGGCTTCATCCCACTCCATCTGCACATCCGGCACCGGCACCCGACTAAGGGCCAGGTCCGCTGCGCTGCTAAATGACGCGTCCTGTGGATGCCAGCCGAGCGCTTTCCACACCAGGCCGATGGCCTCTTGCATGCGGCGACGGAAAATTTCACGCTCCGGCTTGGGCATGGCCGACGGCAGCGTCAAAATAATATGGCGCAGCTGGCGGGGAGCGCCGCTGCGCAGCATGCGATAGCGCTGGGCCACACTGTTCATTTGCATCAGCGCCTGACTGAGCAACTCGCTGAGCATCTGGCTCATAATGGCGCTGCGGCTGTAGGTTGGATTAAATACCGGCAGGCGCTCTTCTGGCGGCTGGCGGAACAGCGGCTGTCCTTCATCATCAATCAGCCAGGTGAACGGGGCGGCGATCGCCAGCGGTTCCTGGCCGCTTACGCCGTTTTTCTGGCTGAAGCGCCAGCCGGAAACCCAGGGGTCTTCATCCCACAGATAGCGTCGGGGGCTGGAAATGCCGGTCGTGCCATCGGTGCCGAGACGCTGTAGCGCCATGTGGCTCGCTTCCCGTCCTACGCGCACCATTGAAGGCCAGAGAAAGGCGCCTTCGCGTCCGCTCTCCAGTGAAAAGTTGGCTTTACCAAAGCTGGCTTCGCAGAACTCCACCCGGCTTTCAAACAGCTCATTGTATTCCTGGGCCGGTTCACTAAGATTACGCAAATGCAGCTCGTAACTATGCTTCAGTCCCTGATGATCTTCAGGATGGTCCTCGACCATGATGCCGCAGGTGTGCGAGTTGCCGACGTCGAGGATCAAATCGACATCAACTGCCGGTTCCTGCAATGACGCCGCGTTGATTCTTATCTCCGGCAGCCTCAGCTCGTTGCCGATAAGATGCAGTAAATTAAGGTAGTGGGCCTGATATTCAAATTCGCGCAGGGCGGCATTGACGTTAACAACCGCACGGCTCTCTCTGGTGTCCGCCTGCTCACTGAAGACTTCGCGCAGCCAGCCATCGACCCAAGTATGGTCGAGAAAATCAATCAGCTCGTCGCTGCGCCAGGCGAGGGCAAAGGCTGTACCGTTGGTGACATCGCTTTCGCTCAGCGCCAGCCCTTCATATTCGTGGCCCTGAGGATAAACCCGGGTGTCAAATGCCAGGCAAAGCCGGTGGGTATAGCCGCTGGCATCCGGTTCGTCGAGGGCGACCAGCATCATGCGCGCCCAGTTATCCGGCCCGCCGACAAAAGTACGCGGCGGATTGAAGCGCAGCCAGGGCATCGGCAGCCATACGCCGTTTAGCAGTTGCAAAGACTGCTGCAGCGGGTAGCTGTATTCCGGTTTAACCATCTCGGCGGCCTGGGTGTCCGACTGCGGCAGCAGATAGCGGCCGTTATCCGGATTATGTTGCAGACGCAGCAGCGGGCCGTTAGTGGTTTTACGCACAAATTTGCCTTCCGGGTCGAGGGCCCGGCCGGGCAGCAGGCCAAAGTCGAGAAACTGGATCCCGCTGTCCTGGATTAGCGTCAGGTTAGCTTTATAATCGCTGAGAGTGGCGAGCATCAATTATTTCCCTTCGCGCTTCATAGTAATTGGGTAGGCGGTATTTTCATCATAGCGTGCGCTGCACTGTGCCGGTCCCGTGGCGCCCTGAGTACAGGTTAACTCCGGTATCGCATAGCGAGCGCCATCGCTGCATTTTGCTTTGGTGCGGGAGTTGATCACCAGATTGCCGGATTTCATCAGACCGGCAAATACCTCAACCCGACAGCTGGTTCCATCGCCCTGTAGCAGTCTGGCAATGCCCTTACCGTTGGTTAACTGATAACGCAGGCTCGGCGGTTTGCCGGTAATCGGCGTTTTGATATCCAGGATCGCGCGCCAGCTGCCGTTAAGAAACCTGGTCGAGCCGAGGCGTACGGCGTTTTCCGGTAATACCAGGTCGTCTTTTGCGACCGGAACCGGCGTGGCGGGTGGCTGCTGCTCGCCGGGCGCTGGCTCTGTTGGTGTGCTGGTCGCCGGCGGGTTTGCTGCTGGTGCTGGCTGACTTCCTTGCGCTACGCTGGCGGCGTTAAGCGGCAACGGCGGCGTTGTTTGCGCCGCGGGGGGCTGCGCGGCGACGTCGCTGGTTGCAGGCTGCGGCGGCTGAGGTTTTGGCGCCTCAGTTTTCGGCGCGACGGGCGCGGGAGCCTGGCTGGCTGTGGGCGTGGCTTTCTCGGTCGACATGCAGCCGCGCAGCTGGAAGCCGAGCAGGGCGACCAGCGCCACGCCCGGTAATACCCAGCCATAGCGGCGCAAGCTGGCGCCCGGGGTGGCTTTGGCAACGGATGGCGCGGCGAAGGGCGGCTGCGGCTGGGAAGCGGGTTGTGACGGTGTCACTATGGCGGCGGCAGGTTTTGTCGGCATCGGACGCTGATAAACCGCGGCGGGTTCGTCATCGGCGGGAATATCAGCCGCCGGCGGCGGCGCAACGACCGGCGCAGGCGTCGGCGCTGAAACTGGCGCTGAAGCTGGCGTTTGTGGCTGAGCGACAGGCTCATTCTGCGGCGCGGTCTCGAGCAGCGGCGCCGTCGGCGCCGTAAAGCTTTTTGCCGTAACGGCAGGAGCGGCCTGCGGCGCAGGTTCCTTAGCCAGCGAAGCCGGAGGGGCGTCACGGGCGCTGCTGCGTAGCAGGTCGAGACCTTCAGCCGATTTTTTATTTAAGGCGTTGAAGCCCCAGAAGGCGATCACCGGCTTGCCGCCCACCAGAAACACGCAGTTCTGATCGGGAAACTGCAGCGCCTTTGACAGCAGGGCGCCAAAGAGCTTCTGCCCCGGCTTGCCAGCAGCCAGCGCGGCATTACTCATCTCACGTAGTGCCGTTTCGCTCTGCTCAAGCTTGCCGAGTGCCTGGGCGCGAACGCTCTCGCTGGCGCTGTTCCAGGCAATCACTTTTCCGCTGAAGGGCGCATACCAGTCGAGCCGGTTGCCCGCTTCATTGGGCTGAGGGATGGCAAACAAATCGGCCAGCGCCTGCTGTTGGCGCAGGCGCAGGGTTTCACGTATTTGCAGCGCGGAGTGCCAGACAGGCTGTCCGTTTTCTCCCAGCGCCAGTACCGAGTCCAGATTTCCGCTGCGTAAAAATGTATTAGCCACGCAAAAAAGACCTTTTAATTAGATGCCATCAGGCGAAAACAGAATGTGTTGCAGAATACCAGATACTTACAGATTTTTTCCGTTATTCAAACGCGGAAATAAAGGCTCAAAAATAGTCTTCATTAGCCAATGAAAAGAATAGCAAATTTAGCTTTAGTCGTGCTAAATCCGCCAGCAAATCGCCTGGCTTTGATTAAAATCAATAATGAGAATTATTATCATAACTACTCTTTTGCCTGATTTCCTATCACGTTCAGGACAAGATAATGCACTTTCATCCCAGACAGGTCTTTTCGATTGTTGGTTTCTCGCCGGAGATATCGCCAGCATGGCGGCAAAAGCTACTGTCATTTGGTTTGTTGCCTGGCAGCAATTTTGAAATCGTCCGCATCGCGCCGCTAGGCGACCCCGTGGAAATCCGCACCTGTCGCAGCAGCCTGATGCTGCGTAAGAAAGACATGATTCATCTTGAGTTACGGGAAGTAACCCTATGAACAACGTCACTATTGCACTGATCGGCAACCCCAATGCGGGGAAAACCACCTTATTTAATCAACTCACCGGCGCGCGTCAGCGAGTCGGCAACTGGGCGGGCGTCACCGTTGAACGTAAACAGGGCCATTTCACCACCGCTGCTGCGGATGTGACCCTGGTGGATCTGCCCGGCACGCTCTCGTTAACCACGCTGTCGCACCACGGCTCGCTGGATGAGCAGATCGCCTGCCAGTATCTGCTGAGCGGCGATGCCGATCTGATTATTAACGTTGTCGATGCCTCCTGCCTTGAGCGCAGCCTTGGCTTGACCTTTGAGCTGCTGGCCCTTGGCGTACCCTGCATTGTGGCGCTGAATATGCTGGACATGGCGCAAAGCCAGCAGATTGAAATTGATACCACCGCGCTGGCCGCATCCCTTGGCTGCCCGGTGATCCCGCTGGTCAGTACCCGAGGCGAAGGCATTGAATTGCTTAAAGCGCAGATCGATCGCCCCTGTGACATTCCCCCTTTGCCGGTATTACCTTATCCGGCGGCCTTGCTGCAGGCGTTCGCCACGCTGACGCACGCGATGCCGGAAACGCTGAGCGATCGTCATAAACTCTGGCTGGCGCAGCAGTTGCTGAATGGCGATATCGTCAGCCGAAAACAGGCGGGTGAGGCGAGTGCGCTGGTTGCCGATGCGCTGGCTACGGTAAAAAAAAGTAGCGGCAGTGATGCCAGTATGCTGATGGCCGCTGCGCGCTATCAGATGATAAACCAGCTTTGCCAGCAGGTAACCACCGCCAGCCGGGCGCAGCTCAACCGGTTAACCCTGGCGCTGGACCGCATCGTGCTCAACCGCTGGCTGGGCTTACCGATCTTTTTACTGATAATGTACCTGATGTTTTTGCTGTCGATTAACCTCGGCGGCGCGCTGCAGCCGCTGTTTGAGTTAAGTTCCGCAGCGGTATTTATCGACGGGGTGCGCTGGCTGGGCGCCGATCTGCATTTCCCCGCGTGGCTGAGCATCTTCCTGGCGCAGGGGGTTGGGGGTGGCATCAATACCGTTTTGCCGCTGGTGCCGCAGATTGGCCTGATGTATCTGTTTCTGTCGTTTCTGGAAGACTCCGGTTATATGGCGCGCGCGGCGTTTGTGATGGATCGGTTGATGCAGATGCTTGGGCTGCCGGGAAAATCCTTTGTCCCGCTGATCGTGGGCTTTGGCTGCAACGTGCCGGCGATTATGGGGGCCAGAACCCTTGATGCGCCTCGCGACCGCCAGATGACCGTTATGATGGCGCCTTTTATGTCCTGCGGCGCCAGGCTGGCGATTTTTGCCGTGTTTGCCGCGACCTTTTTTGGTCAGCACGGTGCCAGCATTGTATTTTCGCTCTACGTGCTTGGGATACTGGCGGCGATTGCGACGGGATTGATCCTCAAATATACCCTGATGCGCGGTGAGGCGACGCCGTTCATTATGGATCTGCCGCTTTACCACGTACCGCATATTAAAAGCCTGCTGCTGCAAACCTGGCTGCGGCTGAAAGGGTTTACCCTGCGTGCCGGTAAAGTCATTGTACTGGCCAGCATGTTGATTGGCGGGCTGAGCAGCTTTGCTTTTAACGGCAGCGTGGTGAGCAAGATTGATAACTCGGCGCTGGCGGAGGTCAGTAAAACGCTGACGCCGGCGCTGGCGCCGATCGGCGTGCGAAGCGACAACTGGCAGGCGACGGTCGGCTTGATAACCGGCGCCATGGCTAAAGAAGTGGTGGTGGGTACGCTTAATACCCTTTATACCGCCGAAGCCATTCAGCAGCAGCCGTTCGATCCCGCCGCTTTCAGCCTGAGCAGCGAGCTTAAAAACGCGGTGGTTCAGACCTGGCAGGCGATTAAAGGCACCTTTTCGCTCAGCGTATTAGCCAACCCGGTCGAAGCCAGTAAAGGGGATGGCGACATGGACAGCGGTGCGTCTGGCACCATGAGTAAAAAGTTTGGCAGCGAGCAATCTGCTTACAGCTATCTGATTTTCGTGCTGCTGTACGTGCCCTGCGCGTCGGTGATGGGCGCGATTACGCGGGAGTCCGGGGTTCGCTGGATGCTGTTTGCCATGGGATGGGGGTTGAATCTGGCCTGGTCGCTGGCGACGCTTTATTATCAGACGGTGACCTTCAGTCAGCATCCTGCCAGCAGCGGATTATGGCTGCTGCTGGTGACCGGAATCAACGCGCTGTTTATCTGCGGCTTACGCTGGCTGAGCCAGCGTAAAGGGGGCGTGGACTTCATCAGTACCAGCCGCCCGGCGGCAGGCTGTACGTCAGGCGGCTGCGCGGGCTGTTCAGGAAACAAAGCCTGTCACTAAAGGCGCTATGGCTTTTGCTGCAGCAGCCAGACGGCGGCTTCGGTTCGTGAACGCAGTCCGAGCTTTTGCAGCAGATGCTTAACGTGTACTTTGACGGTGCTTTCACTGATATCCAGCTCGCGCGCGATCAGCTTATTACTCAGCCCGCGCGCCAGCTGGCGAAGTATTTCCTCTTCACGCGGTGTAAGGGCGCAGGCCGCAAGGCTGGCTGGCACCTGCGGCGTACGAAGCTGCTCAGCCAGCAATGGCACCAGATTTTCACTGAGCACCATCTCACCGGCGGCCGCCTGATGCAGGGCAGCCAGCAGCGCTTCCGGCTCCATATCCTTGAGCAAATAGCCATCGGCGCCCTGTTGCAGAGCGGCGATTACGTCCTGGCGCAGATCCGAAACGGTGAACATCACCACCCGACCGGAAAGCGGCTGCTGGCGCAGCGCGCGCAGCGTGGCCAGGCCATCGTAATCGGGCATATTCATATCCAGCAGGATCAGGTCCGGATCGTGCTCGCGCGCCAGCGTCACGCCATCGGGGCCGTTTCCGGCCTCGGCAATGACTTTTAGCATGGGATCAAGGCTCACCAGCTGGCAAATTCCCCGACGCAGCATGGGATGATCATCAATCAGTAAAAGCGTTGCTGGCGTCATAGTTATCACCATCGGTAGTTATTAAAGGGAAGCTGACGTCGATGCGGGTGCCGCTGCCGGGAACAGTATGCAGGCTGAACTGCCCGTTTAGCGCCTGAGCGCGACCGTGCATAATAGCCAGGCCGTAATGCTGACTGGCGACGCTGTCGGCGACAAAACCCCGGCCGTTGTCTCTGATTCGCAGGCAAACCTGATTAGCACTGCATTTAACGGTAATTTTAACCTTGCTGGCTGAAGCATGGCGCGCAACGTTGTTTAAGGCTTCACGCACGATATTAGTAACGTGCAGCGCCTGCGACGGGGTAAATGCGGCGCCGGCGGCCTGCCAGTCCAGTTCGGGCCGGTAACCAAGCCGGGCAGTGAATTCCTCACAGGTTTCCGCCAGCGCCGGCAGCAGCCCCGGCTGTGAGAGCTGTACGCGAAAAGTGGTCAGCAATTCGCGCAGCTGTTGCCATGAGCGATTAAGCTGCTGGCGCATCTGCGCGAGCAGCTCAACGGTATGCGGATCTTTCAGCCCCGGCTGCATCTGCACGTAGCCCAGCTGCATTTTAAGGCAGCTCAGCGACTGGGCGATGGAATCATGCAGCTCGCGGGCGATAATGGCGCGCTCTTCCATCAGCGCTACCTGCTGACGGTAATCCTGCTGGCTGGTGACCGTCTGCGTATTGGCAATCATCTCGCACAGCGTCACAATCAGCTGCTGCTGGTCCGCCGTCAGCTGGATTGAAGAGGGCAGCCGCGCATTAAGGTAGCCCCGCTCCGGTTGGGCCGGGCGCAGCGGCCAGTAAAGCTGATGCTCCCCAGCATCGGCGGCCGGCAGCGGGCCGGCATTCAGGGTGGGAGACATCAGCGGCGTAACGAAGGTCAGCAGCGTCAGTACCCCGTCAATGCGCTCGTTGAGCGGTTGGTTGCCCTGCAGGCGCTGGCTGGCTTCAAACAAGAAGCGCAGCTCATCGTGCTTTTGCGCCAGGGTGGCGGTTTTTTCCAGAACGCGCTGTTCCAGCAAGCCGTAGCTCTGGGAAAGCGCGCCGGTCATTTGGTTCAGCGCCAACGCAAGCTGCGCCATTTCGTCACTGCCCTTAACCGCTACGCGCGGCGTAAAATCGCTCAGGCTGATTTTATCTGCCTGATTCATCAGCGCCCGCCAGGGAAGCAGCACCCGCTTACGCAGCCAGGCACGCATCAGCAGCAGCTCGGCAATCAGCACGATGACCAGCAAAAAGTGCATGCGGGCGATCTGTTCCAGACGTCGGGTTGTGCGATTATCCAGAGTCTGCACCAGCTTATTGATGTTGTCGACGAAGGCCGCTACTTGCGTTTTGACCATTTCACGGTTTTGCGCCGTGCGCAGCGACGGCTCTATGATCTGCAGCCACTGCTGCTGTAGCGCCTGCAGAGACGGCTTCAGCCCGGCGTTATCAGCAGCGCTTTTAATTTCCGGCTGCCAGAGTAGATGTCTGATGCGCGCAAACACCGCCTGGTCTTCCTCCTTAACCGGCACTTCCGCTAACAGACGATAGCTGAGCATGCGCAGTGAGCCTGCGTTATTTATCACGTGGGCATTGCCATCGACGCTGCGCGTCAGCCAGGCGGAAAGCAGCACGCCGCCGAGGCAGGTCAGGGCAATAAGCAGGATCAGACTGCTGAGCTGGGTCATTAGTGACAGCCTGGCGCTTACCAGTGCATTTATGCGCCAGAATGGCAATACCCCTTTGGGAGTAACCCTTAATATCCGGAAAGCGAAATTTTGTATCTTTCTTAAGTAACTCATTGTTTATAAATCCATTTTTAATGGATAAATCGATATTTTTGGTCAGGGTGTCATTATCACCAATTCACGCTACGTTTCGTTTTGATTTGTATCAAGACTGCCGATCGCTAACATTCTTAACGTACCGTCATCTTTTCTTTCCGGAAAAATATTATGACGGATAATACACCAGCGGTAAAAGGGCGTCAGCTTAGCCAGTGGGAGCCCGAAAATCCTCAATTTTGGCAGCAGAAGGGACACGCTATTGCCCGACGCAACCTGGCTATTTCGGTTCCCTGCCTGTTACTTTCATTCTGCGTCTGGATGTTGTTCAGCGCCATCGCGGTGAATTTACCAAAAGTCGGCTTTAATTTTACGACCGACGAACTGTTTTTACTCACCGCCTTGCCTTCGGTTTCAGGCGCGCTGATGCGCGTGCCTTATTCCTTTATGGTACCGCTGATGGGCGGACGCCGCTGGACGGCAATCAGCACCGCAATCATGATCGTTCCCTGCCTGTGGCTTGGCTTTGCGGTGCAAAACCCGCACACCAGCTTTGAGGTATTTATGGCGATCGCGCTGCTGTGCGGCTTTGCAGGCGCTAACTTTGCCTCAAGTATGGGCAATATCAGCTTCTTTTATCCTAAATCACGCCAGGGCGCCGCGCTGGGCATTAACGGCGGCATCGGCAATATGGGCGTCAGCGTTATGCAACTGCTGGCGCCGCTGGCGATTTCGCTGTCCGTCTACGGCGCGTTTAATGGCCGGGTGGTTACGCTGCCGGATGGTGCGCAGCTGTGGTTGCAAAACGCGGCCTGGATTTGGATACCGTTTCTGATAATCGCCACGCTGGCCGCATGGTTTGGTATGAACGATCTGGCGACCGCCAAAGCCTCGGTGCGTCAACAGCTGCCGGTACTGGCGCGGGGTGATATGTGGCTGCTGGGATTGCTTTATCTGGCCACATTTGGCTCTTTTATCGGCTTTTCCGCCGGGTTTGCCATGCTGACCCGCACCCAGTTTCCCCAGGCCAATATTCTGCATTACGCCTTTTTTGGCCCGTTCCTCGGCGCACTGGCCCGCTCGCTGGGCGGCATGATTTCCGATCGGCTGGGTGGCAACCGCGTAACCTGCGTGAACTATTTATTGATGGCTCTGTTCAGCGGGCTGGTTTTCCTTACGCTGCCTGGCGCCGGAGATGGCGGTAGCTTTGCCGCCTTTTTTACGCTGTTTATGCTGCTGTTCTTCAGCGCTGGTCTGGGCAGCGGTTCTACCTTTCAGATGGTCGCCACTATTTTCCGCACCCGCACGCTGGCGCGCGCTAAAGCGCGTGGCGCCAGCGATGAAGCGGCGCAGCATGAAGCGGCGACGGACACCTCCGCCGCGCTGGGTTTTATCTCCGCGATTGGCGCTATCGGCGGCTTTTTCATTCCAAATGCGTTCGGCATTTCACTGAAACTTACTGGTTCTCCGGCAGGCGCGATGGGCGTATTTCTCGCCTTTTACCTGATTTGCGCAGTAATCACCGCCAGCGTGTACAACAAAAAAAGAGCGTGAGTCTGCGCCGTAGGATTTGATGGGAGTAATGAATAATGAGTAAATTTCTTGACCGATTTCGCTATTTTAAACAGAAAGGGGAAACCTTCTCTGGCGATCACGGCCAGACCTGGGACCAGAATCGGGACTGGGAAGATGGCTATCGCCAGCGCTGGCAGCATGACAAAATCGTGCGCTCCACCCACGGCGTTAACTGCACCGGCTCATGCAGCTGGAAAATCTACGTTAAAAATGGCCTGGTGACCTGGGAAACACAGCAGACCGACTATCCGCGTACTCGCCCGGATCTGCCAAACCATGAGCCGCGCGGCTGTCCACGCGGCGCGAGCTTCTCCTGGTATATTTACAGCGCGAATCGCCTGAAACATCCGCTGGTGCGCCAGACGCTGATTTCGCTATGGCGCGAGGCTAAGCTCCAGCATCCGGACCCGGTCGATGCCTGGAAGGCGCTGGTCAGCGATCCGCAAAAGGCGCAGCAATGGAAGCAGGCGCGCGGTCGCGGCGGTTTTGTGCGCGCTAACTGGAACGAACTGAATGAACTGATCGCCGCCGCGAATATTCATACGATTAAAACCTGGGGGCCGGACCGGGTCGCAGGTTTCTCACCGATCCCGGCGATGTCGATGGTTTCCTACGCCGCAGGCGCCCGCTATTTGTCACTGCTGGGCGGCGTTTGTCTTAGCTTCTACGACTGGTACTGCGACCTGCCGCCAGCCTCGCCGATGACCTGGGGCGAGCAAACCGACGTGCCTGAATCGGCCGACTGGTATAACGCCGGCTACATCATCGCCTGGGGCTCTAACGTCCCGCAGACCAGAACGCCGGATGCGCACTTTTTCACCGAAGTACGCTACAAAGGCACAAAAACGGTGGCTATCACCCCGGATTATGCTGAGGTCGCCAAGCTGTGCGATCAGTGGCTGGCGCCCAAGCAGGGCACCGACAGCGCCCTGGCGATGGCGATGGGCCACGTTATTCTGCGCGAGTTTTATCTCGACAACCCCTGCGATTACTTCCTCAACTACGCTCGCCGCTATAGCGATCTGCCGATGCTGGTTATGCTGGAACCGCATCAGGATGGCTATCAGGTCGCCGGCCGCTTACTGCGCGCGTCTGACCTGAGCGATGGGCTGGGTGAAAGTAACCATCCGCAGTGGAAAACGGTGGCGGTTGATGACGCCAGCGGCGAGTTGATTGCGCCTAATGGCTCCATTGGGTTCCGCTGGGGCGACAAGGGTAAATGGAATCTTGAGCCTAAAGCCGCTGAAAAAGAGGTGACTTTACGCCTCGGTTTGAAAGGTCAGCACGACGAGACGGTACCGGTTGGCTTCCCGTATTTCGGCGGGGATGCCCATCCGCAGTTTAAGGCCGTGGAGCTGGATAACGTGCTGGTTCGCGCCGTTCCCGCCCGACGGGTTACCCTGGCGGACGGGCGTGAAGTGTATGTTACCTCCGTCTATGATCTGACGCTTGCCAGCTATGGCGTCTCCCAGGGACTGGAAGAGAGCGGCTGCGCGACCAGCTATAACGATATTACCGCCTACACGCCGGCATGGGCTGAGCATATTACCGGCGTAGCGCGCGGTAACATTATTCGCATTGCCCGTGAGTTTGCCGATAACGCGGCGAAAACGCACGGTCGTTCAATGATTATTGTCGGCGCCGGCCTGAACCACTGGTTCCATATGGACATGAACTACCGCGGCCTGATCAACATGCTGGTATTTTGCGGCTGCGTTGGCCAGAGCGGCGGCGGATGGGCGCACTATGTGGGCCAGGAAAAGCTGCGTCCGCAAACCGGCTGGCAGCCGCTGGCATTCGCCCTCGACTGGCAGCGCCCGCCGCGTCATATGAACGGCACCTCGTTTTTCTACAATCACAGTGGTCAGTGGCGCTACGAAACCGTCAGCGCCAGCTCGCTGCTGTCGCCGCTGGCGGATAAGTCGCGCTATCAGGGGCACCTGATCGACTTTAACGTGCGTGCCGAACGCATGGGCTGGCTGCCGTCGGCGCCGCAGCTGGATACTAACCCGCTGCATATCCACGCCGCCGCGCAGCAGGCCGGCATGACGGATAAAGACTATCTCAGCCAGCAGATGCAGCAGGGCGATGTTCGCCTGGCTTCAGAGCAGCCGGAACGCGAGCAGAACTATCCGCGCAACCTGTTTATCTGGCGCTCAAACCTGTTGGGATCGTCAGGCAAGGGCCATGAGTATTTCCTCAAGCATCTGCTCGGCACCGAGCATGGCATTCAGGGTAAAGATCTCGGCGAGCAGGGCGGTGAGCACCCGCTGGAAGTGGAATGGCAGGATGAGGCCGTTGAAGGCAAGCTGGATCTGGTGGTGACGCTGGATTTCCGCATGTCCAGTACCTGCCTCTATTCAGACATCGTGCTGCCGACCGCGACCTGGTACGAAAAAGACGACATGAATACCTCGGACATGCATCCGTTTATTCACCCGCTGTCGGCTGCCGTCGACCCGGCCTGGGAATCACGCAGCGACTGGGATATTTATAAAGGACTGGCGAAGCAGTTCTCCGAGCTGTGTCCGGGCCACCTCGGCGAGGAAACCGATATGGTGCTGCTGCCGCTGCAGCATGATACGCCGGCCGAACTGGCGCAGCCGTTTGAAGTGAAAGACTGGAAGCACGGTGAATGTCCGCTGATCCCCGGTCAGACCGCGCCGCAGATGATCAGCGTTGAACGTAATTATCCGGAAACCTATCGGCGCTTTACCTCCCTTGGCCCATTGATGGAAACCCTCGGCAACGGCGGTAAAGGCATCAACTGGAATACGCAAAGTGAAGTCGATCTGCTCAAACGCCTGAACGGCGTCAAGGATAACGGCCAGGCGGCGATCGAAACCGCCATTGACGCTGCGGAAACCATCCTGTCGCTGGCGCCGGAGACAAACGGTCAGGTTGCTGTCCGCGCCTGGCAGGCGCTGGGCAATATTACCGGACGCGACCATCGCCATCTGGCGTTGAATAAAGAGGATGAGAAGATCCGCTTTCGCGATATTCAGGCGCAGCCGCGTAAAATTATCTCCAGCCCGACCTGGTCAGGTCTGGAAGATGAGCACGTTTCCTATAACGCCGGTTACACCAACGTTCACGAGCTGATTCCATGGCGCACGCTGACCGGTCGCCAGCAGCTTTATCAGGATCATCCATGGATGCGCGACTTCGGCGAAAGCCTGGTGGCTTATCGCCCGCCGATCGACACCCGCAGCGTACAGAGCATGCTTAACCTGCGGCCCAACGGCAATCCGGAAAAGGCGCTGAACTTTATTACTCCCCACCAGAAATGGGGCATCCACTCAACTTACAGTGACAACCTGCTGATGTTAACGCTGTCGCGCGGCGGTCCGATCGTCTGGATAAGCGAAGAGGATGCGCGCGAGCTTGGCATTGAAGATAACGACTGGATTGAGGCCTTTAATGTTAACGGCGCGCTGACGGCGCGTGCGGTTGTCAGCCAGAGGGTGCCTGCCGGTATGACCATGATGTATCACGCCCAGGAGCGTTTGTTGAATATCCCGGGATCGGAGATTACCGGTCAGCGCGGCGGTATTCATAACTCGGTGACGCGTATTACCCCGAAACCTACCCATATGATCGGCGGCTACGCGCAGCAATCTTACGGCTTTAACTACTACGGTACGGTCGGCTCAAACCGCGATGAGTTTGTTGTGGTGCGCAAAATGCAGCGCGTTGACTGGCTTGACGACGAATCACAGGAGCACGTTTGATGAAAATCCGATCTCAAGTGGGCATGGTGCTCAATCTCGATAAATGTATTGGCTGTCATACCTGTTCCGTGACCTGCAAAAACGTCTGGACCAGCCGCGAAGGCATGGAATATGCCTGGTTTAATAACGTTGAAAGCAAACCCGGCGTCGGCTATCCCCACGCCTGGGAAGACCAGGATAAATGGAAAGGCGGCTGGATCCGCAAAATTAACGGGCGTTTGCAGCCGCGCCTCGGCAGCAAAGTGGGCGTATTGCAGAACATCTTTTCTAACCCGGTAATGCCGGAAATTGATGATTACTACGAGCCTTACACCTTTGACTATCAGCATTTGCAGAATGCGCCGAAAGGCAAGCATCAGCCGGTTGCTCGCCCGCGTTCGCTGCTGACCGGTCAACGGATGGAAAAAGTGCAGGGCGGTCCGAACTGGGAAGAGATCCTCGGCGGCGAGTTCAGCAAACGCAGCGCCGATAGCAACTTTGCCGGTATTGAGCGCGAGATTTACGGTCAGTTTGAGCAGACTTTTATGATGTATCTGCCGCGTTTATGCGAACACTGCCTGAATCCTGCCTGCGCGGCGACCTGTCCGAGTGGCGCAATCTACAAGCGCGAAGAAGATGGCATTGTGCTGATTGACCAGGATAAATGCCGCGGCTGGCGCATGTGCATTAGCGGCTGCCCGTATAAAAAAATCTACTTCAACTGGAAGAGCGGTAAATCAGAAAAATGCATTTTCTGCTACCCGCGTATTGAAAGTGGGATGCCGACCGTCTGTTCAGAAACCTGCGTAGGACGCATTCGCTATCTGGGCGTACTGCTGTACGACGCCGATCGCATTGCCGACGCCGCCAGTACCGAACATGAACAGGATCTGTATCAGCGTCAGCTGGATATTTTCCTCGATCCGCACGATCCGCAGGTGATTGCCGAAGCTGAAAAACAGGGGATTCCGTGGAGCGTCATCGAAGCCGCGCAAAAATCACCGGTGTACAAGATGGCGGTGGACTGGCAGCTGGCGCTGCCGCTGCACCCGGAATACCGCACGCTGCCGATGGTTTGGTACGTGCCGCCGCTGTCGCCGGTGCAGTCGCAGGCTGATGCCGGCCATCTGCCAGGCGAAGGCGTACTGCCTGACGTTAGCGCGCTGCGTATACCCATGCGCTACCTGGCTAACCTGCTGACCGCCGGCGATGAAAAACCGGTGAAGCTGGCGCTGGAACGACTGATGGCCATGCGTCACTACAAACGCGCCCAGAGCGTGGAAGGGGTCACCGATACCCGGGCGTTGCAGCAAACCGGCCTGAGCGTGGCCCAGGCAGAGGAAATGTACCGCTACCTGGCGATTGCCAACTATGAGGATCGCTACGTCATACCCTCTTCACATCGTGAACTGGCGCGCGAAGCCTTTCCGGAGCGTAACGGCTGCGGATTCAGCTTCGGCGACGGCTGCCACGGTAGCGATACCCGCTTTAATCTGTTTAACAGTCGTCGCATCGATGCTATTGAAGTCGACGCTAAAGACGGGAGCCGCTGATGAAACGATTAAAAGTTATTTCGCTGCTGCTGGACTATCCACGGGAGGTTCTCTGGCAGCATCAGCATCAGCAAGAGCTGCTGGAGGAATGCGACAACCTGCCGCTGCTGCAGATATTTATCAACGAGCTGTGCGCGCTGCCGCAGCTCGAAGCGGAAGCGCGCTGGGTGGCGCAGTTCGAGCGCGGGCGCGCCACCTCGCTGCTGCTGTTTGAGCACGTACACGGTGAATCGCGCGATCGCGGCCAGGCGATGGTCGATCTGCTGACCTGCTATGAGCAGGCTGGATTAGTGCTGAATGAGCGCGAGCTGCCGGACTATCTGCCGCTGTATCTGGAATATCTCAGCGTTCAGCCAGAGCAGGATGCCCGTCAGGGGATTACGGATATCGCGCCGATTCTGGCGCTTATCACTGCCCGCCTGCGCCATCAGGACAGCTTATACGCCGTGCTGTTTGCCCAGCTTTTATCCTGGGTAGATTATCGGGCCGACAGTGAGCGGCTGAGTAAAAAAGTGCGTGAGGAAAGCGATGACCGGTCACCGGAAGCAATTGATGCCGTCTGGCAGGAAGAACAGGTGCGTTTCCTGAGTGAAAGCGGGGGGTGCGATAGCGCACAGCAGCAACATCAGCGTCGCTTCGCCCGGCAGCCCGCCGTGCAGTATTTAAATCTGACGTCAGGAGGCCAGTGATGTCGCATTTTCTATCGCTTTTTTTCTTCGATATATACCCCTACATTGCCGGAAGCGTGTTTTTAATCGGCAGCTGGCTACGCTACGACTATGGCCAGTACAGCTGGCGAGCGGGTTCCAGTCAGTTAATGAGCCGTAAAGGGATGCGCCTGGCCTCTAACCTGTTTCACGTCGGTATTCTTGGCATTCTGTTCGGGCATTTTTTTGGTCTGCTGACGCCGCACTGGATGTACGAGAGCTTCCTGCCGATCGCCACCAAGCAAAAGCTGGCGATGATTGCCGGCGGCGTGTGCGGCATGTTAACGCTGGTGGGGGGACTGATGCTGCTCTACCGGCGGCTGTTTAACCCGCGCGTTCGCTCAACCTCCAGCATCGCAGATATTCTGATCCTGTCGCTGCTGCTGATTCAGGCGACGCTGGGACTGATTACCATCCACTTCTCTGCGAAACACATGGACGGCAGTGAAATGATGAAACTGGTGGGTTGGGCGCAGTCGGTGGTGACGTTCCGCGGCGATGCTGCGGCTCACCTGCAAGGGGTGGACTTCATTTATCGGGTGCATATGGTGCTGGGCATGACGCTGTTCCTGCTGTTTCCATTCACTCGTCTGGTGCATATATGGAGCGCGCCGGTGGAGTATCTCACTCGCCGCTATCAGGTGGTACGGCTGCGTAAATAAGTCCGCACTTTTACCCCAGACTGCCCGCCGACGCGCCGTGATAACCGGCTGCTTCGGCGGGCTTTTTTTTGCGCGGCGCACGGGCCGGATGCCCTGCGTGCCAGCCACAGGCGCCGACGCTTTGCCACGTCGGGGATGCTATGCTGGTTAACGCAGCGAAGCGCGCGTAATGGGAGGTGACGATGTTTCAGTGCAAACGGGTATATCAGGACGTGGAAAAAAGCGACGGCTACCGGGTGCTGGTTGACAGGCTGTGGCCGCGCGGCATTAAAAAAGCCGATCTGAAGCTGGACGAGTGGCTGAAAGTGCTGGCGCCCTCGGCCGATCTGCGCCGGCAGCTGCACGCTGAGCAGATCGATTTTTCCGGCTTCAGGCAGGCCTATTTACAGCAGCTTGAGCGGCTGGATCCCGCCATATGGCAGCGGATAGTGGAGACCGCCGCCCGTGGCAGGGTCACGCTGCTGTACGCCAGCAGGGACCAGCAGCATAACCACGCGCGGGTGCTACAGCAGTTTCTGGAAGGACGACAATCGTAATCGGGGCTTAGCTGAAACAAAATGAAAGAATGTTTATACGCAAAGCGTCTCAGGCCGCGTGGCATAATCCTTATATAAAATTTTATATAACGATAAGGCAGAGAGCGATGACTACCTTCCCGCAGGGAATGACGGTGAAGCTTTATAATAATTTGCAAAATGATGGCATCAACGCGGTGTATACCCTGGTCTGGTTGCTGCTGTTATTTACCCTTCCGCTACCCGCCTTCTGCCTGCTACCCGGCCGTGCCCGTCGCTGAGTCGCCGGAAAATATCCGAATTATGCTGACGGCGCTTTTTCTGCGTCATACTTAGCGCTGACAAGGTTAAAGGAGAGCGCCAATGAAAAACATCACAACGGCACTTTTGCTGCTGGCAGCCATGGCGGCCGGCAGTCAGGCCGCTACGGTAAAAACTAATCAGGTTGATCATCTGCCGCGAAAGTCCCAGGCGGTATTTACCCCAGCGGCTGCACGCTGCGATAGCTCCGCCTGCCAGACCAATTGCTATGTGGAAAACAGCCGCTGTAATGCACGTGAGGGCGGCGGCTGTAGCGCCAATCTGGTCAGCTGCACTCAGGCCTGCAATACGCAATGTCGCTGATAAAGCGCCTGGGTAAATCAGCGCCGCAAACAGCTGTCTGACGGACCCGCATCGCTATCCGTCAGCGCCTTTATTTTTGCCGTATTGCTACGCTTCTTTACAATTTTTGAGACAAAGCTTAACCTCAGCTCGCTGTTAACCAAACATGGCGTTGGTTAGAATAGCGCACCCGTTTGTTACAAAGGTTTGTTTTATAGCATGTACATTCGCTTAACGCTGGCTGGCGTTGCCGCCGCTATTTTTCTTTCCGGATGTGCCAAACAACCCGGCACCGATGACGACAGCGAGGCCTTTTCGGGGCCAACGCTTATCCATGTTTCCCATCAGCTGACCCGCGCCGATGATGGTTCGCGTATTTTCCTCACCGTTGATGGTAAAGACGCCGGGCTGCTTCCGGCAGGAGAAAGCCGCGACATCCATCTGAAAGCCGGGAAGCATAAGGTTGGCGGCTATGTTTCCACGCTGTTCAACTATGGGCGCGTTACCGTTAAGCCGGTTGATGTCACCACTCATGCACGTGCGGTGCAAAACATTACCTACGCAGTAACTAACAACCAATCCGGATTCAGGGTGACGGGTTCTACGCCGGTTCCGCCGCCGGCACCGGTCGCCGCACCGGTTACGCCACCAGCTTCTGCAGAAGCGCCGCAGAGCAGTGGCAGCGCTTCTGCTTCCACAGCTGAAGCCGCAAATGCTAACCAGAGCAGCACCGGGAATGCAGCCGCAGCGCCTGCGCCAACAACATCTGGCGCGCCGGCGGCAACGCCAGCCCAGAGTACGACAGGAAACGCGAGCGCTTCGGGCGCCCCTGCCGCTGCGGAGCAAAACGCGACCGGAACCGGAACCACATCAGCTCCGACCAGCAACGCTTCCGCCACCTCAGGGCAGAACGCGACGCAAGTCGTCACGGCGCCGGGCGCCGCAGCGACCACCACCACGCCGACGGCCGCCTCAGCCGCCTCCGGCAATAGCGCAACGCATTCAACCAGCGCTTCAACTGATAGTTCAGGCAGCGCCGCGCCGCAAACGCCGACGACAACCTCGTCTTCACAACCGGCCGCTGCCTCTGATACACAAACTCCGCCACCTTCTTCATCCAGTCATTCCGCTAATAACTAAACCCGGCATCCGTCTGTTGCTCATCATTGTCTACCCTTAAGTCTGATATGGCTTTACAGGGGACGGCAATGATGAGTATAAAAACCCGCGACATAGCAAGCCAACGACTACCACGAAAAAGGACTGCAGAGGGCAGTTTAGGAACATGCTGAACTTTGCCGTTCTGCAAAGCGCTTCGTCTGAAGCTAAAATAAGGGTTTGTTAATTTTCATGGAGGTAATAGGTTCACAATGCTTTCTCGTTATACTCTGACTGCTATGATGACGTGTGTTTTATTAGCTGGCTGTGCGCCAAAGCAACCAGACCAGGCGGCGGTCCACGCCTTTGATGGCCCGACGCGGATTGATTTGTCCCATATTGTTACCCGAACCGATGATGGTTCAGAAGTTTTCGTGACGGTTGATGGTAAGGAGGCCGGGGAACTGCCCTCCGGTGAGGATAAAACCATCCATCTGCCGCCCGGTGAGCATCAGATCGGCGGCTATGTGCCAACGCTGTTTGGTTATGGTCGGGTCACGATTGAGCCGATAACGGTAACCACGACGGGTAACGATGTGAAAAACATTGCCTATACGGTGGCAAGAGAGAAACCTGAGTTTACGGAAATAACGCAAACCGAAGGATAATGCGGCGTTGGCCATGAACGAGCCCGACTTTAATCTGCTTATCGCGCTGGATATGCTGCTGACGGAAGTCAGCGTGGTCGCCGCTGCCCGGCGTCTCAATCTAAGCGCTTCTGCCATGAGCCGTACGCTTAGCCGCCTGCGCAGCGCGACCGCCGATCCGCTTCTGGTCCGCGCCGGACGCCATATGGTATTAACCCCGTATGCTCAACGTATCCGCGAGCGCACCCGCCAGGCTGTGATTGACGCGCGCGCAGTACTTCGTCCTTGCGCAGAAGAGTTTGACGTCACCACGCTGGCCCGTACCTTTATCATCCGCAGCAATGAAGGGTTTGTTGAAGCTTACGGCGCCGCGCTGATAGCCGCCGCTCGCGTTGCGCCGCAGGTTCTGCTGTGCTTTGCCCCTAAGCCGGAAAAAAGCGCCAGCGGACTGCGCGAAGGGTGGGTGGATCTGGAGATCGGCGTGCTGGGCGACACGGGGCCGGAAATTCGGCTGCAAGCGCTGTTTCGCGATCGCTTTGTCGGCGTGGTGCGCGCGGGGCATCCGTTAGCACAGCGGGATCCGGTCACGCTGGAGGACTACCTCGCATTCAGCCATGTTGTCGCCTCACGTCGCGGCAAGGTACGCGGCCCGGTCGATGAGGCGCTGAGCAACATGGGGCTGTCGCGCAACGTGGCAGCCGTGGTGCCCGGCTTTCCGGCCGCGCTGGCCGTTGCGCGGAGTTCAGATTTGGTGGCGCTGGTGCCGGCATCCTTGGTTAGTAGCCGCTCAGGGCAGCAGAGTCATGGCTGCCCTGATGTTTTTGCTTTTGAGTTACCGCTGAACGTTGAAGGGATTACCGTTTCTTTGATATGGCATCCGCGCCTTGAAGCCGATCCCGGCCATCGCTGGCTACGCCAGCTGGTACGCGACTGTTGTCATAGCGCCGGGGCTTAGCTTTATCGGCTATGGGTTAATAAATCCCAACACCAACGCGTTTAGCTCTGAAGGGCACTCTTCCGGCAGCCAATGACCGCCGCCGGACAAAACGTGGCCCTGCACATCAGTCGCATACTGTTTCATCTGGTCGACCTGAAACTGTCCCATCCCCCCGTGACCGCCGCCGCCGATGGCCATCACCGGCATTTCCAGTTTAGTCTCAGCCAGTTTTCGGTTTTGCGCGATAGAGACGTTAAGCGCGCGGTAATATTCAAATGAAGCGGTAAGCGAATGCGGCTTACTATACGATCGGCTATACATCTCCAGCAGTGCTGGCGTGAAGGCCTCCTTGTTGGCGGCGTGTTGCTGTATGAAGTGGGTAAGAAAGAATCCCTCATTGCCGGCGATCAGGGTCTCTGCCAGCCTGTTCTGCGCCGCGAAGAAGCTGAAATGCCATACCAGCGATTCCCCCTGAGGTGAAAACGCCGGGAAATCATACATGCGCTGATCCGGAACCGGCGCTTCCATATAAATAACTTTGTCGATTTTATCCTGATGTTTCACCGCCATCGGGTAGGTGTTCCAGATGCCGATGTCATGGGCGATGAGGGTGAATTTTTCATCCCCGGACAACGTTTCCGCAAGCTTATACAAATATTCAGCCACCTGTTCGCCACTGTAGCCAGTGAGCGGGGGCTGCGACATGCCAAGCCCCGGCAGGTCGACGGCGACAACGGTATGATTGGTCGCCAGCTGTGGCATCAGCTGGTGCCATTCGTACCACGCCTGACCAAAGCCATGCACCAGATAAACTAATGGTCCATGCCCACCTTTGACGTAGTGCATATTTATGCCGTCCACCGTCTGATATTCGCTGCTGAATCCTTGCGGCAACGGAAATTCAGGGGTTGACCCCGTGACGACGAATGAACCGTCAGCCTGTTTATTTTCTAATGCCATTCTGTGCTCCTGTTTAATCAAAGAAACATTACCCGCTTTATTGTCATAGCCAGCGCATCAGCGGCTGGCAGACGCGCACAGCCGACGACCCGCAGACGGAAATCCACTTTGCGCCCGCAGAGAAATGATTAGTGCGACGGACAGCAGGGCAAGCAGCACCCACGGAAAGGCGCGAATACCGGGATAATTCAGCAGAGCGCCGCCAGCCACGCCGCCAAGTGCGATCGCGCTGTTCCAGGTAACGACGTTCATCGATAGCGCCACATCCGTATGCTGGCCGGCGGCGTCTGCCAGCGCCGTTTGCAGCAGGGTGGCGGCGCCGCCGAAGGTCAGTCCCCATAGCGCAACGCCTGGATAGATTATCCATGGAGAGCTTGCGTTAAGGGCGAAAACCAGAGATACCGCCGCAAAGCCCGACAGTGACAGCAGGACCGCCCGCCGCAGATGGTTATCAACCGCCGACCGGTAATAAAAATTCCGCTAAGGGCTGCCAGGCCAAAAATCAGCAGCACCAGGTCCACGTCATTTGCAAGGCCTGCGGGTGCAATAAAGGGCGCGATGTAGGTGTAGAGAATGTTATGAGCCAGCATCCAGGTTAGCACTACGCCCAGCACCGGCCGCACGCCGGGGAGCAGCAGCACGCGAGCCGTCTCTGCTTTCGCGCCAGCGGGCTGCCCCGGATAGTCCGGAACGCTCAGCAATATCCAGCCAATGAGAATCACTGACAGGGCGGACATAACAAAAAACGTCAGGTGCCAACCGAGAAAGGCGCCCATCCAGGTGCCGGCCGGCACGCCAAGCGACAGGGCCAGCGGTGTTCCTACCATGGCCAGCGCCAGCGCCCGGCCCTGTAGCGCAGGCGTAACCATCCTGCGCGCATAGCCGGCAAGCAGACTCCAGGCCAGCCCGGCACAAGCGCCGGCAAAGAAGCGCGCGACCAAAATAACCATAATCTGCGTGGAGGCGGCCGTTAAGCTATTGAAAATCAGAAAACCGCCTACGGTCGTTAACAGCACCCGCCGACGGGGCCAGCTACGGGTAAGCAGGGTAAGGGGGATAGCCGCCAGCAGCGAGCCGGCGGCATAGGCGGTAACCAACTGTCCGCTCAGCGAGGGGGCGATATTCAGTCCAGCACTGATTTGCGGCAGCAGTCCAGCCGGAATTGTTTCGGTTAGTATGCAAATAAAACCCGTCATGGCCAGCGCCAGCAGGGCAAAAACCGGGAGTGTGTGGCTTTCCCGAGGTTGAGTAAGTGTCTTCATCATTAAACCTGTAAGTCAGTGAATAAGCTGTCATGACTGCCATTTGCGGGTTAACGTCGATCCAAATCATTAATGTATCGATCGGTATATATGTTGCGAGTGGTAATCCTGCTTGTCAATAATTTATGTACCAATTAGTATAAATGTCGGGAGGAACCATGATGAGAACAGGTCGACCGAGGCAGTTTGACCGCAGCCAGGCGGTAATTAAGGCGATGCATCTTTTTTGGCAAAATGGCTATGATTCAACTTCGCTGGCGCAGCTAAAAGCAGCCATCGGCAAAGGCATCACCGCGCCGAGTTTTTACGCCGCTTTTGGCTCGAAGGAAGCGCTGTTTAATGAGGCGGTCAATTGCTATCTGGACACGCACGCGCAGGTCACGGAATCGCTGTGGAATTGCGAACTGTCGGCGCGTGAGGCGCTGGAAACTACGCTGATGAATTCAGTCAGGATGCAGTATGCAGAGGGGCATCCAAAGGGCTGCATGGTTGCGCTCGGCGTTATGTCCGCCTGCTCAGATGAAAACCGCCGTCTGCTGAAACCGTTTGAAGATTCCCGCCAGCGCACCCGGGAAGGAATAAAAAATTGTATTAACAGAGGAATTGAGGCGGGTGAGCTGGAAGAGGCTCAGGATGTCGTTGCGTTGAGCGCCGCTTTTGACAGTTTTCTTATGGGAATATCGACGCTGGCGCGCGACGGCGTGGCGCAGCAGGAAACTGAACGCGCTGTTGTCAGAATGATGAGCCTGTGGGATGCTGCCCGGGCGGTTAAATAACCCTTCATAGTCAAGCGAGCGGGCGCAGCGACAGCAAAAGGAGATCAGATGTCAGAGGTTTGCATTCATTTTATTGATGCCAGAGGCCAGCTTTCACAGCACAAGTCATGGATTAACCAGGTTCTGACTGAGACCTTTATTAAAGCCAGAAATACGCTGCCGCTGGCGGGGAATGTTGATGTCATCGTTAAGGCCGGACCGCAGGTGATCCCGGAAAAGGGCCATCTTGGCTATACGCCGGAACCCGGTTTTATTTACATAACTATCGATCCGTACAGCGCGGTGTTTGGCGCAAACCACAATGCTTCCCTGGAAAGAATGTTTGCCCATGAGCTGCACCATGCAGCCCGCTGGGACGGGCCGGGGTATGGCTCAACCCTGGGTGAAGCGTTGGTTACTGAGGGGCTGGCCGGCCACTTTGTTAGCGAACTGCTGGGTGGGCCGCCGGAAATCTGGGAAACCCTTGATGATGCGCTGATTTCTGACTACGCCAGAGAGGCTGAAACCCTTTGGGAACGTCATGATTACTCCCATAGCGACTGGTTCTTCGGCAGCTCGTCAATTCCCAGATGGACCGGCTATTCGCTGGGCTACGCCATCGTTGAGCAATTCCTGGCTGCGCACCCGGATAGCACTGCCGCCGCGCTGGCGAGCGAACCGGCAGTGACATTTCGCCACTGCCTCAGGCCGTACTTTCGCTAAGCTTTGGCTTAGCTGAACAGGTGGCAGACAAGCAGGGTACCGGAAACCAACAGGATGTCGTCAATTAGCAGAGCGGAGGCGTTCCCGGCAGCAGCTACGCGATGTGGCTTCCGCGTGATGCCGCCAAGTCTTCAGCGCTGAAAACGCTGCTCAGCTGGCTGGAGCAGGAAGCGAAGCCTTGTGACGTCAGTCAGCCTTAGCCGCTGCCTCAGCTATGCTGTGCGCTGACAGAACGACTGGCGATGCCATAAATAACCAGCGGCAAAGCAATCAGATAAACCATGGCTACCGCCAGCCAGATGGCGCCAGGCCAGCGCTGTTGCACGGCAAAATAGCACGCAGAAAAAATGAGCGGGGCGATAATGGAGGCCAGGCTGACCGTTGAGGCCAGTAGCCCCTGAAACCGCCCCTGATTATCGGCATCGACCTGGCGGCTGGCCAGCGTCTGCAGCGCCGGCGTGCCGATACTGCCGAGAGCGAACAGCGGCATGATGGCAAAAACCATCCAGCCTTCACGGGCTAAAGCCATGGCGCACAGCGCCGTGCAGGCGCAGGCGATGCCGGTTACTACGGTATTTCGCTCGCCAAGGATTCTGGCAGCGGGGCCGGGCAGAAAAAGCTGCACCAGCGTCTGACACACGCCAAACGCGCCCAGCGACAGCCCGATATAAAAGCCATTCCACTGAAAGGCATCTTTGCCCCATAACGCCCAGCAAATGCCATAGGCTTCACCGGTGAAGCTGAGAATAAAAAAAGTCAGCACCACCGGCATAACGCCTTTCAACGAGAACAGCCAGCGTATCGGCTGCAAAGGATTGAGTGCTGATAGCGTTAATTTATCCCTGCTTGCTTTACGCGTCTCAGGCAGAACCAGTAGCGCCAGCAGGAAGTTACCGCCGTTGAGTAGCGCGGCGGCAATAAAAGGCAGGCGCACCCAGTAATCGCCGAGCGTACCGCCAAGAACCGGACCCACAATAAAGCCAATGCCGAACATGGCATTGAACCAGCCAAAGTGTCGGGCGCGATGTTCAGGCGCAGATATATCGGTGATATAAGCCATCGCCACCGAAATACTGGCGCCGGTCATGCCAGCGATGGCGCGGCCAACCAGCAGTAATGACAGGGTTGGCGAAAAGCACAGCAGCAGGTAGTTAATGCTGGCGCCGCCAAGAGAAAACAGCAGTAGCGGACGCCGTCCCAGGCGATCGCTAAGTGCGCCGAGCAGCGGGGCACAGATAAACTGCATTACTGCATATAAGGCGCCGAGGATGCCAATATACAGGGCCACATTATCAGAATGGGTAATTTCTTTGATCAACGCGGGGAGAATTGGAAAGATAATCCCAATGCCCATGGCATCAAGGGTGATGGTAGTAAAAATAACGATAAGCGGTCGGTTCATGCAGCGCTCCTGTCAATATCCAGACTGGCTGGCAGCCTTTTGACATTGCCTGAAAAAGCCTCAGGCGGTTAGGGAAAACGCTGGCCGGACGGTAAAACAGTCGGCGTATGTGTTGACCACGGACGTAGCCAATTTTTCGCGAGGTTATTTGCGGTATTGCCCGCCCAATGCAAGGCAGTACCTGATAGATTATCCAGCATCTGCATGGCATCAGCGCGGGATAATAAATCGTGCGTGCGTATTCTGGCTTTATTTTTGAGTGTTGTAAACAGGTGAGCGGTCACTAACGGATCTGAGGTAAGCAACGCACATCATCATCAGATGATCACGAATGGTGAGCGCCTCCTGCGGCGGTAAGTTACGCTCGAACACGCTGCGAACGGTGCCGAAAACGCAGTGAATCAGCGTCAGATTTACTGCCGTCAGATCGGCAAAGCTGGCATCGTTCGCACTGGCAAACATAGTGAGTGCGGCGGCATCCACCCGCGCGGCGAAAGAGGCGATTAACGCCTGATTATCCAGCTCTGCAACCGAGCGATAGAGCGCGCGAGTCACTTCAGGTCTCTCCATTTTTGCCTGCCAGTAGGCGTTTACCAGCGCGGCGACCATCTGCTCAATCGATGCGCCAGATTGGGCCTGGCAGGCTGCGGTTATCCTCCCGGCCAGCGCGTCCAGATAGTTTTCATTTAACGCATAAAATAGCGCCTGCTTGTGAGGAAAATACTGGTACATGGAGCCAATCGAAACGCCGGCGCGTTCCGCGACCCGCGTCGTCGTCAGCCGGTACGGACCTTCGGCAATTAAAACCTGAGTGGTGGCCTGAAAAATAGCCTCAAGCGTAGCTTTGGCTCGTGCCTGGCGCGGCCTTTTACGCGGGGTCAAATGTGCCGGCGTGCTCTGCGTCATAAGCGAATACTCAAGCTGCATGATCCTTCATATCATAATTAGTGAAACACAATAGCAGAAGGAGTCACCATGGTCAGCAGCATACGTATTGCGCTCGTTACCGGCGCGAATAAGGGCATTGGTCTGGAAATAGCTCGCCAGCTGGCGCAGGCCGGCACCGTTGTCATTATTGGCGCCCGCGATGCAGGGCGCGGTAAAAGCGCGCTGGAAAAACTCTTATCAGAAGGTATTAACGTACAGGTTGTTGCGCTTGATATTACCGATAAACATAGCATTGCCGCCGCCGTTGAAACGATCACCCGCGAGTACGGCAGGCTTGATATTCTGGTGAATAATGCCGGCATTGTTGACGCAAAAGATGGTCCGCCGGACGTTGCTTCACCTGATGCAGTGCGTCGCATACTTGAAACTAACTTTATCGGCACCCTGGCGCTAACGCAGGCGATGTTACCGCTACTGCATAAGTCTCCGGCAGCCAATATTGTCAATCTTTCCAGCTCGCTGGGGTCGTTGATGCTGAACGGCGATCCGGATTCGCCTTACTATTCAGCGCGTCTGCTTGGTTATAACGCCTCTAAGGCGGCGCTTAACATGCTGACCGTCCAACTGGCTGAACAACTGCGCGGCAGCGCCATTAAGGTTCATTCGGTCAGTCCTGGCTATGTGAAAACCGATCTTACCGGCCACAGCGGAACTATGACGGTAGAGGAGGGGGCAAAACTGCCGGTTCAGTTCGCTCTGGCAGCCGGCGACGGCGTTAGCGGAAGCTTTGTCGGGCCTGATGGCCCTGCGCCGTGGTAGGGATGATTAATCCAGGCAACACAGCCTCTGAATAACTGGCTTGCCTTCAGCGGTAAGTCAGTCTGAATCATGTAGATAAACTTCGTTGCGCCGGTGCTCAATCTGCTATTATTTTGCCTTAAGAAAAATCCGTATAGATAAAGGCATGCGCTGATCTACACAAGATGGCGACGGAGATCTATGAGTAAGGTTGCAAAACAATTAGCTGCTGGAGTCTTTCTGTCCCTGTGGAGAGTGACCGGCTACAAAGTAAAAAAGATTACACGCTTCGACGAGAAAGACGATCTTAAAACTATTGCCATTTTTTCTACTACCGCGCTCGGTGATTTTATCTTCAACACGCCAGCAATTGGCGCAATAAAGGCGCGCTGGCCCAGGGCAAAGCTACTGCTGGTGATGAGTCAGCGTAATGAAGCACTGGTATCTGGCAGCGAGTTGTTTGATGAGATCATCTTCTGGAGCGGCAGAGTAAATAGCGTAATAAAACTTGCCAGCGTATTGCGTCAGCACAAGGTCGATGCGACTTTTATCCTTCACTCGCGTACGCCGTATGACATCATCGCCGCCTCAATGGCATTTTCGACCTATATCATCAAAGACGTTTATTATAACGATTACCAGGGTCAGAAGGATTTTGCGCTGGCGCCGTTCTTGTCAGTACACTACGACAATCGCCAGCAAGGCAATATTCATCTTATTGAACAGAAGGCCCAGTTATTGAATTCGGTCGGTATTGCTATGCCGTCGAAGGCGATGTTTATCCCCGCACCTTTTAGCGTAGAACAGCCGGTAAGGCCGGTGATTGGAATACATGCCGGCGCATCAAGCCTTGAACGGTGCTGGCCGGCTGAAAACTTTACTCAATTGATTCAAATGCTCCTGGCTCAGCATCCGGAAGTGGATATTGAACTTATCGGCGCAGGCGGTGAAAGCGCGCTTAATCAGGGCATTATTGATGCCCTGCATTCCGGGCAAGTTAATGTGCGCAATCTGGCCGGAAAAACGAGTCTCAAACAGCTTGCGGCGCGGATTGCTGGCTTTTCCTGCCTGGTGGTTGGCGATACGGGACCGCTGCATATAGCGGTGGCGCTAAAAACGCCGGTAGTTACGCTGTTTGGCGGTCAGGCTCAGGTTGCCGGAGCCGCGCCGATTCAGGATCAGCACCTGCATCGGGTGCTGGTGCCCGCTGCTGAGAGCGACGGAGTCAGGTCCATTAGCGTAGCAGAGGTCTACACGGCAGTTGAGCACTGCCTGATGGCCAGCGCGCGCGACCAAATCTCCGTGGAAAACTAAATCTGATCGTGGGTTGCCTGGCAACCCACGCTACTGCGACTGATACCTGCTTCCCCAATCCCGCATCGTCAGCAGTATTGGTTCGAGCGACCGGCCGGTTTCGGTTAGCTCATACTCTACTCGCGGTGGGACTTCAGCATACACCGTGCGACTTATTATTCCGTCACTTTCAAGCTCTCGCAGCTGAAGCGTCATCATCCGCGGCGTCGCGGACGATGTGCGTTTACAAAGCTCATTGAAACGTAGCTTTCCCTGCAGCAAATGAAAAAGAATTACCGGTTTCCAGACGCCGCCTATAACCGAAAGCGTGACTTCAACGGCGCATCCGGTGCGTTGCGCTTTGCGCTGGCGACCCTTTCTGCCTTCTTTTAACGTCTCAATACTATCATTCATGATACTACATGCCATTTTTGTACGTACTTATGAAAGATGTATTGTCCTGATATGCTTTTCTCTTTACAAGGAGAAATCAGATGAAAGCTTATAAATTAACGGGCCGGCAGAGACCGCTGCTGGCAGCAGAGGAGCTTCCGACGCCGCAGCCCGGCATCGGGCAGGTTGTTATCAGGATAAAAGCCGCTTCGCTAAACTACCGGGACATTCTGGTTGCAAGTCAGGCTGAAGGTATTGTCCCGCTTTCTGACGGCGCTGGCGTGATAAGCGCGATCGGCGCGGAGGTCAGGGGGTTCAGCGTTGGCGATCGGGTGGTGATTGGATTTATGCCTGGCTGGGTTGAGGGGGAATTCTCGGCGGACAAGCAGGATTCATCGCTGGGTGGCCCTGGCGTCGATGGCGTACTGGCTGAGCAGGTGGTGGTTAATGCCGCAGGCATAAGTCATATACCTGATTCAATGACGTTTGAAGAGGCGGCAACGCTGCCCTGCGCGGCGGTTACGGCGTGGTCGGCACTGTTTGAGCGCCGCCCTTTGCTGCCTGGCGAAACGGTGCTGCTGTTGGGAACCGGTGGGGTTTCTATTTTTGCTCTGCAGCTGGCAAAAATCGCCGGGGCAAAAGTCATCATTACCTCAAGTTCTGATGAAAAGCTGCAGCGCGCACGGCAGCTGGGTGCCGATCACCTGATTAACTATCATCATAATAGTGACTGGGCGAGCGAGGTATTGCGGCTGACCGCAGGGAAGGGGGTTGACCTGGCCGTTGACGTTGCCGGGCCGGCCACGCTCAACTCAACCCTTAAAGCAACCCGCCACGGCGGCAGGATCTCGCTGATGGGCGTGCTGACCGGCTTTGACGGTAAGATTGATACTGGCGCGATCCTGGCAAAGAGAATTACGTTGCAGGGAATTTATGTCGGTCCGGTTTCTACGCTAAAAGCCTTAACGCTTTCAGGAATTAAACCTTACATTGACCGGGTTTATCCGTTGGATGAAGCGGATCAGGCCTATCAGAGCATGAGTGAGAAAAATCACTTTGGTAAGCTGGTTATTAAGCTATAAGCGTATCCAGCCCGGAGGTGAGCGGGGCGATTATCATACTCAGCCCCCGGAAATAAGCTTTGCTGCCAGTGCTGGGCTAAAGCTACCGGCCGCAGGACCGTGGTGGCAGTCTGTGTTTACTGATGACGAACCATCGGAGTTGCCCGGTGTTTTTATCCAGGCGGCAAGCACGTCCGGAGACAAGCGCCGGGTGGCAACGCCAAGCTTGCGCCCCGGCGGATTACACCAGTCGCCAGGGCTGGCGCCGTTTCCATTACGACTGGTATCGATTAATAAAGATCTGCTGTAGCCGAAGTGTGCCAACAGATAGCGATTGATGGCGTCGCCATAGGCCAGATTTTGTTCGGTTGAATAAAAATTGGATACGTTAAGCGCAAAGCCTTTTAGCGCTTTTACCCCGGACTGGTTCAGATAGCGCGCCATTTCCGCCGGCGCTTTCCAGCCGGGATTACCGGCATCAAGATAAACCTGCGCCGCCGGCGCGCCGCGCCTGAAAGCCGCCGCCGCATAGGCCAACATGCCGAAACGCTGACGGCGCTTTGGCGCTGGAAGGCAGTCCGCGTCTGCAATGGCATCCGGCTCAAGAATGACGATGGCCGGACGGGCACCGATACCGCGAACGAGGCGATCAATCCACGTCTTGTAGCCGGCCTCATCCGCCGCGCCGCCGGCCGATGCGCCGCCGCTGCAGTCGCGACCGGGGATATTATACGCCACTAATAGCGCCACGGCGTCGTCCCGGCGCGCTGCTGCGGTGTAGGCCGCCACGTTTGCGCTAAGCGCGTCGACCGGCTGGCTGGTGCCGGTAAACCAGCGGGCGCTGGGCTGAGCGGCAATGGCGCGGGCTATCAGCGCGCTCCTGGGGTCATCGGGATGATTTTTGACCCAGACCGCCGCACCCGCATTGGGATTAACATAAAACCTTTCTGCTGCGGAAGCGGTGACGGCAGTAAGAAGCAACAGCAGCAGCCAGCCTGATTTGCACATAGTGAGCGCGCCGGAAAATGATTTATCAGCGAATACTATGTCGCCGTACAGTATTAATCAAAACATTCAGCCAGCGTATGGCCGCCACTACGATACATCAGTCTAAAATCGCCGGCCTGTCGACACTGGCGCTCAGCGTCTTTGCCTGCGGTGATCATTGGAAATGAAATAAATTTGTCATGAAATTACTTGACTGATGATAATAAGAATTATTACCATTTTTCGGACTTAACCCTTGCAGGATTTCAACGACGTAAACACAGGATTAAAAAAGGGATACAAAATATATGGATATGCGCACTTTGTACAAGGCGGCGTTATGTACAATGGCTTTATGCACCGGGATGGCGCAGGCAAGCACGCTTGATTATCGGCATGACTATATTGACAGCGGGAAAAATAAAGATCAGTTAAAGGTCGCTCATAAATTTGATAATGGTATCGGGGTAGCGCTGACCGTCAAATGGGCGTCAGGTAATCGGCCCTTTGAGGACTTTGTTGGCAATGGTCATAAAGAATCGATTAATTACCGCTATAAGGTGAACGATTTTCTGACCTTAACTCCGGGATTTTCCCTCAATAACACTGATGATAAGGTGGTATACAAACCAGGTATTGCGGCAAAAGTTAAGCTAATTGATAGCGTGGCCCTCGGCGGTAAATATAACTACGAATACACCAATAGCAATAAAGGTTTAAATAAGATAGTCCATAAAGCTAAATTTTATATTACCGAAAAGTTCGGCAAGATTAAGACTAAAGTCGAATATATTTATAAAACCAGCCCGTTCTCCACGCTAGCAAATAATAAGAAACACAAGGATGAATATAATATTTCGCTTGCCTATCAGGCCAGCAAGGTCATCGTTAATGATTTAGCCGAGGCCGAAGTCTGGTACAAAGAAGTGCTGGGGTTTACTCGTGATGAGTCCTTACTTTTCTGGTTTACTCAGGGTGGCCCGTTAGTTTTGAAGCATAATGATGCCGCACTTTCGCTTTTCGAGAGACAGCATCACGCTCCGGGGCATACCGTGGCCTTCAGCGTAAAAGCCAGCTATTTCAATGAACTTATGACAACGTTGTCGTCACGGAGCATTCCTTTCACCGTCAGCGATCATCAGGTCTCAATGTCTGTTTATTTTGAAGATATAGCAGGCAATAAAATTGAAATGACGTCTTATGAATATCCGGAGGCCAGAAGAAATATACAGTCTTATTACGATAATGCCTAATCTGAACGCGACGCGAATATCAGCTGACTTCATCTCTGTAAACAGAAGGTGATTCAGGGCAAGGTTATTGGATATGGTCGTGATGCTTCAGACGCATCTGTCGTGATTTCTCTTAGGCGTCGCATATACGAAGCGTATCAGTGAATGTCGTTAAGATCCCATTGCTGAAAGATGCATTTCCCGCTGTACGCCATAATTGTTCGTATAATGTCGACGCATTATGTTGAAAAGGCCGCTGCGAAAATATCTCCCGCAGCGGCCTCTTTAGCATAATGTCATTGTGCGAACCAATTTATATTGAGACGAAAAATTCCTCTTCGTTCCTTCTCTT
>NZ_MRUL01000049.1 GCF_002006995.1 Izhakiella australiensis | reverse complement strand
GCTGCGCTTCGGCCCGCTTCAGCGCCTGCGGGTCACGCTTCGCCTTTTCACCGGCAATCTGCCCCTGGGTGCGGGCAATGTCGCTGACCTGACCGCCGATTTCACCCATCAGCTGCGCGGCCTGCAGACGCCGCTGCTCCTTCTCCTTATCAAATATCTGGCCGATGCTGCCGTTAGCGTGGTCCGCGTCGCGGCTGAGCCGCGCCACGTCCTGCTGCTGGCGTTTACCGTCACGGATAACCAGGCTGCCCGCGCTGACGGCAGCGCGGGTGGTGCCTTCGTCGTGGCCGTTGTGGCCGGCGCCGGACAGGGCGAGGTTAGCGGCGTTGCTGCGGATATTCGCCACCGGGTCAAAGCCGCCCGAAGAGCTCAGACTGACGCCCTGATGCTCAGTGCGGAAGTCGGCCTGGTTGTGAAGGTCGCTGAAGCCGAGGGTGCCGGTGTCGAGGCGGCAAAAAGCTTTCATCCCGCAGGCAGCGATAGACTGCAGATTGTCTCACTGCTTTTAGTACGCCGCAGAAGCGGGCACCGCGTGATGGAGAGGTGGTGTGGCGGGTGTTGTGAGAGGGTAAAAAAATCCCGGCCAGGTGAGGCCGGGATTTTTATAATGATTACAGGCTGTTATAAAAATCTAAAACATTGTCTATATTGGTGTTCCATTCAGATATTTCTTCACCATCTTCATTATGAGTCGTTCGCGGTTCAATGAAGTCATTTATTTTTTCAGGAGTAAATCCGTGACACTCATCTAAGAATAAAATGCTGTTCTGAATAGCTGCTTTATTTCCTAAAAAATACACAACCCATACGAATATAAAATTTGTATATCCCGGTTCATACATAGAGACAGCTAAAGCTGAATGCTTTTTACTACGTATTCCTTCCCCAAGAGAGGATCGCCAGCTACTCCTGTAATCATCAGCTTTCCAATAAGATAACGGAAGATGGACCGGCTCTATGAACTCATCAATGATGATCGATGCTGGAAGAACCATTTCACCATGTTCATGGAATGATTGACCGTTAGGGAATATACCAAACATTTTCAGTTCTTAATCCTTTTCAAATTACTATCATAAGTACCCATACGTTTTCCTTTTCTGTCAAACATTTTCCAGCCATTAGTTACATTATGGCTATCGACATCAGGAGTAATATATTTTTTACCATCAAAAAATACAGGCTGACCGTGTGAGTTAAAAGGAGCTTTGGGAGCTGGAATCTTCCTGTCAAAACCTAACTTCCCAGCAGATTCCTGAGCTTCTTTCCCTTTTAATGCCAGATAAGCCAGATCATCTTTCTTCGGCCCGTCAGGTACCGGTGTTACCGTGGTATTCCCACCCGTATCCGGTGCGTCACTGCTGTTTCCTGTGTGCCAGGCTCCGTTGCTGCTCCGCTGGTCGGGTGTTATCAGCGTGGTGCCCGTATTCTCCTCCGGCGCCGGATTTTCCAGTTTACCACCGGTTGGGTCTTTATCTGCAACGGGAAGTTCTGTATGACCGGGTCCACGGGTCCCGTCGCGCGTTCCGTCACGCACCGCGCACTGTTCAAGCGTGCCCTCACAGGCTCCGCCCGTGTCCCAGTCGTCATCCGCATCTCTGCTGCCCTGCACGCCGTGACCCACCGCACCGGCGGCGGCCGCTTCGTCACCTGCGCCTGATATTATGCAGACCCTCCGTAAGGTCTGTAGCTCTCCGTCCGTAAGCAGTGGCAGGTCACGGAGCTGATCAGCAAGGCGCAGCGATAAAGTGTAACTGGTTAGTTATAAAGTAAAACCCCAACCGAGAAGGATTGGGATTTATTTTATTATGGGCCAACCCACGTCAATTTAGACTTCAAATCGTCGGGCACTATATTAAACAACTCTTTTATATAAATAACATGCTGATTGTAATTTGGCGATATATCCTCATTACATCTCTCAACGTAATATTTTGCCTGATTATTTAAAAACCATATATCGTGCTCTGTAAATCTCTTATCTAGGATAGTAACAGTCAAATTATGAACAAGCTCAGATTCCAGATAGCAAGATAAATTAAAATTTTTTTCTTTCTTTTCCAATTTCTGTAGGTTTCGTATGTAAGGCAGTGCTAGCCCTAACATTTTTACATATATTTCATTTTTATACATGCGACTATCCTCATGATCAATATACATAAAATTTATCACTTCCTTTTAGGCATAGAAGAAGCCCCAGTCGGAGCATTTTTAGTCTGAGTCCATGAGCCATTTTGTATAAGCTTTTCTATGTAAGAAGCATCCCCTGTTTTTTTGTATATTTCCTGAGCTGCAACCATCCTGTGATTACCTTCAGATATATAATAAATTCCTTTACTATCAACATATCCAGCAATACGCCCCTCAGGTGCTGTAAATTTATAATTACCACTCATCATATCATTTTTAAGCTGCTCCACTTGTTGTGGATTCCGTAATCCAACTTGCATACTTTTTATCGCAAATGGAATTCCGCCTTGAGATAAGTTGGTTACGGTAGTTTTTGCTAGTTGTACTAAATCCTTTGCCAGTAATCCACCCGAAACCAACATGGCCTGATTTTCCGGGTCTGAGGCAAAGGCCGCGAACTTCATCCATGTCGCGCTGTTCTGATCTATATTTGCCAGGTCCTGGCCGTTCCATTGCCGGACGTAGGCTTTAGCTTCCTCGCTGGTCATGACGTCCACGCCAGGGATGTGGCTCATCCAGGCTGGCCGCTCCGCCATATCAATACCACCCCGGGCCAGCTCTTTGTCAACAACCTGTGCTTCCAGAGGATTATTTTTTAACCTGTAATTCGTTTCAGCGCTTTGTGCATCACTGAGTGCTTTGTACTTCTCCACAATGGCATCGCAGTTTCCGCCAGCCTTGCGGCACTCCGCCATTTCTTTATCGAAGTTCACTGACTGGCTTTGGTTCAGCCAGTTATTCTCCACCGCATTCTTCCCGGCCTGCGCGCCGGAGAGGGCGCCCGCGCTGCTGTCGCTGGCAAGCCCGCCCGTGAGCCCGGCGGCCAGGGTGCTCAGGGCGCTGATGCTCTGCTTCTGCTCCTCCGACAGCTTACTCTTATCCACGCCCGGATACAGCTGCTGCGCGATATATTCACCGGCGCTGGCGCCCGCCGCCCCG
>NZ_MRUL01000048.1 GCF_002006995.1 Izhakiella australiensis | reverse complement strand
TGAAACGCCGTAGCGCCGATGGTAGTGTGGGGTCTCCCCATGCGAGAGTAGGGAACTGCCAGGCATCATATAAAGAAGAAGCCCCGTGCGAAAGCGCGGGGCTTTTTTGCGTCTGCGGCGGAGCCTCAGCCGGCGTCCAGGGTGAGCTTCATCTGACAAAGGGAAATACTTTTACCGCCTCTTGGATAACAACCCCTAATCAATGCGCAAGAAAACCCTCAAAAAAACCAGCGATAATCGGGTAATATGAGCATCAGATGAAATAAGTTAAGGCTACCTCATGTCCTGCCAGCAAAATTCTTTAACCTCGTGGAATACTTTCCATCTTGAGGCGCAAGCCGCAAACATCACTATAGTTCGGGATGCCGACGCGCTCTGTAAATGCTGGCAAGAGAGTCGGAAGCAGCAGTTACCTATTTTGATCCTTGGTGAAGGCAGCAATGTTTTGTTTCTTGAAGATTTTTCCGGACAGGTTCTGATTAACAGGATCCGTGGTATCGAAATCAAAGAAACCGGGCATAGCTGGCATCTGCATGTAGGTGGGGGTGAGAACTGGCATCAGTTAGTGAAGTTTTGCCTGCAAAAAGGCATTGCCGGGCTGGAAAATCTGGCATTGATTCCTGGCTGTGCGGGTTCGGCTCCAATCCAGAATATTGGTGCTTATGGCGTTGAGTTTCAGCAGCTCTGTGAATACGTTAGCATTGTTCATTTACCAACGGGCAAGCAAATAGAGTTGAGCGCCGATGAGTGCGCGTTCGGTTACAGAGACAGCGTATTTAAACATCGTTATCATGATGAATATGCAATTGTCGCTATAGGCCTTAGACTGGATAAGTTATGGCAGCCGGTTCTGACGTATGGTGATTTGGTAAAGCTTAATCCTGAAACGGTAACTCCCGCGCAGGTTTTTGACGCGGTTTGCCATATGCGTCGGAGTAAACTTCCCGATCCTGCCGTAAAAGGCAATGCGGGCAGCTTTTTTAAAAATCCTGTTATTGACGATAAAAAGGCCAAAGCGCTTCTGCAGGTGTATCCGCATATGCCCTGTTATCCGCAGGCAGAAGACAAAGTCAAACTGGCGGCAGGATGGCTCATCGATCGTTGTGAACTCAAAGGTTTTAGTGTTGGCGGCGCGATGGTACACCGCCAGCAGGCTCTGGTGCTGATTAATGAAGATAACGCATCGGGGCAAGATATTGTCGCGTTGGCCAGGACAGTACGCCAGCGCGTTGGAGAGAAATTTGATATTTGGTTGGAACCAGAGGTGCGCTTTATCGGCGCACAAGGCGAAATGGATGCGGTGAGGGAAATATCATGAAGGACAATAGCGTACCGTTAAAGCTGGTTACTATTCTGGCTGACGGTGAGTTTCACTCGGGAGAACATCTGGGTGAACAGCTTGGTATGAGCAGGGCTGCGATTAATAAGCATATGCAGACGCTCAAGGGATGGGGACTGGACGTATTTACACTAACCGGCAAAGGGTACAGTTTATCTGCGCCAATACAATTGTTGGATGAACAAAGTATTGCGGCGCAGCTTAATGAAGGTGGCGTCTCGGTTATTCCAGTGATCGGTTCCACTAACCAACATTTGCTGGACAATATGGCGACACTGCGGCCTGGAGCGGCCTGCGTTGCGGAATATCAGCAGGCAGGTCGAGGGCGACGTGGTAGGCAATGGTTTTCTCCATTCGGTGCGAATCTCTATCTTTCAATGTACTGGCGTTTGGACCAGGGGCCTGCTGCCGCCATGGGGTTGAGTCTGGTTATCGGCATTGTAATGGCCGAAGTGCTGCAAAGTCTCGGTGCGAATGGCGTAAGGGTTAAATGGCCTAACGATCTCTACCTTAACGATCGCAAACTTGCAGGTATTTTGGTTGAGTTGACAGGAAAAACCGGCGATGCAGCGCATGTGGTGTTGGGGGCGGGTATCAATTTATCGATGCGCTTAGCGGATGCATCGGTAGTAAATCAGGGCTGGATTAACCTGCAGGAGGCCGGTGTTGATATCGATCGCAACACGCTGGCGGCGAAGTTAATTAATCAGCTGCGCATCAGCCTGGCCGAATTTGAACGGGATGGATTGGCGCCATTTGTTAAGCGCTGGGCTAATCTTGATAACTTCCTTAATCGACCAGTAAAATTATTAATCGGCGAGCGAGAAGTTTTGGGCATAGCCCGAGGAATCGACGACCAGGGCGCTCTGCTGTTGGATCAGAATGGCGTTGTTAAACCTTGGGTAGGTGGTGAGATCTCGCTACGCCCGCAGTGAAAATCTGATGCGCTCAAACGCCAGCCGGCCGCTGGCGTTATTAACCAGCAGCGGCGTCATGAAACATCGACTGCTTATCCGGGCGGTCGTTTATGTTTATCCCCCGCGATAAAACCCGACTATTTACGCAGCAATACGTTTTCCACCGCATGATTGGCGCTTTTCGTCATAATCAGGCTGGCGCGCTCGCGCGTTGGTAAAATATTTTCCTGCAGATTTAACCAGTTTATCTCTTTCCAGAGCTGGGTTGCTATCTGCACTGCTTCATCTTCCGAAAGCTTCGCATAATGGTGGAAATAAGAATCAGGGTCGGTAAACGCGCCCTGACGAAGTTTGAGGAAGCGATTGATATACCAGCTTTCAAGCAGCGCTTCCGACGCGTCGACATAAATAGAGAAATCAACAAAGTCGGAGACAAAAACCCGATGCGGATCGTGGGGATAATCCATCCCGCTTTGTAATACATTCAAACCTTCCAGAATCAGTATGTCCGGCTGCTGTACCACTTTGTCGCCATTAGGGACTACGTCGTAAATCAAATGCGAATAAACCGGCGCGGTTACCTGCGCTGCACCCGATTTTAATGCTGAGACAAAGTCTACAAGGCGATGAATATCGTAAGACTGCGGGAAGCCTTTCTTTTTCATTAAGCCACGTTCTTTCAGCACCGCGTTTGGATGCAGGAAGCCATCGGTGGTGATCAGTTCTACTTTGCGGTGACCGGGCCAACGGCTGAGAAGGGCTTGCAGAACGCGCGCGGTAGTACTTTTTCCTACCGCCACGCTGCCGGCAATACTGATGATATAAGGCACCTTTTGCTCGTTGGTGCCAAGAAACTGCTCCAGAACGGTCTGGCGTCGCACATTAGAGCTAATATAGAAGTTCAGCAGACGCGAAAGCGGCAGATAAATCTCTGCGACTTCTTCCAGAGACAGATCTTCGTTAATCCCCTTTAACTGTGCAATTTCATCTTCGGTCAGCGTCATCGGCACTGAATTACGCAGCGCAGCCCACTGGGCACGGCCAAATTGCAGATAAGGTGTTTTAACCAGCGAATGTGTTTTACTCATGTGTTTGCGTCGGCCAGCATTAATGTTTTCTGTAGATACCTTAATATGAAATGCGCCGCTGTGCTTAGCAGATTCCGTCGCCAGGTAACAAACAGAAACTTTCAAAAAAACAATGGGCGGCAGGTTACCATCAGCCACGGGTAACCTGAAGGAAAAATGATGGAACGGCAGATGTAAATCCGACTAAACCCGCACTATTTGCGTTTTCGTATTCCGCCTGCCAGCTGACCCGAAGGCGAAAATCGCCGCAAAGAACCCAGCATGGGGCCGGCAGGATTAACTGGTGAGGGGAACCAGCATCTGCGGAGTGAATTCATTGACTATTTATGCCTGTTTTTAGCGGCGGAATCGCCCTGTGCTGAAGACAAAGTAGTCAGAAAATAGCGAGCATACCAGGATTTTATCCCCATTTGCGCAAATAGTGAGCATTGAAGCCATAAATGAAAATTTTTAGTTGCATAGCGCCTTCTATCTTCCTAGAATGCGCGTCACTTGATGCCGGCTTAGCTCAGTAGGTAGAGCAACTGACTTGTAATCAGTAGGTCACCAGTTCGATTCCGGTAGCCGGCACCATCAAGTAAAAAATTTGGATAGGTGGGATTCCCGAGCGGCCAAAGGGAGCAGACTGTAAATCTGCCGTCACAGACTTCGAAGGTTCGAATCCTTCTCCCACCACCATTCAAACCTGATGGTTTAATGGATCCAAGTGAGCAACAGCGTCTTCACACAAGGTTTACCGGCTGAGCATAAGCACAGTCAACGCCAACGAAAATTAGCAGTTGGCTCGAATAATAAGGAAACTTGCCTTATTATTCACAAGCTACAGACAGAACAGGTAGCCGAGTTCCAGGATGCGGGCATCGTATAATGGCTATTACCTCAGCCTTCCAAGCTGATGATGCGGGTTCGATTCCCGCTGCCCGCTCCAAGACGTGCTGATATGGCTCAGTTGGTAGAGCGCACCCTTGGTAAGGGTGAGGTCCCCAGTTCGACTCTGGGTATCAGCACCACTTCTTTATCTCCTTCCTGATTCTCTCTCTGTATTAATGAAACAGTCGGGCTTTGCCTGGTTGATGTGACGATATCTCCGATATATCCGAGTCTTAGAGGGACTAGCGATGGCTAAAGAGCAATTTCAACGTAACAAACTGCACGTAAACGTGGGTACCATCGGTCACGTTGACCACGGTAAAACCACCCTGACTGCTGCAATCACCACCGTTCTGTCTAAAAAGTTTGGTGGCCAGGCTCGTGCGTTCGATCAGATCGATAACGCGCCGGAAGAAAAAGCACGTGGTATCACCATCAACACTTCTCACGTTGAGTACGAAACCCCGACCCGTCACTATGCACACGTTGACTGCCCGGGACACGCCGACTACGTGAAAAACATGATCACCGGTGCTGCCCAGATGGACGGCGCGATCCTGGTAGTTGCAGCGACTGACGGCCCGATGCCGCAGACGCGTGAGCACA
>NZ_MRUL01000047.1 GCF_002006995.1 Izhakiella australiensis | reverse complement strand
CTGCTCAGTGCGCCGCAGGGGCTGGACAGCACGGTGACCATCACGAGCATGCGTGGTGGCACGGAGGCCGAGAGCGACGCCTCGCTACTGGCCCGCCTGCTGGAGCTGATGCGCCGCCCGCCTGCCGGCGGCAACAAATATGACTACCGCCGTTGGGCCAAAGAAGTCAGCGGCGTGACGGAAGCTTACGTGTATCCGCTGCGGCGCGGTTACGGCACGGTGGACGTGGTCATTACTGCAAGCAACGGTCTTCCCTCGGAGGAGACCATCAAGGCCGTACAGGACCATATTGACGACCTGCGTCCGGTGACGGCCAAAAACTCGCTGGTGCTGGCTCCCGAACCGCTGAGCGCTGATGTCACGGTCAGCGTCAGCCTGGACGGTCTGTCGATTGATGAAGCCAAAGCGCAGATAACGCAGGTACTGACGGACTATTTCAACCGCCTGGCACCGGGTGAGATTGCCGTCAGAACCCAGATGGGCGCCCTGATATCCGACATTGCCGGCGTGGTGGATTACACGCTGACCAAGCCTGCCGGCAACGTGGTGCCGGAAGTCAGCGCCAAAACCGTGCAGTGGATACGCCCAGGCACCATAACCGTGGATAAAATGAAATGACCGGAAACGATTACAGCGAACTGCTTTACCTTCTGCTGCCAGACGGTTACGCCCGTACAGGTCTGCGTCTCAATGCCGAGCTGCAGGCCGAGGGCAATGCCCTGGCCAACGCCGAACGCAGCGCCCAGGATGTGCTGAACGGCATCACGCCGCTGACCGCCGTTGCGCTACTCTCCGACTGGGAGCGCGTGCTGGCACTGCCGGTCAGCACCGGTATGACCATCCAGGCCCGCCGACAACAGATTATGGCCAAACTGAATGAAACCGGTGGGCTGAGCCGCAGTTACTTTATTCGCCTGGCGAAGTCGCTGGGCTATGACGTCACCATCGATGAGCCTGAACCATTCCGCTGTGGTCGCAACCGCTGCGGCGACCGCCTCTGGGTACCAGAGATTATCTGGGTATGGATAGTGAATATCGAAGAAGGCCAGGTGCCGGTCTATCGCTTCCGCTGCGGCAGCTCAGCAACGGGTGAGCGGTTGATGTCATTTGGCCAGAATATGCTGGAGAACATTTTCCGTGATTTAAAACCCGCGCATACGCAGGTGGTCTTTAATTACGCCGGGAGTAAAACTGAATGAAAGATATTATCGAGCCGGTCGATACCGAAGACCATTTATTTCATGATGGCGACCCGACAACCGGCGCAGAAGGGACGATTGTCCACGCCAGAATAATGAACGCGCTTCAGGGGGCCACTATTGATATTCAGACAGAAAATAAAAATATTCTGGCTGAAGCAAAAATGACGCCTGACGCATCGAAAAATAACCAGCTGGTGACGGCCATCAAAGCCATTGCCACTGCAATTGCAAACACGGCGACCGCGAGTGCCATTCCGCCAGGCGTTCCGTTCCCGTGGCCGCTGGATACACCGCCGGCGGGTTATGCCCTCATGCAGGGGCAGACGTTCGATACGGCAAAATACCCGAAACTGGCTACGGCCTACCCGTCAGGCAAACTGCCGGATTTACGTGGCTGGATTATAAAGGGTAAACCGGAGAGTGGCCGCGCTGTGCTTTCGGTGGAGCAGGACGGTATAAAGAGCCATACGCACACGGCCTCCGTCAGCAATACCGACCTTGGAAGGAAGATGACCAGTGCGTTCGATTACGGCTCAAAACAGACCACCAGTTTTGATTATGGCAATAAAGGCACAGATGCCCAGGGTAATCATGACCATGGTTATGCCTATTTTGGGCCGGGGCCGAACTCCTGGCATATTGCGCTGAATGATTCCTGGTTCGGCGACCAGGGACGCCGGACGGATGTAAACGGTAATCACGGTCACACCGTGTATATCGGCCCTCATGACCACTGGGTCGGTATTGGTGCGCATAACCATTTTATTGATATGGGGGCGCACGGGCACAGCGCCACCATTGACGCGACAGGCAATGCGGAAAACACCGTTAAAAATATTGCGTTTAACTACATTGTGAGGCTTGCATGATTAAGCTGATTCTTTCCGCGCCGGTTCCGGCGATGGCACAGGCGTTCGACCGCGCGTTTTCCGCGATACCGGACGTCACCGTGCATCACGGTCCGTTTGAAACAGTAGGCGACTTTGACTGCCTGGTCAGCGCCGCCAACAGCTTCGGCCTGATGGACGGCGGCGTTGATGCGGCCATTACGGCGTTTTTCGGCACGCAGCTTCAGACACGGGTGCAGAACCGTATTATCAGGGAGTATCTGGGTGAGCAGCCGGTGGGTACTGCATTTGTCATTGAAAGCGGGAACAGCAATCATCCCTGGCTGGTGCATGCCCCGACCATGCGCGTGCCGCTGATTATCGACGGCACTGATGCGGTATACAGCGCCACCCGCGCAGCCCTGCTGGCTATCCACCACCACAATTTGAATGCACCGGACGACCAAAAAATCCGTAGCGTGGTTTTTCCTGCGATGGGTGCCGGATGTGGACAGGTACCACCGGAGAGTGTTGCCCGGCAGATGGTGCTTGCCTGGCAGAGCGTCATCTCACCAGCCCGGGGCCTCAGCTGGCAGTATGCGACACAGCGTCATCAGGCGGTGGTTAAGGCCTGCGGATGCACTGCAACAACAGACTGGCACCCGGACATGTGGCCCCTGCGGGGCCTGGGTTGTGACTGCGGGTGCGGCTGGGGCAGCATGGCCGCTGGTACTTATGGTGCGACATCACACTCCGGACGCAGGCATCATTCCGGTGAATACACTCACGGCATCAAATCGCCAGAATGCAGATGTGGCAGGCATAACCATTACATCTATACCGGCGCTCACACTCACAGCATCCTGCCATCATTACCGGGTTGCCATGACCATCGCGATTTTATCAGTACCGGCGCACATCACCACGGAGTAAAAAAATGACCTTTAAAATGAGCGAAGACTCACAGACCATCACCGTTTATAACCTGCGTGCAGATACCCTGGAGTTTATTGGTGCCGGGGATGCTTATATTCCCCCACATACCGGACTACCGGCAAACTGCACGGACATTGCGCCGCCTGATATCCCTGCCGCTCATGTGGCGGTATTTGCCCCGGATAAGGCAAAATGGTCACTGGCGGAGGACCACCGGGGCAGGGTGATTTTTGATACCGGAACGGGGAGAGAGATTTATGTTACCGGGCTGGGACCTCTGCCCGACAACACGACCTCAGTTGCGCCCGACGGTCAGCATCAGAAGTGGGACGGCAAAAAGTGGGTAAAGGATGATGAGGCTGAAAAAGCGGCACAGCTGCGTGATGCAGAAAACCAGAAAAGCCGGTTTATGCAGACAGCGAATGACAACATTGCACCGCTGCAGGATGCAGTGGATCTGGATATGGCAACAGATGACGAGAAAAAACAACTGGCAGCATGGAAAAAATACCGTGTCCTGCTTAGCCGGGTTGATACCAGCACCGCGCCGGATATTACCTGGCCGGAAATACCTGAGTAACAACGCTTAATACCTGTTCAATTTCCGTTTCCGTAAGGAGTCCGTCAGCATGCCGCATAAAAAAGTTACCCATCAGTCACCAGCATCCGTCATCCGAAATATCGACATTAAAGGTATCAGGGGTGACGCGAGCGCTGATTTTGCACACAGGGCAGCGCCAGCCGCCCTCACCGTTGCCGATGAGCACAACCTTTTTACCCCCGTCGAAACACGACTGACACAGGAAATACTCACTCTCGTCGATGCTCTCCAGCGATTTAGCGGCATCGCTCAGAGTATAGGCGAAGAACTGCCCGACAGTGCCCAGTTTGGTAGGTCTGTAACGGGCCTTCTCAGCTTGCTCAGCCTCCAGTTCTCTTATTCTCTGCTCAAGGACATAGATACGCCTTTCCTTCTCAGTGACGGCACTGAGTATCTCCAGAAGCTGGGTCTGAGCCTCAATGATACTTTTCGAGAGGTCGATTTGGAGGGTAGAAAGTTTCTGGCGGTCGCGCTCCTCAATGAACGCTTTGGCCCGGGTGCCCACTGACGAAAACGTACTGACTAAACTGATTATATCCATAACGTCCCTGCATAAGTTAAATCTTATTGGCCGATACATGCCGCTACTCGCGCGGGGCTGCCAGTCAGCATGCCGGGGAATTAGTATCGATTCTGGCGATCAATAAAACAATATTGATCGTTATAACAGATCGATAATGCAAGGACATGTTATGACTTATACCGTTATCCCCTGGGTGGGCGGCAAGCGAAAACTCGCTAAACAGCTTCTCCCTCTGTTTCCTGAACATACCTGTTACGTTGAACCCTTCTGCGGCGGTGCAGCCTTATTCTTTATGAAAACGCCCTCGAAAGCTGAGGTTATTAATGATATTAACGGCGACATCGTCAATTTGTATCGGGTTATTCAGCACCACCTTGAAGAGTTTATAAAGCAGTTCAAGTGGGCGTTAACCAGCCGTCAGCTATTTCAGTGGCTTAAAGATACACCGGTGGAAACGCTGACCGATATCCAGCGTGCCGCCCGCTTTTATTACCTGCAGAAAACCTGCTTCGGGGCAAAGGTGGAAGGCAGAACGTTCGGCACCAGTGCCACCGGCCCGGCAAAGCTGAATATCGTCCGCATGGAAGAAACGCTATCAGAGGCCTGGCTGCGCCTTCAGCGGGTGACGATAGAGCACCTGGACTGGCAGGTATGCATGCAGCGTTACGACCGACCCGGAACGCTGTTCTACCTCGATCCGCCGTACTGGCAGACGTGTGGCTATGGTGTATCGTTCGGGCCTGAACAGTACCGGCGCATGGCAGCGCTGGCGCGACAGGTGCAAGGCAAGGTGATTATTTCGGTGAATAACCATCCTGATATGCGGGAAGTCTTCAGCGGGCTGGAGATCAGGGAGGCGTACACAACGTATTCCGTTGGCGCTGACAACGGGCACCGGGCGTCAGAGCTGATTATCAGTAACTTCAGGCTGGCCTCTGATGCCAGCCCGTAGGGCACTCAGCGTGCAGAGGCCCGAAAGCCTCTGGTGAGAGACCAGTTCCCGCCAGCTTCCGATGCAATACCTGTTAACGCCATCTGTTCAAGGATAAAGCGGGTGGCGTATTCGTTCATATCGCAGATGTAAGCAACGGAATGCAGGGTAAGCGACGGGGCCTGGGTAAGTGCCGAAACGATTTCCCAGGCGTCATCGGTCATCGTCTGGCGAATTTGGGTGAAGTTCATTCTGTTTTCCTCATGCTGACAATACAGTGAACTGCAGGCCTGGCAGCGCGACGGACACTAACTCAACCCTGCGGGGCAGTCCAGTCGTTGTTTGGGAAACCGTGTTATAAGAACTGATTGTATTTTAATCTAATTTGCACGAATTTCTGCACTCACCATCACCATACCCGCGAGTGCAGAAATTCATCCAAATCAGTGCAGAAAATTTTTCGCCGCTACA
>NZ_MRUL01000046.1:4442-6221 GCF_002006995.1 Izhakiella australiensis | reverse complement strand
GCGGGTTTATTTCACCAGTCGCCATGAGCGGCTTTTTTTGTGCCTAAATTCAGAGATAACAACATGAGCGAAGAAAAAATCGTCACGTATAAGGGGTTTAATACCGACCTGACGTGCCGTGATTACCAGTTTGAAATCGGCAAAACATACGAGCATGACGGCGATGTTGAGGCATGTTCATCCGGGTTCCACGCCTGCGAAAATCCGCTTGATTGTTTCAGTTATTACCCGCCAGCCGAAAGTCGCTACGCCGAGACAATCTCAACCGGCAAAATCAGTCGCCATGACGACGACACTAAAATTGCCAGCGCTACTATCACCATTAAGGCCGAGCTGAGCATGCCTGAGTTCGTTCAGCGCGCTATCGATTGGATCTGGAATAGAGTGGATAAGTCGCTTGAGCAGCAGATAATGACCGGCAACCGCTCTGCGGCCAGCAACACCGGCGACTACTCTGCGGCCAGCAACACCGGCGACTACTCTGCGGCCAGCAACACCGGCTACCGCTCTGCGGCCAGCAACACCGGCAACCGCTCTGCGGCCAGCAACACCGGCGACTACTCTGCGGCCAGCAACACCGGCAACCGCTCTGCGGCCAGCAACACCGGCGACCACTCTGCGGCCAGCAACACCGGCAACCGCTCTGCGGCAGAGGTAAGCGGACCTCATTCGGTAGCTGCCGCTTTCGGTATCGAAAGCAAAGCACGCGCATCAATCGACGGTGCCATCGTCCTTTGTTACCGGGATGATAACGGTGATCTTATCCACATTCGCGCCAGCAGGGTAGGAGATAACGGAATTAAAGCGGATGTCTGGTACGTTCTGGATGAAAATGGCGAATTTGCAGAAGCTGAGTAACCGGTAAGGAGAGGGTATGGAAGAATTAATTAAAAACATCAAAATTATTCATAACATAAAGAAGCGGACAACGCATTTTCATATTGCGCAATGAATTTTCATCAAAGAATTGGCGCAATCCGTGACTGGCAAGATCTTGTTACTCCTGAAAATGTCATGGTGATTATTAAAGCGATTGAAGAGAAAGAAACGGAAATAGAAGAGCTTCAGGAAGAAATTTATTTATTGCAAGAAAGAATAGAAGAGTGACAACCCAATGCCGTTATACATGACGGCATGACGATGTTACTCGACATCATCCTGACTATTGCCCTCTCTGTGAGGGCTTTTTTATATCACCAATAAATTTCATGAGGTATCCCATGCAAGCACTAGCGATTGCAGGGGCGGCATCGGGCTGCCCTAATCACACATCTCCAGCTTCACTATCATATTTCCGCCTGACTGGCGCTGACGTTATGCACTGGCGGCAAAAGAGCCGCTTACAGCAGCTGTGGGAGCGTCTTATTTCCGTTGTCACTCAGGAAGGCCAGCCATGACACGCGCTGAGGAAGCGCTAAAACGCGTCGAGGAATACAAACTCATGCAGTTGCAGTTTGAGCGGCAGGAAAAAGCGCAGCAGCAGAAAAAGCAAAAGTGCTGGCTGTGCAGGCTAATCAGGAGGTTCAGATGCAAATAACAGAGCGTGATCGCCAGGCTATCGAGAAGATAATCGCAGGGTTTGACGACGACGATGATCAGATACGTAAAGAGGTAGAGCGGATTGTCGCAGACTGCCGACTACCGGTATTTATTTGCCCTAACCTGCGCGGTGAATTCACAGAAAATTTAATGGACTTTGCCGCTGGTGATTTCGATCAGCAGACGCGTGATAGCGAATACATTTATGACCTGGTTTTAAACGCGGTCAAATATCATTTC
>NZ_MRUL01000046.1:0-3732 GCF_002006995.1 Izhakiella australiensis | reverse complement strand
CTGGGAAGAGATGGCAAGGAAAACCATCGTCAAGCGGGCAAGCAAATACTGGCCGCGTGCAGAGCGTCTTGATAGCGCTATTCACGTAATTAACGAAGATGAAGGAATTCACACAGAGCCAGTGATGGCTTACACAACCGAAGAAAAAATAGTCGAAGACGAATCACAACGTCAGCAGCGGTTTGAAAAAGAACTGGCCGAACTTTGCGACAAGATGCCGCTGGCAGAAAGCATGAACGAACTCAAAAAGCTTTTTCAGGCGGCCTACAAAATGACTTCCGGCATGCCTCACCAGAAAAATGTTCAGTCAATTTACGCCGACGCCAAAAATAAACTGGAGATTACACAATGACAGCTCTCTATCAGATAGCTAACGATTACGCGAAACTAATTGATGAAGATTTCGACCCTGAGTTTATTGCTGACACACTTGATGGCATGTCAGGAGAGCTTAGCGACAAAGTAGAGCAATTGCTGGCTATATGCAAAAACCAGTCGGCTTATTCTGAGGCTCTAAAAGAAGAAGGCCGGCGATTTACTGAACGGGCTAAAACAGAAGAAAACCGCGTCGCCAGCATTAAAGAGTACATAGCTCGCTCTCTTGAAACTGCCGGTATGAAATCTATGAAAGCTGGTTTGCAGCAGGTGACCGTGAGAGCACCATCAAAATCAGTGGAAATTACAGATGCTGGCTCTATTCCGTCTGAATTTGTCGAGTACGAAACAACAATAAAACCCGATAAATTAGCCATCAAAAAACAACTTGAAGCAGGAATTACTATCCCTGGGGCACAGATAAAGCTTGGAAAACCGACGCTGTTAATAAAGTGATGACCTATGAAGAAAATACCCTTCTACCGACGTGGAGGGGCCAGGACGGGTTTAAAAGAATTACTGCACTGGCATCTGTCAAAGGGACCAGCGACAGCAACGGAATTAGCTGAAAAGTTTGGCATGACGCCGGACGAGGTGAAAAAGAAAATCAGGGATTTGTTCCGCATTGGAACGGCAACGGTCAGGGAAGACCAAGTAAACAGCGAAACTATTTTCACGCTCACAGCAACAGCCAGGCGCACAGTCAGCAAAACCAGTCCTTCTCTACACGTCAGCCAGCGCTCGCCAACCGGCGACGACATCAAACAAAAACACATCGAAGCAGCAGCCCGGAGACGCCGTCTAATTGCGGCTGGTCTCTATCTGCCTGCGGGAGACTAATCATGACAGAACACACATCATCAATATCATCAGTAGATGCAGCGTTTGCTGCTTTGAAAGCGGCGGGCATTAGCGAAGGGACTATCGAGCAGGGAATTAAAGAGTTGGTGCATCAGCGGGATGCGGTGGCGTTGAAGATTTCAGAGTTACAGCCTGCCGGTAATTTGCTCGCACAAGAACTGCATGCCGTGACAGACCCCATTGAGGAAGACGCTGCTGAATTGCTGAGTGCATGTGAAACTTGGTGGGATATTCAGAAAACCGATGTTAGTGGCGCTATTCGCACGATTGAAGCGCGGGGAGTGGAGAAGTTTGTCGATAGCAGGCGGCCAGCATGGAATGGCACTACCGAGGCCGCATTGAAGTTCGCCGCCCGCCTACGCAACGGGGAGGCTGAATAGATGATTACCATTACTCTGAATAAAATCCGCGCTAAATCACCATGCAAATCTGGCTGGGCAAATGTCCTGCGCGCACACGAACATCTCGGTATGGATACCGAATTTCCGCTGGCATCGGTACTAGATAGCAATGACCTTGCAGACACGATTTGGTGTTTTGAATGCCTGCCAGAATACAACTGGCTGTGGCGTAAATATGCCACATGGTGTGCCGCTCAGGTTGAGCATCTGATGACAGATGAGCGTAGTAAATACGCACTGCGCGTTTCGTGGCGTCACAGCGATGGCCAGGCAACTGATGAAGAACTGGCTGCTGCGTGGGATGCTGCGTGGGATGCTGCGAGGGATGCTGCGAGGGATGCTGCGAGGGATGCTGCGTGGGATGCTGCGAGGGATGCTGCGAGGGATGCTGCGTGGGATGCTGCGTGGGATGCTGCGAGGGATGCTGCGAGGGATGCTGCGAGGGATGCTGCGTGGGATGCTGCGTGGGATGCTGCGAGGGATGCTGCGTGGGATGCTGCGAGGGCTGCTCAGCAGAAAAAACTGGTAGAAATCCTCACCGCTGGTGAATGGGTTGGGGTCGTGCCGTTTGATGATTTTGTGGCTGAGGCTAAGCAGGGAGGCGACCATGCGTGAGCGCCCTATTCTCAAGCCGTGCCCGTTCTGTGGTGCAGGTGAGGCAAGTTTTGATCACATGACACATTGGACGGGCCAGCGTTCAGTAATCGTGAATTCAACATTACGGCACTGGTGCGAAAGCGAAGATACTCGACACCCGCTAATTACTATCACGCGCTCAAACGATGATGACTGTATTGCTGTGTGGAATAAGCGCATCGGGGGTGACGTGTGAGCAAACCGATTCTTGATATGTGCTGCGGAAGTCGGATGTTCTGGCTAAACAAGTCTGATCCGCGCGCCGTGTTCACTGATATTAGACGCGAATCTCACACGCTATGTGACGGCCGATCGCTGCATATTGCGCCAGATGTAATAGCCGATTTTCGCGCCCTGCCGTTCGCCGATAACTCGTTTGCTCAGGTGGTGTTTGACCCGCCGCATCTGGAACGCGCCGGTGAGAATGGCTGGATGCGCAAAAAATATGGCGCGCTGAATCGCGAAACGTGGCAGGACGATATCAGGCAGGGATTCACTGAGGCGTTCAGACTATTGCGGACGCAGGGCACTCTCATATTCAAGTGGAATGAAACACAAATACCGGCAAGCAAAATTATTGCTCTTACTGACCAGCAACCTTCTGTATGGCAGCGCACTGGTAAAAGCGACAAAACCCACTGGATACTGTTTTTGAAAGGAGCCGAGCAATGATTAGCGCAGCAAAATGCGGGGCAGCAAAACAAATTATTTTTTACGTAAATGAGGCTTCGGCGGAATGTATCGAGGGCCGCAGATCATATCTGGAAAATGGTCTGTTGCCACGATTGAAAGAGGGGCTTTTAACAATGAACTCCTGGAAAGAAAAAAATGAAGACGATCTGGAACTTATCGCCATATACCAAAAGGGCGTTGATTTTCTGACCGATGCATTGAAACGGGAGTCCGCCTCATGACCCGCCCATACGACAAAAAAAGCAGCGACGCGGAAATGGATAAATTCGAAGCCTGGTTTGTGTCGTACCGGCCAGACTGGAGTCGTAACGATATCCTACGAATTCCATACCACAAAGAAATGGGTTACGCGTCTTCCTATATGCAGGCTGTCTGGAAAGGATGGCAGGCACGCAGCAAATTGAAGGAGCTAGCATGAAAATTAAATCAGAAATTGAGCGATGCCGTAGAATTTGCGACAACGCGTCGAGTGTTTTTCACTGCTCCACGGTTAGAAAATTAATTGAGCACATCGACGCCCAGGCGGCGCGGATTGCTGAAATCATAGAAGTAAAACAGTTGATGACTGAAAAGGTTGAGGGTCTTAAAAGGGAACTTTGGGACAGCAAGCAACTTGTTGAGGCTAAATCTTGGTCAAAACTCGAATTAATGGAAGAGGTATCCACCCTAAAATCCAATCATATCAAATCGAATATGCATATGGGGGAGACGATAAGGGAGCTTGAACAACGAGCCGAAACAGCAGAGAAAGAGCTGGCGGCGCTGC
>NZ_MRUL01000045.1 GCF_002006995.1 Izhakiella australiensis | reverse complement strand
GTTCAATTATATCGAGTGTGATTACAATCGCTGGCGTCGCCACAGTGCCTGCGGTGGTATCAGCCCGGAACAGTTCGAAAACCAAATCCTCGCTTAGGGCGTGTCCACATTACGTGGGTAGGATCAACGGAGCTGCACAGCCGTGGTCAACCAAAGACCGCATAAAATATGTAGAACTTCCGACACAAGGGAAAATACGTTTTGTACCAGATAGTAATTACTCTCCCAGCAATCCGTTACCAAGAGGGCCAAATAATGGTTATCTTGATAAATTTGGTAATGAGTGGGTAAAAGGCCCGTCTCGCACAGCTGGGCAAGCTTTTGAATGGGATGTTCAGCTATCACCTAAAGGTAAAGCTCAGCTTGGCTGGGCAACAAGAGATGGCTCACACTTAAATATATCTCTGGATGGACGTATTACACACAAGTAACCAGGAGTCGCATTTATGGAAAATAAGATCGGTTTTTATCAGGAGGTAAAAATATCTTCTGACTGCAAAGAAAAGAATAAAAAATATGCAGGTCAAAGAGGTGGGGTTATGGGTATAAGTGAAGAAGGTGGCATACTTTATGGCTACTCAATAAAGCTTTATGACGAGGAGTATCTTCTATCTTTTGATAAAGATGAAGTAATTCCAACGGGGAAACAACTTACACAAAACGATTTTTATTAATTAGTTAGAGTGAGTCCCGGCCTCATCAGCCGGGATTTTTTACCCTCTCACAACGCCGCCACTCCACCGTCTCCGGTCGGGGTGGCCGCTTCTGCGGCGTACTGATGGCGGTGATAAACGCCGCAATCTGCCGCTGCCTGCGGGCTGAGAGCTTTTTACAGGCCTGGCGCAGCACAGCAACGACGACTCGGTGCGCGAGCAGACCGGGCTGTTTGCCGGCGACGGCGGCTTTGACGTCACCACCGGACGCCATACGCAGCTTGACGGCGCGGTCATCGCCTCCACCGCCGGCGCCGGCAAAAACCGCCTCGACACCGGCACCCTCGGCTTCAGCGATATCCACAATCAGGCCGACTTCAGCACCTCGCATCAGGGCGCCAGCCTCAGCTCCCGCTCCGGCTTTGACCCCGCCGCGAATCTCTACAGCAACGCCGCGAATATCGCCATGGCCCCCTTCGGCACCGGCTCGTCGCTGCAGCAGGCGCTGAGCGCCGCCACCGCCGCGGTGCAGGGGCTGGCCGGCGGCAATATGGCCCAGGCCCTCAGCGGCGCCGCCGCGCCCTATCTGGCTGAGCAGATACACATAATGACCACCGACCCGGTCACCGGCAACCTGAACGCCAGCGCGAACCTGATGGCCCACGCGGTGCTGGGCGCGGTGACGGCGCAACTGCAGGACGGCTCCGCGCTGGCCGGGGCGGCGGGCGCCAGCGCCGGTGAATATATCGCGCAGCAGCTGTATCCGGGCGTGGATAAGAGTAAGCTGTCGGAGGAGCAGAAGCAGAGCAGCAGCGCGGGCGCCCTCTCCGGCGCGCAGGCCGGGAAGAATGCGGTGGAGAATAATGCGCTGAGCCTGCCGGCAGGTATGGCGGCTTATGGCCAGGCGGTGGCATCATGGAATCAGTATGCAGAAGCTAACGGCCTGACTGACGCCGAAAAACAGGCAGGCCTGAAGAAACTGGCTGAGGGAGATATGCCGGAGTATGCAAACGTGACAAAAGTGATTGTGGAAGGCTCCACAGACGGCGCTATTCTGGCCGGAGCCTGGTACCTCGGCCCGGCGGCAACAATATGGGAGGTAGCTGCCAGTGGTACTATCGGCACCATCGCCAACGGTACCTATCAGTGGTTCGATATCAACAGCAGGGAAAATCAGAGTAAGCCGTTAAATGAAAGAAAAACCTGGGATTACTGGAGCAGCGGGTCAGCTGTCGTAACCGGTGCTCTGGCGCCAGGGCGTGGTGTCTGGCAGAACGTTGGAATTACCGTGGGTAGCTCGGTATTTACCGATGGGCCTGATGTGGGGGCTGTTGGTGGTGCAATAGCCGGGGCCGGGGTAGGTGGCGCGTTTGGGAAGTATGCACCAGGACTGCTGGAACCTGTTTTGGGGCCATCTTCAGGTTTTCTAAGTGATATTTCGGGTTCAGTGGGTGGAGAAATTATCGGCAATAAAATCAAAGACAAAATCAATGGTACAGGGAAACAGCTTGATGAAAAGTAATTGCGAATCTGAAATTACCCTTATAAAACTGTTCTTAGGAACAATTTATTTAACGATATGTTCGCTCATCTTTTTATTACTCGCTGGAATGCTAATTGATTTTATATTTGATGGAGAAATTAGCTTAAAAGGCGAATGGCTTTTCAATATATTAGCAGGCAGCATTATCATAGGTATATCTGGAAGCTTAGGTTCTTGGATCTTTGCCAAAATCGACGAACGCAAAACCCGCAAATCTCCGCCGTCCGATCCTGACTGATCAGGATAAAAATTCCGGCCCTTACCAGCCGGGATTTTTTACTCTCTCAACGAGCATCAGAGCTGCCCGTTCATCAGCGCCGCGACGAAAAACGGGTAATGACAGCGGCGGCAGCGCTGGTAAACTGCGCGGGTGCAGCCCCACGGCGGGGCGGTAGCGTGTCCGGCGACAAAAAGCGCGTCGGGGCAAAACGTTGGTGTACCGGAAGTACATCAGCAAAAAAACGCCGCAACCCACGGAAAGCACAGGGAAAATCTCCGTACGCCGTCAGGCTTCACAACAGATAAAGTTGTTGTGGAGAATAATGCGCTGGGAACCAGCGAAGAGCCGCTGATACACATTTATCCGGTAAATCCGCTGGCGAAATTTGGCATTGTGGATGAACATGGGCACAAGGTACCCGGCGGCGGCGGGTTAATCAGAGCGGCTAAATCCAGTAAAGCTAAACTTAATGAAGGAGCAAAGCAGGATCCAAGTCTGGATGCGGTAGTTAAAGAGGCTGGAAAAATCAATGCTGGAAAATTTGGACATCTTGAATTGGACTCTCTTACAAAGAGTGGTTCTGCGATAGATCCGGCAGCTAAATCTGGAAACTTTACCATTGCAGGAAGAGGTTTACAGAAACATGGTAGCCGTGAAGGAAGCGCTTATCCCGCAGCTAAAGGAACACCAGCTCAAATTAATGAGCAAGGACAGAAAGTATTGGATGAAATAGTGAAATCCTCCAGTTCCTCTGTGAAGGAAGGGAATCGTTTCGGTGGTTTTGATGTGATCGCTCCCGATGGTAGAGGAGCCAGATTTGATCCCCAGGGTAACTTCCGTGGATTTTTGGAGCCTTAATTATGAACAATACTGCCCCGTTAAAGATCATGATCTCCAGTGATATTGATTACGAATATTTAATAGCTGAAATTTATTGTGGCGATATATTTATCGCTCTTTTACAACAAGAACATGGAGTTGACGATATTAGAATAGAGTTTTCCTCTGATATTAATACCGTTAACTTGGATTGGTTTCAAAATGCATTAAATGAAGCTAAGAAAAAGTTGTTAAATCAGTAAGACAATCCCGGCCCTCACCAAGTCGGGATTTTTACATTATCACAACACCCGCCACCCGACTTCGCCGTTAAGCGGTGCCCGCTTCTGCGGCGTACTAAAAGCAGTGAGGCAATCTGCAATCTATCGCTGCCTGCGGGATGAAAGCTTTTTGCCGCCTCGACACCGGCACCCTGGGCTTCAGCGATATCCACAATCAGGCCGACTTCAGCACCGCGCATCAGGGCGTCAGTCTGAGCTCTTCGGGCGGCTTTGACCCGGTGGCGAATATCCGCAGCAACGCCGCTAACCTCGCCCTGTCCGGCGCCGGCCACAACGGCCACGACGAAGGCACCACCCGCGCTGCCGTCAGCGCGGGCAGCCTGGTTATCCGTGACGGTAAACGCCAGCAGCAGGACGTGGCGCGGCTCAGCCGCGACGCGGACCGCGCCAACGGCAGCATCGGGCAGATATTCGATAAGGAGAAAGAGCAGCGCCGCCTGCAGGCCGCGCAGCTGATAGGTGAAATCGGCGGTCAGGTCAGCGACATCGCCCGCACCCAGGGTCAGATTGCCGGTGAAAAGGCGAAGCGTGACCCGCAGGCGCTGAAGCGGGCCGAAGCGCAGCTGGCGGCCGCGGGCAACCGTAAGCCAACGCCGCAGCAGATAGCGAAGCAGGCTTACAACAACGCCATGGCACCGTTCGGCACCGGCTCATCGCTGCAGCAGGCGCTGAGCGCCGCCACCGCCGCGGTGCAGGGGCTGGCCGGCGGCAACATGGCGCAGGCGCTCAGCGGCGCGGCCGCCCCTTACCTGGCGGAGCAGATACACGTCCTGACCACCGACCCGGCCAGCGGCAGGGTAAACGTCAGCGCCAACCTGATGGCCCACGCGGTGCTGGGCGCGGTGACGGCGCAGTTGCAGGGCAACTCTGCCCTGGCGGGCGCGGCGGGTGCCTCCACCGGCGAGTATATCGCGCAGCAGCTGTATCCGGGCGTGGCCAGAAACCAGCTGACGGAAGAGCAGAAGCAGACCATCAGCGCCCTAAGCACCCTGGCCGCCGGGCTGGCGGGCGGGCTGGCCAGCGACAGCAGTGACGGCGCTCTCACCGGCGCCCAGGCCGGGAAGAATGCGGTTGAGAATAATGCGCTGGGTGACAGCGAGGAGCCGCTGATACACATTTATCCGGTAAATCCGTTAACATCAAAGATGAAGTTGATTGGAAAAGACGGAAAAACTCTGCCTGGCGGCGGTAGCGGACAGAGCAAAACGGCAAAGAACTCAGCTATAACAACTGAGGCTGTGGCGGCCAGTAAGGCAAAGAAAGCCAGCAGCACAAGGGAAATCACTGTCAATAAGGGCCAGCAAAATAAGCATATACCCGGTACAAATGAGTATAAAATAGCTTCAGAATCAGGATTAAACAAAAGCGTTATCACAGTATCACCCGATTCATTACTCTCAAAATTGGGGTCAGGGCAACAGGTAGGTAAGACCCCTGTCGGAATGCCGGGCTCTAAAGAGAGAATTAATTATGGGAAAATTATTGGAAATTATATTGATCCTCAAACAGGTGCATCTATACCTACAACTAATGGGATCGTGCATTACGGGAAAAATGGTGTACACGTTGTACCAGCAAGGCCTTAGAAGAGATAAATAATTATGGATAAAATGACTGAATTGACTAACTATTTTAAGTTATCAATACAAAGAGCTCTACTTGGAAATGTCACTTCGAATATGCGATCCATTGTCGCCGAAGTAAAAAATGGTAATATTCAACTATTTTTTTATTTTGACGGTGAAATCTTGGACGATGATGAGGAAACAGCTTCACAAATAGGAACAGAGGTGATTGCCGATTTTGATGATAGTTTTAACCTGGACGTAAATATAAGGCGTCTTGACTATCCAGATCCATTGAGGCATGCATCAGGAATATGCATCTTTCTACGAAAAGAATCATAAATATAAGTTCCCTAGCCTCTCGGCTGGGGATTATTCACAGCCCGTCCCCTCCCCCACGTCACCTTCTTATTGCGCTGAGGCTATTTCTGTGACGTACTGAAGGGGAGGGCTACAAGTCCACTATCGTTAACTAGTAAAACTTAATCCCTTTATGCAACATGCTGCCGCCCAACCTGAATGTAAATTTAGATGATAAAAAAACCTGTAACTGACAGATATGAAATTAGAATTTTATCAAGAAGTTGAAGTTTTTCCTGAAGCAGGGAACAATGAATACATTGGATGTAAAGGCGCGATTTTAGGCGTAAGTGAAGAAAATGGCATTGTGTATGGTTATGCTGTTGCTATCCACGGAAAGGGGAATACCGTTTATTTTGATAAAGATGATTTATCTCCAACTGGTTTATTCTTTAAAAGTGAAGACTATTATTAAAAAATCTCCATCTTCATCGGGCGGGATTTTCTGGCCCCTCACTAACTCTACCAACACACTTCTCTATTAGGTAACGGCTGTCTCCCCGGGGTACGGATGTAGTAATAAAATTCGTCACCTACCGCCTCGACACCGGCACCCTGGGCTTCAGCGACCTTCACAACCAGGCCGACTTCCGCACTGAGCATCAGGGCGTCAGTCTGAGCTCTTCGGGCGGCTTTGACCCGGTGGCGAATATCCGCAGCAACGCCGCTAACCTCGCCCTGTCCGGCGCCGGCCACAACGGCCACGACGAAGGCACCACCCGCGCTGCCGTCAGCGCGGGCAGCCTGGTTATCCGTGACGGCGCACACCAGCAGCAGAGCCTCAGCGGCCTCAGCCGCGACGCGGACCGCGCCAACGGCAGCATCGGGCAGATATTCGATAAGGAGAAAGAGCAGCGCCGCCTGCAGGCCGCGCAGCTGATGGGTGAAATCGGCGGTCAGGTCAGCGACATTGCCCGCACCCAGGGGCAGATTGCCGGTGAAAAGGCGAAGCGTGACCCGCAGGCGCTGAAGCGGGCCGAAGCGCAGC
>NZ_MRUL01000044.1 GCF_002006995.1 Izhakiella australiensis | reverse complement strand
TCCAGCAGCGGGACAAGACGAATAACCCACCGGTGAAGCGTGGAATGGTCGACGGTGATACCGCGCTCAGCCATCATCTCCTCCAGGTTGCGCAGGCTCAGGGAATAAGTCAGATACCAGCGGACACACTGAGCAATAACGTCAACGGGATAATGCAGGCGTTTAAAGGATTTTTGGATCAGAGACATGGCCGGACAACATTGCAAAAAAAACAGTATGTTACCCGACCATTTCTTAATGCGACAGAACCCCCGGGAGTGACCGGTTTACCGTTGTCACCACCTATCATTCAGCTCCCGCCCTGCTGGACCAGCTGGAAAGTCTGAGACTCAGTGTGGATCTACTGACCTATGATGAAGTCCACCGTACCGCCGGAAAATTCAGCGCGCTCTTTAATACAACGCTGAAAGGCTATCCTTCCGTCAGAAAAGGGGTCTGAAGCCCAACCGTACGGAAACGTACGCTAAGCTTGTGCTTCTTAGCGCCTATCGGGCTAGTCCATAACGATAAACGGAGAGTGAGCTGGTCAGCATCGGCGCAGCCACAGAATCTCGCACGACATAACAGAAAACGCCAATTGACTTTTTTCGCTAAAAGCGTTAAAGATCGCGCATACTCACCTATCTGATTGGCTTGGTATGCAAAATACGTACGATTCAGATCAGCTCGTTACCCGAGTTAGCTCTGACAATTGCTTGCGATGAAGCGTTGTTCAGAGCCTGATCAGGAGCTTTAGCCTCCTTACATTCATCGCCACGATGCTCGTATGCCTCGTCTGTAAAGATAGAGGTGTCTATGTGTGTGGCGATTAATCAGGGCCTTGGATGATAACTCATCCAAGGCCCTTTTCGTTGAAGCTGCCTGAAGGCAGCTTCATAGAGCGAGCAGGGATTTCCCTTGCTCGCTTTTTTTTGTCTCATTTTTGAGGCGATCTAAATTACTTTCGGAGTTCAATATGTCTCAAAACATTTACGACAATCAGGCCTTTTTCGACGGTTATGCCCAACTGCCACGCTCTCAGTTCGGTTTGGAGGCCGCCCCGGAGTGGGCGTCTATTCAGGCCATGCTCCCGGCTCTGTCCGGAAAACGGGTCATCGATCTCGGCTGTGGGTACGGTTGGTTTTGCCGCAGTGCGCGAGAGGCAGGAGCCGCCGAGGTACTCGGTGTCGACTTGTCTGAAAAAATGCTAGCACGGGCACGGGAGCTCACCGATGACAACGGCATCAGCTATCAACGCGGTGATCTTGAACAGCTCGCACTGCCGAGCCAGGCAACCGATTTGGTATACAGCCAGTTGGCTCTGCATTACCTGCCCGACCTCGCTCCGGTATTTGCCACCATCTATCAGGCGCTGCAACCCGGCGGCTGGTTTGTCTTCACGACCGAGCACCCAATCTACACCTGCCCGGTACGTCAGGGCTGGCTTACCGACGATGAAGGTCAGCGGTCGTGGGCGGTCAACAACTATCAAAATGAAGGTAAACGCGTCAGCAACTGGCTGGCTGACGGGGTGGTAAAATACCATCGGACCTTGGGCACCACATTGAACGCGCTGATGGCTGCTGGTTTTGCTATTCGCCATATCAATGAATGGGGACCAACTGCGGAACAAATCAAAGCAAACCCGGCGCTGGCCGAAGAGGTGGAGCGTCCCATGATGGTATTGGTTTCTGCGCAACGATAAGACCATCACCACGACTTATTGAGGAGCTACAGTGATTTGGACCCAAAATGTCACGCTGTTCTTCATCGCGTTCCTCGTCGGTGCCGATGAACTACTGCTCGGGCCCATCCTCACACCAGTCGGCAACGACTTATCCGTGAGGCCGGAAAGCGTGACGTTCTTTGTCACGGCCTACAGCTTGGCCAATACGGCTTATGCATTCTTTTTCGGCGTGTTGTCGGATCGGTATGGAAGAATGAGGATTCTCATCCCGGCGTCAATTCTCTTCGCCGCAGCCTCTATGGGGACTGGCCTCGCTGCGACGTTTGAGATGGTGCTGCTCTTTCGCGTGCTGACCGGCGCGGCGAGTGCCGGGATGCTGCCGGTTGCTTTTGCGATCGCCAGCGATGCAGGGGGCACCAACGCGGTGCGTATCATAGCCTTCGTTTACCGGGGGCCTTGGGTGCTCTGATCGCAATGGGTTTTGGGCTTGGCGGTGGCATCGGCATTTTTACGCTAATCGGTGAGCGCTTGCGCGATGTTGCCGGGTACGGAACAGGCATCATCGGATTGACGTACGTCTTGCTCGGGGTCCTCAGTATGGCGGGCAATTTCATGATGCCCGTGATGATTTCATGCCTCTGCGATGGGCGGCGCGTCATTCGCATCGCCCTAGTTATATGCTTGGTCATGAATGTAATGGTATTTTCAGTAGCAAGCGCACTGCCATGGTCTGATCCCTTCCTGATCCCTTCCCAATATCAGTGCAGGGGTACTGTTTAAAGGGAAGAGATCAGGCAGAGAAGTACCTGAACAACCGGGTGGAGCAGGACCACCGGAATATCAAACGCAGGATAAAGCTGATGACGGGATTCAAATCCTTCCGGCGGGCGCAGGCTGTCCTGGCGGGTATCGAAATGATTCACATGCTACGCAAGGGACAGCTTCAGCATCCGCACGGGGACGGATTGTTCCCGGCAGAGCAGTTTTATCTTCTGATTGATTAAAAAACAAACAGACCCGCTTCCCGGCAACCTGACGCCGTTAATGTGTATTAGCTCAGACCTGATCTAATACAGATAGTTGCCTAAGAAATAGGCAGAGCATCTTCTCCTGACTCGCGGTCGTTAATGCGACACAACCCTTAAGGGCAATTCTGGATAGCGAGCCTTCCTTCATCATAAAGTTCATCCAGCTCATCACCATGTGTCATTAAATAGACCATAAAATAATCTGAAATTTGTGTTCTGACCGCTTCATTGCTCGGCGGCTGGTCAAATATCACTTTTTCAAATTTTCTGTAACGTTCGTCTTTTTGACTTCCTTCTAGAATCCCTTTTACCCCCTCTGATATTATTTTTCTTCCCAAGTAACCATAACTTTGTGATGCAAATCCGACCGTAGGTAACATACGGTTAAAATTGACAGACTCTCTGTCGCTGCTCTCATCACTAATTATGAAGTCACTATCAGAAAATGATAGTAAATTGTTACTGATTGCATTAACCGACTGTTCTCTAATGATTTCTTTTAATGGGCATCTGTAATCACAGATGCTGTCTATTAGTTTATTTAACATATTGATATCATTTTTATGATATTCCTGGTCCGGAGAAAATACGCCTGATAGTCTATCCTTTATTCCCTTTGCATATTTCACTTTAATATATGTACCGAACTCAGACAATTGCTTTAAGGGACCTGTAATGTCAGCATCCTGTTTTAGAACAACAGGATTGAGTTGATTGAACATGGTATCAATACTTTCTTGCAAAAATTTACCATTTTGGTTTAAAGCTAACAGTGTGCTATTAGCTGAATTTATTCTGTTAAACATTTTAATTCCTCAGTTTGTCTGTTCCGGGTTGTGAAAAAACTGGATCCTGTATCCATCACTGACAAAACAGGATGCTTTCGAACACCGGGTTTGCCATCTGATGCAAAGCTGTATTCTGTGACCAAGCCAAAATTTCTTTAATCATCTCATTTTTCAATCTATACAAAAAATGCTACTGATGAACACCCCCCAGTTTTCGGCGAGGTCTATCCGTGAGCGTAGTGTGGGCTGAGAAAAATGTATGTCTGGTATAGACAGACAAACTAATATTCTCAGTAAACTATCAAACCATGCTAGTATGTTCTTTTTTTCTCTCTGAATGCAGCATTAGACTGAAGAGGAAGCGTTTCCATACCTTTAAAATGCTGGTTTGCAAGAAAGAATACTAAGCTGCTTACACTATCTGTATTTCTTGCGTTAACCTGCCGACGGAAATCAAGGTCGTCTTTGTAGCGAGCAATAAAATGATCTCTGTGTTTTGATAACTCCTCATTGACCAGGGTCGGCGATATTTTATTTAATAAGTCAGTAACTGCAAAGCTGGTTTCCGGAGTCCATTTATCATACAAAACTTCGCCAATAGTATTTTTAGTATTATTGAGCGCATTTTCTATTTTCTCAAGCGCTCTGGGAATAGGCATTTCTACGTATGTAGAGGTGGGGAGGCGTTCATAATCACTATTTCTTTTTATTTCAAATAAGTCAGCCGTAGCGGTAACACCATGAAGTAATTCATGAAAAAGTATCCTTGCTGAATCCACTGTATTTGTTGAAAAAAAATTACTTGTAACACCAACATGCATTTTATTCTCACCATATCTTTTAGTTATACCATTACCAGCAAGTGCATAAAGTTGAGTGAGATTGTTTTGTTTCTCATATGATTTTGATTGGTGTGTATATCTCCCGGTCATGAAATTCACGCAGTTGTTGTTGTCACCATCACAAACTTTTTCTATATAGATCATTATTTTCGACAGAGCGATAAATAAATCCTGATAGAATCCCTCATCATCAGGAAATTCTTGATGCGGCAGGGCAGATTTTTTTTCTTTCAAAAAATCGATTGCAGAAGAAGAGTTTGGATAATGATTATGTGCATTCGGTCCAATCGCATTGATCGCTGCATCATAATAATATTGCATAAACTCTTCATCAGTGAAACTTGTTTTCACTACAGGATTAATACGATTAATTATCGGCAGTAGTTGCTGCAAAGCAGCAGCAACAATAGTTTTTGTATTTTCTACCGCCGTCATAATAAAACTATACTGAGCGGGCGATACTGTTTTTAAAGCTTCCATATCAAAGGTCGTTACATTAACTTTACTTTCCTCAAAGCAAGATTCCATAAATTTTTTTGATATTTTATCAGTAATATCATTTAAAGGATTTTCTTGCCGATAAGATAAAGCCCTGGGTTTCATCTCTTCGTGTTTAACTAAAACTGCTGAAAGCGCTTCATGCTGGCCAGATTGCATACACGCTTCATTGCGGCTATTGCTATAGATCTTTATACCCAAACCGCCAAAAAGTGCGCCGACTACAAAACCTACCGTCCCGGATAAAAATGGATTCATTCCCGCCTCGGCGGCGGCTGTTGCCGTTGCGGCTCCCATAATTAGAGGCGTCACAACCGCATTGTTAGATGTCTGACTATTTGCCAGCGTCATATCCGGAAAAATAAGTTCAGGGGCCTCTCTCGCTGCATCAGGGTTATTTTCTTTTTGAAGGAAATTATCCACAACCGGAAATTGCAAGGGCTTAGCTTTAGTAACTGAATCAACAGGATTATATCTTCCAGTAAGAGCGTTTCCTGCGGAAGCCTGAGTAGGATTGGCAAGCATTGACGTCTTTACTGGAATAGCTGATGGTGCTGAAATCTGATGGCAGACAGGCTGAAGCTGACTGAGCAATAACATTGACTGGAGAGCTGTTGTCAATTTACAAGGTCGCCAGTTAATATTTTTGTCATATGAGTTTATCATTAATTCTTGGGAGTTTTTCACCGCAGTGATATACCTTCCAAAATCATTTACTCCATCAGAGATTTGCGGTCCATTCGAAGTAATGCGATGAGAGTGTACTACAGGCCCTGTTGATTTTTTTTCATAGCTTTGTAGTATTGCAATTCTGTGCTGAGAGGCTGATACAGGCATGGTTTAACTCCTCATAAAAGTAAATTAAACTAAGCTACATATTTTCATGTCTATCAACTATCAAAAATTGATTTTGCAAAAAAAAATCAATAATCATTTTACCCTTACTCAATAAAAAACGAGGTAATGCATCCAATTAGGAGTTATTGTCAAATCTGGTGTACGGAGCAAGCAGGCAACGCTTCGATTTGATGTTTCGTGGACCTGTACTCCGTCCTTAAACGGGACGTTATTTACTACCAGCGTCAGCAGATTAAATCCCGGAAGCCGGGTCCAGTTTTCGGTGCTGACTGAAGCAGTTTGAATACCATCGTAAGTGTGGTTTCTCTCGAACCTCAATTTTTTGCTCGCTTACTGCGTAACCGCACTGTTGCAAACGCCGATTCTATGGGGTTAGTCGTCCTGATTGCCCCCCGGTGTGTGTCCAAGTAGTTGTCGCCTTAGTTTGATTATGCGGCCAGCGTCTCCCGCTCAGGATTCAGCCAGACTTCGTCCTGCCAGCTCCAGTTTCTTATCGCTCCTGAGCAGCGAGATGGATTCAGCTCTTTCGCGGCCTCATACACTAATTTAGGTTCTGTCGCATTAACGCCAGCAGGTTGCCAGAAAGCCTGGATGGTGATTGTTTACGCAACAAGAAGATAAAACTGCTCTGCCGGGGACAAACCGTCTCTGTGCGGATTCTGAAGCTGCCCTTTGCGTAGCATGTGGATGATTTCGATACCTGCCAGTATCGCCTGCGCCCTCCGGAATGATTTGAACCCCAGCATCTGGCGTATCCGACGTTTGATATTCCGGTGCTCCTGCTCCACCAGGTTGTTCAGATACTTACTCTGCCTGACCTTAATGC
>NZ_MRUL01000043.1 GCF_002006995.1 Izhakiella australiensis | reverse complement strand
CCAGACTGAACGCTATGCCCGGTTATGTGAGCACTACGGAATGACGCCGTCCCGTAATAACAGCGGCCGGGGTCATGAAAACGGCTCGGTTGAATCCGCCCACGGACATCTTAAAGAGCGTATCCGTTAACGGGCGCAATCTGCCTGATAACGCCTTCAGTGCGGCGGTGTCGCTGACATTTCGTACAGGCTGCGGCAACATGCGCACCTCAACGCTTTTTAGTTTGCTGCGGTCAGGGCAGGTTAAAGCCGCCTGCGGACAGTTCACGCGCTGGGTGTGGAGTGGCGGCAAGGTGCTCCCCGGACTGGAGACCCGCGCAGGGAACGAGAAGGCGCTTTGTGAGGATGGTCTGAAATGAACCTGGTCTGTTTTATCATCGCAGGAATTCTTGCCTGTCATGGTCAGCAAGGCTGGGGCTGGTTTCTGTTTATCGGAGTGCTGTTGTCATGACCTGGCTGATAATGAACTGGAAATATTTAGGCGTGCTTATTATGTGTCTGGCGATAGTTGGTTTTGCCGCTGTGGGAAGCCGCTACAAAGAAAAATACACAGTAGCGCAGGCTCAGGCCGACCAGCGTCAGGAAACAATCAACGACATGCAGCGCCGGCAAAAATCAGTTGCGGCACTCGATGCGCAATACACAAAGGAACTTGCAGATGCTAAAGCAACTATCAATCAGCTGCATGATGATGTGTCTGCTGGCCGCCGCAGGTTGCAGCTCAACGCCACCTGCCCGAAGCAATCCACCGCCGCCCCCGGCAAGTTGGGCGATGCAGGAGCCGCCACCATTACAGCAGATGCTGAACGGGATTATTGGCGTCTCAGAGACGGAATCAGCACCGTCACAAAACAGGTGAAATATTTGCAGCAGTACATCAGAGAGCAGTGCCTGAAGTAAACACCACAAAATATCAGGAGGTCGCCACCCGGCGGCCTTTTTTATGCAGTAAATCCCCGCGTCATGCCCGATGCATTCAAAACCGCAGAGCCTTACAGAAACAAGCCTCGGAGAAATACTGGTTAAGGCCGGTAGCCGTCTCTGTGGGCCAGTATTTCTGGGCAACGAGGCTCGTTTTTATAAGGTAACTACCGATGAAAGAACTGACATTTAAAGATCACTCAGTTGTGCCATTTGATAATGGCGATGGGAAGATATGGTTCACTGGCGAGCAGCTTGCGGATCTACTCGGATACGCAGACAGCAAAAAGGTATCCAACATCTGCAATCGTCATAAGGATGAGTTCACTGAGAGTATGACTGACATTCTCAAAGTGAGGACCAGTAATGAAAACAATGAGATACAGTATACTAGCGTAAGGGCCTTTTCAGTGAGAGGGTCACACCTGGTTGGGATGCTATCTCGAACGAAAGTAGCTAAGGATTTGAGGATCTGGCTGCTGGACCTGGTTGAGAAAGAAGCTGGCGTTGAAATCGAAGCTCTTGACGTGCAAAGTCTGGCGCAACTGGCGGGTCAGGGCATTCACGATGCCATAGCGACATTTGACAAGAAATCCTTCAAACATCGCGGTCAGAAAGGTAGCGGACTGATGGCACAGCGCAAGCGCGACATCAAACGAGTAAAAGAGGCAACGCTGCTGGCGCTGAAGTTGACGCAATTTGCCATCCCTGACCTCGGTGACTTCCCTGATGGGGAGCCAGCATGAACCACGTCCGGTTCATAGAGGAGAACGTTATCTCTGAGCTGGAGAAGCAGGGCTTCGATACAGATGTTGCTCACATCGGAGCACGTGAGGCGGTGGCGTTCTACCACCGCTCTGCTTCAGCCAGCAGAAAAGGTAAGCAGTTCGACGACTGCCTGAGCATTGCAAAGGCCTGGGCGCAAAAGTACCAGCCTAAAAAGAAAAAGTGAGAGCCTCTTTCATAACGGCTTTCAGAATAAATCACCAGGAATTAACTGAATCGCAGAATCCGGGCTTTTATCGCCGGGAGCACCCGTGAGCGAGACTACGACAAAATAACAGGAGCAAATAATGGAAATTAAGTTGGTCAAATACTGGAAAGTAGAGCTATTCGGGCAGCAGCCTGAATCTGTTATAACGCAAATGTTGGCGGAAAAAAGGAAACCATTCTTTACCGGCTATTCAAAGGAGCAGGTCAACCCACAAAAACTTCACGGTAGCGAATTTATTTCTCTTGCCCCGTCACCTGATTCCTTAGAACTTCAGGCCATCCGGCTTTATCGGGTTGGTGAAATTAAATGCAGCCCGGTTTACGAACAGGAAGCTGACTCTTTTGCAGAAGCTGCAGAGCCACTGATTAAGTGGATGGCTGAAAATACTCACCCTCACCACAGCGCTATCGTAACCAGTACAGGTGCAGAGCTGCTTATGAGCGAGCGGGTACATAACACTGACAAATAACTTAAAGACTGACATTACAGCAGATATTGCCTGAGTGCCTGCGATAATGCCAACCTCTCAGTAACCAACATGACTAAAACCTTCATCTGCATCGCCAGCGGGCCATCACTGACGGCTGAGGATTGCTTACTGGCTGCATATTCGACTCACCCGGTTATAGCCGTTAACTCAAGCTGGGCTGCTGTGCCGAACTGCCAGAATATTTACGCCGCCGACTTCAGCTGGTGGGAGAAATATCACAGTGATATTCCACCTGGTGCCCGGTGCTGGACCAGCAGCGTTTCAGCCACGCACCGCTACGGGCTGAATTATTTCCCCCACCCGGACAACGAATCATTCAACTCCGGGCTTCGTGCGATACAGCTTGCCATCAGGCTGGGTGCAGGTCGTGTTCTGCTACTTGGGTATGACTGCAGTATTGACGCCAGCTCACACTGGCACGGCGACCACCCGGTGGTGCTGAAGAACCCTGACAAGTCCAGCGTAACGCGCTGGCATGCTGAATTTTCCCGACTGGCCGCCACGCTCAGCGGCGCAGAAATACTGAACTGCTCGCGTCGTTCGGCGCTGGAGTGTTTCCCGCTTTCAACCATTGAGGCCGCACTTAATGTCTGAAACCTCATCAACTGAAACATGGGAATGGATCCCGGCGTCGAAAAAACCAGGAAAGCGACGCCTGTCGCAGATGCTCCCTTAAGGATCCATATGTACAGATATAACCCTTCCGAAAGTATTTTTGCGGGGATGTCTGGTCGTTTCCTTCCGCGATACCGGCGCTGGTGATGGCCGGTCGGATCTGGCAGGACGCTGAGCGTGCTACTGCGCTGGTTATCTCAGCGGGTCCGGTTCACCCGGCCTTTATGCCGCTGAGCGTGGAGGTAACCGATGTCACAGACTGACGATGAACTGGTCCTCGAAACGAATGGCGTGGCGATTCAGGGGTGGGATCGAATAGCGGTGACGCGGGGTATCGAGCGGCTGCCATCGTCATTCAGCCTGAGCCTGCTTGACCTGTACCCCGGCAGCGACGATCGGCAGCGGGTCCGGCCTGGTGAAAGCTGCCGTGTTCTTCTGGGTCAGGATGTTGTGCTGACGGGCTATATCGACAGATGGTCACCCGTAATCTCTCCCGCGCGTCATGAAATCAGAGCCACTGGCCGGAGTAAATGCCAGGACCTGGTGGATTGCAGCGCGGAGTGGCCATCGAATGTTATCAGCAATGCAGACGCGCCGGGGATAGCCCGGCGCCTGGCGGCACCCTATGGCATTTCCGTTACGACAGATGTGACAGGGATCCGCTCAGTCCCTCAGTTCACGTTGAACTGGGGAGAGTCGCCGCAGGAGGTTATTGACAGGGTAACCCGCTGGGCGGGTCTGCTTTATTACGACCTCCCTGACGGTAACCTTTACCTGACCCGGGTTGGTGATAAACGTGCAGCCAGCGGACTGGAAGAGGGCGTGAATGTCGAGCATGCCTGGTATGAAGAGTCCATGGATGAACGGTTTTCTGACTATACCGGCGTATCGATGAATTTCACGCCGGTTGGTGAGGCCGGAGACGCGGGCTATGACGCGGTCACACTGGCGACTGCGCGCGACCCGGAGGCTGCCTCAATGCGCTACCGGAAGCGGATCATCATGGTGGAAAGCACGCTGGTGGCCCGGGATATGGCTACCGACTGCGTTAACTGGGAAATGAACCGGCGTTATGGGCGTTCCCGGATCCTTCGAGTGGTGACGGACAGCTGGCGCGACAGCTCGGGAGCACTCTGGGAGCCCAATACGCTGGTGCCGGTTCATTTGCCGACTCTGGCGGTTGAGCCGCGGGATTTGCTGCTGGCCGAAGTGACTTACCTCCGCGATGACGACGGTACGCATGCGGAAATGGTGCTGTTGCCGCCGGCCGCATTTGCCATACAACCCTATGCTTTCTATTCAAACTTACTGGAGCTGACATGAATGATGCTCTTGCACGGCTATACCGTCGTATCACTATGCTGGTGGGGATCGGAAGGACAACGGGCGTCAGCGATGACAGTGGGACGACGCAAAAACTGCAGTATAAAACCCCCTTTGACATTCGTGGTGACACGCTGCGAATGACGGAGTTTGGTTTCTCCTCCGGCCTGCCGGCAGGGAGTGACGTTCTTATTCTGAGTCTGGGAGGCGATCGCTCCAGCCAGGTCATCGTTGCGACCAACCATGGCTCAACCCGCTACGGAAATCTAAATCCCGGGGAAACGGTCATCTATGACGCTCAGGGTAAATCGGTGTTACTGGGCAAAGAACAGCTAACGGTGACGTGTGCCGGGCAGGATATCGAGGTACTGGAAGCCCGGAACGCGACGATTACCGCCAGCGTTAAGGTACGGTTTGAGGCTCCGCTGGCGGAGTGTACCGGCGATATTGTTGACAACTGTGATTCCAACAGCGTCAGCCTGAAAGCGCTGCGTGAGGCTTATAACGCCCATGGACATGAGGTGAAAAACGTTCAGGGCGGCAACGATGCGCGCACCAGTGAAAAAACCAACAAGGGGGTCTGATGGCCGATATCAGGACTGGCTGGCAGACAGACGCCGGGGTTGCCGGCTGGCAGGAAGATGCGCATGACCTGGTGAAGGGGGATGACATTGAAACGGCGGTACTCATCAGCCTGTTCAGCGACCGGCTGGCGGATAAAGATGACGTGACCGATGACGGCAACCGTCGGGGATGGTGGGGGGATACAGGAGAAGATGTGCTGCTGGGGTCCCGTCTGTGGTTACTGAACCGCAGCCCGCTTTCCCGTGCGGTGGCCAGAAAAGCAGAAGTGTATGCCGAAGAGGCGCTGGACTGGCTGGTGTCGGATGGTGTGCTGTCCGCTGTCAGCGCGACAAGCCGGATTGTGTGGCCGGACCGGCTTTATCTGACCATTCTGTTGTTCCGTCCGGACGGCAGCAAACAGGAATATCAATTCAGATGGCTGTGGGGAGAGAACAATGCCGTATCAGCGACCTACGCTCAGTGAGTTACGCAGCCGGAACCGACAGTTCATTACCTCGGAGCTGGAGAACACCGGTGAGCTGCTGAGATTTTCAAATTTACGGATCATGGCCGATATGGATGCGGGCATGAGCCATCTGCATTTTTCCTACCTCGACTGGATCGCCAGGCAAAGTAATCCGTTTACCGCAGAGGATGAATGGCTGGCGGCGTGGGGAGCGCTGAAAAATGTGTATCAGAAGGATGCCACCGCCGCGACCTGCCCGAAGATCATGTTTAAAAAGGGGAATGAGGGTGCCGTTATTCCGTCCGGCAGCCTGCTGAACCGGAATACGGGCGTTCAGTACCGACTTGACCATACGGTGACGATAGGTGCAGATAAAACCGGAACCGGCAGCATTACAGCCGTGTTACCCGAAACCGGCAGTAGTCTGAGTGTGGCGGATGGCAATGCGCCGGCGGGAACGACGCTGACGCTGGACAGCGCAATTGATGGTGTGGACAGTGCTGTGGTGGCGGTTGAGGCCATTTCCGGCGGCGCGAATATGGAAAGTCAGGAGGCCTTCCGGCAACGGGTGCTGCAGGCGTACCAGTCTGTTGCTGAAGGTGGCAGCGAGGATGACTACAGGCGCCGGGCGCTGGAGGTTCCCGGCGTTACCCGTGCATGGGTGGTTCCCCGGATACTGGGTGCAGGCAGCGTGGGGCTTTATTTCATGTGCGATGGCGACGACAGGACAAACCACGGTTTTCCTGTAGGGACCGATGGCGTTGCGACCAAAGAGACATACTACTATGGGAAAGCAACCGGGGACCAGCTGCGCGTCGCTGACTATATTTTCCCACTTCGTCCGGCCACCACGCTGGTATGGGCGTGTTCCCCTCTGCAGAACGTCATTGATTTTGATATTGGCGGTATCCCGGATGCCGGTGCTGATGTGGTTGCTGCGATAGAGAGCGCCATCGACGAAGTGTTTTTTGATAATGGTGCGCCTGGCGGGAAAATATTTATATCGGATCTTACCCTCGCCATTGGTGGCATCGACGGCACGCGCGGTTTCGTTATGAACAAACCTGCAGGGACATTTATTCAGCTCAACGCGGGTGCGCTTCCGCTGCGCGGTAAAATTGAGTTCAGCGGGAAGGGGAAAACGTGAGCCGTTACAGTGAACATGAATACGCATCAGCGCTCGGAAAATTGCTGCCGCGCGGTAAGGCGTGGCTGTGTGAGCCTGGTAGTGTGAAGGGGAATGTGCTGCTGGGCCTGGCAAAATCCTTTGCTGCCAGCGATACGGCAGCGTTATCTCTTCTTCGCAATGCCTTTCCGGCGACAGCAGGATCGCTCCTGACTGACTGGGAGCAGGCGCTGGGCCTGCCAGATGACTGCTCCATCGGGGAAATGACCACGATAGCTTTGCGGCGCGCTGCGGTGGTGACGAAACTGACCAGCAGCGGCAGCCTCTCAGTCACATCGCTGATTAACGCGCTGGCCCGATCCGGCTACACCATCACGGTTACGGAGTTCAGACGTGCGCGCTGCGGTTTATCAGCCTGTGGCAATGCGCTGAATGGCGATGACTGGCCGCTGGTGCTGCAGGTGAACGTGCCGGAAACCACGATACAGCGTGCTAAGTGTGGGCAGGCTCACTGCGGTGACCCACTCAGAACCTGGGGGAATAAAACGCTGGAATGCATTCTCAGGCGGCTGGTGGCGCCTGATATCATTCTGCGCATCAATTACATTCCCACGCCTTCTTAATCCCTTAAGTTCCCCTTCTTTATTTAATAATCGCTTAACGGTGAGGATAACTCATGCTCAAAATAGGTGATCTTACTGATACCGCAGATGGTAGTGGTGAGTGGACAGATGGCAGTGTGGCGGGAAATATCCAGCCAACAGAAATAATGGGAGGATGGCTGACGACGGTACAACGTGAGTTAATCGCCGTTCTGACCGCCGCGGAAATGCTGCCTGATAAAACAAATGATGCCCAGGTGATTGCTGCCATTCATAAACTGATCCAAAAATCAGCGGATGAAAACTCGGGGGTGCCTGTCGGTGCACCCATCTCCTGGCCGTCAGACGTAACCCCTGCTGGTTATGCTCTGATGCAGGGGCAGACGTTCGACAAGGAAAAATACCCGAAACTGGCGACAGCATACCCTCCGGGCAGGCTGCCGGATATGCGAGGCTGGATTATAAAGGGTAAACCGGAAAGCGGTCGCGCCGTGCTCTCGGTGGAGCAGGACGGCATTAAAAGCCATGCGCACACGGCCTCCGTCAGCAATACCGACCTGGGAAGGAAGATGACCAGCT
>NZ_MRUL01000042.1 GCF_002006995.1 Izhakiella australiensis | reverse complement strand
GGTAATCACGGCACGTCAGGTCGGTATTAAACCCCTTATACGTGACGATTTTTTCTTCGCTCATGTTGTTATCTCTGAATTTAGGCACAAAAAAAGCCGCTCATGGCGACTGGTGAAATAAACCCGCTCGGGGCGGGATTAGTCTTTCTCGACGGTGTAGCCATTCCCTTCAAGCCAGTTAATGACATCGCTCTCACCGATGGCATCAAGCAAATCATCAACGTCATACTCACTAACGATTTCGTCAGCCTTTACCGCCTCGGCAATCTCTAAATCTTCAACATCGATTTCAATACGCCGATTATATCCATCCCCATAAGGAGAAATTTCATTGATACGCTTTGCTTTAATTGTCGCGTCAATACTCATACTCACCTCTTAAATGTCAGCTGCGCCCACGCTGTGAACGGGTAATAAAAAAGACCAGTGGTTAGCTGGCCTGTATATGTTTATGCCGGGATATTTATCCACGCCCGGCGCGTGGTTTCCCAGCTTTCCACAGTCAAAGGAAAGGGATAGACTGCTGTTTCCACAGTCAAAATAAGGAATGTTGTATGTCTGAAATAGTCGATCCAAAGAGAAATCCGTCACTGGCCGCGCAACAATTGGTTGTTGAGCTAATCAGAGCGGGGAAACTTGGCTCGTCAGTTATTGATCGCCAGGCTGAGAATGTTATTCAGGTATTCGATTCCATTGAAAAACATCTCAACGACAAATATCAATCCGGTTCTGACGCTGGAATTTTCTGAGTGTAAAGAGTTTCAAAGGCCGACCGGACGCAATCAGCAAAGCGTTTGCAGGATGCCTCGTGGTCGGTTTTATGTGCCACCAATATTTCCTTTAAAGTTTCAGCAGCAATCATCTGCACGTTCTCGGATAAATCTTCAAATTTCATAATTACCTCTTTTTATATAAGTGGAATACTGCTTCCCTTGCGTTTCTGAACCGCATGTATCTGGCGGCCGGCTTCATTGCAGACCTTCATGTGTTTGTTTCGCTCACGCTGCTCCCGGTGCTGGATTATTTGTTCGTGATGCCTGATGGATCTGTCCAACTGCTTAGCGTAATCACTCGCTCCTTCAGTCGCCCTAAGTACGTTAATGCTGCATCCAGTGGCCGCTACTGCGATTTTGCGTGCAAGCGCTTCAACCTGCCTGCCTGACTCCCGCTGAGCCTTACGTCGCGCCTTATAACGACTTTTGCTGTTGCCCGGCGCTGATTTGCACGAACGCTTGAATGTGATGGTTGCCATAGTTCCCCCTGTAGAAAGCTTTGGTGCTGGATGCCGCGCTGCTTATCCTCGCGATTACCGTCTTGCGGATGCATTTCGTCCAGCCCAAAACCTTCTCGGTTTGGTCCCGCCTGTGAGAGCGGAAGGTCATGTTGTTAAAGAGCGAATCAGCTGACTGTGTAGCGATGTGTCGTGCTGATGGATTTAATATAAAACTACAGTTGTTTTGTGTCAACAACACAGGTTGTTTTATTTGATGATTTAGGTTGTTTTTATTTCATGCGGTTGTATTTTAGGGTTTTTTATTTTTCAAGATGCCATTAATCAGGTGGTGTATGAGCAACGGAAAAGTGCAGGCGATGCAGGTTCAGCTCTACAGTGGTATTGTTTGAAGGTCTTAATCCGGGGGATTAGCTATGGACTATGAGAACAACGAAGAAGAAGCCGCCATGCTGGCTAATGCTATCGGCATAGCTGTTGTACGGCTGATAGCCAATGGCGTCACCATCAGCCGGGATAACCTGTCAGATGAGCTGGAACGTACCAGGCGGGAACTGGGCAACGTGATTGGTAAGGCAGTTAACCGGGATGCTGCACAACTGGTAAGGCGGGGAAAGTAGGGCAAAGAAAACCCGGCGCGGTGGGGGGGGGGCGGGTTAGTCTGAATGTTTTAATTTTTCGCGAATTTCAGCATTTGGAAAAGGATGATACTGATATGCATCATGGAGGAAGCAGAAAGCCCTATCGTAAGGGAGGGAAGTAAAAATATTGGTTCCTTGCTGGTTGCCATCAAGAAAAGCCCCATAAAGAACACTATCCCTAACTCCGCGAAAGTCAGGCCATAAAGAATGATGACTGATGTCATATACCCGTAATTCTTTACCTTTCTAATATTTTTACCGCGTAGCCCAATCACAAAGGTAAGTGCCGCGATCAGAATTGCAATTGTGGTTCCAGAATATGAGGACAGAGCAGCACCCAAAGCATCTCTGTGTTCAGAAAAGGAAATTGTTGGGGCAGCATGCCTGAGAATAATGTAAGCCGCAATAACCGGCAGGAAAGGGAAAACGAATAGCAAAACCCCCGGAATGATTTTATGCTCTCTCATGATAAAATCCCCAACTGACCCTTTTAATGGCAACTATTCATCTTCACAAAAATCTTTATAACTTTTCATTATAACATTCTTCATTTTTATGAAGCAAATGTCCATTTCTTCTGCAATCTCTTCGTTAGTGGATTTGTAAATGTTGGCGCTGATGTGTCCTTTGTTTGAAAGGTAGTAGTCAGTTAGCAAATCAGCTGCATACTCTTTAGCTTTCAAGTGTATATCGCTATGTCCATCATCTGCATTGCGAATCAATTCCTTTGACATGTTGCTGATATTTCTTAGTCTTTTGGGTTTTATTGTGATTTCCAACCCGTCTAAAAGTTCCTCTTCAATAGTCTCAACTCCAGCCGCACGCAATAAGGGGGAGAATAACTTGGACCCCGACTCCACTCTTAACGTTGTCCTGCCGATAAACTCCATATCTAGAGCATCATCTTTAGTAACATCCCTCATTAATGGACCTAAGCGTAGCTTGTAAGGAGGTTCAATATTCATTTTGCTGGATAAATAAATCTCCAACTCACGCACTCTTGGGCCGTGTTGGGTGCATGCGTAACCTATGATTCCATCCTTTATGAGTAAAAATGATGGGAAGGCAAGTGTTTCATCATTTCCTAAAACGTTTTTTATTTCATCAACGGATAATGTGGTTTTGTTAACGCGCTTCACCAAGTCTGAATCGTATGTCTTTGTTATTAGATAACATTCTCTGCTGATGTGATGAGCGAAAATGAAATAGTCATCAACCTCAAGTGCATTGTTTTTAGCTTTAATCACCAGCTCAGACAGGCCGTTGACTAAGTCAATAGGTAGCATCTCCTTATCATTTTGCTGAAAAGCCGCATAAAAGTTCATTTTCATATATTAATCCGTTATATAAGATGTGATTTGAATTAAATTGGAGCGCTCTGTGTATACTTCTTCGGCACCTGCCGCCAAACCTCTACCCAAACGTCTCGTCCGGCCACTGGTCACCAGCTATGTGATGACCAAAACACTTTGCCAATGACTTTAACATTCTTATGGAAGTCTTCCCGGTCCATTACTTCATCAGGATATTCATCACGGTTTATAGAGCGAATAATTACTGTCGACGGCGTGGCGATCAGTGTCTTTACGCGTAGTAAATCAGCCTGACAGATCGCATAAGTTTTCCCATCCCTGATTGTCGTCTCCTGCATGTTTACGCCGACTACGTCGCCATCGTGCAGCGTCGGCTCCATACTTTGACCGATAACTCTAACGACGCGTGCCGAAGATTCAGGAACGCCCAATTTTTTAAGATAATATTTACGAAAAACTAAACCGAATTCGGATGACTCTTCCAGCTCACAGCTACCATCTCCAGCGGCTAATGATACGTTTAATAAAGGGATCTCCACATACTCATCCTGGTCATGTTCCATATCCTCCCACACACCAGCCTTCAATCTAGTTTCACGGATGTTAGATGGCTCAGTCTGGCGCATATCGCCTTCTCCGGATGATAGCCATTCAGGTCGAACCTCCAAAGCCCTAGCCAATTCGGTAAGTTTGGTTGTTTCTCTGGCTTTTCCTACTTCAATTTTTTGTATCGCAGCCTGTGAAACACCAACAATCTCCCCTAATGCCTTTTGTGAAAGGCTTTTTTCTTTTCTGGCTGATTTCAGCCTTTCTGCGAGTGTTGTTTTCATTCCTTTAATCTACAACCCTGGTTGTTTGCCATCAAGCGAATATGGTTGTTGACTAATTACAACCATAGTTTTATATTTGCATTATTTGCGACGGAGGTTGTTTATGAATGAAGCCATAAAAACCGCCATCGGCATTGTCGGCTCTCAAAAAAAACTTGGAGATGCCTGTGGCTTGACTCAACAGGCGGTTTACAAGTGGTTGCATGGAAAGGCAAAAGTCTCTCCTGAATACGTTGAGAGCATCGTAGACGCCACTGGCGGAGCAGTCAGAGCTTACCAAATTCGCCCTGATTTGCCCGGCCTGTTTCCTCACCCGAACCAGGCAGCATAGCACCACCCGCTCTTTTACAACTTAGCCGCCCGTCTAACCGCAGGCACAACAGTGGCAAACCCCACGGTTTGCTCACGTAACTAACTAATCAACAAGGACAAGTATTAACTATGGAACATGCAAAAACACGCAAAAAAAGCAGTATTGCGTTTACTGGCCGTCACCTTCTTTCGACTGCCCACCAGGCATTAATGAACACACGTCAGACTGTAGTTGCCCGTCTTCTTGACGTGGCCGACTCAACCATTATGCACCGCACCAAAAAATACCCGGAAATTATGGAAACTCTCGCCGCCTGCGGTGTAGAGGATTTTGTGCTGCGTGGAGAAAAGAAATTACCGCTAGATCAGTACCGGTGGCTGATGACCGTTGCGATGGAGTTTGCACGATTGCAGCTGGAAATAACCAGCCAGGATGAATCATTTTCCGCGTAGGAGGATGGAGTGAACCCTATTGAATTTATTGAGATAAACACAATGCGACAGCTTATTGCACTTGGCTACTCGCCTGCTATTGCGCAGGGGGGGGCAGATGCTGCTGTTGACCACTACAAACGTTGCTCTCAGGCCAGCAAGAAAGGGGCGATGTTTGACGACTGTTTCTACCGCGCTCGCATATGGGCGGATAAATACGGCCTGCCGGAGGATAAGCCCGGAAAGAAACCCCGCCAGAAAAAAGGCATTCAGCCTGCTTTGTTCTGAAACAAAAAATCCCCGGTAGCCGCCGAGGATTCTTCACTGATAACTATCGAATTTTGAACCAATTCAACGAGGAAATTATGGCACGAAAGCACGTCAGTAGCCAGGACGAAACGCATAAAAACTTCTCCAGATTGCGGTTTCTTCGCTCATTAAATCCCGCTGTCGCTGAGCGGCTGAAGTGGATTCTTGATGAGCATAAGGCCAGGGAGAAGGGGAAATGAGTAATATCACCAACCTTGCAGTCGTCAGGGAGACCAGACGGCAGCAGGAGACACCGAAATCAGTCGGTAAGGGGTTTACCTTGCTGCACAGAAAAATCATGGATGTGCCGTTTTACAAAGACCCTGAGGCGTCGCATTTGTGGGTTCACCTTCTTCTCCGTGCCAACCATGAGCAAACGCTGGTATCTACAGATATCGGCGATGTTTTATGTGAGCGCGGTGAGTTCATCACTGGCAGAAATACCCTGGCATTCGAAACCGGACTTGAACCTGATCGTGTTAAATCTCTTCTCAGGAAATATACAAATCTTGGGATGATCACCACCAAATCGAACAACAGATTTACTGTTCTGAAAGTGGTCAAATACGACGAATATCAGCAATTTTCGTGTCCAGCCGATGTCCAGCCAGTGTCCAGAGCAAAGCCGCGTACCGCAAGGGATGGAGAGCAAGAGTGTCCAGCCGATGTCCAGCCAGTGTCCACAGATAAAGAATTACTAAATACTAATACAATACTATCTGACGATAGTATTGGTATCTCAGCAGAGAAAAATCAGGGGGAGAATAAAACATCAATCTCATGTCAGGACATCGTGAATGCATATCATGAAATACTGCCTGAGGCTTCACTGGTTCGTGTTCTGAACGACACCAGAAAAAACAAGATCCGAACTTTCTGGCGAAAAGCCGGGGTTGTTACAAAGCAGCTCGACGGTCACAAGTTCACAATGCAGGACTGGCGAGATTATTTAACCTACGTTTCGCAAAATTGCCGTTGGATGTTTGAGGAGCGGCAGAATCATCAGCGCGGTACTACCTGGCACAAAAAGGGATTTGATTTCTTCCTGAATGACAATGTGTACTTGAAAGTCCGGGAGGGAGAGCATGATGACCGATAATTATCGCCTGCCACCCCACAACATTGCGGCAGAGCAATCTGTGATCGGTGGGCTGATGCTTGACGGCGGAGACGAGCGCAGCCAGCAGGTTTTTGCAATGCTGAAACCAGAGAGTTTCTACTCGAAAGCGCACGGCATTATTTTTGATGCGATGCGATCACTGGTTAAGCGCAACAAGCCCATCGACCTTGTGACCCTGAATGATGACCTTGAAAGCAGTGGAGAGCTTGAGAGAGTAGGCGGGTTTGCCTATCTGGCCGAAATCAGTAAAAACACGCCATCGGTAGCCAACATCGTACATTACGCAATGTCAGTACGCGATAACGCAATGGAACGTTACGCCATCATCAAGCTGGCTGAAGCAACGGAAATGCTGTACACCCGCAGCACCCTTACCGCCACCGAAAAACTGGACGCGGTAAGCCAGCTGACAACTCAAATCAGTGATCATGCTAAAACGGGAAATCGCCGTGGGCTTCGCTCGTTCGCTGATGTCATGGATGGCTGGGCACTGGATCTGGAAAAGCGCTTTGACCCCGAAGGAGAGCAGAGAGGCCTGTCTACCGGTATCCCATCGCTGGATCGGATGCTGTCACCAAAAGGGCTGGTTAAGGGTTCTCTGTTCGTCATCGGTGCCAGACCAAAACAGGGTAAAACTACGCTGTACAGCCAGATGGCTATCAACTGCGCCGTACGGGAGCATAAACCCGCGCTAATGTTTAGCCTCGAAATGCCCGCTGATCAGATCTTGGAAAAGCTGGTTGGGCAGAAGTCCGGCGTAAACCCCAGCATTTTCTACATGCCTGCCACGGATGACGCAGACGACACTTATCAGGGAGACTACGACGCTGACTTTGACAAAGCGCTGAAAACAGCCTCACGTCTTAGTGAACTTGACCTTCTGTATATCGACGACACGCCGGGCCTGTCACTCGCTCACATCGTTGCAGAATGCCGCAGGGTAAAACGCACGCGGGGCAGCGTCGGAATGGTGCTGGTTGACTACCTCACGCTGATGACTGCTGAGAAAGCAGACCGTAACGATCTGGCCTACGGCATGATCACAAAAGGTCTGAAGAACCTGGCGAAAGAATTGGGCTGCGTAGTTGTTCTGCTGACTCAGCTTAACCGCGAGCTGGAAAAGCGCGTCAACAAGCGACCACTGCCGAGTGATTCCCGCGACACAGGGCAGATCGAACAAGACTGTGATTATTGGGTAGGCATCCATCGTGAAGGCTCTTATGACGATACCGTTCCGCCTGGTGAGACGGAGTTAATTCTCAGGCTCAACCGGCACGGCAACACCGGCACTGTGTTCTGCTTGCAAAAAGACGGCGCTATCTACGATATGGATCAGCAGGCTGCCCGTCAGGAACGCGACAGCAGGCAGCAGGCAGCGCATAAACCTTACGCGAAGAAGGGCGGTTTTTGATGACACAAACCACACAGAAGGGGTGAGGCGATGGAATATCCACACATTATTGAAATCTTTAAAGAAGCAGAAAGGCAGCGCAATGGTCGCAATCCTGAATTTGGTGACAGAATGCGTAATCTCGTCGCCGGTCAGGATAACCCACGTCGCGATGCT
>NZ_MRUL01000041.1 GCF_002006995.1 Izhakiella australiensis | reverse complement strand
TCGCGGAATTCAGGCGAATGCTGCTTACGGGGGTTCTTACTGGTTGATACGGATTTTGTCATGTGAGCTACCTCTGGTTGAGAGTTTACTCACTTAGTCGCGTGTCCACTAATGGTGGGTAAGATCATACCTGTTCTTTTTGAAATGAATCCATAAATTTTAGCCATTTTCCTTACTTCATTAATTAACGACTCATTTTTTGCATGAAGAAAATCTGAGGAAACTTTTTGCTTTAAATCTATGAGGCTCGTGCACAAATTTACAGCTTCCTTATTAAGGAAAACTGGCAATAAATCTTTAAAATGCTGTTCTAACTTAACTCCAAACTTCTCCTCGATTTGATTTATTGTTCGCTCTTTTAATTGCAATAGTAAAGAAAACAATTCTTCTGCAAGAATATTTGAAGTGAAACTTTCTCTAAATGTAAGCTGTTGCTTAACCCTTGGGATATTAATATATATACCCTTATCATCTTTCTTAAGATCGATGTGCTTCAATGATGTCAATTGCACTGGCCTTCTACCTGTGCTGATTAAGAGGTGTAAGAAACAAAATAAAGATAAATCAACTTTTCCCTCAGAAAGCAATTCGTTTGTTTTGGTTTTAAGCATATACAGTTCATCATCTGTATAAGGTCCTGCATTTGGGTCTCTTCTTTTGACTGCTTCACCAATAGCTCCACGGTTTACTTTGATTTCATTGAAAATAGCTACTGAAGATGAATGTATGCCTGGATAGTTGAAGTTTACCCATCTTTCCAGAAAGCTCTTCATACAGCATAAACAATACATTTCATGCTCTTTCAGTCCAGCCTTAAATCTCAAGATACTTTCACCATCAATAACTTTTATCTGCGATATAGCGAAAAACTTCTTAAATGAATTGTTAATGGCACTTACATAACCTGCACTAAAATTCGAGGCACAATATGCAAGAGTATGAATATATCCCGATTGGATCTCTGATGATGCATTTTTAATCACATCTATGGGAGATATAGTTATGCTCTTATCAAGCTTCCATTTTTCATCTGTGAGTTTGAAGTAATAATCTTTCATTTTGGCTTTGTAAGATGCTTCTTCAATCTTTAACGACAAATTCATACCTACTCTCCTTTTATAATTCTCTCAGTGGTGTTGAAAATCTTGAGCATAATCTCTTTATGTTTTTCAGAAATCATTTTTCTGTTGTATACCTCAGGCATTTTCGAGGACTCAGACCATCCCATACAATACTTTCTAAAAGCATCTTGCTCATGACCGCTTAGTTGTGCGCTATTAGCCTCCTTTGAATAATAGTAATTCCATGAATGTCTCAACCTGTGACCTGATAGATTTGCTAATAAATTACTGCTCTTCTTAATGGTGGAAATAATTTTCTCGTATGCGGAAATACTGAGAGGTTCGCCTTCTGTATTTGAATTCCCATGAGTTACAAAAAGATAACTATGTCTTTTCCGCTTTGTAGAAAATTCCCTTTCATAAATCATATAGTCATCTATTTCCTTAGCTAAACCATCAGAAAGTTTAAGCACCCTTTCTTCTGTTTTAACAAGAGGTTGATAGATTCTGGAATCTTTGTTGCAGTCGTGTCGCCTCCTTACATATAGTGTATTCTCATAAAGATCTAAATCTTCAATCTTAATGTTTAGTAATTCGCCAGCTCTTAACCCCAAATTTATTAGAATCCTAAAAATAAGGTTATTTCTTCTTTGAACATCTTTTGAGAATGGATTCAGTTCGCTCCCTATTTCAACTATCTTAAAAAGCTCAATAAGCTGTCTGTCTTCAAGCGCTCTATCAGGTCTTTCATGTAGCTTCAGAGTTCGGACACTCCATTTATGAGACTCGATACTCTTTATGAAAATATCTACTTCGTTTTTTGCATTAATTTTATTCATTGAGTGAATAACTTCGCAAAGCCACTCAAGGTATTTCGCAACCACATGCAGTCTATAATTAAATGTTCTTTTAGAAATGGATTTAAATTCTTTTTTGTTAATGTCGGGGACTTCCCTGTTATCAAATCTTAGATTTAAATATCTAACAAGATTATCAATCTCAAATATATTGAGAAACTCTTTGTTCATTATCCTTTCATGTAAACTGATTTTGTTATTTTTGCAGAACTCTTTAAATATGATGAGTTTCATTGCAACCACTTCAATTGTTGAAACGGTATAACCTCGGTTTCTTATTTTAGTAGTGAGAAATAGGTTTTCATAGTAAGCTGGAAGCCCGGTCTTTCTATCAAGAATAATACAGTTTCGTTCTCCACTTTCCATTACAAACTTCTTAGTTCTATATTCCAATTTGATAACCCTCCGTAAATTTTACAATTGTTAATCATTCCGGCTTATCATGTAATTTATAGATTCTAAATTTGCAATTATATTTATATTATTTCTTAGCTATTTATATATTATTTAATAATTTAAAAAAATTTCTTTCACGTGAAAGAAACCGGTATGGCTAGTTAACTGTATCCATACCCGATATTTAGAAATCATCTCAAAGCCTGATTGATAAAGCGGTGCGAATATTTTTGTTAAGAATTTCGTTAAATATCACCCTATTTTCATTTTTAAACTTTACGATAATATTTTGATCATCAAAATCAGCTATTATTAATCCGAGATTCATTAATTCGATCTTCAACCCATTGATCAATTTCCGCCTCTACAAAAGCTATAGCCCTCGCCCCCATTTTGATAGGTTTTGGAAATGAATCATTTGATATCAATAGATAAATCCAAGATTTCTTAAATCCGGTTTTTGATAACACCTCGGGCATTCTTATCAAGCGGATGTTTGATTTCTTCATGTTTGCTTCCTCACCTTGTCTCTGATGAATCAACAGTAAGGGAAGGTGAGCAAAGAAAGGACAGAGCTTCGTGACTCCAGTGACGACAACTGTTACCGCTTTCCCAGTTTATTTTGTAACAGACAGGATAGACTTCAAGAACTTCATCTGGGTCAGAGTTCTTAACTTTGATAAAAGAGGAGGAGAGGATGCTGTGCACATGCCGACAGGTTTTTAAGCACCGTAACTAACGGTGCCTTTCGCTTAGTCACTGAGTTTTATGACTTCTGAGACCTTCATGTCTTTCAAATGAGGATTCTTATTAAGGAAGTAGTTAAATTGCCTAATGAAGTTGATGGTTGATGCTTTGTTAGCGAGTGGACGGTCTGAATCACGGATATGGTTACTTAGGCGGGTTTCATCTTCTTCATCCTCATCGGTGTATAGGAGACGAGATAACCTGTCGTCAGAAATCCTTACCTTATGTATCTTTGCCCACATAAGGATATCGAGCATGGCCATGATTCGATAGTTGATGAGCTTTTTGATTGTGCCATAACCAAACCTAACTGCTCCCGACATGTCCGGCTCAATACCTTTGATTTTTCTCCATTGCGGTAATGCCGTCTTAAGAGCTTCAGCTATCTCTTCATCTGTTCCGCTTGCCAGGTCTACTTCCAGCATCACCGTGCCCTTCGCCATGCTCTCATCGAAGATGTCTGAGATGAAGGCTTCAGCATAATCAGGCACCATACGATATTGCTCTCCTCCATCCCATGAAAAGAGTCCTGCAACCATGCTATTGATACCAAGCTGGGCAATCCTCTTCGTTGTCGTAAGATGGAGATGAGGCGGTTCGTAGAGGCGATCATCACGGTCCGTGTATTCCAGTTGCCTTGAAGTGTATAACACCGGATTTCCCCCAAAGACTTTGATACCTACCTGAATGAGGTCTCTCCCTTCCTCCTCTGTAGGCCAAGGTCTGTGCCAAATCGCTCTCGCCCACAGCTCATGGTAGTAGGCCTTTAGTGTTAGATCATTGAAAATTTCGTAGTTTTCTACGGAAAACCATGCTTTAACTTCCTTTGTATGTTCTGAGGTCCAATTCTTCATTAAATTTTTTCCAGAAATATTTACACAAATTTATATCATTTTAATTAAAACTGCACATTTATTTTCTAATTAATTATTTAAACGAAATAAACCACACAGAATGCAATTTATATAAAAAATCTTAATCCATATTTCATAATATGAAAATCACCTTTTATTATCTATAAATCTAACAAGATACTACCCTCTCAAATTTCATTTGTTCGTTTATTCTTATTGGTATATTATTAGCAGTTGATAATAAGATTGAAAACACAATATTAATGTTAAGGATAATATATGGGAAATCCAGTCAGTGAATCTTTTTTAAAATCATTACTTTTAGGTGTAATCCCTATAGTTTTAGGGACACTTATATTCGGTGTTATACTCGAATCGTATAAAAGCGACCTTAACTTTAGAGGTGATATAATGAAGGATTACTATTTTCCTCTAATAACTAAAGAAAGACAGTGCAGTAACTTGTCAATAACACTGGCGGACGATTTCACACAAAAAATAGGACTATATAACGAGTTAATTAAAAGATATAATGCCGGGAAAGATGGTTCAGGACCAAGGCTGACCGAGGAATATAAATCATATCTTGTAGATCTCCTAAAAAAAGTCTCAGAATATAATAGCAATTCTACTAAACACTCCCAAGAACTTGCGACTTGTCGGGAAGAATTAAATCAAGATTATATTAACATTGCCTTAGTAACTGGAACTATTGATGAATTTCATAAATACAAAAAATCTTTAGACGACTCTCTTTCAGCACTTAATGTTGAGTCACAACAAAAAAATGATGAAATAAAAAAAATGCTTTTCGGTGTTAATGTTGATGAGATAATAAATGAGTTTTTTATGGCAGGCGATATGACTGACGAAAGATACTCCTCTTCGAATAAAACAGATATTGCAATAAAAACAGTAATGCCTTCTTTACTAAAATTTTTTGCATTTAAAGCTGTAATTGAATATAAGGCAAACAATAGCTATTTAAATTTGTCTGAAAGTTACAATTCAGTTTTGGAGAAAGAAATAAGTTCTCGATACAAAAGAAACTGGTTATCAAGAATTCTGAATTAACTATAGGACCAGCTTGTGAGGAATCAATATATTACAAGCTGGCTTTGAACTTTTTAGATTTCAAAATCCTGCAATTTTTTACCACTGGCAATAGCATCGGCAATGGCTTTTGGTGTTCTGCCCTGACCAGTCCAGGTTTTCTCATTACCTTGCTCATCGGTATATTTATACTTTGCCGGGCGAGCTTCACGAGTAGACTTAGCCTTGACCTTATGTTTAGAAGAAAGTCCGTTTAGAAGTTCCTGAGGATCTATCCCATCTTCAAGAAGTTGAGCACGGATAGCTTCAAGCTTAGCTTGCTTTGCTTCTCGCTCTTTTATGACGGATGCTTGCTCTTCACGGAACTCATCTATAACTGTAGTGAGCTTAGCAAGCATATCTTCGAGTTGCTCAAGTGAAGTCTCACGAGCTTGTGCCCTGAGGGTGCGAATGTTGTTAAGGGTTTGGAGCGCATTACTCATAAGATGCTTTCCCTGATTAATTATTAGCGGTTGTGAACTTAACCTGATGAGTTTAAACAGGGATATTTTCCTAATCAAGTATTTATGTAATTTTGTCTATTGGTAAACTGATTGAGATTTCCAGAGCTTAATTTAAACTCCTGATTTCAGAGATCTTTATCAGTTCATTAAGGAGTTCAGGTTTGTGTTTATGTAACCATCTAAATAAAGCTTGATTCTCTAATAAGGTTTTTATGTGAGATATTACTATTGTTAACTTCAAGCTTGTAGATCCATAGTTTTCCTTGAGCTTATCTGCATCAACATGAACATGTGCCATTTCTTTTTCGAGCCTATCAATCATTTTTCTTTGCGCTGTTTTATGATTACCTTTGGTATTTTTTGACTCAATCAATGTTTCTTTAGGTGAACTTTGAAGAAGCGAGTGTGAAAAATTTTTTGAAAAATTGTCAAACCTTATCATGAGGTTAGCACATTCGAGTTGTCTCAATGGAACCATTTTTTTTAAAGCTAAGAATGTTGCCTTAGGAACAACCTTATCATTTAATATCTCAACTACCTGGGGACTAATTCCATCTAATACAGATATCCTGCCTTTCAAAGAATCTACAGAAATATTTAGAGAAGCACTAAGTAATTCAATAGGAACTCCAGCTTTTATAGCTTCCTTTAACATTTTTTGGATTTGAATTATTGTTACTTGGTTGACTTTCTTATTAGGTGTATATGTATCATATATTGTAGAAACAAGACATTCTACTTTGGTTTCACCCAATTCTTTTAAGGCCTCTATTCTCATATGCCCATCCAATATTTTTATTTCATTAGTTACTGAATCAATATAAACTAAAATAGGTTCTATTAATCCTATAGATTTCAAAGTGCATTTTATTTGTAAGAACTTTTCGCTACTCTCATAATTTATAAGAAGCTTTTTAGTAGGTAATAGCTCACTTATATTTAAGCTTAAAGTATTCTCACTGAAGCAACATTTAATCATTTTGTTAGTCCTTAGCAGAGTTTCTAAATATTACACCAATGATGTCATTTAGATTTTCGCTTATAATTAAATCATTGAAATCTTTATTTTTGTTAAGCTCATTAAAAATTGAATTAGCAAGCAATAAATTGGACTCTAAATATGATGCTTTGTGAATCAAATTTTTGTGTTCTTTGATACTATCTTCGTAGACTTTGATTAATTGATCTGTAGTCAATTTTTTACTCTTGTAATCTCTCTTGAATTCTGTGCTCATTATGCCTTTTAAGCCTTCATTTCTTGAATCTAAAACTTCTCTAAGTTTGCTCACATCTTTATGCTTGATCTTTCCTTCATCAAAAGCTTTGATAAAAAGCTCCTGTCCCTCTTTATAGTCTACTCGTGCAATTTCTACGGCAAGAGAAATTGACATCGTTCCGTTTTCAACAGCAGAAAGTAACTTATTTTCTCCTTTTTCAATTAACATGGTTAAACTTGTTATCCAGTTAACTGATAACCCAGTATTCTCTGAAATTTCTTTGTTGCTAAGCCCCTGTTCTTTCATATCTTTTATTCTGAGATACTGCTGACCAGCTCTTGGTAAAACACGGGCCATATTCTCGGCAAGACTCATTATATGTGCTGTGTTTTCATCAACATCTAATATAATTGCTGGTATTAGTTCCTCATTTAGCATAGATATGGACTCAAGCCTCCCTTGTCCGCATATCAAAGCATATTCATATTTGCTATCTTTTATTCTTCTTACAGTAACAGGCTTTCTTATACCACTTGTATTTATACTTTCTGTAATCTCAGCATGTTTAAATTTATTTCTTGTTCTTGGCAAAACAACTTTTATAGATGATGCTTTTATCATTTCTATTTTACCTTCTTTCATTTAAGATGCCTCCATAAATGTTGGTTTTAACATATTTAGAAAAAAATCTATATTTTCAAATCTATATAACTCAAAGAGCATAGTATTTTGCTCTTTAATTTTCAGTTCCTTTTCAAAATTTTCTAATGATGGAAGGATAAAATAATCAACAGGTTTTGTGTTCAAGCTATTCATTCTTACTACAATATTGAAGTCTGTATTTAGACTTCTTTCTAACCTCACGAGCCACTGGTATTTATCATTTCCCTTACTCCTACATCTTGATACGACTATGGAAAAGGTGAGAGATTTATTTACTTTCACAAGTTTTTTATCGTTAACAGACACATCAATTTCTATCAACTTTCTTTCTATTTCTTTTATCAATTCTTCGTTTTTTAACCTAAGCATTTTATTTATAGTTAAAAAGCTATAGTCTATCTCAGGAGTGTAACCTATGAGTTTATAAGCATTTATTAATCCCCCAAAACGATTCGCAACTACACTACTTGAAGGTCCAGAATCATCTTGGTCTATTATAAATCCAGATATTTTACCATTTTCTTGTAATTTCCTTTTTAAATATAGCAAAATGTCATCGTTGCTCATTTGCTTCGATCTTGCATTGATAATTTCTTGAGCCAATTTAAACTTTTCAATAGATATTATCGGTTTGAAAAATGACTCATGCATTACCCACTGACTCTCGTGGTTTTTCGTTTTTTTAGTCTGTAACTTAGTTGGTAATCCCCCCGAAAAACCGGTGTGTTCATAAGTAGAATTTTCTCGTAATCTGAACCGGGGAGATCTCTGTGAAAAAATCACGCTTTACCGACAGCCAGATCATGGCCATCCTCAAGCAGGCCGAG
>NZ_MRUL01000040.1 GCF_002006995.1 Izhakiella australiensis | reverse complement strand
CGCAGTGGCAATGGTTTTATAATCACGAACGTCCGAATATGGCGCTGAATGGCTACACGCCAATGCAGCATATTCAACGTATGACCTGATTCTACTTATCACCTCCGTTAAAAATGGGGGGATTACCTATGAACAATGAGACAAATCAGGTAATACCATTACACAAGTAAACAATATTCGGAGGATTTGAAAAAATGAATACAAAGTTTTACACAAAGAAAAAGCCGTTGGTGGTGGCGCTATCGTTGGCTTTATTGACGGTTTCCCAAGCGGGATTTGCTTCAGATGATGGTGTCATTCTTGAGCAACCATCTAATCATGGGCCTGTGGTCAGAACAATTATATCTAACGGTTCCCCGAATACGGTAACAACAGGCAATTATCTCGTTGTTTTTGGCGGTGTTTATAACAGTAAACTTAATGGAGACAGTGAGGTCGAACTGTCTCCGACACAATCTGAATCCACTCAACCTTTTTCTTATTCTGAAAGCAATGTTTATAGTGATAGCGCTTCCCTGATCATTAATGACGGAGCTAAATCTGAGAAAGATAGTTTTACCGGAAATGCAGTGCAGACCATCAGTAATGGTGGCTCAGCCAGTGACACAACTTTCTCCGGCAATGCATCCCAGATACTGGAAGATGGCGCTCAATCAGAAAACACCACCTTTAATGACCACGCCAGCAGTATTGTTGGTGCAGATGCTCAGATGTCAGGTAACACCACCCTGAACGGAAATTCAGTTCTGACTGTTTTAGCCGCAGAGGATAACCCCACACAGCAACTTGAAAACGTTACCCTGAATAATAGCTCCAGACTACAGCTCCTTCCTACAGAGAGTAACAGCCATGAGGTTATGGCCGATACCATTACCATGAATGGCGGCAGCATCGCTTTCGGTCATGAAGCGGGAACGGGATACACGACTCTTTTTACAAGAGAAGTTAATGGTTCCGGCGGCAACCTGATAATGAACGGCAACCTCGCCGAACATAATAATGACCAGCTTGTCACTGACAACATGTCCGGAAAATACAACATTCACCTGAATAATCAGGATTCAGGTAAAGAGCTTCCCGCTGGTGCGCTGAATGACCTTATCGTTGTTAATGGCAATAACAACGCTACCTTTACTCTGGATGGTGGTGCTGACCAGGGCACACACAAAGTTATTGTGGACACCCAAAAAGACCCCGTCACCGGTAAAACCGTCGTGGTGCTGGTCACTGACACCAGTCAGACCTCCCGCACCACCGATGCCGTGATGGGACTGGCTTCCGCCCCTCAGTACATTTTTGATGGCGAGATGCAGGCGCTGCGTACCCGTCGTGGCGACATTCAACGTTTTGACCAGGGTGAGGGCGGTGTCTGGGGCCGTTATCTGCATAATTCCACCGACATAACCGCCGGTGCCGGTTCAGATTACCGGTTAGGCCAGAACGGCATGGAAATTGGCGGCGACAAAGTGTTTGATGTGGCTGAGGGTAAACTTTCAGTCGGCGCGCTGACCTCCTATTCTAAAAGCTCCGTGAAACAACGGGGCGACAGCAGCCCGGTTGCCAGCTACGGGGCGGGTCTCTACTCCACCTGGATGAGCCCGGCAGGCTACTATGTCGACGGCGTTATCAAATACAATCGCTTCAGCAGCGACCTGCGCACTCACACGGACCGGGGGCAGCTGGTGAAGGGCAGCTACGACCAGAATGGCTATGGTGCCGCGCTGGAAACCGGTTACCAGTTAACCCTGGGTGATGGCATCAACGTCGACCCGTATGTGCGTGCCAGCTACTTCGCCGCGCAGGGCAAGGATATGGCGCTGAGCAACGGTATGAAAGCCGACATCGGTACCCAGAAATCAGCAAAAGGCGAGCTGGGAGTGTCCGTCGGTAAAGCCTTTGAGGTCCGCAGTGTGACCCTGAGCCCGTACGTGACGGCCGCTGTGGAGCACGAGTTTCTGAAGAACAACATCGTGACTTTTAACGACCGCTACACCTACAAAAACGACCAGTCAGGTACGCTGGGCAAGTATGGTGCCGGCATGACCGCTCAGGTAAGCAAAAACGCCCAGGTGTTTGTGGAAGCGGATTATCGCAAGGGTAACAAGGTTGAAAGCCCGATTATGGCCAATGCCGGGTTCCGGATTAACTTCTGATTGTTTCAGCGAAATAACAACAGCCCCGGACACACCGGGGTTCTGTCGCATTAAGAAGTGGTCTGGTAACATACTGTTTTTTTGGTTGTGTCGCATTAACGGTGTCAGGTTGCCGGAAAGCTGGTCTGTTTGTTTTTTATGCAACCGGAAGATAAAACTGCTCTGCCGGGGACAATCCGTCCCCGTGCGGATGCTGAAGCTGTCCCAGGTTCTGTCGCATTAAGGTAAGCGTTAGGTGAGCGCCGTATTGACGACTATTGCTTGGTGAGATCTACGTTCCATGGCAGCAGTTCGGCCACTTTGTTGCTGGGCCACTCTGGTAGTACGCTCAGGATATGGCGAAGGTAGGCTTCCGGATCGATACCGTTCAGCCTGCACGTTCCGATCAGACCATACAGCAGGGCACCACGTTCACCACCATGATCGCTGCCGAAGAAGATATAGTTCTTTTTACCCAGACATACTGCCCGTAACGCTCGCTCTGCTGCATTGTTATCCGGCTCTGCAAGACCGTCTGCGCTGTAGTAGCACAGCGCATCCCACTGGTTCAGCGCGTAAGCGAACGTCTCACCCGCCGCGATTTTTTCGACAGCGTTGCGCTTTTCTCCACCAACCAGTCGTGCAGGGAAGCCAGCAACGGTTTGCTCCGGGATTGCCTGGCTGCCCTGCCGGAATCCTCTTTGCGACCACGGAAGATAAACAGATGGCCGGAGAACGGGCTCTCATCAAGAGCATGCTGTACCAGCTCACCCAGGCCATTGAACGATTTACGCATGTCAGTGACGCCGGCAAACAGTCAGATACGGGTGCCTGACGGGAAGGATATCATTGTCTTCTCCCGGTCAGCTTGCGAAGCAGTACAGCCAGCAACTCAGGTGACGGGTTTTCCTGCGTCATTTTACCGAGGCGGAACTCGACGCAACAGGAGGAGGCGTTCAGCGCTGAGAACTGACCCGGGACAGTGTTTGTCCCGTCAGATGGCGTCGGATCAGATACCACCTCAACAGGCAGTATCGCGGGTAGTGATGAAGTCTCTATGGTAGCCGGCAGTCGGCGGGATATACGGCCCTCATTCTGCCAGAGCCGTAGCCATTTGAAGATGACGTTATCATTGCCGCCGTTTTCACGGGCAATCTGAGCGACGCAGGCCCCGGGACGGGAGGCCATTTCAACCATACGGAGCTTGAAGTCATTCGAATAATTTTTACGGAGTACTTTTCGCCAGGACTAGGATTTCATACTTAGATGTCCGTCTGTAACAGGTGGGCGTCTAAGTTACCAGCTCTGACTTAATGGCTACATAAGGCACTGGGTTTACGCTTACCTTCGCTCCCATTAGGCCGCCCCGTCGCACAACCGCCCGTGGGTGAGCAATGACAACGCGCATGTGGAGTCACTGTTCAGGACGCTGAAATATGTGCCGGCGTGGCCAGAGAAAGGCTTTTCAACGCTGGAAGAGGCGCGTGCTTGGGTGAAACGCTTCGTGAACTGGTACAACGAAGAGCATCGTCACAGCGGCATCCGCTACGTCACGCCATGTCAACGGCACAGTGGCGAAACCAGGATATTGCTGGCGCAGCGTAAATTAGTGTATGAGGCCGTGAAAGAGCTGAATCCATCTCGCTGCTCAGGAGCGATAAGAGGGGTCTGAGGTCCAATGGTGTAAAAAACCACGCTAAGAAGATAATTCATTGTTTAAATTGAAATTTAACGACCTCAGTTCTCCCTTCAAAATATCTTCCGGCAGGGTAAACGTATAGTGCCCCAGCATGTTGATATGACCGTGCATCAGTGGCGAAAGCCGGGCAATATGCTCATCCTCTGGCGTTTCGCCTGTTGAGCGAAGGCGTGAAAGCGCCTCCTGCATATAAAGAGAATTCCACAGTACTACCGCGTTAGTGACCATGCCGAGCGCACCCAACTGATCTTCCTGCCCTTCACGGTAGCACTCAGGGAATAAGTCAGATACCAGCGGACACACTGAGCAATAACGTCAACGGGATAATGCAGGCGTTTAAAGGATTTTTGGATCAGAGACATGGCCGGACAAAATTGCAAAAAAAACAGTAGGTTACCCGACCATTTCTTAATGCGACAGAACCCCCGGGAGTGACCGGTTTACCGGACTAAACCCGACTGAGATAATGACAGATACAGCCGGTTCCAGTGATCTGATCTTTGGCCTTTTCTGGCTGCTGGGCTATCAGTTTTCTCCCCGTCTGGCTGATGCAGGAGCCTCTGTATTTTGGCGTGTAGATAAAGATGCAGATTATGGCGTGCTGAATTATATCGCCCGCAATGCTGCGAATGCCCGGAAGATAGAGCAACACTGGGATGACATGATGCGCATGGCCGGCTCCCTGACGCTGGGGACAATTCGGGCGTCAGTTTTGATTCGTTCGTTGCTGAGCAGCGATCGCCCTTCAGGATTAACACAGGCCATTATCGAAGCTGGGAAAATAAATAAGACACTGTACCTGCTGAATTATATTGATGATGAGGATTACCGACGTCGTATCCTGACCCAGCTTAACCGGGGAGAAAGCAGACATGCTGTCGCCAGAGCAATTTGTCACGGGCAGAAAGGCGAGATCAGAAAGCGCTATCAGGATGGGCAGGAGGAGCAACTGGGCGCTCTGGGGCTGGTGACCAATGCCGTCGTGCTCTGGAATACCATTTATATGCAGGCCGCACTGGCACATTTGCGTGATGAGGGCGAAGTCATTAATGAAGAAGATGAAGTCCGGCTTTCGCCACTGCGGCATGCGCATATCAATATGCTGGGGCACTATACATTTACGCTTGCAGAACAAGTAACAAAGGACCAGCTCAGACCTCTTAAGCAGGGGGACTAGGCGGATGATTGGCCTTTATGACGGCCTAGTTATCAAGGCAATAAAACGCCGAGCTGGTTAAAAAATATGCTTAGCGTACGTTTTCGTACGGTTGGGCTTCAGAACCCGATCAATATTAGACCGTTGGTGTTGACGATAAGTGAATCACTTTTTACCCGTTATTGACAACTGAAAAGGCGTTTGAAAAAAATTCCTGACCGTGAACCAGCTATTGACTTACCATGATTCAGGCCATTGACTCGAAACGTTCACTGCCCGCTGGGATGATCTATATTTAAAGCGTCAAACATCCTTCAGGTGAATTCTATGATGCCCTCTAACAAACTGATACAACGTGGTTTACCTTCCGATATTGCAAAAAGAGATCATCGGCGCTGGTTTAATCCTCATCCGACACAGTCTACCGGCCTTTGGTGCGAAGCCGGGGACAGTCTGGAGATAGTCTGTCATTACAACGGTGAAATACCTTCATCTGCTCCGAAACTGTGGATATATCCGGTGACAGAATCCGCTGATGCGCCAGAGAGTAAATCCCGGCAGTCAGTTCAGCTGAATTTTGGAACTCAGCGTATTACGGCCCAGAATCGCGGGATCATCTATTTTGCGGCCCCCAACTTTCCTCTGGATTCAGAAATTTATGCTCAGGTAGTCAGTGGAGCCCGCCGGATGCCGCGTTTTGTATTGGGCCTGGATACTCAGCAAACATGGAATCAGGCACTAGAGGATTTTAGCAATGCTCCCTATGGAGAACTGGTTGGTCAGAGAATGATTGTTGCTATGCCGCTACATGTGCTTAAAGAAAATATCGATAATCCCCAGAAAGTCTGCGGATTGTGGGATAAGATTGTGTCGCTTGCGGAAGAGTGCTATGGGCTGCACACAAATTATCCTCGTCCTCACCAGGCTACGCCATTTCAGTATATTTTTGAGACCAAACCTTCTTCGACCGGGGGCTATATGTCTGCGTCGAACGCTTGGCTCGGAACCAACTTCAGTGGTGCGTACTGTGTTTGCAACAGCCGGTATCTGACAGAAGATGGCTGGGGCCCCTGGCATGAGTTGGGGCATCATTACCAGCTGGACGATGTACGCTGGGATGGACTGGGGGAAGTGACGGTCAATATTGTATCACTCTATGTACAGAGCGCACTGAACGGAAGAGCAACCCGGCTGGACAGTATTTGGCCCGAAGTTTTTGAATATTTTAATGAAAATGACAGAGACTACAGCAGATTAGGACTGTTTCATCAGGTTGCTATGTTCTGGCAGCTTACCCTTGCATTCGGCAGGGATTTTCATGCCCGACTCGGACAACGTTATCGTATCCTGAAAGAAACAGAACGCCCACAGAACAGTAATGAAAAAATTCAGCGATTTATACTTGAATGCAGTCGGGTATCTGGTTTTAATTTATTAACGTTTTTTGAACAGTGGGGACTGAAGACGCTTCCGGAAACGGAGCGGGAAATAAACAATATGGGGCTGCTCGATTTAACGAAACCCATATGGAAAAATACCGACGAAAATCCAGTTTACCAGTTCCCAGTACAGGAGCAAAGTATTACCGGGCAGATTAATCTTCCAGAACATATTCATGAAAATGGGATTTTTGATGTGTCAGCGTTCGTCACAAATAAGAATCATAACACGTTAAGTTACCAGTGGGAAATACCCGAAGGGTTCTCTTTTTTATCCTCACCGGAAAATCAGAGCGTTACGATTTCCACACCACGAGATGTTATACAAAATAGTTCCGCGCTGATAAGAGTTTTTGTAAGTACTTCCGATGGTCGAGAGATGGTTATCGGTGGTAAATTACACCTTAAAGTTACAGGAGAGAGAGAAATATATTCAGAAGAGCACATAGATATTGCGATGATGAGAAAATATAAAACAGACAAACTACATGAGTGGTCTGACTCTCGTCAGGGGAAAGTTGGTGATATTTATCTTGGTGCATGGAGCGATGGAAGTCGTGAGTATTTTCGTTTAAAGCACACACCTTACTGGTATTTCCCTACCGATCAGAAAGACAATTCCTGGTGGGAATTTCTTTTTAAATATACAGACCAGTATTGCCTGGATAATACAAACCCTGCCGATATTGTCACCAGAAAGAATCATTTGTATGGTTTCCGCTCTGCGCCACTAAGTGAAGCAGTATTTATTGAAAGAATAGGAGCATTATCAATATCCGGGGGCGACATCGGCACCAACCTTACCGAGGAATTTTTCCATACCGCGGGAAGATATATTGTAGAAGTTTACAACAGGAGTGATATCAGAAATAAAACGAATGTCATCCTTGAAATACTGGAAACCAGCCTCGTAGTACAACATACCCGCATCGTTGGTGCGGCCGGATACCCTATGAGCAATCAGATGTTCCTGCAACGAGCAGGTGCGACCACCCTGGATGGAAGTTCTATTACCCTCACACCAACACCTGCTGATTGTATTCATAAAGGGCATTATCTTATTGTATTAAAGGCTGGAAAAAATAATCAGTATACATGCAATGTTATATATGACGTCATTTCACCAATACCACCGCACCGATCCCACATTTTATGGGACCAGGATTCGGATGAGACGTGGTGTGGAACGAAGAATTAATATCTTCCTGGAGGGGAGTAAAAAATCTGGCTGGGCCCGTTTAAAGAACGGGCAATCAGACATAGCAGTCGTGTAATTAGGGCAGACCTGAGACGGAGCTGCAGGCCAACGAATGGCTCTGGAACTATCTGAGCCGTTATAACGCACAGCGTCACCGCAGTGAGAAACATTCCCGACTGAAGGACTGGCTGGCAAATATCCTCAAGGAAGAGGTGAGGGATATGTGCAGCCGGGTACAATACTGTCGGTTCGCCCGGAAGCCGGAATTCCGCAAGGTGGGTGTTAATGCGCGGATAACAAAAGATGGCACCGCATGAGAAATTTAACTTGATATGGCGGGTGAACTGTAGTGATCCTACCCACGTAATGTGGACACTGCCCTAAGCAAGGTTCTGGTTTTCAAATTGTTCCGGGCTGAGACCGTCACAGGCACTGTGACGACGCCACCGATTGTAATCACACTCGATACAATTAAACACCGTCGCCCGCATTATTTTGATCCCTTCCCAATATCAGTGCAGGGGTAAATCAGAGATCCTGACTTTTTTGGAGACTTCGGATAAATTCCTCCGGAGTCCGGTTATTTAATGATGAATGCGGTCTTTCACGGTTATATTCCT
>NZ_MRUL01000003.1 GCF_002006995.1 Izhakiella australiensis | reverse complement strand
TGCGCAGGGCCTGGCGTACAACGTGAAAACCATTGCTGCCAGCCTGCGCCGTCAGGGGTTACGGGCGAAAGCCGCACGCCGGTTCAGCCCGGTGAGCTACCGTGAACATGGCCTGCCGGTGTCAGAGAACCTGCTGAAGCAGGATTTTTACGCCAGCGGCCCGAACCAGAAGTGGTCGGGAGACATAACCTACTTGCGTACCGACGAGGGCTGGCTGTACCTGGCCGTGGTCATCGACCTCTGGTCGCGGGCCGTCATCGGCTGGTCGATGTCATCGCGGATGACGGCCCAGCTTGCCTGCGATGCGTTGCAGATGGCGTTGTGGCGGCGTAAACGGCCGGAGAACGTAATTATGCATACGGACCGGGGCGGACAATACTGCTCAGCGGCCTTTCAGGCACTGCTGAAGCGGCATAACCTGCGCGGTAGCATGAGCGCCAGGGGCAACTGCTACGATAATGCGTGCACGGAAAGCTTCTTCCACTCACTGAAGGTGGAATGTATCCACGGAGAACGCTTTGCCAGCCGGGAAATAATGCGGGCGGCGGTGTTCAATTATATCGAGTGTGATTACAATCGCTGGCGTCGCCACAGTGCCTGCGGTGGTATCAGCCCGGAACAGTTCGAAAACCAAATCCTCGCTTAGGGCGTGTCCACATTACGTGGGTAGGATCAAATAGCACAAATCCTTCCTCAGCTAGCCTGGAGATCCTTTCAAGCGGGGGGCAAAAGGTTAAGGCTGACACCTACGTACTTTCAATTGACTCTGCAGCATGGCAGAGCTAATAAATAGGGTTTAATACTATTATGCCGGAATATACTTTCGGCATAATTAAATTGATGCATCTTTGTACGTTAAGATTATTCCAGGTCTTATGTACTATTTTCCTCAAGGTTATCTCCTTTTTCTTATCCTTAAATTTAACGTTTTTTGATACTTTTTATCTGAAGAAATAACTGCGATTAGGGCGGAATTAATCTTTTTAATAACCCTCCGCATGCCATTTGTTGAGAAAATAACCAATTTAAAAATGAAAATACTCTCTCATATTATTGCCGTCCTGGCGGGTTCGCTGATCGTCACTGGTAACCTGCAGGCTGCCAGCCAGCCGGTGAAAGCGGAAACGCAATCTTTTTCATTAAAGACGGGAGCCAGTCGAATTATTTACCGTCCCGGATCTGCCGGTGCATCGTTGTCGGTTGCTAATCCGCAGAGCTTTCCCATGCTGGTTCAGTCACAGGTACTGATGGAGAATCAAACTGACGCCGCCCCTTTCGTGGTCACGCCACCGCTTTTCCGTCTGGACGCGCAGCAGCAGAACCGTTTACGCGTTGTCAGCACCGGTAATGTCGCGCAGGGCGACCGTGAGTCACTGTACTGGCTGTGTATGACCGGCATTCCGCCTTCAGTAGATCAGGAGTGGAGCCGGGAGCGGATGAAGCAGAGCGAGGCTAAGGTACTGGTGCAGGTGCGGGTAAAATCCTGCATTAAACTGCTGGTACGTCCCGCAGCCCTGAAAGGCAGCGTCACAGAGGCAGCCGCTTCGCTGACCTGGCAACGTCAGGGTAATCAGCTCAGGGCGCACAATGCCACACCTTATTATGCCAACCTGAAAAAAATCGCCGTCGGCAACCAGCCGATGAACACGCCCGGTTTTATTGCCCCCTTTAGTAGCAAAACCTTCCCTCTTATGCCAGGCGCTTCAGGCGACGTCCGCTGGGCAGTTATTACCGATAACGGCGGTGAAAGCCGTGAATATCGTGCGTCCTTGAAATAATGATCAACAATGAAATCTTTCAATACGCTTCTGGTTATGATGCTGCCGCTACTTTCACTGGCAGCAGAGGCGCGCGAATATCATTTTGATCCGGCGCTTATTGATAATGCCGGCGGCCATGTCGATCTGACGCAATTTGAGCAGGGCGGGCAGTTACCGGGCCTGTATCCGGTTGATATTCTGCTCAACGGTGAGTTTGTCGATGCGCAGGACATTCGCTTCATTCAGTTCAATGATGATAAAGGCGGCGTCAAGCTCACCCCGTGCCTGACCCGCGAGCAGCTCGCGGCATATCACGTCCGGGTTGAGGATTACCCGGATGCCGAAAAAGAGAACGGTGTTGCCGATGGCTGTTTTCCGCTGTCAGCGATCCCGGGCGCCAGTGCGGATTTCAATTTTAATAATCAGACGCTGCTGCTGAACATTCCCCAGCTGTTTATGCATGCCAGACGGCAGGGTATCGCGCCTGAGACGCTCTGGAATGACGGTATTCCGGCGCTGCTGATGAATTACCAGCTGGGTTCAACGCGTACCGAGTATCGCCATTACACCTCAAGAACGGATAACAGCAACTGGATGCAGTTGCAACCCGGCATTAACCTGGGCGCATGGCGGCTGCGTAATAATACCAACTGGCAGCGGTCGGGCGCTCAGGCTGGTAAGTGGCGAAGCGTGAATACCTATGCCGAGCGCGGACTGAATGCCATTAAAAGCCGGTTAACGTTAGGTGAAAGCTACACGCCCGCTGATATTTTCAACAGCGTGGCTTTTCGCGGCGTGATGCTGAGTTCTGATGAAGCGATGGTACCGGGGAGCCTGTATCAGTTTTCGCCGGTGGTGCGGGGGATAGCCCGTACGCAAGCCCGGGTGGAAGTGAAACAAAATGGCCAGACGCTTTACAATGCGCTGGTGCCGGCCGGCCCCTTTGCGCTGACCGACCTGATCGCTACCGGTTCTGGCGGCGACCTGGAGGTCACGATTCATGAGACAGATGGCCAGCCTCAGGTGTTTATCATCCCCTGGCAGACGCCGGCCATCGCGTTGCGTGAAGGGTACCTTAAATACAATCTGATGGCCGGTCAGTACCGTTCTGCTACCGGCGTGTCTCCCGACGTGGTACAGGCTACTGCCATCTATGGGCTACCCGCTAACTTCACCGTGTATGGCGGTGCGCAATTCTCTCCGAAATATCTGGCGCTTTCCGCAGGGGCTGGCTGGTCGGCCGGGAAAATAGGGGCGGTGTCGATGGATATCACCGAGAGCCGGAGTCAGCACCGGGCAGAGCGCGGGCGCGAGTTACGTCTGCGTTACAGTAAACAGTTTATCCCGCTTAACACCACCTTAAGTGTTAGCAGCGAATATTCGCTGTCCCGAGGTTTTCATACTCTGTCTGATGCGCTGGAGAATGACCCCCGGTATAGATCGCAATCCCTTTCACTGTCGCAGAAAAATCGCATCGGCATCGCGGTAAATCAGGGGATAGGAAGCCTGGGATATTTTGGCTTTAGCGGCTATCAAGCGCGTTACTGGGAGCGTGACGGTTATGACAGCACCTTTATGGCGACCTATACCCTGCCGTTTGAGGCGGTGACGTTAAGTCTGAACTGGTCGCAGAATCGCTACGGCAGCCGCAACAATCAAAAAGATCAGGTCACCAGCCTGTGGATGAGCGTACCGCTGGGCCGCTGGCTGGGTGGCAACACTCGCGCTTCTTACCGCTATACCAGCCCTTCAACAGGCAAGGCTACGCACAGTCTGGGTGTTAACGGCGCCGCTTTGCAACGTCGTCTGCAATGGTCAGCCAGCCAGCAGTTCAGGCCCGGCGCAGAAGAACAGAATAACGGCAACCTTAATCTGAGATGGAATGGCACCTACGGCCAGGCATCCGGTTACTACGGTTACAGCGATAGTTATCGCAGGACCGGAGCAGAACTGCACGGCGGCATGCTGCTCCACGGTAAAGGGATGACCCTGAGTCAGCCCCTGGGCGAGACGGTGGCGTTAATTGAAGCGCCAGGCGCCGCCGGTATTCAGGTCGGCGCCTGGCCTGGCGTGAAGACAGATTTCCGGGGTTTTACCAGCCAATCTTTTTTACAGCCTTATCAGACAAACACGGTGTATCTGAATCCTGAGCAATTACCGCCGGATGTGGATATTGCTGAAACTGATAAATCGATAGTCCCCACTCACGGCGCGGTTGTACCGATAAAATTCACCACGCGTACGGGCGCTCGCGCCTTAATAACGGTGTTACAGCCTGATGGGCGACCAGTTCCCTACGGTGCGCTGGTAACGGTGGTTGGCGAGCAAGCGGGAACGGGGATCGTCGCTGATGGCGGCGTAACCTGGCTGACCGGCTTGCAGAATAAAGGGGCGCTGATAGTGAAATGGGCAAAGCAGCAGTGCCGGGCAAGCTACCAGCTCCCCGCACAGCAGGACGCCGCCGGGATCTATGTCATGAATGCGCAATGTCAGCGGGAGAATTAAATTGTCGATAAGGAAGGTTTTTTTTGCACTCCTGTGTTTTGTGGCTTTGGGCAGTTTCCCGGCCATAGCGAAATCGGTGCGTACCGAGCTGCAAATTAGCCCGCAAATGGCGGGGACGGTTAAAGATGGTGCGATTTTGGCGAAGGGCCGGGTGTTTAACGCCGATGGCGCGGAGGGTTTTACCCTGTGGATGGAGGCGGCCAGCCCTGCGGGGGCGCCGGGCTATATCATTCAGAGCGAAACCGATCCGACAAAGAAAATACGTGTGCGGCTGGCTGGTCGGGACTGGCAGGTGAATCCCCTGAACAAAAACAGCATGATCTCCATTCGCCCAGCGCCTTCTGCCGCTTTTTTAATTGTTGCCGACGGGCAGCAGAATATCCCGGCAGGGAGCTGGCGACTGCTGGTTTCCGCAGCGCCCGGCTTCCATGAAAACCGCTCACAATGAGCGGTTCCTGGGCGGTGAGCACTTTCTTCAGTGCCAGTGATGGCACTTGCTGGTTTTACCGATACCGGGATTGAAGCTGTTGGTGGGATCGAGCTGTTGATAAAACGCCTTCAGCTGCGGCTGCGCTTCGTACAGGTGCCCGACGTTATGTTCAGCCGGGTACTGTGCGCCGCGCTGGTGCAGCAGCGCCAGCATCTTCTCTTTCAGCGCATGAACATCCACCCCTTTGCGCACGATGTAATCCTGATGAAACACGTAGCAAAAGAAATGCCCGTAATAGAGGCGATGGGTCAGCATGCTGTCGAATTCCGGCGGGAGCTGCTCAAACCAGTCGTTATCGTTGCGACGCAGGGCGATATCCAGCGCCAGAATCTCGCTGACTTCATTCTGATGCACTGCATGATAACGCACCGCGGCTCCGGCGGCGGCAAAGCGATGCAGAAAGGCTTTGCGCCCCTCTTCAGGGGTACAGCTAAAAAACTCACCGTCGCCTTCGGCAAAAAAGCGCGCGAGGAAACGCCGGGCTTCTTCAACTCCCTCGCCGGACATTTTCAGCATCAGATGGTGCTCAAAACGCTGGCGATATTGGGTTATTCGCGTCGGTAAATGGGAAGGAAACCAGCTGCTTACCCGTTGCAGCAGGCGATCAATAAAATTTGGCGCCACCAGTGACAGACGATTAAACAGCGCGTCCATGCGGCCTTTCAGGGTGAAAAACAGCGGCATACGATCGGTGCCGAGCTTGTCGATCATCAGAAACGTGTCTTTGCCATATTTTTCGGCAATATCGAACATATCGCGATGCAGATACTCACCGGCAACCGGAAGATGGGTGAAATGGGTCAGAATCTCGCGCCGCAGGCTGGTGAGCATTTCGGTGTTGTTGGTGCCGATATAAAAGACCTGCTGCTCAGGTTCGGCGACAAAGGTATCCAGTCGCACGGCAAATACCGCCAGCTTGCCAGCGCAGCCGGAGGCTTCAAACAGGCGACGGGCGTCGGCGTTAAAGCGTGAAGGCGTGTCGGCGTCAACCTCGCGCACCCGCGTGGCGTATTCATTATCCGAGGCGTGGCGCTCGTCATGCTCGACATCGGCAGGACGCCAGGTTTCATCGTCAAGGCGCGTCAGGATCTGCTCCGGCGTTTCGCCGAGTCGGATACCGAGGTGGTTAACCAGCACCAGCTTTCCCTGTTCATCAATGCGGGCATACAGCGCCATTTCGGTCCAGGCCGGTCCGCGCTTAATCAGGGCGCCGCCGGAGTTATTGCATACCCCGCCAACTACCGAGGCGCCGATGCACGATGAGCCGATCACCGAATGCGGCTCTCGTCCCAGCGGCTTGAGGATTTTCTCCAGCTGATAGAGCGTACTGCCAGGAAATGCCAGCACCTGCTTGCCCTCGTCCAGCAGCTGAACCCGATCGAGGCGCAGGGTGCTGATAATCACCACCGGGCGGTCGTAATCGCTGCCGTTCGGCGTCGACCCCTCCGTTAGCCCGGTATTCGCCGCCTGCATAATCACGATAGTCCCGGCCTCGACGCAGGCTTGCAACAGGCGCCATTGTTCGAGAAGTGAACCGGGAAACACCACCGCCAGCGCTTCGCCGCTGCCGGAACGAAAGCCTTTGCGGTAGCGTTCGGTTTTACGCGGGTCGGTGAGCAAATGTCCTTTGCCAACGATGCGCGTCAGCGTGGCGATTAACTTACGGTCTTCGGGCGTAACTATCGATTCCATATGATGTCCTTATATGCCAGTCGAACTTTAACCATAGCAGTTAGCCTGCGGCCGCTGGTTCTGCTATCGGCCTCTCAGCCTGATGTGATAGCGCTGTGCGCGAATGTCTTGTTATGGCAAACTTGCGCTAAGCTGTAATTTTGAGCCCAAAACTCCTTGTTGGGCAATGCGTTGAGAGAGCATTTTTTGATGAAATGGATTTGTGGTTTAGGACTGGCGGCAACGCTGGCTTTTCAGCCGGTAATGGCTGAATCGACTTTTGGTCATCACCCCCTGACGCCGCAGGCACGCGATGCGTTTGTTACCGACCTGCTAAAAAAAATGACGCTGGATGAGAAGATTGGCCAGCTGCGGTTGATTAGCGTCGGCCCGGATAACCCGAAAGAGGTGATCCGCGAGATGATTAAAAAAGGTCAGGTTGGGGCGATTTTTAATACCGTCACCCGCCCGGATATCCGCAAAATGCAGGACCAGGTGATGCAACTCAGTCGCCTGAAGATCCCGCTGTTCTTCGCCTATGATGTTATCCACGGTCAGCGCACAATATTTCCTATCACGCTGGGGCTGGCCTCCAGCTGGGACCTTGATGCGGTCAACACCGTCGGGCGGATTTCCGCCTATGAAGCCGCCGATGACGGACTGAATATGACCTGGGCGCCGATGGTGGATATCACCCGCGACCCGCGCTGGGGCCGCGTTTCGGAAGGTTTTGGCGAGGATACCTACCTGACGTCGCAGATGGGCAGGGCGATGGTGCAGGCCATGCAGGGCAAAAGTCCCGCCGATCGCTATAACGTGATGACCAGCGTCAAGCACTTTGCCGCCTATGGCGCGGTAGAGGGCGGTCGCGATTACAATACCGTTGATATGAGTCCTAAGCGCCTGTTCCAGGACTACCTGCCCGGTTATAAGACCGCGCTGGATGCCGGCAGCGGCGGCGTGATGGTCGCGCTGAACTCGCTCAACGGCGTGCCTGCGACTGCCGACAGCTGGCTGCTAAAGGACGTTTTGCGTAATGACTGGGGCTTTAAAGGCATTACCATCAGCGATCACGGTGCGATCAAAGAGTTGATTAAGCACGGCGTCGCCAGCGATCCGCAGGATGCGGTGCGCATTGCCATCAACGCTGGCGTTAATATGAGTATGAGCGACGAGTTTTACAGCAAATACCTGCCGGGACTGGTAAAAAGCGGGGCGGTGAGCGAAGCGGAAATTGATGACGCCGTACGTCACGTGCTGAACGTCAAATACGATATGGGGTTATTTAACGATCCCTACAGCCACCTCGGGCCGAAAGGCAGCGACCCGACCAATACCAACGCGGAAAGCCGTCTGCATCGCCCGCAAGCGCGCGACGTCGCGCGTAAGAGCCTGGTGCTACTGAAAAATCGTCTGGAAACCCTGCCGCTGAAAAAATCTGGCACCATTGCCGTGGTCGGGCCGCTGGCGGACAGTAAGCGCGACATGATGGGCAGCTGGTCGGCTGCCGGCGTGGCGGAGCAGTCAGTCACCGTGCTGCAGGGCATTCGCAATGCGGTCGGCGACAAGGCGGTGGTTATGTTCCAGAAGGGCGCCAACGTCACCGATAACAAAGGTATTCAGGACTTCCTCAACCAGTATGAACGCGCGGTCAGCGTCGATGCGCGCTCACCGCAAAAAATGATCGACGATGCGCTGGCAGCGGCGAAACAGTCTGATGTGGTGGTGGCGGTGGTGGGGGAATCGCAGGGCATGGCCCATGAGGCATCAAGCCGCAGCGATATTACCATTCCCCCCAGCCAGCTGAAGCTGCTGGATGCGCTGAAAGCCACCGGTAAGCCGCTGGTTATCGTACTGATGAACGGCCGCCCGTTAGCGCTGGTGAAAGAAGACATGCAGGCGGATGCGATGCTGGAAACCTGGTTTAGCGGCACCGAAGGCGGCAATGCCATCGCCGATGTGCTGTTTGGCGACTATAACCCCTCCGGCAAGCTGCCAATGTCTTTCCCGCGCTCTGTCGGCCAGATTCCGATCTATTACAACCATCTGCGAACCGGGCGCCCCTATGATTTTCAGCACCCGAATAAATACACCTCGCACTACTATGATGCCGCCAACGGCCCGCTGTATCCGTTTGGCTACGGCTTGAGCTACACCCGCTTTACGCTGTCGGACGTGCGCCTCTCCGCTAAAACCCTGGCGCGCAATGGCACCCTCAATGCCAGCGTAACGGTCACCAACAGCGGCAAGCGTGACGGCGCTACCGTGGTGCAGCTTTATCTGCACGATCAGACGGCCAGCATCAGTCGTCCGGTTGAAGAGCTGAAAAGCTTCAAGCGTATTTTCCTCAAGGCCGGGGAGACGCAAACCGTCACTTTCCCGATTGATATCAACGCGCTGAAATTCTGGAACGCCCGCATGCAATACGTCGTGGAGCCCGGTAAGTTCGACGTGATGATTGGCCTTGACTCAGCCCGTACCAAAAACAGCGTGTTTACTCTACTGTAATTGTTACGCGCTGCTGTCCCGCTGGCCGCTCTGCGGCTGGCGGGTTAATATTCTCTCCTGCCGATTTAGCACGGGTTCACTCATGACCGGGTTTCGCGACCTTATCCAACAGCAGGTTTTCCGTCTTAACGGCCTGTCACTTAACGAATTCGACCTCAGCCAGCCGCCTGGCGACCCCGGCCTTTATGGTCCTGATTGCGTTATCTGGCGCGTGCATGGCGACTTTCCCGCCATGCTGTGCGGCGGTATCAGCGCGCTGCTAATGCAGATGCTGCATCCTTCGGCGTTGGCGGGCGTCTGGGACCATTCGCGCTTTCGTGAGGATATGCTGGGGCGCCTGCGCCGCACCAGTCAGTTTATTGCGGTAACCACTTTCGGTAACAGCGCTGATGCCGGCACGCTGATCGAGCGGGTAAAGCGTATCCATTTACAGGTTGAGGGCGTTGATGCGCAGGGAAATGCTTATGCGGCCAGCGATCCTTCGCTGCTGACCTGGGTCCACGTCGCCGAGACCAGCCGCTTTCTGGCCGCGCACTTGCGCTATAAAAACCCCCGTCTCAGCCTTGAGGATCAGGACCGCTACTATCGTGAAGCGGCGCTGGTGGCCAGGGCGCTGGGCGCCAGCGAAGTGCCTGAATCAGTCAGCGAAGTGGCGCGCTATCTGGCAGCAATGCGCCCGGCGCTGCGCTGCGATGAACGCACCCGCGAGGTGCTTCAGCTATTAATGAACGCTCCGGCGCCCAGCTGGCAGGCGCGTCCGGCGATGTCGGTGATGTTGCGCGCGGGAATTGGCCTGCTGCCGGACTGGGCGCAGCAGCAGCTTGGGGTGCGCGCCGGACCGCTACAGCGGCGCTGGGTGGCAATAAATATGGCGCTGATCGGCGCGCTACTGCGCTGGTCTATCCGACGCGGCGCGTTTCACCGCGCAATGGCGCGCATGGGACGCGAACCCTAAGCGACAAGCGGTCCGGGATGGCCGCGGGGGTTCAGAGCTAAAGGGTTTTGCGCTGCGTGAACCACCTTTTGTCGCTCCTGTCGGCCTTTTGGGATATTTCCCGTTGTCTGTTGTCGGCACGGTGACGCATTCTGCGCTAATCTCCGAACAAAGGATCCCGCATTGTGATCGTCGAGGCCATATGACACGTTCCCACCTGATCTTAGAGGTGACTAACCCGCAGCAAACGCTGAGCGCCGTCGTTGAACAGGATGAACGTACAGCGTATCTCTACCTCTGGCCTGCCGACGCTTTGCGCACCCAGTTTGCCGTGCGCGGCTGCTGGCTGCGCAATTTGCTGCCGGCGCCGGCGCAGGAAGATATCGCCTCAATGGAGCAGGGGATAGCGCCGCTGCTGAGCGCTGGTGATTGCCGGACGCTGGAAGCGGAGCCGCCGCTGGATGCGGCGGGACTGCAGGTTATCTGGGAACCGGCCGGTGACGGCGCTTCGCTGTGGTATCAGGGGCAGCTGCTGGCGGTGATTCCCGGCTGGAGCCTGTATCAGGATAAGCAGGTCAGCTTCTCCGCCGGCTGTATCCGGGAGAATCGCATTACCTCACCGCTCGGTTCAGCGTCAACCAATGAATATTATGCCAGGGCGGAGAAGCACCGCTTATTCTGGCGCGACTGGCATGATGGTTACCTCTGGGAGCCGGTGCAGCGCGAACTGCTGCGCTGCTATGAAACCCAGTTTGGTGAATCGGTACGCTACTATGCCATTGGCCAGGGCGGCTGGCCGCCAGCGGCGATTTCACAGCACTTTCATCAGGGCTGCTGGATTTTTCTCACCCTGGGGATGAGCATCCGCCCGATGCCCTGGGTCGATTTTCTCTATGAGGATTTAGCGCCGGAGCACCGGCGCAGCGAGCTGGCAATGGCAATCGATGCGCAGACGATGACCGAAGAAAATGCCGTGCAGATGGCCAGTGCGCTCGCCAGCTTTGTGCCTTATCCCTGGCAGCATATTAGCTGGCTGGGTGAAGGACATACCTTAATTTCCGACGTCGCCCCGGTTGGCTTTGAAGGCTTTATTCTTTCCAGCGCGCTGGCGCGTGAATCCGCGCAGTTTACCCTGCCGAAGCGCGAGGGCGAAAAAGTTAACCTGCTGTGGGCAACCCCGGTCACTACCGCAGAACGCGAATTTGTACAGGCTGATGAAGATGGCGGGCTGAAATTAATTGCACGCTTATTGCAATATGAGGTGGGGCACGTGTTCCGTCCGCGACAGCAGGTGGTGCAAACCGATTCGCAGTAACGGAAAAATAGTTAAATGTTCTGAATGTGACGCCTGACTCACGCTTTTTATTCGCATTCTCTCCTCAAGATCTGCGACTCGCTGCCGTTAATTCGGATCAGGCAATAATGCCTTTTCGACCGACGTGGTGAGTCTATGTTTAAAACAACCCAGGGCCGATTTACTGTCATGATCGTCGGCTTTTTCATTGTGCTGCTGGCCGTTACCGTCGTGGCCATAAAAATGATGGTTGCCCCGCAACTCACCGATAACGAAGGGCGGTTAGTCCGTTTACAGATTGACCAACTGTCCGGGGCGATTACCGAGCAGATGAATCGGGTACAGGCCCAGCAGCGTACCATTACCGAAGCGGTTGGCGTATTAAGCAGCGATCAAATCGATACGCTGCTGCCGTCGCTGGTTAATCAGTACAATGACAGCAACGTCTTTGGCGGTGGGATTTGGCCTCTGCCACGGCAGCGTGACGCCGCTCGCGACAAGTTCAGTACTTTTTTCGCCCGTGATGCCAGCAACCAGCTGCAGGTTAATACCGTGTGGAACCAGCCCGCCGCCGATAACTACTGGGAGCAGCCCTGGTATAAGGGCGGCATGGCTGCACCGAAAGGGCAGTGTGCCTGGGCAAACGCTTATCAGGATGCTGCCAGCCCGCAGCCGCGCACCAACTGCGCAATGGCTATTTATCGCAATGGCGCCCAGTGGGGCGTCGCCACTATCGACGTAACCCTTGGCTTTTTTAACCAGCTGGTTAAACAGATGAGCGATGCTATTCATGGCACGGTTCTGATTGTTGAAGCCGACGGTAAAGTGGTGGGGAACGCGGCGCTGATTGGCGGCGAGGCAAAATTACAGAACCTGAGCGATCTGGCGCTACCGATGGCCGCGCCGCTGAGGCAGCTGTTAGGCAATGTCGGTAGTCAGGCAATGCAGTCCACTTACGATGGCGACGCAGGCAATCATACTCTGTTTGTCCAGCCGATTGCCGGCAGCCCCTGGTACGTGGTGAGTGATGTCCCCACCGCGCTGCTGACGCAGCAAACCAATGCCATGTTGTTGAAGCTGGGCATGGTGCAAATCCCGCTGGCGATCATTTTGCTGCTGGTGCTGCTGGGCTTTATCCGCACCCTGATGCGTAGCCTGAGAGGGCTGAACGACAATATTCAGTCGCTGTCCAGCGGTGGCGCTGACTTAACGCAGCGTCTGCCGGCCAGCAGCAGCCCGGAGTTTAACGCAGTGGCGCAAAGCTTTAACCAGTTTATCGCTTACCTGCAGGGGCTGATGCGTCAGGTCGGCGATAGCGCGCTGGCTATCACCTCCGCATCGCGTCAGATCGCCAGCGGCAACCTTGACCTCTCCTCGCGTACCGAAGAGCAATCCTCTTCAATCGTCGAGACGGCGGCTTCAATGGAGCAGCTTACCGGCACCGTGCGGCAGAATGCCGATAACGCCACTCACGCTAACCAGCTAGCCGGAGATGCTTCACGCGTCGCCGAGCGCGGCAGTGAGGTTGTGCAGCAGGTGGTGACCACGATGGGCGCAATCAATGCCTCTTCGCGTAAAGTCGTCGACATTATCAGCGTGATTGACAGCATTGCTTTCCAGACCAATATCCTGGCGCTGAACGCGGCGGTTGAAGCGGCCCGCGCCGGTGAACAGGGGCGTGGTTTTGCGGTGGTAGCCTCTGAAGTGCGTAATCTGGCGCAGCGTTCGGCTAACTCAGCGCGTGAAATTAAAAAGCTGATTGAAGAGTCGGTAACCAATATCGATCGCGGCAGCGATCTGGTGCACCAGGCTGGCACGACCATGGATGAGCTGATGCAGGGCGTAGCCAGCGTAACGACGCTGATGTCTGAGATTATGTCCGCCAGCCGTGAACAAAGCATGGGGATCGATCAGATTAATACCGCGATTAATCAGCTCGACGGCACCACGCAGCAGAACGCCTCGCTGGTGGAGCAGGTTTCCGCTGCGGCGCAGTCAATGGAAGATCAGACCGTGCAACTGGAGCAGGTTGTCAGCCGTTTTAAACTGTAATTCCGTTCGGGGGCGCCTCTGGCGCCCCCCCTTTCCTGCAAGTACAAACGCTCACAAAATTCACCTGGAAGCGTCACGGACGCTTTGTCTACACTCTGTTTATGCGTGAAACCGACCCGCTGACAGCATTATGCTGCTGCAACCCGATTAGCTGCGCGCCGAACCGGCGGCGGCTTCGCTATTTCCACTCAGTATCACTGGGTACATCATGTAATAATCGGGGGTCATCTGAAGGAGTTTTCATGTCCGAAATTGAGGTTATCCTGGTCGATGCTGCCGATCGTCCGCTGGGTAAAATGGAAAAGCTTGCAGCCCATACCCAGGGGATATTACATCGGGCGATCAGTGTTTATGTGTTTAATTCTCGCGGTGAGCTGATGCTGCAACGGCGCGCCAGCGACAAATATCACTGTGCCGGCCTGTGGAGCAATACCACCTGCGGTCATCCGCTGCCGCAGGAAGCTACAGCGGATGCTGCGCAGCGACGTCTGTATGAGGAAATGGGGCTACGTGCCCAGCTTACGCCGGTGTTCGAGCTGTACTATAACCTGGCGCTCGGCAACGGCATGAGCGAGCATGAATATGGTCACGTATTCTTTGCCTGCAGCGATCGGCTGCCGTGTCTGAATCCGCAGGAGGCCGATGGCTGGCGCTATGCCGCGCTGGCGGACATTGCCGATGATATAGCGAAAAATCCCCGGCAGTTTACCCCGTGGTTTTTACATACCTTTCCGCGCATCCCGGCGCAGGCAGCGGCCTTTTTGGCTGGCAATGCTGCGACGGTATAAAAAACGGCGCGATTAAGCGCCGTTATGCATTATTTATCCGCGAAATCCTCCGCGTCGATATCGTAGCCGGACGGCTCCCAGCGAATGAGCAGCAGCGCAATCAGCCCGGCCAGCGGCGCCAGGCCGATAACCCAGAAAACGTTGGTATCCAGCGAGGCTGACAGCAGGGGAAACAGGAACAGCGATACGGTGGAACTGGCGCGCATCAGCGTCTGGTTAAAGCCGACGCCAACGCCGCGCAGTGACGTTGGATAGCTTAGCGAAGCGAAAGTCATGCTGTGCGATCCGGGGCCGAATCCCTGTCCCAGCAAAAACAGCGCCAGCATCGCAATGGCCAGACCGGCCTGGGTAACGTTATCAGGGCGTCCGGTTAACGCCAGACCCAGCAGGGCAATAAACTGAAACACGTAGCCGAGCGTCGTCATTTTCCAGGCGCCGAAGCGGGGGACGAAGCGCACCGCCAGCAGGCCGCCGGTGAAAGCAAACAGCAGGTTGAGCGCCAGCGAAACCAGAATGGTGGTCAGCAGCGACTGAGCAAGAAAGCTGGAGATAATCACCGGCAGGCCAAAGGCGACGGCGTTATAAGCAAAGGAGGAGGCGACGGCGATCACCGTTGCCAGTAGGGTGCGCCTGAGGTAAACCCCTTTCAGCAGCGCGCCGTAGTTGCCCCAGCCGGCGCGACGTCCCCGCCGGGCCGGTTGGCGATCGGCATCATCAGCAACCTGGGCGTTAATGCCCCAGGAGTGCTGTAAAATCTGCGCCGCGCCTTCAAGATTACCCTGATTCGCCGCCCATACTGGCGATTCGCTCATATAGCGGCTGCGGATGGCGATGATAACGATTGCCGGGACGGCGCCAAAACCTAAAATCAGCCGCCATAGCCAGTCGGTATGACTTTCCGGCAGCACGGCGTAAAGCAGCAGCACCAGCAGGTAGGAGATGGATATCGCGGCGTACCAGGTCGGACACCAGAGCGAGATGCTGGCGGCTTTGTTTCCCCGCCCGCGCAGCCGCGAAAATTCGGCCAGAAAGGCCATCGCGACCGGCAAGTCGATGCCGACGCCGAGACCCATGACGAAGCGTGCGCCGGCCAGTACATATTCGTTGGGGGCAAAGGCGCAGGCCAGCGCGGCGATAACGAAGAAAAACATATCGGCCATAAATACCCGGTAGCGGCCGATTTTGTCAGTCAGATAGCCGCCAACCGCCGCACCGACAATGGCGCCAAAGGTAATCGCCGAGGCGACGATCCCGGTCCAGGTTGGCGTAAGACTAAATTCACGCGCCACGTCTTTGATGCCAAACGCCAGCGCGCCGAGATCGTAGGCGTCAAGGAACACGCCGCCCAGCGCTATCGCCATCACGATGCGCGCATTGTTGCGCGCGTGGTCGCTGTTATTGACCAGCTGAGCTACGTCGCTCGCCTTGTGTATGAATACTGGTTTCCCCGTTGGCGTTTCGCCGGCCAGCGCAACGTGCGCTGCAGATGTGAGATCGGACATGTTGTGGTTTGCTTTATGATTATAAATGGAGCAAAGAGCATACCGGTTGCGGGCTGAGTGTTAAATGCCTGCTGGTTATAAGTTAGTGCGCAATAATATTGGTCTGCTCCGTTGCCCGTGTCAGATTGTAAGCGCAGCGGCGTCAATGCAAACTTCCGCAGCATGAAACAAGACGGAGCGGCAATTTCAGCTACGCTTATAACTTGATTATCGATATGGAATAAGGACACAAGGCATGGCTTGCAAAATTTTGCGTCGCAGCGCGCTGTTTCTGGCATCAATGCTGGCGGTAACCGCCAGCGCGCAGGCGGCCGATCCGGTCAAGGTTGGCTCCAAAATTGATACCGAAGGTTCACTATTAGGCAATATTATTTTGCAGGTGCTGAATAAGCACGGCGTCAAAACGGTCAACAAGGTGCAGCTTGGCACCACGCAGGTCGTGCGCGGCGCCATTCTGGCTGGGGAGCTGGATATCTATCCTGAATATACCGGCAACGGCGCTTTCTTCTTTAACGATGAGAAAGACCCCGCCTGGCGCAACGCCAGCGAAGGCTATAACAAAGTGAAGAAGCTGGATGCTGAAAAAAATCATCTTATCTGGCTGGCTCCTTCTTCCGCCAACAATACCTGGACTATCGCGGTGCGCGGTGACCTGGCGCAGAAAAACAAACTGACCTCGCTGAGCGACCTTAGCCAGTATCTGCAAAAAGGCGGCGATTTTAAGCTGGCGGCTTCCGCTGAATTTATTGAGCGCGCTGATGCGCTGCCGGCTTTCCAGAAGGCCTACGGTTTTAAACTGCAGCAGAATCAGCTGCTGTCGCTGGCCGGCGGGGATACCGCCGTGACGATCAAAGCGGCGGCTCAGCAAACTTCCGGGGTGAATGCGGCGATGGCTTACGGCACCGACGGTCCGGTGGCAGCCCTTGGTTTGCAAACGCTGAGCGACCCTAAAGGCGTGCAGCCGATTTACGCGCCAGCTCCGGTTATCCGCGAAGCGGTGCTAAAAGAGTACCCGCAGATTGGCGACTGGCTGAAGCCGGTATTTGCTTCGCTTGATGAGAAAACGCTGCAGCAGCTGAATGCCAAAATTGCCGTTGAAGGGCAGGATGCGAAGAAAGTAGCTGCGGATTATTTGCAGCAGAAAAAACTAATCTAGCCTGACATGTGAGCAGCGAACCCGCCGGTTCGCTGCCCTTTATACCGGGGACATTTTGCCAAAGCTTATTCACCAACGCGTGCTGCTTACGCTACTTGTTCTTAGCGTGCTGTCCGCTCTGTTTCTCCCTTTTATCTCCTTTGCGCCTAACCGACTGGTCTCCGGTCAACCGATAATGCTGGCACAAAGCCTGCACGGCGTTGACTGGCTGGGTATGCTGCCGCTGGCGCTATTACTGGCTTGCGTGTTTCTGCCGGTCAGCCGCTGGCGGCTGATAATGGCGCTGCTCGCCAGTGAATTGCTGTTTCTCGGCCTGATCGCCCTTAGCGGACGTGAAGCGACGCTGTTGGCGGCGCAAAGCAGCAGTACGCTGGCCCGAACCTCATTTGGCAGCGGCCTGTGGTCACTGGCGGCGCTGATGCTGTTGGTGGCGGCCGATGCGTTGTCGCGCCTGACGCCCAACGTATTCTGGCGCACCCTGGGCAATGCGCAGATATGGCTGCTGCTGGTGCTGATATTACTCAGCGGTCAGCTTGATAACCTGGCGCTGTTGCGCGAGTACGCCAACCGCCGTGAGGTGTTTGATGCTGCGCTGTTACGTCATTTGCAGCTGCTGTTGGGTACGCTTTTCCCGGCGCTGATCATCGGCGTGCCGCTCGGACTTTGGTGCTATCGTCACGGTCGCCGTCAGTCGGGGGTATTTGCGCTGTTAAATATTATTCAGACCGTGCCTTCCGTGGCGTTGTTTGGTCTGCTGATGGCGCCGCTGGCCGGGGTGGCGAAAGCGTTTCCGGCGCTGGCGCGCATCGGCATTAACGGTATTGGCCTGGCGCCGGCGCTGATTGCCTTAGTGTTATATGCGCTGCTGCCGCTGGTGCGCAGCGTGGTCGCCGGTTTGCAACAGGTGCCGCGAGAGGTGCTGGAGAGCGCGCGCGGCATGGGAATGACCCGCCGGCAGATTTTTCTGCAGGTGGAGGTGCCGCTGGCGCTGCCGGTGCTGCTTACCGGGCTGCGGGTGGTGGCGGTGCAGACCGTCGGTATGGCAACCATCGCCGCGCTGATCGGCGCGGGCGGTTTTGGCTCCATCATCTTTCAGGGGTTGCTCAGCAGCGCGCTGGAGCTGGTGCTATTGGGCGTCATCCCGGTTATCGCGCTGGCGGTAATCGTTGATACGCTTTTTAAATTCACCCTTTCACTGATGGAGCGTGAACGCGGATGATTCAGTTTAATCAGGTCAGTAAATATTATCATGGCAACGCGGCGGTCAGTGATTTGACGCTGCATATTGGACGCGGCGATTTCACCGTGCTGATTGGCACTTCAGGCTCAGGTAAATCGACCACCCTGAAAATGATTAATCGTCTGGTCGAGCATGATGAGGGCAGCATCACCTTTGCTGATGAAGAGATCCGCGCGCTGGACATTAAAGCGCTGCGCCGACGTATGGGCTATGCCATTCAGAGCATTGGCCTGTTTCCGCACTGGTCGGTTGAAAAGAATATCGCCACGGTGCCGGAACTGCTCGGCTGGTCGAAGGCGCAAATAGCAAGCCGCGTTAGCGAGCTGCTGGCGCTGCTCGGTCTGGATGACAGCTTTCGTCAGCGCCGTCCGCATCAGCTATCCGGCGGCCAGCAGCAGCGGGTCGGCGTCGCCAGGGCGCTGGCTGCCGATCCGGAAGTCTTGTTGATGGATGAACCCTTCGGCGCGCTCGATCCTGTCACCCGCACCGCGCTACAGCAGGAGATGCTGCGCATTCATCAGCTCTCCGGGCGCACCATCGTACTGGTGACCCATGATATCGACGAAGCCCTGTTTCTGGCCGATAAAATTGTGTTGATGGACGGTGGCAAGGTGATGCAGCAGGGAACGCCGCTGGAAATGTTGACGCAGCCCGCCAGCGACTTTGTCCGCGACTTCTTTGGTCGCAACGAACTTGGCGTACGGCTACTTTCCCTGGGGCAGGCGGGCAATATGGCAAGGCGCGGCGAATGGCTGGAAGGTGAAACCATTCCGGCAACCATGACCCTGCGCGAAGCGCTTTCACAGTTTATCAGCCGCCAGCAGGAAAAATTACCGGTTGTGGATGAGCAGGGAAAACCGCTGGGTGTGCTGTGGTTCAGCGATTTGCTGCGTCAGCGGAGGGCAAGCAATGCGACGACTGGCTGATCCGCTTCTCTGGCTGATAGTGCTGTTTGTAGCGCTACTGGTGGCAATGCCCTGGAGCAAGCCACTGTTCGCCGCCTGGTTTCCACAGCTGGAGCGGCCGCTTTATCAACAGGACAGCTTTGTGCAGCTGGCGTTGGCCCATATTTCCCTGGTGGGTTTTTCCAGCCTGCTGTCGGTGATTATTGGCGTGGGCGCGGGGGTGTTGGTTACCCGCCATGCCGGGCGCGAATTCCGCTCGCTGGTGGAAACGCTAGTCGCCGCCGGGCAAACTTTTCCGCCGGTCGCAGTGCTGGCGATTGCGGTTCCGGTGATTGGGTTTGGCGCTGAGCCGGCGATTATTGCGCTGCTGTTATACGGCTTGTTGCCGATTTTGCAAGGTACCCTGGCGGGGCTGGACGCGGTGCCGGCCAGCGCGCGGGAAATTGCTGAAGGGGTAGGAATGAGCGCCCGGCAGCGGCTATGGAAAGTAGAATTACCGCTGGCGATGCCGGTGATTGTCGCCGGCATACGCACGTCGGTGATTATTAATATCGGCACGGCGGCGATTGCTTCGACGGTGGGAGCAAAAACCCTCGGTTCACCGGTTATTATCGGCCTGAGCGGTTTCAATACCGCTTATGTTATTCAGGGGGCGCTGCTGGTGGCGCTGCTGGCGATAGTTACCGACCGCTTATTCGAACGTTTGTTACGCTACCTGGCGTGAATAATCACCGAGTAGCCGACCAGCATTACGCCGCCTACGCCCCCGATTGCCATAAACAGAAACAGTAGGGTGACAGCAATTTTTTGCCAGTTCATATGCGAAAACCCGTTGCGAAGAAAAGGCGCAGTATACGCCCTTTTAAAATTTTTAGCTGGATGGGGCGTGCTTTAGCTACCGTGAGCGGCGATCGAGAAACCCTGTTCCTGCCAGTGAGAAAGCTGTTCCAGCTGGCGGTGTGAGAGTTTTTTTCCGGTGTAGACAAACAGATGCTGGCCGGGGAAAAGTTCCGGCCGGGGATGGTCGAGCGGTTCGGCCAGCACGTCAATACGCCATCCATGCTGGGACAGGCGCCATGCTTCCAGCCACAGGCGGGTGCGATCTTCGTTGCCCCAGCCAATCAGCAGCGCATCTTTACCCGCTTTTTTACGGGCGGCGTTGAGGCAAAAAACAACGTGATCGATCAGCGCGCCGTCCAGCAGGCTACACATGGTTCGGGCGGTGTTCTGATCGAGCCCCAGACGCTGGCGCACGGGGACGAAAACGTGATCGATAAGCGCATCAACCGGATGTTCGCGACCAACTGACATTATTCTGGCGCGCAGTTTCGCAGGGCGGACGTGGCGCAGCACCATCATCATCTCTTCCTGCAGGGCGGTCCAGCCGTCGTGGACTTCTACGCTGGCGCCTTCCAGCAACGCTTTAACTTTACCGACCGGCACGCCGCTTTCAATCCAGCGCTTGATCTCTTCAATGCGCTGAATATCCTCGTCATCAAATTGACGATGTCCGCCTTCCGTGCGTTTTGGCTTGAGTAATCCATAGCGACGCTGCCAGGCACGTAGCGTAACCGGATTAATGCCACAACGTTCGGCCACATCGCCAATACTATAAATAGCCATTACCTTCCTTAACTCAGACTTTCAGACTGCTGCATCTTAAACTTAACCAATACGACTAATCTGTACAACCATTTTTTATATGTACAATTTGATCCGACGACGGTTTTAATGGCATTATCTCAATTAAGAGAATATTTCTCAATTTTGAGAGGTGATATGCATCCTGCATCAACAACCGAGGCTCGTCTGGCGCAGCGGCTGGTGGCTCTGCGCCAGGAAAGGGGCTGGTCGCTGGAGACGCTGGCGGAAGCCAGCGCCATCAGTCGGGCCTCGCTATCGCGCATCGAACGCGGGGAAACCAGCCCCACCGCCACCTTGCTTAATCAGCTTTGTCGGGTTTATGGCATGACCATGTCACGGCTGCTCAGCGAGGTTGAAATGCCTGCCGCTGTCCATTTATCGCGAGCCAGGCAGCCGGTTTGGCAGGATAAAGCCAGCGGCTTTACCCGTCGCAACCTGTCGCCGCCCGCGGCGGATTTTCGCGCTGAACTGGTGGAAGGGCAGCTGCGCGGCGGGGCGCGTATTGAGTATGACCGGCCGCCAATGGCGGGTATTGAACAACATATCTGGATGCTGGATGGCGTACTGCTGCTAAGCGTGGAGCAGCAGCAATGGCGTCTGCAAGCCGGGGACAGCCTGCGTTTTCATTTGCAGGGGCGCAGCGTATTTCACGCGCCGGAAGCCGAAGGGGCACATTACTTACTGGTGGTGAACCGCTGATGATTAACTATGAATGGTTAAATGGTGAACAGGCGCAGCAGCAGCTGGCGGCGCTGTGTCGGGTATTGACGGACTGCGTGGCTGAGGGCGCCAGCGTTGGTTTTATTGATGCAGCCGATGATAAAACCATCCGGGACTTCTGGCAGGCTGGCATTCAGGCGGTCGCGCAAGGTGAAAAGGCGTTGGCGGTTGCCAGGCAGGGCGATGAAATTGTCGCGACGGTAATGGTGGTGATGGCGATGCCGGCTAACGGTATGCATCGTGCTGAGGTGTGTAAGCTGCTGGTGCGCCCGACGGCGCGGCGACAGGGGATCGCCAGAACGCTGATGCTGATGGCAGAAGAGTATGCGCGCCGTGCAGGGCGAACTCTGCTGGTATTGGATACCCGCAGCGATGACCATGCGCAGGGGCTATATCTCACCCTCGGCTGGAAGATTGCCGGACAGATACCCGCCTACGCGCTGTCGACGGAAGGTGTACTGGATGCAACCACGGTGATGTACAAGCCGCTGGGGGCCGCGTGATCATCGTCGCCGAGGAAAGTGCGCTATCCGAAGACGCCGGCATGTTGATGGCGGCACTGTCGCAAACCCTGAAAGCGATTACTGGCAGCAGCGGCCAGGGTAAATTCGATGCCGCTGCAATGGCGCAGCCGGGCTGCTGTTTTGCCATCGCCCGCGATGGCGCTGGCAACCTGCTGGGCTGTGGGGCGATACGTCCTTTACCTGGTTATGCGGGTGTTGCCGAGCTTAAGCGCATGTTTGCGCTAAAAAGCAGCGCCGGCGCCGGCACGGCGCTGCTGCGTTTTCTTGAGTCCCGTGCGCGTGAAGCCGGTTATCACGCCGTCTGGCTGGAAACGCGCAGGATTAATCAGCGGGCGGTCGATTTTTATCTGCACAGGGGATATCAGCCGATCTCCGCCTTCGCGCCTTACTGCGGCAAACAGGAAGCGGTCTGCCTGGGGCGCAATTTAAATGATGGCGGCTGACGTCTGAGCCGCGCTGTGGGACAATAGCCATCAGCATGTCGCAAAGTGGTGGTTATGGCGTTAACTCCGGCATTAAAAGAGCAGATTGCTCAGTGGTATAAAGCCCTGCAGCAGCAAATTCCCGATTTTATTCCCCGCGCGGCCCAGCGCCAGATGATTGCCGAAGTGGCGCGCACGCTGGCGGGTGAGGCCGGTCGTCATCTGGCGATTGAGGCGCCTACCGGCGTCGGCAAGACCCTGTCTTATCTGATCCCCGGTATCGCCATCGGACGGGCCGAAGAGAAGCCGCTGGTGGTAAGCACCGCCAACGTTGCTTTGCAGGACCAGATTTACGCCAAGGATTTGCCACTGCTGCAAACGCTGATCCCCGGGCTGCGTTTTACCGCCGCCTACGGTCGCGGCCGCTATGTTTGCCCGCGCAATCTGGCGGCGTTGGCGAGTCAGGATCAGCAACAGGATCTGCTGATGTACCTGCAAGAGGAAACCTTCAGCGCCAGTAAAGAAGAGCAGAAGCTGTGCGCCGGGTTGCAAAAGTCGCTGGATCGTTTTGAATGGGATGGCCTGCGCGACCACTGCGATGACAATATCAATGATGGCCTGTGGCAGCGACTGAGCACCGATAAAGCCAGCTGCCTGCGTAATAACTGCCACTGGTTCAAAACCTGTCCTTTCTTTCTGGCCCGGCGCGAAATGGAAAATGCGGATGTCATCGTCAGCAATCACGCGCTGGTGATGGCGGCGCTGGAGAGCGATTCCGTGCTGCCGCCAGCGAAAGATCTGCTGTTAGTGATTGATGAGGGACATCACCTGCCGGACGTGGCGCGCGATGCGCTGGAAATGAGCGGGGAAATCACCCCCGGCTGGAGTACCGTTCAGCTGGACCTGTTCCAGCGGCTGGTTGAGCTTTGTATGACGCAGTTTCGCCCGAAATCGCCGCCTGGGCTGGGGAATGCTGAGCGCCTTGCGCAGCACTGTGAAGAAGTGCGCGAACACCTGCAAAGTCTGGCACGTATGCTGGCGCTCTGGCTGCCGCCGGACGGCCAGCCAGGGGAACATCGCTTCGAAATGGGCCAGTTGCCAGATGAGGTGATGACGCTGTGCGCGCGGCTGGCGAAGCTGAGTGAGGGACTGCGCAGCCTTGCGGAAGCACTGCTCAACGATCTGAGCGAAAAAACGGCGAAGCACGACATCGTTAAATTGCATACTGCCCTGCTGCAAATGAGCCGGGCGCTGGGCTGGTTCGAAGCCACCAGTAAACTGTGGCGGCTGGCGGCGATGAATGAAGCCTCCGGCGCGCCGGTGTCTAAATGGGTGACGCGCGATCTGCGTGATGGCCAGGAATTATTACAGTTTCACTGCGCGGGTATCCGCGTCAGTGAACAGCTGGAAAACCTGCTGTGGCGCAGCGTTCCCCACGTTGTATTAACCTCCGCGACCCTGCGTTCGCTGAACAGTTTTAATCGTTTACAGGAGATGAGCGGCCTGGCTGAGCGCGCCGACGATCGCTTCATTACCCTCAGTTCGCCATTTAATCATGTTGAACAGGGGCGCCTGCTGATCCCGCAGCTAACCCAGGAGCCAACGCTCACCGGCGAAGCCCGGCATCTGGCGGAGATGGCGCACTTCTTTCGCCAGCAGATGAACGAACAGCGGCATAAAGGCGTTTTAGTGCTGTTTGCCAGTAACCGGGCAATGCAGCATTTTATCGCGCTGCTGCCGGCGCTGCGTCTGACGATGCTGGTGCAGGGCGATAAGCCCCGACCGGCGCTGATTGCCCTGCATCGCCAGCGCGTGAATCGCGGAGAGACCAGCGTTCTGGTAGGGCTACAATCCTTTGCCGAAGGCCTGGATTTAAAGGGGGAACTGCTGACTCAGGTGCATATTCATAAAATTGCTTTCCCTCCCATCGACAGCCCGGTTATTTTGACCGAAGGCGAATGGCTGAAGAGCCTGAAGCGCTATCCGTTCGAGGTGCAAAGTCTGCCCGGCGCCTCTTTTAACCTGATTCAGCAGGTTGGGCGGCTGATTCGCAGTCATGAATGCCGCGGTGAGATAATTATTTACGATCGTCGGTTGCTGACGAAAAGCTACGGTAAACGCCTGCTGGCGGCGCTGCCGGTGTTTCCGCTTGAGCAACCGGCGCTGCCGGAGGGAGAGCTGCCGCAGGCGCCGCCCGTGGAGCAAAACAAAAAGCCGCGCCGCTGGCGCCGTCGCTGAGAGTCGAACATGGAATTTAATCAGATAATTAAAGAGATTGGCCGCGGTAAAAATCACGCGCGCCATCTGGATCGCCAGACCGCCTGCGACCTTTACCGCCAGATGCTGGCCGGTGAGGTTCCGCCGTTGGCGCTGGGCGCCATACTTATCGCCCTGCGCATTAAGGGTGAGGGGCCGGAGGAGATGCCGGGTTTCTATCAGGCGATGCAGGAAAGGGTGGCGCAGCTGAAGGCGCCGGTCGGTCGGCCGCTGCCGGTGACCATTCCCAGCTATAACGGCGCCCGCCGCCAGGCCAACCTGACACCGCTGCTGGCGCTGCTGCTCAACAAGCTGGACTTTCCGGTGCTGGTGCATGGCGTGCGCGAAGATGAAACCCGGGTAACCAGCGAGCAGGTTTTTGCCGCTTCAGGCATTCAGCCTGCCGCCAGCGTTGAACAGGCGCAGCAGGCGCTGGACCACGGACAGGTCGCATTTATCAGTATAGAAACGCTTTGCCCTTCGCTCGCAGCGCAGCTGGCGTTGCGCTGGCAGCTGGGGGTGCGTAACAGCGCCCATACGCTGGCTAAGCTGCTTTCACCGTTTGGTGAACAGCAAACGCTGCGCCTGTCCAGTGTTTCTCATCCTGAATACGTTGCGCGCGTTGGCGACTTTTTTCAGCAGCTGGACGCCAGCGCGCTGTTGCTGAACGGCACGGAGGGGGAAGTCTATGCCAATCCCCAGCGCTGCCCGGCGATAACGCTTATTCGTCGTGGCGCAGAGCCGCAGGAGCTGGTGGCGCGCCAGCCGGAGCTGAGCCTGGCCGCTGACGCTTTACCGGCGTCGAAAAGCGCGGAAGATACCGCGAAGTGGACGATGCGCTGCCTGGCGCGCGAAGTGCCGGTGCCGCAGTCACTGAGACTACAGGTTGCTTGCTGCTTGCTGGCGGCCGGACGCGCCGCCAGCATTGAAGCGGGGTTGCAGCGGCTGGCGGATGCCGGTTATTGAGCGCGCGGACAGAGGTGTTCTACCAGTCCGACCCAAAAAGCGATGCCGTGCGCTAACACGGCATCGTTAAAGTCATAGCTGGCATTGTGCAGCGGCGCGGAAGGGGTTGCGCCATCGACGCCGATCCAGAAATAGGCCCCTGGACAGTGTTCAAGCATACAGGCGAAGTCCTCTGAGGCCATCGACGGATTAATATCCCAGTGAAGATGATCGGCTGGCAGCAGTGCCTGCGCGCACTCACGCACGCGCAGAGCGGCGGCAGGGTGGTTGCTGGTTACCGGGTAATCGCCGGCAAAGGTCAGGGTGCTTTCAATCGCCATCGGCGCGGTCAGGCTGTCGACGAAAGAGGCCATCAGCGTTTTGACCTGCTGGCGGACGTCGTTTTGCAGACAGCGCAGCGTGCCGCGCAGAGTGACCAGATCGGGTATAACGTTAATCGCTTCGCCGCCGTTAATCTGCGTTACGCTGATAACCGCTGAGGCGAGCGGCGACAGTCGGCGTGCCGGGATGGTTTGCAGCGCCATGACCAGCTGAGCCGCCGCGACAATCGGGTCCGCGCCGTTTTCCGGCATCGCCGCATGACAGCTTTTACCCTGCAGGGTGATGGTAAAGGTATCGAGGGATGCCATCATTGCGCCTGGATTAACGCCGATATGACCCAGCGGCAGGCCCGGCCAGTTATGCATACCGTAAATCGCATCCATCGTGAAACGGCTAAACAGCCCCTCGCTGACCATTTTGCGCGCCCCGCCGAGGTTCTCTTCCGCCGGCTGGAAAATAAAATGTACCGTGCCGCTGAAGCTGCGGCGGGTGCTGAGATGGCGCGCGGCGGCCAGCAGCATCGCCGTATGACCATCATGGCCGCAGGCATGCATTACGCCGTCATTTTGCGATCGCCATTCAGGGCTGCCGCGTTCGCTAACCGGCAGCGCATCCATATCGGCGCGCAGGCCAATAACCGGACCGGGGCCGTTTTCCAGCGTGCCGATAACGCTCGTTCCGGCCAGGCCGGTATGCACCTGCAGGCCGCATTCGCGAAGTTCGCTGGCGACCAGTGCAGCGGTTTTATGCTCCTGATAACCCAGCTCAGGATGCGCATGCAGCTGATGGCGCCAGGCGGCGGCGCGGTCAATAAGTGAGGTGGGCAGGTTCATACAACATCTTCCTGGCAATCTGATCTCCGGTAACCAAAACTACCATAAATTCAGCGGTGCTCAGGGGGAATCAACCAATCTTTACGTTATAACAGAATAAAAAAGAATATAACAAAAGCGCTCTGCCCGGGCGTGCAGAGCGCGGGTTTGCGTGAAGATTGGCGAACCGGTATGGCGCTCCCTGCCCGGGTGGGCAGAGTGCGGGTTTGCGCGAAGATTGGCGAACCGGCGTGACGCTCCCAGCCCGACGGGCCGGGAGCGGGGCGCTTACTTCTGCATCGGCAGGTTCAGGTCATACTCACGGGCGCACTGCTGCGCCAGCTCGTAGCCAGCATCAGCGTGGCGCATCACGCCGGTTGCCGGGTCGTTCCACAGTACGCGGCCGAGGCGGGCATCGGCTTCTTTACTGCCATCGCAGACGATAACCACGCCGGCGTGCTGAGAAAAGCCCATACCGACGCCGCCGCCGTGATGCAGGCTGACCCAGGTCGCGCCGCCAGCAGTGTTGAGCAGCGCATTAAGCAGCGGCCAGTCGGATACCGCATCAGAACCATCTTTCATTGCTTCTGTTTCGCGGTTCGGCGAGGCAACAGAGCCGCAGTCGAGGTGGTCGCGTCCGATCACGATCGGCGCTTTCAGCTCGCCTTTTCTCACCATTTCGTTAAACGCCAGCCCGGCAATATGACGTTCGCCGAGGCCCAGCCAGCAAATACGCGCAGGCAGGCCCTGGAAGGCAATGCGCTCTTGTGCCATATCCAGCCAGCGATGCAGCGTTTTATGGTGCGGGAACAGCTCTTTAAGCTTGGCGTCGGTTTTGTAGATATCTTCCGGATCGCCAGAGAGCGCCACCCAGCGGAACGGTCCTTTGCCTTCACAAAACAACGGGCGGATATAGGCGGGAACGAAGCCCGGGAAATCAAAGGCATTCGCCACGCCTTCGTCCTGAGCAACCTGGCGGATGTTGTTGCCGTAATCAACGGTCGGAATACCCATATGATGGAAATCGAGCATCGCCTGAACGTGAACCGCCATTGAGGCGCGTGCCGCTTTTTCGACGGCTTTAGGATTGCTGGCGCGCCCGGCTATCCAGCGTTCCACGCTCCATCCGGCCGGCAGATAGCCGTTGACCGGATCGTGCGCCGAGGTCTGGTCGGTGACAATATCCGGCTTCACGCCGCCGGCTTTGGCGCGTTTAACCAATTCGGGAACGATTTCGGCGGCATTGCCCAGCAGGCCGACGGAGATCGCTTTTTTCGCCGCGGTCGCATCGCTAATCAGCGCCAGGGCCTCATCCAGCGTACGGGCTTTATAGTCGACATAGCGGGTGCGCAGGCGGAAATCGATGCGCGATTCCTGGCATTCGATCGCCAGCACGCAGGCACCGGCCAGTACCCCGGCCAAAGGCTGAGCGCCGCCCATGCCGCCCAGACCGGCGGTGAGGATCCACTTACCGGACAGATCGTTGTTGTAATGCTGACGACCGGCTTCGACAAAGGTTTCAAAGGTGCCCTGCACGATGCCCTGCGCGCCAATATAAATCCAGGAGCCGGCGGTCATCTGGCCATACATCATCAGACCGGCTTTATCCAGCTCGTGGAAGTGATCCCAGTTGGCCCAGTGGGGAACCAGGTTGGAGTTTGCCAGCAGCACGCGCGGGGCATCGGCATGGGTACGGAACACGCCGACCGGCTTGCCTGACTGGATAAGCAGGGTTTCATCTGCCTGCAGCGCCTGCAGCGAGCGTAGGATCTGCTCGAAGCATTCCCAGTTGCGCGCGGCTTTGCCGATGCCGCCATAAACCACCAGATCCTCCGGGCGCTCTGCCACATCCGGATCGAGGTTGTTCTGAATCATGCGGTAAGCGGCCTCGATCAGCCAGTTAGCACAGTGCAGTTCGCTGCCGTGAGGCGCACGCACTGCGCGGGCTACGGCTTTGCTTACGGTTTCGCTCATCATCATTTTCCTCTTAGTGGCTTAGGGTGGCGTTGCTGGGCAGCAGCGCGGCGACCGGAGCAGGCCAGCTGTCGCCGGCGGCCCACAGGCGCATTTGTTCAATATCCGGCGCCAGCAGGCGGTCCTGGTCGACCCAGGCTACCCGCTGGCGGATGCGGGCAAATTGTTCTTCGATCAGTGCTGAGCTTTGCAGCGGACGGTGGAACTCCATCCCCTGGGCGGCCGCCATGGCTTCAATGCCGACAACCGCCGCGCTGTTGAAACACATGGCGCCGAGACGACGTGCAGCGTAGGTTGCCATCGAAACGTGGTCTTCCTGGTTAGCCGACGTGGGCAGGCTGTCCACGCTGCCGGGATGGGCCAGCGATTTGTTTTCTGACGCCAGCGCCGCAGCGGACACCTGGGCGATCATAAAGCCGGAGTTGACGCCGCCATCATTGACCAGAAACGGCGGCAGGCCGGAAAGGCCGGTGTCCAGCAGCAGCGCCAGACGGCGTTCGGAAATGGCTCCCACCTCGGCTACCGCCAGCGCGATAATATCGGCGGCGAAAGCGACCGGTTCGGCATGGAAGTTGCCGCCGGAAATCACTTCGCCGTTATCGCTGAAGACCAGCGGGTTGTCGGAGGCGGCGTTAGCTTCAATTTGCAAAATGCGTGCTGCGTGGTTGAGGTTATCAAGGCAGGCGCCCATTACCTGCGGTACGCAGCGAATGGAATAGGGATCCTGTACGCGTCCGCAGGTGGAGTGGGAATCAACGATGTGACTGCCTTCCAGCAGCGCCAGCACCGCTGCCGCCACGCCAATTTGTCCCTGCTGGCCGCGGGCCTGATGAATACGGCTGTCCAGCGGCTTCAGCGAGCCTTTAATCGCCTCCAGCGACAGCGCGCCGGAAATCAACCCGGCGGCAAAAACGTTTTCGCCTTCAAACAGGCCACGCAGCGCCAGCGAAGTGGAAACCTGGGTACCGTTAAGTAAAGCCAGCCCCTCTTTCGGGCCAAGCACGAAGGGTTGCAGGCCGGCGAGCTTTAACCCTTCAACAGCGGGTATCAGCTTGCCCTTAACCCGGACTTCACCTTCTCCTAACAGCATCAGCGACAGGTGCGCCAGCGGTGCCAGATCGCCAGAGGCGCCGACCGAACCCTTCTCCGGAATGCAGGGCATAATGCCGGCGTTGAACAGGGCGATCAGACCGTCGATCAGCTCAATGCGTACCCCGGAATGTCCGCGCGCCAGGCTGATAATTTTGCTGGCCATCACCAGCCGCGTTACGTCATCCGGCAGCAAATCGCCCAGGCCTACGCTGTGAGACAGCACCAGATTGCGCTGTAATTCAGCCAGGCGCGCGGCGGGGATAGTGGTGGTCGCCAGTTTGCCAAAGCCGGTATTAATGCCATAGGTTACGGTACCGGCATCAACGATGGCGCTAACGGTAGCGAAGGCCTGATGCACCGCAGAGCGCGCATTGTCATCCAGTGCCAGAGTAATGCCGCCGCGATAAATTGCTTTCAGCGTCGCCAGATCCACGTTTCCCGGCGTCAGCACGCAGTGGGAGGCTGTGAGTGCCATAGTATACTCCTGTATATACAAGTGAGTTCATTGGCCGGACGGTCGCCACACAGGGCGCCGGTAAAAAGCCGGTCAAATGCTGATTAAAGTCAGTGAAGCAGAAACGTCTAATCTTGTCTATACAATTAGCAATCACTATGCCAATGCGATCACAAAATCTGGAATTGCGTGGGCGGCGGCGTAACTGGCTGATTCAACAGGCTGGCATTACGCCGTGAAAATAGCCTGGTGTAAAAACAGGCCAGTCGATGAGGGGGATTTGCCCTGAAACAGTTCGCCATGCACTGATAGCGTGCAGGTCAAAAGGTTAACATGTATATACATTTAAGCCGCTTGTTATTACACTGAGCCCATCACCACTGTTAAGGACGTAATCATGGTCGAACAGACCGCTGTTTCTCAGCTTTCTGCAGCGATGAGCGATGATCCGGCACCGATTTATCAACGGGTTAAGCAGGCCATCATCAATCAGATTATTGAAGGACGCTGGAAAGCAAAGCAGCGCGTTCCTTCGGAAAGTGAGTTCGTCAACGAGCTGGGCGTGAGCCGCATGACCATTAATCGTGCGCTGCGCGAGCTGACCAGCGAAGGTTATTTAATTCGTATGCAGGGCGTGGGTACCTTTGTCGCTGAGAATAAAGGCTACACCGCGATGCTGGAAGTCCATAATATCGCCGAGGAGATCGCCCAGCGCGGTAACCATCATAGCTGCAAAATCCTCAAGCTCGGTACGCTAAAGGCGGGGCCGGATCAGGCCGCCGTGCTGGGTCTCTCTACCGGGCAGAGCATCTTCCAGTCGCTGATCGTTCATTATGAAAACGATCTGCCGGTGCAGATGGAAGATCGGCTGGTGAACCCGCTGGTTGCGCCAGGCTATCTTGACCAGGATTATCATCAGCTGACGCCCTATACCTACCTGATGCGCGTCGCGCCCCTGACCTCGGGCGAACACGTGGTGGAAGCGGTGCTGCCCGATGCCCGCCAGTGTGCGCTGCTGGCGCTGGAAAATAATGAACCCTGCCTGCTAATTCGTCGCCAGACCTGGAGCGATACGCGTATTGTGACCTATGCCAAGCTGCTTTATCCGGGGTCGCGCTATAAGCTGGTTGGTCGCTTCAAAGGGCACGGCTAAGCCCGTTATACCGCCGGACGGCGGCAACAGGGCTGGCTGCGAATACCGCTTTTACGGCAAATTTATCCCCTGCGCCGTTGGCGCTTAGCGGCGGCTGACGGCGGCGTAAAGCAGACGGGCGTCAGGCGTTTGCGGCGTTAGCGGGTCGCCATGCTGATGCCACCAGATGCCTTCGTTTACCTGTAACGTCATCTCACCGGCGCGCCAGCTGCCGGAAAGCACGAAAGCGACGCCCGCGTCCTCGGGCGCCGGACGCGTCGCGCCAGTGACCACCGTCATCGCCGCGCGATGGCTGGCGCGACGCGTCATCAGATTAAAATCCTGGCTGGCGCCGCCGCTGAGGCGGGCATAAACCTGATCCTCGCCGGCAAAGGCAAAAGGCTGCGCTGTTTGTAGTTGCTGCTGCCAGCCGCTGCTGGTCAGCGTAACGCCATCGCCGCTGAGCAGCGTAATGATCCTGTCGATCCCCGGAAAAGGGGAGAAGTCGCCGTCCTGCGAGATGGTGGCGATGCTGATACGCCAGCTAAAATCTTCCGCCCCCGGCGGCCAGGCGACGATTTCGCGGGTTTCGCCGCCGCCGTTGCGCCAGCGCGACACCGGCAGCGTATTCAGAGAAAAGTGAGGCATTATTTCAGGCCCTCAATCACCTGGCGGAACTGACGCGCGGCCTGTTCCTGTCGCTGATGCTGCCCCTGATGAATCACCTGGCGGCCAGCGACGAAAACGTCGCGGATCTGCGAACGGTTGCCGGCAAACAACCAGCGATTAATCAGCGCGCTGTCGGGCGTTGGTCCCAGCAGCGCATCCTCTTCCAGTACCAGCCAGTCGGCGCGAAATCCGGGCGCCAGTTCGCCAACCGCCAGCGCGCAGGCCTGCGCGCCGCCCTGACGTGCGCCGGCGAATAGCAGGTCGCCAACCGAGGGCTGCCCGTCCTGCACTAAACGATTACGACGGCGATCGCGCAGGCGCTGGCCGTATTCAAACCAACGCAGCTCCTCAACAACGTCTAACGATACGTGGCTGTCAGAGCCAATCCCCCAGCGTCCGTTCAGCGCCAGGTAATCGGTGCCGCGAAAAATACCGTCGCCCAGGTTGGCTTCGGTCGTCGGACATAGTCCGGCTATCGCGCCGCTGCTGGCCAGCTGGCGGACTTCATCGTCATCAAGATGGGTGGCATGGATAAGACACCAGCGCGGGTCAACGTTAAAGCGTTTGTACAGCCAGCTTACCGGACGCTCATTGCTCCATGCGCGACAGTCGTTGACCTCTTTTTCCTGCTCGGCGATATGAATATGTACCGGCAGCGTGCTATCGGAAGCTGCCAGCACCTCATGCATCTGCGCTTCACTGACGGCGCGCAGCGAATGGAAGCACAGGCCGTAATTAATCAACGGTTCCTGCGCCGTCAGGGCTTTGAGCCTTGCCTGCTGCTGAAGATAGGCTTCGGTTTGCTGAATGAAACGCTTCTGTCCCGGCTGGGCCGGCTGGGCACCAAAGCCGGCGTAGCTGTAAAGGACCGGCAATAGCGTCTGGCCGATACCGCTCTGCTGCGCCGCCAGCATCAGCTGTTGCAACATGGCATCATCCTGATAGGGCTGCCCCTGCGGATCGTGATGCAGGTAGTGGAATTCCGCGACCTGGGTATAGCCGCCTTTCAGCATTTCGATATAAAGCTGGGTGGCGATGGCGCCGACCGCTTCCGGCGTCAGGGTTTGCACCATGCGATACATCAGATCGCGCCAGGTCCAGAAGCTGTCCTGCGGGTCGCCGGCGACTTCTGCCAGTCCGGCCATGGCGCGTTGGAATGCATGGGAGTGGAGGTTAGCGACTGCAGGAATCACCGCACCGTGCAACCGTTGTGCATCCTGCTGCGGACTGTCGGGGGTAAGTTTGCGTAATATCCCCTGTTCATCGACTTCGATGACCACATCGTGGCACCATCCCTGTGGAAGCAGGGCGCGGGAGGCAAAATATCGTGACATTGTTGATTCCTGCTGATTGAGGTTGTATATACATATACATACTTATAGGCCAGCAGTAAAGCACACCGACAGGAGTAGTAATGGCAGTTGAACTGAAGTGTGACACCCTCTGGACGGGTGCGGATATCGCGACAATGCAGGGCGGACGCTACAGCCTGATTGAAGATGGCGCCATTGCGGTTCAGGGTGAACAGATTGTGTGGATTGGACCACGGGAACAAGCTAAAGCTATTCGTTGTGATCGCACGCACAATTTTGCCGGCGGATTAATTACACCCGGTCTGATTGATTGCCATACCCATCTGGTATTCGGTGGCGATCGCAGCCAGGAGTTTGAGCAGCGCCTGAACGGCGTCAGCTACAGCGAGATCGCCGCTCAGGGCGGCGGCATTATTTCCACGGTGCGCGCAACCCGCGCAGCCAGTCAGCAGGCGCTGGTTGCAAGCGCCCGCGCCCGCTTGCAGCGGCTGCTGGCCGAGGGCGTCACCACCGTCGAGATTAAATCGGGCTACGGACTGGATGAAGAGAGTGAGCTGCGCATGCTGCGCGCCATCCGCCAGCTCGGCAGCGAAATGCCGGTAGATGTGAAGGCGACCTGCCTTGCCGCCCATGCGTTTCCACCGGAGTATAAAGACAACCCTCAGGGCTGGATCGAGCGGGTTTGCCAGCATTTATTACCGCAGGTCGCGCAGGAAAAGCTGGCGGATGCGGTGGACGCTTTCTGCGAACATCTGGCATTTTCGCCCGATCAGGTCAGCGAGGTGTTCAGCGCCGCGCGGGCGCTCGGTATGCCGGTGAAATTGCACGCCGAGCAGCTTTCGGCGCTCCATGGCGCAAGCCTGGCAGCGCGCTTTAATGCGCTGTCTGCCGATCATCTGGAGTATGCCACCGAAGAGGACGCGTTGGCGATGGCGGCCAGCGGCACCGTCGCGGTGCTGCTGCCCGGCGCATTTTACCTGCTGCGTGAAACCCAGCGCCCGCCGGTTGAATATTTCCGTAAACATGGGGTGCCGATGGCGCTGGCCAGCGATGCTAACCCCGGTACTTCGCCGGCACTGTCGCTGCGCCTGATGCTCAACATGGGCTGTACGCTGTTTGGTATGACGCCGGAAGAAGCGCTCAACGGCGTCACCCTCAACGCTGCCAGAGCGCTGGGCTGCGCCGATCGGCTGGGCAGTCTGGAAGTCGGCAAGCGTGCTGATTTTGTTCACTGGCAGGTTGAACGACCGGCCGAGCTGGTGTACTGGCTGGGGGGCGAACTGCCCTGTGAAACCATCTACAGAGGAGAAATGCGGTGAAAAAACCTTTTGAATTTACTCGGGGGACCCTGCCTCTGCTGGTCAGTATTCCCCACGCTGGTACGGCGCTGACGCCGGAAGTCGAGCAGGGGTTAAGCGTTCCGGCGCAGGGGCTGTGCGATACCGACTGGCATATTCCGCAGCTGTATGACTTCGCGGTTGAGATGGGGGCCAGCGTGCTGGTCGGCAACTACTCACGCTTTGTTATCGATCTTAATCGCCCGGCGGATAACCAGCCGCTTTACGCCACGGCAACCACCGGACTTTACCCGGAGACGCTGTTTGACGGCACGCCGACCTTTAAACCGGGAATGACGCCAGATGATGCGCAGCGTCAGGGATATCTGGAAAATATCTGGCAGCCTTACCATCAGCAGCTGCAGCAGGAGCTGGCGCGGATTAAAGCTGAGTTTGGCTATGCGCGACTGTTCGATGCTCATTCGATTGCTTCGCAGATCCCGCGCCTGTTCGAGGGCAAATTACCCGATCTGAATTTGGGCACTAACGATGGCGCCAGCTGTAGCGCTGAGATGGCGGCGCAGCTTAAAGCCGTGTGCGAGGCACAAAACGACTACAGCTGGGTAATTAATGGCCGCTTTAAGGGCGGCTACATTACCCGTGCCTACGGCCAGCCGGCAGATGGCGTACAGGCGCTGCAGCTTGAGCTGGCTCAGTGTAACTACATGGAAGAGGCGCCGCCTTTCGCGTGGCGTGGCGACCGGGCGCAGCGTCTTCAGCCGTTGCTGAAACGTTTGGTTGCCACCCTGCTGGGGCGCTAAGGTAATAAAAAAGCCAGAAGTTTGCACTTCTGGCTAAATAAGACACAGGTTATTAGGGCAATTAAGCAGCCTGAAAAAGCAGGTTTAATAAGACCATTTTAACCTGTTGTTGGCGAAGTGATATCAGATATCGCTGAATAAGTTATTCAGAAAGCTTGAACAGCGAGATGCCTGAAGCGTGCCGTGATTGCAAATATCATCAGGCGTTTTTTGATTTACAAACCCCTCAGCATTTTCTTCCGGCACCGCTCCGTTGGGCGTCAAGGCGTCAAAATGAAGCCCCATTCAAGGGCGTTATGCGCTTGCATAGTGCAGCCTGTCTTTGCTGGCCGATTTTTTCTCAGCGTAACGGCCGGTTAACGCATTAATTTTCACGCTTGCGGCCATTCTGGCACAACTGTTGCTCTGTTATTTCCCTGTTGTATGTACAAGTGGTTCGCGGGGATTAACACAGTAATTTTACTGGATGAATCACACTTTTACCCTTCGCCTGGTGCAGGGTTGTATACGAACTTGTATATACATGACATAACGATTGAACAAAGTATTAACAAACCTGCCACTTAAATGGCCGAACTTTCACCGTTACCTCAGGGGAAAACCCTTGTTCCAGGAGCAATGTATGAAAACAACGTTCGTTCGCCAGTTCCTCATTACCTCCGCACTGCTGGGCGTTTCCGTCGCCAGCATTCTGCCCGCTCAGGCAAAAGAGTGGAAATCGCTGACCATTGCCACGGAAGGCAGCTATGAGCCCTGGAATATTACCCTGCCTGGCGGCAAGCTGAGTGGTTTTGAGCCGGAGCTGATGGCTGACCTGTGTAAACGTATGCAGGTTCAGTGCAAGCTGGTGGTGCAAAACTGGGATGGCATGATCGCCGGTATGCAGGCGGGTAAATATGACGTCATCCTTGATGCCATTGTGATTACGCCGGAGCGGCGTCAGCAAATCGGCTTCAGCATTCCCTATGCTCAGACGCCCGCCAGCTTTATCACCACCAAAGGCAGCAACGTACTGCCTGCCGGCGATAGCAAAGCCGCACCGGTCAAGCTGCATGACGATGCAAAAGAGATCGAACCGGCAATCGCTAAGCTGAAAGAAGCGTTAAAAGGCAAAACCATCGGTATCGCTTCCGGCACCGTTTACACCCCCTTCATTGATAAATACTTCAAAGATGTTGCCACCGTGCGCGAATACAATGCCTCGGCTGATGCGATCCTCGATCTGCAATCCGAGCGTATCGATGCGGTATTTGACGATGTGACCTTTGCCAACTCAATGCTTTCTAAACCTGAAAATAAAGACTTACAGCTCAGTGGCCCTCAACTGGGCGGTCCGATCTGGGGAGAAGGCGAGGGGATTGGTCTGCGTAAAAGTGACAGCGATCTGAAAGCGAAGCTGGATGAGGCGATTAAAGCCGCGCTGGCAGACGGCACGGTGAAAAAGCTGAGCGAGAAATGGTTTAAAACTGACGTAACGCCCACCGCGCAATAACAGGAGGTAGCTATGGCCTTACTGGGTTTTGGTGAAAACGGCTGGGGGCCGCTAATCCTCCACGCGGCGCTGATGACCTTATTGCTCTCATTTGCTGCCATGGTGGTTGGCGCGGTGGTTGGCAGCGGCGTTTCGGCCGCTAAGCTTTCGCCCCATCGCCCGCTGCGCTGGTTCGGCGATGGCTATTCGGTGATTTTTCGCGGCATACCTGAGCTGCTGATTATCTATCTGTTCTACTTTGGCGGTTCGGGGATTATTACTAAGATCGGCGGCCTGTTCGGCGCCGATGGCTTTATCGAGGTGCCGCCGTTTTTAATCGGCGCGTTGGCTATTGGCCTGATTTCGGCCTCTTACCAGGCGGAAGTTTACCGCGCAGCGCGACTGGCGCTGGCACCGGGTGAAGTCGAGGCGGCGATGGCGATCGGCATGACGCGCTGGCGCGTTCTGCAACGCATTATCGTGCCGCAGATGGTGCGCTATGCGCTGCCGGGTCTGTCTAACGTTTGGCAGATGAGCCTGAAAGACTCGGCGCTGGTCTCGGTGACCGGCATTATTGAACTGATGCGCGCCAGTCAGGTCGCGGCAGGTTCGACGCGTCAGTACTTCACTTTTTATGTGATTGGCGGCCTCTGCTATCTGGTGCTGACCGTGCTCTCCAGCCATGCCTTTAAGCGTGCTGAGCAACGGATGAACCGTGCCCATCGCAGCCGCAGCGCCGCGCAAGCCTGAGGAGGCGTAAGATGATTGATTTCGCTTTCCTGACCGATACGTTTCTCAAGCTTTCAGCCGCATTACCGGTGACTCTGGGGCTGTTTTTCGCCTCCTTTGCCCTCGGTGGCGTGCTGGCGCTGCTGATCCTGGCGATGCGCATGAGCCATAATCGCCTGCTTAGCGGCTTTGCCCGGCTCTATATCCTGGTGTTTCGTGGTTCGCCGCTGATGATCCAGCTGTTCCTGATTTATTACGGACTGGGGCAGTTTGAGGTGATTCGGCACAGCTTCGTCTGGCCGGTGCTGCGTGAACCCTTTTTCTGTGCGGTGGTAGCCCTGGCCCTTTGTACAGCGTCGTACACCGCTGAAATTCTGCGCGGTGCCTTGCTGGCGATTCCGCCAGGACAGATTGAGGCCGGGATGGCCTGCGGCATGTCACGCTTCCTGCTGCTGCGGCGCATTATTGCGCCGGTGATGCTGCGCTATGCGCTGCCAGCCTATTCTACCGAAGCGATCCTGCTGGTGAAATCCACCGCGCTGGCCAGCCTGGTCACCGTCTGGGATGTCACCGGCGTGGCCCAGCAGATAATTCAGCGCACCTATCGCACCATGGAGGTGTTTGTCTGCGCAGCGCTTATCTACCTGATCCTTAACTTCCTGATTGTGCAGGCCTATGCCTGGCTGGAGCGCCGCCTGACGCCGCGTCATCGTCAGCTGCCGCCGGAGCCTGCCGCTCCTCAGGTTATTGCCGGAGAAAAACATGAGTGAACTCGCGCCCGTAACGCTCGCCATGAGCGATATCCATAAATCCTTTGGCAACCTTGAAGTACTTAAGGGCATCTCGCTGGAAGCACATAAAGGGGATGTCATCTCCATTCTGGGGGCCAGCGGCTCCGGGAAGAGCACCTTCCTGCGCTGTATTAACCTGCTGGAAACGCCAGATTCTGGCGTGGTTAGCGTGGCCGGTGAAACTATCGAGATGAAACAGCACGCGCGCGGTCACCGGCTGGCGGCCGATCATAAACAGATTGAGAAGCTGCGCTCGCGCTTGGGGATGGTGTTTCAGAGCTTTAACCTGTGGTCGCACATGACGGTACTGGAAAACGTGATTGAAGGGCCGCGTTTTGTGCTCAAGCAGGACCGCCAGCGCTGCATTGAACAGGCCGAACAGATCCTGCAACGCGTCGGCATGTATAACCGCAAAGATTTTTACCCGTCACAGCTCTCCGGCGGCCAGCAGCAGCGCGTGGCGATTGCCCGCGCGCTGGCGATGGAGCCGGAGGTGATGCTGTTTGATGAGCCGACTTCGGCCCTTGACCCGGAGCTGGTCGGTGACGTACTGCGGGTTATGCGCAGCCTTGCCGAGGAGGGGCGCACCATGCTGGTGGTGACGCACGAAATGGGCTTTGCCCGCAACGTTTCCAACCGGGTTGTATTTATGCATCAGGGGACAATCGACTGCGAAGGGTCACCGGAAGCGATGTTTGGCGAGCAGGGCTCTCCACGCTTTCAGCAGTTTATTTCCAGCCACCGCGAACACTGAGGCCATCATGCAACAAAGCATTACCTGGGGCGATGCCCCGCTAAGCTGGCAGCAACTCAACGCCGTGGCGCGCGGCTCGGCAACGCTGGCGCTCAGCCAGCAGGCCTGGGCGCGCATTGATAATGGCCGGGCCATCGTCGCGCAAATCGTTGCCCAGGGCACGGTCGCCTACGGGATTAATACCGGCCTCGGCGCGCTGTGTAATATCACGCTGGCGGAAGAAGAGCTGGGTCAGCTTTCGCGCAACACGCTGCTGAGCCATGCCTGCGGCGTTGGCGAGCCGCTGCAAACGGCGGAAGTGCGCGCCATCATCTGCGCCGCTATCGCCAACTATTCGCAGGGAAAATCCGGCATCTCGGCAGCGATCGTGCAGGGGCTACTGGATCTGCTGAACCATGATATAACGCCGCAGGTGCCGGCGCAGGGGTCGGTTGGCTACCTGACGCATATGGCACATATCGGTCTGGCGCTGATTGGCATCGGCGAGGTGAAGGTCGGCGGTCAGACGCTGGCGGCCAGTGAGGCGCTGGCACGGGCGGGACTGAAGCCCTGTAATCCGGGGGCGAAAGAGGGGTTGAGTCTGGTCAACGGCACGCCTTGCATGACCGGGCTGAGCTGTCTGGCATTAGGCGATGCCGCCCGGCTGCTTGACTGGGCCGATGTGACCGGCGCGATGAGCTTTGAGGCGCTGCGCGGGCAGCTGGATGCCTTTGACAGCGAGATCCTGGCGTTGAAAGGCAGCGCCGGCGTGCAGCTGGTGGGTACCCGCCTGCGCGCGCTGCTGTCCGACAGTCAAATCCTGACCGGCAGTAAAGGGCTGCGCACCCAGGACGCACTCAGCCTGCGTTCGATACCGCAGATCCACGGCGCCTGTCGCGATCAGTTTGCCTACGTTGCCCGTCAGGTCGAAGCGGAACTCAATGCCGCTACCGACAACCCGCTGGTACTGGGAACGCCGGCGGAGTGGCGCGTGGTCTCGCAGGCCAATCCGCATGGCGAGTCGGTGGCGATGGCGGCCGATCAGCTGGCGATTGCGCTGGCGGAACTGGGCAGCGTAGCTGAGCGCCGTCTTGACCGGTTAATCAATCCGCTGGTCAGCGGCTTGCCTGCTTTTCTGGTCGCCAAACCCGGCGTTAACTCCGGGATGATGATCGCCCAGTATGTTGCCGCTTCTCTGTGCGGTGAAAACCGTCAGTTGGCTCAGCCGGCGGTGCTGGATAATTTTGTGACTTCAGGCCTGCAGGAAGATCACCTCAGCATGGGAACCAGCTCGGCGCGTAAGCTGCTGAAGCTGGCGGCTAACGTCACTCAGATTCTGGCTATTGAATATCTGCTGGCGGCCCAGGCGCTGGATTTCCACGATGCTGAACGCTGCGCCGCCGGCACCGGCCAGGCCTGGCGTCGGCTGCGCGAGCGAGTGGATAACTGGCAGGACGATCGCTGGCTGGCGCCGGAAATCGCCAGGGCGGCCGCGCTTATCGCCGCGGACGCGCCGGTGATTTCAGCGGCTGGGATCTGCGGGACGAATAAGGTCGAAGCGTTCTGATTCGCTGATGCCATAATAGCTTGTAGGTCCGCCGGCGCGTAAAATCGGCTGGGCCTTACTGGTTTGATAGATTCCATCCTCAAGCAGGCTTTCATCGATGTGGATCATCACCACTTCTCCCAGCACCAGCCATGATGGTATAGCTTCGCCCTGGTGGGTTTGCAGCTGGATAAGCTGCGTCAGACGACACTCAAAATTGACCGGGCTTTCACCCACCAGCGGCGCCCGGACCTGCTGTCCGCGCACGGGCGTCAAACCGGCGCGCTTAAATTCATCTTCATCGCTCGGCAGCGGCGCTGAACTTTCATTCATGGCGACCGCCAGCGGACGCGTCGCCAGGTTCCAGACAAACTCGCCCGTCTGGCTGATATTGGTAACGCTGTCTTTCCAGCCGCTGCTGGCAAAACCGATGATCGGCGGGCGGTAGCTAAAGCAGTTAAAGAAGCTGTAAGGCGCCAGGTTAGGTACGCCGGCGTCGCTGCGTGAACTGATCCAGCCGATGGGGCGCGGACCGATGATGGCATTCAGCGGATCGTGCGGCAGGCCGTGACCCTGTGCAGGCTGGTAACGATAACGTGAGTTGGACATGTTCATTCTCTGAGATACATTCGGTGTTTATTTTAATGGCAAAATGGCGTTATGGCGGTTATCTTACGCGCCTTCAGCAGGAGAGCGATGATGACAGTCCGCCAGCAGTCCCCGTTACATCCCCGTAATCGCCACCGCGAACGCTATGATATGGCCGCGCTGTGTCAGGCGCATCCGCCGCTCGGCGCCTTTATTATTCACAGCCCCGCCGGCGACGAAACGGTGAACTTTTCCGACCCGCAGGCGGTGCTGGCACTGAATCAGGCGCTGCTGAAATATCATTATGCTATTCAGTCATGGCCGCTGCCAGCGGGATTTCTCTGTCCGCCGGTTCCCGGTCGGGCGGACTACATTCACTTTCTCGCCGACCTGCTGGCGCAGCAGCCGCGCCGCCAGTCGGTCCATGAGACCTCGATTCTGGATGTCGGCTGCGGCGCCAATCTTATTTATCCGCTTATCGGGCAGCATGAATATGGCTGGCGCTTTACCGGTTCCGAGGTGAGCGAGCCGGCCATCAAAGCCGCCAACGCGATCATTGCCGCCAATCCGGGCCTTAACCGTAAGATTCGCCTGCGCCGCCAGAAAAATCCCCAGGCGATTTTTCAGGGCATTATCCATAAAGGTGAATATTATCACGCTACATTATGCAACCCGCCGTTTCATGCTTCAGCCGAAATGGCTCAGGCCGGCAGCCAGCGTAAACAGCGGAACCTGGGTCTGGGCGTAAATGCACCGCTTAACTTTGGCGGCCAGGCCCAGGAGCTGTGGTGTGAGGGCGGAGAAAGCGGATTTATTACGCGCATGATTGATGAAAGCGTGAGTTTTGCCCGCCAGTGCGGCTGGTTTACGACGCTGGTTTCGCGCAAAGAGAACCTGCCGGCGCTGTACGCCCGTCTGAGGCAGGCGGGCGTACAGGAGGTTAAAACCGTGACGATGGCGCAGGGGCAAAAGCAGAGCCGCTTTATCGCCTGGCGTTTCTGAACCTTATTCCGGCGCTGGCAGTACCGCGCCGGCGGCGTTGAACGATGCGTCATTGCCGGTTTGCATCACCTGTACCGTCTGATGCGGCGCCTTAATCTCAGCGGCGTCGAAATGCTTCTTCACCATGCCATCCAGCGCAAAGCGTACGGTCCACTGCTTCAGCGGCTGGGTGGTAAAGGAGACGCGTACGGTAAATGCCCGATCGCTTAATCCCACCAGTCCGGCGAATGATGGCTGGCCAATCACCATGGCGCGAATATCTTTATTTTCCATCAGTTCGGCTACCGCAGCCTGCAGCGTCTGGTTGACGCGCTCAACATCTTCGCGTCGGTCAACATCATAGTTGGCGACGAATGAACCAATCCCTCGCACAAAGTTGGCAAAGGTGGTGATCGAGGACCAGGGGATGATGTGATAGGCGCCGGTATCCTGACGCACGCCGACCGAGCGTATCGACATCCGTTCGACGGTGCCGGTTATTGCGCCGATAGTCACCAGATCGCCGGTGTTCATCCCGTTTTCAAACTGAATAAATACCCCGGTGATAATATCTTTTACCAGCGTTTGCGAACCGAAGCTGATTGCCAGTCCCAGCGCGCCGGCCCCTGCCAGCAGCGGGGCGATATTTACCCCGATTTCCGACAGTAAAATCATGATAGTTATGGTGCTGATTATCACCGCCAGCGCGTTGCGAAACAGCGTCAGCAGCGTGCGGGTGCGGGCGCTGGGCATCGGACGGCCGTAAGAATCGGACGCCAGGCGGTTTTCAATTAAGCTGGCAAGCAGCGTCCAGCCAACGGCGGAGAGGATCAGAATCAGTACCACGCGAATGGTCACGTCGACCAGCCGCTCGCCGGGACCGGCAGATAGCCAGTGCCAGAGGTCAAAAACTTGCCAGGCATTGAGCAGCAGCAGGATCACGGCGAATACGGTGAGGGAGCGCGCCAGTTTAAGCATCATTTTTACCCAGCCGTTCACGCGCTTTTGCAGCTCCGGATAGTGGCGTTGGAGTTCGGCGGACAGAATGATGGTTTTACCAATCCAGCGGGTAAGAATGCCGGATACCAGCGCGCCGCTCAGAATCGTAACCAGGGTACGCACCGTAGCCGCCATCATAAACTGCAGGCTGTTGCCGGGATTAAACACCGACAGGAAAAACAGCGTAACGAAGTAGATGCAGGCCAGCCAGTGCCAGATGAACGCGAATGCGCGGATGAAGAAAGCGAAAAAGGTCAGCGAACGGTCGGCCAGCGCGTTTAATTCTCGCTGAATATTACGGCGGTTATGCAAAATTAACCAGATGGCCCAGACGGTAATCATTCCCATAATCACCACGTTTGCTACTGCGGCAACCTGCTGGTTAATCTGGTTGCCGATAATGGGCACCACCACCAACAGGCCGTAGCCAATCAGACCGCTTAGCCAGCTAAGGCGCGTGCTCCAGTAGCTGGCGCGCTCATTGGAAAGGTGAAAAGGGCGCAGGTCGGGAAAGCGTGGGCAAAAAATCAGCCTCAGCACTGCCTTAAAAAACTCAATCAGCGCAAAAGCGTTAAGAAATAACCCCTGCTGGCGCATGATGGTGCGATTGCCATCATTAAGATAGTTGCTGAGGATTTGGCCGATAAAAATAGCCAGCGTCAGCAGCAGCAGGTCGATAATAAAAGCGCCGATAATCGCCGCAGGCAGCTGTAGCCAGCTGGTTCGTTCATCATTCTTATGTCGCCCCCAGCGGCCCATAAAACGGTAAATCGGGCTGGCTAAGCGGCATATCAGCAAATAGAAACCGAAAAGCGCAACTGCCAGCATCAGAAAGTGGCTCAGGGCGTTGATAAAAGTTTGCTGGTTAAACGTTTTGTGGGGGGAATTGATAATGGTGTTGTGCAACTGCTGGATTTTTGCGCTGAACTCGCCGCCATAGCGGCGGCTGACGTCGGTGACGTTATCCAATACGGTTTTGTCCTCCGCCGTGGCCGCGGGCGGCGTCAGCGTCGGCGGCGCGCTGTTCGATGGGCTGGCCGAAGCGTGGCGCAGCTGATCGATCAGTTCCTGACGGGACTGGTCATTTTGCAGAATATTTGCCAGTGCTGCGTAGGCCGCCTTCTTATCTGCTACCGTTGGTTTGCTGCTATTGGCGCCGGCGTCTTTGTCGGGCGATGACTGCTGTGTCGCTGCCGCCGCCGCCGCTGGTAGCGAAACGGCCTGCGCCCCACCGCTCAGCCCAAAAATAAGCATCAGCGCTAACCACCACACCGTCAGATTTTTGCTGGCCGCAGTATCGCCCGTCATTGCTTTTTCCCCTGTAATTAAACCGGTTGCCGACAAACAAGTATAGTGTCTGCCAGCGAAGGGGCTGAGGCAGGGGGCATTTTCGGAGTTAAGGAAGGGACATAAAAAAAGCAGAGGGGCCAACCTCTGCTTTTTGTGCTCTGTTTGTCAACGTGCTACATCGAACTCAAACGCCGTGCATTACTCAATGTTAGATTCGATAAACCACAGGAACTTATCCAGGTCGCGAGAGGCGGCGGTAAAGATATCCGCACTGTCTTCATCGCTAACTTCGCTGATAGCCTTACGAGTGTGGTTAGCAACAACCGCATAACGATCGGCCAGCGCTTTCAAATGTTCCTGTACGCTGTGAATGTTTAGCGGATAGCTTTTTAGTGGCGTTTTGTCGTTAACGACCTGCGTAGTCCCCAGCGCGACGCCGCCCAGTTGAACTACACGCTCTGCAATGGTGTCCTGATGATCAATAATCGCCGTGCGGAATCCGTCCAGCATTTCATGAACTGCGATAAAGTTTGAGCCGCGCATGTTCCAGTGCGCCTGCTTGGTGATCAGGGAGAGATCAATATACTCAACAACCAGACGATTGAGCACCTCGATTGTCGCTTTCTTCTCACTGTCAGCCACGTCATTACGGGTGTAAATCAGATCAGAAGATTTAGTTTTTACCAGTTTAGCGGTACTCATCATTAATATCCTCTTAATTTGTTAATCCTGAACTTCGGAACATATTATAGCAGCGATTTTTATTTCTGTGGGCCAGATTGCAACGATTACTTAAATAGCCAAAAACCACATAAAACCTATTGCGTTACAGGGTGTTGCGCAGGTTTATTTGATTTTTTATGATTAAAATCAGTTGGTTGGTTAAAGTCTATTGCAGGTTTGCTGAAAGTAAATTGATATTGTTAATAAAAGGTTTTCAATGTGTAAATAGGCGCGGCGTAAATGAACAGACAATAAACCCTATTTATCCAATGCTTCCCACAAGTTAATTTATTGACTTAATGGTTCAACGACGGCTTTTTTACGCTGCGCAGTCAGGGTTGAGCCAATGGATGCGCTGATAATCGCCAGCAGGCCAAGCCATTGCAATCCGTTGAGCATTTCGCCAAGAAAAACCATTCCCGAAAGCGCCGCCATGCCGGGTTCGAGGCTCATCAGGGTGCCAAACACGCGCGCCGGCAGGCGGGTAAGGGCCATCATTTCTAACGAGTAGGGCAAAGCGCTGGAGAGAATAGCGATGGCAATGCCGATTGGAATAATGCCGGGATGCCACAGTCCGCTATCGGCAAAGCTAAGACCGACCGGGACGAACACCAGCGCGCCGATTAACGAACCGGCCGCGACCGTGGCCGGACCATGATCGGCGCCGGCCCGGGGGCCCGTCAGGATATAAAGCACCCAGAAACCGCCGGCGAGCAGCGCCAGCAGCGCGCCTTTGCCATCGACGCTGGCAATACCTTTTCCTATAGGCAGCAGCAGCCACAGTCCCAGCACCGCCAGAATCACCCAGATAAAATCGCTCAGCCGTCGCGAACCAGCCAGCGCCAGCGCCAGTGGCCCACAAAACTCCAACGCAACGGCAATCCCCAGCGGAACGGTGCGTATCGCCAGATAAAAGCTGTAGTTCATCGCACCCAATGCCAGGCCGTAAAACAGCAGCGGTAGACGCTGCTGTTTACTGAATCGCAGGCGCCAGGGCTTGAAAATAATTAATAAAATTAGCGTGCCCAGCCCCAGGCGTAATGCCGTAATCCCCGGTGCGCCGACTTCAGAGAACAGCGTTTTTGCCAGTGCGGCGCCCCCCTGAATGGAGGTCATTGCAATAAGCAATACCACAACCGGAAACCAGACGGAGGATTTAAATCGGCTTAAATACATCCTGTGACCTTATCTATCCTTGCAATGGGGCGTTGCCGCTCAGTGTAATGGAGCGCTATGAAAAAACCGAGATGAGGTGAAAAAAAATTTCAACGAGGGGAAAATCAGGGCCAAAAGTGTCAAGAAATGTCAGATTTATTTTAAGAATTCTCTCAATGAACCTTTTTTTACTTAGTTGAATATGCGATATGACACACCTTATTTTTCCTGATATTTTAACAGGTTATAAAGTTTCATTAACTTTCTGTTACACGAAACTATCTGTTAGACAACCTTTTGCAGGCAGAGTTTCTGGCTAACTTTTGTTATATTCCCAGCGTTGTCAGGAGAGAAGTACTTTCACATTTGAGGTGGTTATGAAAAAAATTGCATGTCTTTCAGCCCTGGCTTGTGTTCTGGCAGTATCTGCTGGTTCGGCAATGGCACGTAGTACGGTTTCCCTTGGTTATGCCCAAAGCGATATGCAGGGCGTGGTAAACAAAGCGAACGGTTTCAACCTGAAATATCGCTGGGAAGATGAAAACAATCCGCTGGGCTGGATTGGTTCATTAACTTACACCACAAAAAACCACAATGTTGACGGCGTTAACGATAAAGGTCAGTACTACGGCATCACCGCTGGTCCTGCTTATCGTATCAACGACTGGGCTAGCATCTACGGTGTTGTAGGTATGGGTTACGGTAAATTCAACTCTAACACAGTGAGCTACCGTGATAAGGTTTCCAGCAACAGCGACGTTGGTTTCTCTTACGGTGCGGGCCTGCAGTTCAACCCGGTTGAGAACGTAGCTATCGATACTGGCTACGAGCAGAGCCGCATCCGCAGTACTGATATCGGTACCTGGATCGTTGGCGTAGGTTACAGCTTCTGATTATCCTGCGGGGACATGCTCCCCGCCGGTAAAATAAAAAATCCGCCACGATGGCGGATTTTTTTTGCCCACAAAAAACGGGTGGAATCGCTTAGTTTAGCGCGCGTCGCCGGAATTTTTGTCACCGGCGGCGAGCAACATTTCCAGCAGCATCAGGCGCAGGGTAAAGGGCGAGCGGCAGAACAGCGGCAGGCTGCGAATCGCTTTTTTCATTTTATCCTCCGACTGAACAAGGGGTTAGCCTATTGACGGCGCTTTTGCGCGGTCAGGCCAAGGCATAATCCACCGGTAAAAGCGAGGAACAACATTAACAGGATATAAACGCTATCCATGGTTATCTCCTTACTTTTAACAGGTGAACATAATACCAACACTTATAGCACGGGCTATATCAGTTAGCCAGTGCTATTTAGCAGAATATTTGAGGATCGCGGAGCATCGTTTACAATGGCTGCCCGACAGGCTGATGTAGCAATATCAGGTCCGTAATGTATAAAAGAAGGAAGCTGAATGAGTCGTCGTGCTAAAGCCGCTGCGCCGCTGCTTAATGGCCAGTTAAAAGATATTGAAGAGCATGTCGAAGGTTTTCGACAGGTGCGTGAAGCGCATCGTCGGGAGCTAATTGATGACTATGTCGAACTCATTTCCGATTTGATTCGTGAATTTGGCGAAGCGCGACAGGTTGATATGGCCGCACGTCTGGGGGTTTCTCAGCCGACGGTGGCGAAGATGTTAAAACGTCTTGGCTCGGCAGGCCTGGTCGAGCAGGTGCCTTACCGCGGCGTGTTTCTGACCAGCGAAGGCGAAAAGCTGGCGGAAGAGAGCCGCGCGCGCCATCATATTGTGGAAACATTCTTACTGGCGCTCGGCATCAGCCCGGATACCGCCCGACGTGACGCCGAGGGTATCGAGCATCATGTAAGCGATGAGACGTTGGCGGTGTTCCAGCAGTTCAGTAACGCCCAACAAAAAAACTGACACTCTTTCTGGTGGCCTGCCATGGGTTCGCTGCTGCGTACTTTTTTGCACGACCGTTTTTTGCAGGCTCTGCTGGCCATCGGACTGGTTACCAGCGCATTTGCCGATTTTCACTATCGCCAGTTGGCCGCTGCGGTTAACTGGAAAACCATCGTTACCCTGGCCTGTCTGCTGCTGCTGACGAAAGGCATTGAAAGCAGCGGCTATTTTGATTTCCTCGGCCGTCGGCTGATCCAGCATTTTCGCAGCCAGCGTTCGCTGGCGCTGTTAATGGTGAGTGCCTCGGCGCTGCTTGCTACCTTTCTCACCAATGACGTTGCGCTGTTTATTACGGTTCCCCTGACGCTGACGCTGCGCAAATTTACCCGACTGCCGGTGAGCCGGCTGGTTATCTTTGAGGCGCTGGCGGTTAATGCTGGCTCTTTATTGACCCCTATCGGCAACCCGCAAAATATTTTGCTGTGGAATCAGGGCGGGCAGGGTTTTTTTCAATTCATCGGGCAAATGCTGCCGCTGGCTGCGCTGCTGGTTGCGGCCCTGCTGCTATTAACCTTCTTTAGCTTTAGTAAACGGCCGGTGCAGACGCCGCAGGGGATGGCGGCCTCAGAGTGGCAGAAAGGGTTATTTATACAGTGCGCGGCGCTCTATTTAGCGTTCGTTATCGCGCTGGAACTGAACCTGGCGCTCTATGCGCTGCTGCTGGTCGCGCTGTTTTTCTTATGGCGCGCGCCGCGTATTCTTTTACTGCTGGACTGGAGTCTGCTGGCGGTTTTTATTCTGATGTTTATTGATGTTTTTTTACTGACCCGGCTGCCGTTATTGTCTCCCCTGTTGCAGCAGATACCGCACTGGAGCGAGACGGAACGCTATTTGCTGGCAATCGGCTTATCGCAGGTTATCAGCAACGTTCCGGCAACGATTTTACTGCTGAATATTCTGCCGGCTTCGACGCTGCTGGCATGGGCGGTAAATATTGGCGGCTTTGGCTTGCTGCCGGGATCGCTGGCCAATTTGATTGCGCTGCGTATGGCGCGCGACCGGCGTATCTGGTGGCAATTTCATCTCTTCTCATTGCCGATGCTGGTATTTGCCGTAGTTGCTGCGTGGTTATTATTTTTGTTAATTGATGCGATTTGACGCCAGGATTTTCTGGTTTGCTGCGCAGATACTGGAATTTATTACGTTTCCTCCTACTGTTAAAAGCAACATAACGCTGTTTTTTTTGCCTGATTCTGGCTGACCTTCAAGCCTGCTAACAATTGATGGGAACTATGGCTGATCAACATTATCCTGCGTCCGAAGAGGACGAAAATAATCAGGGCGGGCAAAACGATGCCTCGCAGCAAGCAAATAATGGAAATGACAATAATGGAGAACGCAAGCGGCCCGGTAAGAAACCGCTGATTATCCTGGCGATTATTGTGGTGGTGATGATAATCGCAGCGCTCATTTACTGGCTAATGACCCACAACCAGGAAACCACCGATGATGCCTTCACCGAGGGGAATGCTGTAACGATTGCCGCTAAAGTTTCCGGCTATGTTACCGAACTGCCGGTACATGATAACCAGCGGGTGAAAAAAGGGGATTTGCTGGTACGCATCGATCCACGCGACAGCGAGGCGCAGCGCGATCAAGCAAAAGCCCAGCTGGGTCTTGCCGTAGCGCAGCTGCACCAGGCGCAGGCACAGCTGGACCTTTCGCGCGTTCAGTATCCGGCGCAGCGCGATCAGGCGCTGGCCCAGCAGGCGCAGGCCGAAGCGAATCTTATTAATGCTGAAGCGGATTACCGTCGCCAGCGCGGCGTTGACCCGCGAGCAACCTCACAGCGCAATATCGATAGCGCCAACGCTCAATTGCGCAGCGCCAAAGCGCAGCTGGCCAGCGCCAAAGCGCAGGTGGAAGTGGCCTCCCAGGTCGCGCTGCAAATTCGCCAGCAGCAGACTAACGTTGAGGCCCGACAGCAGCAGGTCGAACAGGCGAAAGCACAGCTGAATACCGCAGAATTAAACCTCTCCTATACCGAAGTGCGGGCGCCGTATGATGGCTTTGTGACCAAGCGCAACGTGGACCCGGGCACCCTGGTGCAAGCGGGTTCATCACTGTTTTCTCTGGTATCGCCCGATATCTGGATTATTGCCAATTTTAAAGAGTCGCAGCTGGAACATATGAACCCAGGCGATAAGGTTGATATCGGCGTTGATGCCTGGCCGGATCTGAAGCTGGAAGGGCATGTTGATAGTGTTCAGATGGGTTCCGGTTCGCGCTTCTCCGCTTTCCCCGCGGAAAATGCTACCGGTAACTACGTGAAAATTGTCCAGCGCGTGCCGGTGAAAATCGTCATTGATAAAGGTCTGGACCCTAAAAAGCCGCTGCCGCTGGGGCTTTCTGTTGAGCCGACGGTGACGGTGAAATGAGCCACGCGCAAAGCTGGAAACCGGCGAGTAATCCCTGGCTGGTTGCAATGGTCGTAACGGTGGCGGTGTTCATGGAAATTCTGGACACCACTATCGTTAACGTTGCCTTGCCGCACATCGCCGGCTCGCTCTCCTCCAGCTATGATGAATCCACCTGGGTGCTGACTTCCTACCTGGTGGCAAACGGCATCGTGCTGCCGATCTCGGCTTTTCTCAGCCGGGTTTTCGGCCGCAAGATGTTTTTTATGATCTGTATCGTTATGTTCACCGTGTGCTCCTTTCTTTGCGGTATTGCGACCGAACTGTGGCAAATTATTCTATTTCGCGTTCTGCAGGGCTTCTTTGGTGGCGGATTACAGCCGGTACAGCAATCCGTTCTGCTGGACTATTTTAAAGCCGAAGATCGCGGTAAAGCCTTTGGCCTCTCGTCTATTGCGGTGATCGTAGCGCCCGTGCTGGGACCGACGCTGGGTGGCTGGATAACCGATAATTACAGTTGGCGCTGGGTATTTTTTATCAATATTCCGGTGGGTATTCTCTGCGTTATTGCCATTTATCAGCTGCTGGAAGATCCGCCGTGGGAAAAACGTTGGGCGCCGGGCAAGCTGAAAATTGACTATATCGGTATCAGCCTGATTACGCTTGGCCTGGGCTGTTTGCAGGTGATGCTGGATCGCGGCGAGGACGAAGACTGGTTCAACTCGAACTTTATTGTGCTGTTTGCCGTGCTGACGGTGATAGGCCTGGTGGGCGCGGTTTACTGGTTGCTTTATGCCCGCAGGCCGGTGGTCGATCTGCATGTAATGAAAGACCGCAACTTCTGGGTTGCCGGACTGCTGATGGCCGGTATGGCGACCATTCTGTACGGCAGTTCGGTGGTGATCCCGCAGCTGGCGCAGCAGGATTTAGGCTATACCGCCACCTGGTCAGGGCTGGTACTTTCGCCGGGGGCGGTATTAATTATTCTGACCATCCCGCTGGTATTGAAATTAATGCCGATCATACAGACGCGCTGGATTATCGCCTTTGGTTTCCTGTGCCTGTGCGTTTCATTTATTTACTGCGCCGGCCTGACGCCGAATATTGACTTTACCACGCTGATGCTGATGCGCAGCGCGCAGACCATCGGGCTTGGCTTCCTGTTTGTGCCGCTGACAACCATTGCGTTTGTCACTATACCGCAGCGGCTGAATGCCGATGCCTCCGCGCTGTTTACCATGTTCAGAAACGTTTCCGGCTCAATTGGCATTTCACTCTGTACCGCTGCCATTACCGAACGCCAGCAAACCCATAGCGCCTATATGTCTGCCAATATGTCGCCGCTTAACGAGCAGTTTACCCAAACTCTGGCACGCTGGGCGCAGGCAATAAGAGACTTCTCCTCAATGGCCGGCGATCCCAGCACGATTGCCAGCGGAAGGCTTTATCAGGAAATGATAGCGCAGTCGCGAATTCTTGCTTATATCGATGTTTTTGTTGGATTAAGCATATTAGCCCTGATTTTATTACCTTTTTGTTTGCTGCTGTCGCCGATAAAGAGCGAAGGCAGCGCGGGAGCACACTAACATGCAGGTTAAATCCCATCGTCTCTCTTTCAGTCCGGTGGCGCTTATGGTTCTGAGCGTGTTAACGCTTTCCGCCTGCGCGGTCGGACCGGATTACAACGCGCCAAAGCCGGTTACCGCCAGCCATTTTAACGCCATGGACGCCGACGCCGGTTCAAAACCTCAGGCGAGCGCGATTAATCCGCAATGGTGGAAAACGTTTCAGGATCCCCAGCTCGACAGCCTGATTACGCGTGCCATTGCCGGCAACCTCTCGCTACAGCAGGCAGTGATGCGAATTGCCTCCTCGCGCCAGCAAATCAACCAGGCGCGCGGTGCCTGGTTTCCCAGCGTAACGGGCAACGGCCAGGTTACTCGTCAGCAGCTTGGGGTAAAAGGTCAGCTGGAATCTAATGGCGTATACGATCAAATTGACCAGAGCGCGCCGCAATCCCGTTCTACGCTGGATAGCCTGACCAAGCCGGTCACCCTCTATCAGGGAAATTTTGATGCGTCCTGGGAGCTGGATTTGTGGGGAAAAGTGCGACGCCAGGTTGAAGTGGCAAAGGCGCAGCAGCAGCAGAATATTGAAAATCGCAATGACGCGCTGGTTTCCCTTGAGGCCGAGGTGGCGCGAACTTACCTGCAACTACGCGGCGCGCAGGCGGTTACGCAAACCATCGAAACCCAGATTCAGGTGGCGCAGCAGACGCTGGAGCTGACGCAAAGTCAGCAGCGCAACGGGCTGTCGCCGATGACCGATGTCGAAAACGCCCGCGCTCAGCTGGGATCACTGCGTGCTCAGCTGCCGCAGTATCAGTCACAGACTCGGCAGGCGATGAACGGACTGGCCGTTTTGCTGGGTAAGATGCCCGGCGCGCTGGATAGCGAGCTGGCGACGACAAAAGCGCTGCCGCCATTGCCTGCGCTGGTGCCAGTTGGCGTACCCTCAACGCTGGCGCGTCGGCGTCCGGACGTGCGCGTCGCCGAAGCGCAATTGCATGCCGCCACCGCCAATATCGGCGTTTCAGTGGCGCAAATGTTCCCTAGCCTGTCGCTGACCGGCGAGTTTGGCATGCGCAATACCGATGCCAGCTACCTTGATAACTGGAGCAGCCATTTCTATAGCTTTGGTCCTTCGCTCAGCATTCCGATTTTTCAGGGGGGACGGCTGGTCTCCAGCGTGAAGCTGGCGCGCGCCGATCAGGCCAGCGCGGCGCTGGGCTATCGTCAGACGGTGTTGACCGCGTTACAGGATGTGGAAAACGCCCTGGTCAGCTACCGCGCCGATCAGCAGCGCGTGGACAGCCTGAATGAAACGGTAGAAGCACAGCAGAACGCCTTCAACCTGGCGCGCGACAGTTACGGTAAAGGCCTCAGTAGCTTTATTGAAGTGCTGGACGCCCAGCGTCAGCTGGCGCAAACCCGTCAGCAACTGGTTTCCGCCCGGATGCAAAGCAGCGTTGATTTAGTGGCGCTGTATAAAGCCCTCGGCGGCGGCTGGGAGCCCTATCAGAACGTTAATCTGCCGGAATTTCCGGTATTTGGCGATGCTGCCCAGGGATAAATTAGCCCTGGGCGGCGCTAAACTCCAGCGGCAGCAGGCCATGCTGGCGTAATGTGCGGCTGTGGCGCATCGCGGTTTCCGTTTCACAGCCGGCATATTCGGCTATTTCCCGCCAGGTGAAATCGTAACCGGGCCAGCGCGCATATAGCGTGCGGATGCTGGTCAGTACCCGCTGTTGCGAACGCTCGTAGGCCATACTCGCCAGGCGTTTTTCCGCCATCGCCAGATCCTGCGCCAGGCGCTGAATCAAAAAGAGGTTAAGCGCGGGGTAGTGCTGCAAAAAGGTTTCCGGCTGATGCGGCGTGATACGCGTGACGCTGGCGGTGCGCTGCACCCGCGATGAGCAATGATAAAACATGTCGCCAAACAGGCTGCGAAAGCCAAAAAAATCCCCCGGCGTGAACAGCCGCATCAGGCATACCTTACCGTTCTCCTGCAGATAATACAGACCCACCAGACCACTGTGCAGATAATAAAAAGACGACGCTTCATTATGCTGTGGATAGATATGGCTCTGGCGCGGCTGATCGTCAAGGCGAGTAAGGGTGGCGTGAGGCGAGCCCGCCAGGGTGGCAAACAGCTGTGCGCCGTCTCCGTTGGTTTGCCCGCTGCTGCTGGCGCTTGCTTTCATCTTATTCTCCGCCGGTTCTGAGCGATTTAAATTAGCATAAAACGCCGCGCCCCGGAAAACTACCGCCTGCCCGGCTGACGCTCAGTCTGGCCTGTCGATCGCAGAGAGCGTACAGAACGCAAGCTGGCGAAACTTATCCTGACATTCCGATGCTAAACAGAACAAACGTGCGATTTTTTCTCGGATGGCAGAGACGTTAAAGGCCATAAATCAGCGTCAAATCCCATTTTTGCTGTTTTAAACGAGCTAAGTGAGATCAATGTACCAAAAATTAATTTCATTTATTAACTTTGATGGAATAAATGATTTATTTTTTGGTTCTGATAAGGATTGACGTCGAGTAATTTGCCTTTAACCCCGCTTTTTATCTGTCGGATGGGATATATCATGAGCAAAGAGCAATACCTTACGCTGAATCAAGCGTCCGGCCCGAACAGCAGCAGTCGTACGGAGCCATTCGTCAAAGTGATTGCCTGTATCGCAACCCTCGGCGGCCTGCTGTTCGGTTACGATACCGGCGTTATCTCTGGTGCGCTGCTGTTTATGGGGCCGGAGTTGCATCTGACGTCGTTTACCATGGGATTGGTAACCAGCTCCCTGCTGTTTGGCGCGGCCTTCGGCGCGTTGCTTTCTGGTCATTTCGCCGCGACGGTTGGACGCAAGAGAATCATTCTCGTGCTGGCGGTAATTTTTGCCGTTGGCGCGCTGGGTACAGCCCTGGCGCCGGATGTGCAATGGATGGTCTTCTTCCGTCTTCTGCTGGGCGTTGCCGTGGGCGGCGCCTCGGCGTCGGTGCCGATATATATTGCAGAAATTGCCCCGGCTAACCGGCGTGGGCAGCTGGTGACGATGCAGGAATTAATGATCGTTTCCGGCCAGCTGCTGGCCTATATCTCCAATGCCGGTTTCAATGCCATCTGGGGCGGCGCCGACACCTGGCGCTGGATGCTGGCGGTGGCGACGCTGCCTGCCGTTTTGTTGTGGTTCGGTATGTTGTTTATGCCCGATACCCCCCGCTGGTACGCAATGAAAGGTCGGTTGGCAGAAGCGCGCAAGGTGCTGGAGCGCACCCGGGCTAAAGATGATGTCGAATGGGAGCTGACCGAAATCGAAGAAACGCTGCAAGATGATGAGGTCCATGGCAAGCCCCGACTGCGTGAACTGAAGAAGCCCTGGCTGTTTAAGCTGTTTTTAATCGGTCTTGGCGTGGCGGTGATCCAACAGACATCCGGCGTTAATACCATTATGTATTATGCACCGACGATGCTGACCAGCGTCGGCATGAGTGATAACGCGGCGTTGGTAGCAACTATCGCCAACGGCGCCATTTCGGTGCTGATGACCTTTGTCGGCATCTGGATGCTGGGGCGCATCGGCCGCCGTCCGATGGTGATGATCGGCCAGTTTGGTTGTACCTGCTGCCTGCTGTTTATCGGCTGTATTTGCTACTTTATGCCTGAAGCGAGCAACGGCCAGCCTGATATGCTGCGTGCCTATCTGATCTTGCTGGGGATGCTGATGTTTCTCAGCTTTCAGCAGGGCGCGCTGTCACCGGTAACCTGGCTACTACTTTCGGAAATCTTTCCCACTCGCATGCGCGGCATTTTTATGGGCGGGGCGGTATTTGCCATGTGGATCGCCAATTTCCTGATTTCGCTGTCCTTCCCGCTATTGCTCGCCAGCGTGGGTCTGGCAGGCGCGTTCTTCACCTTTACGCTTATCGGGCTGTGCGGCGCGGTGTTCGTTGTGCGCTGCATACCTGAGACCCGTAACCGCTCCCTCGAACAGGTAGAACACTATTTGCATGGCTGGCTGAGCGAGGGGGGAGCATCGCCTAAAAAAGGACTGGCGGGGCGCAAGGCTGAAACCCATTAATCGAATCAGAGTAAGATGACAAGGGGGGCGCTGGCGTCCCCTTTTTTGTTTGCTGGTTCCGGCTGAGTTTCCTGCCGCGCAGTCATCCTTTAGCTCAATGATCGCCAGGGAGGCATTGTTCGGCTGAAAAACGTACACAACTGCAGGCGATCCTGTTGCCGTGCTGTGGCATAATGTGGCCAAACTCACACATTCACTCATTAAGGCAATTTCGTGCTGGTTTCCAACAATGTCACCATGCAATTCGGCAGCAAACCGCTGTTCGAAAATATCTCGGTTAAATTCGGCGGCGGCAACCGCTACGGTCTGATTGGCGCTAACGGCAGCGGCAAATCGACCTTTATGAAAATCCTCGGCGGCGATCTGGCGCCATCCAACGGCAACGTTTCTCTCGATCCTAATGAACGTATTGGTAAGCTGCGGCAGGACCAGTTCGCGTTTGAACGGTTTAGCGTGCTGGATACGGTGATCATGGGACACGCTGAGCTTTGGCAAGTGAAGCAGGAGCGCGATCGCATCTACGCGCTGCCAGAAATGAGCGAAGAAGATGGTTATCAGGTCGCTGACCTTGAAGTGACCTATGGCGAAATGGATGGGTACACCGCCGAAGCGCGCGCTGGCGAACTGCTGCTGGGCGTTGGTATCCCGCAGGAGCAGCACTATGGCCCGATGAGCGAAGTTGCGCCGGGCTGGAAGCTACGCGTATTGCTGGCGCAGGCACTGTTTTCCGACCCGGATATTCTGCTGCTGGATGAACCGACCAACAACCTGGATATCGACACCATTCGCTGGCTGGAAAATGTGCTTAACGAGCGTGACAGCACGATGATCATTATTTCGCACGATCGCCACTTCCTGAACATGGTGTGTACGCATATGGCGGACCTGGACTATGGCGAATTGCGGGTTTATCCGGGTAACTATGATGAATATATGACGGCGGCGACCCAGGCGCGTGAACGTCTGCTGTCTGATAATGCGAAGAAGAAAGCGCAGATCGCTGAGCTGCAGTCATTTGTCAGTCGCTTTAGCGCTAACGCCTCGAAGTCGCGCCAGGCGACGTCGCGCGCCAGACAGATAGATAAAATTAAGCTGGATGAAGTGAAAGCTTCCAGCCGCCAGAATCCGTTTATCCGTTTCGAACAGGAAAAAAAGCTGTTCCGCAACGCGCTGGAAATCACCGACCTGACCAAAGGCTTTGAGCAGGGACCGCTGTTCAAAGATGTCAAACTGCTGCTGGAAGTGGGCGAAAAGCTGGCGGTGCTGGGCGCCAACGGTATCGGTAAAACCACTCTGTTGAAAACGCTGGTCGGCGATCTGACGCCGGAGAGCGGCAGCGTAAAATGGTCTGAGAATGTGCGCATCGGCTATTATGCCCAGGATCATGCAGAGGATTTTGCTAACGATCTGACGGTATTTGACTGGATGAGTCAGTGGAAGCAGCAGGGTGATGATGAGCAGGCGGTGCGTGGCATACTGGGTCGCCTGCTGTTTGGTCAGGATGATATTAAGAAACCGGCAAAGGTTCTCTCCGGCGGTGAAAAAGGGCGCATGCTGTTTGGCAAGCTGATGATGCAGCGACCGAATGTCCTGATTATGGATGAACCGACTAACCATCTGGATATGGAATCCATCGAGTCGCTGAATATGGCGCTGGAGCTTTTTGAGGGAACGCTTATTTTTGTTTCTCACGACCGTGAATTTGTCAGCTCTCTGGCGAGCCGTATTCTTGAAATAAGATCGAATAAGGTCATCGATTTTACCGGAAATTATGAGGATTATCTTTTAAGCCAAGGGGTTGAATAAGTTATTTTCGGCGTTTAATTTCCTGTTCTCCGCACTTGTCCTTACCGGGACGGTGCGGGGGTTTTAAATAACTCTGGTTTTATGATTGTTTTAATTTTGATGCAGGTGTCTGCTTTATTGAATTTCGGTTTGCATTTTCACCAATCCCTGTAATAAATTCCATTAGCCATATTAATATTGATTATTCTTTTTTATGAAAAGATGATTAATAAAACTGGAATCTGTTAAATAAAGGAGTGAAAATGCTCAGCCGAAGGGAATGGTGTAAATCAGTCATTTTAACCTCTGCAGCCGGCGCGGCCGCGTTCTACGGCAGGCCGTCGACAGCGGCAGGTAAAACGACAGCCAGTATTGGAAATAAACCGTCATTACTGCTTAATAATAATTATCCGCGCGATATGATTGGCTATGGCGGTAACTATCCCGAATTCAGATGGCCAGGTAATGCTAAAATAGCGCTACAGTTCGTCCTAAATTATGAAGAAGGTGCTGAACAGCACATCTATCACGGCGACGAAGGATCTGAACGCTTCCTGTCGGAGCTGATCGGCGCGGAAAGCTATCCGGATGTGCATATGTCGATGGACTCAGTCTATGAGTATGGCTCCCGTGCAGGCTTCTGGCGCATACACAATGAATTCCAGAAGCGCAAGCTGCCGCTTTCTGTCTTTGGCGTCGCGATGGCGTTAGCCCGAAATCCTGAGGTCGTCGCGGCAATTAAGCAGGCCAATTATGATGTCGTTAGCCACGGCTGGCGCTGGATTCACTATCAGAATAAAAAGCAGGAGCTGGAGCGGGCGCATCTGGAAAAAGCGATTGAGCTACAAACCAAACTTTTTGGTAAACCGCCGACCGGCTGGTATACCGGACGGGACAGCCCAAATACCCGGCGTCTGATCGTTGAAAATGGTAGCTTTCAGTATGACAGCGATAATTACGCAGATGATCTTCCTTTCTGGACCGAAGTTGAGTGCAGTAATAAACAGATAAAACCGCATTTGATTATTCCCTATACCCTGGACAGTAACGATATGCGTTTTGCGACGCCGCAGGGATTTAATACCGCCGAGCAGTTTTTCACGTATTTGAAAGATGCGTTTGACGTATTATATGCCGAAGGTGAAACGCGACCCAAAATGCTATCGATTGGAATGCATTGCCGCCTGCTTGGCCGTCCAGGTCGATTTATGGGACTACTACGCTTTCTTGATTATATTCAGCAAAAGAACGATGTCTGGATCTGTACCCGGCAAAATATTGCTGACTTCTGGTTAAAGAATTTCCCTTATAAAAAAGCCTGATAATCTTCCGGCGGGTTATTTAGCCCATCAGTAACATGGCAAACGGCAATCTGAAAGATTGCCGTTTGCTTTACTAGAGAACCACCGCCCGGTTACGTCCCTGATTTTTGGCCTGATAGAGCGCGGCATCAGCGCTGGTTATTAGCCCATCATAGCTGTCGCCGGCCGCAGGTTGGCTATTGGTGGTGATGCCGATGCTTAACGTCACCACGCCCGCGCCGCTCAGCGAGGTTGGATGTGAAATAGCCAGCGCTTGTACCGCCTCCAGCGCTTTTTGTGCCAGCGTATTGGCGCTGCGGCTCTCCTGCCCGGTCAGTACAATCGCGAACTCTTCTCCGCCGTAGCGGGCGACCAGCGCCTCGCTGCTGGCGGCCAGATTGCTCAGCGTCGCCGCAATGCGTCGCAGACAATCATCCCCTAGCTGGTGACCGAAATTATCGTTAAACAGTTTGAATGAATCGACGTCAATCATCAGCAGGCTTATTGGCTGTTTCAGCGACTGTGCTCGCTTCCATTGCTGCTGCAAAAAAAGGTCGAACTGGCGGCGGTTAGCCAGTCCGGTCAGTCCGTCCAGCAGCGCCAGCGATTGCAGCGTATGGTTCATCGCCGTCAGCTGATCGCGCACCTGGGTCAGCTCAATCTGGTTTTGCAGATTCAGCCGTATATGCCGCATCACCATGTAACCCAGCAGGCAGATTACCATCAGTAGAATGGCGCTCAACACGGCATAGATCAGCAGATCGGAAAACCAGGATTTCAGCAGTTCCTGCTTATCAAAACCCGCCACGACTACCAGCGGATAACGTTTCAGCGTGGTATAGCCGAGGATACGCTCTACGCCGTCAAGGGTTGAGCGATAATCCGCCGTTCCGCTGCTGGCCGCTTTTAGCAGGTGGCTGAACAGGGGAGCCTGCGACATGTTGCGATTAATTACGCTATCGTCGAAAGGGCGCGAATAAAGAATGGTCCCATCACTGAGCAGCAGCGAAAGGGTGTCGCGATCGCCGAGGTTGTAATAGCCGTAAACCTGGCGAAAGAAATCAATACGAATAGTGCCGAGCACCACGCCGTGAAAGCTGCCGTCCGGATTATTCAAGCGCATCGATACCGGAATGATTAAATCGCCGGTTGAGCGGCTGCGGATAACTTTGCCGATGTGAACGCGATTGTCGTTATTTCGCTGATGAAATTTGAAATATTCACGGTCGGCATTGTTAGCCTGGGCGGGGATTTTACCGTCGGAGGTCACTATCCAGCTGCCTTTATAATCATAGATGAACAGGCCGTGCAGCTGGGGAAGGGTGGCTTTACGCGATTGCAGCAGCGTTTGTAAATAGTCTTTTTGCTCCGACCCCATGCCGTTGATCTCGACCCGATCGCGTAGATCCTGCAGCGTCAGATCTACCTGCAAAAAGGTATCTTCAGCCTGGCGTGATATGGACTGTGAAAGGTTGCGGGCATCCATCTGGCCGTGTTCGACCATGCGATTCCACGAACTCCACATCGTCCAGCCGCTAACCAACAGCACCGCAATACTGATGGTAATGAGAAACAGCAACATGCTGCGCCTCAGGCCGGATTTAAGCATTGCCGAAGGCGAAGAATGTGAGTGAGGCATACCCATCGATCCGTTCAATTTGCAGACAATGGCGATAAGTATAGCGAGCTTAAAAGATGATAGGGTTTCTGAGGGGGAAATAAGCGTTGATTTGCCGAATAAATTTCCCCGGGGTTGGCATTTAATCTCATCCTCAGGCAGCATAGGCAATCTGTACAGCCTGCAACGGGAGCCGCAGTGAACCTTACCGATATTTTCCGAACGCATCCGGTTGTTGCCGCGGTTAAAGACAGCGCCAGCCTGGAAAAAGCTATCGCTTCCGCCTGTCCTATTGTGTCGGTTTTGTACGGCAATATAACCAATATTGGCCGCATCGTGCAGCAGATTAAGCAGGCGGGCAAGATTGCTTTTGTACATGTCGATTTACTGGAAGGCAGTTCTAACCAGGAAATCGTGATTAACTTTCTCAAAATCGTCACCCAGGCTGATGGCATTATCAGCACCCGGGCGGCAATGTTAAAGGCGGCGCGTCAGCAGGGTTTTTACGCCATTCATCGCATATTTGTTCTCGACTCTATCTCGTTTAATAATCTGGGAAAACAGGTTGCTCAGTCACAGCCAGATTTGGTGGAGATTCTGCCCGGATGCATGCCGAAAGTGCTTGGCTGGATCAGCGAGAAAATAGACGTACCGATGATTGCCGGCGGTCTGGTCTGCGATGAAGAGGATGCCCGCCTGGCGCTAATGGCCGGTGCGCTGGCGGTTTCAACCACCAATCACGACGTATGGGGGCTGTCGCTGCGTTAACCGGGCGCCGTCAGGCCGCCTGGTTAAGCGCATTATTCCCGGCAGCGATTAGCTATCCACCAGCGGGCTGAGCTGCGAGAACAGCGGATCAAGCTGGCTATGCAGGCGTTGATAAACCGCTTCATTTAACTGCTGATAAAGTTGATGATGCCTGGCGTCGGGGTGAAAACATTCGCCGGGCTGTACCAGCTGCGCGCAGGCGCTGGCATAATCGGGCCATATTTTCATCGCCATACCGGCATTAATCGCGCAGCCGATGGCCGCTGAACTTTTCATTTTATTGCGCTGTGCAGGAAGGCCGAAAATGTCGGCGAAGATCTGCATAAAAAGATCGCTGTTGGCGCCGCCGCCTGAAATAATCAGCTGATGAAAGGGAACGCCAAGCTCGTCGGCCATTTTATCCATATGGTTTTTCATCGTCAGGGCAATGCCTTCCAGCAGCGAACGAAACATATGGGCCCGGGTATGACGGCCATCAAAACCGAGGATGGCCCCCTTACGAAACTCGGCCTCGGCCGGCGGCGCCCAGTCGTGCAGCGTGATTAATCCCTCGCTGCCGGGCGGAACCTGAGCCGCTTGCTGATTCATTAACTGTTCAATGCTGACGCCGCGATCTGTGGCCTCAGCCAGCGCAGCGGCGCCAAACTGATCGCGAAACCAGCTGACGGTCCACATACCGCGGCGCACGTCCATACATTCATATAACCAGCTACCCGGTAGTGACGCCTGGAAAGGCCAGAAATGCCGGGCGTCAGTATGATTTTTTTCGCCGTGAGTCATTGCGCCGATATAGGTGCCAAGGGAGATCAGTGCGACGCCGGGGGTCAGCGAGCCGGCGCCGAGCGCTTCAACGGCTTTATCATGGGCCGTTACGACAACCGGCAATCCAACAGGCAGGCCGCAGGCCTGCGCCGCCGCTGCCGTTACTTCGCCAGCAATGCTGCCGGGAGGGATGACATCCAGCACCTGGTCAGGCCGCAGATTGCAACGTTGCCAGAGTGCGGGATCCTCGCTCCACTGTTGGCGGTCGTTGTCCATTGGCCACCAGCCGATGTAATTGGCACAGGTATCTTTCAACTGGCCGGTCAGGCGATGGGTAATGTAACCTGAGCTGGTGGTGACATAGCTTACATCGCCATATTCCGGCTGATGCTGGTAGGGCTGATTGAGCCGCTTATCCATCCAGTTAATCACCGGCCAGGCCAGCTCGCCGTCGCTTTTCATTAGCACCCGGCAGCAGCGGATAACGCAGAGGCCCGCCGCCAGCAGCTGATGATTTTGCCCGCCAAGCTGATGAAAACAGGCCATGGCTTTGCGACAGGCGATCTGCAGCGCGCTCCACAGATCATCGTCCGGATGTTCTGCATACTGCGGTGCCGGGGTAGCAAGCGGCCGCAGCGGCTGCTGCTGTTCGCAGACAATCTGTCCCCCGGTGGTAAATATCACCACTTTGGCGCTCTGGGTTCCGATATCGATACCGATCAGATAGTGCTGACTCATACGTACTCCGTTGATTGTGACGCGGCGGCGGTCCGCGCTTTTTTCTTCATCTCTTTAAACAGCAGGGCGGTAAAGACTAATACCATGAGCATGGCGGCGGCGCCCATTAGCCACAAGTTGCGATAAGCGCTGGCTGCGGGCAGCGTGTCCTGCCAGTAGCCTACCAGCGGATAAACAAACACATCCGGTAGAAAACCTATTACCGAACAAATTCCCACCGTGGTGCCGATGATCCGCGTGGGAGTTCGCGCTTCGGTGATACAGGCAAAATACAGCCCGCGCGAGGCATAACAGGTAAATGCCAGCAGCAAAATCATCGCCATTGGCAGCGCGAGCGACGTCGGATGCGCGGTTAACAACAGCAGCAAGCACAGCGTTATCAGCCCTGCCAGCGACAGCAGCTGGATGATGCGCGTGGGGGATTTGACCCGGCTATAAGTGGTAAACAATCCGCCGATCGGGCCGCAAATAGCGCGAAAAATCTTGTTAATAACGACGCCCATATAGCTGGCTGCCACCAGCGACATGCCGTAGATCCCGGCAAGATAGTTGGTGGAATAACTCAGGCTGGCGTAGATGACGTAAACGCCAAAAATTATCAGGCTACAGTACCAGGTGGTGGGGATCTTCAGCACGTTGATGATATCCTGCAACTGAAAAGCCGTTTGCTGCTGTGGTTCTGCGGGGCGATGACCGTCGCTGACCAGCAGCCAGCAGGCGATACCCAGCAGCAGATAGACGACGCTGTACACCAGAATAACGGCTTTAAGACTGTGCGGATCGTCAGGGTGAAACAGCGAAAATACCCACATTGTCGACACCGCCAGCACCATCACGCCGATGCCCCGCAGGCCCTCCATCCAGCCCATAATTTTTCCCTGTTCTTCAGTCGTTCCCAGCAGCGAGGCCGCCTTGATGGATACCGACCACAGCATCAGGATGGTGGTGAAAGCAAAGGCGACCTGGATGAGCAGCATGGCCCAGAAGGGAGGATAGGTGGTCATCAGCAGCCCTAGCAGGCCGGTTGCCAGCATGCCGCCGCTCATCATTTTACGGTGGGAAAACTTATCGGCGATGATACCGCTTGGCGCGTAAAGTATAATCGCGGTAATGCCGAAAGTGCTCATGATGACGCCTATTTCGGTATTGGAGAATCCCATAAACTTCGCCATTGGGATCTGAAAAATATAGCGTAAATAAGCCAGATCGAAGCTGATGCCGCCGCTGATACTTATTATCGCCAACGTTAGCCAGCGTCGGAAATTAGATTTATCCATCAACTGATCCTCGGGTTAATATATTTCAGGCATAAAAAAAGAGAAAAGCAAGCTTCCCGCATGACGCGGAAAGTTACTTTTCTCTTAGCTCGGTCAGTAACGAAGGAAATTCTGTCATAAGGCTGGGGGCGGCATCTGTGAATAAAGTCACAGAAAAATAATATCAAAATTAATGAGGGCTTAATAAGCTTGCCGCTCTGTCTTCGGTTACTTTGTAGCCGGAAAGCGACAGCCGCCGGCGGTAAAAATGGCTTATTTTACGCCAGGTTTTTTTTGTGACGCAGATCGCTTTCTATCTAAAACTGACCGTGATAGCGTAATTGGCAGTTACTCGAGATGAAGAGAAAAGTAACTTCTCCGCCAGCGCGGAGGAGCAGACTTTTCTCTTTTTTTTTGCGTTTTATCCGGCGGACGGGGCAGATATGTCATATGCATTAGAAGATTTTTCCCTCGATTTTTTCTCGCTGCAAGGGAAAGTAGCCATCGTGACCGGTGGCAATAGCGGACTGGGTCAGGCCTTCGCAACGGCCCTTGCAAAAGCCGGCGCCAGCCTGTTTATTCCCGATCTGGCAGCCGCCAATCCGCAAACCCGCGAACTGATTGAGCAGCAAGGCAGCCGGGCTGAGTTCATGCAGATTGATATTACTCAGCCGGGCGCGCCGGCGCAGATCGTTGCCGAATGCCTTGAGCGCTACGGTCGACTGGACATTCTGGTTAATAACGCCGGTATTTGTAAGTTAAATAAAGTTCTTGATTTTGGGCGTGCCGACTGGGACCCGATGATTAATATTAATCTGACGGCGGCGTTTGAAATGAGTCACGAGGCGGCGAAAGTCATGGTCGCGAATAATCAAGGCAAGATAATTAATATTTGTTCGCTGTTTTCATTTCTGGGTGGGCAATGGTCACCCGCCTATGCGGCGACTAAACATGCTGTTGCCGGATTAACTAAAGCCTATTGTGATGAATTAGGACAGCATAATATTCAGGTTAATGGTATCGCCCCCGGTTATTATGCAACCAATATCACCGAGGCCACCCGAAGTAATCCGCAAACTAATCAACGCGTCCTGGATCATATACCGGCTAATCGCTGGGGAGAAACCCAGGACTTAATGGGTGCGATGGTATTTCTCGCCAGCCGCGCCTCAGACTATGTCAACGGCCATTTACTGGTAGTGGATGGCGGTTATTTAGTGCGTTGAACCCGGGCGCGCAAAAAATTCTGAGTTAAGCAACGGAGGTAAGAGTATGAGTCTGTCACGCGCAGAGATTGTTGAGCAGCTAAAAGAGATTGTTGGTCCGCAGCAGGTGGTTACCGATGAAGAGACGCTGCGCCACAGCAGTATTGACCGCTTTCGTAAATATGCCGATATCCACGGCGTCTACACGCTGCCGCTGCCGGCAGCGGTGGTCAAATTACAAAGCAGCGAGCAGGTTTCGCGCGTGCTGGCATTTATGCATCAGCACGGCATTAATGGCGTGCCGCGTACGGGCGCTTCGGCAACAGAAGGCGGCCTGGAAACCACGGTGCGTGATTCGCTGGTGCTGGACGGCGCCTCAATGAACAGCATCGTAAATATTGATATCGAAAATATGCAGGCGACCGCGCAGTGCGGCGTTCCGCTGGAAATTCTGGAAAACCAGCTGCGTGCGCAAGGCTATACCACCGGCCATTCACCCCAGTCCAAGCCGCTGGCGCAGATGGGGGGGCTGGTGGCGACGCGCAGCATCGGCCAGTTTTCTACTTTGTATGGCGCAATTGAAGATATGGTGGTTGGGCTGGAAGCGGTTTTCCCGGACGGCACCATCACCCGCATTAAAAACGTGCCGCGCCGCGCCGCCGGCCCGGATATCCGCCATGTGATCATCGGCAACGAAGGCGCGCTGTGCTACATCACCGAAGTTACCGTGAAAATTTTCAAATACATGCCGGAAAATAACCTGTTTTACGGTTTTACTCTGGAAAACATGAAAACCGGCTTTGCTATTCTGCGTGAGGTGATGGTTGAGGGGTATCGGCCATCGATCGCCCGCCTGTACGATGCTGAAGACGGCAGCCAGCATTTCACCCACTTCGCTGACGGTAAGTGCGTACTGATTTTTATGGCTGAAGGCGCGAAGGGCATAGCGCAGGCCACCGGCCAGGGCATTGAGGAAATCGTCGCGCGCTTTCCGGAGTGTAAGCCCGTCGAAACGTCGCTGATTGAGACATGGTTCAATAACCTCAACTGGGGGCCGGAGAAAGTCGCGGCTGAGCGTGAGCAGATCCTGCGGACCAATAATATGGGCTTCACCACCGAAGTTTCCGGCGACTGGTCAGCGATCCACGCGATTTATAACAACGTTATTCAGCGCATCCGCCAGACATTTCCTCACGCAAAAGACATCACCATGTTGGGTGGGCACTCCTCTCACAGCTACATCAATGGCACCAACATGTACTTTGTCTATGACTACAACGTCGTCGACTGCAAGCCGGAACAGGAGATCGATAAATACCACAATCCCCTTAATGCCATTATCGTCGAAGAGACGCTGAAGCTGGGCGGGTCGATGGTGCATCATCATGGTATCGGTAAGCATCGCGTGCAGTGGGCAAAACAGGAGCACGACAGCGCGTGGTATATCATGCAGGGGCTGAAAAACGTCTTCGATCCGCGCGGCATTATGAATAGCGGAACGATTTACCCTAACGAGAAATAAATGCCAGGCCAGGCCGGCGCGCTGACGCCGGCCTTAACCCGCCAGCCCTCAGTGCTGCCCGCAGACCTCGCAGCGCGGATCTTTTTTCAGCGCCAGCTGGCGAAACTGTAACGTCATGGCGTCATAAAGCAGCAGTTTACCCGCCACCCGCTCGCCGTAGTTGGCCAGCAGGCGAATCGCCTCCATTGCCTGCAGCGCGCCAATCACGCCGACCAGCGGTGCCATCACGCCGGTTTCCGCACAGCTTAATGTCTGCTCGCCAAACAGGCGGCTCATACAGCGATAGCAGGGTTCGTCCGGCTGCCAGCTGTAGACGCTGATCTGCCCCTCCATACGGATGGCCGCCCCGGAGACCAGCGGCAGGCGTTGGGCATAACACAGCCGGTTAAGCTGCTCGCGCGTGCCGAGATTATCGCTGCAATCAAGCACCAGATGCTGGCGTTGCAGCAGCTGCGCCATCTGCGCATCGTCAAGCCGGGCGTCGATAGCGTCCAGCGCGATCTGCGGATTGAGCGCCGCCAGTCGCTGGCGGGCTGAGATAACCTTTGCCTCGCCGAGAGTTGCTTCACTGTGCAATACCTGGCGTTGCAGGTTGGACAGCGAAACGCGATCAAAATCGAGCAGCGTCAGATGGCCGATGCCAGCCGTGGCCAGATACTGGCTGGCAGCGCAGCCCAGTCCGCCCAGTCCGACGACCAGCACCCGGGCTGCTTTTAACGCTTCCTGGCCGTCAAAATCGAAGCCGCGCAGCATAATCTGACGGTTATAGCGCAGCATTTCTTCATCGCTCAGCGCCTGCGGCATTCAACCTCCTAATAGCGCATTAAACGGCTCCACCTCAACCCATTCTCCCGGCTGAACGCTGTTGCGTTCACGTTCAAGCACGATAAAGCAGTTGGCCTGGCTGAAAGAGCTGAAGATGTGAGAGCCCTGGGCGCCGGTGCTATGTACTTCCAGCTCGCCTTGCGCATTGCGCTTAAGCATGCCGCGCTGGAAGTCGAGGCGCCCGGCGGATTTCTTCAGCGCGCTGGCGGTGCGTACCCGCTGGCGCGGGGGCAGCGCGGCGGCGTGCTGGCCGCTGAGTTTTGCCAGTAGCGGCTGTACCAGCTGATAAAACGTGACGGCAGCGGAGACCGGATTGCCCGGCAGGCCGCAAAACCAGCTGTGCTGCAAACGGCCAAAGGCGAAAGGCTTGCCGGGCTTGATTGCCAGCTTCCAGAAGGTAATTTCACCCAGCTCTTCCAGCATCGCTTTGGTGTAATCGGCTTCTCCTACCGAGACGCCGCCGGTGCTGATAACCACGTCGGCCTGGCTGTCTGCCGCCAGAAATGCGCGGCGCAGCGCGTCGGGATCGTCACGGATAATGCCAAGGTCGATAAGCGTACAGCCTAACTTTTCCAGCATCAGGCTGACGGTCAGACGGTTGGTATCGTAAATTTGTCCTGCTGCCAGCGGCTGACCTGGGGGACAAAGCTCATCGCCGGTGGAAAACAGCGCGACCTTCAGCGGACGTAAGACCTCGACGTCGGCAATGCCGAGCGATGCCAGCAGCGGCAGCTCGGCGGCGCCAAGCCGCACGCCGGCGGTCAGTACCGTATCGCCCTGGCGGATATCCTCTCCCGCCAGGCGAATATGCTGTCCGGCGCTAACCGGGGCGGTGAAGCGAACCGCATCGCCGACGGTTTGCGTTTCTTCCTGCATCACGACAGCGTCAGCGCCGGCCGGCAGCGGCGCGCCGGTCATGATGCGAATGCAGCTGCCCTGCGGCCATTCACCCTGCCAGGGACTACCGGCAAAGGCTTTACCGGCGACGTCGAGGGTATCACTCGCGGCGAGGTCGGCGGTGCGCACGGCGTAACCATCCATCGCGGCATTGGCGAAAGGCGGGACGTTTACCGGGGAAATAACCGCTTCGGCGGTCACCAGGCGCGCGGCGGCGCTGAGCGCAACGCGCTCCCGCTGGGTGATGGGGGTCAGGCGCGCCAGCATTGTGTTCAGCGCGTCGTCGAGGGAGATAAGTCCCGCAGTAAAATGTTCCATTTTTTCTCCAGAGCCACCTGCCGGGAGGTGCCATGATAGTACATCCGTCTATTATCACCCGAATCAGCTCGCTGATTGAAGCAGAAGTCATGAAATGAGGCCTTCCCGTTGCGCCTGCGTTCCGGTGATAACAATAATGGAAGCGCCTTGATGCGCTGTCTGCCGCCGGGAGGATTTATCTCAGCTCAGGAAAATCCGACTTACGGCGGCGATAAATATCCGGGTTGCCCAAAGCACTAACCATTAGCTATATGTTAAAACCAATTGTTATTATCAGCGGCCAAAGTTTCTCCTTTACATCGCTGCACAGCCTACCTATAGTCGAAAATCACACCAATACGAATAAAAATAATCTAACTTAGTGTTTTTTAAACCGATTTATAGCCAGCCACGGCAGGCTGTTAGCCGACAGGGTGATCGAAAAATGAGTAAAGCCGTCATTGCTATTCACGGTGGCGCCGGGGCGATCGCCCGGGCAAACATGAGTGAAGAAAAAGAAAAGCAGTACCTTGCAGCGCTGAGCGAGATCGTCAGTGCCGGACAACGTCTGCTTGCTGATGGCGGCAGGGCGCTGGATGCGGTGACCGAAGCGGTGCGCCTGTTAGAAGAGTGCCCGCTGTTTAATGCCGGAAAAGGCGCGGTTTTTACCCATGCGGGCAGTCATGAACTGGACGCCAGCATTATGGATGGTCTTTCTCTGCAAGCCGGCGCCGTGGCCGGCGTTAAGCATATCCGTAATCCGATTCTGGCGGCGCGCGCTATTCTTGAGCATTCCCCGCATGTCATGTTAATCGGCGCTGGCGCCGAAGACTTTGCTGACCGGCAGGGGCTGGAACGGGTTGAAGCTGACTTTTTCTCCACTCCCGAGCGGCGGGCGCAGCTTGAGCTGGCGCTGCAAAGCGGCCGCACGCTGCTGGATCACGACGGCGCATCAGCCGTTTGTTCGCCGTCTGCGCCAGCGGATCAGAAATTTGGCACTGTCGGCGCCGTTGCGCTTGATCTGCACGGCAATCTGGCGGCGGCGACCTCAACCGGCGGCATGACCAATAAGCAAGTAGGCAGAGTGGGGGACTCACCGATTATCGGTGCCGGTTGCTATGCCAACAATGCCAGCGTCGCGGTTTCCTGTACCGGTAGCGGCGAAGTGTTTATGCGTGCCCTGGCGGCGTATGACGTTGCCGCGCTGGTTGCTTACCGCCGCCTTTCGCTACAGGAAGCCTGTCAGCAGGTGGTGATGGAAAAAATTCCTGCGCTCGGCGGCAGCGGCGGCCTGGTGGCGGTGGACAGCGCTGGCAACGTGACGCTGCCGTTCAACAGTGAGGGGATGTACCGTGGTTACGGTTATATCGGAGAGGTGCCTGAGGTCGGAATTTACCGCTGACAGGGTTGATACAAGGAGAAAGCATGACGGAAAGTCCTCAGGCGTTGATGGCGGCCGATCAGGTTCTGGTCGTACGTAATCTCAGCGTCAGCTTTCAGCGTGAAGGCGAACGTATTCAGGCGGTAAAAAATTTATCGCTCTCGGTACGACGTGGCGAAACGCTGGCCATTGTTGGCGAGTCCGGCTCCGGAAAGTCGGTAACCTCGCTGGCATTGATGCGCCTGGTTGAGCAGGGCGGCGGCGTTATCGACGGTGGTGAAATGTGGCTGCGGCGCCGTGACAGCAGCGTACTGGATCTGGCCGGCGCAGCGCAGCGGACGCTGCGTACCGTGCGGGGTGCCGATATGGCAATGATTTTTCAGGAACCGATGACCTCGCTTAATCCGGTATTTCCGGTCGGGGAGCAGATCGCCGAATCTATCCGCCTGCACCAGGGAAAAGGGCACCACGAGGCGCGACAGGAAGCGCTACAGCTGCTGGAGCGGGTGCGTATTCCCGAGGCGCGTAACGTGCTGGATCGCTACCCTCATCAGCTCTCCGGCGGAATGCGTCAGCGGGTGATGATTGCGATGGCGCTCTCCTGTCGTCCGGCGCTGCTGATTGCCGATGAGCCGACGACCGCGCTGGATGTGACCATTCAGGCGCAGATTCTGTCGCTGATCAGGGTGCTGCAAAAAGAGATGGATATGGGGGTGATTTTTATTACCCATGATATGGGCGTGGTGGCCGAAATGGCCGATCGCGTGCAGGTGATGTACCGCGGCGAAGTGGTGGAAAGCGGCGAAGTCGAACAGATTTTCAATGCGCCCAGCCAGACCTATACCCGTTCGCTGCTGGCGGCGGTGCCTAAGCTGGGCGCCATGCGCGGCAGGCCGTTTCCCTTGAAGTTTCCGCTGCTTAACGGGTCGCAGTCGGCACAAGCGGCGGCAGAGCAGAATACCGTTGACTCGCAGTCCGGGCCGGTGCTGCAGGTGCGCGATCTGACAACCCGTTTTGATCTGCGCAGCGGATTGCTGAACCGCGTTACCCGGCGGGTGCATGCGGTTGAAAAAGTCAGTTTTGATTTAATGCCGGGGGAAACTCTGGCGCTGGTAGGCGAGTCCGGCTGCGGCAAATCGACCACCGGGCGATCGCTGCTGCGCCTGGTGGAAAGCCAGGGAGGCAGCATTACTTTCAACGGCCAGCGCATTGATAACCTGCGCGGTGCAGCGCTGGCGCACCTGCGGCGCGATATTCAGTTTATATTTCAGGATCCCTATGCCTCGCTCGATCCGCGTCTGACGGTGGGCTATTCCATCATGGAGCCGCTGCTGGTGCATGGCATCGCTCGCGGCGCGGAGGCTGAAGCGCGGGTCGCTGCACTGCTGGAGCGGGTCGGACTGCTGCCGGAACATGCTCAGCGCTATCCGCACGAGTTTTCCGGCGGCCAGCGCCAGCGTATCTGTATTGCCCGAGCGTTGGCGCTTAACCCGAAAGTGGTTATTGCCGATGAAGCTGTCTCGGCCCTGGACGTCTCGATCCAGGCGCAGATTGTTAATCTTATGCTGGATTTGCAGCGGGAGTTTGGCATTGCCTTTTTATTTATCTCTCACGATATGGCGGTGGTGGAACGTATCAGCCACCGGGTCGCGGTGATGTACCTCGGACAGATTGTTGAAATTGGCCCGCGTCAGGCGGTGTTTGAACATCCGCAGCATCCTTACACCCGTAAGCTGATGTCGGCAGTACCGGTGGCGGACCCGAAAGTGCAGCGCCGGGAACGGCCGCTGCTGGTCGATGAAATTCCCAGCGCCATTCGCGCGCTGGGCGATGAGCCGGAAAGCGCGCCGCTGGTTGAAGTGTCTGCGGGCCATTTTGTTGCCCGCCACGCCGTTGACGCGTCGTTAGCTGAATAACCTACTTAAAAAGACAGGGACCACAGGAGAAAACACAATGATGAAAGCATCACATAAATGGCTGTTGACGGTCGGGTTACTGAGCAGCGCGGCGGCGGCGCCCGCCTGGGCTGCGAAGGATATCACCGTTGCGGTAGGATCAAACTTCACCACGCTCGATCCCTATGACGCTAACGATACTCTGTCGCAGGCGGTAGCAAAATCGTTCTACGAAGGCCTGTTTGGCTTTGATAAAGACATGAAGCTGGAAAACGTGCTGGCGGAAAGTTACCAGGCCAGTGCCGATGGGTTGACCTACACCATTAAGCTGCGTTCCGGCGTGAAGTTTCAGGACGGCACTGACTTTAACGCCGAAGCGGTCAAGGCCAACCTCGATCGCGCCAGCAATCCGGATAATCATCTCAAGCGCTACAACCTGTTTAAAGCGGTGGCGAAAACCGAGGTGCTGGACCAAAACACGGTGAAGGTCACGCTGAAGCAGCCTTTTTCTGCCTTTATTAACACCCTTGCCAGCCCGGTTGCGGCGATGATTTCGCCGGCGGCGCTGAAAAAATATGGCAAGGACATTGGTTTCCATCCGGTTGGCACCGGGCCCTATCAGTTTGATACCTGGAACCAGACCGATTTTGTTAAGGTTAAAAAATTCGCCGGCTACTGGCACCAGGGCTATCCGAAGCTGGACAGCATCACCTGGCGCCCGGTGGTGGATAACAATACGCGTGCGGCGATGTTGCAGACCGGCGAAGCGAACTTCGCTTTTCCTATTCCTTATGAGCAGGCGCCGCTGCTTGAGAAAAGCAACAAGGTCGATCTGGTCACCACGCCTTCCATCATGCAGCGCTATATCAGCCTGAACGTGACCCAAAAGCCGTTTGATAATCCGAAGGTGCGCGAGGCGCTTGAATATGCCATCAATCGCCAGGCATTAGTTAAAGTCGCTTTTGCCGGCTATGCCACTCCGGCTAGCGGTATCGTGCCGCCGGCAATTCAGTACTCTCAGAGCTATCCGGCGACCCAGTACAATCCGGCTAAAGCGCGTGAACTGTTAAAAGAGGCGGGTTTCCCCAACGGCTTTACCACCACGCTGTGGTCATCGCATAACCACAGCACGGCGCAAAAAGTGCTGCAGTTCACCCAGCAGCAGCTGGCTCAGGTGGGCATTAAAGTGCAGGTGAGGGCGATGGATGCCGGTCAGCGCTCGGCAGAGGTTGAAGGCAAAGGGCAAAAAGAGAGCGGCGTACGCATGTTTTATACCGGCTGGTCGGCTTCAACCGGCGAGGCTAACTGGGCGCTGACGCCTCTGTTTGCCACCACATCCTGGCCGCCCGCTATCTTTAACACCGCGTTTTACAGCAATAAGCAGGTAGACCAGGATCTCGACGATGCGCTGAAAACCACCGATAGCGCTAAAAAAGCCGCATTGTATAAAGATGCGCAGGATCGTATCTGGAATGACCATCCGTGGATCCCGCTGGTGGTTGAGAAGCTGGTGTCGGCAAAAAGTAAAAATCTGAGCGGATTTTACGTGATGCCGGATACCGCCTTTAGCTTTGACGACGCCGATCTGAAATAAGGTAGCGACCCGCCGCTGCGCTGAACGGCGCGGCGGCGCTTCACAGGAAGAGGCATGTTTAACTATTTCATTAAACGCCTGGCAGGGCTGATCCCGACGCTGCTGATTGTAGCGGTACTGGTGTTCCTGTTTGTGCATTTGCTGCCGGGCGATCCGGCGCGCCTGATTGCCGGACCGGAAGCGGATGCGACCGTGGTGGCGATGGTGCGCCAGCAGCTAGGATTGGACCAGCCGCTGACGACCCAGTTCTGGCGCTTTATCTCCGCTGCGCTGCGCGGTGATTTCGGCCATTCGATGGTATCGAAACGACCGGTCTCCGCTGAAATCGGCCTGCGTTTTCTGCCCACGCTGTGGTTGACGCTTTCCAGCATGGTCTGGTCGGTGATCTTTGGCATGGCGATTGGCATCGTATCCGCCGTATGGCGTAATCGCTGGCCGGATCGGTTAGGCATGACGCTGGCGGTTTCAGGGCTCTCTTTTCCGGCCTTTGCGCTGGGCATGCTGCTGATGCAGGTATTCTCCGTGCAGCTGGGTTGGTTGCCAACCGTCGGCGCAGACGGCTGGAAACACTATATCTTGCCTTCGGTTACCCTCGGGGCAGCGGTGGCGGCGGTGATGGCCCGTTTTACCCGCGCTTCGTTTGTTGAGGTGATGCAGGAAGATTATATGCGTACCGCGCGCGCCAAAGGCGTGCGTGAAAGCCTGGTGATGATTAAGCATGGACTGCGTAACGCCATGATCCCGGTGGTGACCATGATGGGGCTACAGTTTGGCTTTCTGCTGGGCGGGTCGATTGTGGTTGAGGTGGTATTCAACTGGCCGGGGTTAGGGCGACTACTGGTGGATTCGGTAGAAATGCGCGATTACCCGGTGATTCAGGCTGAGATCCTGCTGTTTTCACTGGAATTTATTCTGATTAACCTGATTGTCGATATGCTTTACGCAGCGATTAATCCGGCTATTCGCTATAAATAAGGATGCGTAATGAAAAACTGGCGACGTAAAGCGGCGCTGTCCGCGATGCCTGTGATACAACAAACGCGCGTCCGCACCCCCTGGCGTGAATTCTGGCGGCGCTTTCGGCGCCAGCCGGTAGCCATTGCCGCCGGACTCTTTGTGCTGATGTTGATTATTCTGGCGGTGTTTGCGCCTTTGCTGGCGCCTTTTGATGCCGAGAATTATTTTGACTATGACCGGTTAAACGAAGGCCCTTCAATGCTGCACTGGTTTGGCGTTGATGCCCTCGGGCGCGATATTTTCAGCCGGGTGCTGGTTGGCACGCGCATCTCGCTGATCGCCGGATTTTTTTCCGTGGCAATCGGCGCGGCGATCGGCACTTTTCTTGGGCTGCTGGCCGGCTATTTCGAGGGCTGGTGGGACCGCATCATTATGCGAATCTGCGACGTGCTGTTCGCCTTTCCGGGGATCCTGCTGGCCATCGCGGTCGTGGCGATCATGGGTAGCGGTATGTCTAATGTGATTGTCGCCGTGGCGATTTTCAGCATTCCGGCGTTTGCCCGCCTGGTGCGCGGTAATACGCTGGTGCTTAAGCATCTGACCTATATTGAGTCGGCGCGCAGCATTGGCGCCTCTGATATGACCATTATCTGGCGGCATATTTTACCGGGAACCGTCTCGTCGATTGTGGTCTATTTCACTATGCGTATCGGCACCTCGATAATTTCCGCCGCCAGCCTCTCCTTTCTTGGCCTTGGCGCGCAGCCGCCGACGCCGGAATGGGGAACCATGCTTAACGAGGCGCGAGCGGATATGGTGCTGGCGCCCCACGTCGCCATTTTTCCCAGCCTGGCGATTTTTCTTACGGTACTGGCGTTTAACCTGCTCGGCGACGGGCTGCGCGATGCGCTGGATCCGAAGCTGAAAAGCTGAGGCTGCCCGGCGATAACCGGCGGCGCCGGACGGGCACGCAAAAGTGCCCATCCGGCGCTATGATTACGCTATGACGATGAAGCCTTTTAATTATCAGCAGGATTTTAAACATCTCGACTTTCGCCAGCATCCCGATCGCTATCAGGTCGGTCGCGGCGAGCAGGGCGTGCTGATGGTCGAGCCCTACAAAAGTGAAATTTTACCGCACTGGCGTTTTCGCACCCCATCGCTGGCCCGGGAGTCGGCCGATAAAATCATGCGGCTATTTGAAGACTATCGTCAGGCCGACGATTTTGTCGGTATGGATATGGCGCGTAAGTTTATTCAAATGGGCTACACCCGCGCGCGGCGCTATGCCAACCATAAAGGCGGCCGTAAATATGATGCGCAGCATCGGGAACTGGCGCGTGAGATTAATCAGGAAAAAGCGCAGGCGGCGGCGATATTCAAGCAGTGCTGGGACAAATTGCGCGCAGATGAAGATTATCTGGCGCGTAAAAAAGCGCATCAGCAAAAATATGGCTGATGCGCTGTTAGCAAGCGGATAGCTTAGCGGTTAAATCCGGCTGCCCCAGAGATCATACTCGTCGGCATGTTCAACGCGTACCCGCACGACATCACCGGCTTTTACTGCGCGCTCGCCGTTAAGGTAAACGGCGCCGTCAATTTCCGGCGCATCCGCCATGCTGCGGCCAATGGCGCCTTCTTCGTCGACTTCATCAATGATGACCATAATCTCGCGGCCCACTTTCTCTTGCAGGCGCTCGGCAGATATTTGCTGCTGTAGCTGCATAAAGCGATCGTAACGCTGCTGCTTTATTTCGTCAGCTACCTGGTCAGGGAGCTGGTTGGCGCCGGCGCCCTCCACCGGGCTGTACTGGAAGCAACCGACGCGGTCCAGGCGTGCCTGCTTCAGGAAATCAAGCAGCATCTGGAAATCGTCTTCCGTTTCTCCCGGAAAGCCGACGATAAAGGTTGAGCGCAGCGTCAGCTCCGGACAGATTTCGCGCCAGCGCTTAATGCGCTCCAGCGTGCGCTCTACGGCTCCCGGACGCTTCATCAGCTTCAGTATGCGCGGGCTGGCATGCTGCAGCGGGATGTCGAGATAGGGCAGAATTTTACCTTCGGCCATCAGCGGAATGACATCATCCACATGGGGGTAAGGATAAACGTAGTGCAGGCGTACCCAGACGCCGAGTTTTGCCAGCTGTTCGCACAGGCTGACCATGCTGGTTTTCACCGGCGCGCCATTCCAGAAACCGGTGCGATGCTTAACGTCCACGCCGTAAGCAGAGGTATCCTGGGAAATAACCAGCAGCTCTTTTACGCCGGATTCCACCAGGCGCTTGGCCTCGTCAAGTACGTTGCCAATCGGCCGGCTGTCGAGATCGCCACGCATTGAAGGAATGATGCAGAAGGTGCAGCGATGATTGCAGCCTTCAGAAATTTTCAGGTAGGCATAATGCTTTGGCGTCAGCTTGACGCCCTGCTCAGGAACCAGGCTGATAAACGGATTATGCTTAGGTTTGGGAACATAATGATGGACGTGCGAAAGCACCTGCTCATAGCTATGGGGGCCGGTGATCTCCAGCACCTTCGGATGCACTTCGCGGATCTGGTTCTCTTTGGCGCCGAGGCAGCCGGTAACGATCACTTTACCGTTTTCGTTGAGCGCTTCGCCAATCGCTTCGAGAGATTCCTGAACCGCGCTATCGATAAAGCCGCAGGTGTTAACGATGACCAGTTCAGCGTCGTCGTAGCGGGGTACCACCTGATAACCTTCGGTGCGCAGCTCGGTGAGGATGCGCTCAGAATCAACCAGATTCTTCGGGCAGCCTAATGATAAAAAGCCAATCTTAGACATTTCTTTATACTGTACATTGCTCAGAAAACGCGGAGTATACAACACGCTTAAACTTTATTCACATTTCTGCTGAGGGGTCGATCTGCATGCGCTTTCTCGCCGTGATCATACTGATGTTAATTTCACTGGTTACTCCGTCTGTTTTTGGCGCTGATTCGGTGAGCGTGCAGGTTCTGCAAAGTAATCTTAATCATCCCTGGTCACTGGCTTTTTTGCCGGGGGAGCAGGGCATCCTCATCAGCGAACGCAGCGGCCAGCTGCGTCGCTGGCATCATGGCAAACTGTCAGCGCCGATTAGCGGCACCCCAGCCGTCTGGGCCAAAAAGCAGGGCGGCTTGCTGGATGTGGCGCTGGCGCCGGACTTTGTCTCCAGTCGCCAGCTTTACCTGAGCTACACCGAATCTGATGACCAGGGCGCGGTGGGAGCGGTCGTCGGGCGCGCGACGCTCAGCGAAGATTACCGTCATCTGAGCGACTTCAGGGTGCTGCTGCGCCAGACGCCGAAACTGTCATCCGGGGCGAATCTGGGTACCCGGCTGGCATTCGATCCCAGCGGCTACTTGTGGATTAGCTTTGGCGATAACTTTGCGGCGGAAAAAGCGCAGGATTTACGGGCATTGCAGGGCAAGATCCTGCGTTTAAAAGCCGATAGCGCTATCCCGGCGGATAATCCTTTTCGCGGCCGTTCCGATGCCCGTGCCGAGATCTGGAGCGACGGTATGCGCAATCCGCAAGGGCTAGCATGGAATCCATGGTCGAAGGTGATGTGGGAAAGTGAACACGGCCCGCGCGGCGGCGATGAAATTAATCTGCCAGAAAAAGGGAAAAACTACGGCTGGCCGCTGGCAACCTGGGGCATTGATTACAGCGGTCAGCCGGTACCGGGTTCCAAAGGGGGCCGGGTGAGCGGCACCAGGCAGCCGCTTTTCTACTGGAAAGTATCGCCGGCGCTGAGCGGCATGGCGTTTTATGACAGCCATCGCTTTCCGGCCTGGCGCCACTCCTTATTCATCGGTGCGCTAAAGGATCGCAGCCTGATCCGCCTGAGCGTTGATGGCAACAAGGTGACAGAACAGCAGCGCCTGCTGCGCGATCGCGGCGAACGTATCCGAGACGTGCGCGTCGGTCCGGATGGCTATCTCTATGTCCTGACCGACGAAGCGCAAGGCAAGCTGCTTAAAGTGGGTTTGCGCTAATATTCAGCCAGCAGCGCTGGCGGCGGAGGTGTAGCGTCCCCAAAGGCAAACCTGCCAGGCGCGATCCTGCGCCAGCTTATACAGCTGAGGGTTGGGATTGATAACGCAGGGATAATCGGCGTGCTCCAGCAGCGGCAGGTCGTTAATTGAGTCGCTGTACGCCCAGAGGTGCTGGAACGCGCTGTCTTGCTGCTGACTTAGCCATTGCTGCAAGCGGGTGACTTTCCCTTCTTTATAGGTCATGGTGCCGTATATGTTGCCGGTATAACGCTGGTCGCTAATTTCCACTCCGATTGCCAGCGCGCCATGAGCGCCAAGGCGCTGTGCGATTGGCGCCACCAGGTGTTCACCGCTGGCGGAGATGACCAGCACTTTATCACCCCGTTCAAGGTGCCAGGCCAGACGCTCCCGGGCCGAGGGATAAATACGTGGCAGGATATCGCGCTGAATAAAGCGCCGGATCCACCCGTCGACGGTGGCAACGCTGGTGCCAGCCAGAGGCGACAGCGTTAGCGCCATATAATCTTCCATCGCCAGATTACCGGCATAATAGTGGGTCATCAGGGTACGTTCTCTTTCCAGCATATCGGCCGGTGCGAAGCCCTGTGAAACCAGCCAGCGCAGCCACAATCCTGAGCTATCTTCACAAATGAGCGTTTCGTCGAGATCGAACAGCGCTAAATCCATAGTTGTGACTCCTCTGACAAATTGGCTTCAGATTAACTAACTTTTGTGACCAGCTTAACCGTTATGACTAAATTCGGAATTTTTCCTGGTGGGATCGGAATCTGTCAGTGCAAAACTAAACATCCGGACGAGGTGGGCCAAAAATATCGAATAAACTCTAATTAACTTTACGATCTGACCATTCAATTACGTTGTCAGACGCGCTAGGGTAAGGAGCTCTTATCGCCGGAATTCGATAATATATTATTTTTCATATGGATACAGGGTTGCGCCATGAAGAAAATATCTTTGCCCACCAGAATCAGCGCGCTGGTAACCTCCGCCTCGCTATTATTATTTGTTTCATTCTCTTCCTGTGCAGAAGATGCGCCGGCACCGCCCCAGATTGAGGCCAGAGCCTGGGTACTGATGGATTATCATAGCGGTAAAATCCTGGCTGAGTCGAATGCCGATGAGCGACTTGACCCTGCCAGCCTGACCAAAATGATGGCCAGCTATGTTATCGGTCAGGCGATTAAGTCGGGCCGCATCACGCCCGATAATATGGTTACCGTGGGGAAGGACGCCTGGGCGACTGGTAATCCCAAGCTGCAGGGATCGTCATTGATGTTCCTTAAGCCCGGCGACCAGGTTTCTGTTTCCGATCTGAATAAAGGTATTGTCATTCAATCCGGCAACGACGCCAGCATTGCGCTGGCGGATTACGTTGCCGGCAGTCAGGATGCCTTTGTTAATCTGATGAATCGCTACGCGCAGCAGCTTGGCCTGAAGAATACCCATTTTACCACCGTTCACGGCCTCGATTCTGAAGGGCAATACAGTACGGCGCGTGATATGGCCTTGATTGGCCAGGCGCTCATTCGTGACGTTCCCGCCGAATATGCTCTGAATAAAGAAAAGGTGTTCGCCTTCAATAATATTCGTCAGATGAACCGCAATCGCCTGCTGTGGAGCAGTAATTTGCATGTAGACGGCATTAAAACCGGCTACACCGGCGGCGCGGGCTATAACCTTGTGGCATCGGCGACCGATGGTAACCAGCGTTTGATCTCCGTGGTGCTGGGGGCGAAAACCGATGCAATCCGCTTTCGCGAAAGTGAAAAGTTGCTGACCTGGGGCTTTCGCTTTTTTGAAACGGTCACGCCAATCAAAGCGGGCCAGGCCTTCAGCAGCCAGCGCGTGTGGTATGGCGATCGCCATAACGTCAATCTGGGCGTCGCCGAAGACGCGGCGATTACTATACCAAGGGGGCAGTTGAAGAATCTGAAAGCCAACCTTGTGTTCAATCAGTCTCAGCTACAGGCGCCGCTAGAGAAAAACCAGGTGGTTGGAACCATTAATTTTCAGTTGAACGATAAAACTATCGAGCAGCGTCCTTTGGTGGTATTGGAGGGCGTCAAAGAGGGTGGTTTCTTTAGCCGGATCTGGGATTTTATTATGCTGAAAGTCAGCACCTTGTTTGGTAAATGGTTCAGTTGATAATCGCAGCGGGTAGCGCCAGGCTTCCCGCTGCAATGGGTTAGTTTCTTACCCATCCCTTACGAATAGGAATAGCAAATATCAGCCGGTACAGCGAAGCGCAGTGCAGCAGCAGCGGATCGCCGTACAGCTTCCAGGCCATTTGTGAGAACAGGCAGCCAAGGCAACCGACTAAAAATCCTCCCAGCATATCCAGCGGCCAGTGGATCCCAAGATAAATACGCGACCAGGCAATAGCGACGCCGATTGCCAGCAGCAGGGTGCCGGACCAGCGACGATGCCAGCAGAAAAAAGCCAGCGCACAGGTAAAAATAGCGGTGCCGTGATCGCTCGGATAAGAGCCGTTAGCAATATGCGGCAATAACTGATAGCCGAGGCCGATGGCAAAAGGACGCGGGTGCGGGAAAAGCAAGCCTAAACACCAGGCGATTGCCATGGCGTAAATCAGAGCAATACCGGTTTTTAACACCAGCACGCGTTGCACGCCGAGTTCATCGCGCGGTCCCCATAGCCAGAGGGCGATGATCAGCCCCGGTACAATGGCTATCAGGTCACGGGCAAAAAAGATGGCCAGCGCGACCAGCCAATGGGGGGAATGCGGCGTCGCGTTGATCCACAAAAACAGCGCACTGTTTAATGATTCCATATATTACTGCCTTCTTTATATCCGTCAGATACATCGTGCATAAAATAATTCACAACTGCCTCAGTCAGAGATTGCGCGCTGAGGGCAGCAAAATTTAGTCAGTTAAGATAGGAAGCTGTTGCGGCGGGGTAAAGGGAATCATTCTTAATACACGCAATGGTTTGGGATTGGTTAAGGTTGGCCGTGCTCTGAATTATTTCTCATGAGATGTAAACCCGCAGACGCTGATAGCGTGACGAGGCTTAAGGAAACGTTAACCCGGACTTGCTGCATCGTCTGGTGCCCGGCACACTAGGCGCAAAAGAAAAAACCCGTTAATAAAATTAACGGGCTCCTCAATTTGGGGATTTCAAAGAAAAGCAGTGGCACTAATTCAGACTGCGGCCCTGACTAAAAGTTCTGCGGGCGTGCAAAAAATTTTTATCTTCCCAGCAACGGCCAGATGACAACAATTAACGTACCCGCCAGCGTGAGCAAAACGTTAGCAATGGCGTAGGTTCCGGCATACCCCAAAGCCGGTATGTTGCTGCCCGAGGCGTCGTTGATGATATCCATCGCCGGCGCACAGGTGCGGGCGCCCATAATGGCGCCGAAAAGCAGCGCCCGATTCATTTTTAGCACGTAGGCACCGAACACAAAGCACAGCATGACCGGCACCAGGCTGACCGCGATGCCTGCCAGCAGCATCATCAGACCGGTATCACCGAGGCCGTTTGACAGGCCGCTGCCAGCGCTAAGGCCGACGCCGGCCATAAACACCATCAGGCCAAATTCCTTTACCATGTTTAGCGCCCCCTGCGGTATATAGCCGAAGGTTGGATGATTGGCGCGCAAAAAGCCGAGCATGATGCCGGAAAACAGCAGCCCGGCGGCATTGCCCAGACCAAAATTGAAGCTGCTGAACTGGAAGGTCACCATCCCAATCATCAGGCCGAGGACGAAAAAGGCACAGAATGCCAGCAGGTCGGTCATCTGGCTGTGAATAGAAATAAAGCCAATGCGGTCGGCGAGCGATTTGACCCGCCGCGCTTCACCGCTGACCTGTAGCACGTCGCCTTTATTCAAAATGATGCTGTCATCAATCGGCATGGCTATCTGACTGCGGATAACGCGATTAAGAAAGCAGCCATGATCGGTAAGGCGCAGCTTGCTCAGGCGTTTATTCACCGCGCTGTGGTTTTTCACCACAATCTCTTCGGTAACGATACGCATATCTAACAGGTCGCGTTCAAACACTTCTTTGCCATTGCGAAAGCTGGGATCGAGGCGGGCATGGGCTTCCGGATATCCCACCAGCGATATTTCATCGCCCTGCTGTAAAACGGCATCGCCGTCCGGGCTGGCGAGAATGCCATTACGACGAATACGCTCAATGTAGCATCCGGTCTGGCGATAAATGCCCAGTTCGCGCAGATTCTTGCCGTCGGCCCAGGCGACCAGCTCCGGCCCGACCCGGTAGGCGCGGATTACCGGCAACCAGACTTTACGCTGGCTGTCGCTGTCCAGCCCGCGTTCACGGGCAATTTGCTGAGCGCTGGTGAATAAATCCTGATGCTGAAGGCGTGGCAGATAGCGGGCAGCAACAATCAGGCTGACCAGGCCGATAAGATAGGTGAGGGCGTAGCCAAGGCTGAGATCGTCCTGCGCGCGGCTGAGCAGATGGGCGTCGCTGATGGTCTGACGTAGCGTATCGCCAGCACCGACCAGCACCGGCGTCGAGGTCATCGACCCCGCCAGCATGCCGGCCGTCAGGCCGATATTCCAGTTAAACAGGTAGCCCAGTCCGAGGGCGATGGCCGTGGCGCTGACCACCATCACTATCGCCAGCAGCAAATAATTTTTCCCGTCGCGAAAAAAAATGGAGAAAAAGTTTGGGCCAGCCTCTACGCCGACGCAGAAAATAAACAGCATAAAGCCAAGATTAAGCGCGTCGGTATCTATGGAGAAATGGTTTTGCCCCAGCAGCAGGGAAACGACCAGCACGCCGATCGCATTACCGAGTTGAATCGAGCCCAGGCGAAGTTTTCCCAAACAAAGTCCGAGAGACAGAACGACAAATAACAGTAAAATGTAATTTCCGCTTAACAATTCTGAGATGTTTATATTCACGATTTAACTTCTTGTTTACCAGTAACCTGTTGTGATCATTAGTTTTCCAGGCTACATTTAGCCTGCATCGTTAGAGAACGATGCGCCAGGATTTCCACCAGAGACAAGCCGCTCAGGATGCCGTGGATTTACCGGTCATTTTAGTCAGTTCTTATTATATCAGCCAGTGAAACCCCTGAGTTTGAGTTGTAAATTAAGCATTTTATTTTATTAAAATTAATTATGTCTAATTTCCGGGCTGAAGATGAAGCTGGTTGGAGCAAATTAATGTTTAGAAGTGTGTCCTGGCCGGGCGTTGTCGCCTGCACTATTTTTTATGGCGTGGTATTTGTCATCGTGCGCTATCAGATCCTGATGTCACACTTGCCGCTACATCAAGGCCAGCTGGGAATGCTGCTATTTTTGTTACCCGGCGCGGTATCTGCGCTGACCAGCAAGCGGGCGCCTCTGACCGTGGCGATTATCGGCTCTCTGCTGGCGACGCCGTTTTGTCTGATTTTGATGGCAACGGGGGTGATGCTTTTTCACAGTTTCTGGCAGGAGTGCGCTTTTTCTATTAGCTCAATCTTCTGGTGTGGACTGGGGGCGCTGGGCGTTATGCTGTGCAGAACGCTGCTGGAGATGCGGCACGGGGGGCAGTAAATCAGCCCGCCAGCTGGCAGGCTGAATGAGGTTACTGGTACAACCCCAGATTCTCTTTCGCATAGGCTGCAAATTCGGTATAGCCGCCGACGTGGTTTTGATCGAGGAAAATCTGCGGTACGGTTTCAACCGGTTTGCCGACGGTTTTTTCCAGATCGGCTTTGGTGATGCCTTCGGCATGAATATCAACGTAGCGGAAATTAAAATCATCGCGTTCTTGCGTCAGCTTCTCTGCCAGCTCTTTCGCGCGGACACAGTAAGGACAGCCGGGACGGCCGAAAATCACTGCAAACATCGCTTGCTCCTTATGAGGTTAAATGTGTGACTTAAATCACATCAGGCAAATTTGTCAGCGTTATGATGCCCGCTTCGCCTGGGGATTAAAAGCAGGATTTACCTGTCGGATTGATAAACGCTGGCTATGGCGTCGACACAAAGCTAAGCTGCACTACATGTTATTGAACCGGCGTCAGGAGTTACGCAATGCGCCCTTTTAGTCGCCTGCCGCGGCCTGTATTGTGGCTTGAGGTGGTTGGCATTCTGCTGCTGATCGCCGCCTTTCTGGTGCTACAACGTTTTTTCCCTCTCCCCCCAAATTTTAACGCGTCGTCCCTGGCCCGGGGACTGGTATTTGCCAGCGTAGCGCTGATGTTACCCGCTGCGGCGACGATTGTCTGGCGCACGCTGCGCAGCTGGCTGCCGGGACGCAAAAATTGACTGGCAAAACAGTAAGGAGCTTTACATGACACCAACCATCGCGCTGCAGCGCGCTCACCGCTCGGTGCGTTCATTTAAAGACCAGCCGATCACGGCTGAGCAGCGGGAGGCTATTCTGGCTGCCGCGCAGTCTGCTTCCAGCTCCAGCTTTCTCCAGTGCTCTTCCGTCATTCGCATTACCGATCCGGCGCTGCGTGAACAGCTGGTGACGCTCACTGGCGGCCAGCGCTATGTGGCCAGCGCTGCGGAGTTCTGGCTATTCTGCGGCGATTTTAATCGCCATCAGCAAATTTGTCCGCAGGCGCAGCTGGGCCTGGCGGAGCAGCTGCTGCTGGCCTGTATTGATACGGCGCTGATGGGGCAGAATGCTATGCTGGCCGCCGAGTCGCTGGGGCTTGGCGGCTGCTTTATCGGCGGTATTCGCAATAATATCGCGCAGGTAACCGAGCTGCTTGCCTGTCCTAAGTTTGTCATACCGCTGTTTGGCCTCTGTCTCGGCTGGCCTGAACACCAGCCCGATCTTAAGCCGCGCATGCCTGCGCAAATGATGATGCATGAGAATCGTTATCAGCCCATCGATCCAACGGTGCTGGCCGACTATGATCAACAGCAGCGCGATTATTACGCCAGCCGCGACAGCAACCAGCGTATTGACAGCTGGAGTGAACATATCCAGCGTACGGTGGTTAAAGAGAATCGCGCTTTTATGCTGGACTATCTCCATCAGCAAGGGTGGGCCACTCGTTAACCACACCGGCGGAGGCCAGGGTGAAAATAGCCATTCTTTCCTGTGACGGATCGCTCTATTCCTGCCGACGCCTGATGGAGGCCGCCAGCGAACGCGGCCATCAGGCCGAGGTTATTGATCCGCTGAGTTGCTACATGAATATCAATCCGGCCTCGCCAGGCGTTCATTATCATGGCCGTCTGCTGCCGCATTTCGATGTGGTGATCCCGCGTATTGGCGCGGCCATTACCTTTTATGGCACCGCAGTGCTGCGTCAGTTTGAAATGTGCGGCAGCTATCCGCTCAACGAATCGCTGGCAATTACCCGCGCGCGCGACAAGCTACGTTCCCTGCAGATGCTGGCAAAGCAGGGCATTGATTTGCCCGTAACCGGCTTTGCGCATTCGCCGGACGATACCCAGGATCTGATTAAAATGGTTGGCGGCGCGCCGCTGGTGGTCAAGCTGGTGGAGGGGACGCAGGGCATCGGTGTGGTACTGGCGGAAACGCGTCAGGCGGCGGAAAGCGTTATTGATGCCTTTCGCGGTCTGAAGGCACATATTCTGGTTCAGGAGTTTATTAAAGAGGCGCACGGCCGGGATATCCGCTGTTTTGTCATTGGTGACGAAGTCGTCGCGGCGATTGAACGGGAAGCGAAAGAGGGCGATTTTCGCTCAAATCTGCACCGTGGCGGACGTGCCAGAGCCGTCGCGATCACGCCTGAGGAGCGAGAGATCGCGGTCAAGGCGACGCATGCCCTGGGCCTTGACGTCGCCGGGGTGGATATTCTGCGGGCGAATCGCGGGCCGCTGGTGATGGAGGTGAATGCGTCCCCCGGGCTTGAAGGGGTTGAAAGCACCACCGGGCTGAATATTGCCGGGATGATAGTCAGCTGGCTGGAAGAACAGGCGCAGCCTGGTTTCAGTCTGAAAACCGGAGGCTGAGCGGATCCTGCTCGATTTATCGTAGTTTTTGCCGGCTATTTTCCGTAGAATCATGCGCACTTTATTCTGCGGCGCGAGACAGCCTATTATGGATTCTCTGACGGTCCCGGACTTCGACATGGTGCGTCGCTGGCTGGATCAGCAAAACATTATCTGGTTTGAATGTGACGCCTGCCAGGCGTTGCATTTGCCGCATATGCAAAACTTTGATGGCATATTTGACGCTAAAATAGATCTCATTGATGATGTCATTCTGTTTTCGGCGCTCGCGGAAGTTAAGCCGACCGCGCTTATTCCGCTGGTAGGGGATTTATCGCAAATAAATGCCAGCTCGCTGACTATCAAAGCCTTTATTGATATTCAGGATGATAATCTGCCGCGCCTGATTGTTTGTCAGTCCCTGAGCGTGGGTGCCGGCGTCACCTTCGGCCAGTTCGCCCACTTTATGAAGCAAAGCGAAGAGCAGATTTCAATGGTGGTGCTGGAAGCTTTTGCTAACCATCTGCTGATGGCGGCAGAAGACGATGAATCCGGCATGGTAAGCCGCTCTCAGGCATTGCATTAATTCCCGCCGCTGAGCCCGCACCCAAAAACAGCTTCTTTGGGTGCAGCGGCGATCAAACGCCTGGTTAGTAACCAATTCTTTTCCTCTCTCTACCATTTTTTATTCTGCATTTCCCCCTTTATTGCCAGATATCCATCGTTGTTTCTGGCATGTCTGGCGGATGCCATAGGCAATCGTGCATACAAAATCGATAAAAGGCGTTTTTTAAGCTAAGGTCTGGTTTGGGTCGGTGAGTGGGGCTATTCTTGCGTGGCTGCAATTTGCATGCAACGTCACGCTGGACATAGTTTTTTTCTATTAACGCTGCAGTGAATATTCATTCACTGTAGTGGGCTATTCCGGCGCTAGCAGTCCAGCGTTCGTTATTACCATCTATAGGTAATAACTGAGCTGTAATTGATCCCTTTCTGGAGGATGGAAGCATGTTCAACCAAGGTAAAAAATGGTTGTCAGGTGTTGTCGCTGGCGTGGTGATGGCCGCATCTACCGGCGTAACGGCTGAAGATAAGACGTTGCATGTTTATAACTGGTCAGATTATATCGCTGCCGATACCGTACCCAATTTCGAAAAACAGAGCGGCATAAAAGTCGTCTACGATGTTTTTGATTCCAATGAGGTGCTGGAAGGTAAACTGATGGCCGGCAAAACCGGCTATGACGTAGTGGTGCCATCCTCAAGCTTCCTTGCACGTCAGCTTCAGTCCGGGGTATTTCAGCCGCTGGATAAAAGCAAACTGCCGAATTATAAAAATCTCGATCCCGATCTGCTGAAAAAGCTCGAGCAGCACGATCCCGGCAACAAATATGCTATTCCCTATATGTGGGCAACCACCGGCATTGGCTACAACGTCGATAAAGTGAAACAGGTACTGGGTAAAGATGCGCCCGTCGACAGCTGGGACCTGGTGCTGAAACCGGAGAATCTGGAAAAACTGAAAAGCTGCGGCGTTTCATTCCTCGATGCGCCGGAAGAGATCTTTGCTACCGTGCTTAATTACATGGGTAAAGATCCTAATAGCAGCAAGGCCGATGATTATAAAGCCGCCGCCGATCTGTTATTGAAGCTGCGCCCGAGTATTCGCTATTTCCATTCCTCTCAGTACATCAATGATCTGGCAAACGGCAATACCTGCGTGGCAATTGGCTGGGCAGGCGATGTGCTGCAGGCAAAAAATCGCGCCAACGAAGCCAAAAATGGCGTGCATATCGCCTACAGCATTCCCAAACAGGGAGCGCTGGCGTTCTTCGACATGCTGGCGATTCCAAAAGACGCGAAGAATCTTGATGCCGCCTATCAGTTCCTTAACTATCTGATGGAGCCAAAAGTAATCGCTGAAATTTCTAATAAGATGTTCTATGCCAACGGCAACAAAGCGGCGCTGCCGTTTGTTGATGAGAGCATTCGTAACAATCCCGGTATCTATCCGACCCCGGATACCATGGCGAAGCTGTTCCTGCTGAAAGTGCAGGAGCCGAAACTTGACCGCGTGCGTACCCGCGAATGGACCCGGGTCAAGAGTGGTAAATAATTAATCACGCGAGATTTTCAGCGTTTTGTATAATTAGGTTGCTGCCGGTTTTTAGCGGTTAAAAACCGGCAGCGCCGCAAACAGAGGCTTATCGTGCGGCCTCTGTTTTGTCTTTTAGGCGGCAGACCGCCGCAGACGCCGATTTAGCGCCGGAGAATAAGGTAAGTGAACGACGCGATTCCCCGCCCTCAAAGCAAAGCTGGCAAGGCGATGACGCCGCTGCTGGAAATTCGTAATCTGACCAAATCTTTTGACGGTCAGCATGCCGTTGATGATGTCAGCCTGACCATTTATAAAGGTGAGATTTTTGCCCTGCTGGGCGCCTCCGGCTGTGGAAAATCAACCCTGCTGCGTATGCTGGCGGGTTTCGAAACGCCGACCCATGGCCAGATTATTCTTGATGGCCAGGATCTGTCGCTGGTGCCGCCCTATCAGCGTCCGGTCAATATGATGTTCCAGTCTTATGCGCTGTTTCCACATCTTACCGTTGAGCAGAATATTGCTTTTGGCCTGAAACAGGATCGGCTGCCAAAAGCGGAGATTGCCAGCCGCGTCAGCGAAATGCTGGCGCTGGTTCATATGACGGAATATGCAAAACGTAAACCCCACCAGCTTTCCGGCGGCCAGCGTCAGCGCGTGGCGCTGGCGCGTAGCCTGGCGAAGCGTCCTCGTTTGCTGTTGCTGGATGAGCCGATGGGCGCGCTGGATAAAAAGCTGCGCGATCGCATGCAACTGGAAGTGGTGGATATTCTTGAGCGCGTTGGCGTTACCTGCGTGATGGTAACCCACGATCAGGAAGAGGCGATGACCATGGCCGGCCGCATCGCCATTATGAATCGCGGCAAGTTCGTGCAGATTGGCGAGCCGGAGGAGATTTATGAACATCCTTCCACCCGGTTTAGCGCTGAATTTATTGGCTCCGTCACCGTCTTTGAAGGCCTGCTGCGCGAGCGCCAGCAAAGCGGGCTGGTTATCGACAGCCCCGGTCTGGTGCATCCCCTGAAAGTCGCGTCTGATGCCTCGGTAGTCGACGGCGTACCGGTATACGTAGCGCTGCGGCCAGAAAAAGTGATGCTGTGCGAAGAGGCGCCGGCCGAGGGCTATAACTTTGCGGTTGGTGAAGTGGTACATATCGCTTACCTCGGCGACCTGTCGATTTATCATGTGCGCTTAAAGAGCGGTCAGATGATCAGCGCGCAGCTGCAAAATACCTTTCGCTTTCGTCAAGGCGCGCCCACCTGGGGTGATGAAGTGCGTCTTTGCTGGGAAAGCGACAGCTGCGTCGTACTGACGGTTTAATTAAGGGGTGAAGATGACTCAAGTCACTGAACGCACCGCGCAGCCCCCGTCCCGGCCTGTCGGGTTCAGGCACTGGCTGACCCGGCTGCATATGCGCCACGGACGCAAACTGGTGATCGCGCTGCCTTATTGCTGGCTGGCGCTGCTGTTTCTGTTGCCATTTTTGATCGTACTGAAAATCAGCTTTGCCGATATCGCCCGTGCGATCCCCCCTTACACCGAACTGCTGACCTGGGCTGACGGTCAGCTGACGATGATCCTTAACTTCGCCAATTACAGCACCTTGACCGAGGACCCGCTGTATGTCGACGCGTATCTTCACTCTTTGCAGGTCGCGGCAGTGTCGACCCTGGCATGCCTGCTGATTGGCTATCCGCTGGCCTGGGCAATCGCCCACGGCAGGCCCACGTCGCGCAATATTCTGCTGTTATTAATATTGTTGCCCTCATGGACTTCATTTCTGGTGCGGGTTTATGCCTGGATGGGGATTTTAAATAACAACGGGGTTCTGAATAACTTTTTAATCTGGCTGGGGGTTATCGACCATCCGCTGACAATTCTGTATACCGACCTGGCGGTTTATATCGGCATCGTTTATTGCTATTTGCCGTTTATGGTGCTGCCAATTTATACCGCGCTTACCCGCCTTGATTATTCGCTGGTGGAGGCGTCTCTTGATCTCGGCGCCCGCCCGCTGAAAACGTTTTTTAGCGTGATAGTGCCGCTGACTAAAGGCGGAATTATTGCCGGCTCGATGCTGGTGTTTATTCCGGCGGTAGGGGAATACGTGATTCCGGAGCTGTTGGGCGGGCCGGACAGCATTATGATTGGTCGCGTTTTATGGCAGGAGTTTTTCAATAACCGTGACTGGCCGGTCGCGTCGGCGCTGGCGGTTATCATTCTGCTTATTCTGATATTGCCAATCATCTGGTTTCACAAGCAGCAGAATAAAGAGAGGGAGAAAGGCGCATGAATCAGCTTCCCTACGTGCGTTCCAAAGGCCGGCTGGCGATTCTGGCCGTGTGTTTCTTTTTCCTCTATGCGCCGATGCTGCTGCTGGTGGTTTACTCATTTAACGCTTCTCAGCTGGCGGCGTGGGAGCGCTTCTCGCTGCACTGGTATAACGTGTTGTTCCACGATGATGCCATGATAAGTGCGGTGACGCTCAGCCTGACCATCGCAGCGTTATCGGCAACCAGCGCAGTGGTGCTGGGCACCATCGCGGCGGTGGTCATCGTACGCTTTGGACGTTTCAGAGGGTCGACCGGCTTTGCTTTTATGCTCACTGCACCACTGGTCATGCCTGATGTCATCACCGGGCTGTCATTGCTGCTGCTATTTGTTGCAATGGGCAATGCTTTTGGCTGGCCGGGCGATCGCGGTATGGTGACTATCTGGCTGGCGCACGTCACTTTCTGTACCGCTTACGTGGCGGTAGTGATTAATTCACGCTTGCGCGAGCTGGATCGCTCAATCGAAGAGGCGGCGATGGACCTTGGCGCCACGCCGCTCAAAGTGTTCTTCGTGATCACCGTTCCAATGATCCTGCCGGCTATTGTCACCGGCTGGCTACTGGCGTTTACCCTGTCACTTGATGATTTGGTGATAGCCAGTTTTGTTACCGGCCCCGGTTCAACAACGCTGCCGATGGCGATTTTCGCGACGGTGCGGCGCGGCATTAATCCGGAAATCAACGCGCTGGCATCGCTGATTTTACTGGTGGTCGGGGTGGTGGGTTTTATTGCCTGGCGCTTTATGGCCCACGAGGAAAAACAGCGTCAGCGTGATATTCAGCGCGCGCGGGCAGGGCATTAAGCCAATCAGCAGGGCGGTGATGTCGCCCTGCTGATATCCGCCGGTTAATTTTCACACGGATAAATCTAATTTTAGAAAAATAAACTCTTTATCACCGCGCCAATTATGGAAACTTTTGACGGATTGCGCTAATAATAAACCGCAGTAAATGCCGTTAATTAACGCGTTAAAAACTTCTGCTCATCATCACACGGTAGCAGGCGGAGGAGAGGGCAATGTCAGATATCTTTCGGGGACCGCAAATGACGGTCAGGCAGGCAGGTTCTGCCCCCGTTGCGGTGTTAATTGCCGGTATCGCTATCATTGCTATTCGCCTGTTGGATGTGCTGCTGTTAGGAACGGAACTCGGTCTGGATGAGTTAATTAATTTTGTCCATCGCAGCGCTCAGGCCTGGGATTCAACCTTGATATTTATTGCCAGCCAGCTGCTGTTCTTTTTTGAATTGCGCTGTGCCTTCGGCATTATTAAAGGCAAAAACTGGGCGCGTTGGGGATATGTTGTAAGCCAGATTATCGCGCTGAGCTATTTGTTTGTCGCCTCGATGGGCTGGGTATATCCGGAAATATTCAGCATTAGTGGCGAAAATAATAGTCAGATTCTGCACCGCCTTATCGCACAGAAGTTTCCCGATCTGCTGATCATTTTGCTGCTGTTTTTGCCCGTCACCAGCCGACAATTTTTCCGGCAAGCTTAATTCGGTGGTGATACAATCCCCCTCCGCTTGCTGAACGACAACAGGTTTTCCCATGTATTGCGCGCTGTATGACGCCGGACGCTGCCGCTCCTGCCAGTGGCTGGAGACGCCTTATCCGGCGCAGCTTGCCCGTAAACAATCTTATCTTGAAACCCTTCTTGCGCCATTCGACGTTGCCGAATGGCGTCAGCCGCAGGCGTCCCATCAGCAAGGGTTTCGCAATAAGGCGAAGATGGTCGTCAGCGGCAGCGTTGAAAAGCCGCTACTGGGGATCATGCATCGTGACGGTAGCGCGGTCGATCTCTGCGACTGCCCGCTTTATCCCGCCAGCTTCGCCCCGGTTTTTGCCGGGCTGAAGCCCTTTATCGCCCGTGCCGGCTTGACGCCGTATAACGTTGCTCGTCGGCGCGGCGAGCTGAAATATATTTTGCTGACGGAAAGTCGCCATAGCGGTGACATGATGCTGCGTTTCGTGCTGCGTTCGAAACTCAAGCTGGCCCAGCTTACCGCGGCGCTTCCCTGGCTGCGCCAGCAGCTGCCACAGCTAAAAGTGATCAGCGTGAATATCCAGCCGGTGCATATGGCGATCCTTGAAGGGGAAGAGGAGATCTTTCTCAGCGATGAGCAGGCGCTGGCTGAACGGCTCAATGAGGTGCCTTTATGGATCAGGCCCGGCAGCTTTTTTCAAACCAACCCGGCGGTTGCCGCCGATCTGTATGCCAGCGCGCGTGACTGGATAGCCGATCTGCCGGTCAATGCAATGTGGGATCTGTTCTGCGGCGTGGGCGGTTTCGGCCTGCACTGCGCAACCCCCGATATGTCGCTGACTGGCATTGAAATAAGCCGCGAGGCGATTATCTGCGCGCGCCGTTCAGCGCAGGAGCTCGGACTGGATAAGGTGAGCTTTGCCGCGCTGGACTCGGCGGCTTTTGCCGGTGAAAAATTACAGGCGCCGGATCTGGTGCTGGTCAATCCGCCGCGTCGGGGAATAGGTGCAGAGCTGTGCCGGTGGCTGGAAGATAATGCGCCGCGCTGGATCCTCTATTCAAGCTGTCAGGCTGAAAGCCTGGCACAAGATTTGGCGCGCCTGGCGCGCTATAAAATCAGCCGTGCGCAGTTATTTGATATGTTCCCGCACAGCAGCCATTTTGAAGTGCTGGTGCTGCTAACGCACAGTAACGATAACTAATCCGGGAACCACTGTTTACGCAGCGCTTCAAGGGTGCCGTTTTCTTCCAGCGCCGCCAGCGCGGTGTTGAAACGTTCGCGCAGCGCGTTGTTATCCTGCCTTACCGCAATGGCCATGCCGGAAAAATACTTATCGTCGGTTAGCTGCTGGCCTACCACCGCCAGGTCCGGGTGCGCTTTACGCCACTGGCTGGCCGCGGCGACATCGCCAACCACCCCGTCCAGACGCTGATTTTGCAGATCCAGCATCGCGTTAATATAGCTATCATAGGGGACGGCGATGATATCGGGATAATGCTGCTGGAAATAGGTCTGATGGGTCGTTCCCGTTTCTACCCCAAGGCGTTTACCTTTCATTTGCTGCAATGAGCTGAAACGTCCCTGCGAGGCCAGCACCACCGCGGCGTTTTCATAGTAGGGCGAGGTAAATGAAACGGTTTTGCTGCGCTCTTCGGTAATATCCAGTCCGGAGATCACGGCATCGTAACGATGATATTTCAGCCCTTCAAGCAGGGTATTGAAGGGATTGTTGACAAAAGTGCAGTGCGCCTTCATCTGCTGGCATAGCGCCTTTGCCAGATCGATATCAAACCCGATGATTTGGTTATCCGCATTGAGATATTCAAAAGGCGGGTAGGTTGCCGAAGAGGCAAAGCGGATCCGTTGATTGGCCGAAGACGGCAGCGTCACCAGCATGAGCAGCAAAGCGAAGAGGCAGGTTTTCATCAGAATAACCAAAATGTCATGCAACTGTTATTAGAATAATATCAACATGCCATTGCGGCGGAACTTGCGCAAGATGGGCAAGTTTAAATATGTGATTAAAGCTAATTCCTTAACAAGCAGAATTGAGGCTACGCTGTCATGCTGCGTAAACCGGCGTAGCAACCGTTAACGTTGCCGCGCCGGTGTGGCTTAGTTTCGCTGTTCAAATGCCAGCGCGCGCCGCTCGATCAGCCGCATTAACAGCGTCAGCAGGCCGTTGACGCACAGGTAAATCACGCCGGCGGCGGCAAATACCGTCACATCATAGGTGCGGCCAAACATCATCTGCCCGTAGCCCATAACGTCCATCAGGGTGATGGTGTAGGCCAGCGAGGTGCTTTTGAACACCAGCACCACTTCGTTGGAATAAGATGACAGCGCCCGTTTGAAGGCATAAGGCAGCAGAATATGTAAGGTCTCTTTACGGCTCATGCCGAGCGCGGCGCAGGAATGCCATTGCCCTGAGGGGATCGCGCGGATGGCGCCATAAAAAAGCTGCGTAGTATAGGCGGCGCTGTTTAGCGACAGGGCCAGCATCGCGCACAGCCAGGGCTGTGATAACAGGTTCCACAGCCAGGGAATATGCTGGATAGAGGGGAACTGGCCCGGACCGTAATAAATAAGGAAAATCTGCACCAGCAGGGGGGTGCCGGTGAACAGCGTAATATAAGCCCGTACCGCATGGCTCAGTCCCGGCGCTTTCAGCGTCAGGATAACGGTAAACAGCAGCGCCAGTAGCAGCGCCAGAACCAATGAGACGGCGGTCAGCATCAGGCTGGTATGTAAGCCCTTCAGCAGCTCAGGAAAATAGCTCAACATCCGTGGCTCCCCCGTTCAAAACGCGTTGCCCGGGCATCGATATATTTCAAAACCTGCTGGCTGAGTAGGGTGATAATCAGGTAGATCGCCGCCGCCACCAGGTAGCCGTTAAAAGGCTGCTGGGTGTAAGTAATAATGCTTTTAGTTTGCAGCATAATATCGTTGACGCTGATCAGCGATACCAGCGCGGTATCTTTCAGCAACACCAGCCACTGGTTGCCCAGTCCCGGCAGCGCATGGCGCCACATTTGCGGCATAATCAGCCGGAAGAAAATGGCGCTTTTGCTCATACCTAACGCCATGCCTGATTCCCACTGGCCGTGGGGGACGGCTTTAAGCGCGCCGCGCAGCGTTTGTGATGCATAGGCTGAGTAAAGTAATGACAGGGCAATCACGCCGCAGAGAAAGGGGCTGACGTTAAAGTTTTCAATATTGACCTTTATCGGCAGAGTAAACAGGCCGAGATTAAGGCTGAAGCCGTCAGACAGCGAGATCAGTAACTGTGAGGCGCCGAAGTAAATTGATAAAACCACCAGTATTTCCGGCAGTCCACGAATAAGCGTAACGAGGCCGGTCGCCAGCCAGGCAAGAGGCTTAACGGGGGACGATTCACAGCCGGCGAACAGCATTGCCAGCACCAGCCCAATCAGCAGGGCGCAAACAGCCAGGCCGACGGTTGTCCCGGCGGCGCTGGCAAGAGGTATGAAATCATTCATTCAGTTATTGCTGAAACCATTTGTTGTAGATGGTCTTGTAGGTACCGTTCGCTTTAATTTTTTCCAGCGCGGTATCAAACTTACTTTGCAGGTCGGTATTCCCCTGGCGTACCGCAATGCCCAGGCCGGTGCCAAAGTAATCTTTGTCGGTGACTTTCTCACCCAGCGGCGCCAGCGTCGGGTTCTGCTTCAGCCACTCGTTAACCACCGCCGTGTCGCCAAATACCGCGTTGATACGGCCGTTTTTCAGATCGAGAATCGCATTCTGATAGCTGTCATAGGGAACGGTTTTGATTTCCGGATGCTTATCAGTGAGATATTTCTGGTGGGTGGTACCATTCTGCACGCCAACGCGCAGCCCTTTCAGCGCGGCTACGCTGGCAACTTTGCCCTTCTGCGCGATAAACAGCGCTGAGTTATCGTAATAAGGCTTGGTGAACAGGACCTGTTTCTCACGATCGGGAGTGATGTCCATACCGGCCATTACCGCGTCGAAGCGGCGAAATTTAAGGCTGGGGATCAGGCTGTCAAACGCCTGGTTAGTGAAGGTACAGGTCGCATCTATTTCCTTACACATTGCCATCGCCAGGTCGACATCGAAACCACGAATTTTGTTTTCAGAGTCAACGAATTCAAAGGGAGGATAGGATGCTTCGGTAGCAAAGCGAATGGTCTGGGCAGCGCTGGCGCTGAGGCTTAAACCGGCCAGTACGGCGGCAACTATAATTTTTTTCATTAGTATCTGTCCTGCATTAATGCGAAAGATAGCTGGCAAACGCATCTGTTTGCGGCTGCGTAAAGCGGCTGGCATCGCCCTGTTCTACGATGCGACCGTTTTCCATATAAACCACTCGGGTGGCGGTTTTTTTCGCGACCTCCACTTCATGAGTGACGATCACCTGGGTAATTTTGGTTTGCGAGAGTTCCTGAATAATCGCCACCACCTGGGCGGTTATCTCCGGATCAAGGGCGGCGGTCGGCTCGTCAAACAGCAGAACCTGTGGCTCCATCATCAGCGCGCGGGCAATGGCAACGCGCTGCTGCTGTCCGCCGGAAAGATGCAGTGGGTAACGATCGGCAAAGGCTTCAAGGCGCAGGCGAGACAGCAGCTTCGCCGCGCGCTGATGCGCCTGATCTTTACTGAGCCCGAGAACCCGACAGGGCGCTTCGATCAGATTATGCATCACCGTCAGATGCGGCCAGAGGTTGTACTGTTGAAACACCATCCCGACATGCTGGCGCAGTGTGCGAATGGCGCCATCGTTGGTTTTGCCTGCAAAGTCAAACTCAGAGCCTGCAATGCTTAAGGTACCGGTACGCGGCACTTCCAGCAGATTAAGCACCCGCAATAGCGAACTTTTGCCGGCGCCGCTTGGGCCAAGCATGACCAGGGTTTCACCCTGGGGGCAGCTGAGGTCGATATCGAACAAAGCCTGATGGGAGCCATAGAAGCAATTAATGGCGTTAAGTTGAATACTCATGCGAAAAAAATGAATAGCGATAGATAGCGTGGATCTTAACGCTGACAGCATAGTTATGCAATCAGGATGCGTTGAAATTTATTTCTGATTAGCTGAAGCTTAAAGCGTAGCACAAGATAGCGCCAATATGTAAAAGGCGCTAAAAATCGCCGCCAGAAAGTGACGCGCCCTGGCCGGGCGCGGACAGCATTATTTTTCTAAGGCGTTAGAAAGGCTGGCGTTGGCAATGTGAGGCGTTTTCGCCAGGTAACGAACGTCATCCAGTGCCCAGCAGGTGCCTTCACGTACCATGAGCACTTCGTCTTTCCATTCAAGCTGCCGGTTACCGTCGCGGCTCATGCTAACCCGCAGTGGAATGTTGCGCGCATCGGTATTTGGAATGGAGGAGGCATCCATGACGTCGGCAGAATCCGGGCCTGCGGCGACGCTGGAGAATATATCGCCCTGTAGCTTATTGCGCAGCTGCGGATCCTGGCTGGCTTTCAGCAGCGACTGGTACAGATTGTCGCTCAAATAAGGACGGTATTTGCTGAGGGTCGCGCTATCCGGGATGCCGTGGCTGGGATTTTTCATGCGTAGATCGTAAAAATCTTGCGCCACGCTGTCAGGGCCTCCGCTGGCGCACGGGCCAATGCGGGTTCCGCTGTCTTTATAAACTGGTTTAACCGTGGTACAGGCGCTCAGGAGTAAAGTCAGGGGAACGAGAACAGCAAGCGCTTGGTTTTTCATCTTGATTTCCTTATTGTTTCTGGAGGTCATTTTTTAGCATAAAGTATAGCCGCTATGTTTAGCCACATGGGCTACCTTTGAATGACGTGACAAACTGAGGAATACGGATGAAATTCTCAACAACACCCACCCTGGAAGGACAGGCAATTAGCGAATACTGCGGCGTGGTGACGGGTGAAGTCATCCTCGGCGCCAATATCTTTCGTGACTTTTTTGCCGGTATTCGCGATATCGTCGGCGGGCGCTCCTCTGCTTATGAAAAAGTATTGCGTAAAGCGCGCGAACAGGCGTTTGCTACCTTGCAGGAGCAGGCGGAAGCGCTGGGCGCTAACGCGGTAGTGGGGATTGATATCGACTATGAAACTATCGGCAAGGACGGCAGCATGCTGATGGTCAGCGTTAGCGGCACTGCGGTAAAAGCAGGTATCTGATGCGCATTGTATGGCTGCTGCTCATCCTGCTGCTGGCGGGCTGTGCTACGCAGGGATTACAGCAGCGCGATGGCTATGTCGCCGATCTGCGCCATCCGGCGAAAGGCGCAGAACCGCGCGTAAAGCTGGTGGTTATTCATTATACGGCGGGGGACTTTCCCGAGTCGATGAGCGCGCTGACCGGTGATGACGTCAGCGCCCATTACCTGATAGCGCGCCACCCGCCGTTAAAGGCAGGCAAGCCGCTTATCTGGCAGCTGGTGCCCGAACAGCAGCTGGCCTGGCATGCCGGCAGCAGTTACTGGCGCGGCGCGACCCGCTTAAATGATACCTCGGTTGGCATTGAGCTGGTCAATACCGGCTATCGGTGGGTTAATGGTCAGCGCGTCTGGTCACCGTTTAGCGCGCAGCAGATTGCCGCGTTAACGCCGCTGCTAAAAGACCTGGTCAGGCGCTATCATTTACGCCCGCAGGATATCATCGGCCACAGCGACGTGGCGCCGCAGCGTAAGCAGGATCCCGGCCCGCTGTTTCCCTGGCAGCAGCTGGCGCGCCAGGGGCTGGGCGCATGGCCGGACCCGGCGCGGGTGCGCTTTTATTTACACGGGCAGTCCGCGACGGCGCCGGTTGCCGCTGGCGTATTGCTCTCACGGCTGGCCAGCTACGGTTATGAAGTCAGCGCTGATATGACCGCCGGGCAGCAACAAAAAGTCATTGCGGCGTTCCAGATGCATTTCCGGCCGCAGGACCACCGCGGGCTGGCGGATGTGCAGACGCTGGCTATTGCCGATGCGTTGCTGGAAAAGTACGGCTCGCGCTAGCGGCTTCAGCCATGAACGTCGAGGAACTCACGCCAGGCGGCGAGCACGTTTTCCAGCGCGGCGCGGTCGGCATCAAGATGGGTGACCAGCCGGGTAACCGCCCCGGTGGAAACCAGTATATCGCGCTGTTTAAGCCACGCTTTTAACGGTTCTACCTGCGTCTGCGGCAGTTTAAGAAACACCATATTGGTATCCTGGCGTGAAACGTCAACGCCCACTTCTCTCAGCTTTTCCGCCAGCCAGGCTGCGTTATCATGATCCTGCTGCAGACGGGTAACGTTATGCTCTAAGGCATACAGGCCGGCTGCGGCCAGAATTCCGGCCTGACGCATCCCGCCGCCCGTCATTTTGCGCCAGCGCCGGGCGCGTTGAATAAACGTCTGGCTGCCGCACAGCAGCGATCCGACCGGTGCGCCCAGCCCTTTAGACAGACAGATGCTCAGGCTGTCGCAATAGCGGGCCAGCGCCTCAAGGGGCACCCCCAATGCGACCGTCGCATTAAAAATGCGCGCGCCGTCAATATGCAGCGCCAGGCCGTGCTGACGGGTGAAATCCCAGGCTTGTTCAAGATAATTTAGCGGCAGCACCTTACCGTTATAGGTATTTTCCAGACTTAGCAGCCGGGTGATGGCGAAATGAATATCATCGGGCTTGATAAACTGCGCCACGCTGTCCAGCGGCAGAGTACCATCCGGCGCATTGAGGATTGGCTGCGGTTGAATGCCGCCAAGCACCGCCGCGCCGCCGGCCTCATATTTATAGTTATGGGCCAGCTGACCGACAATATACTCTTCGCCGCGATTACAGTGGCACAACAGGGCAACCAGATTAGCCTGAGTGCCGGTAGGCAAAAACAGGGCGGCTTGTTTACCACTGCGACGGGCGGCCTCCGCTTCCAGCGCGTTAACCGTGGGGTCATCGCCGTAGACATCGTCGCCGGTATCGGCCGCCATCATGGCGCTGAGCATTGCCGGTGTAGGGCGGGTAACCGTGTCGCTTCGTAAATCAATCACGCTCAATCTCCTGTCAGAAAAACGGGCGCCTTTGCGCCCGTCAGATAATGATGCTTTGTTATATTGACGTCTTTTTTACCGTAGCCAGTTAGTTTTCGCCAGCTCGACCACTTCATCGCCGCGGCCGTTAATCAGCGCGCGCAGCATATACAGGCTGAAACCTTTTGCCTGTTCCGCTTTGATTTGCGGCGGCATTGCCAGCTCGTCTTTCGCGGTAACGACGTCGATCAGCACCGGACCGTCGTGCGAAAATGCCGCCTGCAACGCCCCGGTTAGCTCCGAGGCGCGCTCAACGCGAATGCCTTTGACGCCGCAAGCCTTGGCGATATCGGCAAAGTTGGGATTATGCAAATCCGTGCCGTCGGTCAGGTAGCCGCCGGCTTTCATTTCCATGGCGACAAAGCCCAGCGCGCTGTTGTTAAACACCACGATTTTCACCGGTAATTTCAGCTGAGCGACGGAAAGAAAATCCCCCATCAGCATACTGAAGCCACCGTCGCCCGACATGGCGATCACCTGACGTTTGCGGTCAATAGCCTGCGCCCCCAGCGCCTGTGGCATGGCATTAGCCATCGAACCATGACTGAACGACCCGATCAGGCGGCGCTTGCCGTTCATCTGCAGATAGCGCGCCGCCCAGACGGTGGGTGTGCCAACATCGCAGGTAAAAATTGCGTCATCGGCGGCCAGTTCACTGATTTGCTGCGCCAGATATTGCGGATGAATAGCCTGTTTGTCATTGGCGCTGGCCAGACCATCCAGCTCTTTGCGGCTATCAGCGTAATGCTCCAGTGCCTTATCAAGAAAGCGGCGGTCGGTTTTTAGCGTCAGGCGCGGCAGCAAGGCGCTGAGCGTTTGTTTGATATCGCCGACCAGCGCCATATCTACATGGCAATGGGAACCGAGGCTGGCGGGATTAATATCAATCTGAATAATTTTGGCTTTTTCCGGATAAAAAGCGCGGTAGGGAAACTGGGTTCCCAGCAGCACCAGGGTATCAGCATTCATCATTGCGTGATAGCCGGATGAAAAACCAATCAGGCCGGTCATACCGACATCATAGGGATTATCGTATTCAATATGCTCTTTACCGCGCAGCGCATGCACCACCGGCGCCTTGAGCGTTTTGGCCAGCTCAATCACCTCCGCATGCGCCCCGGCGCAGCCGCTGCCGCACATCAGGGCGATATTGCTTGATTCATTCAGCACGCTGACAAGGCGTGTCAGTTCGTCATAATTTGGCAACACCACCGGAGCCGCGGGCTGATACCATTCTGCGTTGGCGCCTTCAGGAGCGGGCTGCAGCGCGACGTCGCCTGGCAGGACGACCACTGAAACGCCACGGTTGAGGATGGCTTTACGCATGGCGATGCCCAGAACCTGCGGCAGCTGCTCCGGGTTGGATACCAGCTCGCAATAATGGCTGCATTCGCGAAACAGTTCCTGGGGATGGGTTTCCTGAAAATAGTTACTGCCAATTTCGCTGGAGGGAATATGCGCGGCGATAGCGAGCACCGGCACGTGGTTGCGATGGCAGTCAAACAGACCGTTAATCAGATGCAAATTGCCCGGACCGCAAGAGCCGGCACAGACTGCCAGCTCACCGCTGATGTGCGCTTCGGCGCCCGCGGCAAAGGCCGCAACTTCCTCATGACGGGTTGCTATCCATTCAATTGTTCCCATCCGGTTCAGGCTGTCGCTGAGACCGTTGAGCGAATCTCCGGTGACGCCCCAGATACGTTTTACCCCGGCGTTTTCAAGCGTTTTAGCTACTAAGGCCGCGACCGTCTGCTTCATGTTTATCTTCCTTTATTTGATGAATAGTGCACCCTGGTAAAATGGGATAACCATCACAAAGCATAGCCTATGCCGGGGTGAGGAATTTTGCTACGCGTGGGGGAAAATGTAAAAAAGTTCAGGCGGAAAACAGCGCCATCAGCACCGGCGCCAGCAGGCTGAGCAAAAAGCCCTGAACGATGGCAGCCGGAACGATTTCATTACCGCCGCTGCGCTGTAAGACCGGCAGGGTAAAATCCATTGAGGTGGCGCCACATAAGCCCAATGCGCTGGTACGATGGCGCAAAATCAGCGCCGGAATAAGGCTTATGGCCAGTAGTTCACGCAACAAGTCGTTAAAGAATGCCGCGCTGCCAATGACCGGGCCGAATGACTCGGTCATCAAGATACCTGACAGCGAATACCAGCCAAATCCCGACCCTAATGCCAGCCCGGTATTGAGCGACACGCCAATCAGCAGCGCCGCCAGCGCGCCGCCGGCCAGCGAAGTGAACCACACTACGCAGGCGACCATCATGCCGCGCCGGTTAAGCAGTATCTGGCGCAGCGTCATACCGCTGCCGCGCAGTTGGAGGCCGACGAGAAACAGCAGCAAAAGCAGGGCAAACTCACTGGCCTCGCTGGCATGGCTCAACGGGGGCCAGTGGCTGAGTCCCGTAACGAAGCCCGCCAGCACCACCAGCCCCAATTTCAGCGACTCCAGCGCCATATGTAGTCGGGAGGGCAGCGCCTGCTGCTGATGCGCATGGCGCCAGGGATAGCGACGCGCCAGTAGCTCCAGTCCGATGACATTACAAATGATGATGCACAGTGCAGAAATCAGGCTGATGCGGGCGATATTCAGTAAATTCGCCCCCAGATTATCCAGAAATGCCAGGCTGATCCCCATAAAAAACAGAATGATATACACCATCCAGCTAAGGAGCTTATTGACAGCAACCAGCAGCGGCCGCCAGGTCAGAGGCAGTAAATAACCAATAATCAGCGGCATAAGAATAAGTATAAGACCGGAATACATTGAGTCTGTCATCCATGAGGCAAAGGGGGGCGGCGAGAAACTAGCGAAATTTTATCATACTGTAAAGGTCCGCTTGACCCCGGCGCTGTCATCTCACATGCTCGGTCTATCAGCAGAACGTGGCGGGATGAAATATGATTCTGGAACAGATCGATATCGTTGGATTTCGCGGTATTAACCGCCTTTCTCTGACGCTTGAAGACAATAATGTGCTAATTGGCGAGAACGCCTGGGGAAAGACCAGTTTGCTGGATGCGTTGTCGCTCGGTTTTGCTCCGCAGGCAATGGCGCCCGCTTTTCGCAAGCAGGATTTTTTTCAGCCGGCGGGAGAAAAAGCCTGGCGTCGCTTGCATATCCGGTTTTACTTCATTGAGGAGCGCCCGGGAGATGCCTTTACCCATCGTTATCGCCCGTTGCGACCGGCGCTCTATCGTCGGGGGGAGGGGCATTTGCACCGCCTGTGCTATCAGCTGGCGGCGCAGCGTGATGCGCAAGGCAATATTCACTCATCGCAGGCATTTATCGACGGGCAGGGCCAGCCGCTGGCAGACGCGGCCACGCTGGAGGCCATTGCGCTGTTGCGCCGTCTGCACCCGGTATTACGCCTGCGTGATGCGCGTATTGCCAGACAAAACAGCGGCACAAACGGCTTGCCGCTGCGCGCAGCAGGTCAGCTGGCCGATGAGCTGAATCTGTTGATGTCCCACTGGCGCCATGCTCAGCCTTTGCCGGAAGAGGCGATGCGTCAGGGGGTAAAAACCTTACAGCAGCTGATGGAACATTATTTTGCGGTTCAGCCAGCCGGCAGCGGGCTGGAGCACCATCCTTTGCCGCCTGATGCGCGCGCATCACGCCAGAGCTGGCGGCACCTTGACGCCATTAACCGCATGCTGGTGGACAGCGACAGGCGCAGCCGTCAGACGCTGCTGCGTATGTTCGCCTTGCTGCTGCAGGCGCGCGGCGGTGAGGCGCTGGACCCGCTGGCGCGGCCGCTGCTGGTGCTTGAAGAACCGGAAACCCGGCTTCATCCCATCATGCTGTCGGTTGCTTCGGGCGTACTGGAGCTGCTGCCTTTACAAAAAATTATCACCACCAATTCCAGCGAGCTGCTGTCGCAAACGCCGATAGAACAGCTCTGTCGACTGGTCAGAAGTACAGAAAGCATCAACGCCTGGCGCATCGGATCGCAGGGAATGAATGCGGAAGAAAGTCGCCGCATCGCCTTTCATATTCGTTTTAACCGTCCCTCGGCGCTTTTTGCTCGCTGTTGGCTGCTGGTTGAGGGCGAAACCGAGGTGTGGATCATCAATGAACTCGCGCGTCAGAGCGGGTTTCATTTTGCCGCAGAGGGCATCCGGGTGATTGAATATGCGCAGGCTGGTTTGCGTCCGCTGTTACGCTTCGCCCAGCGCATGGGAATTGGCTGGCACGTCCTGACCGATGGCGATGCGGCCGGGCAAAAATATGCCGCGACCGCCCGCAGCCTTGGACCCGATTCAGCGCCGGAAGCCATCGCCCGCTATGTCACGCAATTACCCGCGCTGGATATGGAGCATTTCCTGTATAAGGCGGGTTTTTCAGAGGTCTATCATCGTATTGCCCGTTTGCCGCCGGGGGTGCCCGCCGGTATGCACAAGGCGATAACCAAGGCGATTCATCAGGCGTCGAAACCGGGGCTGGCGATAGCCGTGGCGCTGGATGCCGCAGAGCGTGGCCGCAGCGCAATCCCGCCGTTGCTTCAGCAAATGTTTGCTGAGGTTCTGCAACAGGCGCAGCTTAACAGCGACGAAAAAGATTTGTAAATCGGGTTTGAAAACGTGCGGGATAGCCCAATTTATTTTAACCAGTGGTGACGGGTTTTCAGAAAAAATGCCAGCCTGTGCGACTGGCATTTTTGTCGGGGCTTGTTCAGAATGTGATGAAAGGGATCAGCTAACGGCAGCCGCTTCAACAGGGACGATGAGACTGGCGTGATTACCTTTCGGACCTTGATGAACATCAAACTGGACTTGCTGTCCGGCCTTCAGCGTCCTGTAGCCATCCATCTGAATGGATGAGTAGTGCGCGAAGATATCATCGCCACCGCCGATCGGACAGATGAAGCCGAAGCCTTTGGCGTTATTGAACCATTTAACAGTACCCGTCTCCATGCTGCAGGATCCCTCGCATTACAGTGATTGTTGAGTGAGGTTGTCAGGCCTGGTTGCCTGATAAGCTGTTAACCGCTGTCAGCTTGTATTGGTACAATGTAGGGTAACCCCCTACAGCGTCAACGTTATTCCGGCTGCGGGGTTGTCAAAATTTGAGGCAGATAACGCTCTGATGACTTTTTGTGATGGACATCGCGTAGGTCAAAATTCATGTTTTTTTATGCTGTCGGGGACTCCGTTTTCACGTGTTAAACTTATACGCAGAATCAGGGGTTGCGAGAGCTTACGATTGTTGATAACACTGGGTGCGTAATGGGGAACACAAACGACTGGCTTAACTTTGAACATCTTGCAGAAGATAAGCTGCGCGAAGGGCTTAAACCGCCTTCGCTGTATAAAGTTATACTGAATAATGACGATTATACACCTATGGAATTTGTTATTGACGTTCTGCAAAAGTTCTTTTCTTATGATGTTGAACGTGCAACGCAATTGATGCTTACGGTGCATTATCAGGGAAAGGCGATTTGTGGCGTTTTTACCGCGGAAGTGGCGGAAACCAAAGTCGCACACATTAATAAATATGCCAGGGAGAACGAGCATCCGTTGCTGTGTACGCTGGAAAAAGCCTGAAAGGGCGATCTAAATGGGGGAGGTGCCTATGCTCAATCAAGAACTGGAACTCAGTTTAAACATGGCTTTCGCCAGAGCGCGCGAGCACCGACATGAATTTATGACCGTTGAGCACCTGCTGCTGGCATTGCTCAGTAACCCGTCAGCCAGGGAAGCGCTTGAAGCCTGTACGGTCGATATTGTCACCCTTCGTCAGGAACTCGAAGCTTTTATCGAACAAACAACGCCGGTGCTGCCGGCCGTTGAAGAAGAGCGTGACACGCAGCCGACGCTCAGCTTTCAGCGCGTTCTCCAGCGCGCCGTATTCCACGTGCAATCATCCGGGCGCAGTGAAGTCGCCGGCGCTAATGTCCTGGTCGCTATTTTCAGCGAACAGGAGTCTCAGGCAGCTTATCTGCTGCGCAAACATGAAGTCAGCCGTCTTGACGTGGTTAACTTTATTTCGCACGGCACGCGCAAAGACGAGCCGAATCAGCAGCAGGGTGCCGAAAATCCGGTTAACGAAGAGCAAGCAGGCGGGGAGGAACGTATGGAAAACTTCACCACCAATTTGAACCAGCTTGCTCGCGTTGGTGGCATCGACCCGCTTATTGGTCGGGATAAAGAGCTGGAGCGCGCCATTCAGGTGCTGTGCCGCCGCCGCAAGAATAACCCGCTGCTGGTTGGCGAGTCCGGCGTCGGTAAAACGGCGATTGCCGAAGGGCTGGCCTGGCGCATCGTGCAGGGTGATGTTCCCGAGGTGATGAAAGAATGCACCATTTACTCACTGGATATTGGCTCGCTGCTGGCGGGAACCAAGTATCGCGGCGATTTTGAGAAGCGTTTTAAAGCCCTGTTAAAACAGCTTGAACAGGATAACAGCAGCATTCTGTTTATCGATGAAATTCATACTATTATCGGTGCAGGCGCCGCCTCTGGCGGCCAGGTTGATGCGGCTAACCTGATTAAACCGCTGCTTTCCAGCGGTAAAATTCGCGTGATGGGTTCGACGACTTATCAGGAATTCAGCAATATTTTCGAGAAGGACCGGGCGCTGGCCCGACGTTTCCAGAAAATTGATATTACCGAGCCGTCGGTTGAAGAAACCGTGCAGATCCTTAACGGACTGAAACCGAAGTATGAAGCGCACCATGATGTCCGCTACACCGCAAAAGCGGTGCGGGCTGCGGTTGAGCTGGCGGTTAAATATATCAACGATCGCCATCTGCCGGATAAAGCGATTGATGTGATCGACGAAGCAGGCGCGCGCGCGCGGCTGGTGCCGGTCAGCAAGCGTAAGAAAACCGTCAACGTGGCGGATATTGAAACCGTGGTGGCGCGCATTGCCCGTATCCCGGAACAAAGCGTTTCCGCTACCGATCGCGATACCCTGAAAAACCTGGGCGAACGTCTGAAAATGCTGGTCTTTGGTCAGGACAATGCCATTGAAGCGCTGACCGAAGCGATTAAGATGAGTCGCGCCGGACTGGGACAAGAGCGTAAGCCAGTCGGCTCCTTCCTGTTCGCGGGTCCAACGGGCGTCGGTAAAACCGAAGTTACCGTTCAGCTGGCTAAAGCACTGGGTATTGAGCTGCTGCGCTTTGATATGTCGGAATATATGGAGCGTCACACCGTCAGCCGGCTGATTGGCGCGCCTCCGGGCTACGTTGGATTTGATCAGGGCGGACTGCTGACCGATGCGGTGATTAAACATCCGCACGCCGTGGTGCTGCTTGACGAGATCGAGAAAGCGCATCCTGACGTGTTCAACCTGCTGCTACAGGTCATGGACAACGGCATGCTGACCGACAACAACGGCCGGAAAGCCGACTTCCGTAATGTGGTAGTGGTTATGACCACCAATGCCGGGGTACGGGAAACCGAACGTAAGTCTATTGGCCTCATCCATCAGGATAACAGCACCGATGCGATGGAAGAGATCAAGAAGGTGTTTACACCGGAGTTCCGTAACCGTCTCGACAATATTATCTGGTTCAACCATCTGTCGACCGAGGTGATTCATCAGGTGGTGGATAAGTTTATTGTCGAACTGCAGGCGCAGCTGGATGCCAAAGGCGTGTCGTTGGAAGTCAGCGATGACGCCCGCGACTGGCTGGCGGAAAAAGGCTACGACAAAGCAATGGGCGCGCGACCGATGGCCCGTGCCGTGCAGGAGAACCTGAAAAAGCCGTTGGCAAACGAGCTGCTGTTCGGCTCTCTGGTCGATGGCGGTTCGGTATCCGTTGCTCTCGATAAAGAGAACAATCAGCTGACTTACCACTTCCTGAGCGACGAGAAGCGCAAAACCGAAGGCACCGTGCATTAATTGCGCCGCGCTGATATACGAAAGGCCGACTTAAAGTCGGCCTTTTTTATTGCGGCAGGGGCGCTTAGCGGGCGTCTCCGACAGCCGCCAGTAAATCAGCGACTACGGAAGACAATGCGGCCTTTGCTCAGGTCGTACGGGGTCAGCTCAACAGTGACTTTGTCGCCCGTCAGGATGCGGATATAGTTTTTGCGCATTTTACCGGAGATATGAGCGGTAACCACGTGACCATTTTCCAGCTCAACGCGGAACATGGTGTTAGGCAACGTATCCAGTACGGTACCCTGCATTTCAATATTGTCTTCTTTTGCCATCGAATCCTCTGGGTATGACAACCTTAATTTGGACCGGCAAGATAATGCCGAATTTCCCGAATTATGTAAAGAATTGCTGGTGCAAATACCAACACTATCCGGCGGTCAGGTTCCTGTGAACCACCACGCGGGGGATAAATACCTTCAGTAATGACGTCTGCGGGAGGGATAGCGGATATGGAGCTACTCGCGGCTAAAGCCATCAAGTCAGTTCGATAAAATGCCAGGGTATTCCCAACGGGGCCTGTTCCTGCTCGTTTAACGGCGAACATAGATTACTGATAATATCCGCTGATTATACCATCAAACATTTTTCATTGCGCAGAAAACATTAGTCTCAGAACAGCCGTTTAGCTTGCCAGCACCAGTCGGTCACCGGGCGCTCAGCCAGTTGATTAATTAATGTAAGATAATCGGCGCGGGGGATTTCGGTGGCGCCCAGCGATTGAGTATGCGGGTTTAATACCTGGCAATCTATCAGCCGCCCGCCCTGACGCTGGAAATAATCGGCAAAAACCAGCAGGGCGGTTTTTGAGGCGTTAACGCTGAGGCTGAACATTGATTCGCCGCAGAAAATTTGGCCTAACGCCAAACCATACATACCGCCGATTAAGTTTTCATCCTGCCATACATCGATCGAGTGCGCGTGTCCCAGCTGCCATAGCTTGATCCAGGCTCGTTTCACCTCAGCGGTGATCCAGGTGCCTTCATTGCGATCGCTGGCGCAGCCGGCAATCACCTCCGGGAATGCCCGATTGAGCGTAACCTGATAAGGCGAGCTTTTGTGGAAACGCTTCATGCTGCGGCTAAGATGAAACTCTTCTGGCCGCATCACCGCCCGCGGGTCCGGCGACCACCAGAGAATCGGGTCGCCAGGGGAGAACCAGGGAAAAATGCCGCGATGATAAGCGTTTAGCAGGCGTGCAGGGCTGAGATCGCCACCCATGGCAAGCAGACCGTTTGGCTCCCGCAGCGCCATTTCTGGCGGCGGGAAACGAATTGAGTCACGGGAAAGTTGAATCAGGCGCATAGCGTTTTTACGTTGCTGAAACTGATTTCACTATAGCGCATAGCGCTGCTGAAAATCGCTGTAGCGTCCGCGTTTTGCGATTAATTCCTGATGGCTGCCCAATTCGACAAGTCGACCGCCGTCCATGACGCCGATCCTGTCCATATGTTCAATTCCCTGCAGCCGGTGCGTCACCATAATGACGCTCTTATCACGGGTGACCTGACGCAGCAGGCTAAGGATTTGCTGCTCGGTGTGGGCATCGAGCCCTTCCGTCGGCTCGTCCAGCAGCCAGAGGGCGCCGTCGTGCAGCAGGGCGCGGGCAATACCCAGTCTGCGCCGCTCGCCGCCGGAGAGCTGACGTCCTCCTTCGCCGAGCCAGGCGTTCAGGCCTTCCTGATTGTCCTGCAGCTTTTCGAGACCAACCTGTTGCAGTGCGGCAACCAACTGCTGATCGCTGGCTTCGGACGCCGCCAGCAATAAATTCTCGCGCAGCGTGGCGCTGAACAGATGAACCCGCTGGCTGACAACGGTGGTCATACGCCTCAGCGCGCTTTCCTGCCAGCTTGCCAGCGGGCAGCCGTTCAGCGTGATCTCTCCCTGCTGCGGGTCCCAGGCGCGGGTAAGCAGCTGGAGTAAGCTTGATTTTCCGCTGCCGGTGCGACCGATCAGCGCCAGCTTTTCGCCAGCATGCAGCCGCAGTGAAATATCCTGCAATGCCGGGAAGCTGCTGTTTTCATAACTGAAACTAACCTGTTCCAGGGCGAGGCTTACCTCGGAAACGGCTTGCTGCCTGTCGCCATCAAAGCTGACGGCGGGGCGCTGAGTGGTAATTTCCGTCACCCGCCCGGCCGAGGCGATAACCTGCCCCAGATGCTGAAAGGCGGTTGCCACCGGCGCCAGCGCTTCAAAAGCCGCCAGGCTGCAAAAGACGAACAGCGCTATCAGCGCACCGGGCTTGATGAGGTCGCCAACCCCCGCAGCGCTCAGCCACAGCATCAGCGTTACCGTCAGGCCGCTAATCAGGATCAGCGCGCCCTGAGACCACGCGCTAAGCCCGGCCTGCCGCTGCTGGGCGGTCTGCCATTGCTGCTCCAGACCGTTTAGCTTATGGCGATAGTCCGGCTCGGCGCCGTAAATACGCAGTTCCGCCATTCCCTGCAGCCAGCGCATCAGCAGGCTGCGATACTCACTGCGCTGGCGAGTTAGCGCCGCGCCGCCGGCGTAGCCCAGGCGATAAAACAGCGGCGGCAGCGCGATCAGCGTTGCCAGCAGGATAATACCCAGCGTCATCGCCAGCTGAACGTCCAGCCAGCTCAGACCCACCATAACCACCAGCACGACGCAGAAGGCGCCAACCATGGGGGAGATAACCCTCAGGTAGAGGTGGTCAAGGGTATCCACATCGGCCACCAGGCGATTGAGCAGATCGCCCTGCTGGAAGCGAGACAGTCTGCCCGGCGTGAGAGGCAGCAGATAAGCAAAGATGGTGACGCGAAGATGCTGTAGCACGCGGAAAGTGGCGTCATGGCTTACCAGTCGCTCAAAATAGCGGGCAGCCGTTCGCGTAATCGCCGCCCCGCGTACGCCAGCCGCCGGCAGCATATAATTGAAGCTGTATAATCCGGCAAAGCCCGCCAGCGACGCGGCTGCCAGAAACCAGCCAGAAAGCGTCAGCAATCCGATGCTGGCTAGCAGCGCGGCAATCGCCAGCACCACGCCAAGCGTCAGGCGGAAACTGTGGCGGCGATAGAGTTTCAGATAGGGAAGCAGTAATTTCATCAGCACACCTCACTCATTCGCTGGTTGAGCAAACTGGCAAAGATGCCAGGCTGTTGCAGCAGCGATTGCTTATTGCCTTGCTGTACTATCTGTCCGTCATCCATCACCCAGATAATATCCCAGTCGCCCAGTTGCTCCAGCTGGTGGGTTATCAGCAGGGTAGTCTGCTGGCGAGAGGCTTCAAGTAAACATTGGTTAACCAGCCGTTCGCTCAGCGCATCCAGACTGGCAGCCGGCTCATCGAGCAGCAGCAGCGATGACGATTTAAGCAGCGCGCGTGCCAGAGCGATGCGCTGCGCCTGACCGACGGAAAGTCCGCTGGCCTGTTCGTCAATTGCGCTATCGAGTCCATGGGGGAGGCGGTCGATAAATTCACTGACGCCGGCTTGCTCAAGCACCTGCTGTAAGCGGGCTTCATCAGGCTGCGACATTTGTACAATATTTTCCCGAATGTTTGGGGCCGGAAGGTGCGGATTCTGTCCAAGCCAGCCTAGCTGCCGTTGCCAGCTGTCAGGAGTCATATCCCGTAGTTCCCGGCCGTTAAGCGCCAGAGAACCTTCGTAAGGCAAAAAGCCCATCAACACATTGAACAAGGAGGTTTTTCCTGCCCCGCTCAGGCCGACAATGGCAATGCGCGCGCCGGCTTTAATCTGAAAATTAAGCGGGCCGGCAAGCGTGGCGCCACCCGCCGATTTGATAAACAGGTCCTGCGCATGAATATTTAGCGGCTGATCCAGCGGCAGATGATATTCCCCCTGCGGCTGGGGCGGCTCAGGGTGCTGACTGAGAAACTGCTCAAGCGAGTCGGCTGCCCCCGTCGCCTGTGCTTTTGCATGATAAAAAGTGCCAAGATCCCGCAGCGGCTGAAAGAACTCCGGCGCCAGGATCAGCGCCAGAAAACCAGCAAACAGCGTAACGCCGGCGCCATAGCTGCCGAAATGGAATTCACCAAGGTAAGAAAAGCCAAAATATACTGCGACTATTGCAATAGACAGAGAGGCAAAAAACTCCAGTACCGCCGAGGAGAGAAACGCCAGGCGCAGCACTTCCATCGTACGCAGGCGAAACTGTTCGGTTGACTGGCCAATAGCGTCGGTTTCGGCGTTGGCGCGGTCAAACAGACGCAGCGTATCAAGGCCGCGCAGGCGATCGAGAAACTGACCGCTGAGGCGACTGAGTGCCTGAAAGTTGCGGCGATTAGCATCGGCGGCGCCCATACCAACCAGCGCCATAAAAAACGGGATCAGCGGCGCCGTCGCTAATAAGATCAGTGCCGCCGCCCAGTTAATCGGGAAGATCGCAATCAGAATAAAGCAGGGGATCAGCACCGCCAGCGTCATTTGCGGCAGATAGCGGGCGTAGTAATCGTGCATTTCCTCTATTTGTTCCAGCAGCAGTGTGGCCCAGCTGCCGGCTGGTTTACCCTGAATCCAGGCCGGACCGGCGGTCGTCAGATGATCGAGAACCTGCTGACGCAAAGCCAGACGCACGCTCTGCCCACAGCGAAATCCGGCGCGTTCGCGCGCGAGTGTCAGCAGCGCGCGTAACGCGAAGCAGAGGATCAGCAGCAAAAATGGTGCCGCCAGGCTGGCGCGCGGCGTCTGATCGACAATCAGCGCCTGCAGCAGCGTTGCCAGCAACCATGCCTGAGCAACCAGAATCAGCGCGCTGACGATCCCCAGTAGTGATGAGAGGCGTAGCCAGCGTTTAGCCGGCGCGGTTTGTTGACGTAACCAGCGCGTGAGTTCCTGCTGTCGGGTTTTATTCATCGTAAGCCAGATCAATTTTTGCCGCAGCAGAGACTGCGGTACAAAACGGGAAATGTGGCTAATGTTACCCGCAGCAAAACAAAAAGGCGACACGGGAGTGCCGCCTTTTGTAACTATGATCAGGAAGTTAAATTACCTGTTACGATTTTTTAACTAATCCATCCAGGTAGCGTTCAGCATCGAGTGCGGCCATGCAACCGGTGCCTGCTGACGTGATGGCCTGACGATAAATATGGTCCATCACGTCACCGGCAGCGAAGACGCCAGCGATACTGGTCTGGGTGGCGTTGCCGTGCAGGCCCGAATGCACTTTAATGTAGCCGTTTTCCAGCTCAAGCTGTCCGGCGAAAATAGCGGTGTTCGGACTATGGCCGATGGCGATAAAGCAGCCCGCAACCTCAACGGTTTCCGTTTGTTGGCTATCTGCGGTCGCGCGCAGGCGAACCGCCGTCACGCCCATCTGATCGCCAATGACTTCATCAAGCGTGCGGTCGGTATGCAAAACGATATTGCCATTGGCCACTTTTTCCATCAGGCGGTCGATCAGGATCTTTTCCGCACGAAAGCTGTCACGACGGTGAACAAGGTGAACTTCCGCAGCGATATTGGAAAGATAAAGCGCTTCTTCCACCGCGGTGTTGCCGCCGCCGACCACTGCTACCTTTTGGTTGCGATAGAAAAATCCGTCGCAGGTGGCGCATGCCGAAACCCCTTTACCCTTGAATGCCTCCTCTGAAGGAAGACCCAGATAGCGAGCTGATGCGCCGGTGGCAATAATCAAGGCGTCCGCCGTGTATTCGCCGCTGTCACCCGTCAGGCGAAAAGGGCGCTGCTGTAAATCTACGCTGTGGATATGATCGAAAATGATCTCAGTATTGAATTTTTCTGCATGCTCCTGCATGCGCTCCATCAGCAGCGGACCGGTGAGATCGTGCGGATCCCCTGGCCAGTTTTCTACTTCGGTTGTCGTGGTGAGCTGACCGCCTTTCTCAAGGCCGGTAATCAACACCGGCTTAAGGTTGGCGCGCGCGGCATAAACCGCTGCGGTGTAGCCTGCTGGCCCTGAGCCCAGAATCAAAAGCTTACTGTGTTTGGCCGTACTCATGAAACCCTCATTCAACTGGCTAAGATATGGCATCGATTGTAGGTAATTATCAGCCGCAAAAAAAGCGCTATGGATTGAAGTTACCAATCGATTTAACAGGTTGTCCCGCCAGGCCATGGGCGGGGAATGGCGGGCAGGCTGGACTGGATAGAGTGACTAAGGTGGTATATGCGACAAATTATCCATTTAAAATCATAACGGAAACTGGCTTTATGGCATGTTGTACTGATTCTTGTTGTTTTACTTTGACAATCGGCTGGCGTTTTGCGAAAACAATGTAGGAAGCAGAGAGGCTGTCAGGAGCAGACGAGGTATATCCCCCGGATTACCCTGGCAGCATAAACTCGCCTGCCATCCGTCCTGACTCATGAGGTGGACAGACCGCATGCGTCAGAGGGATGGGCGCTTAATCAAGCATCAGGTAACCGTCTTCCCCAAGAAATCCCTGCACATTGACGTTGTTCAGGGTATGGCAGGTTAAGGGAAGGAATTAAGAGAGACAATAATAATGGTAGACAATAAAAAACGCCCTGGTAAAGATCTCGACCGCATTGACAGAAATATTCTCAATGAACTGCAAAAAGATGGTCGCATCTCAAACGTTGAACTTTCCAAACGCGTTGGATTATCACCGACTCCGTGTCTTGAACGCGTGCGTCGTCTTGAGCGCCAGGGGTTCATTCTGGGGTACACCGCGCTGCTAAATCCGCACTATCTGGATGCGTCACTGCTGGTTTTTGTTGAGATTACTCTGAATCGCGGTGCGCCGGACGTGTTTGAACAATTTAACGCCGCAGTGCAAAAACTTGAGGAAACTCAAGAATGTCATTTGGTTTCAGGTGACTTTGACTATCTGCTGAAAACCCGTGTGCCTGATATGTCCGCCTATCGTAAATTGCTGGGTGAAACCCTGCTGCGCCTGCCGGGCGTAAACGATACGCGTACCTATGTGGTAATGGAAGAAGTGAAGCAGAGTAACCGTCTGGTCATTAAGACCCGGTAACACAGGGCAGGTGCAAAACCTGAGAGTTTTGGGTACACTCCTGTGCATTCATACAGGTTCAGCGTCGGGCAAGCCCCGACGCTGCTATCTGCTTAGTTCACAGGAACCTGGAGAGTTCTCTTGAGCCAGGAATATACAGAAGATAAAGACGTTACATTACGACCATTAAGCAGCGGCCGCCGTTTGCTTGAAGCGCTGCTGATTCTGGTTAGCCTGTTTGCCATCTATCTGATGGTGGCGCTGGTCAGTTTCAATCCATCCGATCCCAGCTGGTCACAAACCGCCTGGCATGAGCCTATCCATAATCTCGGCGGTAGCATTGGCGCATGGCTGGCCGATACGCTGTTGTTTATTTTTGGCATCATGGCGTACGCTATTCCGCCGGTGATTGTCGGTCTGTGCTGGATCACTTTTCGTCAGCGCGACCATCAGGACTATATCGATTATTTTGGCGTAGGTTTACGGCTGATCGGCGTGCTGGCTTTGGTGATAACCACCTGCGGGCTGGCCGCGCTCAATGCCGATGATATCTGGTATTTCGCTTCCGGCGGCGTGATTGGTAGCCTGGTCAGCAACGCTATCTCTCCGTGGTTCAGTCCGGCGGGTGGCACGCTCACGCTGCTGTGTATCTGGGCGGCCGGCATCACGCTTTATACCGGCTGGTCATGGCTAACCATTGCTGAAAAAATTGGCGCGGTAATCATGGGGGTTCTGACCTTTGCCAGCAACCGTTCGCGCCATGAAGAGGTCTGGCAGGAAGAAGACGAAGCGCGCGCAGAATTTGACGAGACGATACATCGTGCCGCGCAGCCGGAAGATGACGATGATATCTTGCTGGCAGCGCCGAAGCGCGTGCTAAGCGATGACGATGATGAGACGGACCCGCTTTTCAGCGCCGCTCACGCCGCCGTCCCGGCGGCCAGCGATGCGGCTTCACAGCCCGATGCCAACGAGGCGGATATTTCTGCTGCCCAGCCGGCACCGTCTGTGCAAAACGTACGTCAGGACACTCCGCCGTTGTATCGCTTCGATATTCCGCAGGAGACGCCATCGCCATCGGTGCCAGTCAAAGATGAGGACGGTCCGGTACTGGGCGACTGGCAGCAGGATAGCCGTTCACCGTTTGATTTTTCCAGCCCTGCACCGCACCAGCCAGCGGCGGTACCGGCTGCGGCGGCATCTGCTGTTGCAGGCGCTCAGGCGGGTTCAGCGACCTTTATGCCGGGCTTTAGCGCAACCAGTGGTGATGAAGAACATAATCCGCAGGTAAAACAGGGGATTGGTCCCGAGCTGCCACGGCCGAATAAGGTTAAGCTCCCGACGCGCCGCGAGCTGGCTTCATACGGCATTAAGCTGCCATCGCAGCGGATGGCGGAAGAGAAAGCGCGTGAAGATCTCCAGCCTCAGCATGATTACAGTGCTGATGACGATGACGCCGGGCAGGAAGCGGCGCTGCGCGAGGCTTTTCTCTCCCAGCAGCAGCAGCGTTACGGCGAGGAGCTTACTGATGAGGACGAAGAGGCGCTGCAGCAGGCCGCGCTGGCTCGCCAGTTCGCTGAGCAGCAGCGTCAGCGCTACGATGGCGACGAGACGCCGCAAAATGCAGGGCAGGGAACAAGGCTGGCGTTAGATACGCGCAATGCTTTTGATTTTTCGCCGATGGCCGATTTGGTCGATGATAATCCAACCGAGCCGCTATTCACTATTGCGCCTGCGCCAGTCGCTGCTGCTGTTCCTGCTGCGCCAGTACCGCCGACTCACCTTGAGGCGGATTCATCGCCGTTTGGCATGGCGCAACAGCCGGTCGCCGCAGAGCCTGAAGAGCAAACCCCCACGCCTGCCGACGCCTTTAAAGACAGTCTGTTCCACCCGTTCCTGGTGCGTGACGAACAGCCGACCCAGCGGCCAACGACGCCGCTGCCCACACTCGATCTGCTTTCCTCGCCGCCGAAAGAAACCGAGCCTGTGGATCACTTCGCGCTGGAGCAGACCTCCCGTCTTATTGAAGCGCGGCTGGCTGACTATCGGGTAAAAGCCGACGTAGTAGGCAGTTCTCCCGGGCCGGTGATTACCCGTTTCGAGCTTGATTTGGCGCCAGGGGTGAAAGCGGCGCGTATTTCCAACCTGTCGCGCGACCTGGCCCGTTCGCTGTCCGCGGTTGCGGTACGCGTAGTTGAAGTTATACCCGGGCGGCCGTACGTCGGCCTTGAGTTGCCGAATAAGCATCGTCAGACGGTCTATCTGCGCGAGGTGCTGGACTGCCCGGCGTTCCGCGATAATCCTTCACCGCTGTCGATCGTGTTAGGGAAAGATATTTCCGGCGAGCCGGTAGTGGCCGATCTCGGCAAGATGCCTCATCTGCTGGTTGCCGGTACTACAGGTTCCGGTAAATCGGTTGGCGTTAACGCCATGATCCTCAGCATGCTGTATAAGGCGACGCCGAAAGAAGTGCGCTTTATCATGATCGACCCCAAAATGCTGGAGCTGTCGGTCTATGAAGGCATTCCCCACTTGCTGACGGAAGTGGTAACCGACATGAAGGATGCCGCCAACGCCTTGCGCTGGTGCGTGGTCGAAATGGAACGCCGTTATAAGCTGATGTCGGCGCTGGGCGTGCGTAATATTGCTGGCTATAACGAAAAAGTAGATATGGCGGAAGCGATGGGACGGCCAATCCCCGATCCGTTCTGGAAGCCAACGGACAGCATGGATATGTCGCCGCCGGTACTGGAAAAAGAGCCTTATATTGTGGTGATGGTCGACGAATTTGCCGACTTGATGATGACGGTCGGCAAGAAGGTGGAAGAGTTGATCGCACGACTGGCGCAGAAAGCGCGTGCGGCAGGGATCCATCTGGTGCTGGCAACGCAGCGTCCTTCGGTGGACGTTATCACCGGCCTGATTAAAGCCAACATTCCAACGCGTATTGCTTTTACCGTTTCCAGTAAAATCGACTCGCGGACTATTCTCGATCAGGGCGGCGCTGAATCGCTGCTGGGAATGGGGGATATGCTTTATCTGGCGCCTAACTCATCGATTCCTGTACGTGTCCACGGTGCTTTTGTGCGCGATCAGGAGGTGCATGCGGTAGTGCAGGACTGGAAGGCACGTCAGCGTCCGGAATATAAACAAGGCATTCTCAGCGGCGGTGAAGACAGCGAAGGCGGTAGCGCCGGCGTCGAGGGCGATGAAGAGCTGGATCCACTGTTTGATCAGGCTGTCAGCTTCGTGGTTGAAAAGCGTCGCGCCTCTATCTCCGGCGTGCAGCGTCAATTCCGCATCGGCTATAACCGTGCGGCGCGCATCGTCGAACAGATGGAAATGCAGGGGATTGTCTCAGCGCCGGGACATAATGGTAACCGTGAAGTGCTGGCTCCGCCACCGCACGAGATGTGATCGCCGTTTTACCGTCCTCATGTATGGGCCAGGCTTGCCTGGCCCATTGATTTTTCGGTGCGGAGATACCATATCTTTGCGTAATAATCAGGATTATTTCCTGTTGGCGCGCTTACCAGAGCGCAGTCTTTTTTTGACCTCCCGCGCCATGACGGCGCAGGAGCGCCTTTCAATAAGGATGCCCGATGAAAAAACTTGTTATTGCCTGTAGCTTACTGAGCGCTTTCGTTTCGACCAGCGTCCTTGCGAACGCGTCGCAGGATTTGCAGCAGCGCCTGAATAAAGTCAGCAGCTTTCACGCCAGTTTTACCCAGAAGGTAACGGATGCCAGCGGCGCGTCCGTTCAGGACGGGCAGGGGGAGCTGTGGGTAAAGCGTCCAGACTTATTTAACTGGCACATGACGGCGCCCGATGAAAGCATACTGATCTCTGATGGCAAAACGCTGTGGTTTTATAACCCGTTCGTTGAGCAGGCAAGTGCAACCTGGCTGAAAGATGCAACCAGCAATACGCCGTTTATGCTGATTGCACGCAACCAGTCAGCTGACTGGGCGCAGTACAACGTAAAACAGCAGGGCGATAATTTTGTTCTGACGCCTAAGAAGGACAACGGTAACCTGAAGGAGTTTACGATCACCGTAACCCCTTCAGGCACTATCAACCAGTTCAGCGCCATTGAGCAGGATGGCCAGCGCAGCAATTACACGCTGAAAAGCCAGCAGAATGGTGCGATTAGTCCGGACAAGTTTAAATTCACCCCGCCTGCAGGGGTAACGGTGGACGATCAGCGCCAGTGAGGATCGCGTGAGTAATCTCTCTTTGGATTTTTCCGACACTACCTTCCAGCCGCTGGCCGCGCGGATGCGCCCCAGAACGTTGCAGGAGTATACCGGGCAACAACATTTGCTTGCCCAGGGTAAGCCACTGCCCAGAGCCATTGAAGCGGGACATCTGCATTCAATGATCCTCTGGGGGCCGCCCGGTACGGGAAAAACCACCCTGGCTGAAATCATCGGCCATTACGGTCAGGCCGATGTTGAACGCATATCGGCGGTGACCTCCGGGGTGAAAGAGATTAGAGAGGCCATTGAGCGTGCCCGGCAAAACCGCCATGCCGGGCGCCGCACCATCCTGTTTGTTGATGAAGTGCATCGTTTTAATAAAAGTCAACAGGATGCTTTTTTACCCCATATCGAAGATGGAACGGTAACCTTTATCGGCGCCACGACGGAAAACCCTTCCTTTGAGCTTAACTCCGCTTTGCTCTCGCGCGCGCGGGTCTATCTGCTGAAATCGCTCAGCGCCGATGACATTGAACGGGTGCTGGCGCAGGCGATGGAAGATAGCGAGCGGGGTTATGGCAAGGAGAATCTGCTGCTGCCTGAACAAACGCGCAGGATGATTGCAGAGTTGGTTAACGGCGATGCCCGCCGGGCGCTGAATACGCTGGAAATGATGGCGGATATGGCCGAGGTCAATGGCGACGGAAAGCGCGAGCTGACGCCTTCGCTGTTAAAAGAGGTATCGGGCGAACGTAGCGCGCGTTTTGATAATAAAGGTGACCGCTACTACGACTTAATTTCGGCGTTGCACAAATCGGTGCGAGGTTCTGCACCGGATGCGGCCCTGTACTGGTACGCGCGCATTATTACCGCCGGGGGCGATCCGCTGTATGTTGCCCGCAGGCTGCTGGCGATTGCTTCAGAAGATGTGGGTAATGCCGACCCACGCGCGATGCAAGTTGCTATCTCAGCATGGGATTGCTTTACCCGGGTCGGTCCGGCGGAAGGCGAACGCGCCATCGCTCAGGCGATTGTTTATCTGGCTTGCGCGCCCAAAAGCAATGCGGTCTATATCGCGTTTAAAGCTGCGATGCGCGATGCGCGTGACAACCCTGATTTTGACGTGCCGGAGCATCTGCGTAACGCGCCGACGAAGTTAATGAAGGAGATGGGGCTGGGCGCAGAATATCGCTACGCCCACGATGAACCTAATGCTTACGCGGCAGGTGAGAACTATTTCCCGCCGGAAATGGCGCAAACGCGCTACTATCAACCAGCCGCACGCGGCCTGGAAGGCAAAATTGCTGAAAAGCTAGCCTGGCTTACTGAACAGGATCAAAATAGCCCGATAAAACGCTACCGCTGAACAGGGCGTTGCGGTAAGGTTAGTAACAATTTCAACGTATTCGCGCTGCGTTTACGCCCCTCCGGATACTTTCAATCAGAATAAGCACAGGATAACAATGCTCGATCCCAATCTGCTGCGTAATGAGCCAGACGCAGTCGCTGAAAAACTGGCACGCCGAGGTTTTAAACTGGATGTCGCAACTCTGCAAGCGCTTGAAGAGCGCCGCAAAGTACTGCAGGTCGAAACGGAAACCTTACAGGCGGAACGCAACTCCCGATCTAAATCCATCGGGCAGGCCAAAGCGCGCGGAGAGGATATCGAGCCACTGCGTGCTGAGGTAAACCTTCTCGGCGAACGCCTTGATGCGGCCAAAGGCGAGCTGGACGCTCTGCAAGAGCAGATCCGCCAGCTGGCGTTGACGATGCCGAATATCCCGGCAGATGAAGTCCCGAACGGTAAAGACGATTCAGAAAATCAGGAAGTCAGCCGCTGGGGCGAACCGCGCAAGTTTGATTTTGCAGTGCGTGACCACGTAGAGCTGGGTGAGAGGGCTAAAGGGCTGGATTTTGCGTCAGCGGCCAAGCTAACCGGCTCACGCTTTGTGGTGATGCAGGGACAGATTGCGCTGATGCACCGGGCGCTGAGTCAGTTTATGCTCGACTTGCATACTGAAGAGCACGGCTACACTGAAACTTACGTTCCTTATCTGGTTAACCATGCCACGCTGTACGGTACCGGTCAGCTGCCTAAGTTCGGTGAAGACCTGTTCCATACCCGTCCGCTGGAGGAAGAGGCCAGCAGCAGCAACTATGCGCTGATCCCCACCGCAGAAGTGCCGCTGACCAACCTGGTGCGTGACGAAATTATTGAGGAAGAGGCGCTGCCGCTGAAGCTGACGGCGCATACTCCGTGCTTCCGCTCTGAGGCTGGCGCCTACGGGCGCGATACACGTGGTCTGATCCGCATGCATCAGTTTGATAAGGTTGAAATGGTGCAGATCGTTAAGCCTGAAACCTCAATGCAGGCTCTGGAAGAGCTGGTGGGTCACGCCGAGAAAGTGCTGCAGCTGCTGAAGCTGCCTTATCGCAAAATGCTGCTGTGTACCGGCGATATGGGCGCAGGCTCCTGTAAGACCTACGATCTGGAGGTCTGGCTACCGGCGCAGGATACCTACCGCGAAATCTCTTCCTGCTCCAATATGTGGGATTTCCAGGCGCGCCGCATGCAGGCACGCTGCCGGGCTAAAGGCGAGAAGAAAACCCGCCTGCTGCATACCCTGAACGGCTCCGGCCTGGCGGTTGGGCGTACTCTGGTAGCGGTACTGGAGAACTACCAGCAGGCTGACGGACGTATTGAGGTGCCTGACGTGCTGCGTCGCTATATGAAAGGCCTGGAATATATCGGCTGATTAGCCGCGGGCGGCTACCCGGTGATGGAGAACCTTTGCCTGGGTCAGGGCAGCTTCCCTTGCCGGAGTCTGGCATCAGCGGTTTTCTTTAGTCCCGGCGGCGGGTCGCGAAGGCATCGATGCCTGTCAGCCGGGCGGATAGCGCCCATAGCCGGCTGGCCTGTTCCGGATTAATAGCATAAGGCCTGACGCCAGTAAAAGAAGGCGCCAGGCCTTCATCCAGCGTGGCAATATCGCAATTTTCGCAGTATAGCCCTCCCATCCCCTCCAGTCGTGGCGATGTCGCAGCCCAGACCTGCGTTGCCGCCCCTTGTTGCGCTGTTTTGAACGTCGGATCGACCGGGTTGCCATTGGCATCGAGCCACCCGGCGGCAATCATTTCGTCGGCGGTCAGATGACGCTGGAGCGGCGTGAAAATCTTTCCCGGATGAAGAGAAAAAGCGCGCACGCCACTGTGCTGGCCAAGCCGATCGAGATGGACGGCAAACAGTGCGCAAGCCGTCTTTGACTGCCCGTAGGCCTGCCATTTGTTATACCCCTGGATGAATTGCGTATCATCCCAGCGGATGTCGGATTGGTGATGTCCCGCTGACGACAGCGCGATGACCCTGGCGCCGCCGCGCAGGGCCGGCCATAGCCGGTTAACCAACGCATAATGGCCAAGATGATTGATGGCGAACTGCGCTTCCCAGCCCGGGCCAACGCGGGTTTCCGGCGTTGCCATAATGCCTGCGCTGTTGATCATGATGTCGATATGGCGTCTGGCGCGCAGAATGCGTTGCGAGAAGTCGTACAGGCTGCCCTGGTCAGCAAGATCCAGTCGCTCAACCTCCACGTGTGATATTCCGCGGGTTCGCTCGCGTGCGGCGTCAACATCGCGCGCAGCAACAATAACGCGGGCGCCTGCCTGTGCCAGTGCCCGCGTGGTTTCCAGACCGATGCCGGAATGGCCGCCGGTGACAATGGCCGTTATGCCGGACAGGTTGCGCCCGGCAAGTACCTGGTCTGCGGTGGTCGCAGCTGCGAAACCGGAGTTAATCGGTAATTGTTTGCTGGTCATGGCATCTCCTCAGGGGGGCATGGAATCAGGGCGAAGCCCGTGTGCAACATTATTCAGGCTGGACTTCGGACTGTGAATGCAGCAAAGTCCAATAGTCTGTCGAGAGCGTCCGGAGTTTGCATGGATCCCTTGTCTGAAGTTCTCTCACTTTTGCCTATACAAGGCTCTGTTTTTGCCGGTCTGAAAGCCGGCGGAGATTGGGCCATCGACTTTCCGCCACCCGATGGCATTAAGTTCAATGCCATCGTTGCAGGGGGATGCTGGCTGACGGTGGAAGGCGTTGAGCAAGCCATCCCCCTGGAAGCCGGTGATTGCTTCTTGCTGTCACGCAGGCGGGCATTTGCGCTAAGCAGCGATCCGACGCTGCCAGCGATCCAGGCCGATGAGATTTATCGCCATGCCGCTAAGGGTATTGCGCGCTGTGGAACCGCCGACGGTTTCTTTTTGCTTGGCGGACGTTTTGCGTTTGGTGACGAAGCCGCTTTACTGTTCGACGGGTTGCCGCCCGTTGCTGTTATCAAAGGCGGTTCGGAGCAGGCATCGGTGCTGAACTGGGCTTTACAGCGCCTTGCCCATGAACTTGCCACCGCGTCGCCAGGAAATGCGATTGTGGTCCAGCATCTTGGTCATATCATGCTGGTGCAGGTTCTACGGATTTATCTGGCGCAGGAGGGGAGCAGTACGCCAGGCTGGCTGCTGGCGATATCCGATCCCCGAATCGGCGCGGCTATTCAAGCTATTCATGCCGATCCTGCCCGCGGCTGGACGGTTGCTGATCTGGCCAGCATCGCCAATGTTTCCCGCTCGACCTTTGCCTTGAGGTTTAAACAGAAAGCCGGGATCGCGCCTTTGGAGTACGTCTCGCGCTGGCGAATGCAACTGGCTGCGCACTACCTTAAAGCGAACCGCGCCACCATTGCTTCCATTGCCCACACCCTGGGCTACGAGTCTGAAAGCGCGTTTAGCCACGCCTTCAGGCGCCTGATGAAGTGCTCACCCAGCGAATACCGGGAAAAGCAGAAATTCACCCTGAGCTATCCAGAGAATGGGTGGCTGAGTGGGTAAATGCTGATGCCAGTCGTGCTTAACGAATGCGTCAGCTTAGCGGCGGCAAACGTCCTGATAAGTAGCCAAAGTTACGAAAAATTTTCCAATAATAAATCTCATCGAAGTTTAACGCTTTTTTGTGATGTAGGTTCGATTTTTCAATAAGATACGTTCGCGGCGATGGTCGGCAACTATGCCTCTAACCGACTGTTAATAAAAAAATTAAATCAAATCTCAGCAAATTGTGCTGCGGCTATTTTTTGCTCATTGACATTAGCAATGGTAATGGCAATATGCCGGCAAAATCGTTCCCTTTTGCTGGTTTCCGACGCTATGTTCACCTGGTCCCGACCCGTGGTTTTATTACTGTGCGGCATGATGCTGCTGACGGTATCTATTGCCGTTTTAAATACGCTGGTGCCGCTGTGGATGAGCCACGATCGGCTGCCGACCTGGCAGCTTGGCGTGGTCAGCTCGGCGTATTATGCCGGTAACCTGTTGGGGACGCTGGTGGCGGGATGGCTGATCAAACGAGCCGGGTTTAACCGCAGTTATTACCTTGCGACCAGTCTGTTTGCCCTGGCTACTCTGGCAATGGGCATGTCTGAAGGCTTCTGGAGCTGGTCGCTGTGGCGCTTTGCCGCCGGCGTAGGCTGCGCCCTGATCTGGGTGGTGGTGGAAAGCGCCTTGCTGTGCAGCGGTACGCTGAGAAACCGCGGACAGCTTCTGGCTGCGTATATGATTGTCTATTACCTCGGTACTGTGGCGGGCCAGCTGCTGGTCAGCAAAGTCTCCACCGAGCTTTTCAGCGTGCTGCCGTGGGTGGTTGCGATCGTTATTGCCGGCATGCTGCCGCTGGTGTTTGTCAAAATCACGGCGAACAGTGATGATGCCGAAGAGGCGCCGTCAAATTTGTGGCCGATGCTGCGTCGTCGTAGCTCAAGGCTGGGGATTAACGGCTGTATTATCTCTGGCATCGTACTGGGTTCCTTGTATGGTCTGATGCCGGTTTATCTTTCGCATCAGGGGATGAGCGATGCTAACGTCGGCTACTGGATGGCGCTGTTGGTCAGTGCCGGCATCGTTGGTCAGTGGCCGGTCGGTCGCCTCGCCGATCGCTTCGGTCGGCTGATGGTGCTGCGCGTGCAGGTATTTATCGTAATCCTTGGTGCCGTGGCAATGTTAGGTAATGCCGCAATGGCCCCGGCGCTGTTTGTGCTCGGCTGTGCGGGCTTCACCCTCTACCCGGTAGCCATGTCCTGGGCCTGTGAGACGGTGCCGCATCACCAGCTGGTTGCGATGAATCAGGCGCTGCTGCTGAGCTACACCGTCGGCAGCCTTGTCGGCCCCAGTATGACCGCCATGCTGATGCAGAATTACTCTGACCAGCTGCTGTTTGTCATGATTGCTGCGGTTGCCTGCGTTTACCTGATTATGTTGCTGCGCAAGGCGGACCATCATGCAACGCCGGTGGCCCATGCCTGAAGGCGGTGAGGGTGATAATGAAGAAAAAGGCGACCTGGTCGCCTTTTTTTTACGGTTATTTTTTTGCCGCCCGCTTAGTACATGACCTCGTGGCCGTAGCTGGCGAGAATATTTTTAACCCGCTCCATGGTCTCCGCTTTTGGGGGATGAACCCCATCAAGCTTGTACTCCTCGCCCATCGCTATCCATTTGTGCTTGCCCAGCTCGTGATAGGGTAACAGCTCAATTTTTTCAACATTCTGCATATCTTTGGTAAAAGCGCCCAGCCGATGAGCGGAATCATCATCATCGGAATAGCCCGGCACGACGACAAAACGAATCCAGGTGCGGATGTTCTTTTTCGCCAGATAGCGGGCGAAATCCAGCGTGCGATGGTTAGATACGCCGACAAGGATCTGATGGACATCATCATTGATCTGCTTCAGGTCAAGCATGACCAGGTCCGTTACCTCCAGCAGTTCGTCGATAACCGGATCGTAGCGGCGTACGAAGCCGTTAGTATCAAGACAGGTATTAATCCCTTCAGCCTTACAGGCACGAAACCAGTCGCGTACGAATTCCGCCTGCAAGATGGCCTCGCCGCCCGACGCGGTTACGCCGCCGCCGGAGGCGTTCATAAAGTGGCGATATGAAACCACATCTTTCATCAAGTCCTCTACCGTCACTTCGCGGCCGCCGTGGGTGTCCCAGGTATCGCGGTTGTGGCAGTAAAGGCAGCGCATCAGGCATCCCTGAAAAAATGTGATAAAGCGAATTCCCGGACCATCTACGGTTCCACAGGATTCAAACGAGTGAATGCGACCTTTGACAGACATTGCGATGTTCTCTCCATAATAGCCCCGACGGGCGGGGTGCAGTTTCTCAGCTGCGTGAAGTGAGATTTGCTTGCCTCCCGCGCTAGAGGGCCAGCAAATCTGACTTGAATAAAAAGGCTCCCGCAGGGAGCCTTTTCCTCATGGTTCCTTCTACTGTCCGACCTTACATGGTCTGAGTAAAGGTACGCGTGATGACGTCCTGCTGTTGCTCTTTGGTCAGCGAGTTAAAGCGCACCGCATAGCCCGATACGCGAATGGTCAACTGCGGGTAGTTTTCCGGGTGATCCATCGCATCAAGCAGCATTTCACGGTTCATCACGTTAACGTTTAAATGCTGACCGCCTTCCATATTCGCTTCGTGATGGAAGTAACCATCCATCAGACCCGCCAGGTTGGTGCGGCGAACATTATCGTCTTTACCCAGTGCGTTTGGAATAATAGAGAAGGTATAAGAAATACCATCTTTCGCATAGGCAAACGGCAGCTTAGCCACGGAGGTAAGAGAGGCAACTGCGCCTTTCTGATCGCGGCCGTGCATGGGGTTAGCGCCCGGTCCGAAAGGCGCGCCTGCGCGACGGCCATCAGGCGTATTACCTGTTTTCTTACCATAAACCACATTGGAAGTAATGGTAAGCACGGATTGAGTAGGTACGGCTCCGCGATAGGTAGTCAGCTTCTGAATTTTCTTCATAAAGCGTTCGACTAAGTCACAGGCCAAATCATCAACGCGCGAATCGTTGTTACCGAACTGCGGATATTCGCCTTCAATTTCAAAGTCGACTGCCAGGCCATCAGCATCACGGATGGGTTTAACTTTGGCATACTTGATAGCAGACAGCGAGTCGGCAGCGACGGACAGGCCGGCGATACCGCACGCCATCGTGCGATAGACATCGCGGTCATGCAGCGCCATCAGTGAAGCTTCGTAGCTGTATTTGTCATGCATGTAGTGGATGATGTTCAGTGCGGTGACGTACTGTTTCGCCAGCCAGTCCATGAAATGATCCATCCGCGCCATCACGGTATCGAAATTCAGCACGTCATCGGTGATTGGTGCTTCTTTCGGACCGACCTGCATTTTCAGCTTCTCATCCACGCCGCCGTTAATCGCGTACAGCATGGTTTTCGCCAGGTTGGCGCGCGCGCCGAAGAACTGCATTTGTTTGCCAACAATCATCGGGCTGACGCAGCAGGCGATGGCGTAGTCATCGTTATTAAAGTCAGGACGCATCAGATCGTCATTTTCATACTGTAACGATGAGGTGTCGATTGAGACTTTAGCCGCGTAGCGTTTGAAGTTAACCGGCAGTTTTTCTGACCACAAAATGGTCATGTTGGGTTCAGGTGACGGCCCCATGGTGTACAGGGTGTTCAGGAAGCGGAAGCTATTTTTAGTAACCAGCGTACGACCATCCAGTCCCATACCGGCCAGGGATTCCGTTGCCCAGATCGGGTCACCGGAGAACAGTTCATCATACTCAGGCGTACGCAGGAAGCGCACCATACGCAGCTTCATTACCAGATGGTCGATCAGCTCCTGAGCCTGTTCTTCGCTCAGCTTGCCGTCTTTCATATCGCGTTCGAAGTAAATATCGAGGAAGGTTGAAACGCGGCCGAAAGACATCGCGGCGCCGTTTTGCGATTTAACGGCGGCCAGGTAACCGAAATATACCCACTGCACGGCTTCCTGAGCGTTAGTCGCCGGACCGGAAATGTCGCAGCCGTATTTAGCGGCCATTTGTTTAATCTGATTCAGCGCATGGTACTGGTCTGAAATCTCTTCACGCAGGCGGATCGTGGCTTCCAGGTTTACCCCGTTTTCCAGATCCTGCTGCAGCGAGGTAAACTGCGCCAGCTTGTCTTTCATCAGGTAATCGATGCCGTACAGCGCAACGCGACGATAGTCACCGATAATGCGGCCGCGTCCGTAAGCATCCGGCAGGCCGGTCAGCACGCCAGATTTACGGCAGCGCAGAATGTCCGGGGTATAAACATCAAATACACCCTGGTTATGGGTTTTACGGTACTCGCTAAAAATTTTCTTCAGCGATGGGTCCAGCTCGCGGTCGTAAGCTTTGCAGGAGCCCTCGACCATTTTGATGCCGCCGAACGGAATGATGGCGCGCTTCAGCGGCGCTTCAGTCTGAAGACCAACGATTTTTTCCAGCTTTTTATTGATGTAGCCAGCATCGTGCGAGGTGATCGTTGAGGCGAGACTGGTATCAAAATCGACTGGCGCATGGGTGCGGTTTTCGATTTTAATGCCGTCCATCACGCGATCCCACAGCTCGCTAGTCGCGCTGGTGGCGCCGCTCAGAAAGGCTTCATCTCCTTCATAAGGCGCATAGTTTTTCTGGATAAAGTCACGAACATTGATGCCGTTCTGCCATTCGCCCTGGTGAAAAGTACGCCATGCAGCCGACATTTTTTCATTCAACTCGGTCATAATATTACCTACCTTATGATGTAAAATTTTTCCTGATGCCTCCCGTTGCTGACAGGAGGTGAATTAATTACGCATGATTAATGCTGGTCAGATTCACGTAGATATATCACCCAATAGGTAAGGCCGACCAGCAGCCCGCCGCCTATGATGTTACCGATGGTGACCGGAATCAGGTTGTTGACAATAAAATCAGCGACGTTCATCTGCGGGAACTGCGCCGCAGTTAAGCCCGTCATATGCCAGAAATCAGCGGAAGCAAAATTTTTAACCACAATGCCAAGCGGGATCAGAAACATATTGGCGATACTGTGTTCGAAACCGCTGGCAACAAACATCGCAACGGGCAGCACCATGGCAATCATTTTATCCAGTAAGGTTCTGCCGGAATAACTCATCCAGACGGCGAGACAAACCATCAGGTTTGCCAGGATGCCAAGGCAAACCGCCTCGATAAAGGTGTGATGCAGCTTATGGTCAACCGTCTTCAATAAGTTTACGCCCCAGGCGCCGTTGGCGGTCATATGCTCGCTGGAGAACCACATCAGGGCGACGAAAAACAGCGCGCCGCAAAGGTTACCGATGTAAACGTTAATCCAGTTGCGAATCAATTGCGACCAGCTAATGCGGCCGCTGGCTTTAGCCACCACGATAAGCACCGTGGAGGTAAAAAGGTCTGCACCGCACACCACGACCAGCATCAGGCCAAGGGAGAAACAGAGGCCGCCTGTGAGTTTGGCGATACCAAAAGGCATCGATTCCGTTCCCGTGGTGGCGGTGAGATAAAAAACAAAGGCAATGGAGATAAAGACACCAGCGGTAATGGCGAGGAAAAAGGTCGTAAAAGGGTGCTTAGTCGCCTTATAAACGCCTGCGTCTTCAGCCACTTTTGCCATCTCGGCGGGCATCAGCAAATTAAACGGGTTGTCAGCTTTCACACCAACGGTCTCCCAATATTTGTCAATAAATAAATACTAACAAACCATTATAGGCAGTAATTTGACCTGGATCATATTGGCCTGACCAGTTGACCTTATATCGCGCCTGTTCTGGGCTTAAATCTGTATAACTTGTTGAATTTTATTATAAAAAATAATTTTAATTTATATAATTTTTTTTGAAAAAGACCAGCGCAAACGGCTGCCCGGGTGGGTGATATGTAGAGATTACAGAGTGAGTGTTGCCATTTAATTGAACAATGGCGGCATGGAGGATCCAAAAGGTTACAATTTGGTTATGGGAAAATGGCTACCCGCAGGTAGCCATTAATCGATCACTTTCCGAAATGGCGTTTAGCCTGCTGAAGCTTTTCATAAGCCTGCAGCAGCGACTGGTGTGCCGGGAAGGAGGTTAAATCTGCATCTACGGCCTGTAGACCATAAAAGGGCGATGCACCGCTGAGGGCGGCGCTGGCCGCCTCAAGCGCCTGCTGTCCGTACATGCGGGTAAAGGCATGCTGATACTGCTCTGGCGAGCGATCTTCTTCCATGGCCAGCAGCAGCAGCGTTTGCAAGCAGCGGTAATAGTTGGCGCGCTCCGGCGTAAAGAGCGAACTATTAAACTCCATCGTCCATTCGGCCCAAATCAGCGCCTGATCCAGATCGCCGCCGGCCAGCGCCAGCATTGATTTCAGCTCGCCAATACGCAGCGTAAACCAGCCATTATCTTTACCGGTTGCGAGGCCCAGCAGTTCGCGAACGCGGGTAAAATCATCGTAGCCTTCGTCATCAAGGCGTTCAATCAGCGCCAGATAGTCCTGCGCCTTCCAGCGGCTGTCCGGCAGCGCAAGCAGGGTTTCACGCAGGCCGGCTCCCATATTGTTGTTTGCCAACAGCAGGTCTTCGGCAGGGTAAATATCTGACATGCCCGGCACCAGAATACGGCAGGCGTAAACGCCCAGATGTTCGTAGTCCGCGATATAGACTTCTTTACCCTCGGCCTGAAAGATGGCCATCAGCGTGGCGAATTCTTCTTCGGTGGTGCCGTCAAAGCGCCAGTCGACAAAGGCATAATCCGCCTCATCTTTAAACAGATCCCAGGAGATGGAACCACTGGAGTCAATAAAGTGAGTTTCCAGATTTGCGTGTTCTGCCACTTCTTCATCGTCAAAAGTCGGCGGGGTAAACACATCCAGATCTTTCAGACTGCGGCCCTGCAGTAATTCAGTTACGGTACGCTCAAGGGCAACGCCAAAGTCAGGATGGGCGCCGAAAGAGGCAAAGCAGGTGCCGTTGGTCGGATTGAAAAGCACCACGCAAATAACCGGATATTTACCGCCCAGCGAAGCGTCATAAGCAAATATTGGAAAACCTTCCGCTTCAAGCTTATCGATGGCTTCAACCACGGCGGGATAGCGACCCAGCGTGGCCTGCGGAATCGCCGGAAGACTGATTGCTTCGGCGATAATGCGATTCTTGATGTAACGCTCAAATACTTCTGATAAACCCTGTACCCGCGCTTCATTACGGCTATTGCCCGCCGACATTCCGTTGGAAACGTACAGGTTTCCAATAATGTTCATTGGAATGTACACCGTTTGCTGGTCTGACTGGCGTACAAATGGCAATGCGCAGATGCCGCGTTTGTTATTGCCGGACTGCAAGTCAATCAGGGCGCTGGCGGTTAACTCATTTTCCGGATCGTAAAAATGGCGCAGAGACTGGTCCAAAATACCTTGCGGCAGGCTGTCGTCGTCGGGCAGCGGGAACCATTTTTCATTTGGATAATGAACAAAGTCGCCATTTGCTATTGTCTCGCCGAGCCAGAAGTCTGCAAAAAAATAGTTGGTGGAAAGACGCTCAAAGTATTCGCCAAGCGCGGAGGCCAGCGCCGCCTTTTTGCTGGCGCCTTTGCCGTTGGTAAAGCAAAGCGGGCAGTCACGGTCGCGGATATGCACCGACCAGACGTTAGGTACGGGATTCAGCCAGGATGCTTCCTCTATATGAAAGCCAAGATCCTGAAGTTTTTGCTGAAAGCGAGAGATTGAATCTTCCAGCGCGGCATCTTTGCCCGGAATATACGTTTGCGTCATGACGGCCCACTATAATTAACTGTGCGGAAAGCGCGCAATCATACGGTGTTTTGCGGGTTATCGCTATCCGTTGCGCTGACATTTTATGAGCTTCGACTAAGGCTGCGCCCGGGCTGTGGCGATGACACCGGTTTTCAGACGCCGCGAGGTTAATAAAATCGCGCGCCAGGGGAAATTGCCGGCATTTTCATCTGCGGGCCAGCGCGAAAAACTGGTCTGCTTAGCGGATAAGTCATTGCAGCGTCAGGGGCGGGGTGTTAAAACCGGGTATAACAAGTAGATTAATTGATAACGAGTGGTGAGGGGAAATGAGTCAGGTTTTCAATTTTAGCTCCGGCCCGGCAATGCTGCCGGTAGAAGTGCTGCGTCGTGCTGAACAGGAACTCTGCAACTGGCAGGGCTCCGGCACCTCAGTGATGGAAATCAGCCACCGCAGCAAGGAGTTTATTCAGGTTGCCGAAGAAGCGGAGAAGGACTTTCGCGATTTGCTGAAGGTCCCCTCAAACTACAAGGTGCTATTTTGTCACGGAGGCGCCCGCGCACAGTTTGCCGCGGTACCTCTCAACCTGCTTGGCGATAATACCACTGCGGATTACGTCGATGGCGGCTACTGGGCGGCCAGCGCGATCAAAGAGGCGAAAAAATACTGTTCGCCTAACGTGATTGACGCCAAAACCACCGTCGACGGAAAGCGTGCGATCGTGCCAATGAGCAAATGGCAGCTGCAAGACGACGCCGCTTACGTTCATTTTTGTCCCAACGAAACCATCGATGGCATTGCTATCGAAGAACAGCCTGATTTTGGCGATAAAGTGGTTGTCGCCGATTTCTCCTCCACGCTGCTTTCACGTCCGATTGACATTAACCGCTACGGTGTTATCTATGCCGGCGCGCAGAAAAATATCGGTCCCGCCGGGTTGACGGTGGTGGTGGTGCGTGACGATCTGCTTGGTAAAGCGCGCCAGGAGCTGCCATCGATCCTCGACTATCAGGTATTAAGCGAAAATGATTCAATGTTTAATACCCCGCCGACCTTTGCCTGGTACCTTTCCGGGCTGGTATTTAAATGGCTCAAAGAGCAGGGCGGCGTCGCCGAGCTGGACAAGCGCAATCAGGCAAAGGCGGATTTACTGTATGGTGTTATCGACAGCAGCGATTTTTACCGCAATGATGTTGCCATCGCCAACCGTTCGCGCATGAACGTGCCTTTTCAACTGGCTGATGCATCGCTTGATAGCCTGTTCCTGGCTGAATCACTGAAGGCCGGACTGCATGCGCTGAAAGGGCATCGCGTTGTCGGCGGTATGCGTGCATCCATTTATAATGCGATGCCGCTGGAAGGCGTAAAAGCGCTGACTGATTTTATGGCTGACTTTGAACGCCGCCACGGCTGAGCGTTAACATAGTTTACAACCGCATTATGCTATGACGGCGCTGGAGCACAGGTTTTGTCGCTTCAGCGCTTTTATTGTTGGAGAATACGTTTCACATGCAGGACTCCCTGACGTTACAACCTGTTTCCCGGATTGACGGCACCGTTAATCTGCCGGGATCGAAAAGCGTGTCTAATCGCGCATTGCTGCTTGCTGCTATGGCCTCCGGCACCACGCGTCTGACTAATCTGTTAGACAGCGATGATGTGCGCCACATGCTGAATGCGCTGGCCGGTCTGGGGGTGAAGTATCGCCTTTCGGAAGATCGCCGTACCTGCGAAGTCATCGGTGTTGACGGGCCATTGCACAGCGCCAGCGCGCAAGAGCTCTTTTTGGGCAATGCCGGAACCGCGATGCGGCCGCTGGCGGCCGCGCTTTGTCTCGGCAACAACGATATCGTTCTGACCGGCGAACCGCGGATGAAAGAGCGGCCGATCGGGCATCTGGTTGATGCCTTACGCCAGGGCGGCGCGCAGATTGACTACCTTGAGCAGGAAAATTATCCACCACTGAGGCTGCGCGGCGGTTTTAGCGGCGGCAGCGTTGAGGTTGATGGTTCAGTTTCCAGCCAGTTCCTGACCGCTCTGTTAATGACAGCGCCGCTGGCGGCGGAAGATACGGCGATTAGCATCAAGGGCGAGTTGGTATCCAAACCCTACATTGATATTACCCTGCACCTGATGAAGGCTTTCTCCGTTGAGGTTGAAAACGACGGCTATCGGGTATTTCGCATTAAAGGCGGCCAGCATTATCAGTCGCCGGGACAATATCTGGTGGAAGGCGATGCCTCGTCAGCCTCCTATTTTCTGGCCGCTGCTGCTATAAGGGGCGGTACGGTTAAAGTCACCGGCATCGGCAAAGGCAGCGTGCAGGGCGATATCCGCTTTGCCGACGTGCTGGAAAAAATGGGCGCGACCATTGAATGGGCGGATGATTACATTGCCTGTTCGCGCGGTGAGCTAAAAGCGATAGATATGGATATGAATCATATTCCTGATGCGGCCATGACCATCGCAACCACCGCGCTGTTCGCTGACGGTACAACGACCATGCGTAACATTTACAACTGGCGGGTAAAGGAAACCGATCGCCTGACGGCAATGGCCACCGAGCTGCGTAAGGTCGGCGCCGAGGTTGAGGAGGGCGAAGATTACATTCGCATCACGCCTCCGGCGACGCTGAAGGTAGCGGAGATCGGCACTTACAACGACCACCGCATGGCGATGTGTTTCTCGCTGGTGGCGTTATCTGCTACGCCGGTTACCATCCTCGATCCTGGCTGTACGGCGAAAACCTTTCCTGACTATTTTGAGCAGTTCGCCCGCATCAGCAGGCCCGCCTGATAATTGCTGCCGGCGCGCCATGCCGGCGGCTTTTTCCTGAAAGTACTTTATATTTACCTGGCTGGCGCAGCGGGGGGTAACTATTCATCTTAGAGCTGCGTATAATGCGCACCTGTCTTAGCCACAAAACAAATAAAGCAGGCTTAACACCGACAGGAGAGAGTGAATGATATCAACAACCCCGGTGATAACCATTGATGGCCCAAGCGGTGCAGGTAAAGGAACGCTGTGTAAAGCCATGGCGGAGGCATTATCCTGGCACCTGCTTGATTCCGGCGCCATTTATCGCGTGCTCGCGCTGGCTGCGCTGCATCATCATATTGATATCAGCGTCGAAGATGCTCTGGTGCCGGTAGCGGCGCACCTTGACGTGCGTTTCGTGGTCAATGACGGAGATACCCGCGTCATTCTTGAGGGCGAGGACGTTACCTCGGAGATCCGCTCTCAGGAGGTCAGCAATACCGCCTCGAAAGTCGCCGTTTTCCCCCGGGTGAGAGAGGCGTTGCTCCGGCGCCAGCGCGCTTTTCGCGAGGCGCCAGGTCTGATCGCCGACGGTCGGGATATGGGAACGGTGGTTTTTCCTGATGCGCCGGTAAAAATTTTCCTCGATGCCAGCTCAGAAGAGCGCGCCCGCCGCCGTATGCTACAGTTGCAGGAGAAGGGCTTTAGTGTTAACTTTGAGCGCCTTTTAGCCGAGATAAAGGAACGCGATGATCGCGATCGTAATCGCGCTATCGCGCCGCTGGTCCCCGCGACGGATGCGCTAGTGCTGGATTCAACCAGCATGAGCATTGAGCGGGTGATTGAAAATGCGCTCAATTATGCGCGTGAAAAGCTGGCGCTTCCTTCGGCTTAAATTCGTAGTGCCCCTGCTGACAGGATGTTTGCAGGTATGTGAAACAACCCCATCCGTCATGAAGACAGGTGGACGTTAAATTGAAGAATCCTGAAGATTATCAATATGACTGAATCTTTTGCTCAACTCTTTGAAGAGTCCCTGAAAGAAATCGAAACCCGCCCGGGTTCTATCGTGCGTGGCGTTGTTGTTGCTATCGACAAAGATGTCGTGCTGGTTGATGCTGGCCTGAAATCTGAGTCTGCCATTCCGGCTGAGCAGTTCAAAAACGCCCAGGGCGAACTGGAAATCCAGGTTGGTGACGAAGTTGACGTTGCACTGGACGCAGTAGAAGACGGCTTCGGTGAGACTCAGCTCTCTCGTGAGAAAGCAAAACGCCACGAAGCGTGGCTGATGCTGGAAAAAGCTTACGAAGAAGCGGCAACCGTTACTGGCGTAATCAACGGCAAAGTCAAGGGCGGCTTCACTGTTGAGCTGAACGGCATTCGTGCATTCCTGCCGGGTTCACTGGTAGACGTACGTCCGGTGCGTGATACCCTGCACCTGGAAGGTAAAGAGCTGGAATTTAAAGTTATCAAGCTCGACCAGAAGCGCAACAACGTTGTGGTATCCCGTCGTGCTGTTATCGAATCTGAAAACAGTGCAGAACGCGATCAGCTGCTGGAAAACCTGCAGGAAGGCATGGAAGTTAAAGGTATCGTTAAGAACCTTACCGACTACGGTGCGTTCGTTGATCTGGGCGGCGTCGATGGCCTGCTGCACATCACCGATATGGCGTGGAAACGCGTTAAGCATCCGAGCGAAATCGTCAACGTGGGCGACGAAATCACTGTTAAAGTGCTGAAGTTCGACCGCGAGCGTACTCGTGTTTCTCTCGGCCTGAAACAGCTGGGCGAAGATCCGTGGGTCGCTATCGCTAAGCGTTACCCGGAAGGCACCCGCCTGACCGGTCGCGTGACCAATCTGACTGACTACGGCTGCTTCGTAGAAATCGAAGAAGGCGTTGAAGGTCTGGTTCACGTGTCTGAAATGGACTGGACTAACAAGAACATTCATCCGTCTAAAGTGGTTAACGTCGGTGATGTTGTTGAAGTTATGGTTCTGGATATCGACGAAGAGCGTCGCCGTATCTCCCTGGGCCTCAAGCAGTGCAAAGCCAACCCGTGGCAGCAGTTTGCTGAGACCCACAACAAAGGCGATCGCGTTGAAGGTAAAATCAAGTCAATCACTGACTTTGGTATCTTCATCGGCCTGGACGGCGGTATCGACGGTCTGGTGCACCTGTCTGACATTTCCTGGAACGCTACCGGCGAAGAAGCCGTACGCGAGTACAAGAAAGGCGACGAAATCGCCGCTGTGGTTCTGCAGGTTGACGCAGAGCGCGAGCGTATCTCTCTCGGTGTTAAACAGCTGGCAGAAGACCCGTTCAACAACTACATCTCTCTGAACAAGAAAGGTGTCATTGTTACTGGTAAAGTCACAGCAGTTGACTCGAAAGGTGCTACAGTAGAATTAGCTGACGGCGTAGAGGGTTACCTGCGCGCTTCTGAAGCTTCACGTGACCGCATCGAAGATGCAACTCAGGTCCTGAACGTGGGTGATGAAGTTGAAGCGAAATTCACTGGCGTTGATCGCAAAAACCGCGTAGTCAGCCTGTCTGTCCGTGCTAAAGACGAAGCTGATGAGAAAGATGCCATCGCGACTGTGAATAATACTAAGCAGGAAGAAGGCAACTTCTCTAACGCAATGGCTGAAGCGTTCAAGGCAGCTAAAGGCGAGTAATCACAGCCTGTAGGGTGGCGGTGAGCCGCCACCCTGAAGTCGTTGGTAATTGCTAAACTCTATGCCAAAAGGATCAACCGGAGGATTTATGACCAAGTCAGAACTGATTGAAAGACTTGCAGGCCAGCAGACTCATATTCCGGCGAAAGTCGTTGAGGATGCGGTGAAAGAAATGCTTGAGCATATGGCAACGACGTTGTCAGAAGGCGAACGCATTGAAATCCGCGGATTTGGCAGTTTCTCTTTGCACTACCGTGCTCCTCGTACCGGACGTAATCCGAAAACGGGCGACAAAGTGGACCTGGAAGGTAAATACGTTCCCCACTTCAAGCCGGGTAAAGAGCTACGGGATCGGGCAAATATCTACGGCTAAGTCTGAGATTGACTAAAAGCGACACTTCGGTGTCGTTTTTTTTTGCCTTTCCGTCGGCGATGAAATTGCATGCCAAAGTGCAAAGTTTTGCGCGTTGGCGCGCATGGTGTTGATGTCGCTGACCACAGGCGCTGCGGGGCAAGGCATACTTTTCTCCTGACCAAAGGGAGAAAATATGGTCGTCACCTTAACTCAACTGGCCGGGATAGCCATTCTGGCAACGCTGCCGCTGGCGTTCCTTCCCGCGCTTCCTGGCGCTGAATTCCTGACTTTGTGCGCCTGCCTTGGATTATTGCTACTGCGACTGTCCTGGCGCTGGATGTGGTATGCCGGCCTGCTGCTGCTGCTTTTTTGCTGGGCCACCGGGCACGGCAAGCGCCTGCTAACGCGTATTGATGCGATCACCACCGGCAGCGTGAGCGCTGCGGTGACGGTTACCGATGTTCAGCCCGGCAGGAACATGGTGCAGATAAGTCTCGACCGGATTAATCATCAGCCGCAGTTTCCTGCGCTGCGGGCGCAAATATATCCACCTGCAAGCCGCCTGGCTGACTTTTGCAGCGGCCAGCGCTGGCTAATGACGCTAAAACTGCGGCCGGTGCATGGCTGGCTTAATGAAGGCGGATTTGACAGCCAGCGTTTCCGGCTGGCAAACGGTAACCCTCTGCAGGGACGGATATTGCATGCCACGCCGTTAGATAGCGCCTGTGGCTATCGTGCGCGGCTGATTGCGATTGCCCAGCGCCATACCAAAGAAATGAAATGGGGCGGAATTCTCGACGCGCTAACTTTCAGCGACCGCAGCGGTATCGACAGCGCGACAAACCAGCTGTTGCGGGAAACCGGGATTATGCATTTGATCGCGATTTCCGGTTTGCACATTAGTTTTGCCGCCGCTGCAGGCTGGTTGTTAGGCCGTCGGCTGCAGTTTTTCCTTCCGGCGGCAAAAATAGGCTTCAAAATGCCGCTGCTTATTGGCATCGGCGTGGCGATCGCCTACTGCTGGCTGGCCGGTATAAACCCACCGGTAATGCGCGCCATTCTGGCGCTCTTGTGCTGGAATTTACTGCGCCTTGCTGGCTGGCACTGTCGTAGCGTTCAGGTCTGGATTATTTGCCTGGCGTTGCTGCTGTTTACCGATCCGATAAGCATACTTTCCGACAGCCTGATTCTCTCCGTTGTGGCGGTCGGCGGGCTTTTACTCTGGTATCGCCTGGCGCCAATGCCTGCCTGCATCCCACGCAAATGGTACTGGGGCTGGCTACATTTGCTGCATTTACAGCTGGGGATGCTGCTGTTGATGTTGCCGGTACAGGCGATGATGTTTCATGGTTTTAGCCTCAGCGCGCTGTTTGCTAATCTGTGGGCCGTACCGCTGGTATCCCTGGTGTCGGTGCCGCTAAGCCTGATGGCCGTTTGTCTGTCACCGTTCAATTCACTGGCGCATTTCTTCTGGTGGCTGGCTGACTGGAGTTTGGTTGTGGTTTTCTGGCCATTGCAGCGTATCCCCACTGGCTGGTTTACCTTATCGGAAACGCAGTGCTGGCTCACGCCTGGCATATGGCTGCTGCTGGCCGCCTGGCGGTTTGCCCTCTGGCGTGGGCAGGTTGCCAGCCTGCTGGCGCTGATGGCCGCGCTCTGTATGTGGCGCCTTAATGGCCCACGTCCCCTGTGGCGGATGGATATGCTGGATGTCGGTCACGGGCTGTCCGTGGTGATTTCACGCGGTCAGCGGGCGGTGATTTACGATACGGGAAAGCGCTGGCCGGGCGGTGATATGGGGAGAAGCGTCATTATTCCCTGGCTGCAGTGGCATAATCTGCGCCCTGAGCTGATCATTTTGAGCCATGCACATCTTGATCATGTCGGCGGCCTCGACAGCCTGCTGCAGCGCTGGCCAACGGTGCCGGTACGCAGCCACTTTGGCCCGGCGGAAAGATTGTCCTGCGATCGCGGCAATCTCTGGCAATGGCAGGGGCTAACCTTCAGGGTGCTCTGGCCATTGAAAAATGATAAAGGCGAAGGGAATAATCACTCCTGCACCATCAGCGTCAGCGATGGACACTGGCGCATACTGCTGACCGGCGACCTGGAAGCGCGTGCGGAGTACCGGCTTCTCGGCTTTGACAGAAGCGCGTTACAGGCAAACATTTTGCAGGTCGGGCATCATGGCAGCCGCACGTCTTCGTCGCCTCCCTGGCTGCGTGCCATCGCCGGTCAGGCCGCGCTGGCATCAACCTCGCGCTATAATCCCTGGCGACTGCCGGCTAAAGCGGTTGTGAAGCGCTATGCTGACAATCATTATCAGTGGTGGGATACGGCAAAATCAGGCCAGATAAGCGTTAAATTTTATCCTAATCATTGGACAATCAGTGGATTCAGGGAACAAATAATGCCCAGATGGTATCATCAGTGGTTTGGCGCGCCGCGTGATTCCAGGTAGAATGAGCGGCTATTTCAATTAAAGCGGTTAAATAATGCATTTGGATAAAGACCTTACCACCTGGCAGACCTTTCGCCGACTGTGGCCAATGATCGCACCGTACAGAACCGGGCTGATAGTGTCAGCTGTCGCCCTGGTGATTAATGCGGCGGGCGATGCGCTGATGATTTCCCTGTTAAAGCCGCTGCTGGATGATGGCTTTGGCAAAGCGAATAACTCCGTGCTGATATGGATGCCGCTGGTTGTAATTGGCCTGATGCTGATGCGCGGGATCACCAGCTACATATCGAGTTATTGCTTGTCGTGGGTATCAGGTAACGTGGTGATGACCATGCGCCGTCGCCTGTTTAGTCATATGATGGGCATGCCGGTATCCTTCTTCGATCAGCAATCGACCGGCACGCTGCTTTCGCGTATTACCTATGATTCAGAGCAGGTTGCTTCGTCTTCTTCAGGTACGCTGGTCACCGTGGTACGAGAAGGGGCCTCGATTATCGGCCTGTTTATCTTAATGTTTTATTACAGCTGGCAGCTTTCATTGATTCTGATTCTGCTGGCGCCGATCGTGTCATTTGCCATTCGTTCGGTCTCTAAGCGCTTTCGTAACATCAGCAAAAATATGCAAAACACCATGGGGCAGGTGACTACCAGCGCCGAGCAGATGTTGAAGGGCCACAAAGAAGTGCTGATTTTTGGTGGTCAGGATGTGGAAACGCGTCGTTTTGAAAAGGTCAGTAACCGCATGCGTCAGCAGGGGATGAAGCTGGTTTCAGCGTCATCCATCTCCGATCCGATTATTCAGCTAATCGCCTCGCTGGCGCTGGCATTTGTCCTGTATGCCGCCAGCTTCCCTTCCGTAATGGATACCCTGACGGCGGGAACCATCACCGTGGTTTTCTCCTCAATGATTGCCCTGATGCGCCCGTTGAAATCATTAACCAACGTTAATGCGCAGTTTCAGCGCGGCATGGCGGCCTGCCAGACCTTGTTTTCCATTCTGGACGGTGAGCAGGAAACTGATGCAGGGCAGCGCGTTATCGAACGCGCCGAGGGCGACGTTGAGTTTAAGAACGTCACTTTCGCCTATCCCGGGCGCGAGGCGCCAGCATTGCACAATATCAGCCTCACCATCCCTAGAGGTAAAACGCTGGCGCTGGTTGGCCGTTCAGGATCGGGTAAATCCACTATCGCCAGCCTGCTGACGCGCTTTTACGATATTCAGCAGGGCGAGATCCTGATCGATGGCCACGAACTGCGGGAATATACCTTAGCGTCGCTGCGCAATCAGGTGGCGCTGGTATCGCAGAACGTGCATTTGTTTAATGACACTATCGCCAACAATATCGCTTATGCGCGTGAAGAGAATTACACGCGCGAGCAGATTGAGCACGCAGCGCGCATGGCCTATGCCATGGATTTTATCTCGAAGATGGATAATGGGCTGGATACCATGATTGGCGAAAACGGCGTGCTGCTGTCCGGCGGCCAGCGTCAGCGTATCGCCATCGCCCGCGCCCTGCTGCGCGACAGCCCGATTCTGATCCTCGACGAAGCAACGTCGGCGCTGGATACTGAATCTGAACGCGCCATTCAGGCGGCGCTGGATGAACTACAAAAAAATCGTACCGCTTTGGTTATTGCTCACCGTCTGTCAACCATTGAGAAAGCGGATGAAATCGCGGTCATTGAAGATGGGCGCATCGTTGAGCGGGGTACTCACAAGGTGCTGCTGGAACAAAATGGCGCTTACGCGCAGCTACACAAAATGCAGTTTGGTCAATGATAGCGCGCATCTGGAGCGGTGAATCGCCTCTCTGGCTGCTGCTATGGCCGTTCAGCCTGCTCTACGGCCTGATCAGTAATTTAATTCGCCTTAGCTACCAGCGGGGCTGGCGCAAAGTATGGCGCGCGCCAGTGCCGGTGGTGGTGGTCGGTAACCTGACCGCTGGCGGCAACGGTAAAACGCCGCTGGTTATCTGGCTGGTCACGCGGCTGCAGCAAGCCGGCCTGCGCGTAGGGGTGGTTTCACGCGGCTATGGCGGCAAAGCGGAGCATTACCCGCTATTGCTGGATGCGACGACAACCACCGCGCAGGCGGGCGATGAGCCGGTGCTGATATGGCAACGTACCGGGGCGGCGGTGGCCGTTGCGCCGCGTCGGGTTGACGCCGTGCGCGCGCTGACGGCGACGGGTGAAATCGACATCATCATCACCGATGATGGCCTGCAACATTACGCCCTCGCGCGTGATTACGAACTGGTGGTGATCGACGGCGAACGCCGCTTTGGTAATGGCTGGTGGCTGCCGGCAGGGCCAATGCGCGAGCGGGCCTCGCGCCTTAAGCAGGTTAATGCCCGGGTGGTGAACGGCGGCGATGCTGGCGCGGATGAAATCCGTATGACGTTGACCCCAGGTCTGGCAATCAATCTGCGTTCAGGCGAGCAGCGGCCTGCCGCCAGTCTACAAAATGTGGTGGCGATAGCCGGTATCGGCCATCCTCCGCGTTTCTTTGCCACTCTGCGCCAGCTTGGCGTTGCGCCGCGGCGTGAAGTCGCTTTTGCCGATCATCAGCATTATGATGCGGCGCTGCTTGCTTCGCTGGCGGCGGCGAATGAATCTTTACTGATGACGGAAAAAGATGCGGTGAAGGCCCGGGCTTTTGCTGACGATAACTGGTGGTATTTACCGGTGGATGCGCAGCTCGACCAACGAGGCCAGGATTTGACTGGCGAGATCCTCCGACTGCGACAGCCCCACTAAACGTTCCCTGCGCTCACTGCACTCGCGCGCCCGAACAGGATAGCAGCATGGCATTTTCGTCCCTTTCTCTGGCGGAGGCCAGGAATCTTCACCTGATGGCGCAGGGATTGTCGCGCTCACCCACGCGCAAAGCGCGCTTTGAGGATCTGCTGACGGCGATCCGTCAAATGTCGCTGCTGCAGATTGATACCATTCACGTCGTGGCGCGCAGCCCCTGGCTGGTGCTATTTAGCCGCATTGGCGGTCATCCCGCTTCATGGCTGGAGCAGGCACTGTCCGAGGGCGCGCTGTTTGAATACTGGGCCCATGAGGCCTGCTTCATTCCTGCCGACGATTATCCGCTGCTGCGTCACCGTATGCTGAACCCGCAGGCTCTGGGCTGGAAATACAATCACCAGTGGATGACTGAGCACCGGCAGGAAATTGCTGAGCTGATGGCGCATATTGAACAGAATGGCCCGGTGCGCTCCGCTGACTTTGCCGCGCCGCCAAAGAGCAAGCCCGGCTGGTGGTCATGGAAACCCTATAAGCGCCATCTGGAGAATTTATTCAGCGCCGGCGAACTGATGGTGGTAGGGCGCCATAATTTTCAGCGTATTTATGATTTACGTCAGCGCGTACTCCCGGCGTGGGATGACGCACTGCACGGGCTGAGTGAAGATGAGGCCGTGCGGCATATGCTGCGCAATAGCGCACGCAGTCTGGGGATCTTTCGTCCTGAATGGCTGGCGGATTATTACCGCCTGAAGCGTGCGCCGGTTGCGGCGCAGCTGGCTGTCTGGCAAGAGCAAGGCGAAGTCGAAAAGGTTGAGGTGGAGCGTCTTGGAACGCTTTATCTGGATGCCTCGCTGGCGTCAGCGTTAAGCGCTGTGCCAGCATCCACCCACACCGCGCTGCTATCGCCTTTTGATCCGGTAGTCTGGGATCGCCGCCGGGCGCAGGCGCTGTTTGATTTTGACTACCGTCTGGAATGCTATACCCCGGCGGCGAAGCGCCAGTATGGCTATTTTGTGCTGCCGCTGTTGCACAGGGGCAGCCTGAAAGGCCGCCTTGATGCCCGGATGGATCGTAAAAATGCCTGTTTACAGGTTCATGAAATATGGCTGGAGGCCGGCGTCAGGATTAGCGAGCGCTTTATTGCCGATCTGCAACGGACGCTAAGCCGCTTTGCCGCCTGGCAAGGGGCGAATCGCGTTGGGATAGCAAAGCTGCCCGACGGGCTGGCCGGGCGTATGGCTTCACACTGGCAGATTGACTGACGCCATAGCTGGGTCAGAGCCGGTTATGCTAAGCTGTCGGCCTTGATTACCCAGGCCACAACGGAGGATATATGGATCATCGTTTACTGGAAATCGTTGCCTGCCCGGTATGTAATGGCAAGCTTTATTACAATAAAGAGCAGCAGGAGCTGATTTGCAAGCCGGACGGCCTTGCCTATCCGGTCCGTGACGGGATTCCGGTTTTACTGGAAAGTGAAGCCCGGACCCTGACGTTGGAAGAGAGCCACTCATGAGTTTTGTTGCCGTTATTCCCGCGCGTTTTGCCTCAACCAGACTGCCGGGAAAACCGCTGGTTGATATTCACGGTAAGCCGATGATTGTCCACGTCATGGAGCGCGCGCTGGAGTCGGGCGCCGGGCGCGTTATTGTGGCTACCGATCATCCTGACGTTGCCAGTGTGATAACGGCGGCGGGCGGTGAGGTCTGTATGACCCGGGCGGATCATCATTCCGGCACCGAACGTATTGCGGAAGTTGTCGAGCGCTATAATTTCTCAGATGACACCATCGTGGTTAACGTCCAGGGCGATGAACCGCTGATCCCGCCGGTGATTATTCATCAGGTTGCGGAAAACCTGCGGCGCTGCGGTGCCGGCATGGCAACGCTGGCGGTACCCATCGGGGATGCGGAAGAAGCTTTTAATCCTAACGCGGTGAAGGTTGTTCGCGATGCGCAGGGGTTTGCCCTCTACTTTTCGCGCGCAACGATACCCTGGGAACGTGAAAGGTTCAGCCAGTCGAAAGAGACCATTGGCGATTACTTTTTACGCCATATCGGCATTTATGCCTACCAGGCGGGATTTATTCGCCGCTACGTAAGCTGGGCGCCGAGCCCGCTGGAGCAGATTGAGCTGCTGGAGCAGTTGCGGGTGCTGTGGTACGGCGAGAAAATTCACGTTGATGTGGCCCGGGCGATTCCCAGCGTTGGCGTTGATACGCCGGAAGATTTACAGCGCGTGCGTGCCGCTATGCAGTAAGTCTCTTGCGGGGGCATGGTTGCCTCGCGCCGATCCCGCAGGGAGTCGAGTTTTTGCGCCGACGCGAAAAGAGTGTGCGCCGGTCATCCCACACAAAGACAAGTCGTGAGGGGGGACGGAATGGAAAATCAACAGTTGCAATCCGAGCTGGCGCTGGTGCTGGGTGAAACCGTTAGTCGGGTTGAATGCATCAGCGAGCATCCCTGGGCCAGCCTTTATACGCTCTACGATCGCAGCGGCAATGCGATGCCGCTGGTGGCGAAATGTTTCAGCCAGCCGGGTATTGCCGCTCAGGAAGCCTATAAGCTCTCGATGCTGGCGCGGGATGGTAAAGTGCGGGTGCCGGCGGTGTTTGGCGTCGTGCTCAGCCATCGAAAGCCGCTGCATGAGACCCTGCTGGTTGAGCGCCTCGGCGGCATGTCGATTGAAGCACCGGCGCGCAATGCGCAGCAGTGGAGCGAGCTGCAGGAGCAGATAGTTGAAGCGCTGCTAAGCTGGCACCGGATTGACAGCCACGGGCTGGTGGGTACGGTGGATAGCACCCAGGAAAATCACTGGGCGCGCTGGTATCTGCAGCGAATTGAAGTGCTGTGGGCCACGCTCAACTACTTACGACCGCCGATGCTGACCATGGACGATCGCCAGCTGCTATACCGCACGCGGCAGCAGGCGGACGCTTTTTTTGACGATTTCGATGATCCCTGCGTGCTGGTGCATGGCAATCTGACGCTGCGCCATATTCTGAAAGTTCCACGTACCGATCAGCTGCTGGCGATGGTTAATCCAGGCACCGTTTTATGGGCGCCGCGCGAGTTTGATGTGTGTCGCCTCTGGGAACCTGGCGCCGCCAGCGAATTGCTGACGCGCTATTTCAGCCATGCGCCGGTCGATGAAGGGTTTCTCTGGCGTCGCTGGCTGTATGTACTGTGGGAAAGTATTGACCACCTGGTTCATACCGGCTGCCTTGATCGGGCGCGCTTTGACCACGCCAGCCAGTCACTGTTGCCCTGGCTCGGAGACAGCGGCGTCGTCGGTAGTGAGATCCTGCCATAGGCGTCCCAGGGTTTCATACCATGCGCGCTCGCTGTGTCCTAACCACAGCGAGGAGGGGAGCGCCCGCTCCCAGGGGGTAAGCGGCGAATCGATCGCCAGCTGGTTGGCCGGCGCAGGCAGTGGGTTAAGACCCTGCTGGCGGAAAAAATGCATCGCCCGTGGTAAATGGTTAGCCGAGGTTACCAGCAAAAACGGCGCCTTACCGATGCGCTGGGCGACCGCAGTGGCTTCCTGATGCGTGTCGCGTGGTTTATCCAGCATGATGATCGCGTCGGCGGGTACGCCCAGCGATTGCGCAACCAGCGCTGCAACCTGCGCCGAGCTCATCGGATTGTTTTGTGCCGCCGCGCCGGTAAATATTAGCTTTGCGCCCGGATTTTCCCGCCACAGACGAATCCCTTCGGTAACGCGCGGCAGGCTGTTGTTGATCAGATTTGAACCGGGCGCCCAGTCAGGGTTCCATGTATAGCCGCCGCCGAGTACTACCACGTATTGCACCGGCTGCTGATTACGCCACGTCGGGTATTTATCTTCCAGCGGACGCAGCAGGCCGTCGGCGACGGGCTGCAGACTGAGCAAAAGCAAACAGAGCCAGCCAACAGAAACCAGCATTTTGCCCGCTTGTAGCCAGCGGCCGCGCCAAAGTAAAAAAAGTCCGACTCCCATCACCATAAGCAACAGCGGCAGTGGCAGTAGCAGCCCGCCAATTGCTTTTTTCAGGATGAAAATCATAAATCCGGACTCCTTTTGGCCGAAAAAACGCCATCTAATAGCTAAGGGATGATGGAAAGGTTCATTCTCAGCCAGTGTATGACAAAATAGAGCGGTAAATCACGCCCGGAGCGCAGCCATGCAGGATCGTAATTTTGACGACATTGCTGAAAAATTTTCGCAAAATATTTACGGCACCACTAAAGGCCGGGTGCGCCAGGCGATCCTCTGGCAGGAACTGGATCGCATCTTAGCCGGCTTGCCGGCAGCGCCGCTGCAGGTACTGGATGCCGGCGGCGGAGAGGGGCAGACCGGCTGCGCGATGGCTGAACGCGGGCATAAGGTCCTGCTGTGCGATCTTTCACAGCAGATGTTAGCGCGTGCGCGGCTGCTGGCCGGGCAGCAAGGTGTGAGCGACAACATGCAATTCAAACAAATTGCCGCCCAGAACGTCGCTCAGCATTTGGATACGCCGGTGGATCTGGTATTGTTTCACGCGGTGCTTGAATGGGTTGCCGATCCTCAGGGCGTGCTGCAAGCATTATTTAACTGTCTGAAACCCGGCGGTGTATTATCGCTGATGTTTTACAATATTAACGGCCTGCGGATGCGTAACCTGGTTTTAGGTAACTTCGCTTACCTGCAGGCAAACATGCCTAAACGGAAAAAGCGCAGCCTTTCGCCGGATTATCCGCGCGAGCCGCAAGAGGTTTATCGCTGGCTGGCGGAGTGCGGCTTCGAGGTTGGCGAAAAGACCGGTATTCGCGTTTTTCATGATTATATGCGGGATAAACATCTGCAGACTGAACGATTTGATGAGCTGCTGGCGCTGGAATCGCATTACTGCCATCAGGAGCCTTTTTTAAGCCTGGGCCGTTATATACACGTCGCCGCGCGTAAGCCTGTGCAGAAGGACGAACTATGAGTGATTTTTCCCAGACCGTACCGGAGCTGGTCGCCTGGGCGCGAAAGAATGATTTTTCCGTCTCTTTGCCTACCGAACGTCTGACCTTTCTGCTGGCTATCGCGACGTTAAACGGTGAGCGGCTGGATAGCGAAATGGGTGAGGGCGATCTGGTGGATGCCTTTCGCCACGTCAGCGAAGGTTTCGATCAGACCACCGAGACGATAAACACCCGGGCCAATAACGCCATCAACGATATGGTGCGTCAGCGTTTGCTTAATCGCTTTACCAGCGAAATTAACGAAGGCAATGCCATCTATCGCCTGACGCCGCTGGCAATTGGCATCACCGACTATTACATCAGACAGCGCGAATTCTCGACGCTGCGCCTCTCCATGCAGCTGTCAATCGTTGCCGGCGAGCTAAAACGCGCCGCCGATGCCGCCGACGAAGACGGTGATGAATTCCACTGGCACCGGCACGTTTTTGCCCCGCTGAAATATTCCGTGGCGGAAATCTTCGATAGCATCGATCTCTCGCAGCGGGTGATGGATGAACAGCAGCAGTCGGTGAAGGATGATATTGCCCAACTGCTGAATCAGGACTGGCAGGCGGCGATTTCCAGCTGTGAGCATCTGCTGTCTGAGACCTCGGGAACGCTGCGCGAACTGCAGGATACTCTGGAGGCGGCCGGCGATAAGCTGCAGGCAAACCTGCTGCGCATTCAGGATGCGATAACCCACAGCCCGGACCTGGTGTTTATCGACCGCCTGATCTTCGATTTGCAAAGCAAGCTTGACCGCATTATCAGCTGGGGGCAGCAGGCGATCGATTTGTGGATTGGCTATGACCGCCACGTACACAAGTTTATCCGTACCGCAATCGATATGGATAAAAATCGCGTATTCGCTCAGCGGCTGCGTCAGTCTCTGCAAGGCTATTTTGATGCGCCCTGGGCGCTGACCTATGCAAACGCCGATCGCCTGTTTGATATGCGTGACGAAGAGCTGACGCTGCGCAATGAAGAGGTGATGGGCGAGCTACCTTCTGAACTTGAATATGAAGAATTTAACGCCATCCGCGAGCAGCTGACGGCGATGATTGAAGAGGCGCTGCAGGTGTACAAACAGCAGCAGAAGCCGCTCAACCTCGGCGCGGTAATGCGTGACTATCTGGCGCAGTATCCGCGGGCGCGTCATTTTGACGTGGCGCGGATCGTCGTCGATCAGGCCGTACGTTTAGGCGTGGCCGAAGCCGATTTTTCCGGTCTGCCCGCAAGGTGGCAGGCCATTAATGATTACGGAGCCAAGGTGCAGGCGCATGTCATCGATAAATATTGAACAAGTGATGCCAGTTAAGCTGGCCCAGGCACTGGCAAATCCGATTTTCCCGGCGTTAGACAGCCAGCTGCGTTCCGGCCGTCACGTCGGCATTGAAGAATTAGATAACCATGCGTTTCTGATGGATTATCAGGAATACCTCGAAGAATTTTACGCCCGCTATAACGTTGAGCTGATCCGCGCGCCGGAAGGTTTTTTCTATTTGCGCCCGCGCTCGACGACGCTCATCCCGCGTTCGGTACTTTCCGAACTGGACATGATGGTAGGTAAGATCCTTTGCTATCTCTATCTCAGCCCTGAGCGGCTGGCGAATGAAGGCATTTTCACCCAGCAGGAACTGTATGACGAGCTGCTGAGCCTCGCCGATGAAAGCAAGCTGCTGAAGCTGGTAAACCAGCGTTCGACCGGCTCCGATCTTGACCGTCAGAAGCTTCAGGAGAAAATGCGGGCATCTCTTAACCGCCTGCGTCGTCTCGGTATGGTGTGGTTTACCGGCAATGACAACAGTAAATTTCGCATCACCGAGTCGGTGTTTCGTTTTGGTGCTGACGTGCGCAGCGGCGACGATGCGCGTGAAGCTCAGCTGCGGATGATCCGCGATGGCGAAGCGATGTCGCTGGAAGGCGGCCTGGCGTTGAACGATGAGAATGACGAAGACGAACATGCCATAGCGGCGTCTCAGGATAACGCGGAGGATGAACAGGAATGATTGAACGCGGTAAGTTTCTCTCCCTGACGCTGATCAACTGGAACGGTTTCTTTGCCCGAACCTTCGATCTGGACGATCTGGTCACCACGCTTTCCGGCGGTAACGGCGCGGGTAAATCGACCACCATGGCGGCATTTATTACTGCGCTTATTCCCGATCTGACGCTGCTGCATTTCCGTAACACCACCGAAGCAGGGGCCACTTCCGGCTCTCGCGATAAGGGACTGCACGGTAAGCTGCGTCCGGGGGTTTGTTACGCGGCCCTTGACGTGCTGAACTCGCAGGGGCAGCGGATACTGGTTGGGGTCCGTTTGCAGCAGGTCGCCGGGCGCGATCGTAAAGTCGATATTAAGCCTTTCAGCATCCAGGGCTTGCCGGCAAATATTCATCCGACCGAGCTGCTGACCGAAACCGTTAATGCCCGCCAGGCGCGGGTGCTGCCGCTTACCGAGCTGAAAGATAAGTTTGAAACCAGCGAAAGCGTGCAGTTCCGCCAGTACAATTCGATCACCGACTACCATGCGCTGATGTTTGATATCGGCGTCGTGGCTCGTCGCATGCGCTCCGCTGCTGACCGCAGCAAATATTATCGTCTGATCGAAGCCTCGCTGTATGGCGGTATTTCCAGCGCCATTACCCGCTCGCTGCGCGATTATCTGCTGCCGGAAAACGGCGGGGTGCGCAAGGCGTTCCAGGACATGGAAGCCGCGCTGCGTGAAAACCGCATGACGCTGGAGGCCATCCGCGTAACCCAGTCGGACCGCGATCTGTTCAAGCATTTAATCTCCGAAGCCACCAGCTACGTGGCGGCAGATTATATGCGTCATGCTAACGAACGCCGTTCGCACCTCGATGGCGCCCTGCAGCTGCGTCAGGATCTGTCCGCAACCCGCCGGCAGCTTGGCAATGAGCAGTACCGCCACGTTGAGATGGCGCGCGAGCTCGCAGAGCATGCGGCTTCTGAGGGCGATCTGGAAGGCGAATATCAGGCTGCCAGCGACCATCTGAACCTGGTACAGACCGCGGTACGCCAGCAGGAAAAAATCGTCCGCTATGAGTCGGATATCGAAGAGCTCGCCATGCGTCTGGAAGAGCAGAACGAGGTGGTCGTCGAAGCGCGTGAAATTCATGAAGAGAACGAAACGCAGGCCGAAGCGGCGGAGCTGGAAGTCGACGAGCTGAAAAGTCAGCTGGCGGATTACCAGCAGGCGCTGGACGTCCAGCAGACGCGAGCTATTCAGTATCAGCAGGCGCTGCAGGCGCTGGAACGCGCGCGCGCCCTGTGCCAGCTACCTGACCTGACTGTAGAAAATGCCGTTGACTGGCATGATAATTTCCAGCAGCGCGAACGCGAAGCGACCAATAAGCTGCTGATGCTTGAACAAAAACTCAGCGTTGCCGATGCCGCTCACGGCCAGTTTGAACAGGCTTTTGAGCTGGTCTGTAAAATTGCCGGCCCGGTGAGCAGAAGCGATGCCTGGCAGACCGGGCGTGAGCTGCTGCGCGATGCGGCGAATCTGCGCCATCATAGCGAACAGCTAACCGGCCTGCGCGCGCGCCTGTCCGAACTGGAGCAGCGCCTGCGCGAGCAGCAGGATGCCGAGCGCCTGTTTAATGAGTTCTGTAAGCGTCAGGGGCAGCAATACGATATTGATGAGCTGGAAAACCTGCAGCATGAGCTGGAAGCGTTAACCGGGCAGCTGGGCGAGAGCGTGGCGGAGGCTGGCGAGCGCCGTATGTCAATGCGTCAGGAGCTGGAGCAGCTGCGGGCGCAGATACAGCAGTTAAGTAGCCGGGCGCCGCAGTGGCTGGCGGCTCAGGAGCTGCTGACGCAGCTTAGCGAGCAGAGTGGGCAGGCGCTGACGCGTAGCCAGCAGGTGACCGAGTTTATGCAGCATCTGCTGGAGCGCGAGCGCGAGCTCACCGTTGAGCGCGATGAGGTTGCCAGCCGCCGACGCGATATTGAGCAGCAGATTGAACGTTTAAGCCAGCCTGGCGGCGCGGAAGATGGCCGGCTCAATGCACTGGCGGAGCGTTTCGGCGGCGTTTTGCTGTCGGAAATTTATGACGATGTCACCATCGATGATGCACCTTACTTTTCCGCACTCTACGGCCCATCGCGTCATGCTATCGTCGTAGCGGATTTGTCGTTAATTCGCGAGCAGCTGGATAACCTCGAAGACTGCCCGGAAGATCTCTATCTGATCGAAGGGGATCCGCAATCTTTTGATGACAGCGTATTCAGCGTTGAAGAGCTGGATGGCGCCGTTGTTGTCAAAATTGCGGAACGTCAGTGGCGTTATTCGCGCTTTCCTAAAATACCGCTGTTTGGCCGTGCCGCACGGGAAAATCAGCTGGAACTGCTGCGCGCCGAGCGCGATACCCTTAACGAGCGTTTCGCCACGCTCTCTTTTGACGTGCAGAAAACGCAGCGTTTGCACCAGTCTTTCAGCCGCTTTATCGGCGGCCACATTAGCGTTGCCTTTGAGCCGGATCCGGAAGCGCAAATTCGCCAGCTTAACGGCCGGCGTAACGAACTGGAGCGCGCGCTCAGCCAGCATGAAAATGAAAACCAGCAGCAGCGTCAGCAGTTCGACCAGGCCAAAGATGCTATCGGCTGGCTGAACCGCATTCTGCCGCGTATTGGCCTGCTGCGGGATGAAACCTTGCAGGATCGCTACGACGAGATTCTTGAACGGCTGGATGAGGCGCAGGAAGCCGCGCGCTATATCCAGCAGCACGGCGCCAGCCTGACGAAGCTGGAGCCGATAGTTGCTGTGTTGCAAAACGATCCGCAGCAGCACGATCAGCTGCAGCAGGATTATCAGCAGGCACTGGAGGTGCAGCGCGAAGCGCGTCAGCAAGCTTTTGCGCTTACAGAAGTCGTTCAGCGCCGTTCACACTTCAGCTATCAGGATGCCGCCGCGATGTCGGACGGCAATAACGATCTGAACGAGCAGCTGCGCCGTCGTCTGGAACAGGCTGAAAGCGACCGGGCCAGCGCCCGCGACGTGTTGCGTCAGCAGCAGCAGCAGCTGGCGCAATATTCACAGCTATTAGCGTCGCTGAAAAGTTCGTGGGATGCCAAGCAGGATATGCTGAAAGAGCTGCAGCAGGAGATGCGTGATATCGGCGTGCATGCCGATGCCAGCGCCGAAGAGCGCGCCCGCATGCGCCGTGATGAGCTCTACAGCGCCTTGAGCAATAACCGTGCGCGCCGCAACCAGCTGGAAAAACAGCTGACGTTTTGCGAAGCGGAAATGGACGCCTTGCAGAAGAAAGTAAAACGCGTGGAGCGTGAATATCTGGCAGCGCGTGAGCAGGTTGTCAGCGCCAAGGCCGGCTGGTGCGCGGTGATGCGTCTGGTGAAAGAGAACGGCGTCGAGCGTCGCTTACACAAGCGCGAGCTGGCTTATCTCAGCGGCGACGAGCTGCGCTCAATGTCGGATAAGGCGTTAGGGGCACTGCGTCTGGCGGTAGCGGACAATGAGCACCTGCGCGATGTGCTGCGCCTGTCTGAGGACCCCAAACGCCCTGAGCGGAAAATCGAATTTTTTATCTCGGTTTACCAGCATCTGCGCGAGCGTATCCGTCAGGATATTATTCGCACCGACGATCCGGTTGAAGCCATTGAACAAATGGAGATCGAGCTCAATCGCCTGACCGAAGAGCTGACCGCTCGCGAGCAGATGCTGGCAATCAGCTCGCGCAGCGTGGCAAATATTATTCGTAAAACTATTCAGCGCGAGCAGGCGCGCATTCGCCAGCTAAACCAGGGACTGCAAAGCGTCAGCTTTGGTCAGGTTAATAGCGTGCGTCTGAACGTCAACGTGCGGGAAAGTCACGCCATGCTGTTGGACGTGCTATCGGAGCAGCATGAGCAGCATCAGGATCTGTTTACCAGCCATCGGCTGACCTTTTCAGAAGCGCTGGCGAAGCTCTATCAGCGCCTGAACCCGCAGATTGATATGGGCCAGCGTACGCCGCAGACCATTGGCGAGGAGCTGCTGGATTACCGTAATTATCTGGAAATGGAAGTTGAGGTCAACCGCGGCTCAGACGGCTGGTTGCGTGCGGAAAGCGGCGCCCTGTCAACCGGCGAGGCGATCGGCACCGGGATGTCGATCCTTGTCATGGTAGTGCAGAGCTGGGAAGAAGAGTCGCGACGCCTGCGGGGTAAAGATATTCTACCGTGTCGCCTGCTGTTCCTCGATGAAGCTGCCCGCCTTGACGGTCGCTCTATCAATACGCTGTTTGAACTGTGCGCGCGTCTGGATATGCAGCTGATTATTGCTGCACCGGAAAATATCAGCCCGGAGAAAGGCACGACCTATAAGCTGGTGCGTAAGGTGATTAATAATAGCGAACACGTACACGTTGTCGGCCTGCGCGGTTTTTCCGCGGAACCGGACAACGCGGCAAATAGCGCGCCTGAAGGTGCGCGTCAAGCTGAGGGCGAATAAGCGCAACCGGACGTCGTCCAGAAAAAGATATTGCTTTGCAAACGGCATTTGCTGCGGAGGCAATTGCCGTTTACTGTTTGTATACTTATAACAAAGACTAACGGCTATCCGGAACGGATGCGTTGCCGGAAGCTTTACATTAAACAGGGGGCAAGGAATGTCACTGGCGCGGAAGTTTTCACTGAAAAAAGTGGCTGCGGGTAGTTGCATGATCCTCAGCCTGACATCGCTTGTTCCGGCATATGCCGTGCAAATGCCGCTGCCCTCAGGGGTTTCTGGCACCACGGCTTCAGCGATTAGCCAGCTGCAGGCCGACCTGCCTGCTGGCGTCAAACCACATTTTCTTACGGCTCTGGCAGGGCTGTATCATAATCACCATATGCAGCCGATGTGGCAGGATCGCGCGGCGGTTCAGCAGTTTCAGCAGCAGCTGGCCGAGGTGGCGATTTCTGGCGTTCAGCCCCAGTTCACCCAGTGGGTGCGCCAGCTGACCGACCCGAATATTACCGGCATGGCGCGAGATATTGTGTTGTCTGATGCCATGCTGGGCTATCTGCAATTTACCAGCGAGGTGCCGGCAAAGGGAGAGCAGTGGCTTTACAGTACGGTGCCTTACAAAATGGAGCTGCCGCCGGTTGCGGTGATCAACCAGTGGCAGCAGGCAGTGACTCAGGGGAACCTGGATCGCTTTGTGCTGGCATTGGTGCCTCAGCATCCACAGTATCAGCCAATGCATGAGGCGCTGAAAGCGCTGCTGGCCGACAATGTTCCCTGGCCGCAGCTGAATGATAAAGTCACGCTGCGTCCGGGGCAGATGAGTAATGACGTGCCGGCCCTGCGTGATATTTTGCAGCGTTCGGGCATGATTTCGGCAAAAACCACGCCGCCAAAACCCAGCGATGATGCCGTCCCTACCGCGCCGGTTCCGATTAGCGAGAGCCAACCGGTGGCGGTAAGCCCGTCAGCGGCGCCGGTTGATGAGCTGGCAAGCCAGTCGCCGCATCCGGTCGGCTCAGTGCAACCTGCGGCGACTTCAGCGATATCTTCAGACGTTTATTCTGAGGATTTAGTGGAAGCGGTTAAACGTTTCCAGCGCTGGCAGGGGCTGGAAAGTGACGGCGCAATCGGCGTACGTACGCGTGAATGGCTGAACGTTACGCCGCAGATGCGCGCTGCGTTGCTGGCGCTTAATATTCAGCGTCTGCGTTTGCTGCCGGACGATATGCACAATGGGATTATGGTTAACATCCCCAACTTTTCGCTGATTTATTACAACAACGGCAGTCAGATTCTGGCCTCGCGGGTCATTGTTGGCCGTCCGGATCGCAAAACACCACTGATGCGCAGCGCGCTGAATAACGTAGTACTTAATCCGCCATGGAACGTACCGACCACCCTGGTGCGTGAAGATATTGTGCCAAAAGTTAAAATCGATCCGGCCTATCTCTGGAAGCACAATTATCAGCTGCTTTCCGGCTGGAGCAGCGACGCGCAGATTATCGATCCGACGATGATTGACTGGAGCATGGTATCGCCAGCGACCTTTCCCTATCGCATTCGCCAGGCGCCGGGGGCGATGAATTCGCTGGGGCGCTATAAGTTCAATATGCCAAGCTCCGATGCTATTTATCTGCATGACACGCCGAACCATAATCTTTTCCAGAAGGATATTCGCGCGCTCAGCTCTGGCTGCGTGCGGGTAAATAAGGCCTCCGAACTGGCAAACCTGCTGCTGCAGGATGCAGGCTGGAATGACGCGCGCATTTCCAGCACTCTGAAAGAGGGGGATACCCGCTATGTGCCGGTGCGCCGCCGTATACCGGTTAATCTTTATTATTTGACGGCCTGGGTCGCTGATGATGGCAAGCCGCAGTTCCGTACAGATATTTACAATTATGACCTTACCGTGCGTTCAGGGGTGCAGGTGCTGCAGCGGGCGGAGAAATTGCTGATGTAACCCTTCAGTAATCAATTTATTAACGCATAATGCATAAGAAATGTTTACGACCCGCGCCTTACCCGATTGTATAAACGGTGGCGCGGGTCACGTTTTACTGGGTTGACGGCGAATTTTTAGACAGGTAAGGTGCGTGCTGTTGCCTTGTTAGGCACTCTTTTATACCTTTTGTCGAGTAATTATGATCCATGGCTAATTTCGATCCGCACCGTCGTAAACTGTTGGTGATGGGGGGCGCTGTCCTGGGCTGCTCATTGCTTCCGGGCCAGGCTTTCGCTTCACTTTCTACCGCTCGTCCCCGTATTCTTACATTAAATAATCTTCATACTGGCGAGACGCTGAAAACAGAGTTTTTCAACGGTAAAAGCTACAATAAAGATGAGTTGAGTCGGCTAAACCATTTTTTCCGCGACTACCGGGCCGGAAAGATAAAATCAATCGATCCCTCTCTTTTTGACCATCTGTACCGCCTGCAGGTAATGCTCAACACCCGTAAGCCCGTGCAGCTGATTTCCGGCTATCGCACGCTGGCAACGAATAATATGCTGCGTGGCAGCGGCGAAGGCGTGGCTAAGCATAGCTATCACACCAAAGGCCAGGCGATGGATTTTCATATCGAAGGTATTTCGTTAAGCCACGTTCGCAAGGCGGCAATGTCGTTAAAGATGGGGGGCGTCGGCTACTACCCGCGCAGCAACTTTGTCCATATTGATACAGGACCGGTGCGGCACTGGGCATAATGACTGATGCGGTCGTCGTTCCGGGGGCCGCTTTACTTTTCCTTTTCAATCAACCTGCTGCGAATTTTCCCTCTGTGCTCCGGCGCTGACGATGTTAGGATAGTACCAGGCGCTACAACGGCCTGTTGCGTTATCGCCTGCGGCTTTGCTATCAGCTGCGATGACAGGCCATTATTCATTCCGGGAGTGTTATGGAGTATCGGATTATCCCCGTCACGGCTTTCGCCCAGAACTGCACCTTGCTTTGGTGTTCACATACCAAAGAAGCGGCTATTGTTGATCCCGGTGGTGACGCAGAGGCCATTCAGGCTGTGGTTAGCGAGCAGGGCGTAGTAGTAAAACAAATTTTGCTGACCCATGGGCATCTCGATCACGTTGGCGCGGCCGCCGTGCTTGCTGCCCGTTATTCGGTTCCGGTTATCGGTCCGGATATCAGTGATAGCTTCTGGCTGCAGGCATTGCCGACCCAGAGCCAGATGTTTGGTCTGGCGCACTGCGCTGCGCTTACGCCTGACCGCTGGCTGGCAGAGGGCGATAAGGTGACGATTGGCGAGAGCACGCTGGAAGTACTGCATTGCCCTGGTCATACGCCCGGCCATATTGTCTTTTTTAATCGCCAGCAGCGGCTGTTAATTTCCGGCGACGTTATTTTTCGCGGCGGCGTGGGCCGAACTGACTTTCCACAGGGTAGCCATGGCGATCTGATCAACGCGATTATGACCAAACTGCTACCGCTTGGCGATGACGTGGTTTTCCTGCCTGGACACGGGCCGGACTCAACCCTTGGTCATGAGCGTATCAGCAACCCTTTCCTGCAATAAATAGCCAATAAAAAAGGCAACCTGCGTTGCCTTTCACCATTGGGTGCTATCGTGGTGCCTCAGAGTACGGCGACGATTGCTTCACACAGCGGCGCCATATTATCCGGGGTCATACCCGCTACGTTAACGCGCCCTGAATTGACCGCGTAAACAGCAAATTCTTCACGCAGGCGGATGACCTGATCTTTTGTCAGCCCACTGAATGAAAACATGCCGTTTTGTTGAATAATAAAGCTGAAATCCCGGCCAGCCCCTTTCTCCTGTAGCGTATTGACGAACAGCTGGCGCATACGCTGAATACGTTGGCGCATATCTGTCAGCTCTTGTTCCCAGATACTGCGCAGCGCCTGATTGCTGAGAATCGTCGCTACCACCGCCGCGCCGTGGGCAGGGGGGTTGGAGTAGTTGGCGCGAATGGTATATTTAACCTGGCTGAAGGCGGTGTCAGCCGTCGCGGCGTCTTTAGCTACCAGCGTCATGGCGCCAACGCGCTCATTATACAAACCAAAGTTCTTTGAATAGGAGCTGGCTACCAGCAGTTCAGCGTGGCGTTCGGCAAACAGGCGCAGGCCTGCAGCGTCTTCTTCCAGACCGTTGGCAAAACCCTGGTAGGCAAAGTCGAACAGCGGCAGCCAACCTTTAGACTTCGACAGCTCTGCCAGCTGCGCCCACTGCTCAACCGTCGGGTCGATGCCGGTCGGGTTGTGACAACATCCGTGGAATAAAACCACGTCGCCCGCTTGCGCCTGCTGCAGGCTGCTCAGCATACCGGCGAAATCAAGACGGTGATTATCGGCGTCATAATACTGGTATTCACAAACCTGCAGGCCGGCAGATTCAAACACGTTTTTATGGTTAGGCCAGCTGGGGTTGCTGACCCAGACGCGCTTCACGCCGGTTTGCGCCGCGAGGAAGTCAGCCGCAACGCGTAGCGCGCCGGTTCCGCCCGGCGTCTGCGCGGTGCGCGCGCGTTTTGCGCTGATGATTTGATTGTCAGCGCCAAACAGCAGCGCCTGCGTGCAGCGGGCAAATTCAGGCAGACCGTCAATGCTGAGGTAATTTTTGCTGGTTTCATTTTCCAGCAGGTACTGTTCGGCTTTTTTTACGCTGGTGAGAACCGGCGTCAGGCCAGTTTCATCTTTATAAACGCCAATACCAAGATTAATTTTATTCGGGCGCTCGTCGGCGCGGAAAAGATCGGCAAGACCAAGGATCGGGTCGGCGGGTGCGGCAGCAATGTTTTCAAACATGAGTGTTTATCCGTAGCGAAGTTCAATTCCAGAAGCAACCTCAGGTTAACGCCAGAGAATATAAATTCCAACCGTTTAGATGAAAAACTGCGGGGCGGATTGATGCAAATATAATTTCATGTTTAGCCAATAAAAAACGGGGCCAAAAGGCCCCGTTTTTTTCTGCTGTTAAACGCGTCAGCAGGGGAGTCGGATTAGAACTGGTAAACCAGGCCTACCGCTACAGTATCGTCATATCCGAGACCCAGTTTGTTGTCTTTATCAATCTGGTTGATGATGTAGTCAACATAGGTGGACATGTTTTTGTTGAAGTAGTAAGTTGCGCCCACTTCGTAGTATTTAACGATGTCAGCATCGCCAACGCCGTTGATGTCTTTGCCTTTGGTCTGAACGTAGCCGATTGACGGACGCAGGCCGAAGTCAAACTGGTACTGAGCAACAAACTCGATGGTCTGAGATTTTTTCGCATAGCCAGAGGTAGACAGGGTATCGCCAAACGCGTCGGTGCCGCCAGGGACGCCGATCGGAACTGCGTTACGGCCTTCGCTGTACATTGCAGACAGGTAAACGTTGTTGGCATCATATTTAACCGCAGTTGCCCAACGCTCAGCTTTAGAACCGCGACCAACATCACCAGTACCGGTGCTGATAGTGTTGCCCTGAGCATCTTTAGTGGTCAGCGTACCGCCGGCAGCCTGAGCGGCAGTACGGTTGTTCTGACCGTAGGCACCTACGATACCCAGACCGATGTCAGAGGTATAAGACGTTGATGCACCCCAGCCGTCGCCGTTAGCACGACGTACGTCTGTACGGTCATTTTTGCCCTGATATTGCAGTGCGAAATCCCAGCCTTTAACCAGGCCGAAGAAGTTGGTGTTACGGTAGGTCACGACGCCGGTAGTACGGCCGCCGGTTACGCCGGTATCGGTGTAAGCGGTATCACCACCGAACTCTGGCAGCATATCGGTCCAGCCCAGCGCATCGTAAACAACGCCGTAGTTACGACCGTAGTCGATTGAACCGAAGTCACCGAATTTCAGACCGGCGAAGCCCAGACGGGTTTTGTTGCCGTCCTGTGCGTCAGAACCTTCTGAATTGTTGAAGTTGAACTGGTATTCCCACTGGCCGTAACCGGTCAGCTGGTCGTTAATCTGAGTCTGACCTTTGAAGCCCAGACGGCCGTAGCTCTGGTCGCCGTTGCCAGCGTAAGCATTTTTGCCATCATTTTTAGAGAAGTAGTGGAGACCAACTGCTTTGCCGTACAGATCCAGCTTGTTGCCGTCTTTGTTATATACTTCTGCTGCGTTGGCCGCACCAGCAGCTAACAGTGCTGGGATCACCACTGCAAGAATGTTGCGCTTCATCATTAGTTATTACCCTCGTTGGAGTTATTTGGACACCTGCCACTGCCAGCATAATTTCTTTACAAAACGATATAAGAACTATGAAGAGAGTTTGGTGTCTTCCTGTGTCTGCACGCATCTTTCCATTCACCGCCACGATTATCTAGCGCGAAAATGCTACAAATCTCGCATCATAGTTACAAAAGGAAAAAATATGTATCAAAATGTAATTTTTATGGAACTTTGTGAGACAACTCAAAATTTACAAAAATAAAAAGAGGTCACCGGGGGTGACCTCTTTATATATATGAATTTCTTATATTTAATGCAGAAAATTAGAAACTGGCGCTGCGAGGCGTGCGTGGGAACGGGATAACGTCTCTTACATTTTGTATACCTGTGACATAGGCAATTAAACGTTCGAAACCTAATCCAAAGCCAGCATGCGGGACGGTGCCGTAACGGCGCAAATCTCTATACCACCAATAATCTTCTTTATTAAGCCCCATTTCTGCCAGCCGCCGGTCCAGAGCATCAAGACGCTCTTCACGCTGCGAACCGCCAATAATTTCGCCAATCCCCGGGGCCAGTACGTCCATTGCTGCGACGGTTTTACCATCGTCATTAAGGCGCATATAGAAGGCTTTGATGTCTTTCGGATAGTTTTTTACCACCACCGGCGCTTTGAAATGTTTCTCCGCCAGATAGCGTTCGTGCTCCGACGCCAAATCCACGCCCCAATAGACCGGGTTTTCAAATTTCTCGCCGCAATTTTCCAGAATCGTTACGGCATCGGTGTAATCCACCTGGGCGAAATCGGTAGTAACAAAACGCTGTAGTCGGGTGACGGCTTCTTTATCAACGCGCTCGGCGAAGAAGGTCATATCATCGGCGCGCTCTGTCAGTACGGCGTTAAAGACGTATTTCAGCATCGCTTCAGCCAGCGCCGCCGCATCGTTCAGATCGGCAAAAGCAATCTCAGGTTCGAGCATCCAGAACTCAGCAAGGTGACGGCTGGTGTTTGAGTTTTCCGCCCGGAAGGTCGGGCCGAAGGTATACACTTTTGACAGGGCACAGGCGTAGGTTTCGGCATTGAGCTGACCCGATACGGTAAGGAAGGCTTCCTTACCGAAAAAATCCTCGGCAAAATCAATTTTACCCTGCGGCGTGCGCGGTAAATTTTCCAAATCCAGGGTTGAAACGCGAAACATCTCGCCAGCCCCTTCGGTATCGGATGCGGTGATAAGCGGCGTTGAAACCCAGAAATAACCCTGCTCATCAAAGAAGCGATGCAGCGCCTGCGCCAGGGTATGACGTACGCGGGCTACCGCTCCGATCAGATTGGTACGCGGACGTAAATGCGCCACTTCGCGCAGGTACTCAATGCTATGACGTTTGGCCGCCATCGGGTAGGTATCCGGGTCTTCCACCCAGCCCGTTACCGCGACGTTTGTCGCCTGCAGCTCATAGCTTTGTCCTTCCCCCGGCGACTCCACCACTTTACCGCTAATCGTTACTGAACAGCCGGTCGTCAGGCGCAGCACGTCATCCTGGTAATTATTCAGAGAATTATTTATGACCGCCTGAATGGGATTAAAGCAGGAGCCGTCATAGACAGCGACAAAAGAAATACCGGCTTTTGAATCTCTTCGGGTACGTACCCAGCCGCGTACGGTGACTTCACTGTCAACCGCAATGCGACCCTGCAGTACATCCGCTACAGGCACTACGCTCATAAGTTTTCTCACTATTAGGTCAGTTATAAAATAGACCCTGTATTTCAGGGTATTGCTATGTTACTTGACGACTGTCAGGACACAAGCAGATTTGACGCTGTCAGGCAGAGAATTATATCAGGCGGCGGGGAAGAGCAAAGGCACCCTAGGTCAGGGTGCCTGGGATCAGCTGGCTTTTTTTACCAGCGGTAAATTGAACGCTTTATGCAGTGCGCGCACGAAGGCTTTATCGTGGCAGATCGTTTTGCCCGGGCTGTCTGAAAGTTTAGCCACCGGCTTACCGTTGCACTCGACCAGTTTAATCACAATGTTCAGCGGCTTCACCAGCGGAATATCACAGGTCAGCCGGGTGCCGATACCGAAAATAACGTTAGCGCGCTGCCCAAAGTGGCGATAAAGATCCAGGGCTTTGTCCAGATCGAGATTATCGGAAAATACCAGCGTCTTAGTTTGCGGATCGATTCCCAGCTTCTGATAGTGAACGATGGCTTTTTCGCCCCATTCAACCGGATCGCCAGAGTCGTGGCGCAGACCCTGATACTGACTGGCATATTCCAAGCCGAAGTCGCGCAGAAAGGCGTCCATGGTGATGCAGTCGGTGAGCGCGATGCCGAGCTGATCGGGATACTCCGCCAGCCAGGCTTCCAGCGCAGCACGCTGACTGTTGGCCAGCACCGGACTGATTTGCTGATGTGCCTGGAACCATTCATGGGCCTGGGTGCCAACCGGCGCCAGCTGCAGCTGACGAGCGAGATCGTAGTTGCTGGTGCCGACCAGCCAGGGAAAATCCGCTTTTAACGTACTGACGATTGCCAGCTGCACTTCGCGGGAGAAACGACGGCGCGTGCCGAAATCCATCAGTTTGAAACGGCTCATATCCATGCCGAGGGTTTGCTGCTTAAAGTCGCCAAGCTTTTCCTGCAGGCGCTCGACGGCCTGTCCGGCTGAAACCGCGGGTGAACGGTGACGATGGACCACTTCACTGATCAGGGCCAGCAATGGCACTTCCCACAGAATCACTTCCAGCCAGGGACCGCTAATACGAATATCGAGCTTGCCCTGATGATTACGCACTTTGACCTGCGTTGGGTCATAGCGGAAGGTGCGCAGCCAGTCGAGATAGTCCTGGCGGAAAAACGGCAGCGAAGACAGCCAGCTATATTCCCGATCGCTGAGTGCCAGGCTACGCATGTTTTCAATGTTGGCTGAAATCTCGTCAGCATAAAAGCCGAGTAGATCGTCGCCGCGGCAGCGAAACTCCGCCGTCACCGTTACCGACTGGTAACGATGGAAAACCGCCTGCTGCATATGTAACTTATAGGCATCAGTGTCCAGCAGACTCAGGAGTATAGGGGAAGCGTGTCGTGTCATGGTTGCGTTTCAGCATCCTCTGGCGAAGAGCGTTGTCCCTGGTTTTAAGTAAAAGACGGCGAAGTATAACCCGTTTCTTTAAAGAGTGAATCTGATCACAACAAAAAGCGTTGCGCGGGTCGAGATCATTCTGTGCCATTGTTATGTAATTGTATCAATAACTGCGATTTGCTGCCTGGAAATCGATTCAGCCATAGCAAGCTGGCGGCAAGCAGAATAGACTTACCTGGACTGACTTATATAACGCAAAGAGAAAGCCTTATGACTCAACTGCCGCAAGCCAAACATCGTCACGATTACCGAGCGCCTGATTATACCATCACCGATATCGATTTGACCTTTGATTTAGCCCCCGCCCGCACGCAGGTGACGGCAATCAGCCAGGTTAAGCGCCTTGGTGAAGACGGGGCGCCGCTAAGGCTGGATGGCGAGGACTTAACGCTGGTGGCAATTGAAGTTGACGGTCAGCCGTGGAGCAATTATCAGCTGGTAGAAGGTGGGCTGTTAATTAGCGGTCTGGCGGAGAATTTCACGCTTAAAATCGTCAACACTATTCAGCCGGATAACAACACCGCGCTGGAGGGACTCTACCAGTCGGGCGAGGCCCTGTGTACGCAGTGCGAAGCGGAAGGTTTTCGTCATATCACTTTTTATCCCGATCGCCCGGACGTGCTGGCGCGGTTTACCACCACCATCTATGCCGACAAGGCCCGCTATCCCTATCTGTTATCCAACGGTAACCGCATTGATGGCGGCGAGCTGGATCAGGGACGGCACTGGGTTAAATGGCAGGACCCCTTTCCTAAACCTTGCTATCTGTTTGCGCTGGTGGCGGGGGATTTCGACGTGCTGCGCGATAGTTTCCGCACGCGTTCAGGCCGCGATGTCGCGCTGGAAATTTTTGTTGATCGCGGCAACCTCGATCGCGCCGACTGGGCGATGACCTCGCTGAAAAACAGCATGAAATGGGATGAGCAGCGCTTTAATCTCGAATATGACCTCGACATTTTCATGATCGTCGCCGTCGACTTCTTCAATATGGGCGCGATGGAAAACAAAGGCCTTAACGTCTTTAACTCGAAGTACGTACTGGCCAAGGCCGAGACGGCGACCGACAAAGACTATCTTGGTATTGAAGCGGTCATCGGCCACGAATATTTCCATAACTGGACCGGCAACCGGGTAACCTGCCGTGACTGGTTTCAGCTGAGCCTGAAAGAGGGGCTGACGGTATTTCGCGATCAGGAGTTCAGTTCCGATCTGGGATCGCGCGCGGTTAACCGCATTGATAACGTGCGTGTGATGCGCGGTGCCCAGTTCGCTGAAGATGCCAGCCCGATGGCCCACCCGATCCGTCCGGATCAGGTGATTGAAATGAATAACTTCTACACCCTGACCGTATATGAGAAAGGATCGGAAGTTATTCGCATGATGCACACGCTGTTGGGTGAAGAGAACTTCCAGAAAGGGATGGCGCTCTATTTCGAACGTCATGACGGTAGCGCTGCGACCTGCGATGACTTTGTCCAGGCGATGGAAGACGCTTCCAATGTCGATCTTTCGCAATTCCGCCGTTGGTACAGCCAGTCAGGTACGCCGCTGCTGACGGTGCGCGACGACTATAATCCGGAACTGGAGCAGTATACGCTGCACGTGCAGCAAATGACGCCGCCGACGGCCGATCAGAAAGAGAAGCTGCCGCTGCATATCCCGCTGGATATCGAACTGTACGATAACGAGGGCAACGTTATTCCGCTGCAGCACAATGGCCATCCGGTGCATCATGTGCTGAACATTACCGAAGAATTTCAGAGCTTCGTATTCGACAAGGTTTATTTCCAACCGGTCCCCGCGCTACTGCGCGAGTTTTCCGCGCCGGTTAAGCTGGACTATAAATGGAGCGATGCGCAGCTGACCTTCCTGATGCGCCATTCCCGCAATGATTTTTCCCGCTGGGACGCAGCGCAAAGCCTGCTGGCAACCTATATCAAACTCAACGTTGCGCGCTATCAGCAGCAGCAGCCGCTTTCACTGCCGCTGCACGTGGCCGATGCTTTCCGCGCGGTTCTGTTGGATGAGCGTGGCGATCCTGCGTTGATGGCATTGATTCTGACGCTGCCGGGAGAGAACGAAATCGCCGAGCTGTTCAGCACTATCGATCCGCTGGCAATTGCTGCCGTGCGCCATGCGCTGCAGCAAACGCTGGCGTCTGAGCTGGCGGATGAATTGCTGGCGGTGTACAACGCAAATCAGCAGGATGAGTACCGCGTTGAGCATGCTGATATTGGTAAACGCGCGCTGAAAAATGTCTGCCTGAGCTACCTGGCCTTGGGCGAGCCCGCTCAGGCCGATGCGCTGGTGCGCCGGCAGTATCAACAGGCAAATAATATGACCGACGCGCTGGCGGCGCTGGCGGCGGCGGTAGCGGCGCAGCTGCCTTGCAAAGAGGCGTTGATGACCGCCTTCGACGATCGCTGGCATCAGGATGGCCTGGTGATGGATAAATGGTTTGTGCTTCAGGCCACCAGTCCGGCTGCCGGCGTGCAGGAACAGGTTCGGGCATTGTTGAAACATCGCTCCTTTTCCCTGAGCAACCCTAACCGCATTCGTTCGCTGATCGGGGCGTTTGCCTCAGCGAACCCGGCGGCATTCCATGCCCGCGACGGCAGTGGTTATCAGTTGCTGGTTGAGATCCTGACCGATCTCAATACCCGCAACCCGCAGGTTGCGGCGCGCATGATCGAACCGTTAATTCGCCTTAAACGCTATGACAGCGAGCGTCAGGCCTTAATGCGTCAGGCGCTTGAGACGCTACAGGGGCTTGATAAGCTTTCGGGGGATCTGTATGAGAAGATCACCCGCGCGTTGAATGCCTGACGGCATTTCATCAATCGGGCGCCTGAGGGCGCCCTTTTTCTTTCAGGTGATTCTTTGCTGAAGGACATTTTATTTTCGGCCCTGTATAGCGGATAATCACGCCCCGACTTGCATCGGGAACTCAGGAGAGTACATGGTCTACCCCCTTGTTCGACAGGCTTTGTTCCGGCTCGATCCGGAACGCGCCCATGAATTTACCTTTAAGCAATTGCGATTGATTAGCGGCACACCGTTTGAGGGATTGATCCGCCAGTCACTTAGCGGGCGATCCGTGAAGTGCATGGGACTCACCTTTAAAAATCCGCTGGGCCTGGCGGCCGGATTGGATAAAAACGGTGAATGTATTGATGCGTTTGCCGCGATGGGGTTTGGTTTTATTGAAATAGGCACCGTCACGCCACGCCCGCAGGCGGGCAACGATAAGCCAAGGATGTTTCGTCTGCTGGAAGCGGAAGGCATTATAAATCGCATGGGATTCAACAACCTGGGTGTTGATCACCTGGTTGAGAACGTAAAAAAAGCGCGCTTTGACGGGGTGCTGGGCATCAATATTGGCAAGAATAAAGACACGCCGGTGGAGCAGGGTAAGGATGATTATTTAACCTGTATAAATAAAATCTATCCGTATGCGGGCTACATTACCATTAATATTTCTTCACCAAATACCCCTGGATTACGCACCCTTCAATATGGTGAGGCGTTGGATGATCTATTAAGCGCCATCAAGAATAAGCAAAAAGAACTGGAAGTTAAGCACCATAAATATGTACCCGTGGTTGTTAAGATCGCGCCGGATCTTTCCGAAGCGGAATTGATCCAAATAGCCGATAGTCTGATCCGACATAATATTGATGGCGTGATTGCCACAAATACTACGCTCGATCGTAGCCTGGTGCAGGGATTAAAATATGCGGACGAAGCGGGGGGGCTAAGCGGCCGTCCCGTTCAGCTTCGTTCTACTGAGGTGGTTCGCCGTCTGGCGGAAGAGCTACAAGGTAAACTTCCTATTATTGGCGTGGGCGGCATTGATTCGCTGCTGGCAGCCCGGGAAAAAATTGCTGCCGGGGCTTCGCTGGTACAAATATATTCTGGATTTATTTACAAAGGGCCGCCGTTGATAAAACAAATTGTGAACTACCTCTAAGGTAATTCTCATATAACGTGGTCAGGGGCTTTATTTTCGCCTCTGGCTCGTTTATATTTTATCCTGTTTATTGTTATTTTATTGCCGCTGGCTTTTTTGTGTGTCAAATATCGCTTAACTCAACCGATTTTAAGACGAGCGGGCAGCAGATTTGTAACTAATTATTTAATTCAGGGTATAGGGCATATTATGAGGATTAAACCTGACGATAACTGGCGTTGGTTCTTCGATGACGAGCAGGACAGAATGATGCTCGATCTCGCTGATGGCATGCTTTTTCGTTCACGTTTCCCACGTAAGATGCTCACGCCGGACGCTTTCAGCGAAAACCGCTTTTGCGTTGATGACGCGGCATTGTATTTCAATTTTGAAGAAAAATGCCGTCAGTGTGGATTGAATGCCGATCAGCGTGCCGAGCTGATATTAAATGCGCTGGTGGCGTTACGCTTTCTGAAACCGCTGATGCCGAAAAGCTGGCATTTTGTTTCGCAGTCGCAAGGTCACTGCCCTGAATCCGGCGAACGCGTTGCCGTAACTCTGTGCGAAAACGGCGAGCGTGCTGAACTGCTGGTGGTCGAAAACGGTGAAAACGCCGCGCTCTGCTTGCTGGCGCAGCCGCAGCTCATGGTCGCCGGACGCACCATGATACTGGGAGATGCAATCAAGGTTATGCACGACCGCCTGATGCCTTCTCCGCAAGCTGGCGCTTTACGTTACGACCGCGCCGTCTGACAAAGCGGCGCTTTTCAGGCCAGGCTAATATCCCCGGCGGGAATGCAACTGCACGACAAAATCGTGCCATCGTCAGCAACGGCACTCTGCTTCATCGGCTTTACTTCCCCGGATATCAGCGTCATACGACAGCTGCCGCAAATCCCCGCCCGGCAGGAATAAGGGATACGAAATCCATGCATTTCCAACTGCTCCAGTAAAACCTGCTGATTGTTTCCTTTTACCGTTTTACCCTGGTAATGAATCGCGACGTCCTGAGGTTTGCCATTATCCGGCTGTATTGACTTAACCACCTTGCCGGCACCGTAGGCTCGCGGAGATTTACGAGCTAAAACCTGCATCTCATCGCCGGCGCGTAGCACGCCGCTGTTGCGGGCGACCAGATTAAGGCCGAAATCAATATCACCGCTGCCGTCCGTCGCCGAACGAAAGCTTTGCAGCGTAGCGAGTGGTTCGCCGTCCGGATGTTTGCGGCCGCGCTCGGTGCTGACAGTGGTCAGAATGCAGCGGCTGCAGGGCTTGGTGACGTCGAATGTTACGCCACCGATGCGGAGAGTTTGCCAGTCGTCTTCATCCCACGCCTGCGCGCCAGTGACGACCAGATTAGGGCGAAACTGTTCGATTTTTATCCCGGCTGGCGCCCGCTGTTGCAGATCGCGAAAAGACGATTCGTTAATCAGCAGATACGGAAAGCCGTCGGCGAAGCCCAACGGTACCTGTTCAAAATGCTGGACGCGGCGGCTCATTTGCCTGCCGACCCAGCGTAGCTGGACCGGATGGGGAAAATAGTGACTAAGCCAGTTATTGATCACTTCCGGCGCAATCTGCGAGGTAAAATGTTGGCCCCAGACTTCGGTCGGCGCAGCCTGCGGCAGAAAGTCCTGGAAACGCACGGCGACGCTGCTATCGTCCGGCGCGGTAAGGTAAAGCCCATCGGCGGTCAGCGCCGGCGTAAACAGCACCATTTGTGGAAACTGGCGGGCGGTAAGGAAGGTTCCGCTATCATCGCTAATCATAAAGGTACGATCGAAAGCCAGTCCGCTCTCCAGCGCCTGGGCATGCGAAACTTGCAGCCCGCGCATTGATTTAATCGGGTGGATGAACAGGCGTGAAAGCGAAATCATTAAAGTTCCTTGCTTCAGTTGAAACGAAAAAAAGCTAACTTTATGACATGTGACGCGCATTCGCTATAATGCGCAACAATTTTTAAGAAGACGATAAGTGACATGATGAAATCTCTGTTTGCCAGTACGGCGCGCGGTCTTGAAGAGCTGTTAAAAACTGAACTGGAACAGCTGGGCGCCGAACAGTGCCAGGTCGTCCAGGGTGGCGTGCATTACCAGGGCGACGATCGTCTGATGTATCAGTCGCTGATGTGGAGCCGACTGGCTTCACGCATTTTGCTGCCGCTGACCGAATGTGGCGTTTACAGCGATCTGGATCTTTATCTTGGCGTCCAGGCCATTGACTGGACCGCCATGTTCACCGGCGATAAAAGCTTCGCGGTGCATTTTAGCGGCACCAATGAGGTGATTCGCAACAGCCAGTACGGGGCGTTGAAAGTCAAAGATGCCATCGTTGACAGCTTCACGCGTAAAAATCTCGCCCGACCTGACGTTGACCGCGAGCGCCCTGATATTCGCGTGAACGTCTGGCTCAATAAAGATACGGCCAGCATTGCGCTCGATCTGAGCGGAGAAGGATTGCATCAGCGTGGTTATCGCCAGCAGGCCGGACAGGCGCCGCTGAAAGAAAATCTGGCGGCGGCAATTGTACTGCGCTCCGGGTGGCGGCCCGGCACGCCGCTGGTCGATCCTATGTGCGGCTCCGGCACCTTGCTGATTGAGGCGGCAATGATGGCCACCGATCGCGCCCCGGGGCTGCATCGCACTCACTGGGGATTCCGCGGCTGGTCGCAGTTTGATGAGGCGCTGTGGAAAAGCGTCTGCAGCGAGGCACAGGTGCGTGCGCGTCGGGGCTTGCAGGAAACCCCTTCACGCTTCTTTGGCTACGATAACGATGGCCGGGTACTGGAGCAGGCGAAAGCGAATGCGCGTCGCGCCGGCGTTGCCGAGTTGGTCAGCTTTGCAAAGCAGGATGCAATCAACCTGACCAATCCGCTGGCACAGGGGGAGGCTGGAACCCTGGTCAGCAATCCCCCTTACGGTGAGCGACTGGAAAGCGAACCGGCGCTGATTGCGCTGCACAGCCAGCTGGGGCGCCGGCTAAAACAACATTTCGGCGGCTGGCAGCTGTCGTTGTTCAGCGCCTCCGTCGATTTGCTCAGCTGCCTGCAGCTTCGTGCCGACCGGCAGTTTAAAGCGAAAAACGGCCCGCTGGACTGCGTACAGAAAAATTACCGTCTGGCTGCCAGCAGCAGCGAGACGACGTCAGCAGAAATCGCGGCAGATTATGCAAACCGGCTGCGTAAGAACCTGAAAAAAATTGATAAATGGGCAAATCAGGAAGGGATCGACTGCTACCGGATATACGATGCCGATCTGCCGGAGTATAACGTGGCTGTCGATCGCTATGCCGACTGGGTTGTCATTCAGGAATATGCGGCGCCAAAAACCATCGATGCGGCCCGCGCGCGCCAGCGACTGTTCGACGCCATTTCAGCGACGCTGTCAGTGCTGGAAATTCCGGCTAATCGTCTGGTGCTGAAAACCCGTGAGAAGCAGAAAGGTAAAAGCCAGTATCAGAAGCTGAGCGAGAAGGGCGACAGCTTCGAAGTACGGGAATATGATGCCAGACTGTGGGTTAACCTGACGGATTATCTGGATACCGGCTTATTTCTCGACCATCGTATTGCCCGCCGCATGCTGGGTGAAATGAGTAAAGGCAAAGACTTCCTTAATCTGTTTGCTTATACCGGTAGTGCCAGCGTTCATGCCGGGCTGGGCGGCGCGCGCTCGACTACCACGGTGGATATGTCACGCACCTATCTGGAATGGGCTGAACGCAACCTGCGTCTCAATGGCCTGACCGGGCGTCAGCATCGGCTGATGCAGGCCGACTGTCTCGGCTGGATGAGTGAAACCGACGAGCAGTTCGACCTTATCTTTATCGATCCGCCGACGTTCTCTAATTCAAAACGTATGGAAGATAGCTTTGACGTTCAGCGGGATCACCTGCGGCTGATGGGCGATCTGAAGCGGCTGCTGCGCCCCGGCGGCACCGTTATGTTTTCCAACAACCGACGCGGCTTTAAAATGGACCATGACGGACTGAAATCCCTTGGCCTGCAAGCCAAAGAAATCACCGCACAGACCCAGTCGCAGGATTTTGTCCGTAACCGTCAGATTCACAACTGCTGGCTGATTAAGCACGCCGGTAAGGAAACAGTTTAATGTCACTGATCAGTATTCATGGCGCATGGCTGTCATTCAGCGATGCGCCGCTGTTGGATAATACCGAGCTGCATATCGAAGAAAACGAGCGGGTTTGTCTGGTTGGCCGCAACGGCGCCGGTAAATCGACGCTGATGAAGATTATCAACCGTGAACAGCCGCTGGATGATGGTCGCGTGGTCTATGAAAACGACCTGATCGTTGCCCGTCTGCAGCAGGATCCGCCGCGCGATATCGTTGGTTCAGTTTATGACTTTGTCGCAGAAGGGGTAGAAGAACAGGCGGAATATCTTAAAGCCTATCACGCGATTTCTCATGCGGTGATGGACGATGCCAGTGAAAAGAACCTCAATGAAATGGCGCGTCTGCAAACTATTCTCGACCATCAGAATCTCTGGCAGCTGGAAAGCCGCATTAACGATGTGCTGCAGCAGATTGGTTTGCAGCCGGATATGCCGCTCTCTTCGCTGTCAGGCGGCTGGCTGCGTAAGGCAGCCCTGGGGCGCGCGCTGGTTAGCAATCCCCGGGTGCTGTTGCTCGACGAGCCGACGAACCACCTGGATATTGAAACTATTGACTGGCTGGAAGGCTTCCTTAAAGGTTTTCAGGGCAGCATTGTTTTCATCTCCCACGACCGCTCATTTATTCGCAACATGGCGACCCGCATCGTCGATCTCGATCGTGGCAAGCTGGTTTCCTGGCCGGGAGATTATGATCTTTACCTCAGCGGAAAAGAAGAAGCGCTGCGGGTGGAAGAGATGCAAAACGCGGAGTTCGATCGCAAGCTGGCGCAGGAGGAAGTGTGGATCCGTCAGGGCATTAAGGCCCGCCGCACGCGCAATGAGGGCCGGGTACGGGCGCTGAAAGCGCTACGGCGCGAACGTTCGGAACGTCGCGAAGTGATGGGCAAAGCCAATATGCAGGTGGGTGAAGCCAGTCGCTCCGGTAAAATCGTCTTTGAGCTGGAGCAGGTCAATTACAGCACGGCGGAAAAGACCCTGGTGAACGCGTTTTCCGCTCAGGTCCAGCGTGGCGATAAGATCGCGCTGATTGGCCCCAATGGCTGCGGCAAAACCACGTTATTGCGTTTAATGCTCAGCCAGCTGAACGCGGACAGCGGTCGGGTACACTGCGGTACTAAGCTGGAAGTTGCCTATTTCGATCAGCATCGGGCCGATCTCGATCCTGAGCGCACGGTTATGGATAACCTGGCGGAAGGTAAGCAGGAGGTGATGGTAAACGGCAAGCCGCGACACGTGCTGGGCTATTTGCAGGATTTCCTCTTCCATCCGAAGCGGGCAATGACGCCGGTACGCGCGCTGTCAGGCGGCGAGCGCAACCGTCTTTTACTGGCAAAATTATTTCTTAAGCCCAGCAACCTGTTGATCCTCGATGAGCCGACCAACGATCTTGATGTGGAGACGCTGGAGCTGCTTGAGGAGTTGATCGAGGGCTATCAGGGAACGGTGCTGCTGGTTAGCCATGACCGGCAGTTTGTTGATAATACCGTGACGGAATGCTGGATTTTTGAGGGCAATGGCGAAATCGGCGCCTTTGTTGGTGGCTATCATGATGCTCAACTGCAACGCGCCGCCTGGAAACAAGCGCGCCAGCCCGTTAAAGCCCCTGCCGCGACCACCAGTAAAAACGAAACGGCAAAGAGCGAACCGCTAAAACGAAGCGCCAGTAAGCTAAGCTACAAGTTACAACGTGAACTTGAGCTGCTACCGGAACAGCTGGAAACGCTGGAGCTGACTCTGGCGGCGCTACAGTCGCAGGTGAGCGAGCCCGCCTTCTTTAATCAGTCTCACGACGTTACCCAGCCGGTACTGGATGAGCTGGCCGCAGCCGAACGGGCGCTGGAAACCGCCTTTGAGCGCTGGGAGTACCTTGAATCGCTGAAAGACAGCGACTAAACCACAGGAGAGGTGCATGTGTGCATCACACCCCGCGGAACAATGGATGCTCTGTCCGCAGTGCGATCTGATGACCCATCTTCCGGCGGTGCAGCCGGGGCAAAAAGCGCGCTGTCCGCGCTGCCATACCACGCTGTTAACGCGTTGGCGTGATACGCGTAAGCGTTCTACCGGCTATACCCTGGCGGCGTTGTTTATGCTATTGCTGGCGAATCTGTTTCCTTTTATCAGCATGCACGTAGCGGGACTCAGCAGCCAGATTACCTTGTGGCGCATTCCCGAAGTGATGATTAATGAGGACTACGCCAGTCTGGCAACATTGTTTTTGCTGCTGGTTCAGGGCGTGCCGGCGCTGTGTATGCTCACCATTTTATTGCTGGTTAACCGGGTTGGCTTGCCGCTGGGATGGAAACGCGTGATGACCCGGGTGCTGTTCCACCTTAAAACCTGGGGAATGGCCGAAATTTTTCTGGTCGGCGTGCTGGTCAGCTTCGTCAAGCTGATGGCCTATGGCGATATTGGCCTGGGGAGCAGCTTTTTCCCCTGGTGCCTGTTCTGTCTGCTACAGCTGCGCGCTTTTATGTGCATTGATAAGCGTTTGCTGTGGCAGGAGGTTGCTCCCTTGCCGGCATTGCCAGCAGTGCCGGTAGCGGGCGTAAGCGGATTAAGCCAACAAATGCGCTCTTGTCGCTGCTGCGCAGCGGTGCTCCCCGCGCAGCAAATTGTCTGTCCGCGCTGCCATACGCGCGGCGCGGCGCGTCGTCGCCACAGCCTGCAGTGGACGCTGTCGCTGCTTCTTACCTCCTTGATGCTGTATATCCCCGCCAATTTACTGCCAATCATGGTAACCCAGGCGCTGGGAAGTAAAATCACCTCGACGATTATGGCGGGTGTGGTGCTGCTGTGGGGAGAGGGATCTTACCCTGTTGCCCTGGTTATTTTTATCGCCAGCATTATGGTGCCTTCGCTAAAAATGCTGGCAATAGCCTGGCTTTGCTGGGATGCCGCAGGCTATGGCAGGCGTGACAGTGAAAAAATGCAGCTGATTTATGAGGTGGTTGAATTTGTTGGCCGCTGGTCGATGACTGACGTATTTGTCATTGCTATTCTCTCCGCGCTGGTCAGGATGGGGCAGCTGATGAGTATTTATCCGGCTATCGGCGCATTACTGTTTGCGTTGGTGGTGATTCTGACCATGATTGCGTCTATGACCTTTGATTCCCGTCTGACGTGGGATCGTGAGCGCTCTGCGCACAAAAACGGGAAGGAGCTGAAACTTGCAGGAGAATAATCCGGGCTCGGCCCAGATAGAACAGATCAAACGCTGGTCGCCGGTGTGGATCGTACCGATTGTCACCCTGCTGATTGGCGGGTGGATCCTGTTCTGGCATTACAGTCATCAGGGGCCGGAAGTGACGCTCATTACCACCAACGCCGAAGGTATTGAAGGGGGTAAAACGGCGATAAAAAGCCGCAGCGTTGACGTTGGCGTCGTGGAGAGTGCCGTTCTGACCGACGATCTGCATCATGTAAAGATCACCGCACGCCTTAATGCCGGCATGGAAAAGCTGCTGCATGGCGACAGCGTTTTCTGGGTAGTGAAACCGACGATTGGCCGTTCGGGCATCAGCGGTCTGGGGACGTTGCTGTCGGGGGCTTATATTGAATTGCAGCCGGGCAGCAAAGGCAGCGAGCCAAAAGAGTACAAGCTGCTGGATGCGCCACCGCTGGCACCCCCTGATGCGAAAGGGATACATATCACGTTGGACAGCGGCAAAGCAGGCCAGCTGAATTCCGGCGATCCGGTATTGTTTCGCGGCTATCGGGTCGGCTCGGTGGAAACCGCGCATTTTGATACCGAAAAACGCATGATGACCTATCAGCTGTTTATCACTGCGCCTTATGATCGGCTGGTCACGACCAATGTACGCTTCTGGAAAGATAGCGGTATTGCCGTCGATATGTCGGCTTCGGGTATGCGTGTCGAAATGGGATCGCTGACCACGCTGTTTAGCGGCGGGGTGAGTTTTGATGTGCCGCAGGGATGGGATCTAGGCCAACTGGCGAAGAACCAGGCTGAATATCGCCTGTTTGACGATCAGCGTAGTATCCAGGATTCGCTTTATACTGAGCACCAGGACTTCCTGATGTTCTTCAACCAGTCGATCAGAGGTCTGCAGCCCGGCGCGCCCGTTGAGTTTCGCGGCATTCGCCTTGGCACCGTTACCGAAGTGCCGTTTAGATCAATGCCTGTCGCGCAGCGGTTGGATAATGACTACCGTATTCCGGTGCTGATCCGCATCGAACCCGACCGTTTCCGCAGCATGTTGGGTAATGACTTTAATATCGACCAGCATCTGAAAACCGGTATAAAGCAGGGCCTGCGCGCTTCGCTGAAAACCGGCAATTTGCTGACCGGCGCGCTCTATGTTGATCTCGATTTTTATCATAACGCTAAAGCATACAGCGGTCCCGGCTCGGTAGCAGGCTATGAGGTGGTCCCTACGATTGATGGCGGTCTGAATCAGATCCAGCAGAAGCTGGTGGCAGTGCTGGATAAGATTAACAATTTGCCCATTGATCCCATGCTGAACGAAGCGACCAGAACGCTGAAGCAGAGCCAGCGTTCAATGCGCGATCTGGACCGCACGCTGACTAGCCTCAATAAGATTATCAGCAGTAAAGAGATGCAGAAGCTGCCGGCGGATATGCAGCAGACGCTACGTGACGTTAACCGCAGCCTGCGGGGCGTGCAGCCGGGGTCGCCGGCCTATAACCGCATGGTGTCCGATATGCAGCGCCTGGATCAGGTGCTGCGTGAGCTGCAGCCGGTATTGCGTACGCTTAATACCAAGAGCAATGCGTTAGTGTTTGAGGCTAAGCCGGGCCACGATCCTCAGCCAAAGAGGGCAGATAAATGATGAAATGGATCCCCGCGTTAATGGTGGCGCTCACGCTGAGCGCCTGCGGCAGTTCTTCGCAGCCGTCCTATTACCAGATCCCGCTGACAGATTCGCCAGTGAATGCGCAGCTGCAAAATACCGCCGGCGCTCATCCGGCGGCGATCTGGGTTGATCGTGTCACGATGCCGGACTATTTATCCGGCAACGGCGTGGTGTACCAGACCAGCAGCGTTAAATATGTCATGGCCTCCAGCCATCTCTGGGCCAGTCCGCTCGATCAACAACTCAAGCAGGCGCTGGTCAGCGACTTATCAGCTCAGCTGCCGGGTCGGGTAGTGTCCGCCGCGCCGCTGGGAGAGCGGCCTGATACCCTTAGCGTTAATGTTACTGGTTTCCAGGGACGTTACGACGGCAAAGCGGTTGTCAGCGGAGACTGGATATTGCAACGGGGAGACCACATTGAGCGGCGAGGATTCTCGCTGGTGCTAGCGCAGCGCGCCGATGGCTATGATGCCTTAGTCAAAACCTTAGGGCAGGGATGGCAACGGGTTTCTGCACAAATTGCCCGCCATCTGGCCGACTCCTCAGTAAATAAATAATAATTATTATCTTCTTTAAGTCCTTGATTGCTGGTGGATGAAAATTCGTCAGGATCGGGGACTTTTTAATTGTCCTTCAGGCTATTAGCAGCATAAAAAGCCAACCTAAAGCGCAGCGGTAACATAACTTTACAAGTCATTTTGATGACATTGGCGTGAAATTTGCGCATTGATCTTTCTGGCGGCAAGAGTTAAAACCAATTTTATGGCTGCTTTAAAAAGTAGCCATTGCTTTCTTAACATCCGAATTCCACCAGTCAAAATGAGGGAAACAAGGCATGAAGAGACAGAAAAGAGACCGACTTGAACGCGCGCATTCTCGCGGTTATCAGGCAGGTATTAGCGGACGCTCTAAAGAGATGTGTCCCTATCAAATGGTTGATGCACGGTCTCACTGGTTGGGAGGTTGGCGACAAGCCATGGAGGACAGGACGACGGCAATAGCCTGATTCTGTTCGTTGTCAGGAAAGAACCTCCGCCAGCGCGGAGGTTTATTTTTTTGCAGGTCAGAAAGCGCTGGTATCTTTAAACAGGCCAACTTTTAAATCGGTGGCGGTATAGATAACATGACCGTCAACCAGTACTTCGCCATCCGCTACGCCCATAACCAGTTTACGACTGATGACGCGTTTAAAATGGATGCGATAGCTTACTTTCTTCGCCGTTGGCAGTACCTGGCCGGTGAACTTAACTTCACCCACGCCCAGCGCACGGCCTTTGCCTTCTGAACCTAACCAGCCGAGGTAGAAGCCAACCAGCTGCCACATTGCGTCCAGCCCCAGACAGCCAGGCATCACCGGATCGTTAATAAAATGACAGCCAAAGAACCACAGGTCCGGCTTGATATCCAGCTCTGCTTCGACATAGCCCTTATGGTAATTGCCACCGGTTTCGTTCATTTCGACCACGCGGTCCATCATCAGCATATTGCCCGCCGGAAGGGGAGGACCTCCTGCGCCGAATAGCTCACCGCGACCTGAGGCAATCAGGTCTTCTTTAGAGTAGGAATCGCGTTTATCTACCATATCGTTCTTTAGCCCTATTTTCGTGAGTGTCGAAGATTAGCGAACAGGTGTACGCTCAACAACTCCGATCAGTTGTGGTTAAACCAGTTTAGCCAACGTAGCGGCCATGGGCGATGCCGGTTATCCTGCTGATTCATTTGCGCGATGCGGTCCTGAATCGTTCGCAGCAGGCAGCTGCCCTGTTCTGTATTCCATGATTTTTGCATCAGCAGCGGCAGCGCATCTTCGGTATGGCTGACGGTCCAGATATGAAATTGCTGTTCTCTGACGGCATTGATCACTTCATCGTTCAGCGCCAGATGCCGCGTGTTACTGGCGGGTAAAATAACACCTTGTTTTCCGCTCAGCCCGCGCTGTTGGCAAATTTGGAAGAAGCCTTCAATTTTTTCATTGAGTCCGCCAACCGGTTGCACGTTGCCAAACTGATCGACCGAACCGGTTACCGCAATTTGCTGGTTGATCGGCTGCGTCGCCAGCGCGCTAATCAGGGCGCACAGCTCTGCCAGTGATGCGCTATCGCCGTCTACCTCAGAGTATGATTGTTCAAATACCATTGACGCTGAGAAGGGCAGCTGCTGTTCCAGTTCCAGCTCTGAAACCAGCCAGGCTTGCATAATCATCATGCCTTTAGCATGGATATTGCCGCCAAGTTCCGCTTTGCGTTCAACATCAGTAAATTCACCGTCGCCGGGATGCACTACGCAGCTAATACGTGCGGGTTCGCCAAAGGCGCGTGGATGGCCTGGGAACTCAATAACCGAGAGGCCGTTTATTTGGCCTGTCACTTCATCTTCAGTATTGATAAGGACCTGGTCGAGCAGAATTTCATCCTGCATTCGCTCGGCAAGAAAACCTTCGCGCCAGGCGCGGGCTTCAAGCGCGCTCTTTAGCTGGCTGGCCGCGAGCCCATTATCCTCGCTGTAGATAACGGCATCCTGCAGCTGACGGGATAACCAGCAGGGGCAGAGGGGCAGCGTTTCCTGATCGCCGGTATAGCGCACGCTTTCGATAATCAGTTCGGGCCAGAAATCGGCTTCAATGGCGCCAATCCCCGCCTCATCGGCAACGCTACGCACCCACTGACACCAGTCTGCTATCTCTTCATCGTCAACGATTTGAATGTTTTCTTCAAATTCGCTGTAAATCGCCAGCGTGGATAATTCCGGCTCCATCTCCTGAAATTCGGCCAGCGCTTCGCGGTCGCCGGCGATAAGTAGCCGGAACTTCAGTGGCATAGCGGGAATTGATATCGGCAGCGCGCAGGTTTCATCCGGCGACAGCCAGACATACTGCTGGCTGAGAAAAATTTGCTTCAGGCGTAGCCACATCAGGGGCTGAGTGAGTACGGCGCGCAGCGAGATAATCAGCGTGCCGCCGTTAAGGCGATGAATCAGGCCGGGCTCAAGGGTTAGCGTCTCCTGAAAAAGACGCACACAGCCGAATAGTTGTTCCGGCTCGATCCAGTCGGCAACGCTAACCTGACCGCTCTGACAGGCGAAGTTATCCTCGGGGCTGGCAAACGCCCGGTAGCGCGCCTGGTTGCCCTCAAGGGTGTACTGACCTCCGCACCATTGTGAGGAGGGATTATCCGCTTCCAGCTGTGTCAACCTGTCGCGCAGCAGCGTCAGATATTGACCATACTCAGCGATTTTTACCAGCATCATGGCCGGTTCTGCCGTCGTCTGACTGAATGCCTGCAAACCGTTTGCCAGTCGCGCCTGAGTTTTTTCAAAGCACCCTGAGGTGTCCTCAGTGACGTGAGAAAAATAGTGCTGGTAGTTATCGGTTTGCGGCCGTAGCGCCTGCCAATCAAGTTTCGTGCTGGTCAATGTCGTCGTATTTATCTGAAATGAACAAAGGGCGCATTATACTGTATTTCAGCCGGTTAAGCATCGCGGTTGAACATTTAGCTGCGGTGGCGCACAGCTTTCGCACATGTAAACTGTTTTCCCGGTTTATGTGTTGCAAAAAGCTGTTATGCTTTGTAATCAGGGTGTTCAGCATTGAGATTCCGATGAAATATCAGCAGCTCGAAAATCTTGAAAGCGGATGGAAATGGAAGTATCTGGTTAAAAAACACCGCGAAGGGGAGTTAATAACGCGCTATATCGAGCTGAGCGCAGCTCAGGCTGCGGTTGATGAGTTGCTGGCTATGGAAAATCAGCCGGTAGATGTATTGTCGTGGATACAAAAACATATCAACCCGGCGCTGGAAAACCGCATGAAGCAAACAATACGCGCCCGGCGTAAGCGTCATTTCAATGCGGAGCATCAGCATACGCGTAAGAAATCGATAGATCTTGAGTATCTGGTGTGGCAACGCCTCGCGGGGCTAGCGCAGCGTCGTAACAGCACCCTTTCTGAAACTATCGTGCAGTTAATAGAAGACGCCGAGCGTAAAGAGAAATATGCCAGCAAGATGTCGCTTCTGAAAGAGGATCTGCAGGCTATTCTTGGTAGTACTAAGGAGAGCGAGAGCTAACGCGGCAACAAATTTCCTTAGCATGACGCAAAATTTATAGATAAAAAAACCCCGCATCTGCGGGGTTTTTTAAAGCCGTTTTACTTAAGCCTGAGGCTGAGTAACAACGTCTTTGATGCCTTTAACTTCGATTTCTACGCGACGATCCGGAGCCAGGCAGCTGATCTGGGCATTGCGGCCTTTCACGCTGTTACAGGTGCTACCGGTGACCGGGTCAGCTTCGCCCATGCCACGTGCAGAGATCTTGTTAGACGGGATACCTTTAGACACCAGGTAATCAACAACGGACTGAGCACGTTTCTCAGACAGTTTCTGGTTGTACTGGTCAGAACCGATGCGGTCGGTATAACCCAGAACAACAACGGAACCGTCTTTCGGATCCATGGAGCTCAGCTGGCTGTACAGTTGATCCAGAGCCTGCTGACCTTCCGGTTTCAGCGTAGCTTTGTTGAAGTTGAACAGAACGTCAGACTTCAGAGTGAAGCGCTTGGTCTGAACAACAGGTGCCGGAGCAGGAGCCGGTGCCGGAGCAGGCGCAGCTGCTTCATCCTGGCCGAAGCGATAAGCTACGCCCAGAGACAGCATGCCGTTATCCGGACGGGCACCAACGGTGGTAGCATCACCGATGTTGTTAACCCACTGGTAATCCAGGCGAGTAGCCCAGTTTTTGGTCAGTGCGTATTCAACACCAACGGCTGCCAGCGGAGATACGCCAGTGTCGTTGTCGCTGATGCGGTTGCCGGTATTGGCATTGTACTGAGTTGAATCAGCACGCCATACCATACCGCCCAGGCGAGTATAGATGTCGAGGTCGTCAGTCAGCGGGTAGCTCAGTTTAGCTGCCAGCTGAATACCTTGTGCTTTGAACGCGCCGTTAACGGTATTGCCTTTATACGGCATACGTCCCAGCCAATCATAGCCCAGTTCGAAGCCCAGATAAGGATTCGCCTGATAGCCCAGGAATGCACCTGCGCCCAGCTGGCTTTCATGGGTAGGACCGTCGTTGTTGGTGTAACCGTTGCCGTAGTAGCCTTTATCGTGGAACTGAGACCAGCCCAGTTTACCACCGACATACCAGGTGTTATCTTTCGGAGCGGCCTGCGCTACTGTAGCGAAGCCAGCCAGTGCCACTGCAATTGCGATAGCTGTCTTTTTCATTTTTGCGCCTCGTTATCATCCAAATAGGCAAGGAGCTGAATTTAGCTCTTGGTTTAATCCTTCGCCGGGCTTTATAGCTCAATTATTACGCTTCCGCATGGAGGTTGTTGGAGCACCTCGGCGTGATAAAGTCTACAACGTCGTGAAAAACTTACAAGTATGATGTTGGGTGGTAAGAGAAAAAAATAGCGTTTTCTACATATTTTTTAACATTTATAGCGTAAAAATTAAGAGCCGCTATCTCTGCTAACGCGGCTAACCCATTGTCACACCGCGTCATAATAGAATCAGAAGGTTATCAGAGGGGTGAAAGGAATGTTCCCTGAGAATATTCCCATTTTTACTTAATGATACAAACTAGAGGGAATTTTTAGGCTGTTTACTGGTCTCCCGGAGGTCTTCTGGAGGTTTGACGCACATAAAATCAAGCCTAAACCATGCCCTGCTTTTGCCGCCGTCTCCAGCATTTTCCTCTGCTCATTCGTCAGTGGGTTCTGAACCCAGCCAATAACGACGCTGTAATTACCGGTGCGCAATGCTCTGCTCATTGCTTCTAACGTTGGCTGTTCTCCCGGGCTTTGGATTTGCATCATTTTATCCAGCGGCAGACCGGTTGATTTCAGCCAGGGACGGCTAAGTTTCTGCTCTGAGGTGAGCCACAGCTGCCAGCGGGATTCGATGCTTAGCTGCTGCAGCAGCGGTAATAACATTAATTGCATCATAGCAATCTGATCCTCGCTAAATACCAGCTCGGCAATTGTGCCGGAACTCAGCGTGGGGGTGGGGCAAGGGTTCAAATGCACAGGTTTGCTAACGCGATAAGAATTAGAAATTTGAGTACGCATGATCTCTTCACCTGTAATGTCACTGTATGAATATACAGTATAACTACAGAGGATGAAGATCAACCTGATTTTTTGAAAACGCCTCGCAAATATTGCGCGATTTTGGCAAAAACGCGGGCGAGGCATTGAATGCCTTTACTGAAATCACTAATGTCTGGAGCAACCAGGTTGATTAACAAGGAGGAAATGATGACAAAAAAGGGACGTATTGAGCGTATTACGCAGCTATTAAATCCGCTTGGCGCTATTAAAGTACGCACTCAATTTGGCGGTTACAGCCTGAGCGTGGGCAAAGCGGTGTTTGCCGTTGTTGCAGAAGGCGAGCTTTATTTGCGCGCCTGTGAGGCGTCAAAGCCTTATCTCTGTGAGCGTAAACTGCAAACGTTAGAGCTTCAGAAGCGAGGCGTGCCTGTCCGTCTTGACTACTATCGGGTAAATGAGACGCTCTGGCGGGAACCAGAGCAGCTGGTGGCGATATCACGTCTGTGTTTACAGGGTGCCCAATACCATAATGAGCTATCAAAACAGGCCGTCGGCATGCGCAGTTTACCTAATATCGGCCATCAGCTGGAGCGATTACTACGCGAAGCGGGGATCAAGAATATCAGTATGTTTAAAGCTGAAGGCGCGAAGGCCTGCTGGCTCAAGCTACGCGCGCTGAATAAACATCTTGGATTGAATACTCTCTATGCCTTAGAAGGCGCGCTGAGCGGCTTTCATTATCAGGCGTTGCCCGGAGAGGTGAAAGCCGAACTGCGCAGCTGGTATGAAGCTAAGGTTGACCAGTTAGAGCGTCAGCGCTATCGATAGTGATGATGCGCGATTGAAGCTCAGTTAATTCCGGAAGCAGTGCAAGCAGTAACGAGATCTGTTGCAAAATCAGGTGGGCGTTACCTTCAACCTGCGACTCGACGGTTTCAATGCGTTTTAACAATAAAGAATGCTGCTTATCCAACGCCGGGGAAATTGCAACTTCTGGTTGTAAGGCGTCATCAACATAGCAGACCGTGTCATCCAGTAATAATAATAACGCCTCGTCTTCCAGCTTTTCCCTGTGGGCGCCAAGGGCTGAGATATAGCTGAGCAGGGAATGGGTGAGGCACAGCAGCCGGAACGCGTCTTCCTCTTGTAGGGTGGAATCTGCTTTTCTGTCTGACCGGTTAGCCACTACCGCTGCTAATTCGGCGGCGGCATTGTGCGCATTTCGTCGGGCAATACGATAATCGACCCGGTTATCTTTGCCCTGGTGATATTGCACCAGAATGGCGTCCAGATAGCGGCAGTGCGCGTTAAGCGTGCGGCGTATCACCGAAGGGAAATCACGAAAACGCCAGTCTGGCCAAATCCAGCTGACTGCCATCCAGGCAAGCGCGCAGCCTATCAGGGTATCAATTATTCTCGGCAGCGCCACTTCATATCCTTCGCCTAATAAGTTGAAGCAAAGCAGCACCAGCAGAGTGATAAACATCGTTGCATGGGCATATTGCACGGTGCGGAAAGCGAAAAACAGCACGCCGCTGATGACTATCAGTAACAGCTGTCCTTGCACTGCCGGCACTAGCCATAGCACAGGTAAACCTATCAGTATCCCGGCCAGGGTTCCGGCGACGCGCAGCGTTAATCTGCTTTTAGTGGCATTGTAGTTAGGCTGACAAACGAAAAGGCTGGTCAGCAGGATCCAGTAGCCATGCTTCATCCCGGTAAACTGAATCATTGCGTAGCTACAGCAAAGCAATAATGACATGCGTACCGCATGGCGGAATAGCGGCGAGGAAGCCGAGAGATGGCGGCTGAAGCGCAGGCGGATATCCTGCCAACCCGTTAAGCCGTCATTTGATAGCTGATTTTCGCTCACATGCGGTTGTGCCAGCCGCTGCTCAGATTCAATGGTGGCGAGCTGGGCATCAATTGCCCGCAGATTGTTGAGTAGAAAATGCATCGCTTTACGCTCTGCCGGATAGCCTGCCCCGGCATCAAGCTGAGCCAGCGTAATTCTCAGGTTAGCAAAGTGATATTCAAAACGCGGATCGTGCTGGTACTGACGTCGCAGCAGAATGGTCTCAGCCAGCCGTTCGCAGGCTTTAGCCTGTAAGGTCAATAGTCGCTGGAAGCGAAAAAGAATATCGCTGTGGCGAAATGCTTTACGTAACGCATCGTACTTAACGTGCGACGAACTCGCTCTTTCGTGTATATCCTGGGCGGCAAAATAGTAGTGCAATGTTCTTTGCGTGCCGCGCTGTCCCTGATCGCCGCGTAGCCGACTCTGTACCGACGCTTTCGTTATGTTGAGTTGCTCGACCAGCCGGCTGTCAGTCATTGCGACCTCGATCATTCCTCGATTGTCTCCCGTCTCAACGTCGGGATCGAACAGGCTGGCCTTAGCTTCCAGATAGTGCGACAGCTGGATAAAAGTGCTGGCAATATTTTCCTGCAGCGGTCGAATGGGGAAAATCAGGTGTCCGCAGAGCGTTAATAAATTATACCAGGCTGCCCCCAGCAGTAGCAGAAAGGGTTGCAGATACCATTGTGGAAAAAGTCCGACGCCCAGCAGGGTATAAAGCGCGATCAGCAAGGCGCCGAAGGCAATGGTCGCGTAGCGTTGCCCCAGCGCTCCCAGCAGAATAAAGCCCCATGTAGACAGGCCAAGCCCGATAATAAACAGCCAGGGCCAGGGATAGAGCAGCTCGACCGATACCGACGCAATGCAGAAGCAGGTAAGCGTAATGACCAGATTACGTAAACGTCCGGTCAGCCGGTCATCTAAATCCGTCAGCGCAGCGGCTACGACGCCGAGGGTAAGCGGAATGGTCCAGGTGATTTGCTGTAACCATAGCGGTACGGCGGTGGTGCCGATCAGCGCCAGCAAAATACGCAGGTTGTACAGCCAGGCGCTGCTGAGGTTAAAGCGCCGCAATGTAAACGGCCGTGCGGGCTGCATTATTAAGTCCGATTGAAACGACGGCGGGCGTTGGCGTCACGTGCTGCGCGGGCCTCTTCCACCGAGACCACCCGACGTCCAACCGGCCAGAGCGCGATAGCGGCAATCTTTAAGTTTGTGATGCCGACCGGAATGCCGATTATGGTGCAGCATTGCACAATGCCAATAAAAATATGGCTCAGGCAAAGCCACCAGCCGAATAGAACAAACCAGACAATATTCAGCAGCGTGCCGGCGCCGTTGCGCAGCGCGTTACGCCGCTCAGGGTAGAGTTCGTCAACGTGTACAGGCTCATTACCGAAAGGGAGCAAAGAAAGCCGGGTTATTTCCCAACAGGAGCGCGTTAGCGGCAGGGTAAAAATAAGTATGATGGTAAACAGCGTCGCCAGCAGCCAGCCCAGCGTGGTAGCGAAGCCACCCAGTACGAAGTTGAGAATATTAAGTACGGTGCGCATAGCGCCTCTCCCCTGAAAAAATAAAGGCAATGTTCAATGCCTTGATTGTAACGCGTTTTAGCGCTGGAGCGCTAAACCTCCTGCCGGTAAACTAGGTGAATAACTTATTGCCACCACAGGTCAGGGGCATGGAACTTAAATCAACGTCGCTTGGCAAACATCTGGCGCAGCATCCTTATAACAGGGTTCGTTTACTGAATGCCGGTGTTGAGGTCAGTGGAGAAAAGCATCAGTACCTGATTCCGTTTAATCAACTGCTTTCCATTCGCTGTAAGCGAGGACTGGTCTGGGGCGAGCTGGAGTTCACGTTGATTGATGAAAAAGTCGTGCGCCTGCACGGTACCGAGTGGGGCGAGACGCAGCGCTTCTTTCACTATCTGGACAAAGCATGGACCGAGTGGGGAGAGGAGATGAGCGTGGTCAGCGCCGCGGTGCTGTCTGATGCCGTCAGCGTTATCGACGATCTTGAGCAGCAATCACGCTGGCTTAAGCGCAGCGATATTACCAGCCTGCGCCAGCAGCTTGATGGTTTATTCGCTGGGTTGCCGCTACCTCATCAGCGTGTTTCTCAATTTGAAAACTGCGCGCAGCAGTGGGCGTATTGTCAGCGCTGGTATCATCAGGCCGATGAGCAACGGCAGCGGCGTAACGCGCAGTGGACCACGCAGATGCTGGAGGAATACGCGGATTTCTTCAATACGGTAGAAACATCGCCGTTAAATGAGTCGCAGGCCAGAGCGGTGATTAATGGTGAAGACGCGGTATTAACTCTGGCAGGGGCCGGTAGCGGCAAAACCTCCGTGCTGGTTGCTCGCGCCGGTTGGTTGATGCAGCGTAAGCTCGCCGAGCCTGAGCAAATTTTGCTGCTGGCTTTTGGACGTAAAGCCGCTGAGGAGATGAACGACCGCATCCGCCAAAGGCTGAATACTGAAGAAATTGAAGCCAGAACCTTTCATTCGCTGGCGTTACATATCATTCAGCAGGGCAGCCAACGGGCGCCGACTATCAGTAGCCTGGAAAGCGATGCAAGCAAGCGACGCCAGCTTCTGATTGAGGTCTGGCGTCAGCAGTGCGCAGAAAAGAAAGCACAGGCAAAAGGCTGGCGTCAGTGGCTGGAGGAAGAACTTGGCTGGGAGCTGGAGAACGCGGCTTTCTGGCAGGATGAGCGGCTGGCTAACCGACTCGCCAGCCGCCTTGAACGCTGGCTGGGGTTAATGCGCACCCACGGTGGCGCGCAGGCGGAAATGATTGAAAGCGCCCCGGAAGCCCTGCGTGACAAGTTTGCTAAACGGGTCAGGCTAATGGCGCCGCTGCTTAAGGCCTGGAAAAGCGCGCTTAAAGAAGAAGGCGCCGTGGACTTTGCCGGGTTGATTCACCAGGCGGTCAACGTGCTGGATAAAGGACGCTTTATCAGCTCATGGAAAGCGATTCTGGTTGATGAGTTTCAGGACATTTCGCCACAGCGTGCTTTGTTGCTGGCGGCTCTGCGACGTCAGAATAAGCGTACTTCGCTGTTTGCCGTTGGCGATGACTGGCAGGCGATATACCGTTTTAGCGGCGCGGAAATGACGTTGACCACCGCGTTTCATCATCACTTTGGTGAAGGGGATCGCTGCATACTTGATACAACGTATCGTTTTAACGAACGCATCGGCGACATCGCCAACCGCTTTGTTCAGGAAAACCCTCATCAGTTAAGAAAACCGCTCAATAGTCTGCGTAAGGGCAATAAGAAGGCCGTGGTATTGCTGCCGGAGAGTCAGCTTGAATCGCTGTTAAACAAGCTCAGTGGCTTTGTTAAACCGCAGGAAACGGTGCTGGTTCTGGCGCGTTATCATTATCTGCGTCCCGCCGAGCTGGATAAAGCAAAGACACGCTGGCCTAAGCTCAATATTGAATTTATGACCATTCATGCCAGTAAGGGCAGGCAGGCTGACTATGTTATTTTGCCTGGTTTACGCACGGGGAAGGAAGGATTCCCGGCGCAGGCCAGAGAGTCGGTAATGGAAGAGGTACTGCTGCCTGCGCCGGAAGATTTCCCCGATGCCGAGGAGCGGCGTCTGGCCTATGTCGCGCTTACCAGGGCGAAGGAACAGGTATGGCTGCTGTTCGATCCCGATGCGCCTTCAGCATTTGTTGATGATTTTAAACGGCTTGGCGTACCCGTGCAGCGCAAGCCGTGAAGCGGATCCGCAGCAGGCTTATTGCAGGCGCTGCTGCAGGTAACGTTGATAATCCGGAATCAATATCTCCTGCTCGCGATGGAAAAGCGGCGAGTGAATAATGAAATCCGCCGTGGCGCGGTTGGTGGCGACCGGAATATTCCAGACCGTAGCCAGGCGTAGCAGTGCTTTAACGTCTGGATCGTGAGGAACGGCGTTTAGTGGGTCCCAGAAAAAGATAAGGACATCGATTTTGCCTTCAGAAATCAACGCGCCAACCTGCTGGTCGCCGCCCATCGGCCCGCTGAGCATTGATTTAACCGGCAGGCCGGTTGCCCGCTGGATCAGGTTGCCGGTAGTGCCGGTCGCATACAGCGTATGTTGGCTTAACGTCTCTTTATAAAGTTCAACCCATTGCATGAGCGCGGTTTTGCAGTGATCGTGAGCGACCAGCGCAATGTGCTTTTTTTCCGGAATTTTTCGGGTGGTTTGATCCATTAGGAATATCCTGGTGAGAATAATCGGATTAAAAGGGAACAATGGGATTTTAGCGCCCTCAGGCGGCAGCGTTCAACTGGTATGCAGGGCTTTTAGCAGGCGACGCAGATGCTGGCGGGTTGCGCTGTCTACCTGCATGTACCAACGATAAAGCACGGCGGCATCCGGAGAGTTATTAAACGCAACACTTTCCGCAGATGGTGATAGTTGTCCTACGGCCTGCTGTGGTTCGGCAAAACGCGGTACCGACGCAATATGATTCGCACGATTATAAGCCACCATCGCCTGCTCAGCATCACTGCCTGCTCTCAGGCTGAGCGTGTCGTGCTGGCTGGCGATAACCTGATTCTGTTCATTAATCAGTTGAAAGCCAGCGCCTCTGTCCAGCTGTTTTGCATCGTTGAGGGTTTCCAGCACGGGAAGGCGAATACTGACGGATTTTGTCTCAGCAACAAACGTGGCGATTAGCGGTACTGAAATATATCGTGCATTGCGACTGGCGCCGCTGAGGGTTTTTTCCACGCGAAACAAAAACTGGTGCTGTCCTTTTTCCAGCTCAATGCCGTCGGCCCCTTTCAGCCAGGAGCCTGATATCTTATGGCCATCTAACACCAGCAAATCAATCTCAGGCTCCAGCTTCAGCGTGGTCGCATGAAGAGCCGTACCGATCAGCATGGTTAACAGACCTGCGCACCACAAACGCAATTTCATTCTTTCTCCGACCCGAGGGCGTACGTTGCCTGATAAATGTATCTAAGTCTTTCACTATGACACTATATTAACATTTAAACATATTTATTCGTGCGATTACCGCATTTTCACGTCTGGCGGCAACGGGCTCTCGTCGAAAAAGCGGCGGTAATTTACACTAATATAAGCGCAATCAGATAAGGAAAAAATATGTATAACGATGTGATTAAGGATGTGCTTGAGACCAGTCGCACCATTGCGCTGGTTGGCGCCAGCGATAACACGGCCCGCCCCAGCTACGGCGTTATGGCGTATCTGCTCGAACAGGGATATCAGGTTTTTCCTGTTAGCCCTAAGCTGGCGGGCGGCATGCTGCTGGGGCAGACCGTCTATGGTTCGCTGGCTGAGGTTCCACAGCCGTTGGATATGGTCGATGTTTTTCGCAACTCGGAAGCAGCCTATGGGGTTGCTCAGGAGGCCATTGCCGCAGGGGCGAAAACGCTGTGGCTGCAGCTGGGCGTGATCAATGAGCAGGCGGCAGTTTTAGCTAAAGAGGCGGGGCTTAACGTCATTATGGACCGCTGTCCAAAGATTGAAATCCCCCGTCTGGGACTCGAGAAAAAATCAGGCTGACAGCGGGCGATGTCAGCCGCGGCCCGACGGATTAGTTACGCAGGCGGGGCGCCTGAAGCTGCCTGCGAATCGAATCCGCCAGTTCGTCCAGGGAAGATTGCTCCGGGTGTTCAGCCTGTGCTTCCCAGGAAAGCTGGGCTTCAGCGAGGTAAGTATGGACCGGCTGGCCATCGTCATCCTCCATCACCACATGATACCAGGGCGATGCCCGCAGCTGTTCGCTGTCGGCGACTTCATCAAAGGCGGGCTTATCAAGCGAATACTCTGCGTCAACGTCCACCACCACGCCGAGAAAACCTAACATTTTATGTCGAACCTGCTGACCGATACCGAACTTGCTGGCAATCATCATGACCTCCCCTCAACATTGCCCTGACGCTTATATGAGGGCAGGGCAATGCTTTTCAAGTCACAGGACCCGACAGGCAAATCCTTTGAGATAAAGGCCTTCAGGATAGCTGGCGATCACCGGATGGTCGGCTGCCTGACGGAATTGCTCTATAAATTGTACATCACGATGCGCATCTAAGGCTGCATCAGCGATAATTTTCTGGAACAGGTCGGTCGGCATCAGCCCTGAGCAGGAAAAGGTTAATAGCGTCCCGCCGGGATTAAGCAGCTGCATTGCCAGCATATTGATATCTTTATAACCCCGGCAGGCACCCGCCAGCTGGTTTTTATTTTCGACGAACTTCGGCGGATCCAGCACAATAAGATCGAATTTTTCATTCCGATCGCGCCAGGTTCTCAGCAGCTTAAATACGTCGTCGCGAATAAACTGCGCTTTATCTGTATCCAGCCCGTTAAGCTCGACATTTTGGCGCGCGATATCCAGTGCGGGTTGTGAGGTATCGACGCTGACCACTGATTCACAGCCGCCAAGTAATGCCGAAACGGCAAAGCCGCCGGTATAGGAAAAACAGTTCAGTACGCGCTTACCCGCCGAATAACGACGGGTTGCCAGGCGGCTATCGCGTTGATCGAGATAATAACCGGTCTTGTGCCCACCCTGGATATCAACCAGTAGCTTCATTCCGTGCTCAGTGATGGTTAGTAGTGCGGGAGGAAGCTCGCCGCAGACCGGCCCCTGGCTGAGCGCTAATCCTTCCTTCTTACGTACGCTGACGTCCGAGCGATCGTAAACAGACAGTTCAGGATAGCACTGTTGCAGCGCGGCAATCAGGGCAGGGCGTTGGTATTCAGCCCCGGCGGAAAGCAATTGCAATACCAGAAAGTGACCAAAACGATCGATAGTAATGCCCGGCAGACCGTCGGATTCTCCGGCAATCAGTCGATAGCTGTCCAGGCCATCGCGTAGCGCTAGCCACTCGCGCAGCTTCTGCGCTTGCTGCAGACGATGGACAAAAAAATCGCTATCGATTGACTCGTCGGCGTTCCAACTCCAGATGCGGGCCCGGATTTGCGACTGCGGAGAAAACGCCCCTCTGGCCAGCCAGTTGCCCTGGCTGTCGCAGATATCGATGGTTTCTCCGGCGCTGGCTTTTCCTTCCATGCGGGAAACGGCACCGGAAAAAATCCACGGATGACGACGGAGTAAGGACTTTTCGCGTCCTTTGGCAAGAATTAATCGCGCTGACATTTGCTATGCTTATTTTCAGAAAAACAGGCCGTATTGTCGGTGTGATGCGGTTAAAAAGCAACGAATCCGCATTCAGGAGGTAATGATGACGAAAAAAGGCGTACTGGCCTGGGTCCACGGTAGGGTGCAGGGCGTTGGGTTTCGCTACAGCACACAGCAACAAGCGCGCGAACTTGGCCTGAGCGGCCATGCCCGCAATCTGGATGACGGCTCTGTTGAGGTGCTGGCCTGGGGGGACCCGGAGCAGGTGGATAGTTTGATTAACTGGCTGAAAGCCGGCGGACCGCGTAGCGCAAAAGTCGAACGGGTCTTGACCGAACCTCATCAGCCCCAGCAGGAGCCCGATCGCTTTACCACTAATTAAGCGTCAGAGACACTTAACTGGCTTAGGCAGGCCAGCGATTTTTGTTGCCTGCTTAGCCGGTCCCTGAGGAAACAAACGAAACAGATAGCGGCTGTTACCTTTCTCTTCTCCATATTTTTGCGCCATCGCTTTTACCAGCATGCGGATCGCGGGGGAGGTGTTGAATTCAAGGTAAAATGCCCGCACAAAGTTGACCACTTCCCAGTGTGCCTCGCTAAGTACGATTTGTTCTTCATCCGCCAGCATTTCAGCCAGCTGCGGCGTCCAGTCATCAACGGATTTCAGGTAGCCGTTAGCGTCACGGGCAATCTCTTTTCCTGCAGATATCACGGTATAGCCTCACATGCATTCAGGCGCGCAGTGTAACAAATTTTTCTGAGCGCAAAAATAAAGCCCCATCAGGGGCTTTATTAAACGCTTAGCGGCAAGACATCAGTTGCTGCGGGTAAAGCCAAGAATGCTCAGCAGGCTGATGAAGATGTTATAAATGGAGACGTACAGGCTGACGGTAGCGCGAATGTAGTTGGTTTCACCGCCCTGAATAATGTTGCTGGTTTCCCACAGGATCGCGGCGGAGGAAAACAGTACGAACATTACGCTGATAGCCAGCTGTAGGCCCGGTAAGTTTAAAAACAGATTAGCGATAACCGCCAGCAGCAGCACCACAAAGCCAGCCAGCAGCATACCTGACAGGAACGACATATCTTTGCGCGTGGTCAGCACATAGGCTGAGCAGCAGAAGAAGACCAGTGCCGTGCCGCCTAATGCCAGAGCGATAACGTCGCCCATGCCCGCCATCAGAAAGCTATTGAGGATCGGACCAAGGCAGTAACCAAGGAAGCCGGTGAATGCAAAGGCCGCCAGAATACCTGCCGGACGATCGGCCAGCCGGTAAGTAAGAAACATCAGACCGTAAAACCCAACCAGCATCAGAATAAGACCCGGTGCAGGCAGAGCAAAAACGGTGCTGGCTGTGGCGGTAACCGCAGAAAACGCCAGCGTGAGTCCGAGTAAAAAGTAGGTATTGCGCAGTACCCTGTGGGTGCTGAGCAGCGACCGACTGCGCGAAGAGGTAATGATGCGATCCATAAAATGCCTCACTTAGAGTCACAAAACTGAGACAAGAATATGAAGTCACAGTCAACAGGGGAAGCCGTTTTACCCTTCTTTACCCGTAGTTTACGCCGCCAGGCGCGTGAACTGTGAGCAAACTGGCGATAATAAATGCAAACGGTATGTAATCGCCTGTTTTTCAGGCAACTGAAGCAAAACCACCTTTACATATTTTCAGGGGATGTTTATAGTTCGCCTCATTACGGAGGGGTGGCCGAGTGGCTGAAGGCACCGGTCTTGAAAACCGGCGACGGGAAACCGTTCGAGAGTTCGAATCTCTCCTCCTCCGCCAGACACGAACCCCATGCTGCTTTGCAGCATGGGGTTTTTCTTTGTGCGGAACAGGGCTGAACGGCAGGCGACGATCGGCAGGGCGGTTAAGCATTATGCAATCAGCCGGCGGTTGCATAAAAAGAGATTGGCAAAGGCCATCCGCCTGAGTATACTCCCGCGCCATCATCAGTGAATACACGATGATATGCGGAGGGGTGGCCGAGTGGCTGAAGGCACCGGTCTTGAAAACCGGCGACGGGAAACCGTTCGAGAGTTCGAATCTCTCCTCCTCCGCCAGATATCAACCCCATGCTGTGTTATGCAGCATGGGGTTTTTTTATAGCATCAAGCATATTCCACAGTGGCGTAACTTTTCCAAAACGGGTTTATTTAGTTTCATCGTCAATGCCAACGCCTATCCGGATGGAATCAGATTATCTACATTATTTTCAGAACGTTATGATATTGTTGATAATAACTGCGTGTTATTTTCGCATTCTGCAAATATTGAAATGTTTAATTTACCCACGGCAGATGTTTTTGACGTCTTATGTAGACTGGCCCATCCGCAAGCTACGGAAGAAAATGCGTATCCTGAGCAAATCTTTGACTACGGCATTACGACTCCAAACGTCAGCTAATTCAGCGCCATCCCCGGCCGGATAAACGCCTGAGATATTCCACTTCACACATGTTCAATAATCATTACCGCCCTTGTATCCGCCTCCAGCGCACGGAAAATATGCGCGTGGTCAGCGGGGTAACACAAATAGTCGCCAACGTTTAATTCGACCGGCCGATCGCTCAGACCAACCAGCGCCCGACCATGGGTGATAATGATATGCTCCACGGTTCCTGGCAGGTGAGGCAGCGAACAGCGACCGTTACCTGGCTGACTCTCCACCTGATAGATATCGCGGCGAGCGCCCGGCGGGCAGGTTGCCAGCAGGATAGCCTGATAGTCCGCCTGCTCGGCGGCCACCGTCAGGCCTTCTCCCCGGCGTACGAGGCGGGTTGTTATTTGCGGTTCCATCATCAGGTTGGCGAAAGGGATATCTAACGCGACGCAAAGCGACCACAGGGTTTCAATGCTGGGATTACCATTTCCCGCTTCCAGCTGGGATAAGGTGGATTTTGCCACGCCGGCCTGCCGAGCCAGCTCGCCCTGACTGAGACCTTTACGCTGGCGTTCTCTGACCAGGCTATGGGCAATCATCGCAATGGGTGTGTTCATATTATTTCCAACAAAATGGTATGGATGCATTGAAAACTGAATCGGTAGTGTTCATTATAACGAACGATCGTTTTTTATGTTGTGGTGTTCAGGATGCGTCTGCGTTATATCAATAAAAAGCTGCTGAAATCCATCCTTTTAATCTGTCTTGCCGATGGTATTTTTGGCCTGTCCTATGGTTCAACCGCTATCAGCTATGGTTTTCCATTGTGGGTAGCTGCAGCGCTGTCACTTTTAGTGCTGGCGGGGGCATCGGAATTTCTTTTCGTTACCATCGTCGGCGGAGGCGGCAGCATTACCGCAGCGGTGGTTGCGGGTCTGCTGGTTAATGCGCGTCATTTACCCTTTGGCATGGCGGTGAAGGATCTTATCGGGCGTACGCCAACGCGTTTTCTTGGTTATCACATCATGAACGATGAGAGCGTCGTGGTAGGGCTGGCGCAAAAGTCACCGCGTAAAGCGCGGGCCGCATTCTGGCTATGCGGCATGGGGATTTTTCTCATCTGGCCACTCAGCGTCATTCTGGGCGGCGTTATCGGCCAGATAATTCCTGACCCGGCCTCCATCGGCCTGGACGCCGTATTCCCGGCAATTTTGCTGGCGCTAACGCTGGAGGCGCTGAAAAATCGCCAGACATTGGTTTCAACGCTCGCCGGTGTCACCACTGCACTGATAGTTTCGCCCTTTTTACCGGTCGGATTACCGATTCTCAGCGCGCTGAGCGGTTTACTGATAAGGAAGAAAAAAACATGATGGAACATCCCTGGTGGATAGCTGGCGGTATTGTGGCGTTGGCGGTGGGCACCTACTTAATTCGTCTGACGGGGGTGGTATTAGGTCATCGCCTCGGGCTGGGCGAGAGCAGCCGCCAGCTGCTGAATGATGCTGCGACTATCCTGTTGGTGACCGTTGCTGTTATTGCGACGTTCCAGCAGGACGATCATTTTGCTGGTGGAGCCCGGGTTGCCGGCGTGGTCGCCGGATTATTACTGGCCTTAGCGCGTCAGTCGCTGATCGTGGTTGTCATTGCCGCTGCTGCGGTAACGGCAACTTTAAGATATTTCGGGATTCACTGACGATTCTGTAATTTATCCATTTTTTCACTGTTTGAAAGTCATTATTTTGGCATTATTGTCTACTTGTTGTTTTAATGCTGGTGCTTTGCGCGCTAAGAATAACATTCTGTTGCTTTTCAACGTCGCCAGGGGACTAAACCCTGAGCAGGAGAGTCTGCTATATTCTCCATACTTGTAACGCTTTAAAACACCTGGTTGTTTCACTCTGGATAATATTGAGGGTAGCGATATTCGGGGTTCGCGCGAAGCTGGCATCATCCGGCTAAGCCAGTCAGGATGTTACCGTCAAAACAATGGATAAACATATGATCAAAAAGATGAGTTGGTGTGCGTTGTCAGTTTGCACCGCACTTTCGGTCGGTACAGCCTGGGGCGCTGAAGGCGATTATCAGCTAGAGCAGGTTCTCATGCTCAGCCGCCACAATCTGCGCGCACCGTTAGCGAATAACGGCAGCGTATTGCAACAGGCGACGAAAAAAAGCTGGCCGTCATGGAATGTACCCGGCGGAGAGTTAACCACTAAAGGCGGGATTCTTGAAGTTTACATGGGCAATTACACCCGCGAATGGCTGGCAAAACAGGGGCTGATCAAAGCCGGTGAGTGCCCGGCGGATAACGCGGTATATGCCTATGCTAACAGCCTGCAGCGCACGCTGGCGACGGCGCAGTATTTTATCACCGGTGCGTTTCCTGGCTGCGACGTATCGGTTTCTCATCAGGATGAAATGGGCACCATGGACCCCATCTTTAATCCGGTGATCACCAACGGCAGCAAAGATTTCCAGCAGCAGGCTATTAACGATATGGCCGAAGCTGATAAAAAGCTGGCCCTGAAACCAGCCCTGCAGCGTCTGGAAAAAATCATTGATTACAAAGCGTCGCCGGACTGCAAAGGCAAGAAGAAGTGCGACCTCACCAGCAGCGAACAGAATAAATTCAGCGCAGATAACGGCAAGGAGCCGGGCGTTAGCGGTCCGCTGCGCACCGCGAATGCGCTGGTTGATGCCTTCACCCTGCAATATTACGAAGGAATGCCGCTGGATAAAGTAGCCTGGGGCCAAATAAAAACCGCGGAGCAGTGGAAAGAGCTGTCGGCGATTAAAAATGCTTATCAGGATACTTTATTCGGTACGCCGGCAATTGCACGCAACGTTGCGGCGCCGCTGGTCGATTATATCCGCAGCATGCTGGTGGACCAGGATAAAAACAGCGCGCCAAAAGTGACGCTAATGGTCGGACATGATTCCAATATTGGCTCGATACTAAAGGCGCTTGATTTCAAACCCTACTCTTTACCAGAGCAGAATGAAGAGACGCCAATTGGTGGGATGCTGGTGTTCGAGCGCTGGCACGACAACAAAGATAATCGCGATCTGGTTAAGGTTGAATACGTCTATCAAACCACCGATCAGCTGCGCAACGCGGTACCGCTCAGTCTGGATACCCCGCCGCAGCGCGTCACCCTGCAAATGGCGGGATGTCAGACGGATGCCAACGGTTATTGCCCGTGGGACCAGTTCGTTAACGTACTGAACGGCGCACTGCAGAACACCTCAATGGCGGTTCAGCTGCCTCCTGCGGCCGAGCCAGTCGCCGCTACGCCCGCTACCAGCGCTGCGGAAACCGGCAAAGCCGCTGCCGATCAGCAGGCGAAGGATACGGCTGCCCAGGCTAAGGCTTCGGCAGAAAAAGCCGCGGCTGATAAAGCCGCAGCAGATAAGGCCGCTCAGGAAAAAGCCGCCGCTGATAAGGCTGCTCAGGAGAAAGTCGCTGCGGATAAAGCCGCCGCTGATAAGGCTGCTCAGGAGAAAGCCGTTGCGGATAAAGCTACCGCTGATAAGGCTGCTCAGGAGAAGGCCGCTGCGGATAAAGCCGCCGCTGATAAAGCTGCCCAAGAGAAGGCTGGCGCTGATAAACCGGCGAAAGCTGATGCGGATAAAGGCGCTGCGGATAAGAAAGCAGACAATGCGAAAGCCGACTCAGACGGCAACGCTAAGGCTGCCGCTAAAGCGCAATAAGCCGCAGTCAGCACTGGTGGTTACGATAAAACCGTCCCTTACCGGGACGGTTTTTTTTACGCCTCAGCTTTCGCGGCCGATCACAACCAGCTTCTGATTAATAAATTCCTTGATGCCGAGATCGGACAGCTCGCGGCCAAATCCCGAACGTTTTACCCCGCCGAAGGGTAACTCTGCGGCGGTGTCGCTTGCCGAGTTGATATAAACCATTCCCGTTTCTATCCGTGACGCCATGCGTCGGGCGCGGTTGAGATCACCGGAGAAAATGGCGCCGCCGAGGCCAAAGGGCGAATCATTGGCAATAGCGACGGCATCATCGTCATCTTTGATGATGTACAGCTGGGCTACCGGACCAAAAAATTCGCTATACCATGCCGGGTTATCACGATTGATATCCGTCAGTATGGTTGGCTGATAAAAGCAGCCAACGCCCTGAACCGCCGCGCCGCCGGTTATTAATCTGGCGCCATGCTCCAGCGCCTGGGCGACCTGCTTTTCCAGTCTGTCACGCGCGGAAGCAGAAGATAGGGGGCCGAGGGTGGTCTGTTCATCCAGCGGATCGCCAATACGTACGCTATTGAATGCCTGGACGAATTTTTCAATGAACTCACTGGCAACTTTTTCATGGACCAAAAAGCGCTTTGCCGCCGTACACACCTGACCGCAGTTGCTGAGCCGCGCACCTGCGCCGGCTGCGACTGCCTTATCAAGATCGCAATCGTCAAGCACCACAAACACGTCATTGCCGCCGAGTTCGAGGGTGGTTTTTTTCAGATGTTTCCCCGCCTGGGCGGCGACGGCGCTGCCTGCACGTTCAGAGCCGGTTAGCGCCGCGCCCTGAATACGTGAGTCGGCAAGCAGCTGACTGACTTGTTCGTTGCTGATGAAAAGGTTGGTCCAGGCGCCCGCCGGTGCGCCGGCTTCCTCAACCAATTCGGCAAACTGAGCGGCGCAGTGGGGAACGTTGGGGGCATGCTTTGCCAGCACGGGATTTCCCGCCGCCAGGTTAGGCGCCAGCACGCGCATAAGCTGATAATAGGGGAAATTCCATGGTTCAACGGCGAGCAATACGCCAATCGGATGATGCTCTACCCAGGCCTCACCTAGATCGCTGGTATAGGGAACCGGAGCCAAAAAGCGCTCGGCGTTTTGTGCATAGTAGCGAGCAATTTGCGCACACAGACGGACTTCGCCGCGGCTTTGATTAATGAGCTTACCCATTTCTTTGCTGGCAATAACCGCCAGTTCGTTAACCCGCGCTTCAATTAACTCTGCCAGTTTATACAGTACCTGCAGGCGCGGCTTAATGTCGCCTTTACTCCAGGACGAATGGTAGAGGGCATCTGCCGTGGCGAGCGCCGCTTCAACCTGCTGATTATCATGTTCAGGCCAGGTTTTTATCAGGGTATTGGTTGCAGGATTAATGCTTTGATATGGCATGTATGCTCCTAATGGAATGGCGCGACAGGCAAAGAAAAAGCCCTCTGGCGAGGGCTGCGAGTCGTCGATTACTCAGACGTTGCGGCGTTCTACTTGCTTATTGTCCCATGTCAGAACGTCCAGCTCCGTTTTGTCGAAGGCGCGGAACAGTACCTCATCGCTGCCTTGCTGCTGCCAAATCTCTTCAGCAAGTTTTTCATCATAATTTGCCACTTCAAAGATAGCTTCAGCAATTTCCGGAGAAGTCGATCGCAGGGAAGCCCATTCGCCAACGTGGTGAGCTTTCGATTGTTGCGTTGCCATATTTAATTCTCCCGTTATATTTATCCGTTAAGTTTCAGCGCCAGCCCAGCCACATGCTCACCCTGATAGCGGGCAATGTTCAGCTCGGTTTCCGTGGGCTGGCGGGATCCATCGGCTCCGGCCAGGGTGGTTGCGCCGTAAGGCGTACCGCCCCGAACCTGAGAAATATCGAAAAGTTCTTTAGCTGCATAGCCGATTGGGACGATCACCATGCCGTGATGGGCGAGGGTCGTCCAGGTAGAAGAGATGGTATGTTCCTGACCGCCGCCGGTGCCGGTTGAGGAAAAAACGCTCGCCAGCTTACCGTAAAGCGCCCCCGACGCCCACAATCTGCCAGTGCGGTCGAGAAAGGTACGCATCTGCCCGCTCATATTGCCAAAGCGGGTAGGGGTACCAAAGATAATTGCGTCATATTGCGTAAGCTCTTCCGGGGTCGCCTCCTGCGCGGCCTGATCCGTTTTACCGCCGACCTGGGCGAAACGTTCAGCATTCATCGTTTCAGGTACGCGTCTGATGGTCACTTCGACTCCCTTAACGCGCTTTGCTCCTTCAGCCACGGCATTTGCCATTGTTTCAATATGTCCATACATCGAATAATAAAGCACCAGCAATTTAGCCATGATTCACTCCATGTTCCTGTTTAAAATAGCGCCGTGATTAAGTATAGAAGAGTGAGCTAAAACTGCCTGACTCAGGGCATTTTTTGCCAGCAGAATGCACATTAAATATAAGTTTTTTTGAAGTTATTTTCCCTGATATCAGGATGACTTACCCTCCGGATTGCCATTTTTTCCTCTGGCCGGAGCCGCATATTGCTTGGTTTACACTATGATTATCGAGTGGCAAACGCGCTTGTGCGCAAATATGCCATGCGGTGGTCTCAGGTAAATCTGGTTTCCTCCGCATAAACAACAATGATTCCTTAACTATCCGGAGGTGAATGATGGCGCAACATCGTGGTGGTGCTGGCAATTTCGCTGAAAACCGTGAAAGAGCGGCGGAAGCTGGCCGTAAAGGAGGAAAGGTAAGCGGCGGCAACTTTAAAAACGATCCGCAGCGGGCATCGGAAGCTGGCGAAAAAGGCGGTCGAAATAGCCGTGCAAACCGAAATGACAAATAGGCAAGCTGCATAGCAATGCCTGAATCCGCCGGTGTGCTGTCCGGCGGTTAATTTTAGCTATCTTTACTACTTATCCGTTAGCCTTGCCCTGGGGCTGACTGCCATTCGTTATGCACTCCCATCCGTTTTACTTAATAGTTAATCCATGACGTCGTTGGCAGAAAATTTAACATTTTTGCCGCAAATTTCATCTGATTAGGTAACTTTGTCAGGGTTTGCTATTATCGCGCCAGTCTGGCTACGGCAGGGAGAACGGGGTGAATTCAAACCACAAGCATTCGATTGGCAGGGCGTCACGCCGCTCACATGCTGTAGCCGCAAAACGTGCGGCTATTCTGCAATCCGCGCTCAGCCTGTTTTCTCAGTATGGTTTTCACGGTACCAGTCTGGATAAGGTCGCTGAGCAGGCGGAGGTGTCAAAAACTAATCTGCTTTACTATTTTCCCTCTAAAACAGCGCTTTACCTCGCCGTGCTGCAGGATCTTCTCAGCATCTGGCTGGCACCGTTAAAAGCGCTCAGTTATCAGCAGGATCCGCTGGAGGCGATCCGTCACTATATTCAGCTGAAACTTGAAGTTTCCCGCGACAACCCGCAGGCGTCGCGGCTGTTTTGTATGGAAATGATACAAGGCGCTCCGCTGCTGAAACAGGAGCTGGAGGAGAATCTCAAAGCATTAGTCAATGAGAAATCGGCGATTATTGCGCGCTGGGTAGACGAAGGGAAATTAGCGGCTATAGCGCCGCATCATTTAATTTTTATGCTCTGGGCCGCAACGCAGCACTATGCTGATTTTGCCAGCCAGGTGACAGCGATTACCGGTCGCGGTCTTGAAGACAGCCAGTTTTTTGCTGAAACCGTTGAGAACGTCCAGCGCATGATTATTGAAGGCATCCGCGTTCGCTGAGCGGCTGACTATCCGGGGAAATATATGGATTCCGTTTCACAGTTAGTGCTGGGTGCTTCAGTCAGCATGGCGGTTGCCGGCAGGAAAATTCCGCTCTGGCAGGCTGCGGTGGTTGGCGCTGTTTGTGGCACCCTGCCTGATTTGGATGTGTTTATCGATCATGGCGACGCCATTCGCAATATGACGCTGCACCGCACCAATAGTCATTCGCTGTTCTGGCTGACGTTATTTTCACCGCTGATCGCTGGTTTGATAACGCTGTGCAAACATCAGCCTTCACTTTTTGGCCGCTGGTGGCTGGCGGTTTGGCTGGTGCTGATTACGCATCCTCTGCTTGATGTTTTTACCGTATACGGAACCCAGCTTGGGTTGCCTTTTACCGACCGGCCCTTTGCTATCGGCAGCATTTTTATTATCGACCCTTTATTTACGTTGCCGCTGCTGGTGGGGGGGATCTGTGCATTATGGTTGCGTGGACGCGCCGGGATACGCAGTAATGCACTAGGACTAACCCTGGGATGCCTTTATCTCGCCTGGAGCGTCGCAGCGCAAAGCTGGGTCAGAGAGCATGTGAGCCAGCAGCTGGCGGCAGCAGGAGAAAAGCCAGCGCCGCTGTTGGTGACGCCAACTCCCTTAAACACGCTGCAATGGCGACTGCTGCGGATGCAGGGAAATCAGTACAGTGAAGCTTACTTCTCATTATTGCATCCGCATAAGGCCATAGAATTCAAATCTTATCCGCGTGATATGGCGCTGTTCAGCCGCCTGCAAGGCAATTGGCATGTTGATCGTGTCGCATGGTTTAGCCACGGCTTTTTTTCTATGAAGAAGCTGAATGGCCGGGTGTATATCACCGACCTGCGGATGGGGGAGGAACCACACTATAGCTTTACTTTCGACCTGGGTCCTGAGCCTTTGCATAATTCGACGGTTGTCCCGTCACGTTTGCCATTTAATCGACCGCCGCTAGCCAAAGCGTGGCGGAAATTAATAACGCGTTTCTGAATACGGGCCGGATATTCCGGCCCGTAGCCCTTTATCAGCCGTGCCGACGGCGACGCATCATCCAGCCAAAGGCCAGGATGACAAACCATAAAGGGGTGACCATCAATGCCTGACGCGTGTCTTGCTGAAGCGTTAACAGCACCAGGATGAAAACGAAGAAGGCCATGACAACCCAGCACATAATTTTGCCAAGCGGCATTTTATACACCGACGCTGCATGTTGTTCCGGACGGCGCTTACGATAAACCAGATAAGAGCAAAGAATAATGGTCCAGACAAACATGAACAAAATTGCCGAAACGGTGGTAACCAGGGTAAATACCGTCATCACATTGGGAATCAGGTAAATCAGCGCAACGCCGCCCAGTAAGCACAGGCAGGAGAAAAACAATCCGTTCGTAGGCACCGCGCGCGGTGAGAGTTTACCAAACAAGGGGTGGGCTACGTCCTGCTGCGCCAGGCCATAAAGCATGCGGCTGGTAGAAAATATCCCGCTATTAGCCGAGGAGGCCGCAGAGGTCAGCACCACAAAATTGACGATACTGGCGGCTGCTGGCAGCCCGATCAGCACAAACATTTCAACAAAGGGACTGCGATCGGCAACCACCTGATCCCAAGGGGTAACCGCCATGATAACGATCAGCGCGCAGACGTAGAACATGATTACCCGCAGGGGGATCGCGTTAATCGCGCGTGGCAATACTTTACGCGGATCGCGCGTTTCCGCCGCGGCGGTGCCGACCAGCTCAATACCGACGAAGGCAAACACGGCTATCTGGAAGCCGGCAAAGAATCCGCTGATGCCCTTTGGAAACCAGCCGCCGCGATCCCAAATATTGCTGAGCGCCGCATGGGCGCCGCCGGGCGAGGGATAATGCATGAAGACCAACACGATGCCGGTGACGATTAGCGCTACGATGGCAACGATTTTGATAATCGCAAACCAGAACTCCATTTCGCCAAACAGCTTAACGGTTACGATATTAAGCGTCAGAAACACCACAATGCATAGCAGGGCGCTCATCCAGACGGAGAATCCGGGAAACCAAAGCTGAAAATAGGAGCTGATAGCGACAATATCGGCAATGCCGGTCACCACCCAGCAGAACCAGTAAGTCCAGCCGGTAAAATAGCCGGCCCATGGACCGAGCAGGTCGGCGGCAAAATCACTGAAAGATTTATATTCAAGATTTGAGAGCAGCAGTTCGCCCATAGCGCGCATGACGAAGAACAGCATGAAGCCAATAATCATATAAACAAAAATGATTGATGGGCCCGCCATACTGATCGTTTTGCCCGAGCCCATAAACAGGCCGGTGCCAATGGCTCCGCCGATGGCCATCAGCTGAATATGGCGATTATGCAAGTTTCGCCGTAGTTCTCCTGCGCCGCCGTTCTCGTCGGCAGTCGCTTTGTTTTGATCAACCATAGGGTTTTTGGCTCCTGTAGATAGCATTGTGTCAGCGCTTACTGGCTTTTATTGGTATGGATATTCGGTCAGATAATGGCAACACGATAGAGTAAACATCCTGTTAATAGCTAAATAAATATTAACAATCGTGAGGGCCGTCGCGTCTTTGCCCGGCGGTTAATAGCCCGTACCGACCGGACGAGAAGATTATCGCAACGCTACTTTGATGGCAGTAAAAAACCGGTCCGGCCAGGCTGAATGCTCAAAAAGAGTACGTTCTGACGTTGAGGGGGGCGATCGCCGATATCTCTATTCAACGCTGCGGGCCGGTTGCCAGAAATTGTCCGCGCAGCGGTCGGTGGCGTAAGTTTTACCCAGCCGGTGTGCATCATTTTTCCAGCCGGGCTTTATTGACCGGCCAGCTAAAAATAAAGCCGGTAAAAAACGCAATCTGCAGCATAAACCAGCACGGTAGCAGAGACGGACCGACAGCGCCGTGCAAAACGAAGTGCAGCGCCAGCTCAAAATAGAGGAACATGCCGAGTTGCCAGGCAACCAGTGAAAGCAGGCCGCTTTTCAGCGTCCTTAACATTGCTCTCAGCCAGGATAATCGCTCAGCCTGCCGCCAGTAAAGCGTCAGTACAATAAACCCGCTAAGCAGCGCCAGAAGTGAAGAAAATAGCGCATGGCAAAGACGCGGTGAGTTGGGAAGGGCATGACTCAAGAGCGGCAACAAGGCCAGCGCCAGCATGGCGCCGGCGACGCCGCCGCTGGCGGTAATCGATGTTGATGTAAAAACGCCGGCCGCAGTCGCCCGGCGCAAGCCTGGACGATGCGGATACAACACCGTTCGCCCGCCCTGCTGGCGAGCAAAATACCACCAGGCTAACCAACCAATAAAGGGCATATAAAGTCCGGTAATCAGCCAGGTCAGGTTCATCACTGGTGGCGCTGCCGGACGGCGAAACGCATCTTTAACGATCATCAGCGCGGTGCATGCGCCAAGCAGCAAAAATGTCATAGCCACTTTGTCCAACATAGTTATGTCCTTATCAAAATGACAGCCTGACGTTTTGTCTATTATTCAGCCCGTTATAAACACAATAGTGGCTGATAAATAGGTCCGGCAAGTGAAGTTTCATAATGTGATTGTACTCATGATTTCATCATCACTTCAGGAAATTTTACCAATGAAAGGCAGTCTTTTGCAGACCACTTTTAGCCAGTAATCACTAAATATTAATCTATCGATGAAAAGTCAAACTTTACTGAAATCCAAAAACAATTGTTACTTATCATTAAGTTAAAATTATCTTTGCTGTATATTTTTTGATGAAATGAGCAAGGGAAGGTGAATTAGTGCAGAAAAATAGCCAGTTATGACTGGTCTGAATACAACAGAAATATTGAATATTAAACAGGAAAATCCTATTATTGCAGCATCAAATAGGTGGCATAACAATGTGACGATGTGCGATCTTTTCGCCCGCCCGAAGTGGTATAACAGCGATGGGATGTGACAGCGGTAAGATTTGCCGGCCCGCGTATAACACGCCTGGTGCGGGCGGTTTGTTGACTGGTTTCTTTTGGTTTTTTATTTTCATCCCGGTTTTATTCTTTCTGTTGCTATGTCAGTCAAAAGCAAAATTATAATCAGGACGCAAATAAAAATTGCGCGCTGGCGAGGCATCAATGACATCTGAAAGCTATTTCAGTTGGCGCTCTGAAGTGCAAACCGCTTTTCAGTCTGTCAGTGAAATCGTGCAATTAACTAAAATTATCGCGCGTGAGACGAGGTGGCTGGCATTTGATAACTTTGCGTTATTCATTCGCCAGCCCGTTCCCTTTACCAGACCGAAAACCTTTATATACAGTAATCATAACGAACATTTTATCCGTCATTACCTGAAGGAGGAATATTCGCATTTCGATCCAGTGGTACAAGCCTGTCAGCTGCCGGGAAAAATATTGCGCTGGGAAGACGCGTTTTTTTCCAGTCATCATTATCTGCATGAGCTGATTAAAGCTAATGGAATAAAGTCAGGAATTTCCTACTCGTCGATGGCAAAAAGTCGTACAATTGGTATTCTCTCTATGAGTTCAGCTAATTCCATGAAAAATAAAACTATCTCATTGGAAGAAGAGCTGAAGCTCCCCCTGTTGACTGAGCTGGCGCTATCCGCTTTGGTCCGCATGGAGGATGCCTCGATGAGCGTACTCAATATGGAGCTAAGCGATCGTGAACTGGAGATACTTAAATGGACGGCCGAAGGGAAAACCTCCGCGGAAATATCTCTGATACTGGCTATCTCGGAAAATACCGTCAATTTTCACCAAAAAAACATGCAAAAGAGGTTTAATGCGCCAAACAAAACGCAAATAGCCTCTTATGCCGCTGCTATTGGATTGATATAAAATCATCGAAGCCTACCAAAATTGGTAGTTTTTCTGGCTTGATTGGTTGTTTACCCTGCGGTAAGTAGGAAGCAACGCTGAGTGTGCCGTTAGGTGCGGCTTTTAAAGGGATGGCGACAGGGGAGTACAATGAAAATAATTCAGACCAGACAGAAGGATATGCCTTCATCTTTACTGGCTGAGCTTGGAAGCTATCGCTACAGCATCTTTACCCGCGACGAAGGCTGGTCTGTGCCGTCAAGATTATATACGCCCGGCCAGGAGTACGACCGTTTCGATCGTTCCGAGGTCAACTGGCTGATTGCATGGCATTCGCAGCTGGGAATTTGCGGATGCGCACGACTGATCCCCTTGCGCAAACAAACGGGGGGTAACCCGACGGTTTTTCATCCGACCGGTCAGTCGCCCGCAGTTTGGGAAATGTCACGTTTTTCTGCCCGTATCGAAGTTGATGAACAGCTGCCTTTGCATCTGCTCTGGCATGCGCTGCAGCTGGCTGAACAGGCTGGCATGAAAGAGTTAATATGTGCTGCAACGCCGATGCTTGAAGAGATGTTCAGCCGTAGTCAGGTTGACTATGAGCCGCTAACGGCGGGCATTATCCAGTCGGAAGATAATCTTTTTGCTATCAGAATTCCGGTTAATCAGCCGAGATTCGGTGAAAAATTTCGCGGTTCGCGCCGTTTTAGTCCGGAGGAGGTGCTGCCTTCGCTGGGGGTCTCTGTCAACTGGAGCAGCCGCAACCGCTAAGCCTGCCCGTGCCATTTAACCCAGAGTGTTATCAGCAGCCAGGCTGCGATTAGCCAGCAGCCTACGGCGCCGGTGAGAGCCAGCGGCAGCCGCCAGTATCCGGCCAGCCAGTAGAGTGAAAACAGATAAACAAAGTAGGGAACGATAGCCCACATACCAAAGATGATGGTGCTGCGCAGCGCTTCAAGGTTGCGTTCGCTGCCGACAATATAATGCGCGATGAGTGCAAAGGTTGGGAAAAGAGGAATAAGCCCGGCGATATAGTAGTTACGGGTCTTTGATAGCAGTCCGATTAGCAGTACCACGCCGGCGCCAAGCAGCGCTTTTAGCAACAGGCCCATTGTTTCTCAATTAGCAGTCAATGTTTCGCTTTACGTTGACCTAAAGAAGCTGAAAAATCAATGGGCGCGGCGGGTCTTACTGACGATAAGCCTGCTTTATCTGCTTAACCGTGGTGCTCAGCACCTCTGCTTGCTCCGGATCTTTGAGGTCATTAATATAGCGCTCCATGTTGATTATCACTTTCCCGGCGTCGGCCTGGCCCATGCCTTTCAGGATTAAAGTGACCAGCGCCTTCATACCGGCGACCTCGTTTGCCAGAGCCTGTACATCCTGCTGAGTCGTAAAATCGTGGCGTATCATAAAAGTTCCTTAAGACCTGATGTTATAGCGCATTGGCTTGTTGTACTAAATCGCATAAGCGAGTATATCACAAGCTTCAGAGCAGCTAACCCGTGGTGCTTAAGATCGAATGAAAGTCAGTCAAATAGAAACTAAAATGTTCCGGTGTGTATATTTTTCATAAATTATGCACAAAAAAAGATGAATTAAGCGAAGCGTAATAAGCAAGATAAGTTGTGGGTTAATTATCGAAGCTTATTTAATTTAATTTATTGATTTTTATATATTTTTATTTTCATCTGCCGTTTTTAACTGCTGAAAAGTGTGGCGAAGGAAAGTAATGGAAACTAATTGTAATAATAAAATAACCTTTTTTTTGCGGCCGACCTTTCAGCGAAAAAAAACGTTATAACCATGAATTTCTGAGTGCATTACTTTCTGGAAAAAGGGTAAGATTGATGTTTAGGCTATAGCCTGCTTTTGCCTGGAGTGTTCTACTTGATCAGCGTTCTTCTTGTTGATGACCATGAGCTAGTTCGCGCCGGCATCCGGCGCATACTGGAAGATATCAAAGGTATCCGCGTTGCCGGTGAGGTGAACTGCGGCGAGGACGCGGTGAAATGGTGTCGGGCGAACCGTGTGGACGTGGTGCTGATGGACATGAATATGCCCGGCATCGGCGGTCTGGAAGCCACGCGTAAAATAGTGCGTTACAATCCCGACGCCCGTATCATCATGCTGACCATTCATACGGAAAATCCGCTGCCGGCGAAAGTTATGCAGGCTGGCGCTTCTGGCTATTTAAGCAAAGGCGCCGCGCCGCAAGAGATGATCAACGCTATCCGGGCGGTTCATGCCGGACAGCGCTATATCGCCTCCGACATCGCTCAGCAAATGGCGCTCAGCCAGATCGAACCCGATAAAGCGGAATCTCCCTTCAGCTGCCTTTCCGAACGCGAGTTGCAAATCATGCTCATGATTACGCGTGGGCAAAAGGTAACTGAAATTTCTGAGCAGCTTAATCTTAGCCCTAAAACTGTTAACAGCTACCGCTATCGTATGTTCAGCAAGCTTAATATCAATGGCGATGTCGAGCTGACACATCTCGCTATTCGCCATGGTATGCTTAATGCAGAATCGTTAATTAACAGTGAATGATGTGTTTGACGCTAAATCTTTCCTGAAAACCGTTACCAGCCAGCCAGGCGTTTATCGCATGTATGACGGTACTGATACGGTTATCTATGTCGGTAAAGCAAAAGACCTTAAAAAGCGACTTTCCAGCTATTTTCGTAGTCAGGTCGGCAGCCGCAAGACCGAAGCGCTGGTGGACAATATCCGCCACATCGACGTTACCGTCACCCATACGGAAACCGAAGCGCTGCTGCTGGAGCATAACTACATTAAGCTGTATCAGCCTCGCTACAACGTGCTGCTGCGCGATGATAAATCCTACCCCTATATTTTTCTTAGCGCCGATGCGCATCCAAGGCTGGCAATGCACCGCGGCGCCAAACACGCTAAAGGGGAGTATTTCGGCCCGTTTCCTAATGGCTATGCGGTTCGTGAAACTCTCGCTCTGCTGCAAAAAATCTTTCCTGTTCGTCAGTGTGAAAACAGTGTTTATCGCAATCGCTCGCGTCCGTGCCTGCAGTATCAGATTGGCCGCTGCCTTGGTCCCTGCGTGGCGGGCCTGGTGAGCGAGGACGAATATAAGCAGCAAACGGATTACGTGCGGCTGTTTCTCTCCGGCAAAGACGATCAGGTTATGAAGCAGCTGGTTGAGCGCATGGAAACCGCCAGCCAGGCATTGAAGTTTGAAGAAGCAGCCCGCGTGCGCGACCAGATTCAGGCGGTGCGGCGAGTGACCGAGAAGCAGTTTGTCAGCAATCAGGGCGACGATCTTGACGTTATCGGCGTCAGTTATGATGCCGGTATTGCCTGCCTGCACGTGCTGTTCATTCGTCAGGGAAAGGTTCTCGGCAGCCGCAGCTATTTTCCTAAAGTTCCATCGGGCACCGCGCTGGCCGAGGTCGTGCAGACTTTTGTCGGGCAGTTTTATCTGCAGGGAAGCCAGGCAAGAACCTTACCCGGCGAAATTTTGCTGGACTTCCTGCTGCCGGAAAAAGAGCTGCTGGCCGACTCGCTCAGTGAAATGGCCGGCCGCCGGGTGAATATCCAGTCGAAGCCGCGCGGCGATCGCGCACGCTATCTTAAACTGGCAAGGACCAATGCCGCGACGGCGCTGGTTAGCCGTCTTTCGCAGCAGTCAACTATTCATCAGCGGCTGGCAAGCCTGGCGCAGGCGTTGGAGCTGCCGACAATCCGCCGTATGGAATGCTTTGATATCAGCCACACCATGGGTGAACAAACCGTGGCCTCCTGCGTGGTATTTGATGCTAACGGTCCAGTGCGCAGCGAGTACCGGCGCTACAACATTAGCGGTATTACGCCGGGCGATGATTATGCAGCGATGAACCAGGTGCTGCGTCGGCGCTATGGTAAAGCGCTGGACGACAGCAAAATTCCCGACCTTATCTTAATCGATGGCGGCAAAGGGCAGCTGGCGCAGGCAAAAAATGTTTTTGCTGAGTTGGATGTTTCCTGGGACAAAGACCACCCATTATTGCTTGGCGTGGCCAAAGGCAGCGATCGTAAAGCGGGTCTGGAAACGCTGTTTTTTGAGCCGGAAGGCGAGGGGTTTTCCCTGCCGCCCGACTCGCCAGCGCTGCATGTTATCCAACATATTCGTGATGACTCTCACAATCATGCAATTTCGGGGCATCGCAATAAACGCGCTAAAGTGAAAAAAACCAGCACCCTGGAATCCGTTGAGGGCATCGGTCCGAAACGGCGCCAGATGCTGCTGAAATACATGGGCGGCCTGCAACCGCTGATGAATGCGACGGTCGATGAAATAGCCAAAGTCCCCGGCATATCCCATGCTCTGGCGGAAAAAATCTATGGGTCATTGAAACACTAACCATTGCAACCCCATGGACATTGTAGCAACATACTTGCAATTCCTACTCAGTCCAGACAGTTAGCTAATATATGCGTTTTAATATTCCAACTCTGCTGACCCTGTTTCGCGTAATTTTGATACCGTTTTTTGTGCTGGCGTTTTATTTGCCATTTCAATGGGCGCCGTTCGCCTGTGCGCTGATTTTCGTCGTGGCGGCTATCACCGACTGGTTCGACGGCTGGCTTGCTCGTCTCTGGAAACAGACCACGCGTTTCGGCGCCTTTCTCGATCCGGTTGCCGATAAAGTAATGGTGGCGATAGCGCTGGTCCTGGTGGCTGAGCATTTTCACATCTGGTGGGTTACGCTGCCGGCAGCAACCATGATAGCGCGCGAGATCATCATTTCCGCGTTGCGTGAATGGATGGCGGAAATCGGCAAGCGCAGCAGCGTGGCGGTTTCCTGGATCGGTAAGGTCAAAACTACGGCGCAGATGCTGGCGCTGGTCGGCCTGCTGTGGCGTCCGAATGAGCTGATAACCGGAGCGGGTATCATCGCACTTTATATCGCTGCGGTGCTTACATTCTGGTCAATGTTTCAGTATCTGAACGCGGCGCGCGCGGATTTGTTTGAAGGTTGACAGAAGCGCTTTAAAAAACAGCAAACAGATGTCCGGAAGGGATAATTTTATTGACTCAAACGCTCAGGTCAGTAGAATGCATCGCATCGAACGGCAGCATTGCCGCAAGAAGCCAACATAATCAGTAAGTTGAAAAACGCCTGATAAAAATGCGGGAATAGCTCAGTTGGTAGAGCACGACCTTGCCAAGGTCGGGGTCGCGAGTTCGAGTCTCGTTTCCCGCTCCAGTATTTTCCTCGTACAGAGGAAGCAGTATTAAAGGCGCGTTGGCAGAGTGGCCATGCAGCGGATTGCAAATCCGTCCACCTCGGTTCGACTCCGGGACGCGCCTCCACTTAACGCCCATGCCCGGGTGGTGAAATCGGTAGACACAAGGGATTTAAAATCCCTCGGCCATTAGGCTGTGCGGGTTCAAGTCCCGCCCCGGGCACCATATTTAAAGCTAAATAAAAACAAGCTGTTAGTAATTTCTTAAACCACCTTAACCGGTGGTTTTTTGTGTCTGTAATTTGTTGAGTGGCAGCAAAATGGCAGCACCCTGGCAGCATAGTTATTTCAGGTCTGTTTATTTTGTGTCTGTACGGTTATCTAATGGGTTAAGCGTGACTGCGGCATCAAGGTGATTAGGGGCGAAATGCGCGTATCGCATAGTCATCATAATCGTGCTATGGCCGAGTATCTGTTGAAGCACCAGGATGTTGCCACCACGCATCATAAAATGGCTGGCAAAGGTATGACGTAGAACGTGTGTGCGCTGTCCCTTCGGTAGTTCAATTCCGGCTCTGTTTAAAGCTGCTTTAAACGACTCGTAAGCAGGGGAGAAAAGCGTACCACGCTTCTTAGGTAGGGTTTTTTGTAACTGGTCGGAAATTGGCACTGTACGATTCTTTTTGCTTTTGGTCTGGGTAAACGTCAGACGGCCCGGCAAAACCTGTGATTGCTTTAAAGTCTCCGCTTCGCTCCAGCGTGCGCCGGTCGCCAGGCAAATTCTCACGATTATGCCAAGATCTGTGTTGACTGACTGATCGCACGCCGCCAGCAGCCGGTCAATCTCTTCCTCATAAAGAAATGCCAGCTCCTGATCTCCTTCTTTGAACTGTCTAATCCCGGATAACGGGTTGTCGCCTTCCCATTCTCCCAGTCGCTTCATCTCCGAAAAAACTGCGTGAAGGTAAGACTGCTCGCGGTTTACTGTCGCCTCACTAAGTTTCTTCTTTCCCTTCTGATTCCATTCACCGCTCAAGCGTCTTTCCCGGTAGACAGCAAATGTGTTTTTATCGAAATGAATAGCAAGCGGATCCCCTAGGCGCTCGCAGATGGCTAGTAACTTCACTTTACGTTCTTCGCCAGATGTCAGTGTCTTGCCGTGCATTTCATACCAGCGCTCAATAAAAGTGGAGAGTCTTACCGCATTATCGTTAACCGCCTGGCCGTAAGCGTTATTCATGGTACGGCGCTCAAATGAGAGTGCCTCCCCTTTGGTGGCAAACTGTTTGCGTATGCGTTTCCCGTCACGACCATACGGAAAGCACTGGCATAGCCATTTACCTGACGGAAGCTTACGAACTGTCATCAATCGTCACCTATAAATATTATTTTTTTAAAAGCTCTCGGATCTCAGCAATTGAATAGTTTTCTTCAGGGATATATTCAAGTTGATGGCTTTTTACAAGATGCTGCCACTCTTCAGGAATGTACTCAAAAGCTGGTGCTGACATATCGTCCTCATCACCTTCTCTGACGACCGTTACTAAGAAAAAAACTTCTTCTTTATCTTCTTCCTCGTCATCCACTATATCAACATCAGTTACTACCAATCGCATTGTGGTATCTTTCTTTGATACATAAAGCCCTTCTTCAGGTATTGAAATTTTTGAATTCATAAAGCCATCCTTATGCAATTTAGCATTTAAAAAATAAGAGCACCTATTACAGCGCCTACGATGAAAATAAAGCCGATTTCTATGAGATAGGTACGGAGAAGATCTGTGATTTTTAAACGAGTAGTAAGCTGCGAAGTGGTTGAGCTGCCATTCTCCTGTGATTTCTGATCAAGCCAAGATAAAGCAAGCTGAAGTTGGGGACGAGTTAAATCGTTCAGCCTGCCTGTACCGAAGTTAATGTGGCAGTAACGAATGAGTTTTTGTCTGGTCTCGCTATTTTCGCTGTTTCTCAGCAGGAGGCTAACCAGTGCTTTGCTGGCATCCCTATCCTTCCACCGATCTAACATGGCCTGAAGGAAACTGACTGCTGCCTGATATTGATTTACGGTCATTTCACTGACGGTAGCTATACCAATCTCAGCATGGACTTTCTGCCAGACTACAAATGCCTCAATTTCACCAGCTTCAGCAATCTCAGTAACTAAGTTGTTTAGCTCTTTACGCTGAGCTTTAACGATAGGGCGCACATCTTGCTGTTCTGCCGGGATTGCAATGTTGATGGTATGGCTCCCATCAAACTGATCAATGCGGATTTTGTTCTCATTGAAATCACGTCCTGCGACACGGTTTTGCCCACCAGTAGAATTAACCGTCATAAAATTCATCCTTACTTCTTATTTTCGTTGAAATCCCTGCCTGCGACACGGTTTCCTTTGCCAGATACGCTGATTGAATTTGATGCAGAGTTACCGGCAGTTAGCGCAGCTAATGCGGCTGCTTTGATCGCTAAAGGGGCGGCTCTGAAATGGTTTAAAACTTCCAGTTCATCACGGCTAAGCATGACACCGCCACCTTCTTCTCCCGTGAGGATGTATTGGACATTAGCCCCATTCAAAGCGAAGGAACACAAAACATTACCGCCAGGGACGGCATTACCACGCTCATACTTTCCCCAAATCTCTCTTGAGATACCGCAAAGGTCGGCAATTGCGGCCTGATTAAAACCCAATCTCTTCCTTTCATTTTTCAATCTATTAGCACAATGAAAATCAAAGTTCATATAACACCATTGACAATGCGAACTTTGGTTCGCATAATGTTTCTCACGGATACTTAGCAGATCACAATATACCACTATGACACAACTACATCATGCACAGAGATCACGCACGCCTAGGAACGCTGCCACAGGCGGAACATTGCCGCTGCGCCTTACACCAGAAGAAAGGGCAACAATAGAAGCAATGGCTGAAGCCGATTGCCGTTCGGCATCAAATATGGTGCGCATAGTTTTTTTGCGTGGGCTTGAGGCAATGCAGCCCAATCAGTAAAGGAATTAATTATGAGCAAGAAGAAAACGACAAGGTTTTGCCTAGGACGCCCCGTAGTAATTGATGCTTCCACACTGGCCTTGGGGATTTATTCAACAGATGCAGGGCGCTTAGGGCAGGTTGTAATTTCTGTGAATGTTATCGCCGTGTATGCCGGGGCGGTAGAGGTAGCACCTGAGCTTATAGAAAAACTCAAAACATTATTATCGCCAGAAAGAAATACCAGCTTTAAGTTAGAAAGCTCGGATTGATTGCCCTGCATCAAGAGGTGAAAAATGTCAGGCGTAACTATCAATTTAAATGTTGCATCGCCTTATTTATCTTTAAAAGAGTATGCCAGAGTGACCGGAATACCCTTCGAGACCTGCCGGGATATGGTGAAAGATGGAAGAATCATCATTCGACCCAAAAAGCTTTCAGGTGAAAAAGTTGAAGTAAACATGGTTGCCATGCTTAAAGATGCGATTGCTAATAGCTGAAAGGAATACCAAATGAAAAAGCGATATTCACAGCATGGGTCACATGCCGCAAGTATTCCGGGATTGGTTCAGGTAAGCAAAAACGTTTATGTATATTCCGGATTCACTATCCGCAAATCACCGCGCAATGCTTTTAACAGAAGTAATTTGTATTTGATAAATAAGCGCGATGATAACGGTGGCATTGATAATTACTATGGCCGTGACTTTGCCTTAGCGGAAGCAATGCGAACCATTGAAAGGTTGAATGCTGGAAGAAGTTATGAAAATTGAAATGATTATCGGGCTTTCTCTCTTTGCTGTTCTTGCATTGTATTTAATTCAATTTTTAATCAGGCTGCGGAGTAAAAAAGTAAAGCAGCAAAGAGCTAAAGCGCTTGCTGAATATAAAACCCGCCGTGAAGAAGTTGAACTAAAAGCCCGTAGGCAACTGTAGCAGGTACACGATATGAACGATAACGCCCCATCACTTGCCAGCCTGTTAAAGCATGGTTGCCAGGTCACGCACTACCGCAATACACGCGGCTGGATTGAATGCCCGGACGGGCGTTTCTTCAAACCTGAGCCGAACAAGGTACGTTTTATTAAAGGTATGAGTAAGCCTTTTGTTTATACGAAGAAGATAAACAAAGGCTTATTTAGTGCCTTAGCAAGGCTATTCAAAAAGCTGCTTTAGTCATTAAGTAACAGATAAAACTTTTTCTACCTGTCGTCACTTTATTAAGTGATGGCGAATTTACTCACCAAAAATACGCGAGAAAGCAAACTCAAAATCACGGGGATAAAAATGAAAGCAGAGTACGAAGCCAGAATAAATAAGATACTTCATGCCTACCATCTGAGTAACCAGCATGGGACATCATCAGGCGGTTACTCCATTGCTATGTTGCGCCATAGCCTTCACCATTTTTGCGGCGTGGCAATATGCTCTGATGATGCAGATATTGAAACTATTGCCGAAATTAGGTCGTTTATTGCGCGAGTAAGTAAGGGGGATGTACCCCAGCATTATGATCACCCCGGCATTAATCAATTTTCGTCAACGGATGGAAATAAGACGCTGTGTATAAAAGAACCGCTAGTGGTAAGCATTGAACTGACCCCTGAAAACATTAACAGCCTCCGTAATGCTATCGGAGGCCAGAACACATAATTAAAACACCCAGACACCACCAGTGTGAGGATATTTCTCATAAGCGGTCTTATGAATCTTATTCGCCAGATCGCGAATAGTTTCCGAGACCCCATTGTTATTAGCTGGTCTGGCGTCTATGGATTCCAGGGCTTCAATGGCGGAACTCAGGAGTTCAATAATTTTTTCATCTTCCAACTTTTTATTTCCTTTTGTTGGTGGGTAGTTATGCCGCTCGCTTCTTGCTGGAAGGCGGCATAACGAAATTACCACAAAACCATGCGCCGGACATGGCTAAAACCCGGCACTTATCCGAGGCATTACTTGCGAGTGGTGCGCCTGATAAGTGGCAGTGATGGGGGATAGGTTAATGAGTATCGGACAAGAAAAACCAGTATCCGGGCGTCAAATGTTCCTTGAACAGCGTGCCCGTTTGCAGTCGAGCATTTCAGTTTCCCGTACCAATGACACGGCGAGCCGTTTCAACCGCTTGGGCGAGACTCAGAAAAAGGTGATCATCCTGCTGGCAAACGAAGCCGCGCAGCGGTTTAAAGATCTGCCGTCGCTGACTCATTCCCACCTCACTATGCCTTTTGAACAGTTCAGCTCCCAGGACAAGGTGAGCCTGATGTTGGGCATTAAGCGCCTTGCCGAGCTGGCTGCGGCGTTGCCGTGGGAGTTTCCCGATCATGCCGCGCCGCGCCTTGAAATTCAGGCGTTACGCGAATCACCACCACCCGCGCCGGATGGCGTAGTCAATTAACCACTGAATGATTAACCAGTAGTCAGGCGTATCATCGCGCCGGGCTTCCTGCACCCAGGAGAAAGCAAGATGAAGCACGTAATGATTGATATTGAAGCCATGGATAACAAGCCAACTGCGGCGATTGCGTCTATTGCTGCGGCTATCTTTGACCCTATGTCAGGTGAGGTTTCCGCCTCAATGTACCGCCGCATTGCTATTGAAAGCAGTGAGGCATTCGGCGGAACGCTGGGCGCTGAAACAATCAAATGGTGGTTTAAGCAGTCGGGAGAAGTACGAGCGGAAGTAATCAAAGAAGGAGCTTACTCCCTCCCTGTAGCTCTTAGTGAATTAAATATGTTTATCCTGGAATATTGTGATCTGGCGAGCGTGAAAGTCTGGGCGCGCGGTACTGATTACGATATGCCGATTATCTACAACGCACTGCGCGCTGTAGATTTAAAACCGGTCTGGAATTTCTGGAATGTCCGCGACGTTAGAACGGTTGAAGAGGTTGCGCTTACTGTCTGTGGATATGCCTCAAATCGGCTTGTCGATTCTGAAAAGCATAACGCTGCCGCTGATGTGTGGAATCAGATCGCCCAGCTCTCAGACAACCTAAAAAGCCTCGCGGCCAAAGGCGCTATGGGGGCGGCATTATGATCCGTTCCCTTCTCAAATGGCCCGGTGGCAAAAGCCGCGTGATGCCTGAATTACTGTCGCATTTACCAAAGGCTGGTTGCCTCGTTGAGCCTTTTGTTGGCGGCGCTTCCGTCTTCCTCAATACCGATTATCGTCGCTATATCCTTGCGGATATCAACCCCGATCTGATCCGCCTTTATCGTGAGGTAAAAAGCAATCCTGAGCTGGTGATTGATCTTGCCCGCCCGCTCTTTGCGAGCGGCAATTCCAAAGAGGAATACTTACAGAACCGCCGCATTTTCAACGGTACAAAAGGTTTGCTTGATGTGGCCCGCGCAGCCCTGTTTCTATACCTCAACCGCCACGGCTACAACGGCGTGGTGCGTTATAACCAGAGCGGCGGTTATAACGTGCCATTTGGTCAGCACAAAACCGCGCCTTACTTCCCGGAAGCGGAGATCCGCCAGTTTGCTGAGAAGGCCAACGACACCAAAGCTATTTTCCTGTGCAGCTCGTTTCAAAACACCCTCAAAGTGATGGTTGGGACGGATGAAGCCATTTACTGCGATCCGCCGTACCTGCCTGCCAGCGATACCGCCAATTTCACCCAATACCACACCGAGCCATTCACAGAGAAGCACCACCGCCAGTTAGCGGCGGAGTTGCTGGAAGTGAACCGAAAATATGACACGCCAGTTGTCATTTCCAACAGTGACACCGAAACCACCCGCGAGATTTACCACCGCTTCCGCCTGCATGAAATCGACGTACAGCGCTCTGTTAGCACTGACGCCAGCAACCGGCAGAAGGCCAAAGAAGTGATCGGCACTCTGGGCATCGTTGAGGGATGCCCGGCAGGAGGTTGCGAATGAACATGGAAAACACTCTCGATCTTCCCGTTTGGATGGCTATTGATTTAGCTCGCGCTCATGCTGACGCCACGGTTTATGCGGTAGTTGATCGAATCTTAGACCACTGGAAATTGCATGATTTTTGGGTTGTTGAATTTGAAGCTTTTGACGTCTACGAAGGCGTCTATGTACGTAATCAATTTACATTCGATACGGCTAAAGAAGCATACAAATTTAAGCCAGGGCGCGCCGTTACGTGGAGTTATGACACCGCCGATTGTGATGATGAGCTGCCATTCTGATGAGCACATCACTAAGCGGGCGCAGCGCCCCAACTCCGCCCCCTCCGTATCCGGGTAGCGCACCAGACGCCACCCGGTACGATTATGAATGGCAGAAGCCAAAAGCTGCCATTTGTGTTGATAAGACTCCCGTTGTTGATCTAGTCGAGCTGGGTCAAGAACAGGAGTTTTTGGCGTGGGTGAAAGTCACCCTTGCGCCGCTACCTCGCTTTATTCGCCTGCGTCTGGCTTCCCGCATTGACAGCATTCACACCATGAAGGGCAGACACATAGCCCGTCTGGCGCTGCGCGATATCATCCGCAGGGATCTGCCGCCTATCAACATGGTGAATGAGCAATACGCTATTGCGATGACCGATGAGGCTAAATCTCAGGCTGATACAGCATTCAAAGGGTTAAACCCGCTTTACCACACGTTTAACACTCTGCATGGATTGGTTGAGCGCTTTAACCACCTGCCGGACTTCACGCCGGAAGATGTTGAGCTACTGGCGCAGGATATCGCTATCTATATGCGGTCTGTGCTGAGTGAAGTTCACGAAACGGTAGAGACTCAGAGTGATCGGAAATATGCCGGATACCTTTACACCGAAGCGGCTATCCTCGCGCGGCTTTTCTTCCTGACACCTCCGAGCTGGTCAAAGTATTGCCGGGGAGCGCTGTTTATTGATGAGGCAACTACTGGCATTAGCAAGATGCTGGATGATCGCTATTGGCACCGTAACCTGAAAAAGTACGCCGCGCGCTGGCGTGAGCACCTGCACATTGCCTTTGGTGATGTAAAGCGAGGCGCTGCGCCATATTGCAGTAAGCACCACGTTGATGAATGGGATGCAAGACGCAAGCGCAGCCGTGCAATCATGGCCCGTCTTGAGCTGGAAGACCAGGACACCAAAGAGCGCATTTCACTTATTGAGCAGATCGATAAGAGCATATCTAACCCGGCATTGCGCCGCGTTGAACTTATGACCCGTATCGGCGGCTTTGAGAAAGTCGCCACTGAAAGCGGCTACGCGGGCCAGTTTTTTACCCTGACAGCGCCATCAAAATACCACGCATATACCGTATTCGGTCATCGTAATGCTAAATGGAATGGTGCCAGCCCAAGAGCCACGCAGCGTTATCTTAATCGGGTGTGGCAAAAGATTCGTGCTGAGCTGGCCCGCCGTGAAATTCCTGTCTTTGGCCTGCGGGTGGCTGAGTCTCACCACGATGGTACGCCGCACTGGCACGGCCTGCTGTTCTCTCTGCCGGAACATTCCGCCGAACTGCTGGAGGTGATGGAAGACTATGCCACCCGCGAGGATGCGGAAGAGTTGCAGGGCAAGCACGGCAATCAGCCGCGTTTTGATATGAAGCCGATCGATCAGGAAATCGGCAGCGCCACCGGCTACGTGGTGAAGTACATCAGTAAGAATATTGACGGCTACGCGCTCGACGGTGAAACCGACGACGAGAGCGGCAGGCCGCTGAAAGAAACATCAAAACACGCTACCGCCTGGGCATCGTGCTGGGGCATCCGTCAGTTTCAGTTTTTGGGCGGCGCGCCGGTATCTGTCTGGCGTGAGCTGCGCCGGTTCCGCAATCAGGAGCAGGCCGACAAGATAAACCCGCTATTTGCTGAGCTGCACCGTGCTGCGGATGCTGGCGACTGGCAGCAATACACTCAATTGCAGGGTGGGGCACTGGTTGCCCGCCGTGATCTGCCGTTGCGCATCTGGTACCAGCAGAAAGAAGAACCGAATGATTACGGCGAGTATCTGGATCTTATTAAAGGTCTGGTGATGCCCGCTGCTCACATCCCACCAATTGAAACCCGCCTGCATACCTACCGCATTGTGCGTAAGAAACCGGAGATTCAGGACGGCTCCGGGCAGGCCGTTGACTTTGATTTTGACCTTCGGGGCGCGTCCGCGCCCTCTAGGACTCGTGTCAATAACTGTACTGAGGTCAAAAAACGAACAAATTCACCGCCCGGATCACCGTCATTAATGACAGTGCCAGCTGGGCGGGAAGGGCCGGAACAGTTTGAGATCGGTCAGTTGACCCAGGAACAGCGTAAACAGGTACGTGAAAGCCTTCATAACCACAAACCGAAGCGGCAGAAATCGCCTGCTGATGAGTTTGAGGAGCTGGCGCGCAGCATTACCAGCGGCGACTGTTCCGAATATGACACCCAGCGGGCAGAAAGTTACCTCAAAGCAGCCCATGCGATCAGGCAGCAAGAGCAAGTTTTATCACCGGCAATTGCTGGTCTGGCTGGGCTGGTTCAGTCATGGGCGCAGGTTAAGAAGGTACAGATCAGTAAACCGCAGGCCATTCAACTGGCGCGCGGTAATGAAGTGACGGTACTCGATACCGTGTATCGCGCGCATCCGGTTACAGGTGAGTTGATTATCGCCGGTACAGATCAGCCGTGGCGTAAATCCATATCCAAACACAAGGTTGGTGAGCTGGTTGACCGATGGAAAGCAGCGGTTAAGTCAGCAGATAACGAGGGGTAAGAGAGGAAAAATGAAAACGATTCTGGATGTTATCGGCTTTTTGCTGGCGGTTTCGGCCTATGACTGGATGCGGACAAACGTACCAGCAAAGCGCCGGGCGGCATGGATTGCGGCAGCGGTGACTTTATTCGCCTGGATCTGTGTTCGGGCCGTTGGTGAGGCGCTATTTGAGGTACTGATCCAATGGGTTTGGTGACAATCGTTATGACCTGCGCAACTTGTTGCGCGGGGAGTAGCGATTCTGCGGGCGCGGGCGGCAAAGAGTCCGCTAGCGCCACTAAGTGGCGCTCATTGGGTACCGCACTGTCAGATTTGGCAATGTTGGCCATACACATCGAGCGCCGTCATTTTTAGCAGTGCTGCAGCTGCAACGCGAGGTTTTACGGATGAGTTATTTAGGGAGCAAAGGCGGTAGTGGCGTCTATCAAAAAATCATTGCCGAGATGCCGCCGCATGATACCTACATTGAAACGCACCTGGGCAGTGGCGCAGTAATGTTTCACAAGCCACTTGCAGCCAGGACGATTGGAATTGATGTCGATGAAAATGCTTTTAAATTAACGCGGGAGCGCTGGTCTGATATGGGGGAAACTCCGCCCCGGTTGCATCTTTATCACGGTGATGCTGTAGGTTTTCTGGAAAGAGAAGACTTTACTCAACATGGCCGCGTGCTGGTTTATTCCGATCCTCCCTATCTGCCAGAAACGCGCACCAGTCGCGCCCGCTATCGTCATGAATATACGGTTGCCGATCATGAGCACCTGTTAGCCTGCCTCATAAGCCTGCCGGAAAACGTCAACGTGATCCTGTCTGGCTATCCGTCGCGGCTCTATGACGAAACGTTAGCGGGCTGGCGCAGTAAGGAGTTTCAGGCCATGACACGCGGCGGCGTGCGAACAGAAAAAATCTGGATGAACTACCCGGAAGGGCGCGCGTATTCCCACGCGTTTGCCGGAAAAGACTACAACGATCGGCACCGTATTAAGCGTAAAGTTGAGCGCTGGCGCGCGAAATATGCCGCGCTTCCGCCTGCTGAAAGGCTGGCAATCATGGTGGCGCTCAATGAGGTTGACGCGGGCTAGTTTTGCCGCAAGGATAATTCGTTTCAGCGGGTGATTTTTTGCGCTATCATTCCGGCAGTGGTTCACGATTATTGGCAGGAAAGGCAATTATGAGCAGTAAAAAAAATAAAATATCATCTATGGCCGCAGCGCTGGCGGTGGCTCTTGCCCCTGTTCCTGCCAGTAGCATTGTGCATCATGACGTAGCAATCTCCCGGCACAGTACGTCTACGCTATCCCTCCAGGACGTAAAGGATTCTGTGGCATACCTTCCTATTGATGAGGCCACCAGTTATATGCTTAACCTGGCTGACAGGATGAAGACACACCGGGCAAACCTTCGCATCGAATGGGAAGAAAAGCAGATCCCTATTCTTCTGAAAAACCAGAAAAAAGAGACTCAGGAAGGGTTTGAAAGCCTTTTCCGTCATATTGCGGTATGTGCAAGTTTTGTCGAGGCTGCAAGGGTTGCGCTGAAAAGCGTACCTGAAAGTAACGCGGAACTGAGAAAAGAGATTGTCGCTTTTGCTCGTTCCGCTGCGACGCTTCGCTATACGATTGAAGATATTTTATCTTTCATTGAAAGCACGCATGTGCCGAAGAAAACTTCAGATGTTGATCTGGGTGTTACCGCCGATCAGGTTCATGCACTTATCCGCAGTGAACATAAAAAGCTGGGCCTTGAAGATCCAACGTTCCATTAAGGCAGGGCCATGATTAAAGTCTCTGTCCACAACGATATTGAACTCCCCGCAGTTGCTCGTAAATATGCAAATGCTTTGCAGTCATGGAAGAACGGTGGATCTCTACCCTCAGTTTTTGGCAATGAAGGGCAATGGGAAGATAGCGGGCGTCTCCGCGATTCTTTTGTTTTTAAGATCCATATCCGTTTACCTGATGAAAAGCCGTGGCCTGCAAAATTGCCTGCTGCTTCTCGTAAATCAAACAGTTATCTTGTTTACTCCCGCCATTTCTTATATCCAGATAAGTATCAGCTAATCAGCATTATGACACCCAATGCGCATGAGTTAGCCCGCACATCCTACATGGCAGAAATTGAGCGCAGAGCAGAAGAGTTCCAGTCTTCTTTTTGAGTTTTTCGACGACTACCCATCAATCCCTTACTAATTTGAAAAGCTGCCTTTAAAGGTGGCTTTTCTTTCTTCCTGGCCTTCTTTCCCTGTTGCACAATAGTGCACAAATTTGCACAATTTTTTTGAAGCTATTTACACACTTTCCGCCCTGTGGCGGCGCGGTCTGCCCCCGGATCGGGAAATGCACAAAAAACGAAGCAAATGTCGCGCGCAGGTGACGGGGGAACAGCCCACGCGACAGGGGTCAGGGAGGGGATGCCTTTAATTGCCATTCTTCGGCCTTTTCCGCCTTCTCAGCGCGCCTTCTCGCTTCCGGGTGTGTGCGGGGTCGATTGCCGTTTGCACCTGCCAGAATGGCGTTCATGCGCTCTGAGTGAGGGGTGTTAAAGGTCGTGCAAAGTGGTGCTCAGGTGGTGGCCGGTCATGCGAGGATTGAAAATTATTGAAGGAGAACCGCCGCATGATGTGCGGCGGGTAGGTCGGGTTACTCGTCTTTGAGCAGAGCGTAGGGATTAAAGCGGATCACTTCCTGACCGAGCCAGTCATTGACGCCTTTCATTGCTTCCATCACAGGCAACATTTCGTTGATGGCAAAGACGCGCGCCGCTTTCTCAACATCACCGAGCGATCCGTTGCCTTCCGGCATTGCGCCCATCAGTTGCGGCGGGATGCGGTGAGCGTCGCGCAGATCGTTGCGCGTTGCTGATTTGATGTTAAGAAACTCATCCTTTGCCGATATCTGGCTGAACGGCAACAGTTGCACGCCGTCTTTGCCGCCGCCAGGCGCATGGATCAGCACGTTTTTGAAGGAGCCTTTCCCTCTGGCCTGTGACAGAGTCTTTTGCACCACCTTTATGCTTTCCTGATCCACCTTCTCCGAACCGACATAGAGAATACATCCGGCATGGGAGCCGTTGTCGTAATACAGTTTGCGGAACTTATCGGCGGAATGTGACAGGCTGGCGGACAGCAGCGCCCCCATATATTCAGGCATACCGTAGATTTCCTGATGAATGTCCGGGTTCATGATGTGGCAGACCTCGCCCGCCTTAAACTCGTATTCATCTTTCCACTGCCGGATAAACCAGTAGGTATCAAGATCGCTTCCCCGTCGCGTGTTCAGCGCCGGAACATGCTTAAGTTTTAGCGGCTCTCCCAGGCGATTAGACCGACGCTCAAGATAGGCATTGCCGAAGACAAACCAGTCCAGCGCAAACGCAGAGAAGGCCTGACGTGAGAGTAACGGGTGAGGGATATAGCACCCGGTCAGCACATTACGCTTGAAGTAAAGCGCCGACTGATGCAGCGGGGACTGTGCGAACGCACGGGTTAACCCTTTCCAGTCTATTGGCGTCTCGTAGTACCGGCCATTATCGACGCAGCACATGCTGTCCAGCAGATCATAGCCGTCTGTTACTGAATATGGCCCGTCAAACGTGAAGGCGCTTAGCGCCGGATCGCTTCTGAGCGCGTCGGAAATATCAGGCTGTCCGGCACTGCCACTGCTGGCAGTGTGTTTGTTTTTGTAGGTGCGCTTCTTCATCAGAACTCCATAGCAAACCCGCCGCTGCCACTCTCCTGGCCCAACGGTTCGTTAATAATGGCGAGCATATTCGCCCAGGCTAAATCCCCGTGGCTGACGCCGCGCGAGCGGTCAGTGTCATAGGTGATGAATCCGCCCGGCGTCTTTACCTTGCGAACAGAGTTAAATGCGTTGATCAGCGCGCGCTCGCTGCGGTCATATTCCCACCGCCCGGCGCGGATCAGCTGTAGCATTTTCAGCACCAGGGCGCGCTTTGACGTCATTGACATGGTGTAGGGCATCGCCATCGGGAAAAACTTCTTCACTATCTGGTAAACGGCCTCACCGTTACCGCCCGTCACGTCGATGCCGACATGCTGCACGTTGTATTTGAAGGTGAAGTTTTCGATAACTTTCGCCTGCTCTTCAAACTCAAGGCCGCGCACCTGTTCCGTTTCCACCGTGCGGAATTTACCGCCCGGTACCAGTGGCGGAACCACAACGCAAATCGCGCCGCTGTCACCGTTGCCGCTGCTGCCGTTGGCGTCATAACCTATCCACACCGGGCGGTTACCCATCGGCCTGGACGCAAAAGGTTTCCAGTCCGGCCATTCGTCGTAACCATCTGCCCCGCAGCCAATCAGGGCGTTAAGGTTGAAGGCTGACTCGCCATCGTGCACGAACTCGCACATGTACAGGTTGCGGAATTCATCCTCGCTGTTTTCATCCTGAATTTCTTCAAGATCGGTATACTCCCAGCCGTGGTCTATCACATCCTTCAGGGTGACAATCTGACGCCAGGTTTTATCCGGGCATAACAGCCCGCTGTTCAGTGTTTTCCAGCCCACATCAAACGCTTTGCGCTGTGCCTTCGGGCGTTTCTCATTCCAGCGATCGCCCGTCCAGAACGGGTAAGCCTCATGGGTCTCGCCTGACGGCGTGGAAAAGTAGGTACGCGTCAGTCCCTTCAGCGTTGCCATCGCACCTGCAACCTTTCGCAGGTTAGTGAAGTTGCTGACCCAGAAGAATTCATCGAACTTCAGGTTGCCCGTATATGACTGCGCCGTTGCAGCGGACGTGCCGAGGAAATGCAGCTCTGCGCCGTTACTCAGTACGATTTTGTCACCGCCCTTAAGCTCAACGTCCACCTTTTCCGCCATCTTCTGAATGAATCCCCTGAACTGGTGCGCCTGACGGCGGGATGCAGACAGAAATATCTGGTTGCGCTGGTACGGGTATTTCACATCATCGCGCAGCGCATCAAGCAACGCCTCGCGGGCAAAGTACCAGGTTGCGCCAATCTGGCGTGATTTCAGTATCATGCGGTTTCGGTGGTGGCGTTGTTCATACCAGCCGCGTTGATGCCACGAAAGAGAATCAAGTATTTTCTCCCGCAGCGCGACGATCTGTTCTTCGGTGAAGTGGTTTTTCAGCTTACGCTTGCGCGGCTTTTTGCCCGTGCCAGCCCCTGCCGGTTGTCCGTCAGACAGCTTTTTCAGTTGCCGGGTCAGCAGATCAATCTCCTTGAAGTCTCCTCCGGTCTTGTCTTTCTTGTCCGTAAGCTGGATGAGGCGGGCATCCATAGACTGGCTGACACGCTGGACGGGCGGTGTTTCATCCCATTCATCGCGTTTCTTCCAGGCGTAAATTGTGTTCTGATTAATCCCCATCAGGCGCGCGATCTCCGCTGGCGGGTAGCCCTGCCAGTAAAGTTGTTTTGCCCTCTGACGTACAAAAGCGTCCTGTATCATCTGCCCTCCACCGTTTATGGAGTGAAGATTACCCCGCGCGCGATCCCGCTATCGCCCCCTTTATGGTCTGGCCTTCCTCCGACAACAAAACCTCGTTGAGACAGCAAGTTACGCTCTGCCATCATGGCCGTACAGAAACCACTCAACAGGATTATCGACATGGCTAGCGCAGCTAAACCAGCCCGTAAGAAATTCCGCGTTGCTGTCTCCGGTGCCACCGTTGACGGGCGTGAAATTCGCCCTGAGCACCTTCGTGATGCAGCAGCAAACTACAGCCCGGACGTGTACGGCGCACGCGTCAACGTGGAGCACTATCTTTCGCCGTTCCCTGGCAGTGATTTCGGCGCAATGGGTGATGTGACAGCACTGAGTGCTGAAGATATCAGCGAAGGCCCGCTCGCCGGACGTACCGCGCTTTACGCTGAGATCGAACCTTCTGAGCGCATGAAAAAACTGACGGAAGAAGGTAAGAAAATTTACTCCAGCATTGAGCTACACCCGCAGTTTGCGCTTAACGGCAAGGCTTATGTTATGGGGCTGGCGATGACTGATACCCCGGCGAGCCTCGGCACCGAGCGCCTGAAATTTGCCGCGCAGCAGCGTCAGCAGGTTATGTCCTTCAACAATCAGCAGGGTGAAGCCCCGCTGTTCACCGATGCCATTGAGGCAGAAATCATCGAACTGGCCGAGCAGCGCAGCGATGAAGGTAAGCAGTGGTTCGGGCGCGTCATGGGGATTATCGGCAAAGGTCGTAAATCTGACGGCGAGCAGTTCAGCCAGGTGCGCGACGCTGTGGAGAACGTCGCCCAATCCCATGCCGATCTGCTGGACAGCTTTAACGACCTGAGCCGCGCCCGCGAGCAGGACAGCCAGGCCATCCAGAAGCTGACCTCCGATCTTGCCGCGCTGACCAGCAAGCTGGGAAGCACAGACGCCAATTTCAGCCAGCGGGAACCCGCCAGCGGCGGTGCTAACGCGCAACTGGCTGATTACTGATATTCACAAAGAGAGCAGAGAACATGGATAACAATACCCGCCAGCTATTTGATCAGTACATCGCCCGGCAGGCACAGCTCAACGGCGTTTCCACCGCCGCTATTGCTGCAAAATTCGCTGTAGACCCGACGCGTCAGCAGCGCCTGGAACAGGCCGCACAGGAGAATGATTCCTTCCTGAGCAAAATTAACGTGTTTGGCGTCAACCAGCAGATCGGCCAGAAAGTCCTGATCGGCAGTAAAGGCCCGATGGCTGGCGTAAACAACAGCGTCACCAGCCGTCGCAACCCTGGCTCTAATCATTCAATGGAGCCGTTCGACTACATGTGTCGCAAGGTCAACTATGACTACGGCATCAGCTATGAACAGCTTGATGCGTGGGCGCATATGCCGGAGTTCCAGCCGCTGATCAGCAAGGCAATGGCCCGCCAGATGTCGCTTGACCGCATCATGATTGGCTTTAACGGCGTTAAGTACAGCGACCCGTCTGATCGTGCCGCTAACCCGCTGTTGCAGGACTGTGGTATTGGCTGGTTGGAAAAGATCCGCCAGGAAGCGCCGCACCGCGTCATTTCCAATGTGACGATCACCTCGCGCGATGAAGATAACAAGGTTGTCGCAAAAGGCACCTACGGCAACATTGGCGCTGCGGTGTACGACGCCAAGAACAGCCTGATGGATGAATGGCACAAGCGTAACCCGGATAACGTGGTGATTCTGGCGGGCGACCTGCTGACGAGCAGCAATTTCTCGGCCATTAACGCTTTAAGCCAGACCAACCCGAATACCGAAATGCTGGCCGGTCAGCTGATTGTCGCGCAGGAGCGCGTAGGCAATATGCCGACCTTTATCGCGCCTTACTTCCCGGTAAATGGCGTGCTGATCACGCCGTTCAAAAACCTGTCGGTTTACTACCAGCGTGGCGGTCTGCGCCGGACGATCAAGGAAGAGCCAGAATACAACCGTGTCGCAACGTATCAGTCGTCAAACGATGACTTCGTCATTGAAGACTACGGCAATGTTGCGTTCATTGACGGCATTCAGTTCGCCCAGACCGAACCGGCAGGCGAGTGACAGAAGCGGCGGGGCATTGCCCCGCCATGACGGGGAGAAGTGACGATGTTAACACCGGCACAACGACATTTTCAGAAGGTCATGGCAGAACGCCGGGGCCAGGCGGATGAAGAATCCGATATCCAGCGCACCGCGCATGAGCAAATTCTGCATCGCCTACGTATGGACTTGTCCCGCCTCAGCGGCGTGCAGTCCGAAGAAACCAAAGCCGAAATGAAAAAATCCATGCTGCCTGAATACGAGGGATGGATTGAAGGCACACTCGACGGCGACAGCGGGCGGCAGGATGAAGTCATTACCAGGCTGATGGTCTGGGCGATTGACTGTCGTGACTATGCGCTTGCGTTGAGGCTGGGGCGCTACGTGGTACGCCACGGGCTGACGCTGCCGGATAACTTCAACCGCACGGCAGCGACCTTCCTGACTGAAGAAATGAGCAAGCCACTGTTGACGCTCGCGGCTGCTGATGCCGACGCTGATTTGTCGTCCGGTATCGCAGTGCTTGACGAAGTGGCGGGAATTGTCGCCGACAGTGATATGCCGGATGTGGTGCGCGCCAAGTTGTGCAAGGCCCGTGCACTTGCCCGCCGTGGTGCGATTGATATCACGACCAAAGCGGAAGCGCTGGCGCTGTTCCGTGAAGCGCTGACGCGCAACCCCAACGCCGGGGTGAAAAAAGAGATTGCCACGCTTGCCCGTGAAGTTAAGAAGCTGTCTGCGGATGGCGGCACGGGTGAAGGCGATACGGCCAGCACCGACAAAACTGACGGTACTGCAGAGCCTGTTCCTGAAAAGACCACCTCCGCCAGCGCAGCAGGTAAAGCGACGGCGCGTAAAACCACGACTAAGACGGCAACAGGCAAAGCGACAAAACGCAAGCCTGCCAGCCAGAAAAAGAATTAACGACTTCGGCCCCGTCCGACAGGCGGCGCGGGTGGATATCTGCCCGTATACGGTCTTTTAACCACCCGCCCACCGCCTGATTTATGGGAGATAAGCGCATGAGCAGCCTTGTGGCAAATAAGCGCGTTTTGCCTGCCGACAGCGATACGCCCGATGTTGATGATGGTGATACCACCGTCAGCGCCGGGGACTTCTGGCCGGTGATTAAACTGGCCGATCTCCGTCTGGCCGCGCGTATCACTGGCGGTATCACTACGTCCAGGCTGATGCACGTCACCACGGAAGCGGTAGCCCATGTCACCGCGCAGTTGCTTGACTGGCGTGCCGGTCAGGTCAAAGCAGGTTTTCACACGCTGGAAGATGTGCCTTCAGTCCTGCCGTCAGGTGATACGGAAAAGCTGATGATCAACGGTGAAAACGTGAAGGTCTACCGCTTCCGGCGTGCGGTTTATTCGATTGCCAGGGCGCTGGTACTTGAAGGTTATCGCGATGTTGATACCACGGCGAAAGGCGGCAAAGACGCCGCCGCGCTTGACCTGCAACGGGATGATCTCTGGCGGGATGCCCGCTGGAGTATTGCCGACATTCGCGACACGCCGCGCCTCTATGCGGAGCTTTGCTGATGAAAGTGAAGGCATTGCAGGGGGATACAGTGGATTTGCTTTGCTGGCGTCACTACGGCACCACGCAGGGCGTGACCGAAAAAGTGTTATCTGCCAATCCCGGACTGAGCCAGCAGGTTTTTCTTGAAGCCGGTCAGGAGATTGAACTGCCGGAAATCGCGCGCAAAGCACAGCGGGAGTTGGTGCAGCTTTGGGATTGAGAGGTTGCCATGAGCGACGTACCTACGGGGATGCTGGAACAAACAATGAAATGGATTGCTACATATCTGCCGACGCTCTACGCGGCAGGTGCAGCGTTGAGCATATCGGCACTGATGAGTCTGTATGACGGCCAGTCAATGCTGAAAACCGCCACCGGTTCACTGGTCTGCGGGATTGTCACGCTGGCGGTTGCCGGATCGCTTGAATATCTGGGCCTGCCATCCAATGCCGTCACCTTCGTGGGCGCGTCAATCGGATTTATGGGGGCTGACAAAGTACGCAACAAAGTGACTGGCTTTATTGAAACCCGTATCGGAGGGGCGAAAAGTGGAAATGAGTAAAAACGGACTGGCCCTGCTCAAAAGCTTTGAGGGCTGCGAGCTTACCGCCTATCAGGATGCAGTAGGTGTCTGGACTATCGGCTATGGCTGGACTCAACCCGTTAACGGTGTGCCGATCGGTAAGGGAATGACCATCACACAGGCAACCGCCGACAGCCTGCTGAGCAGCGGCGTGGTGCGGTATGAAAAAGGCGTGACAGGCCTGGTGAAGGTCGCCGTTAATCAAAACCAGTTTGATGCTCTCGTTGATTTTGCCTACAACCTTGGCGTTAACGCTCTGGCGGGGTCAACACTGCTGAAAAAGCTGAATTCCGGGGATTTCGCGGGCGCAGCGGATGAGTTTCCGAAGTGGAACAAGGCGGGTGGCAGGGTTCTCAACGGTCTGGTGAAGCGCCGTGCCGCTGAGCGGTCACTCTTCCTGTCATGAGCTGGTTACTGTCCCGCTGGAAACCTGTGCTGATTGTGGTGCTCTGTGGTCTGGCTGTCTGGTGGTTCAGTCATCAACGTTATACAGCCGGGTATGGTGACGCCAGCGCAGAGTGGGCGCTGAAATGGAAACAGCGCAATGCTGACGATGCTACAGCACTGGCTAAGCGGCAGGCAGAGGCCAGGGAAGAAGAACAACGCCGACAGGGTGAAATTGATGAGATCAGAAAACAAGCCAGCCAGCAGCTTGCTGGCGTCAAGGCTGATGCCGATCGTGCCCGTGCTGCTTATCGTGGGCTGCACGGCAGGGCCGATAAACTCGCCAGGCAACTGGCAGAACGTGAACGCGCCTGCGGTGCCTGTACTCCCGGCAGAAGCGAGACAGAAGCCAGCGGAGCCGTATTGCTCGCCGACCTGTTCCGCCGCGCTGACGAGCGAGCGGGAGATCTGGCAAGAGAGGCTGATGAGGCAAGAGCCAGAGGGCTGGCCTGTGAAGCCGCATACGGTTCAATAGCGACTCCGCCTAAGAGGTAGCGCCATGTTAAAAGCTGATTCACTACGCGAGACCCTGACCAGCGCTAACAAATGGTGCAGGGCCAACCCTGAAGCCTTCACCGTTTTTGTGGAAGAAGGGAATATCGAGACGACCGGCGAAACACCATCGTTTATGTACCGCTATACCCTGGTACTGTTTGTGATGAATTTTGCCGGTGATATTGATGATTTCACGTTGCCGTTAATGGCATGGCTCTGGCACAACCAGCCCGATCTGCTGCTGAACCCGGAGAAGAACCGGGACATTAAATTTACGACCCTTATCAACAACGACGACACCGCCGACATTCTTTTTGAAATGCCGCTGCGCGAGCGCGTGAAGGTCACTCTGGATGCCAACGGCATTCCCCGCGCGGAGCATTTGCCGGAACCGAAACCGCGTATTCCTTCAGCGGCCGGCGACTGGAGCGCCATCTTTGAAGATGTAACGTGGGAGGCTGACGCCCATGAGTAACGATCTCTTCCGTGAGCTGGATCAGGTATTCAGCGACATACTCGCGGGCACTTCTCAGGCCGGACGTGTTCGCACCGCCCGCGCGGTTGGCCAGGCACTGCGAAAGAGCCAGCAACAGCGCATCAAAGCGCAGCAAAACTCTGAAGGTTCGCCATATCCTGCCCGCCGTCGCCGGGTGCTGCGTTCTCAGCAGGGAATTGTGTTTGTCTGGCAGGGTGAAATCCGCCGCCTGAAAAACTGGCACGGTGGCCGGGGAAAATACGGACGAACCATTACCGGCTTTGATGAAGAGCGCAACGATATTCGCACCTTTTACCGCAGCGACATTGAGCGTTACATCGAGATCAATACGCGCTCAGTGCGCCGCAGCACTGCGAAAAAGGTGCCGATGTTTCAGCGGTTGCGCAGTTATCGCTTTCTCAAAATGCGCGCTGATGCAGGCGGAACATCCGTGGGTTATGACGGCGTGGCGGCACGCATTGCGCGCGTGCACCAGTACGGCCAGCGTGATCAGGTCGGGCCGGGTGCCTTTGCTAAATATCCGGTGCGTGAGCTGCTGGGCTTCACCGCTGGCGATGAGCAGATGATTACGGAACAGGTGGTTAACAGCCTGGGGAGTGCAGCACGATGAGCGCTGAACTGATCCGCCTGCTGGAAAATATCCTCCGCGTCGGCGTTGTTATTGCCGTTGATGAAGAGAGCTGGCGCGTGCGCGTGCAAAGTGGCGAACTTCAGACCGACTGGCTGCGATGGAACACCACGCGCGCCGGGGCATTCAGTATCTGGGTGCCACCTTCCGTGGGTGAGCAGGTCTGGCTGGGCTGTATCGGTGGCAATCCTGAAACGGCGGTCATTATCGGCAGTCTCTACAGCAGCGACCACCCTGCGCCGGGCAGCAACCTGAAAGAGATTGTGCTGACTGCGCCAGACGGTGCCTCTTTCCGCTATGACGCAGAAGCCAGCGCGCTGGAAGCACAGGGCATGAAAACCGCGCATATCAAAGCCTCCGCCAGCGTCACGCTTGAAACGCCGGTCGTAGAATGCACCGAACATCTGAAAGCGCGGACGTTCGAACTGACGGAAGGCGGCACGATGAAGGGAAATGTCACCCATTCTGGCGGATCGCTTTCATCTAACGGGGTAACGGTTCATTCGCACGTGCATGGTGGTGTGCAGGGTGGCAGCAGCAACACCGGGGGGCCGAAATGACAGTCCGCTATACCGGTATGAACCCGGACGGCACGGGCCAGCTTACAGACACCGATCAGCTGTGGAATTCAGTACGCGACATACTGACCACTCCGCTGGCAAGCCGGGTGATGCGCCGGGATTATGGCAGCATGATCCCCGATCTGTTGGATGAACCACAGAACGAAGTGACGCGCCTGCAATGTATGAGTGCGGCAGTGATCGCCCTGACGATGTGGGAGCCGCGTATTGCCCTGAACGGCATCAATATCAGTTATTCAAAGGATGGCGCTGTCACCGCTGAACTGGTCGGCATTATCACCGAACCCATGCAGACGGCAGGCAGTGCGCTGACGCTCAGGAGTGGCAGCAATGGCAACAGTTGATTTATCGCAGCTACCACAGCCGCAAATTATCGAAGTGCTGGACTTTGAAGTCATTCTCAGCGAGGTCAAAGCCGTCATGCTGGCGGCATTCCCGCAGGAACAGCAGGCGTCTGTTGCCGCAGCGCTGGCGCTGGAATCCGAACCGCTGAACGTGATCGCCCAGGTAGTTGCCTATCGTGAAATGATGCTCAGGCAGCGGATTAATGACGGTGCGGCGGCGTGTATGTTGAGCCATGCCGTATCGTCCGATCTTGATAATCTCGCGGGCAACCTGAACACCGAACGCCTGATCATCACCCCGGAGACGGCAACTACTGACGCGGTAACGGAAAGTGATACCGCACTGCGTTTGCGGGCGCAGGCTGCGTTTGAAGGGCTAAGCGTGGCGGGGCCAACTGGCGCATATGAATATTTTGCCAAAAGTGCCAGCGGCAAAGTGGCGGATGCCAAAGCGATCAGCCCGTCGCCTGCCGTGGTGGTGGTCTCTGTGTTGTCCACCGAAGGCGACGGCACTGCCAGCGCGGAACTGCTGGCGACAGTGGATAAAGCGCTGTCTGCTGACGATAAGCGCCCCGTTGCCGATCGTCTGACCGTTCAGGCAGCGGAGATAGTGAATTATCAGATCAATGCGCTGCTGTATTTCTACCCCGGCCCGGAGTCTGAACCAATCCATACCGCCGCGCAGGATGCGCTTCAGTCCTGGCTGAATCAGCAGGGCAAGATTGGCCGTGACGTTGCCCGCTCAGCCATTATGGCGGCGCTGCATGTTCAGGGCGTGCAGAGGGTGGAGCTGCTGGAGCCTGCCAGCGATATTGTGATCGCCGATACGCAGGCAGCGCGGTGCGAGTCCTTCACGATTGAGACCGGGGGCACCGATGAATAAGAACATGCTGCCGCCTTCGGCCAGCAGCTTTATGCGCAGTACGGAGAAGGTGACGGAACGGATTACCGATATTCCTGTTGACCTGCGCAAGCTGTGGAACCCGGACGAATGTCCGGCTGAACTTCTGCCTTATCTCGCCTGGGCGCTGTCTGTTGACCGCTGGGATAAGAACTGGTCAGAACAGACTAAACGGCAGGTGATTAAAGCCTCCTGGCTGGTTCACCGTCAGAAGGGCACCATTTCCGCTTTGCGCCGCGTTGTTGAACCGTTCGGCTTTCTGTTGCGCGTGATCGAGTGGTGGCAGAGCGGCGAAGAACCTGGAACATTCAAGCTTGAAATCGGTATTCAGGAACAAGGGATTACGGAGGAAACCTATCTTGAGCTTGAGCGCCTTATTGACGATGCAAAGCCGAGAAGCCGCCACCTTACAGGCCTGTCTCTTTCGCTTCAGTCGCAGGGTTATATCGAGGTCGGGGCGGGATGTTATATCGGCGATACGCTGACCGTTTATCCCTATTTTCCTGAAACCATATCCGTGGGTGGTGGCGACTACACCGGCGCGGCAGTCCATTTAATTGATACCGTGGAGATCGCAAGTGGCGACTAAATATTTTGCCCTGTTAACCAATATCGGGGCGGCAAAACTGGCAAACGCCACGGCATTGGGTGCGCAGGTTGAGATCACCCAGATGGCCGTGGGTGATGGTAATGGTGCTCTGCCGACACCGAACCCGGCACAAACGGCGCTGACGCATGAGCTGCGCCGCGCGCAACTGAACATGCTGACTATTGACCCGGTAAACACCAACCAGATTATTGCTGAACAGGTCATACCGGAAGACGTAGGCGGGTGGTGGATCCGTGAAATCGGCCTGTTTGATAAAGATGGCGATATGATTGCGGTTGCCAACTGTGCAGAGACCTATAAACCGCAGTTACAGGAAGGCAGCGGACGAGTGCAGGTGATTCGCGTGATCCTGATTGTCAGCAGTACCGAAGCGGTAACGTTGAAAATCGATCCGTCCGTGGTGCTGGCGACCCGTAAATATGTTGATGATCAGATAATTCAGGTTAAAGCCTACATTGATGAGCAAATGGCGGCTCATATCGCAGCCAGTGACCCGCATCAGCAATACCTGCTTGAGGCGGATATTGATAAGTATATTCCCGCTGGTTTTCCGCTTCCGTGGCCTAAGGCTACGCCGCCAGAGGGATGGCTTAAGTGCAATGGTTCAGTATTTGATAAAGCAAAATATCCCAAACTCGCGGCGGTTTATCCTTCGGGTGCTTTGCCTGATCTCCGTGGTGAGTTTTTGCGTGGCTGGGATGACGGACGCGGTGTTGATGGTGGAAGAGTAATTTTAAGTTCTCAGGATGCTTTAGTTGCAGGGCATGTTCATACGTTAGCCAGAATGTGGGCCTCATCGGATGAAACGAATAATTCCGTCAAGCATTTAGGTGTGTCTAAAAATATTCACAATACAACGAAAGATAATATGGGTAACGGAGTTCTCGAAGATGTTGATAGCGCATTAGGGATTGTTATTGGTTATGGTCAAGGCGGCAATTTTACGTCTACCACGTCAATAAAAAGCAACTCATCATCAACAGATAACAGGCCTCGTAACTCCGCATTTAACTACATCGTGAGGGCTGCATAATGGCGAAGGCAAAACTTAACAGCGAATTCATCGCCACGGTGGCCGGTGATATTACCGTTTTTAACTACGATGGTGGGACGCGCGAATACCTGTCTTCATCGGTTGAATATCTGCCGGTTGGTGTCGGTATCCCCGCTAACTCCTGCACTGACGCCCCGGGCGAAAGCAAAGAAGATTTCGCCCTCTGCCGGACAGCAGATTTTACTGCCTGGGAATACGTCGTCGATCACCGTGGTGAAACGGTATACAGCACCAAAACAGGCGAAGCGGTGATTATTTCTGCCACCGGTGATTACCCGGAGGGTACTACTAGGCTGGCACCTGCTACGCCATACGATATATGGAACGGTAGCGAATGGGTGACGGATACGGAAGCACAGCACGCGGCGGGCGTGGAAGTAGCAGAACAGCAGAAAGCGGCGCTGCTGGCAGAGGCACAAACGACGATCAGCCTGTGGCAGACGGAATTACAGTTAGGCATTATCAGCGATGAAGACAAAGCCAGTCTGATAGCCTGGATGAAATACATCAAAGCTGTGCAGGCGGTGGATACTTCGAAAGCGCCGGATATCAGTTGGCCGGATAAGCCGGAATAAGTTTTCATTCCGGCAGGCACTGCCGACTCTAACCGTGCTGGCCATGTGTATCGAGTACAGTCATTTTTAACGGTGCTGCAGCACTGTCAGCTATGGCGGTGTGTTCCGGAAGATGAAGCGGGCAAATGCCCGCTTTAGTTTTATGTGGATGCCGTCAGAACAGGCCAGACAGCGTACTACTGGCAGAGTTGTAGGCAGACGTGGCTTTATCCTTCAGCCCTGAAAGCAGATCGCCAACGGACGATGCTTGCAGGCGTTCGCGAAGGTCTTCATCGCAGCGCTGGAAGCTGATTGAAAACTCTATTTTTTTCGCCTTTCCGTAGCGGTCAAATTCCGTATGCGTGGCCTGTAGTCCGGTCAGCACATACATCCCGTAAATCTGCCCCGCGCCGCTGATTAAAGGCCACGGACGCCCGGTGTATGCCTGCGTTGCCAGCACGGTAAGAGATACGTCTCCGCCCGTAATTTCCGGGTAAAGCACCCCGTCAAGGTTGATCTGCGTCTCACCCGCGCCGATGTACTGCCATTTTGCTGATCGGTTGATGCGATCATTCTTCACATGACGCCAGTTCAGTGAGTGCCGCAGTTGCTGGTAAGGCAGTGTCTTCAGTTCAAAAACGAACATTCCGTATATCATCATCATAATGTTGCCTCCCCTTAATCTCTGTCTTTGAAGCTGCCGCGATTGAGCCGCGCAAGGCGGGCCATTTCGGCATTCACTGCGTCGGCGGCAATCCTGCCAATTTCGCGCGCGTCCTGCCGGTCAACGCCGTGAAGATGTACGTGGATTTCCCCCGTAAAGCCGCCAGCGGCAACCGGTATATTGCTGGCGCTGCGGCTGACTGGCGGAAGTTCCGCCTGTTTAACGGCAAGCGATGCCGCTACCACTGCGGGACGTGCGCTTAACCCGTTGTTCCTGACCGTGCTGGCCAGCTGCGATTCTTTCCATTCCCCACGAACGGCCAGAGCACGCGGCAGGTTTTTAAACACGATATCGCCGGGGCCGATCTTCTTCGTGTTATCGGCAGTCGCTTTGGTGTTGCTGTCGATATTCTGCAACCGGCGCATAGTGCCGTTATCGCCGGTCAGCGGTGAAGTGGGTTGCGGTGCTCCGGGCGGGGGTGTATTCCCGTTATTGTTTTTACCTGATGAGACTGGCGACCAGTTCCATCCCTTTTGCACCATTTTTTTCTGCTGCGGATCCCACTCCCACATAACAGGGTCTTTTTTAAGGCTTTCAGCTTTCAGGCGTGCAGCTTCCAGACCAGAAGGGATAAGGTCGAGTTTTTCCAGTACCCAGCCAATGCCTTCCATGAGGGTTGTCAGAGGTAATAGCAGCAACTGAAGGGCACTACCCAGGACTTTACCGAATGTTTCCCCCGCTGATGCGCATTTATCAAGGGATTCACGGCTACTTTCCACAGGTGATAAGAGTTTTACAAACCAGTCCCAGACTTCACCAACGACTTTGGCTATTGCTGAGAAGGCCAGCGACAAAGGGAAAAAGGCATCACGGAAAGGAGCTAGTTGCTGCATAACTCCGCTGAAAAAACCGGTGAAAAATGCTCTTATCGGCTCCCAGAATCTCCAGATTAGCAATCCGGCAGCGATAAAAGCCGCCGCTATCAGACCAATCGGACTAAGTAGAAGTGAGAGCGCTGCACCCAGTACAGATACTGAGGTCGTGATAATACTCCATATGGTCGTAAAGCCCGTCAGGCGAAGAGCGAGCATTCCGATGTTTTTGAACAGAGATCCTAATGCTGCTCCTGGGGAAAGAAACGCACCCATAAGACCGGCACGAATGCCGGGCGTGATGATCGATATGCCTCGCAGCTTACTGAGCATTGATGTGAGAACAGGCCCCCAACCGCGCACACTTGCCATTGCAGGGCCGGAAGCTGTTCCGAGCGTTCGTAGGGCGGATATTGTTCCGGTTACGCCCCCTGTCAATAGGGTAAAACCTAACTGGAGTTTAGCCAGTGGCCCCATCAGCAGGCCGATCGCCAGCGATGTGCCGCCAATGGCGGCGGTCAGTGCCAGAACGCTGCCACCGACAACCAGCAGGGATTGGGCGAGCTTCGGATTTTCCTTCGCCCACTGCGTCATATTCCCCACAATGTCACTCAGTCCCTGAGTCAGGGCGCGAAGCTGATTATCGACGAGATCGTTAATCTGGATACGGAAGCCTTCCCAGGCGCTGTCCAGATTTTTGAGATCCCCATCAAGGTTATCCGCCATTATTTTGGCGGCTTTCTGTGCCTCACCTTTTGCGTTTTTAAGTTCACCCAGCAGCTTCTGAAGTTCGCCGCTCCCGGCCGACATAACCAGAGCCTGGAATGACTTTGACGCCTCTTCACCGGCAATATCTTTGAAGAATGAGAGCTTATCGGTATCCCCGTACTTGCTGATCTTTTTATAGAGATCGGTTAGAACAACTTCAGCAGGGCGCATTTTCCCTGCTGCGTCAGCGACTTCTACGCCTAATTCTTTAAGCGCGGTTTTTGCCCTGCCGGTTGGTGCGGCAAGGCGTGAAAATGTGGCCTGCAAACCTGTACCGGCGATACTCCCGCGCAGGCCTACGTTTGCCATCACGCCGATCATGGCTGTTGTCTGTTCAACACTGACGCCAAGATTGGAAAGACCTGTCCCGGCGTACTTCATTGCTTCACCGATATTTTGCAGGTCGGTGTTGGTACGGGTGAACGCGCCGGTTAAGACGTCACTGACGCGATCCATTTCTTTGGGATCGAGACGGAACTGAGACAGAATATTTGAGCTGATATCGGCGCTTTCGCCTAAATCCATACCACCGGCCAGCGCCATATTGAGCACACCGGGCAGTGCGGCCTGAATGGCCTGTGGAGTAAAACCGGCCATAGCGAGAAACGCCTGCCCGCTGGCGGCGTCAGTCGTGGTGAACTGCGTTTCAGCGCCCAGCTTTTTGGCCTGTTCACGAAGTGCTGAAAAGTCTGTTGAGCTTTTATCTATACGGGTCAGCGCCTGCACGCGGGACATTTCCCGGTCAAACCCAACTGCGGGGGATAAGAAGCGTCCCGCTGCGTAACCGGCAGCAGTGGCCCCGGCAACGGCCATCGTGCCACCGCCGCGAAGTTTACCCGCTGTTTGCTGCATCTGGTCATAGCGCGCCCGTGCCTGTGTGACAGCGGCAAGCTGTCGCCGTTCCCGCTCCAGCGTCTGGTTGTACTGTTCGGTTCGACGTATCGCGCTCTGAATGGTGCGATCACTGCCGCCCAGCGAAACGCCGTGGCTGCGCAGCGCCTGTGAGGCAGCACGCAGCTTAACCATTTCCTGCGTGCGTGCAGAGTTAAGGCGCTCCAGCTTTGCGGCCAGTGCTGCCATATGTGCTTTTTGCTTGTCTGTAAGCTGTGTACCTTCCCGCTGCGCCTGATTCAGCCCTTCAAGCGTCCGGCTGGCTTCGTCAATTTTGCGGGAGGTCTTTTGCACGCTGTCGCGCAGACGGTTGAACGTGCGGGACTGGCTGTCCAGATCTTTAATGCTGGATTGCGTTTTTTTGAGGGATTCTGACAAACCGCCCGCGCTCTGGCGGGCGGCATTGACCGGGCGGGTAAGTTTATCTATCGCGCTGAACGCGACGCGGATATTAAGGCTTTTCACTGTCACTGGCTCCACTTCGGACAGCCGCCCGCTCACGCCAGGCTATGACTTCGCCCAGTTCCATCGTGAAGACTTCAGAGGGCGGCCAGTTGAAAACAACCGCGATATCAGCGACCAGATCGTCGATCAGGTCGAACCGCAGGAGTGTTACTGATTCTCCGTCTCCGCCTCGCTCGATGCTCCAGACCCCGCAGGCGTCAAAAAAGGGACGAGCGCTTCTGACAGGCTGACAAAATCGCGGGTATCCATTTCGTTGATTTCGGTCTGCTTGAGGCGTGGTGACGTGACGCGGGTCAGCAGTACCGCCACCGAATCCACATCCATATTCATCACGTTAACCAGCTTCAGCCCGCGCAGGGAGCCAGCCTGTTTGATCTCATCCGTGATCGTTACCTGAGTAATTTTCTCATCGCCGCGAACAACGGGTTTTGCCAGCGTAATGGCGTTATCGTTTTTTTTGCTCATTGTTGAATACTCCGGGCGGCACGGCTGTGCCGCCACTTATCAGGTTAATCAGTTACCCATTCCCAGCGCAGACGTAATGCGGTCAGGGTAGATATTCTTGCCGTCTTTCTTGTAGATGAAGTTCAGCAGATCAAACTCAAACAGCGGCTTATCGTCGATGGTGAGTTTGTAATAAGTGTTCTTCATCGTGTAGCTGACGGAGGTATCTTCTCCCTGCTTGCTTTCGCCGCCGTCCATTTCGGTGATGCGGCCGCGCAGTTCGACCTCAACCAGCAGGCTTTCACCATCGGTGTAATACTCACCGGCGAAGCGGAAGCGGGTCTCGTCGATATCGCCGCAGTAGTTCAGCAAAAGCGACTGAACCAGACCGCCAACCACCATCGTTGTATCGAGTGCGCCACTGTCCAGACCGAGATCCACCGCAGCGGAGCCAATCATCCCGCCGCCCTGAAAGTCTTCTGTCTTGCGTGTCAGCTTTGGCAGCGTCACGGAAGAGACTTTGCCGATGCAATTGCTGCCGTTCACAAAGCAGGTGAACAGGCGCAGTTTGTGAGGAACCGCCATTTATGCACCTCCCAGCGAAGAGAACGCAGATTCAAAGTATTCATCGGTGAAGGTCTGATACATCGTCAGATCCTCCATCGGCGGAACCGGCGTATATTTATAGCGAATGCGCACCTGACCCTGACGGAGACCGGTTGCCGGGTTATCCAGGATATCAAACCAGCATTCAGCGCCGATTAGCCGCCCCTGCGTCACCAGTGAGCTGAGTTTCCCGCTGATACCGCTGACCACGTCCTTGACGTTGGCCGGGGTAAGCGGCTCGTCAATGGCCTCAAACTGAGCCTCCGCAATGCTGTCAGCCAGAATCTGGGCGGTACGGGTATAAACCTCAAAGATGTAATCTTTGGTATCCGTGACGCGGTTTCCCCAGAACCGGAAACCGTTACGCTTGATAAGCGTCGTGATCTCCTTGTTGTTCAGTTCGTTCGCGTCGCTGTCTTCAGCCTGAAGCGACCAGAAAACATCCTGAGAAATACCCAGCACGTTGTTGACTGACACGTTGGAAAGCGATTTGTGCCAGCCCTGATTGTTGTCAATCAGCGCACGCAGGCCGCAGGCATACGCCGGGGCAGGGAAGGTTTCGTTCTCTCCGGTCAGCGGGTTATAAGCGATGAAATCAGGCCAGATAAGCATAAGTTCGCGGTAGGCGAAGGTTGCGCGGTAGGCAGTAGCTTCCGCCATCGTCTTGCAGCCGTAGCAACTGGCATAAACAAACGCGCGCAGGTTTTGCGCAATGACGCACAACGCGGAGGTCACTTCTTCCGTGTCGTATCCCGGCACAGCCAGAATGCGCGGACGATAGCCGACCTTCTGTTCTGCCGTCAGGAATGCGTACATGCCGGTATAGCTGCCGTCTTCTGCCGTGCCCCCCATGATAAGCTGTGCCTGCGTTTTACCGCCTTGCTCTTCCGTAGCTGCTGCCACGCGCACAACGATCACCTTCGGGCTGGTCTGGTCAGCGATGGCTTTAAGCGTTTTGTACAGGGAGCCGGTTTTACCCGCCTTACCCAGCACGTTGTTAACCCGCGTTACTAACACGGGGGTATTCAGGGGAAAGGCTTCCGCATCGGCATCATCCGCCACGGCGACGACCCCAATGACATTCGATTCAATGTCATTGATAGCCGCCACAAGGTCGGTATTCTCCCGGATGCGGGCACCATGAAAGCGATCTTCCGCCATAGTTTCCACCATTACGTTATTGAGTTCGCAGTGATAATCCCCCATGTTTGAGCGCCACTCACGCTATTGCGGGTCTGGCCGGACGGCGACAACAAAAACCGATTTGGTCTCTCCCGCGCGCGTGGGATCCTTCGCCGGAAGAAGGGGGAAAGCATGGCACTTACAGACCTGACCAAATCACTTAACGACGCCGTCAGCAGTTATAACGATTCACTTACCGAGGCGGTAAAAAGTCCAGGATTCAGCATTACGATGGGCGGCAAGGTACTGACGCAGCTTGATGATCGGATCATGTCGTTGTCACTGACGGACAACAGGGGCTTTGATGCCGATCAGCTATCTATTTCCATTGATGACAGTGACGGTATGGTTGCACTGCCGCCGCGCGGGGCTGAGCTTGCCGTATCATTTGGCTGGCTGGGTGAACCACTGATTTACAAGGGGCTGTACACGGTTGACGAGGTTTCCCATGAAGGCCCAGCAGATACCATTGGCGTTACTGCCCGCAGCGCTGATTTTCGTGAAGAATTCAACGTAAAGCGCGAAGTTTCATGGCATGAAGTGAGCGTTGAGCGCGTTGTGTCGGCAATAGCGCACCGATACGGACTGAAGGCGCAGATCAGTGAAATGCTCATAGATATTGAGATTGATCACGCCGACCAGACGCAGGAAAGCGATATGTCATTCCTTACCCGCATGGCGGACATGCTGGGCGCAATTGCCACCGTTAAGAACGGCAGTCTGCTGTTTATCCTGCCGGGTGGTGATGTGACCGCTGACGGGAAGGCGCTCCCCTCTGCCAGTATTGACCGCACAAGTGGCGACCGGCATCGCTTTCGTATTGCCGATCGGGATGCCTATACCGGTGTTCGGGCTTACTGGCTGGATCTGAATTTTGGCAAAAAGAAAAAGGTCAGCGTTAAGCGCCGCAAACCTGCAAAGCCCAAAAAAGAGAAGAGCAGCAGCCGTGAGGGCGATTACATGGAGGGAGCAGACGGTAACGTTTATGTGCTGCGCAAAACCTACCAGAATGAAGAGGCGGCGAAACGTGCGGCGGCGGCAAAGTGGCAACAGCTTCAGCGTGGCGCAGCAGAGTTTTCGATCACCCTGGCGCGTGGCCGCGCTGAGCTTTACCCTGAAATGCACGTCATGGTTAGCGGTTTTAAGGATGAAATAGATAATCAGGACTGGATTATTGCACGTGCTGAGCACGTCATAGACGACAACGGCTTTACCACCCGGCTGGAGCTGGAAGCGAAAATACCTGACTGGATAGCGGAAACTGAATAAAATGAAATGGAGTTCAACTCCCACAGGGGAGCCATCATTATGTTCAGATGTCCATTTTGCGGCGCTATGGCCCGCACCCGTACCAGCCGTAAAATAACCGATATGACAATCCGGCAATATCACCAGTGTCAGAATCTGGAATGTAGCCGATCATTCACCACGCTTAACAGCGTGGAAAGGGAGGTAACAAAGCGTGCAGGCGTTGCACCGTTACCGCCTGATTTCATCCCCCGCGATGCCTTCCCGGCGTCTCACTATGGAAGGGATCAGTTAAATCTAGCGCTTTAAATAGTGGCAGCAAAATACCAGTCATCACCTGATATCACCGCATATCACCATTAGTAAAAGCCTTATAAGTCATAAAGTTATGATTTGTAAGGCTCATTGATAGTTTTTAAAATCCCTCGGCCATTAGGCTGTGCGGGTTCAAGTCCCGCCCCGGGCACCACCGCTACCGATTATAAAAACCAAATAAAAACAAAGCTGTGTAAGCAATGTCATGACCGCCTTCGGGCGGTTTTTTTCTATGGTTATTCTTAGTTTCAGAATCTTTTTCGCGATTACTGCCCACCCACGACCGGCACCATTGAAATTTTTCCGCCGTACCTAAATTTCTCCAGCGGCGATGACCGGGCGATGAAATCAACATATCAGCTCAAACTTAAGGCGACTTAGCTGCTGTCATCGGCAACCCTCTACAGATTTTCCCGCAACTGGCCGCCATGCTTTCAGGCAAACAGGGATAAACCGGCGGTAAATTTGCGCAGTGCTTTCTTCTCACCGGTCACGGCAATCCCCAGCAGCGGCAGCGCATCCGTGGTGACTTCGGCAACGGCGGCGCTGAACGCGGCATAGTCCGTTGTCATCTGACCCTGTTCAGGAAAGATCACCACGTCAAAATTCTGACTCAGTACGCTACTGAGCAGCGTCGACAGAACCGCTGGCGTAGCGCTTAGTACCGGAATTCCGGTCGGAATCAGGCCCGGCCAGCTCAGGCCACTGCCATCGGTCAGCGCCGGGCCGACCAGATGTGGGTGGCGCTGGCCGACGGTCAACGCCATTACCGCTGCGGCATTAGCCGTTTTACCCGGGGCCAGAGAGGGATTAATAATCAGGACGCAGCGCTCTTCTTTCATCGCGAACTCGCTTGCAGAGGGAAAACCGCAACTTACCTTGGTTAGCTCGCCACGTCTGGAAGATTTGTGCAGCGCTGGCGATAGCGTGCCGGAGTGAGCTGAAAAGCGCGGCGGAACCAGCGGCCAAGGTGGCTTTGGTCGGCAAAGCCGGTTTGAAAGGCAACGGCTGCCGGCTGCATGCCGCAGGCGAGCATCTGACGCGCCGCATTCAGGCGCTTCTGGATCAGCCAGGCATGGGGTGACAGACCGAACTCAGCCTGAAAGGCTCGCGTCAGGCGGAATCTGTCTGCCTGCAGCGCGTGCGCCGCCTGTTGCAGCGTGATGTTTTCCGCCAGATTATCGCAAAGATAATCGCGCAAGGCGTATGCCAGACGCGGTGCGGCGGCGACCCTCTGCGGACTGAACCAGCGTTGATGGCGCACCAGGTTGGTCAGCAGCTGCTGCAGACCGGCTTCTTTTATCAGCGCGCTTTCATCATCGAAAAATGTCTGGCAGGCATGAAACACCGCGGCGGCCAGGCGCTTATCCTGAGCAAGCGTTGCGGCAAACTGCAGCTCACCCGCCGGCAGCTTGTCCTGCCAGATGTTCGCCATCTCCGCCTGCAGCCACTGGGGTGCAAGGTAGAGCATGCGATAGGTGAAGCCCTGTTCATCGATGGCATCGCCGTCATGCAGATCGCCTGGTTCAAGTAAAAAGCTGGTACCGGGTCGGCTGCGGTGACGCTGGCGCCGGGAATGAAATTGCTGCACTCCCTGCTCGGTTACACCAACCAGATAGCTATCGTGAAAATGCGGGTCGTAGGCATGACCGGTAAAGTGAGCGCGGATCGCCTCAATACCGCTGACCGCATCGTGCGTGAGGCTAACCCAGTGCGGCGTGGGTGAGGGCATAGCGTCTCCATCGTCAGCAATAAGATAGCTGCCAGAGTACGATGTAAAATCCTGTGCAGACAAGCGGTGAGAAAAATTATCACTAAAATTTATAATCAGCTACCTTCCAATACGGGATGGCTGCTGATTATAATCAGGCAGTTTTAGTTAGATCTCTAACCATTAGGTAGCTATGTGTTAACGGCTCAGGAACTCAATTTCTCAAGACTACTTCATCTCACGGCCCATGCGTGGCGCCAGGCTATCGATCGCCGAATGAAAGACAATGGCCTGAGCATGAGCAGCTGGATGGCCGTTGCTACCCTGGCTATCGAGCCGCAGCCGATGACGCAAAAGGCGTTAGCGCAGGCGATGGGGCTGGAGGATGCCAGCGTGGTACCGCTGATCGATCGCCTGGTGCGCCAGAAGCTGGTCGAGCGTATTCAGCCGCCGGAAGACCGGCGTAAACGGCTGCTGTATGTCACCGAAGTGGGTTATCAGCTGTATGAAAAGCTGCGTCTGGAAGCGGATGCGTTACGTCACGAACTGCTGGCTGATATTAACAGCGAGGAGCTGAAAATTACCGAACGCGTGCTTAAACAGCTTCTGACGGCGATCGGAGAAAAGTAGGGTGAAAAGCATTCGCCAGCGACTGGCTGAGCGCCCGGATCCTTATGCGCCGCGTGAATGGGAGCCCGGAACTCAGCCGATGATGCCGGGTTCGCCTTCAACGCCGGTGCATCCTAACCATAAACGCGTAGCCTTTGGCATTATCGGCCTGCTGATTTCAGTGACCGGCGCGCTGAGTAACGCGCTAGTGACGGCAAATTTAACCAATTTGCAGGGGGTTTTCGGCGCCTACAACAATGAAATAGCCTGGCTACCCGCCGTCTATGTAATGGGCAATATTTCAATCAATCTGCTGCTGGTGAAATTTCGTCAGCAGTTTGGCCTGCGTACGTTTACTGAAGCCTTTCTGGTGCTCTACGTGCTGGTGGCTTTTTTTCATCTGCTGGTCAATGACCTCAGCTCGGCGATCGTGGTGCGCACCGCCCATGGCATGGTGGCCGCAGCGCTAAGTTCATTAGGTATTTATTACCAGATTCAGGCATGGCCGGCGCGCCACCGGCTTAAGGCGCTGGCGATAGGCCTGGCTGCTTCGCAGCTGGCTATTCCGCTGGCGCGCTTGTTTTCCACCGAGCTGCTGGAGCTGGAAGAGTGGCGCGGGCTTTATCTGTTCGAACTGGGACTGGCAATGATCTGCCTTGGCGGCGTGCTGGTGCTGAAACTGCCGCCGAGTCAGCGCTATCGGGGGGTCTTTGAGAAAAAAGATTTTCTCACCTTCTTACTGATGGCGCCGGGAATGGGATTATTTTGCGCGGTATTGTCATTAGGGCGCATCGAATGGTGGACCAGCACGCCCTGGCTGGGGATCTGCTCAGCGCTGGGGCTGGTGCTGGTGGTTGCCGCCGTGGTGCTCGAACATAACCGCGCCAATCCGCTGATTAATACCCGCTGGCTGGGGCGTGGAGAAATCGTCCGCCTTGGGATCGTCATGATTATGCTGCGCGTGACGCTTGCCGAGCAGAATACCGGGGCGATCGGTTTTTTACAGCAGCTCGGTCTGCAAAACGATCAGATGCAAGGGCTGGCGCTGGCGATCCTGCTGGGTGTCATTGCCGGCATGATTACCAGCGCCCTGACGATTAACGTTAAGCATCTGAACTGGCCCATTCTGCTGTCGCTATTATTGATTATGCTGGCTTCGCTGATGGATGCGCAGTCAAGCCCGCTGACCCGTGGCAACAACATGTATTTCAGCCAGTTCCTGTTGGGATTCAGCAGCGCCTTTTTTATTGCGCCGGCGCTGCTGATCAATATCGGCAGCGTCGTACAGCAGCCGAAAAACCTGATAAGCCTGGTGGTACTGTTTGGCATGAGTCAGAATCTGGGCGGCCTGATTGGTTCCGCGCTGCTGGGAACGTTTCAGAACTGGCGTGAGAAATATCATTCTAACCTGTTAGGCGATCAGCTTAATTATCTTGATCCCAACGTTACCGAGCGCCTGTCGCAGTATGCCAGTCAGTTCAGCAGCCTGTTGAATGACAGTACGCTAAGCGCGGCTCAAAGCGTAGTACAGCTTCAGTCGGCCGCCACGCTGCAGGCTAACGTGCTGGCCTATAACGACACCTATATGCTTACTGCCGGACTGGCCATGCTGACTCTGATTTGGGCGGTATGGCGCGTGCTGCGCCAGCACTATCTCAAGAGGCAGCAGGCGAAACGTGAAGCGGCCGCCGAGCTGGCGGCCCGGCGGGCAATGCAACAATCATCTTCAGCGATTACTGCGGGGAAATAATGAGTCAGCAGGAACAGGATCAGGCCAACGCTCGTGACAATGCCAACAAGCTGCGCGTTTTGTCGATCGCCTTTGGCGCCGGCATTGCCATTATTGGCGTGCTGGTCATTTTATACGCCTGGCAGCTCTGGCCCTTCACCAGTCAGGTGCAGAGCACTGAAAATGCCTATGTACGCGGCCAGGTAACCTTTATCAGCCCTCAGGTCAGCGGTTACGTAACGACCGTGGATGTTCAGGATTATCAGCCGGTGCGTCAGGGGCAACGGCTAATGACCATTGACGATCGGATATACCGCCAGCGGGTGCATCAGGCGCAGGCGCAGCTGGCGATGAAAAAAGCCGCCCTGGCGAATAACTTACAGCAGCGACGCAGCGCCGAAGCGGTCATTGTGCGCAACGAGGCCGCGCTGGAAAATGCCAAAGCTCAGGCGGTAAAAAGCGGTCTGGACCTGAAGCGGGTAGAGAATCTGGTCACCGATGGATCATTGTCATTGCGCGAGCGCGACGCTTCGCGCGCCAGCAACGCGCAGATGGTGACGTCAGTCGCCCAGGCAAAAGCAACGCTGAACGTTTCCCGCCAGGACTTGCAAACGGTGATCGTCAATCGGGCATCGCTGGACGCTGATGTCGCCAGCGCCGCCGCTGCGCTGGAGCTGGCGCAAATCGATCTGAATAACACGCGCATTGTCGCGCCGCAGGCCGGACAGCTGGGACAAATTGCGGTACGTCAGGGGGCCTACGTTAGCGCCGGCACCCGGCTGACGTCCCTGGTGCCGCAGGCAGTATGGGTGGTGGCCAATTTCAAAGAAACCCAGCTGGCGCGTATCCGTACCGGCCTGCCGGCCAGCTTTACCGTGGACGCGCTCAACGGGGAGCGATTTGACGGCGAGGTTGAGTTTATCTCTCCGGCGGCCGGCTCTGAGTTCAGCGCGATTTCGCCGGACAACGCCACGGGCAACTTTGTCAAAATCGCTCAGCGCATTCCGGTGCGCATTAAGGTTACCAGCCGCAACGCCGCGCATTTACGTCCCGGCATGTCGGTTGAGGTGCGCATTGATACTGCTGCAAAAAATCGTCATCAGGAGAACCCGAAATGAAATGGCGCGCTCTGATGCTGACGTTGACGCTATTACTGCTGGGATGTTCAACCGAAGTGGAAAAAGCGCCGCGATCGCTGCCGATACCTTTGCAGTGGCGTGATCAGTTCGGTCCATCAGCGCCGGTTGAGGCTGGCTGGTGGCACGCATTTGGTGACCCGGCGCTAAACCGACTGGTGGAGCAGGGGCTGCGCAATAACCCGGATATTCTGATTGCCCGCTCGCGCGTCGACCAGTACCGCGCCCAGTTGCGCGCGGCTAACGGCGGCGACTATCCGACGCTGCAAGTCGGGGCGAATGCAACCCATGCCCGCGCGATGTCGCCGGTCACCGGTCAGCCCTATGAGTACGCTGTTTTTCAGGGATTGCTGGAGGCGAACTATGAGGTTGATTTATGGGGCGCGCGCAGCAACAGCATCGAGGCGGCGCGCCAGTCGCTGGCCGCTCAGCAGGCTGCAGCGTCTGCCGCCGAGTTGACCATCGCCAGTTCGGTCGCCTCTGGCTATATGACGCTGGTCGCGCTTGATGAGCAGCTCCGGGTGACGCGCGGTACCCTTGCCAGTCGGGAGAATTCGCTGCGGCTGGCTAAAAGGCAGTATGATGCCGGCTATAGCTCGCGGCAGGAATGGTTACAGTCCGCATCGGAATATCAGACGGCAAAGGCGCAAATTCCGCAGCTGCAACATCAGGTCGCCCAGCAGGAAAACGCGCTGAGCGTGCTGGTCGGTATGAACCCGCGCCAGATAGCTCGCAGCCGGGCGTTCGATCACCTTATGCCGCAGTCGCTGCCGGCGGTGCTGCCGTCGGCATTGTTACAGCGTCGTCCGGATATCGTTCAGGCTGAGCGAACGCTGCTGGCGGCTGATGCATCGCTGCGCTCATCGCAAGCCAAACTGCTACCCTCGCTCAATCTGACCGCCAGCGGTACCTTGCAGAGTCGGCAGCTTTATCAGCTGCTGGAAAACCCGTTCCGGCTATGGAGCATTGGCGGCAGCGTACTGGCGCCGATCTTTAACCGCGAGGCGCTGACCGCGCAGGTCGATGTTTCGATGTCGCAGCGTAATCAGGCGCTGTACGCTTATGAGAAAACCGTGCGAAACGCCTTCAGCGAGGTGAATAACGATCTGGACGCCATCGATCGTGGTCAGCAGCAGCTAAAAGAACTGGAAACGCAGCTGTGGGTGACGCAAGAGTCGTTGCGTATTGCCCATAACCGCTATCAGAATGGCTACGCCTCCTACCTGGATGAGCTGGATGCGCAGCGAACCCTCTTTACTACCCAGCTTAACCTGGTGCAGGTAAAAAATAATTTACTGCTGGCGCAAATTGACCTCTACCGCGCGCTCGGCGGCGGATGGCAGCCCTCACCCTGAACGCCCTAACGCGCTGGCGGTGCTGTTCCGGCCGCTGGTTTGCCTCCGAATTTACTTCTTCAGTTTATTCGGCATTAAATGCTAAAATGCACCACTTTATCCGCCTGGATTAACATAAAATTAAAACGGCAGCGCGCTCAGAGAGTTATTAAATTCTTTTTTGCCAGCAGTTTTTCGCCACGCTGAAATATGCCCTCTGACACTGTGTTTAAGCCAGAGGATTCGGCGTTGTACACCGGCAGGCGAGACTGAAGCGTGCTGACAAATAAACCAGTTTGAATAACGCGCGTATACAACCCGATAACCATAGCAAACGCGGCTTATTCCTGTAGTAGAAGACATCGCATGAAACTAGCCTTCCGACTTCTTGACTGGCAGGCCAGCGCGCCGGGACTGGCGACAGCGGGCGACTGGGCCGAATGGGCCCGCCAGGCTGCAACCATTGACGCGACGCAGCCGCTGGCTAAGAGTCAGCACTTGCCGATGATGACCGCCCGACGCCTTAACAGCGGCAGCCGGGCGGCGGTTGACTGCGCGATGGCATTATTGGCGCGTAATCAGCCGCAGGCTGCGGTATTCACCAGCCGCCACGGTGAGCTGGAGCGTAATTTACGTATTCTGACGGCGCTGGCGCAGCAACAGCCGCTTTCCCCGACCGATTTCACTATGTCCGTGCACAACGCCGCCGCCGGCAGTCTGACCCTTGCCGCTAAAGCGCCGCTGATTACCTCGTCTCTGGCGGCAGGCATTGATTCATTTCAACAGGGTCTGGTTGAGGTGGCAACGCTGCACTGCGCAGGTTATCAGCAGGTGATGCTGGTTGATTTTGATGGCGCTATTCCCGATTGTTACCATCCCTGGTTGCCAGAAAATACCCCGACCTGGCCCTATGCAGTGGCATTGCTGTTGACGGCGGGCGACCAGTGGCAATGTCGCGCACTGCCGGCGCAGTCTGAAAAACAGGAAGCCCTGCCGCAAAGCCTGCAATTCCTGCATCACCTGTTAGCTGAAAGCGAGCATTTCACCCTGGCAGGCGATCGGCTGAGCTGGCAGTGGGATCGCCATAGTGAATAATCAGCGGTCGGCCAGTGAGATGGGGCAGCGACTCAATCGTCTGTGGCGCGGCGCGATGACCGCCTGCTGCTTTGCCTTATTCGGCCTCGGCGGCATGCTGCTTTCGCTACTGTGGTTTAATTTGCTGCTGTTGTTTCAGCGCGACGCGCAGCAGCGGCAGTGCAGAGCAAGGCGCAGTATCGCTGCCAGCTTTCGCTGTTTTTTACGCTGCGCCAGAGCGACAGGGGTGCTTGATTACCGTATTGAGGGCGCGGAGAAGCTGGAGAGCGATCGCGGTTGTCTGGTGGTGGCAAACCACCCCACGCTTATCGACTACGTGTTACTGGCATCGGTAATGCCGGAGGTTGACTGCCTGGTCAAGGCGGAGCTACAGCGCAACCTGTTTTTTAGCGGGGTGATTAAAGCTGCGGATTATCTGATAAACAGTCAGTCAGATACCCTGCTGGCTGAGTCCCGGCGCCGGCTGATGAAAGGCGATGTAATTATGATTTTTCCGGAAGGCACTCGCACCAGACCGGGAGAGCCGTTAAAACTGCAGCGCGGTGCGGCGAATATTGCGCTGCGCTGTGACTGCGATCTTCGGCTGGTACATATTGTATGCAGTCAGCCCACGTTGGCTAAGCAACATCGCTGGTATCAAATCCCAGCGCAAAAACCGGTGTTTTCAGTCGTGGTTGGCGAACGGCTTTCAGTTAATGACTTTAAAAACGATAATCCACATGCACCTTCACTGGCGGCGCGTCGGCTAACCCGCTATTTAGAGTCGGCATTGACACCACAGCATTATTAACTTTTCGGAAACCTCTATGGCAGAGTTATCTACTGAAATTAAGCAGATGATTATTGATACGCTTAACCTGGAAGAGCTAAGCGTCGATGATATTGAAACCGAAGCGCCGCTATTCGGTGAGGGTTTGGGCCTGGATTCCATCGACGCGCTGGAACTTGGCCTGGCGGTAAAAAATCGCTATGGCGTGGTGCTGTCGGCGGAAAGCGAGCAGATGCGCCAGCATTTCTATTCGGTGGCAACGCTGGCCGCTTTCATCAGCCAGCAACGCGGCGCGCTTAGCACCTGATAAAGAACGAGAAAGTATGATGCAAAAAAATGATATCTATCAGGAAGTCACTGACCTGCTGGTTAAATTGTTCGAACTCAATCCGCAGGATATACAGCCGCAATCGCGGCTGTATGAAGATCTTGAGTTAGACAGTATTGATGCGGTAGACATGATCGTCCATCTGCAAAAGCATACTGGCAGAAAAATTGCGCCGGAAACGTTCAAATCAGTTCGCACCGTACAGGACGTCGTTGATGCGGTGGAACGGCTGATTCAGCAGGGATAAACAGCAGGTGCGTAGGGGGATGCGCTTTCTCGGCTGGCTGGCGGTGATCTGCTGGCCGCTGCTGGTCTGGCTGAGTCTTACTCACCCGCAGTGGCGCGGTTTAATTCCACTGCTGATGCTGGTGTTTATTTTGCGAGTCATCGCGCTGCGCAACGGCAAAACGGCGCTGGCTGCGGGGGGACGCTGGCTGGCGGCGGCGGGTATTCTGCTGACGGCGGCCAGCTTGCTGCTGCAGCGAACCCACCTGCTGCTGTGGTATCCGGTCGCGGTGAACGTTATTTTGCTGCTGCTATTTGCCGCCTCGCTGCGCAGTGCAATGCCGCTGGTAGAACGGCTGGCTCGCCTGCAGGAGCCGGAGCTGTCCGCTGCGGGCGTTCGCTATACCCGCCGGGTGACGCAGGTCTGGTGCGTTTTCTTTTTATTCAACGGTACCATTGCCTTAATCACCTGCGTTGAAGGCAACCTCAACCACTGGATTATCTGGAACGGCGGCCTCAGCTACGGCTGTATTGCCGTGATGATGGTGACGGAGTGGTTTATCCGGCGACGGGTGAGGGCGGCGAAATGACGGCAACGGTGCCGCTGGCAGCATGGCTGAGCGCAAATCGGGCAGCGCCGGTAGCGATTCGCCATGGCAAAATCATCAGTCAACAGCAGCTGCGCCAGGACGTGCAGACGCTGTGCTGCTGGCTGAGCCTCAGACAAGAATTACGCTGGGCGCTGTGTTTTGAACAAAGCTATGATTTTCTGGTTGCTCTGCTGGCCACCTTGCACAGCGGTAAAGTACCGGTGATCCCCGGCCATCTGCGTCCGGCGCTGCTTAACGAACAGCGAGCCAGTTTTGATGCCGTGCTAAGTGATATTCCGCTGGCGCTGGAGGTTTTCTGCCAGCAGCTGCCGCTTGCCGTGCAGCAAAGCGATGGCAAACTTCCCGTCATAATGCCTGACGCGACGCTGATCCTCTTTACCTCAGGCTCTACCGGCGCGCCGCGCGAAGTGGTAAAGCCGGTAGCCTGCCTGGATGAAGAGATCCGCTGGCTGAGCCAGGCGTGGGGCGAACGCCTGCGGAATTTAACGGTGATCTCCAGCGTCAGCCATCAGCACCTCTACGGGCTGACATTTCGCATCATGCTGCCGATGGCGCTGGGTCTGACCTTTCACAGCGATCAAATTGCTTTCAGCGAGCAGCTCAGCGCGTTAGCGCGCGCGCGCCGCTATCTGCTGGTCAGCAGTCCAGCCTTTTTACGCCGGTTGGATAGCCAGTTGTCGGCACCGCCATGCGCGCTGGTGGTTTCCGCCGGCGGCGAGCTTTGCGCGGGCGATGCGGCCCTGGCCGCCGACTGGCTCGGCGTGGCGATTGATGAAATTTACGGCAGTAGTGAAACCGGCATTATCGCTACCCGGCGCAGCGACGGCAGGAACGTTCTCTGGCAACCTTTTGCGCCGGTGCGTTTTTCCCCGGCGCCTGATGGGCGCTGGCGCGTCCAGTCGCCGCTGATCGCCTCAGCCGACGGGATGTTGCTTGACGATCGGCTCCATTTCGACGGTGAGGGCTTTAGCCTGGCCGGGCGCTATGACCGCATCGTCAAAATTGAAGATAAACGGGTGTCCCTTAGCGACGTGGAGCGCCGTTTAATGACGCTTCCCGGCGTGCATGACGCGGCGGTGCTGGTACTGAAGCGGGAAGGGCGCAGCGTGGTTGGCGCGGTGCTGGTTATTGACCCGTCGGCCGCCGGTGAGTTTAACGGACTGCGCTGGCGTCAGGCGCTGCGCCCGTGGCTGGAACCGGTGGCGATCCCTCGCTACTGGCGCACGGTGGATGCTATTCCCCTTAACAGCCAGAGCAAACGCGACTGGCATCAGCTGGAGGAATTATTTAATGCTGCCCGTTGAGCTGGAGCGCGGATGCCTGGGCGATAAAGCCTGGGTCGGGATGCAAATCAACGCTGATTTACCGTGGTTCAGCGGCCACTTTCCGCAGCAGCCAATACTGCCCGGCGTGGCTCAGCTGGACTGGGTGATTCAGTACGCACAGCAAATGCTGGCGCCGGGCTGGCAGTTTGCCAGCGTTGAAAACATCAAGTTTCAACAGCCGGTGCAGCCGGGGCAGCATCTGATGCTGCATCTGGAATGGCGCGCAGAGAGAGGACAGGTAATTTTCAGCTACCAACGCGTTGGCGATGGTCAGCAGGTTAGCAGCGGCAAGCTGGGGCTACGGCAATGAGCGATTTCCGCCCCTGCGTGGTCATTCCCTGCTATAACCACGGTGCCGCGATGGCTGCGGTGATGGCGCGCCTTGCGCCTTATGATCTGGCGGTATTTGTGGTCGATGATGGCAGTGACAGCGCTACGCAGCAGGCCTTAGCTGAGCTGCGCGCCCCGCAGCTGACGCTTATCCGTCTGTCACAGAACGCTGGCAAAGGGGCGGCGGTTATCCGCGGCTTGCAGGCCGCCGCCGATGCTGGCTTTAGCCATGCTGTCCAGCTTGACGCCGACGGCCAACACCAGATTGAAGATGTTCCCCGTTTGCTGGCGGAGGCGCGCAGGCATCCACAGGCGCTGATCTCCGGCTGGCCGCGCTATGATAACTCGATCCCAAAATCGCGACTGTACGGTCGTTACCTGACCCATTTCTGGGTGTGGATCGAAACGCTTTCGTTGTCGATCAAAGACAGTATGTGCGGCTTTCGCGTCTATCCGCTGGCGGAAACCTGCGCGCTGATCGCCAGCCGGCCAATCGGTCAGCGAATGGATTTTGACACCGAGGTTATGGTGCGTCTTTACTGGCGCGGCACCCCCAGCCGCTTTATCCCAACCCGGGTGACCTACCCCCCGGACGGCATTTCCCACTTTGATGCTCTGCACGATAATTTGCGCATTTCCTGGATGCACACCCGGCTATTTTTCGGCATGCTGGCGCGTATTCCGTCGCTGCTGGCTCAGCGTCGGCAGCAGCGGCACTGGGCCGGAACGGCAGAGCGCAAAGGGCTGTGGGGGATGCGCCTGATGCTGTGGGTCTATCAGCGGCTGGGTAAGGGGCCTTTTACCTTGCTGCTATGGCCGGTGGTCGGCTTTTACTGGCTGAGCGGCCACCAGGCGCGCGCGGCGTCAAAGCAGTGGCTGGCCCTGGTCGGCGACGTTGCGCGCCAGCGCCAGCTGACGTTGCCGGCGCCCCTTGGCAGCTATCGCCATTTTTTGCGCTTTGGTCAGGCAATGCTGGGCAAGGTTGCCAGCTGGCGCGGTGATTTACGCTGGGGAAGAGATATCGATTTTGCCCCGGGCGCAGAAGAGATGCTGCGCGCCAGCGCTGGCAGCGGCGGCGGTAAGCTCATTCTGGCTTCGCATCTGGGGGAAATAGAAGCCTGCCGGGCGCTGGCGCAGCGGCTGAGCGGCCTGACTATCAACGCCCTGGTATTTACCGATAACGCAGCGCGCTTTCAGCATATGATGCAGCGTATCGCGCCGCAGGCCAGCAGTCATCTGATACCGGTGAGCAACATCGGGCCGGAAACCGCCATTTTACTGCGTCAGAAGCTGGACGCGGGTGAATGGGTGGCGATTGTCGGCGATCGTACGGCGATTAACCGCCAGCGCGGCGGCGTGCGGCGGGTTATCTGGAGTGTTTTTATGGGGCGTCAGGCGCCCTTTCCGCAGGGGCCATTCGTGCTCGCTGCGGCGCTGCGTTGTCCGGTGCTGCTGATGTTTGCGCTGCGTGAGCAGGGCATGCTGCGCATCCACTGCGAGCCGTTTGCCGACCCGCTGGATTTACCGCGGCAAAACCGGCAGCAGGCGTTACAACAGGCGGTCGACCTTTATGCCCGCCGTCTGGAACATTATGCGCTGCGTGCGCCGCTGGACTGGTTTAATTTTTTCGATTTCTGGCAGTTGCCTGATCGGCCGCGCGGCGACGAGAAACAGGAGTGAACGTGTCAAACGATGCTGATTTGTCTATTGAGATTGCGCTGAGCATCCCTTTCCACGACGTGGATGCCATGGGGGTGGTCTGGCATGGCAACTATTTTCGTTATTTCGAGATCGCCCGCGAAGCGTTGCTGGGCCGCTTTAACTATGGCTATCGCGAGATGAAGGCCTCGGGCTGGCTGTGGCCGGTAGTGGATACCCGCGTTAAGTACCGCCATTCGCTGACCTTCGAGCAGCAGATTCGGGTAAAGGCCAGCATCAGTGAATATGAAAACCGTCTGCGCATCGACTATGTCATTTTTGATGCGCTGAGCGGTCAGCGAACCACAACGGGTTATACCATTCAGGTGCCGGTTTCTCTGGCAGAGCAAGCGCTTAATTTTGTCTCTCCGCCGGTCCTGCTGGAGCGACTGGGAGTCACGTTATGAGAGGCGTCTTACTGATCGTGTTGCTGCTGCTGAGCAGCGCTTCGCAGGCGGTGACCCTGGCGCAGCTGCAGCAGCGCTTCGCCAACCAGCCGGTGGTGCGTGCCGATTTCAGTCAGGTACGCCACATTGAGGGGATGAAGCAGCCGCTTAAATCCCATGGACAGATGCTGATAGCGCAGAAAAAAGGCCTGTGGTGGCAACAAAGCGCGCCGTTCAAAATGACGCTGGTCCTCGATGATAGCCATATGGTGCAGACGGTAAGTGACCAGCCGCCGCAGATTATTACCGCGGCGAATAATCCACAAATGTTCCAGTTTAATCACCTGCTGCGCGCGCTGTTCCAGGCTGACCGCCGGGTACTGGACGAAAATTTCCAGCTTGATTTTACCCCGGCAGCCGATGGCAGTTGGCAGCTGGCGCTGACGCCGATCACCTCGCCGCTGGATAAGCTTTTCCGCCGCATCACGCTGCAAGGGGCGCAGTTTCTTAACCGGATTACGCTCGACGATCGCCAGGGGGACAGCACAGAGATTACCTTCAGCAATCAGCGTATTACGCCGCCGACACTGAGCGCGCAGGAGCAGCACTATTTTGACTTCTGAGCGTCATCGCCTGCTGGCTATCCTGTGGCTGGCTATTGTGCTGGCGTTCGCCGTCGCACTGCTGCTGATCTGGCCGCGCGCAACCCTTAACAGCAGCGTGATGAGTTTGCTGCCGGCGCTGGACAGTCAGCGGGTGCCAGCGGCAATCGAACACGGTTTTACCCAGCGGCTGGACCGCCAGCTGGTATGGCTGGTACGCGCGCCGGATAATGCGACGGGAAGCGAGGTGGCGACGGACTGGCTGCAGCGCGTGCGCGGCATTGCCGGTATCGGCGAGGTTGAAGGGCCACTTGACGATCGCTGGCAGCAGCGCTGGGGCCTGTTCGCCTGGCAGCATCGCAATGCGCTAGTAGACAGCGCCACTCGCGCCCGGCTGCAGCAGGGCGCGCAGGCTCAGGCGGACTGGATACTCAGTCAGCTTTATTCCGCCTTTGCCGGGGTTGGTCGTCAGGAGCTGCAGCGCGACCCGCTGCTGCTGGTGCGCAGCGCGCAGCTGGCGTTACAGCAGCAGGGAAACCGGCTGATACTGCAAAACGGCTGGCTGGTGGCGAAAGACGATAGCGGCGCCAGCTGGTACTTTCTCCATGCTGAGCTGAATGCGCCGCCTGACGATATGCAGCGCGCGCATCGTATCGCCGACGCGCTACGCCTGGCGCAGCAGCAGCTTCAGCAGCGTTGGCCCGGCGCCCAGCTATTGACGCGCGGTAGCCTGTTTTTCAGCGACTTTGCCAGCCAGCAGGCGCAGCATGACATCACCCGCCTGGGAACCGGTACCGTCGTTGGCGTTTTGCTACTGGTCTTTCTGGTGTTTCGCTCTCTGCGACCGCTGCTGCTGTGCGTACTCTCGGTTAGCATCGGCGCGCTGGTAGGCCTGGTCGCCACCCTGCTGCTGTTTGGCGAGATGCATTTAATGACGTTGGTGATGAGCATCAGCATTACCGGCATTTCCGCCGATTACACCCTGTATTATTTGACTGAACGTCGGGTACACGGCGCCGATCTGTCGCCGCTGGAAAGTCTGGGTAAAGTTGCGCGCGCGCTGCTGCTGGCGCTGGCAACGACGGTGATGGCTTACCTGATTATGCTGCTGGCGCCCTTTCCGGGGCTGCGTCAGCTGGCGGTGTTTGCCGCGGCGGGGCTGACAGCCTCCTGTCTGACGGTGGTTTGCTGGTATCCGCTTCTGGTAAAAGGCTTGCCGGTACGCCCGCTGCCATACGTGGCGCTGATGGGGCGCTGGCTGGTGGCCTGGCGGCGCAAGCCTGCGCTACGGCTCGGTTTGCCGCTGGCGGTGCTTGTGGTTTCGGCTATTGGCTGGAGTCGGTTGCATATCAATGATGATATCAGTCAGCTGCAGGCGCTGCCGCCCGCGCTGCTGGCGCAGGATCGCCAGGTCGCCAGCCTTACCGGGCAGCAGGGCGATCAGCGCTGGTTCCTGGTCTCCGCGGCGCAGCCACAGGAAGCGCTGCAGCGACTGGAGCAGTTGACGCCGCTGTTACAGCAGGCGCAGCAAAAACGCTGGCTGGCGAGCTACCGGCTGCTGCCGCTGCCGTCGCTGGCGCAGCAGCAGCGTTCGCTGGCGCTGCTGCGTCAGCAAGCGCCGCAGGTGGCGAGCCTGCTGCAACAGGCCGGCATCAGCATCGGCAAACCGGACCTGTCCGCAATGACGCTGACGCCGCAGGCGTGGCTGGCCGCACCCAACAGCAGCGGCTGGCGCTTGCTGTGGCTGAGCCTGAAAGACGGGCGCAGCGCGGTGCTGGTACCGGTTAGCGGCGTTGGTAACAGCGCTGCTCTGGCCGGGCTGGCACAGCAGGTGCCCGGCGTTGCCTGGATCGATCGTAAAGCCAGCTTTGATAAGCTTTTCGGATTTTATCGGCAGCTGCTTTGCGGCCTGCTGCTGGCCGCGCTGGGCGCAATTGGCCTGAGTTATCTGATTCGCCTCGGCGTGCGTCAGGGGATGTTAAGCATGGTGCCGTCCTGCCTGTCGCTGGCGGCTGGTCTGGCGGCGCTGGGATACAGTGGGCAGCCGCTTAATCTGTTCTCGCTGCTGGCATTGGTGCTGGTGTTGGGAATTGGCATAAATTACACCCTGTTTTTCAGTAATCCGCGCGGTACGCCGTTGACGTCGTTGCTAGCGGTCACCCTGGCGATGACCACCACGCTGCTGACCCTTGGAATGCTGGTGTTCAGCCAGACGGCGGCGATTGCCGACTTTGGTCTGGTACTCTGTTGCGGCATTATGACCGCCTGGCTGCTGGCGCCGCTGGCAATACCGGGCAAAAGGAGAAAGCCATGAGGGCAGCTTCAGCGCTGACAGGCATACTGTTACTATTATCCGGTTGTGCATCTCACCCGCAGCCGGCGGGCACATCGCAGCCGGAGGCCTGGCTGAAACCCGGCGTGAAGGTCTCGCTGCCCGCGCCCGGTATCTCGCCAGGCTTCAGCGAACAGCAGCTGCTGACCGGCCGCTTCGGGGGGAAAACTCAGTCATTGATGGTGCTGCTGAGTGCCGATGGTGAGCGGCTCAATCTGGCCGGGCTGTCGCCGCTGGGGATCCGCCTGTTTACGCTGCGCTATGACGCCAGCGGCGTGCATACGCAGCAGTCAGTAATGCTGCCGAAGATGCCGCCTGCGGCCCAGGTTCTGGCGGATATTTTACTTAGCCGCTGGCCACTTTCGGCCTGGCAACAGCGCCTGCCGCCGGGCTGGCAGCTCAGGGACCATGGGGATCGACGCATCCTTAGTGACAGTAATGGCAAGCCGGTTGTTGAAATAAGCTATATCACGCGCGCTAATCAACGATTGCCAATAACCATTCAGCAGTATGCTTTTGGTTATCGTATTACGATTCAATATCTGGATTAAACATGATTTATATTTCCGCCGTCGGCATGATAAGCGCGCTTGGCCGCGATCTCCGTACTAGCGCCAGCAGCCTGGCGCACGGAAATGCGCCGGGAATGCAAATTAAAACCGGCTGGCTGAGCGCTGACCGTGCCTGCTACCTTGGCTGCGTTGAGGGCGATTTACCGGCTATCCCTGCGCGCTTAGCTGCGCACAATAGCCGGAATAACCAGCTGCTGCTGGCAGCGCTGGCGCAGATAGCGCCAGCGGTGGATGAGGCCATCGCCCGCGTTGGCCGCCAGCGAATTGCCGTTATTCTCGGCACCAGCACGTCCGGGCTGGATGAAGGCGATCGTTTTATCAGCGGTGCCCGCGACGGTTATCACTATGAAATGCAGGAGCTGGGCGATCCATCGCGCTTCCTGGCGGCTTACCTTAATGTCCAGGGACCGGCCTGGACGCTATCTACCGCCTGCTCATCGAGCGCCAGGGCAGTGATAAGCGGTCAGCGCCTGATTGAGGCGGGACTGGTGGATGTTGCGTTGGTCGGCGGCGCGGATACGCTGAGCCGGATGCCGATAAATGGCTTCGACAGCCTGGAGTCGTTATCATCAAGCCGCTGCCAGCCTTTTAGCGCCGCGCGCGATGGTATTACTATCGGCGAAGGGGCAGCCCTGATGCTGTTGACCCGTGAGCCGCAGCCAGTGGCTTTGGCGGGCGTCGGGGAATCATCAGACGCCTGGCATATGTCGGCGCCGCACCCGCAGGGTGAGGGCGCCATTCGCGCTGTCAGGATGGCACTGACGCAGGCGGGAATCGCGCCTGAGCAGGTGGGTTATATCAACCTGCACGGCACGGCGACGCCGCTCAACGATGAGGTCGAGGCCAGGGTGGTGCAGGCAATATTTGGCGACCGGGTGCCCTGTAGCTCAACCAAACATCTTACCGGCCATATGCTTGGTGCGGCGGGTATCGGCGAGGCGGCCTTGTGCTGGCTGCTGCTGACTGAGTCATTGCCGCTGCCGTGGCAGGACTTTACCCGCAGCCGCTACGATGAAACGCTGGCGCCGTTCGGTCTGCTGCAGGCGCCGCAGCCGCTGACGCAGCCGGTAATAATGAGCAATTCATTTGCTTTTGGCGGTAATAATGTCAGCCTGATTTTTCGGGGGCAGGATGTCTGAGTTTCAGCCAGCGCACGGGTATCTGCCTCACGCCGCGCCAATGGTGCTGATCGAGCGGGTGATCGCGGTGAGCGAAGATAGTGCCCACTGTCAGGTGATGGTGAACGAAAGCAGCGTGCTGGCGCCTTTTCTTAATCAGCGTGGCGCGCTACCGGCCTGGTTTGGTATTGAGATTCTGGCCCAGACAATCGGCGTCTGGTCTGGCTGGCACGGCCGCCAGCATCAGGATGAAAAACCCCAGCCCGGCATGTTGCTGGGCGGGCGGGGATATCGCGCCGCGCAGGCGGAGTTTGCCGCCGGCATTTTGCTGGACGTGGAAATTACGCTGCTAATGCGTGATGGCAAAGTCGGCAGCTTTGAAGGCACTATTCGCCACGGCACAGCGCTGCTGGCGTCAGGAAGGCTGAATACTTATCAGCCAGAACAGGAAGAATTTCAGCAACTTTTAACACAGGGTATCAGCGGATGACGCGTTCAGTATTGGTCACCGGGGCCAGCAAAGGCATCGGGCGGGCGATTGCGCTGCGCCTGGCGGCAGACGGATTTAACATTGGAGTGCATTACCATTCCGATGCTCAAGGCGCGCAGGCCACCTGTCAGCAGATTGAGCAGGCCGGCGGATCGGCCCGCCTGCTTCAGTTTGACGTAGCGAACCGCCAGCAGTGCCGCGAGGCGATCGAGCAGGACATCGCGTTGCACGGCGCCTGGTATGGCGTAGTGAGCAACGCCGGGGTAACCCGCGACGGCGCGTTTCCGGCGCTGGACGACGATGCCTGGGACCGCGTGATACAGACCAATCTCGACAGTTTTTATAACGTTATCCACCCCTGCGTTATGCCCATGATTGGCCTGCGTAGCGGCGGGCGCATCATCACGCTGTCGTCGGTATCTGGCCTGATGGGTAACCGGGGACAGGTTAACTACAGCGCGGCGAAAGCCGGTATTATTGGTGCCAGCAAAGCACTGGCGATTGAGCTGGCAAAGCGCAAGATTACGGTGAACTGCATCGCCCCTGGGCTAATTGACACCGGTATGGTCGAGGTGGCGCCGCAGGCGCTGGACGACGCGATGAAAATGATCCCGCTCAGGCGTATGGGGCAGGCCGATGAGGTGGCCGGACTTGCCAGCTACCTGATGTCGGATATTGCTGCCTACGTCACGCGCCAGGTGATCTCGATTAACGGGGGGATGCTCTGATGAAGCGGGTGGTCGTCACCGGCATGGGCGGCGTGACCGCCTTTGGCGAGCGCTGGGAGCAGGTAGCCCACGGCCTGAAGCTCGGGAAAAACGCAGTGCGCCATATGCCGGAATGGCAGGTCTATCAGGGGCTGCTGACGCAGCTCGGCGCACCGATCGACAGTTTTACCCTGCCAGAGCACTATACGCGCAAGCGCATTCGCTCAATGGGGCGGGTTTCGCTGCTGGCAACGCGCGCCAGCGAGCTGGCGCTGGAGCAGGCCGGCTTAATTGGCCATCCGGTATTAACTAATGGCGAGACCGGCATTGCCTATGGCTCATCCACCGGCAGCACCGGGCCGGTGAGCGAATTCGCCACCATGCTAACCGAAAAGCATACCAATAATATTACCGGCACCACCTACGTGCAGATGATGCCGCATACTACGGCGGTTAACGCCGGCCTGTTTTTTGGCCTGCGCGGCCGGGTGATCCCGACCTCAAGCGCCTGTACCTCCGGCAGTCAGGCTATTGGCTATGCCTGGGAGGCGATCCGCCATGGTTATCAGACGGTGATGGTGGCCGGTGGGGCAGAGGAGCTATGTCCGTCGGAAGCGGCGGTTTTCGATACGTTATTTGCCACCAGCCAGCGTAACGATCGGCCGCAGAGCACGCCGTCGCCTTTTGACAGCGCGCGTGACGGTCTGGTGATTGGCGAAGGGGCGGGAACCCTGATTCTGGAAGCGCTGGATCACGCACAAGCGCGTGGCGCCCCCATCCTGGCTGAGCTGGTTGGTTTTTACACCAACTGCGACGCGGCGCACATCACCCAGCCGCAGCGGCAAACGATGCAGGTCTGCATTGAGCGGGCGTTGCAAAGCGCCGGGCTGGCGCCGCAGGATATCGGCTATATCAACGCTCACGGTACCGCAACCGATCGCGGCGACGTTGCGGAAAGCCATGCAACGGCGGCAGTATTTGGCGATCGAACGCCGATTTCGTCGCTGAAGAGCTATTTTGGCCATACCCTCGGCGCCTGCGGCGCGCTGGAAGCCTGGATGAGTATTGAGATGATGCGTGAGGGCTGGTTTGCCCCCACGCTTAATTTGCAGCAGCCAGCGTCGGACTGCGCGGCGCTGGATTACATCATGCACCGGCCGCGCCACATAGAGACCGATTTTATTCAAAGTAATAATTTTGCTTTTGGCGGCATCAATACCTCGTTAATTTTTAAACGCTGGCGCTAAGCGCCAGTGACGCCCTCCTTGCCAGCAGCGATTTAGCGGCTGCTTTCCGTTCCCGAGTGCTAACAAAACGTAAATTTAGGCCGAACGTATACATTGATACTTGCATTTGCTTACGTCGCGAGCATAATCGTAACCCGAATTAAAACTATTCTCATTTACATTACATTTTGTAGGTATTTATGCGCACTTTAACACCATCCAGCGCTGGCTTTCGCGTCAGCCTGCTGACGCTGATTATCGCCGCCAGCATCACACCGGGAATGGCCGCCAGCGTTTCTTCTGCTAATTCCGCCGCCGGCAGCAGCCCGGCGAAGCCCGACATCGCCAGCGCTAACGCTCAGACGATGACGGTTATCGCGACGCCGGACGACAACTTCAAACCCGGCGGCGATCAGCTGGTACCGGCTTATCTCGACGGCCAGATAGCCAACGGCGGGCGTATGGGAATGCTGGGCGAACAGCGGGCGCAGGACGTTCCCTTTAATATCGTTGGCTATACCAGCAAAATGATTGCTGACCAGCAGGCGCAGAGCATTGCTGATATCGTCACCAACGATCCCTCAGTGCAAAACGTGCAGGGATTCGGCAACTTCTCGGAAAACTATCGCATTCGCGGCTTCCAGCTGGACGGCGATGACATGAGTTTCGGCGGCTTACAAGGCATTATGCCGCGTCAGGTGGTTTCCACGAATATGATTGAGCGCGTGGAGATTTTTAAAGGCTCTAACGCGCTGATGAACGGCGCCGGCCTCAGCGGCGTCGGCGGCATGATCAACCTTGAGCCTAAGCACGCCGACGATACGCCGCTGACCCGCCTCGGCGTTGATTACACTTCGCGTTCGCAAATTGGCACCTCGCTGGACGCCGGGCGCCGCTTTGGTGATAACAACCAGTTCGGCGCGCGCGTTAACCTGCTGCAGCGTGAGGGCGACACGGCGGTTGATCGCGACAAGCGCCGTACTACTCTGGCCTCGCTGGGGCTGGATTATCGCGGCGATAGCCTGCGCACTTCGCTTGACGTGGGTTACCAGAAGCAGACCTACCACAACGGACGCATCGGGGTCGGTATTACCGGCGTGAACGATATTCCTGGCCTGCCGTCGACTACCAGCAACTACAGTCAGAAATGGGTCTACAGCGATATTGAAAGCCAGTTCGGTATGGCGCGCGCCGAGTATGACCTGACCGACAGCTGGACGCTGTACGGCGCCATGGGCGGCCAGCATTCGCACGAGCTTGGCGCCTATTCATCGCCGAAGCTCATCAACAGTAACGGTGACGCCACCGTCAGCCTGCTTGATACCAATAAATACATCGACGCCTTCAGCGGTATGGCGGGCGTACGCGGTAAGTTCAACACCGGTTTTATCAGCCACAGCGTCAACGTCGGCTATTCGGCGCTCACCAAACGCGATAAGACCGCCTGGCGTTCAGGCACCAGCCTGCAAAACACCAATATTTACGATCCGATTGAAGTACCGCGCCCGACGGTGACCGGCGGCGCTGGCGATTACAGCTCGCCGGGCGTGACCGCGCGCACCCGCACCGAAGGGGTATTGCTCTCCGATACGCTTGGCATGCTGGACGACCGGGTATTGCTGACGCTTGGCGCCCGCCACCAGCGGGTTGAGGTGCGCAACTATAGCTACACCACCGGACTGGAAGATGACAGCTCGCGCTTTATTAAGAGCCGCTGGACGCCAGCTTATGGTCTGGTGGTAAAACCCTGGCAGTCAATCTCGCTGTATGCCAACCACATTGAAGCGTTGCAACCGGGCAGTGCGGCACCGAACACGGCGACCAACTACGGTCAGACCACCGGCGTTGCGCACTCTAAACAAAATGAGGTGGGCGTTAAAGCCGACTTTGGCCGCATCGGCGGTTCACTGGCGCTGTTTGACATCCGTAAACCTTCCGGCATCCTCAACAGCGCTGGTGCCTACGTGCTGGACGGCGAACAGCGCCATCGCGGCGTTGAGCTGAGCCTGTTCGGCGAGCCGATGTTGGGACTGCGTCTCAACGGCGGCGCGACCTGGCTTGATCCGACCATGGTGCGTACCGCAGGCGGCACCTATGATGGCAAAGAGCCGATCGGCGTGCCGCATTACAATATGGTCCTTGGCGCCGAATACGACATTAAACCGATCGAGGGGCTGACCGCCACCGCCAGAGTCAATCGCAGCGGTTCGCAGTATGCCAACTCCGCCAATACCAAAAAGCTCGATAGCTACACTACGCTGGATTTGGGCGTGCGCTATCGCATGAAGCTGCAGGAAAATGACATGGTATGGCGCGTCGGCGTTGAGAACGTTACCAATGAGAACTACTGGTCCAGCGTTGAAAGCTACGGTACCTATATCTACCAGGGCCAGCCGCGTACGCTGAAAGTCTCCATGAGCTACGATTTCTAATCCGGCAGGGGGTTACCCAACCCCCGAACGGCTCGCGCGCAAGGGCCGCTGAACAGGCGCGTGACGCCAAACGCAATCAACGCGAGCGGAGGCTTAAAGCACTTCGACGAGCTTGTCCGGTGACAGCGAACGGGAGAAGAACCAACCCTGAAAGCGGTCGCAGCCGATATCCGCCAGCGCGCTAAACTGCGCGCTGTTTTCCACCCCTTCGGCCACAACTTCAATGGAAAGCGCCTGACACATGGCGACGATCGCGCGTACCGTCACCAGATAATCACCCTGTTGATTTACCGCCTGAACAAATGAGCGGTCTATTTTGACTTCGTCGATAGTGAGCTGGCGCAGGCCCGTCAGTGATGCCATACCGGTACCAAAGTTATCCAGCGCGATGCGGACCTGCATGTCATGCAGCGCATTAAACTTGCGCTGCGCTTCGGCAAAATCGTTAGTGAGCGCCGTTTCCAGTACTTCAATGGTCAGTTGATGCGGCTGGATATTGTTTTGCAGCAGCACGCGCTCCATAACGCGAATAAAGTCATTGCGTTTCAGGTGGCGTGGGCTGACGTTGACCGATACCCGCATCGCCTCCATGCCCGGCTGGCGATGCCAGCGGGCTAGCTGCTGGCCGGCTTCATTAAGCACCCAGTCGCTTATCTGGCGGATCAGGCCGGTGCTTTCCGCGACCGGCAGAAAGGTGGTCGGCGCAATCAGTTTTCCTTCCGGCGTACGCCAGCGCAACAGTGCTTCCAGGCCTGAGGCGTGGCCGAGACGGGAATATTGCGGCTGGTACTCAAGGAAGAACTCGCCGTTATCCAGCGCTCTTTTCAAGCCGCTTTCGATGGTATCGCGATGATGCTGCTCTTCACGCAGGCGGCTTGACCAGAACATCCAGCGGCGGCGGTTCTTTTTCGAGTAATACTGCGCCATATCGGCTTTATGTAGCATATCGGCGACCGGGCCGGCATCTTTGCGGAACAGGTAAACCCCCAGGCTGCTGGAGACGCTGACCACGCTACCTTCCAGATCAACATCGCGCGTCAGATTTTGCAGCAGGCGGTTCATCATCACCGTTAGCTTACTGCGCGCTTCCTGTTCGTTATCGCCAAGGTGATTCACCAGCACGGCAAACTCATCGCCGCCCAGTCGGGCAATCGCATCGTGGCTGCGGATTGCGGCGCGTAAGCGCCGCGCGACTTCCTGCAGTAAGGCATCGCCCGCATTATGACCCAGGGTATCATTGACCTCTTTAAAGCGATTTAAATCCAGATAGAGCAGGGCGGCATATTCGCCTTCAAGCTGGGTCAGCTGCCGCGATAGCTCAATTTTGTGCAGGAAGCGTGAGCGGTTATCCAACTGCGTCAGCTGGTCATGCCAGGCGAGATGGTGCATCTCCTGCTGACGCTGCATTTCGGCAGTGATATCTTTTGCCTTACCTACCATTTCGGTCGCCATGCCTTTACCGTCATGACGTACCGCTTTTCCGGTGTTGTGGATCCAACGAATTTCGTCGTGGGGGGTAACAATGCGGTACTGGCAGTTAAACATCGGGGTATGACCACGCAAATGCTCGCGCATTTGCCGCTTTACTTCATCACGATCGTCCGGATGAATCAGCTGTTCAAGTGCGTATACCGGATGCGTCAGTTCTTCATCTTCAATCGCGAAAATTTGCCGCCAGAAGTGATTGTGGGTGATTTCATTACTCTGCATATCCCAAAACCAGAAGCCCTCTTCGGTGATCTCCATGGTCTGCTCAAGCCGCCAGCGCAGATGCGCTTCTTCGCGCTGGGCATGAAGTTCAGTGGTAATATCGGTGGCGATCACCAGAAAGCCGGAATAGCGTTGGTCAGTGAGCGGCGCGACCTGGCAATGCAGCCATTGGGGCTGGCGGCCATCGGTCAACTCGAACTGGGGGTGGTCTGCGCTGAGCAATAGCGCAAGCTGCTGGCTTTGCTGCAATCGCAGATAGAGCGATTCTCCGGCTTCATTGGCAAAAGTAAGCGCTGCCTGGCTATCAGTAATAAATATGGCGTTGGCACTGTGCTGTACCACCTGCTTAAAAATAAATGCACTTTCTTCAGGAAGGTGATGTCGACGCATGATGGATACAGTAACCGCGCGGGTTAATGCCAGTTTCTCAGAGTATATTGGCGGAATATTATCCGGGTAGTGGGTAATAAGTCTATCTGCCGGAGTAAGAAAAATCTTAGATCAGCCCGCTGCGGAAACTTACGCTATATCCTGCTTGTTCATCGGCAATTTCGCCGCGTTTTATGGCGTGTTCTACCCTGGAATGCCATTTTTGTCCGGCAGCAAACTTATTAAAGCAATTTAATAATGCCGGTAATTAATAATTCATACTGGCATGCTATAAGCCTGCCTGAGAAAAGCGAGGCATTATATTGATTACGGTGCTACAGATAAAGCGCTGACGGTTTTTTAGCTTACGGCTATCGGCATAATGTGCTAATCTATCCCGGTTCTCCCGCAGAATAGATTATTGCCGGGATAGTTAATCTCTCCTGATGCTGTCGCCGGTTCACAAGCCGGAATTGATGTGATTGCCCTGATGAAGAAGCCCTCTGATCTACCGCCTGAAAATGATAACCGCGTTCCGTTGGATGACGCGCAGTTCGCCGTGGTGGTGCTTGCAGTCGCTTCTTTTATTCTTATAATCTTTGTGCTGATTATTACGTTGTGGATGACCTGACTAATTCGTCAGCGTTAGCGAGCTTGCCGGAGGAGAAGATGGACAGCTACGAAACGGAGGATAAGCTGCTGGCCGTGATTGGTCTGCTGAGTGCTGCGCTGGTAACGGTCATCGTGGTATTTCTTGCTACCTGGCTTTCAACCTCTCGTGCTACGCCATTAAATGCCGCTGATACCGAACAGTGCCAGCCTGCCAGACCCTTTCCCCAACCGGGCCTGCGGCCCTGAGCAAAAGCTATTTCCCGCCGCCCGACAAACCGCTAAAACAGCAGCCCCACCGACGTTGCCGCCGGCGGGGCTGATAGTATTACGATAACCGCATTGCCCTTAGCGATTCACCAGCTTCGCCGGCAGGGCGATGACCAGCAGCGAGCTTAACAGCAGGCAGACGGCGAAAAACCACAGCGCGCCGTTGCTGCTGCCGGTCATATCCAGCGCTATCCCCATGACGGAATTGCTGACCAGTCCGGCGATGTTGGCAATTGAGCAGGCCAGCGCGAAGCCGGCCGCCGCTGCCGTGCCGCGCAGGAAGGTGGCTGGCAGGCTGAAAAATACCGGCACGGCGCCGATAATCATCGCCTGGGCAATGGAAAACAGCACCACCGTCATCGCCACGCTGTGGGAGAATAGCGGGCTGGCGCCCATTGCCGCAGCCCCGATAATAAAGGGGATGATGATATGCCAGCGGCGCTCGCGCATCCGGTCTGAACTGCTGCCGATAGCCAGCATGCCGATTAGCGCCGCCAGGCTGGGAATGGCCGTCAGATAACCGATGGTGCTGATATCCGTCATGCCTGCGTTTCTGATAAAGGTTGGCATCCAGAAACCCATGGCGTAGGCGCTAAGTAAAATCGAAAAATCAATGCCGCCGAGCATCACTACGCGAATATTGAGCAGCCCGTCGCGCAGACTGTGTTTGACGCCTTCGCTATCCTTTTCATCATTTTCCAGCTCGTTTTGCACGCTTTGCTTTTCACTGCTGCTTAGCCAGGCGGCGCTTTCGACGTTATTTGGCAGTACCCAGAAGGTCAGTACCCCCAGCAGTACGCTGGGTAGCCCTTCCAGCAGGAACAGCCACTGCCAGCCGCGCATACCATAAACTGAGTGAAAATGTCCCATTATCCAGCCGGAAACCGGTCCGCCGATCAGGCTTGATAGCGGCAGGCCGATCATAAACAGCGCGATGATGCGGCTGCGGCGCCAGGAGGGATACCATTTAGTGAGATAAAACAGCACGCCGGGCAGGAAGCCGGCCTCCGCCGCGCCGAGAAAAAAGCGGATGATGTAAAACTGCATGGGCGTTTGTACCAGCAGCGTGGCGGTGGAAAGTAAGCCCCAGGTGATCATAATGCGGGCAATCCATATTTTGGCGCCCACGCGCTGCAAAATCAGGTTGCTCGGCACTTCAAACAGAATATAACCGACGAAAAAGAGGCCGGCGCCCAGTCCGAAGGCGGTTTCGCTCAGGGCCAGGTCGTTGGTCATTTGCAGCTTGGCGAGGCCGATATTTATTCGGTCCAGGTAAGCGGCGAGATAACACAAACAGAGAAAAGGGATTAGCTTCCAGGTGATCTTGCGATAAATCGAAGCGGTGTCCTCAGCTGCCATAACAGCAGGACGGGTAGAAACAATAGTCATAATCTTCTCCGAGCGCGATGGCCCTGATGGGCATATTGTAATGCGTCCACAGCGTTGCTGAACGTCTTGTTTCTGCGCACTCCGTGCAGGTGAACTGCGCCCTTAGCGGGCGCTTATCTGTCCCAAATAAGTAAGCGCGTCGGCTTTGCTCACTACGTCGCCGTACTTACTGTCAATATCAAAAAGATTGGCTTCATGCGGTTCGGGATGCCGGTCGCCAACGCATTCGCGTACCACCATGGCGCGAAAGCCGTGCTGTAATGCATCGACGGCGGTCGCCCGCACGCAGCCGCTGGTGGAACAGCCGGCAATCAGCAGCGTATCAATCCCTTCGGCCACCAGCAGCGGTGCCAGTGCCGTGGCAAAGAACGCGCTGGCATACTGTTTTCTGATCACCACCTCCTGCGCCAGCGGTAGCACCTGCGGGCAAAAAGCGGCCAGAGGGTTGCCTTCCACCATATCGCGCATGACCGGCGCCTTCTGTACCCAGATACCGCCGTCGCGCTGGTGCGCCGGATGATAGCGGATCTGGCTATGAATGACCGTTATTGCGCTATCGCGCGCCGCCTGCAACAGCGTGCGCGACTCTTCAACCGCCGTCACCACCCCTGGCGCATAAAGCGGCGCGCCAGGGGTAATGTAGCCCTGCATAAAATCAACCATCAGCAGCGCGGGGCGCCGGCCAAAGCCGATACGATTTCCCCAGACGCCGGCATAATTTTCACTTGCCGTTTGTGACATCATCTCCTCCCGTTACCAGGCGCCGGAAAGCAGCGCGCCGGCGCCCGGTACCACCGGTTCCAGCTCGAGGGCTTTTAGCAGGGCATAGGTAGTGGCGATGGCTGCGGTGATCACCGGCTTACCGGTCTGAGCTTCCACCTTCGCGACCGCAGGCAGCGACGGCATCTGCACGCAGGCTGACAGGACCACCACGTCAATATCATCCAGCGGCATGTCGGCGACGATGGCCGGCAGATTATTGGGATCGTGGCGAGCTACCGCCAGGTTATCGGCAATTTCCAGCGCGCGCCAGGTCTTCACCTCAATTCCCTCTTGCTGGATATAATCCACCACTAATTCCGTCAGCGGCTTCATATAGGGCGCCACCAGCGCGATCTTTTTCGCTCCCATGGTATGCAAGGCTTCCACCAGCGCACCAGCGCTGGTGATGACCGGCGCCAGCGCCGCGTTGTCGCGGGTTACGGCGGTTAAACGCTGCTGGGACTGGCGATGGTAGCCGGGACCCATGGCCATAATCGCCACCAGGCAGGCGTAACCCAGTACGTCGACCTGCGCGTCGGAAAGCTCAAGGGCGCAGCGGTCTGACTCTTTATCCATCGCCGCCAGCTCATCTTTATTGACGTGCTTCATCCGCATGCGGCTGGAGTGAAAGGTAAAGCGCTCCGGGCGGATCAGCTGGCGCGCTTGCAGCATCGCCGGTATTTCGGTTTCCATGGTGATGTTAGAGCTTGGGACGATTTGCCCGATACGGTAGTTCAGTTTCATTGTGGCTTCTCCGCGTGTAGTGCCGTGCCAAGGAAGGTGCCGAAGGCGCTAAAAAATCCGTTAAAGTCATCCCAGGGGATCATGTGGCCGGCGTTTTCGACGTGGCTGATGGCAATATCGGGACGCAGTTCGCGGATCTCGGCCTCGTCTTCGGGCTGGACTACGCCGCCTTTGCCGGCCACCATCAGCAGCGTTTTGGCCGGTAACTGACGGAAATACTGATGAATATCCAGCTGATGGAAGTCATCAAAGGCGCGACGAATGGCGGGTTCATAACAGGTGTGCAGCCATTCAGCGCGCAGCTGGCGCTGTTCCTCGCTCCAGCTTGGGCAGTACTTTTTCATCGCCTCGCCGTCCATGCCTTGAAGCGCCTCGCGAATTGAATCCTGGTACCAGGGCCACTGGCCGGGATAAAGCCGACGACCAGGGCCGGAAACTGGCGGGTCGATTAGCGCCAGAGAGACTACGCCGTCGGGACGTTTAACCGCCGCACGCATGATAAAGCGTGCGCCCATTGAGTGGCCGATCAGATGATATTGCGTGAGGTCCATCGCCTGAGCGAAGGCATTAATGTCATCGGCGCAGCTCTCCATGCCATAGTCCAGGCCTTCGCCGCTGCTGGACAGACCGCGGCCGCGCACGTCGAGTATCCAGGTATCAAAATGTTGGCCGAAGACTTCGGCGACAAAGCCCCAGGTAATGGCCGGGCTGGTGATGCCGGGAACTAAAATCAGCGTTGGCCCCTTGCCGCCATAGCGCAGATAGTGCTGGCGAATGCCATTAGCCTGCACCTGGCCGCCACAAATAAAATGACTCATGAGTTCACCTCGCTTTTCAGGGGGTCGGCAAAGACGTCGTAGCCATACACCCAGGCCGGATCCTCCTGCGCACGTAAGAAGGTATTGGCGTTGGAAACCGACTGTACCCGCGAGGCGCGCTCTTTACGGTTAGCCTCATACAGGCGGAAAGCCGTGGCGTAGTCATCAAGGCCGGTTTCGCACAGGCAGCGGGTCAGCATGGCGCCGTCCTCAATTGCCATGGCGGCGCCCTGCGCCATGTGCGGCTTCATCGGATGGCAGGCGTCGCCCAGCAGCACGATGCGGCCTTCGCTCCACACCGGCAGCGGTTTACGGTTAAGCAGCGGCCATTTGGTCACCGACTCGCTGCTTTCAATCAGCGCCTGTACCACCGGATGATAATTGCCGAAAGTTTCCAGCATCTCGGCGCGGCTGCTGTCAACAAAGCTGCCCTTAAAGTCCCATGCCGGATGCGGCACGCCGGAAACGTAGTAGTATTCATCGCGCGAGCGCGTGGTGTAATAAACCATCAGATGGCGATCCTCTGACCACCACTTCACGCAGTCCTCAAACGAGAGGTTATATTTGCGTAGCTGCTCGCCGCGTATCAGCGCCCGGTGGGCGACCCAGCCGCTGTAGGTCGGGGCTTCGGCCCCCAACAGGTGTTCACGTAGTTTTGAATTGATGCCGTCGGCGCCAATCACAATATCGGCCCGCGTTTCGCTCCCGTCCTGAAAGCGCAGCACCACATCGCTTCCGCTGTCTTCGACGCTGCTCAGACATTTGCCGAAATGGATGCTGCCCGGCGTAAGGCTGGTCATTTGCATCGCCTGCAGGTCGCCGCGATGCACGGTAACGTAAGCGGCGCCGTATTCGCGCCGGGCAAAGTCGCCCAGCGGAATGCGCGACAGGTATTCACCCGTTTCACCGTCGCGGCTGAACCAGAAGTCAGGGTGGGAAGCGAGGTCTTCCAGCTGCTGTTCAATCCCCATGCGGCGGAAAATTTTTAGTACGTTCGGTCCCATATGAATGCCGGCACCCAGTCGGGAAAACGCCGGGCTTTGCTCATAAACGTCGACATGGAACCCGGCTTTTTGCAGCAGCGAACCGGCCGCCAGTCCGCCAAGACCGGCGCCAACGACGGCGATGCGTTTCATATTGCTCATATTTTCCTCTCAGCACTCAAACTGTTTCACGGTGTACATTCCACCCCGGCGTTGCAACAACCAGAAGTAAAGTGTGTACACTATAATTATTGGGGTTAAATTATTGTGAAATGCAACCGTGTTTTTGGTTAAAAAATGATTAAAACCGGATAATATGATGTTAATCACAGCTTGAAGTGAAGGTTAAATAGTCTTTTCTTATGATGCCATGAAAGGCTTGCACTCAGGTGGGTAACATGTCTATAACAATAATATCTAGCGTAGTCGCTATAAAAAGGCGAAATTATGAGCTGTTAGTTTCGCCCGGCACCTAACCTGAGAGGAGCACATCATGGCAGTTAATCAGAGTCAGCTGGGACAGATGTTTGAGCAGGTTTTACGTTTGTCGAAAGTAGATGCCAGCCAAAGCGTGGCTATTCTGAAAAGTCACTATTCTGATGCACGCACCGTACAGGCAGCGACCGATGCGGCGTTAAGATTGGGCGCGAAAGTTTACAGCGTTGAGCTACCGTCCTTTAACCATCCCACCGCCATGGGCAACGACATGACGGCCTACTGCGGCGATACGGCGTTGACCGGCAACATCGCGGCGCAAAAGGCGCTGGAGGCCGCCGATCTGATCGTTGACACCATGATGCTGCTGCATTCCCCCGAACAGGAGCAGATCCTTAAAACCGGCACCCGTATCCTGCTGGCCGTCGAGCCGCCGGAAGTGCTGGCGCGTATGCTGCCTACTGAGGAAGATAAAGCGCGGGTGATGGCCGCTGCGGCAGTGCTGGAAAAAGCGCGCATGATGACGGTTAAATCGTCGGCGGGCAGCGACTTCCGCGCGCCGCTCGGCCAGTATCCGACGGTAACCGAGTATGGCTATGTCGACGAGCCGGGGCGTTGGGATCACTGGCCAAGCGGCTTTTTATTTACCTGGCCCAACGAAGAGCAGGCTGAAGGGGTGCTGGTACTGGACGTCGGTGACATCCTGCTGCCGTTTAAAACCTACGCCCGCGAACGCATTACTCTGGAGATTGAAAAGGGCTTCGTCACCCGCATCCACGGGGGCTTTGAAGCGGAATACCTGCGCGACTATATGGCGTACTTCAACGATCCCGAAGTGTATGGCATTTCGCACATCGGCTGGGGCCTGCAACCGCGCGCCCAGTGGACGGCGATGGGATTACACGATAAAAACGACGGCATGTGTATGGACGCCCGCGCGTTCTACGGCAACTTCCTGTTTTCCACCGGGCCGAATACGGAAGTCGGCGGCACGCGTAAAACCCCTTGTCACATGGACATCGCGCTGCGTCGCTGCGACATTCGCGTTGACGATTTGCAGGTGGTGGCCGAAGGTGAAGTGGTGGCACCCGCCGCCTCGCGGGTGCGCTAGGTCATTGCAGGGAGCGGCTGTCAGGGCAGTGACAATGTATTACACTGCCCGGCATATCCGGGTAAAAGGAAATTTATATGTGCCAGAAAAACCAGGCTGCGCAGGAACAGCCTTATGACTACACCGAGCAGGTGGGGCATTTACTGCGTAAGGTCTATCAGCGTCACGTGGCGATTTTTCAACAAAACGTGGGCGACTCCCAGCTAACTGCCGTGCAGTTTATTACCCTCTGCGCGCTGCGTGACCACGGTCCCAGCGCGCAGAACGATTTAGTGCGCTTTACCGCCGTCGATCAGGCCACGATTCGCGGCGTCGTTGAGCGGTTAAAAGCGCGCGATTTGGTCAGCCTTGGGCCGGACCCGAAAGATAAGCGTAAAGTCATCGTAATGCTGACGACTGAAGGCCAGAGGCTGACCAGCCAGGTAACCACTAATGCGATGCGCATTAGCGAAATGACATACGGGCAGTTAAATCCCGCCGAACGGATTGCGCTGGTTTATCTGCTCAGAAAAATGCTGGACGATACGAGCCAGCCATAATCCGGCGAGTGACAATCGCCCGGTAAGGCGCCTGATAATGAAAATGAGGGAAAACCTTCCCACGACACCACAGCCTCCGATCGGCCTTCATCACTACACTTTGCTGGTGAACGGGGAGGAAAAAGCCGTTTCCAGCTATCGCGACACTTCCTTGCTGCTGGTGCTGCGTAACGAGCTGCAGCTTAACGGGCCTAAATATGGCTGCGGCCTCGGCGAGTGCGGCGCCTGTACGGTATTAATTGACGGTATTGCCGCCCGCGCCTGCGTGATCCCGGCTTTCGGCGTTCGCCGTCGTGCAATTACCACCCTGGAAGGGCTCGGTCAGCGCGATAGCCTGCATCCGGTCCAGCAGGCATTTATTGAGGCGCAGGCGGCGCAGTGTGGTTACTGCCTGAACGGTATGATTATGACGACCGCCGCATTATTACGTGATAATCCGCGACCGGATGAACAGCAAATCTGCGCCGCGCTGAGCGGCAACCTGTGCCGCTGCGGCACGCATAAAGAAATTATTTGCGCGGTAAAACGCGCCATTACGCTATGCCAGCAGCAGGCAGGGAGCCAGCCATGAGCCATACCTCCGCGCCGACCCAGCGCCAGCTGCAGCAAGCTGAAGAAGTCTTGCTGGTTGTTGACGAAATCCAGCCGCCGCCGGGACTGATGCCGAAAGGGCAGACGCCGACGCCAAAAGCAAAGCAGATGGCGCTGTTTCTGGCGGTGGATCGCCACGGTCAGGTCTGGGCGTTTAACGGCCACGTTGATTTAGGGACCGGCGTTAAAACCGCCCTGACGCAGATTGTCGCCGAGGAGCTTAATCTGCGCGTTGATCAGGTCAATATGGTGCTGGGCGATACCGCGCGCGCCCCTGACCAGGGCGCCACCATTGCCAGCGCCACGCTGCAAATTTCCTCCGTGCCTTTAAGGCGAGCCGCCGCCGAAGCGCGCCGCTGGCTCAGCCAGCAGGCGCTTTTACGCTTTGAATGCCAGCCTGAGCAGCTCAGGCTGGATGAAGGTTATTTTTACGCGCCTGACGGGCGCCAGCTGAGCTTTGCCGACCTGCTCGCTGGCCAGCGCGTCGAGCTGCGCATTTCAGCGGACGTACCGCTTAAACCCGTCGATCAGTATCGTATCGTGGGGACCAGCTCCTCGCGGGTGGATATTCCCGCCAAAGCGACCGGCGAACTGACCTGGGTGCATGATCTGCGCCTGCCGGAGATGCTGCACGGCAGGGTGATCCGCCCGCCTTATGCCGGTTATGACAACGGCAGCTTTGTCGGCACCTCGCTGCTGAGTCTTGATGAAAGCTCCGTCGCCCACATTGAGGGGATTATCAAAGTGGTGCGCATCGCCGACTTCGTTGGCGTGGTTGCCGAGCGTGAAGAGCAGGCCGTCGCGGCGATGGAGGCGTTGGATATTCGCTGGAAGGCCTGGCAGCACCTGCTGCCGCAGCTGAGCGATGTGGAACAGGCTATCCGCGATAATCCGCGTACCTCAAGGGTGGTACATGATAGCGGCGGCGTGGATCAGGCGCTGGAAAAGGTGGCGCAGCGCTTTACCCGCAGTTATCTGTGGCCTTATCAGCTGCATGCTTCGATCGGGCCTTCCTGCGCGGTCGCGGATTACCACCCTGAATCCCTGCGCGTCTGGAGCGGTACGCAAAACCCGCATCTGCTGCGTGCCGATCTGGCCTGGCTGCTGGAATACCCGGAAGCGGCAATTGAGATTAACCGTATGGAGGCGTCGGGCTGCTACGGCCGCAACTGCGCTGATGACGTTGCCGCCGATGCCGCGCTGCTCTCGCGTGCAGTGGGCAAACCGGTACGGGTACAGCTGACCCGCGCTCAGGAGCATCTGTGGGAGCCGAAAGGCACAGCCCAGCTGATGGAGGTTGATGGCGGACTGGATGCCGACGGTCATCCGCAGGTTTATGACTTTACCACCTCCTATCCGTCAAACGGCGCGCCGACGCTGGCGCTGCTGCTGACCGGGCGCGTGGACCCGCTGGCACTGGCCTACGAGATGGGCGATCGTACTTCGGTGCCGCCTTATCAGTTTCCGCATCTGCGGGTCACCATTGAAGATATGGCACCAATTGTGCGCGCCTCGTGGATGCGCGGCGTTTCGGCGCTACCGAATACCTTTGCCCATGAATCCTATATGGATGAGCTGGCCCACGCGGCGGGAATCGATCCGGTGGAATATCGCCTGCGCTATCTTGACGACGAGCGCGCCGCCGAGCTTATCCGCTCCACGGCGCAGCGCGCCGACTGGACGCCGCGCACCGAGCCGATGCAGCAGAGCAGCGAGCCGGGCATTCTGCGCGGGCGTGGTTTTGCCTATGCGCGCTACATCCACAGTAAATTTCCCGGCTTCGGCGCCGCCTGGGCGGCGTGGGTAGCCGACGTCGCCATCGATAAGCAAAGCGGTGAAATTGCGGTAACGCGCATTACCGTTGGCCATGACGCCGGAATGATGGTGAATCCCGACGGGGTAAAGCATCAGATCCACGGCAACGTTATTCAATCCACCAGCCGGGTACTGAAAGAACAGGTGACGATTGAAAGCAATCTGATAGCCAGCAAAGAGTGGGGCAGCTATCCGATTCTGACGTTCCCTGAGGTGCCGGATATTGATGTAATGATGGTGCCGCGCCCTCATGAGCCGCCGCTTGGTGCCGGAGAATCGGCATCGGTACCCAGCGCGGCGGCAATTGCTAACGCGGTATTCGATGCCACCGGCATTCGTTTTCGCGAACTGCCGATCACCTCAGACAAGCTGCGTCAGGCGCTGAATGGACCCGATCCGCAGCCCGAAGCGAAGCTTGCCGCGCCGGTTAGTCGTCGCCAGCGTAGTAAGAAAAAATGGGTTTTCGGCGGCGCCGCCGGCCTGCTCGGCGCGGCAATCGGCATTGCGACCAATGCGCTACCCTGGCGCGCAGCCATCGCGCCGGTGACGCCGCCGGATGCCGCCAGCTGGTCGGCGCAGATGCTGGAACGCGGGCGCCAGGTCGCCGCCGCCGGTGACTGCGCCGTTTGCCATACCGCAGAGAGTGGGGCGACCAATGCCGGCGGGTTAAAAATGGCAACGCCCTTCGGCACCCTGTATACCACCAACATTACGCCGGACAGGGAAACCGGTATCGGCAGCTGGTCGTTTACCGCCTTTGACCGCGCCATGCGTCAGGGCATCAGCCGCGATGGCCATCATCTCTATCCGGCGTTTCCCTACACCGCGTTTCGCCAGATTAATGAAGGCGATATGCAGGCGCTGTACGCCTATCTGATGTCGCAACCGGCGGTAAAACAGAGCGCGCCGCCAAACGAGATGCGCTTTCCATTTAATATGCGCTTTCTGATGGCGGGCTGGAACACGCTCTTTTTGCGTCAGGGCGAGTACCAGCCTGATGGGACCAAAAGCGCCGAATGGAATCGCGGCGCTTATCTGGTCAACGGCGCTGGCCACTGTGCCGCCTGCCATTCGCCGCGGAATTTGCTGGGTGCCGAGAAGGGGGGCGCGCAGTATCTTGCCGGCGGCTGGGTCGACGGCTGGGAAGCTCCGGCCTTGAATCAGCTCAGTAAGGCGCCGCAGCCGTGGAAAGCCGACGCCCTGTACAACTATTTGCGCACCGGCTATGACGATAAGCATGGCGTCGCCGCCGGGCCAATGGCGCCGGTGGTCAGCCATCTGGCGACGCTGCCGGAAGCCGACGTACGGGCGATGGCGACCTATCTGGCCGATATTAACGGCCAGGCTTCCGCGACAGCGCAGAGCGCGCCCCCTGCGCCGGCGCCGCAGCCTGCCTGGAATACCGCGGCTGGCGAGCGGCTGTTTAAAGGTGCCTGTCAGGCGTGCCACAGCGCCAGCGAGGGGGGACCGAAGCTGTTTGGCGTCAGTCCTGCGATGGCAAACAGTAGCAGCCTGACCAGCGCGACGCCGGATAATCTGTTGCAGGTGGTGCTGCATGGCATTGATAAACCAGCGAGCGACGAGCTGGGCTATATGCCGGGATTCGCCGCCAGTCTGTCAGACAAGCAGGTCGCCGATATCGCCGCCTGGCTGCGTCAACGCTACGCGCCGAATGAGCCAGCCTGGACCGATCTGACGGAAAAAGTGGCCCACGTGCGCGCCAACCCCGGCAGCCATTAGCCAGCAGGCAACGGTGGCGGTTTTATTGGTACAATTAAACCATGGCAACCTTAATCTTCTGTATCAACCTGTGAAAATTAGCGTAATCATTGCCGCCGCCGGACTTGGCGAGCGCTACCGGTGCGCCGGCGGCGCTCAGCCAAAGCTGCTGCATCGCTTGCCGGACGGCGAAGCGCTGTTTCAGGCCACGCTGAATAATGCGCTGCAATCCGGCTTTGAGGTGACGGTGGTCACCCGCCCGGAGTATCAATTTATCCAGCCGCACAGTGCGACGCCGGTGGATATTGTCCGCTTTGCCTCGGCGGGGCTGGGCGAAACCATTGCCGCCGGCGTTAGCCATTGCGCCGACAGCGACGGCTGGCTGATTATGCTGGCCGATATGCCCTGGGTTTCGCCGCTGATACTACAGCGTACCGCCGCCGCCCTGAGTCGCCATCTGGCGGTGAGACCGGTATTTCAGGGGCAGCCCGGACATCCCGTTGGCTTTCACCACCAGCTGCGTGAGCGTCTGCAGGCGCTGCGCGGTGATGATGGCGCGAAATCGATTCTGCTTGATTACCCCGCACAGCTGATAGCGGTCGACGATGCCGCCGTGATTCAGGATATCGACTTTCCCGAAAATTTGCGTTAAGTCGCCGCTGTTACGCTGCGCCGCCTGCGAAACATCATCAGTAATGCGACACTAAGCATATTCGTCTGAACAGGTTATGATAAAGGCATTAACATATCCGATAAGCGTTGCCGTTGCGTGCGGCGGTCTTTTCCTGGCAGGAACCAGAACATCATGGCTGATGCCTTACCGCTGTCCGCAGCGAGCGATAACAATATCACCCGCCTTGAGCGCGCGGTCGGATCGCGCGTTCAATCTCATCCGGGCGTCAGCGGTGTGCATCCGCTGGCGGATAGCCTCGATGCGTTTGCTGCCCGCTATCTGCTGATTGAGATGGCCGAAAAGCGTCTGGATATTCAATACTATATCTGGCAAAACGATCTGTCCGGCCGGCTACTTTTCAGCGCGCTGCTTGACGCTGCGGATCGCGGCGTCGCGGTGCGTTTACTGCTCGACGATAACAACACCATCGGCATGGATGATGTGCTGCGCGAGCTGAATGCCCATCCGCAGATTGAAGTGCGGCTGTTTAACGCCTTTTCATTCCGTACTTTGCGGGCGCTTGGCTATCTGACCGACTTCGCGCGTCTTAACCGACGTATGCACAATAAAAGTTTTACCGTTGACGGTACGGCGACCATCGTCGGCGGCCGCAACGTCGGCGATGCCTATTTTGGCGCCGGTAAAGAACCGGTATTTTCCGATCTGGACGTGCTGGCGGTGGGGCCGGTGGTCGCGGAAGTTGAGAAGGATTTTTTACGCTACTGGAACAGCCGGGCGGTCGTGCCGCTGAGCAGCGTCATCGGGGGTGAAAAGGCGCTGGATCGCAGCCAGATTAAGCTTCCCCGAGCCTGGCGCGATAGCACTAAGGCGCGGCGCTATTTACATCGCTTGCAGCACAGCAGTTTTCTCCGGCGACTGGAAAGCGGCGAGTTAAATTTTATCTGGGCTGAAACGCGCCTGCTGAGTGACGATCCGCGTAAAGGGCTGGGGCGGGCGAAAGCCGGCACGCTGCTGCCGCAAAGGCTGTTGGAAGTAATTGGCAAGCCGCAGCAGCAGTTCGATATTATCTCGGCCTATTTTGTGCCGACCCGGTCCGGCGTCGCTCAGCTGCTGTCACTGGTGCGGCGCGGGGTTAAAATTGCCGTCCTGACGAACTCACTGGCCGCCAACGACGTGTCGGTGGTGCATGCGGGCTACGCCCGATGGCGCAAAAAGCTACTGCGCCATGGCGTGGCGCTTTACGAGCTAAAGCCCGACAGCGAAAGACGCACGCCGCACGACCGCGGCATTACGGGTAATTCTGGCTCCAGCCTGCACGCGAAAACCTTCAGCGTGGATATGCGCAAGGTATTTATCGGCTCATTTAACTTTGATCCGCGCTCGGCGATGCTCAATACCGAAATGGGGTTGCTGATTGAAAGTGAAACCCTGGCCGGTGATATTCATCGCCGCTTTCATGACAGCATGAGAGACCGGGCCTGGACGCTGAGGCTGGATAAGTGGGGGCGGGTAAACTGGGTTGAACATCCCGGCGAGGGAGAAAAAGAACGGGTTCACAAGCATGAGCCGCAAACCCGTTTTATTCAGCGCCTGTTGGTCAGGCTGGTGTGGCATTTACCGATCGAATGGCTGCTTTAATGCTGCTTAACCGGCGCGGCGGCGGCGCGCGTTTTCTGCGGCTTGCCGGAAAATAAAAAGCGCAACAGCGGGATGCGCAGGTGCAGTTCATAAAGCAAAAACGCCACGCCAAACACCAGCAGCAGGCCGACAAAAAAGCCCAGCGTATTGCTGGTAATGTGCGGCGTAACGAAGATGCCGTACAGCAGCGTCAGCGGGTGATGCACCAGATAGATAAACAGAGACGCATTCACCAGATAGGTAATGCGTGGTGAATGCGAATTCAGGAAACGGTGGCCGGCGGAGAAGGTGACGTTGACCATCCACAGACCCATTTGCATTGAGATCACCGCATCCAGCTCATACAACCAGCCTTCACCGCTGCTCCAGGTCTGGTTCGCCACGTAGGCGGCGAAGGCGAGGGCGGCGCCAGCAAAAACCCGATAATCAGGACGCACAAACAGCGCTTTTATTGCCGGATATTTCCACGCCATGGCGCCAAGAATAAAAAACGGCAGGAAATAGAGTGATTGCATCACCATATTGCTAAACAGTCCGTCCATCAGCCACTGCGGTTGCAGAAGGAATATTGTGCGGCGAAAGGCGCCCCACAGCAGACTATAAGCCAGGATTGCCAGCGAGAGTTTACCCCAGCTGAGATCGGAATAATCTGTTTTTGCCCGGCGGGCATCGCGCAGCAGGCGAAACGCAATCAGCCCCAGGGTGGTCAGGATGCACAGCACCAGTAAGAACCACAGATGGGAAATAAGATCCCAGCTGACCATATTGTACTTAGCGTAGGGCGTCAACGCGGCCCAGCCGTCAAGGCGTGAGGTCCACTCTTTTAGGATAAACAGCTGAGGCAGCGTCAGCAGCGGCACGGCGGCCAGCATCGGAATGCCCACCCGCTCCAGACGTACCTTAATCCAGTGCTTCGGCGCATAGCGCAAATAGAGCATGTACGAGAAATAGCCGGAAATAACAAAGAACACTTGCATACGAAAAGCGTGGATAAAATCGTTCAGCAGCGTCAGCCATGCCGAAGGATGCGGGCTGTTAACCGACCAGCCTTGCGTTGAGTAAATCAATGAAAGATGAAACGGTACGCCCAGTAGCATCAACCAGGCGCGCACGGAGTCAAGATAGTGTTCGCGTTGCTGTGGTTTTTTCGTCATATAATATCTGTTTTCAATACGTTAACTTCGGCTCACCCTGAGCCAGTTTGGTGATAACTCTAGTCCGCTTTTGCTGCGTGCGCTATCAGGCAAATCTGTTTCCGGGAAACGCTTGAGAATCCGATGGTTAACGATTCATAATTGCGGAACAAAATTGCGGTGATACTGTCGGAAAGCAGGATTATCCATTAATATAGGTGGGATCGATTTAAGCACAACTAAAGGGGGGGGATGTGCTAATTAAAATGAAAAATAAACCAGAACTGATGAAACTGCGCTGGCTTGGCGCGGCAGTTTTGCTTTCAATGTATGCCAGCAATAGCTGGGCTTTTGGCATTGACGATGTGGCAAAAGAAGCCAAAGAATTAGCAGGAAAGAGCTACGAGGCGCCAAAAAGCAATCTGCCTTCCCAGTTTCGCGATATGAAATATACTGATTATCAGCAGATTCAGTTTAATCGCGATAAAGCCTACTGGGGCAAGCTGAAAACCCCGTTCAAGCTTGAGTTTTACCATCAGGGCATGTATTTCGATACGCCGGTAAAAATCAATGAAGTTATCGCGTCCACCGTCCGTGAAATTAAATATTCACCTGATTACTTCAATTTTGGCAACGTAAAGCATGATGCCGATACGGTCAAAAATCTCGGTTTCGCCGGGTTTAAGGTGCTTTATCCGCTGAACAACAAAAAGAAGCAGGATGAAATCGCCAGCTTCCTTGGCGCCAGCTACTTCCGCGTTATCGGCGCCGGACAAGTTTATGGACTTTCCGCCCGCGGTCTGGCAATTGACACCGCGCTGCCCTCCGGTGAAGAGTTTCCACGCTTTAAAGAATACTGGATCCAACGGCCAAAACCGATGGATAAACATTTAGTTATTTATGCGCTGCTGGATTCGCCGCGCGCCACCGGCGCCTACCGTTTTGATATTACGCCGGGTAAAGACAGCACGGTTGACGTGCAGTCCAAAGTGTATCTGCGCGATCGCGTCGGCAAACTCGGCATTGCGCCGCTGACCAGCATGTTCCTGTTTGGTCCTAACCAGCCGTCTCCGGTACCTAACTACCGTCCGGCTATTCACGATTCAGACGGACTCTCTATCCATGCCGGTAACGGCGAGTGGATCTGGCGGCCATTGAATAATCCGAAACACTTAGCCATCAGCGATTTCAGCATCGAGAATCCGAAAGGATTCGGCCTGCTGCAGCGCGGGCGTAATTTCGATCAGTATCAGGACCTCGACGATCGTTACGATTTGCGCCCAAGCGCCTGGATCGAGCCGAAAGGCGACTGGGGTAAAGGCCACGTCGAGCTGGTGGAGATTCCGACCGCCGATGAAACCAACGACAATATCGTTGCGTTCTGGACGCCGGAAAAACTGCCGGATCCGGGTAAAGAGATGGATTTCAACTACCGTCTGCGCTTTACCCGTAATGAAGATCAGCTGCACTCCGAGAGCCTCGCCTGGGTTAAAGATACCTTGCGTTCAACCGGTGATGTTAAGCAGTCTAATCTGGTACGTCAGCCTGACGGCTCGATCGCTTTCATCGTTGATTTTGAGGGCAACGCCATGAGCAAGCTGCCGGATAACACGGCGGTGACGCCGCAGGTGAGCATCGGCGAAAACGGTGAGCTGGTCGAAAACAGCGTGCGTTACAATCCGGTCACCAAAGGCTGGCGTTTGATTCTGCGCGTGCGCGTTAAAGACAACAAGCAGCCGACGGAAATGCGTGCGATCCTGATGAATGGCGATAAGCCGCTGACCGAAACCTGGAGCTATCAGTTACCTGCCAATGAATAAATCAACAGTAACCCCTGCTGACTATATCGAGGCATTGCCAGCCGCTGCGCGAAGCGCAGCGGTAACTGCCGCCGCAGATGCGCCGGCCGCAGAGGCTTTTCCTGCCATTCAAACCGCGCTGGCCGATGACGTCGCTAGCGCAGCTGCTGGCGATGACGTCTCTTTGCTGTCAGTAAAAAAACGCATTGAAGCCAGCTGGCCCGGTTCCACTGGCGAACAGGGAAGCCAGTTCGATCGCGACGCGCTGGAGCGCACCACCCTTAAAGCAATGCCGCCTCACCATCGTTCTTCAATGTATCCCGAAGCCTGGCGTACCAATCCGGTCGGCCGCTTCTGGGACAGCCTGCGCGGTAAGAAGACCACTCATCGCTACGCCAGCGAGGAGCAGCAGAAACAGGAAGATCAGTGGCGTCACGTCGGTACAATTCGCCGCTATATTCTGCTGATCCTGACGGTACTGCAGACGGTGGTCGCGACCTGGTATATGAAAACCATCCTACCTTACCAGGGCTGGGCGCTGATCGACCCGATGGATATGGTGCATCAAAACTGGCAACAGAGCTTTTTCCAACTGCTGCCCTATATTTTGCAAACCGGCATTCTGTTCTTGTTCGCCATTCTGTTTTGCTGGGTCTCCGCCGGCTTCTGGACCGCCCTGATGGGCTTTCTGCAGCTGCTGATCGGCAAAGATAAGTACAGCATCTCCTATAATACCGTGGGCGACGAGCCGATAGACCCGGCGCACCGTACCGCGTTGATTATGCCGATCTGCAATGAAGACGTTGAACGCGTTTTTGCCGGCCTGCGGGCGACCTGGGAGTCGGTGAAGCGTACCGGTGAAGCCGGGAATTTCGACGTTTATATTCTCAGTGACAGCTACAATCCGGACATCGCCATCGCCGAGCAGAAAGCCTGGATGGAGCTGGTTAACGATGTGGGCGGCGAAGGTAAAATTTTCTATCGCCGTCGTCGTCGTCGCGTGAAGCGTAAAAGCGGTAATATTGATGACTTTTGCCGCCGTTGGGGAAGCCAGTACAGCTATATGGTGGTGCTGGACGCCGACAGCGTGATGAGCGGTGATTGCCTGACCGGACTGGTGCGCATGATGGAAGCCAATCCGACCGCGGGTATTATCCAGTCTTCGCCGAAAGCGTCTGGCATGGATACCCTGTATGCTCGCTGCCAGCAGTTCGCCACGCGCGTATACGGTCCGCTGTTTACCGCCGGTCTGCATTTCTGGCAGCTCGGCGAGTCCCACTACTGGGGGCACAACGCGATAATCAGGGTAAAACCGTTTATTGAGCATTGTGCGCTGGCGCCGCTGCCGGGAGAAGGTTCGTTCGCCGGTTCTATCCTGTCGCATGACTTCGTTGAAGCAGCGCTGATGCGCCGCGCCGGCTGGGGGGTGTGGATTGCCTATGACCTGCCGGGTTCCTATGAAGAGCTGCCGCCTAACCTGCTCGACGAGCTGAAGCGAGACCGCCGCTGGTGTCATGGCAATCTGATGAACTTCCGGCTGTTTTTGGTTAAAGGCATGCATCCGGTTCACCGTGCGGTGTTTCTGACCGGCGTGATGTCGTACCTTTCAGCCCCGCTGTGGTTTATGTTCCTTGCGCTGTCGACGGCATTGCAGGTGGTGCATACCTTAATGGAACCGCAGTATTTCTTGCAGCCGCGCCAGCTGTTCCCGGTGTGGCCGCAGTGGCGACCTGAACTGGCCATTGCGCTGTTCTCGACCACCCTGGTGCTGCTGTTCCTGCCGAAGCTGCTGAGCGTGGTGCTTATCTGGTGCAAAGGGTCGAAGCCGTACGGCGGCGCGATACGTCTGTTTATCTCCCTGATGCTGGAAATGCTGTTTTCCGTGCTGCTGGCGCCGGTGCGCATGCTGTTCCATACGGTATTCGTCGTCAGCGCTTTCCTCGGTTGGGAAGTGGTCTGGAATTCACCGCAGCGTGATGATGATGCGACGCCATGGGGCGAGGCTTTCCGCCGCCACGGTTCTCAGCTACTGCTTGGTGCGGTCTGGGCAATTGGCATGGGCTGGCTGGATCTTAATTTCCTGTGGTGGCTGGCGCCGATCGTCTTTTCGCTGATCCTTTCGCCGTTCGTTTCGGTAATTTCCAGCCGTTCGACCATCGGACTTGCCACCCAGCGGGCCAGGCTGTTCCTGATCCCTGAGGAGTATGCGCCGCCGAAAGAGCTGGTGGATACCGATCGCTATCTTCAGCTAAACCGCGAGCGTCTGCTGGAGCAGGGCTTTATGCATGCGCTGCTGCATCCGTCATTTAACGCGCTCGCCAGCGCAATGGCGACGGCCCGGCACCTGAAAAGCGATATCGTGGATTTTGCCCGCGACCGGCTGGTCGATCAGTCACTGGGTGAACATCCGCAGAAGCTGGGGCGCGACCAGCGCCTGATGTTGATAAGCGACCCGGTAGTGCTGTCGCGTATGCATGCCCGCCTGTGGCAGCATGCCGATAAATACCACGACTGGTTTGATTATTATCAGCAGCTGCCGCTGAATTCAAAGGCGCTGAAGTTCGCTGAATAAATAAGGCCAATCCTCCCTGAAAAGGCAGCAGCAATGCTGCCTTTTTTATTGCCTGAATTTGCTCTAAATTAAAGATAAATCATGCCTGGTCGATACCGGGCAAAATGGCGGTATTACCTCGGGGAAGAGTTTATGAAACTGCATCACGCCAGGCGTGCGGTTTGCGTTGGATTTTGTGCGCTGCTGCTGAGCGGCTGCGGCAGCATTATTAGCCGCATTGTTCCGGGGCAGGGACACGGCCATCAGTATTATCCGGGGGTGCGCTGGGACGTGCGCGATACGCCGTGGCGGGTTCTGACTATTATCGATCTGCCGCTTTCGGCCGTGCTTGATACGTTACTGCTGCCAATCGACGCCCACCACGGACCCTATGAGTAAGTCAGTCCCTCAGGCCCAGCGGTCTGAGTCACTGTCGTCGTCGTCCCATTCTTCAGCCGCCGCTGCGCCTTCCTCGGTGTCGGTTGGCGGCGTTAGCTGGAACTCGCCTTCATCCCATTCATGCAGGGTATTTTCCGCCAGCCACTCCTGACGCAGCTCAATTTCATCGTAATCGCCATCAAAAATAGCCTGGGCCGCTTCACCGCTGCGCAGCGGCAGGCATTCGCCTTCATCTCCCTCTTCGCTAAAGAATTCAGCCTGCCACATCGTGTCGCCGTCCTGCATAATGTATTTTTGCAGGTTGAACTGGGCAACGCTGACCTCTTCTTCGTCGATATCCGGATTGGCCGCCAGAAATTCTTCGCGGGCGGCATCAATTGCTTCTTCAAGGGTGGCATACAGATCCATGACATCTCTCCTCTGCTCAGATTACTGGGTTTCAGGAAAGAATAGACGATGTTTTCCCAGCGGAGGAGGCCCGCGCATAAAATTTTTACTATAAACATACATCTGAAATATCAGCATGTTAATAGCAATGCGCCGCGCTACTCTTCTGGTAACGGCAGCCGGCCGGGTTTACGCAGCGTCAGCCAGGTGTACAGCGCGTTAAACAACACCACCAGCGCGGTAAAAACAAAAACCGCTCTTAACCCCCAGCTGGCGGAGACGGCCGCCCCTAATAGCGGACCGCTAACGTTGCCTATATCGCGAAAGGACTGGTTATAGCTAAAAATTCTGCCGGCAATCTGGTTGCTGGCATTGTAAATCAGTAGCGTCTGCACTGCAGGCAGCAAAGCACCGTCAGCGGCGCCCAATAAAAAGCGCAGCATACCCAGCTGCCAGGGCGTGGTAACCAGCGACATTGGAATCAGCAGCAGTACAGAAACGATCAGCATGGCAATCAGGATGCGTTCCGGACCAATGCGGTCGCCCAGCTTACCCAGCCTCGGCGCGCTCAGCAGCGCGGCCACGCCCGGCACCGAAGCAATCACGCCGCTGATAAACGCCAGGTTGGCGCTGTCGCCGTTCAGCTGGCGGACGTAGAGGGTCAGAATGGGAGCAATGGAACCGGTAGCAACCTGAATAATCATGGTGGTGACGAACAAAGCCAGCACCAGGCGGGGATTTTTTAACGAAGTGAATACCTGGCGTGCGTGCAGCATATCCTTTTTCTGCACCGGGACGATGACCTCTTTAATGGAAAATAGCGTCATGATAAAGCAGATAAACAGCACCGTTGCCGTGAGATAAAATACCGGCCGCAGCCCGAGCGTATCCGCCAGCAGGCCGCCTATCAGCGGACCAATCAGCGCGCCGCTGACGGCACCCGTGGAGAGCCAGCCCAGCGCCCAGCCACTTTTGTTACGCGGCACCTGGGTGGCGATCAGCGCGTTAGCATTGGGAACGAATCCCCCCAGCAGTCCCAGCAGGGCGCGTAGCAGCAGAAATTGCCAGATATTCGACGCCATTCCCATCAGCATCATGACGATCGCCATGCCCAGCGCTGAGCGCAACAGCATGATTTTACGTCCTTTGCGATCGGCCAGCCCGCCCCAGATGGGCGAGGCGATGGCGGAAAACAGAAACGTAATGCTGAATGCCGCGCCGGACCACAGGTTAAGCGCATCCGCATCGGTAATACCTAACTGCTCGATATAGAGCGGCAGAAAAGGCATTACCAGGCTGAAGGCCGTGCCGGTAAGAAAGCAGCCAACCCAGGCGACAAACAAATTCCGCCGCCAGTTTACCGGCGAGGTTAACGCGTCACTCATTGACATATCGCAGCACCCACCCCTCAGTGCATCACTTTATGCGCAGGGAAATAATAAGGCTACTAAGTATGCGCTTATCACCGCTGGCTTTGAAGGGGATAAGTAACAGAAAGGTAAAAAATGGCTGCCATTGGCAGCCAGGGCGGTCACTTTTTGTTGTCAGGTAACTTTTCAGCAATGAAGTCGTACAGTTTTATGGCAAACGCAGCATGAATTTCCTGGGTGGGGTGGACATTATCATTAAACATATATTGCGGTGCGGTGTCGAGTTGCCCGCTTCCGCCAATATAGCCATTGGTAAAAGCATCATTGGTATTATAGCCTTCCTGGTCGGCAACATATTTTATTTCATTCATAGTGCTGGCTACATCAAAGTATAAAATATTCGCAGCATGATTTTTATTTATTTCGTCAATTCGTTGTGAAAGTAGCTTGTTGTGCAATACAGAGAGTTCTTTTTTTTCTTGTCGGTATTCCGGCGTGCTTTTTAATGCATAAGGAGTTTGAGATAAATCGGGTACGCCGAGCACAACTATGCTTCTGGCTCCTTTTTTAATGATTTTCTCCAGCCTCAGACATTGGTTAATAACTACCTTTTCCGCATTTTTTTCATTAATTGTTATGTAATCATTGGCGCCGAGTGAAACGATCACTAAATCGTCAACGTTAAAAGATAACGATCGTATCTGCCGGTTCATATTGGAAAGAAATATATAAAGAGGATTTAATTTACAGTATGAACCTGAAAGCGCGCCGCCTTCTGACTTATTAACGACTGTCGTTTTCATCAAATGCGGAGAGCTAATAAAATCAACCCAGGTGAAGCCGTTAGTAAACCTGCCTTCATAATACTGCGGCGCGGAGGGAAGGAAGCCGAATGTTTTGGCGTACATATTCCCTTCTGAGTCTGACAAGCTATCACCAATCACCACCAGTCGGGAATAATCAGTTAACACCCCCCGATGTACCGTGCTACAAGCAGAGATATTTTTTACCACGCGAAATAAAGGCGCTATTTTATTGTCGGCACTGTCCGTTTCATCGTAAGCGAAATAACACTTCGCCGGTGCGGATAAGCTTCTATGAAAAAGGTCATTCCCTTTAAATTCATTGCTCATATTTAATCCCGGTTAAAATGACTGCGATGGAAGAATTGTTTTTTTAATGTTTAAACCTATCGCAGGGAACAAACTTTCAAAAAATGATTATTTTATCTAAAATGAAGGACGGCAATGATAAATAGTTATTCGCATATTAATTGCAGTGATATATTTCAACGGTAATTATAAAGATAAATTAATGATTGCAATAAAATGGCTTTTTTTTGATGATTTTGCTATTCAATAAATTAACGTTATGGAAATATGACGTTAGTTTACCGGTGTTTATAAATAATAAACGGCTGCCGCAGCAGCCGTTTGTCGTTAATAGAGCGGCGGCGCCCCTTTGGGACGCGTTTTAAAGCGCCGGTGCAGCCACATATATTGTTCCGGCGCCATGAGCACCGCATGTTCCACCAGCTGGTTCATATGGCTGGCGGTAACAACCTCATCATCAACCGGGATGCCCTGAGCATCCGGCAAGATGATCAGCTCATAACCCCTGCCGTGGGGCAGGCGGCGTGGAACGAAAGGAATGATTGCCGGGTTGGCAGCGCGGATTAGCATATAGCTTCCCCTGGTGCTGGCGGCATCGGGCACCGCAAAGAACGGAGCAAACACGCTGGTCTTCGGGCCATAATCATGGTCCGGGGCATACCAGATTATCTCACCTTGCTTCAGCGCGCGGATCATGCCCTTTAAATCGTTGCGATCGAGCATGCTTTTGTTAGAGCGTAGCCGGCCCCAGGTTTGCAGCCAGTCGAGCAGCGCATTATCGTTCGGGCGATACACGCCCACGCCGGGATTATGTATGCCGAAAAGACGGGCGCCCAGTTCCAGCGTGAGAAAATGCATACCAATCAGCAGGATACCCTGACCCTGCGCTTTGGCCTTTGCAATATGCTCAAGGCCGCTGGCGCCAGACCAACGGCGAATGCGCCACTCAGGCCAGAACCAGGCCATGCCGGTTTCCAGCACGCCCATACCGACAGATTCGAAGTTTTTCTTTATCAGAGCCTCGCGCTCTGCATCTGGCATCGCCGGAAAACAGAGTTCCAGATTGCGTCTGGCAACCTTTACCCGGCGCTTCATAAAACGCCTTGCCAGACGGCCGAGAGCGCAACCCAAACAATAAATGACCGGGTAGGGCAGCAGCACCACCAGATAGAGGATACCGATGCCAAACCAGGTCAGCCAGTAGCGAGGATGAAGCAGGTCGCGCGTAAATGTGGGCAATTGAGTCATAGGATTCCAGTAGAAACGATGCATCGTGGCATCTGCTGTTTTTGTTTGCCGCGTATTGTGCCATTTTTTTTTCGCACTGAAAAATGCGCCTTGCTGAAAGGGTACGATGGTTATTTTCCGTTCGGCCCCTTTATTGTGCGACGCTTTACGGTATTATACGCGCGCTAAAATCAACACCTATTGCAATTAAGGAACGTACACCATGCCAGTGTTACATAACCTTGTGAACAATAAAGAGCTGAAAGCGCGCATGCTGGCGGAAACCGAAGCGCGTACTACCGTCTCTTTTTATAAGTATTTCCATATTGACGATGCGAAAACTTTCCGCGATGCGCTGTATCAGGCGATGATTGCGCTAAAGGTATTCGGTCGGGTTTATATTGCCAGCGAAGGAATCAACGCCCAGGTCAGCGTCCCGGCCAGCCAGTTTGACGCGATGAAGGCCATGCTATATGGGTTCCATCCGGCCCTGGATAACCTGCGGATGAACGTGGCGCTCGATGACGATGGCAAATCGTTCTGGGTGCTGCGCATGAAGGTGCGCGAGCGCATTGTTGCTGACGGTATTGACGATAATAGTTTCGATGCCAGTCACGTCGGCGCCTACCTGAAGGCGGCGGAAGTCAATGCCATGCTCGACGATCCGGATGCGGTTTTTGTCGATATGCGTAATCACTACGAATACGAAGTCGGGCACTTTGATAATGCGCTGGAGGTGCCGGCCGATACCTTCCGCGATCAGCTGCCGATGGCAGTCGATATGCTACAGCAGCAAAAAGACAAAAAGATCGTGATGTACTGTACCGGCGGTATTCGCTGTGAAAAAGCCAGCGCCTGGATGCTGCATAACGGTTTTGAAAACGTCTATCACGTTGAAGGCGGCATTATTGAATATGCCCGTCGGGCGAAAGAGCAGGGGCTGCCGGTACGCTTTAAAGGCAAAAACTTTGTCTTTGACGAACGCATGGGCGAGCGTATCTCCGACGAGGTTATCGCCCATTGTCACCAGTGCGGCGCGGTGTGCGATACGCATGTGAATTGCCTGAATGACGGCTGCCATCTGCTGTTTATTCAGTGCCCCGACTGCGCAAAGAAATATCATAACTGCTGCAGCCCGATTTGCATGGAAGAGCTGGCTCTGCCGCCGGAGGAACAGCGTTCACGCCGGGCCGGGCGTGAAAACGGTAATAAAATTTTCAACAAGTCCCGCGACCTGCTCAATATGACCCTGGCCATTCCCGCCCCGGATAAAAAATAGTCAGTCTACTGACCTGTACCCTCTGACAAGCAAAACGGCTGCTATGATTAATAGCAGTCGTTTTGCTGTTTATGCTGACTGATTGTTGCATGCTGATCTTTAGCGGTTCTTTAGTGGTAAAAGTCGTCAACTTGCAACATATCGCTATTTTGTATAGATTGTCAGCCTGCTAATTTTCACTTGGGTGATTTATCACCTGCATACCGGCTGCTTTATAGCTTTCTTCGCCCTGCCCGGACGGCGTAATGACGGAGAAAGCTATGGTGCTGCATCATAATTGCATGGCTGTGTCCCTTTGCATTTCGTACCGCTAAGTTGAAGGAATCAGATTAGGCGGTTTGCGCTTGGTTGAATAAATATTTTTGCCGCAAATGTTGGCAAGACACAGCCTGACACCAGAGGAGATTGAATGAATAGCACAACGGAAAAGACCCCCCAGTCAGGCAAAAAGCATTTCTGGAATAAAAAACCCAGAAAAGAGCTAACCGTGGATGACATCACCATTGTTGATAAGGATCTGCTAAAGCGTGCCGTTGGCGCGGCGGCGCTGGGTAACGCCATGGAGTGGTTCGACTTCGGCGTATACAGCTATCTGGCCGTCACCATCGGTAAAGTCTTTTTCCCCGGCAGTAACCCGGCGGCGCAGCTGATAGCAACCTTCGGCGCCTTCGCCGCCGCTTTTCTGGTGCGCCCAATCGGTGGATTGGTGTTCGGCCCGCTCGGTGACCGTATTGGCCGGCAGAAGGTGTTGGCGATCACCATGATCATGATGTCAATTGGCACCTTCTGTATCGGCTTGATACCCAGCTATGAGTCGATAGGCATCATGGCGCCGATTCTGCTGCTGGTCGCCCGCCTGGTGCAGGGGTTCTCCACCGGCGGCGAATACGGCGGGGCGGCAACGTTTATCGCGGAATACTCAACGGATAACCGTCGCGGCTTTATGGGCAGCTGGCTGGAGTTCGGCACCCTGGGCGGCTATCTGCTTGGCGCGGGGCTGGTTACCGGTCTGACGGCGGCGCTGCCGACGGAGACGATGCTGAGCTGGGGCTGGCGCATTCCCTTCTTTATTGCGGCGCCGCTTGGGCTGTTTGGTCTGTATATCCGCTTGAAACTGGAAGAAACCCCCGCTTTCCAGAAACATATGGAAAAACAGGATGAGCTGGAGCACAGCAAACCGCGTCTGGGTCTGTGGCAGATGCTGTATAAATATCGTGCTCAGATGCTGAAATGTATTGGCCTGGTACTGCTGTTTAACGTCTCAAACTACATGCTGACCTCGTACATGCCGAGTTACCTTACCGGTATTCTTGGACTGAGCGAGCTAAGTGGCTTGATGCTGGTGATGGTGGTGATGTTTGTCATGATGCCCCTGACGCTGTTCTGGGGGCACTGGAACGATCGGCTGGGTCGGCGTCCGGTTATCTGGCTTGGTGCGATTGGCTTGATCGTACTGGCGGTGCCTTGCCTGATGCTGATCGGCACCGGCAACCTGCTGTGGGTTTTTGTCGGATTAATGGTACTTGGCATGCTGCATACCTGCTTTAGCGGATCGATGCCGGCCACACTGCCCGCGCTGTTTTCCACTGAAATCCGCTACAGCGCGCTGGCGATAGGCTTTAATATTTCGGTATCGCTGTTTGGCGGCACCACGCCGCTGCTTACCACCTGGCTGGTGGAAAAAACGCATAATCTGATGATGCCGGCCTATTATCTGATGGTCGCCGGGCTGATCGGTGTGATCACCGTATTCACCACCCGTGAAACGGCGCGTAAGCCTTTACGCGGTTCGGCGCCAGCGGTCGGCTCTGAAGCGGAAGCGCGCAATCTGATACAGAAATTACGTTTGCGCCGCCAGCGTGAACAGCGCGAGCAGCAGGCGGAAAATAACGATACTGTGTTGCCTTAACCCTTACGCAAAAACGCCGGGTCAAAAGTCCGGCGTTTTTTTGCCCCGGTCCCGGCGGCGTTGATCAGCCGTTTTCCATCAGCAAACGTTGAGATGAAAGTGGCGGCGCAGCGCTATTTTTCCGCTGCTGGTGACTTTAACTTCGCGGTATCCTTGTATGCGCTCGATCCACGCTTTCTGCAGAAAAAGCGTCATGAGCGCCGCACCCGCATCGCCCCCCAGATGAAAACGCCTTTCGCTCCAGTCAAGGCAGGGACAGCATGCCCGACGGCGGGGGCGGGGATCCAACGCGCAGCCAAGGCTTTGCAAACGGCTTTTTCCGGCGGCTGTCAGCATGGAGCCGTCGGCTTCAAGCCATTGCTCCTGCTGCATCAGCTGGTATATTTCCACCGCAAGTTCCCCGGCAAGGTGATCGTAGCAGGTTCGCGCATAGCGCAGATGCTGCGGCGTACGCGAAGCTGGCGGCGTGGGCGGACTCATTGAAACACTCATCAGATTTTCCAGCAGTCCGGCAATTTGTGGTCCCGCAAGGCTGTAATAGCGATGACGCCCCTGACTCAGGCAGCGAATAAGGCCGTTGTTTAACAGACGTGCAAGATGTCCACTGGTGGTGGAGGCTGTTATCCCGGCGACGGCGCTAAGCTCTGTGGCGGTCCATGCGCGCCCGTCCATCAGCGCACAAAGAATACTGACCCTTGAGGCATCAGATATCGCGGATGCAACGGATGACATCGCCTGTTCAAGCGCATCGTCACTGCGTGCGTTACAGATAGATTTACTGACGCTCATTCAGAAGGTATTTCCCATTTGCGGGTTGCTTCGCCAGCCCGGATATTATCATCAGTTACCAGAATCAGCCGGTTATCATGATCGCTGTACTGCACGATGATGTTAACGCCACTTTGGGCGATTGCCTCGGCGATTTCACCCAGTTCACCGGGCCGCTGCTGAGGGAGTTTTCTGATCAACGGGGAGGATACGCTTCGTACGTCAAAGCCCGCGTCACGCAGCACTTTACCGGTCTTCTCGCCGTCTTCAACCAGAAAATGGGCCTGCCCACTGAGCGGCGTTGAAAATACGCCGCCGCCCTCAAGACCAATGCCGTTAGCGCCAAGCAGTTTGCCAAGTGCCGCGAGCGAACCGGGAACATTATTAAGGACGATATGAATATTATACATGCTGAGCGGTTTCCTTACTGGAGGCATAGTCACGTAAAACCTGAGCAACGCGAACGCGGTAGAATGAAAAAATCGACCGTTTACCTTCCTGCTGAGCCGCCTGATGCAGGGTATTACGCTGCCATTCAGCCACCGAGGCCTCATCTTGCCACCAGGAAAGCGAAAGCATTTTGCCAGGGGTAGTCAGGCTGCTAAATCGTTCTATGCTGATAAATCCCGGCGCGTCTGCCAGTAATGAAACTAACCCGGCTGCAAGCTGCAGATAGCGCGCCTGTGCTTGCGGGTGCGCTTCAGCCTCAAAAATTACTGCAATCATCATTTGCCTCCTTCAGTAAGTTCCCTGCAACTTACCGCCTGTGCAGGCTGGATGCTTTGGTCGGCACCAAAGTATGCATGACGAAAAATGCGCGACTGAATGCGCCGCTGGCGGAAAATTGCTAAAAATACAGGGGACCGGGTTGTTATCGCGGCAGGCAGGAAGAGTGCTGCAAGCAAAGCCCGCAGCAATTATGTCTATCAAACAAGCGTTTCAGCGGCGATTAAAGCGCGAAAGCGAGAAGGGCGCGAGATCCCAGCTGGTGGTTTTCCCCTGTGCGAACTGCGCGGCGATTTCCCCCAGTACGCTGGCAAATTTAAAGCCATGGCCGCTAAGGCCGCTGATAATCAGGCGATGGGGCGCATCCGCCGGCGTATCGATAATAAAGTCCTCATCGGGAGACATATCATAGCTGCATGCCTCGCCGTATAAGCAGACTCCAATACCTGGCAGCATCCGGCGCAGGAAGGTGAAGGCCTCGCTGCCGTCTTCGGCTCTGGCGCCAAAGGCGCTACGCTCTTCAGGGCGGCTAATCGCCTGACCGCCGTCGTGACGACCAAGCTTCAGCGCGTTATTGTCGGCCGGAAAACCATAAAACTGGCCGCTTGCCGTTTCAGCGGTAAAGGCCGGGAAGCGGTTATTTTCGCTGTAGCGCCCGTCGGCCTGATACCAGGCAAAGACTTTACGCAGCGGGGTTACCGGCAGCGCGGGCAGCAATTTTTTCACCCAGGTGCCGGCGCTAATGAGCAGCCGGCGCGCGCGAAAAGAACCCTCGGGGGTATCAACGACCTCCAGATCGCCAGCGCGACGGATGGCGGTAACCGGACAGTTGAACAGCTGCGCACAGCCAGCTTTTTCCGCCAGGCTGATATAGTGGCCGACCGCCAGTTCACACTTCAGGAAGCCTGACTCAGGCTCAAACACGGCGCTGTAATCTTCCGGCAGCTGCCACTGAGGCCAGCGTTTCATTACTTCGCTGCCGCTGAGTTTCTCGATGTTCAACCCGTATTCAGCCGCGCTTTGCAGCACATTGGCGATAAAGTCGGAAGAGGCCGGACCAAGATTGAGTACGCCACAGCGGTGCATCAGGCGCTCTCCGGCCTGCTGCTCGAGGCGATCCCACAGCTGCTGGGCGCGCAGCACCAGCGGAACGTAACCGACACCCTCGCCATAAGCGTGGCGGATAAGCCGGGTTTCTCCGTGATGGCTGGCTTCTGAATGCGGAGGATGGGCCGCATCAATCATCAACACATTCAGTCCGGCTTCCGTGGCATACCAGCCGGCGGCTGCGCCTACGGAACCGCTACCCACCACAATTAAATCGTAAATCATTAGCCTGACGGCTCCTCTGTGTCTTTTACTGGCAATAAAATGGAGAATAGCAAAAGCTGCGGACATGAAAAAGGCACCCATCGGGTGCCTGTTAACGCTGACATCAAATTAATGCTTCTGGTAGTCGCGGTCCTGGTAATCCTGTGCTTCAATCTTGGCGATTCCCGCCTCAAGGATGGAAATAAACTGCTTTGCTACATCCGTTGTCAGCCAGTAAGTCTGACCCACTTCCGTTTCATCGCTTTTTGGGTCGGCGGATGACGGCGAATGAAGGCGAATCATCATGGCATCGTAACTATCTACGGTGCTGATGTCCCAGCCCACCAGGGGATGTGTCTGAATGACGTCTTTATTGCTGTCCATTTGAAACCCCCTTTAATTACTTATGTAGACATACTACGAAGCGATTTCTGAGTTTCAATGCGGCTTTTTTGCACAGAGCGAGTTAATTATAACACCGAATTTAAGGATCGCGGCATAATTAAATAAGCTTCAGTGTAATCTGAAAATAAATAGATTAAAAAGTAATCGCTGGTAAACCTTATAAACGAATTTAATTCGTTGCGTTATATCCGGATATATCAGGCGACGCTGTGCTTATACCGTTGCGCTTTTCCAACTCTTCAGCCAGGCGGGAAAAATGCTGTTGCAACGCTTCGTCGCGATTCTGATTTTGTGACTCAAGGCGCAGGCTGTGGAGCAGCAGCTGGTTGGCTTTTTCATCGAGACAAAAAGAGAGGAAAGCAAAGGCGTTCTCCAGCACCGTCAGTCGCCGTTGCTGATCGCCGATCAGCGTCAGCAGTTCACCGAAGGTCATATTCTCTTCCGGGTTATCAGTCGTCATGGTGGTTATCTCCTTGCGCTGCGGCCTGACGAGGTTTTCCTGAGTGTATATCGTCGCGGGCTGGACGGCGAGCAGTAGATGTAAAAAAGCCGGATGGCGAAATCCGGCAACCGCACAACATTAACGGAAAAAAGAATTAATCGGTGACAAACCACTCGTCAGCGCTTTCCCAGGTTTCCTGAAGAATTTCGCTGACCCGGTCGCGGGCTTGCTTATCGGCGCCCATTACCGTCAAATTATTGCTGCTGGCGTAGCGCAGCGAAACGCTGTTAGAGCGGTCCGGAAAGTGTTCATTTATTCGCCGGGTTAATTCTGTCGAAAGAGCGTCCATTGCGCCGGCAGGCAGTGGGCTGGTTTTTGCTACAGTAATTTCTATACGCATAAAAATGCCTCCGAAAGATACTGTTATTATATACAGTATCTTTCGGCCGGACAATATTTATCTTAATCAACGTCAGGCTTTATCTGCCAGTTGAGCGTTTCGCCGGCGAGGAAAGGAACCAGCCGATCATCGCCGATGTTAATTGCGCTTTCCACCGTCCACGGCTGGCGGACCAGCGTTATCTGCTGTGAGTTAAGGGGCATGTCGTAAAACCGCGCGCCGTTTTCGCTGCAGAACGCCTCAAAGTGCTGTAAAGCACCAAGGTCTTCAAACACCGTGGCATAGGCCGCCAGCGAGGTCGGGGCGCTGAACACGCCTGCGCAGCCACAGCTGGCCTCTTTCAGATGACGCATGTGCGGCGCCGTATCGGTACCGAGAAAGAAACGCTGATGACCGGATGCGACCATTTCCCGCAGCGCCTGCTGATGAATATTACGTTTAAGGATCGGCAGGCAGTAAAGATGCGGGCGTATACCGCCAACCAGCATATGATTACGGTTAAACATCAGATGCTGCGGGGTAATCGTCGCGCCAAGCCGCTCACTGGCATCCCGCACGTAGTCGGCGGCATCTTTGGTGGTGATATGTTCCAGTACCACTTTTAGCTGAGGATAGCGTTTACGCAGCGGGTCAAGGACGCTGTCAATAAAGCGCGCTTCGCGATCGAAAATATCAATCTGAGCGTCTGTGACTTCGCCATGAATCAGCAGCGGCATGCCGATGCTTTCCATTCTCTCCAGTACCTCACCGATCGCCGCTATGCTGGTAACGCCGTGGCTGGAGTTTGTGGTGGCGTGCGCCGGATAGAGCTTTGCCGCGCGAAACACGCCAGCGGTAAATCCCTGCTCAATCTCATCTGCGCTCAGTGAATCGGTTAAATAGCAGGTCATTAACGGCGTGAAATCGTGGCCGGCAGGCACGGCGGCCATGATGCGCTCGCGATAGGCGATAGCCGCCTCAATGCTGGTCACCGGCGGTACCAGATTCGGCATGATAATCGCCCGGCCGTTCACCGCGCTGGTATAAGGCACAACGGCTTTTAACATGTCGCCATCGCGTAGATGTACGTGCCAGTCATCCGGGCGGCGGATGGTCAGTTGCTGGGGGATAGCGGTCATGAGTGTGCTCCGGCAGTGAGGAAAATCAGTCAGTCAGGATGGCTGTTTTTGCGCCGGGGTATAAGCATAGGGGGAAACGCCTGCGATTGCATCCGTTTTATGCAGCCTGGCTGACGGTTAAGCGGGCCAGACAACCGGGCCAGCATTTCTGGCCCGGTGAAAACCGGCGCGGCTTAATCCGTAAAGGGAATGATCAGCTCGCCGGGCTTAACTTCCAGCCCCTTGGCAAAGCGTTTTGCCAGCGATTCAGCTTTGCTGCCATCGCTGCTAAGTACGTAGGCCGGCTTCTGATTAAAGTAATCTTTCAGCGACTGATTGAGATAGGGCGTCAGCGTCTTCAGCACCGAAGCCATTTTTTCCGGCTGCACCTGGACGTCGACAATCTCCAGGTCTTTAAGATAAATCGCGCCCTCCGGCTGGTTATACGCCGGCTGAGCCTTCATTTTCAGCGTCATCTGCGCCTGCTGGGGGCCGAACAGCGAGCTAATATTGACATCGGCTTTCCCCGTCAGCGTCACCTTATTCGGCTCTTCGCGTCCGATTGCCGCCTGGAGATCGCTCAGCGTAATATGCGCGTCAACCAGTCCGGCGACGCCAAGCTGTTTTTCATACTGTGGGTGTTTTTGCAGAGCCTGATTAACTTCCTGCTCGCTAATGGTGTACTGCGTGAGTTGATTGCAGGCGCTCAGTAACATTACGCCCGCCAGGGCTATCAAGCCCAGAAATGCCTTTTTCATGAAGCTCCTCGTTATCAATAAACGGGCGTGTTAGCACCCGGTTACCAGGATGCCTTAATCAGCGGGTAATGTCACCAGGATTCAACGTAAAGCCCGGATGACGATATAACGGGCGGGGCGCAACCGACGGCGGGAATATCATTAACGTCGCGGCCCGCGCAATAGCAACGGGCCGCGGTACTTTTATCCACTGGGCCGGGGCTGTGCGCCCGCGAGCGTCAGGGATATTTTCTATCAGCTGGCGATGGATGAAAGCAGGTTGATTTGCGTTTGTTTGGCGATATTATCGCGATAATCCGCAACCCGGCTGGGATAGTCCACGCCGGCAACAAGCGTCAGCGCGCGCAGCAGCGGAAATACGTGAATATCGTCGCTGGAGAGCTCGCCATTTACCGCATTGGATTTAACAATCAATTTATCGAGCTTTCGCAGGTCATCATTGACGTTTTTAATAAAGCCCGCCGCGTGCTGGCGCAGTTCGTCAAAATCCCCCCAGCTGGCCTGCTTTTTGTCGCTAAAATAGCGGCGGGCTTCCGGCGTGGCAAACTCGGCAAAAGGCGCGACGGCAATGCGTGGCAGCAGCAGCTTGTTAAGGTAATTATTAACGTGGCGCAGCCAGTCGCTGATGGCGGGATTGGTTTTGCCGGTCAGCAGCGGCTCACGATCCAGCCGGTCGACATACTGCACGATATCCATGCTTTCCGGCATACAGCTGCCATCCTCTTTCATCAGGATGGGGACCATCTTCTGGCCAACCAGCTTTTTCGGCGTCTCCTCGTCATCATTGAGCAACACCTGCAATTCAACGGGAATATTTTTCAAACCAAATATCATGCGCGCTTTGACGCAAAAAGGGCAGTGGTCATAAATAAACAGCTTCACGAACGCCTCCTTACCATGCGGAATACGGTGATTATCGCAACCGCTTTTCTTAACCGATTGAAAAAGTATGGAAGAGATTGAGGCGAAGGGCAAACTGCCGCCGCGACGTCGCTGTCAGCGGCAGGCATGGAAACGGCGGCCACCGCGGGTTCGATAGCCCGGCGATAAAATTGACGATACAGCGCAATCAGCGTAATAAAGCCGACGATCCCCAGCATCAGCCAGGGCAATGCCGGCAGGTTCAGCTGGCGACCGGTATCAAACATCCAGCCGCCGCCGCTGTAGCCTACGGCGCCGCCCAGCGCCAGTCCGAGGCGGCTGAACCCCATATAGCTGCCGCGCGCGCGGGCATCGGCTAGCGAGGCAGACAGGGTTTCCCGCGCCGGTTCGGCAATAATAGAGCCAAGATAAAAGCAGCATATCAGCATAAACAGCGTGTTTACCGAACCCGCCAGCCCGACGGGCATCAGGCTTAATGTCATAATCGCCAGCCCGAACATTAACCGCTGCTCAAGGCGAAAACGGCGCTCGCTCCAGCGGGCGATGGGATAGAGCAAGCTGAGCGAGAGCGCGGCCTCAATGGCATACATCCATTTCACCGCGCCGGGCTCGCCTGCCAGCTGATTCACCACGATCGGCAGCATTAACATGACCTGCACTTGCAGCGTGTAATAGCCGGTTAAGGTCAGTACGTAGGTTGAGAAACGCTTATCGCTCAGAACCCGTACCAGCCCCTCACGCATCGGCGTGCGTACCGTTGACAGCTTCCAGGCGGGCAGCAGCATAAAGTTAAACAGCGCCGCCAGCACAAAAATCAGCGCGCCGGTAAAGCATACCAGGCGGAAATCGACGCTGAGCAGCCAACTGCCGAGGAGCGCTCCCAGCACGGCGCCGGCACTGTCTTGCATCATCAGCAGAGAGAAAAAGCGCCCGCGTTGCTGTGGGCGGATAAGCTTCACGACCATCGCGGTACGCGGCGGATCGAACAGGGTGCCGCCAAGACCCGATAGCAGACAGGAAAGCCAGAGCAGCCAGGGTTCATGGGCCATTCCCATGGTAGCGAAGCCCGCGGCGCGCAGCAGCATGCCGGTCACGATCATCGGTTTAGCGCCGAACCGGTCGGCAATCGCGCCGCCAAATATGCCTAATCCCTGCTGCACCAGCTGGCGTAATCCCAGCGCAATACCCACCAGCAGCGCCGCCCAGCCAAGCTGCTCGACAAAGCGAATGGATATAAGTGGAAATACAACAAAAAAGCCTAACACCACCAGCAGGTTATCGATCAGCAAAAACGACTTACCCAGGCTTCGTGCCCGCGCGACCCGTGCCATGCCATTACCTAATTATAAAATTAACAGGAGGGGGAGGAGCGCCTTGCCGATAGATCGGCAAAACCCGTCCGAATGGTCTATTTTCTCTGCAATCCAACTTTTTTCCCAGCGCGGGCAAGATGATATTTTTTCATTTACCCGGCGCATCGCCAGGCAGCAGGCGAAGTTGTGTGCTATCAGCGGCGTATTGTGGCAAAAACTCCCCCGATCGCGGCGGGAAAAGGTATAGTGAAATAGTCACTGAGCGGCATAGAACGCTGCGCCCGCGCCGTCTGAACGGCAGTTTACTCAACATTCTTTATTGGCCCCGCTATGCAGGAGAAATGATGTTTGGCTATCGTTCCGCCGCGCCGAAGGTGCGGTTGACTACCGATCGTCTGGTTGTGCGACTTGTCCATGAGCGCGATGCCTGGCGCCTGGCCGATTACTATGCGGCTAACCGTGATTTTCTTAAGCCCTGGGAGCCGGTGCGCGATGAAAGCCACTGTTATCCTTCTGGCTGGCAGGCGCGGCTGGGGTTGATTACGGATATGCATCGCCAGGGCTCGGCATTCTACTTCGCGTTGCTGGACGCTGACGAAACAGAAGTTCGCGGCGTGGCCAATTTCAGTAATGTGTTGCGCGGTTCATTTCACGCCTGCTTTCTTGGCTATTCGCTCGGCGAAAAATGGCAGGGGCAGGGGCTGATGCATGAGGCGCTGCAGTCGGCAATCCGCTATATGCAGCGCCAGCAGCGCATACACCGTATTATGGCAAACTATATGCCGCATAATCAGCGCAGCGGTAACCTGCTGGCCCGGCTCGGCTTTGAGAAAGAGGGCTATGCCAAAGACTACCTGCTGATCGACGGTCGCTGGCAGGATCACGTGCTAACCGCGCTGACGATGAAGGCGTGGGCCGCGGAACGCTAGAGTAATTAAGCGGAGAGTAAGGGGAAACTATGCGTCAGGTACGTGTTGGCGTTGCGGGACTGGGCAACATTGCCTGGAAAGCCTGGCTACCGGTGCTCGGGCAGGCGACAGGGTGGCAGCTGGTGGGCGGTTTTTCCCCCAACCAGAGTAAAGCGCAGTCGCTTTGCGACAGCTATCGCATGCCGCTGTATGCTTCGCTGGAGGCGCTGGCCGCTGACTGTGATGCGGTGTTTGTCCATACCAGCACCGCCAGTCATGCCGCGGTGGTCGGACAGCTGCTTAAAGCGGGCGTTGATGTGCTGGTCGATAAGCCGCTGGCTGCCAGGCTCAGCGATGCCGAAAAGCTGGTTGAACTGGCCCATAAAAACGGCCGTAAGCTGATGGTCGGCTTCAACCGCCGCTTTGCGCCGCGCTACCAGCAGCTTAAGCAGCAGATGGGCTCCGCGGCATATCTGCGCATGGAGAAGCACCGAACCGATAGCGTTGGCCCCAATGATGCCTGGTTCACGCTGCTTGACGATTACCTGCACGTGGTGGATACCGCATTATGGCTGGCGGGGGGGAAGGGACAGTTGCTAAGCGGTTCGTTACAGACCAACGATGGCGGCGAGATGATCTACGCCGGGCACCACTTCGAGGTTAATGGTTTGCAGGTAACCACCTGCATGCATCGGCGCGCCGGCACGCAGCGTGAGCGCGTGGAGCTGATTAGCGACGGCGCGCTATTTCAGGTTGACGATATGCGCGACTGGCGCTGCGAGCGCCAGGGCCAGTGCATTATTGAGCCGGCGCCTGGCTGGCAAACGCTGGAGGAGCTGCGCGGCTTCGCCGGCGCCGCACAGCATTTTATCCGCTGCGTAGAAAATCAGACAATGCCGCAGTGCAGCGGCGAACAGGCTCTGCTGGCGCAGCGCGTGGTTGAGCGCATCTGGCGTGAACTTTCTGAAGAATAACCGCTGGTAACATTCGATTATGGTGATTTTATTTTTCCCCGGTAGACTATGCCGCTTCGGCGTGATGCCAACCTGATAGCCGCCCTGGCGCGGCTTTTTTCTAACGGACCTGCAGGAAAAACATGAATCTGTTGAGATCCCTGGCGGCAGTCAGTTCGATGACGCTGTTTTCACGCGTTCTGGGCTTTGCCCGCGATGCCATAGTCGCACGCGTATTTGGCGCGGGTATGGCTACTGACGCTTTTTTTGTCGCTTTTAAACTGCCAAATTTACTGCGGCGTATTTTTGCTGAAGGGGCTTTCTCTCAGGCGTTTGTACCTATTCTGGCGGAGTATAAAAATAAGCAGGGTGAAGAGGCGACGCGAATATTCATTACCTACGTTTCTGGTCTGCTGACGCTGGTGCTGGCGCTGGTCACCGTGGCGGGTATGTTGGCCGCACCCTGGGTTATCTGGATTACGGCGCCGGGTTTTGCCGACACCATCGATAAATTTTCGCTGACAACCTCGCTGTTGCGCATCACCTTCCCCTATATTCTTTTGATATCGCTGGCATCGCTGGTCGGGGCGATCCTCAATACCTGGAATCGCTTTTCCGTGCCGGCGTTTGCGCCAACGTTGCTGAATATCAGCATGATTCTTTTTGCCCTTTTTGCCGCGCCTCATTTTCATCCTCCGGTGCTGGCGCTTGCCTGGGCCGTGGTGGTCGGCGGCGTGCTGCAGCTGTTTTATCAGCTGCCGCATCTGAAAAAAATCGGCATGCTGGTACTGCCGCGCGTTAACCTGAAGGACAGCGGCGTCTGGCGCGTGCTGCGTCAGATGGGGCCGGCAATACTCGGCGTTTCCGTTACCCAGATTTCGCTGATTATTAATACTATCTTTGCCTCCTTTCTGGTTTCCGGCTCGGTTTCCTGGATGTACTACGCCGATCGCCTGATGGAGTTTCCCTCCGGCGTGCTGGGCGTGGCGCTGGGCACCATTCTTTTGCCGTCGATGGCGAAAAGCTTCGCCAGCGGTAACCATGACGAATACTGCCGCCTGATGGACTGGGGCCTGCGTTTGTGCTTCCTGCTGGCGCTGCCCAGCGCTGTCGGCATCGGCATCCTGGCGAAGCCGCTAACGGTGGCGCTGTTTCAGTACGGCAAATTTACCGCTTTTGATGCCTCAATGACGCAGCGGGCGCTGATTGCTTATTCCGTCGGGTTGATGGGGCTTATCATCGTCAAAGTGCTGGCCCCCGGATTTTATTCGCGCCAGGATATCAGAACGCCGGTGAGAATTGCCATTGTCACCCTGGTGATGACGCAGCTGATGAACCTCGCCTTTATCGGCCCGCTGAAGCATGCAGGCCTGTCGCTCTCAATTGGTCTGGCGGCCTGTCTGAATGCGTCTTTGCTTTACTGGCAGCTGCGTAAAAAGAAAATATTTGACCCGCAGCCCGGCTGGCGTGGATTTTTGTGGCGTCTGGCGGTGGGAATTATTGTGATGGTCGGTGTTTTGCTGACGGCGCTTCACTATATGCCCGACTGGGCCAGCGGCTCGATGCCGTGGCGCCTGCTGCGACTGGCTGGCGTTTGCGCGGCGGGCGGCGGTGCCTATTTTGCCGTGCTGGCGCTGCTGGGTTTCCGCCTGCACCACTTCTCCCGGCGGATGAGCCTGTAATCATTAAAACAAAAACCCCCGCACAGCAGCGCTGGCGGGGGTTTTTGCTGTGGCGCGAAAATCAGACTTTACGGCTGATATACGCCGGGCCGCTTGCCTGACCGTCCGGTCCGTAAAAATGCTGAGATTGCAAAGGACGCAGGACGCCGAGAGTCTGTTCGGTATGCGCCATCTGATGGTTCAGCAGCAGGCCGTTATGCTGGTTTTTGTCGCGCAAATTGATCGTGCGCTCCTGAATAGCAGACCAGCGCTGAGCCAGCTGCGGCTGGCCGCTGTAGGGTGCGTGCAAGCCCAGCTGTTGACTGGCATCGCGTCGCATCTGCTCAATAAAGTTCAGGGTTCCCAGCAGGGAACTTTTATCTTCAGTAATGCGTTGCAACAAGCTGCTGTTCACCTGGCCGGCAGAGAGCTGTTGTTGTTCTGCGTCCATGATATCGGTAAGGGAGGCGAGTACCTCCAGCATTTTATCCAGTGAAGATAGCAGCGTGTTCATAGTAATCAGTTATCCTGTAACGATGATTTGGCCTCCTGAATCAGGGCGTCGGCGATTTTGCCGGCATCCATTTTCAGTTCGCCATTGCGGATAGCGGTTTTCAGTTGCTCGACGCGCGCCACGTTGATGTCCTGCGAGCTGGCTTTCGTCAGCTGCGACTGGGCACCGCTCAGGACCACCTGGGTGCCTGAGACCGTGGTTTTATTCTCAACCGGGCGCGCTCTGTTCACCGGTGCGTCATTAGTATCGCGCGGTTGAACGGTTGCTGCGGGTTTTAAAGGTTGAGTTCTGTCGATGCTCATAATCTGGCTCCTGTTAATTCAGACCCGGCTCCTGTTATTATTCACTGCGCGGAAGTAACAGCCTGGCGCTTTATCTCCTGGTGCTTAACGCTTTAAGCAGAGGAAATTCAGCAAGTTGCTTGTTTTTCCACACCCTGAATGTGCAGGGGTCAGACGGTCTGAGAACGAATTCTACTTTGAATGATGTTCATTCTATCGGCAGAACTGAGCCCTTCTTTAGTGTTTTATAGCGATATAAGAATTTTCCCATCCGCATTCACTTTGCCGCTGACAATCTGCCCTGAGCCCATCCTGACCCGGACTGCCTGTGCCGAGGTGGCATTGTTCATCGCCCGACCTTCGCTGGTGACGGCAAAGCCATCGCCGGAGGCCGTTACCATCACGGTCTGGCCAGCTTTGACGCGCCAGGGTTGACGCACCATCATCTGGTTGACCGGCTGTCCGGGCATAATATCACGCAGAGCGACGGCGTCGACAATATCATCAGGGGTAACGGCAGTGCGCGCCGGCAGCGTATCGAGCCGGCCCTTCACTGTTTTTAAATCACTGAGGTTTACCGTTGCGCCGCGGGAAATTGGCTGGGCGGCGACAATATAGTCACCGGTTACCTGTACCTGAACCTGGAGATAGCGGCGGTTCTGGTCGCAGTTTGCCGCGACGCTCATCATTCCCCATAGCCGTGCGTTGCCCGGTAAAGAAAACTGTGGATTATCGCACTGCGGCCACTGAGCCTGCGGCGTTTTCACCACCACCTCAATAGCATCGCCATTTTGTCCGTTACGGGCTTTGAAAAATTGATTTAGCTGGGCGGTCAGGTCTGCGGCGCAGGCCTGCGCGCTTAGCAGGGTCAGTGCGGCAACGCCCAGCGCGTTCAGTTTTTTCATTGCGTATTCCCCTCATTTAGCCTGAACAGATTCTACCCGCACGTGCTGCAAGCCAAGGGTCAAATAAGCAGCGCTTTTTAGCGCTATTCAGACGATCGTTCTTCAGGGACGCGATTATTCTGTGAACTCGGAAAAGTCTTAAATCTGGAGTGAACATGCTCGACAAACTGGATGCAGCCTTACGGTTCCAGACTGAAGCGCTCAATTTGCGTGCGCAGCGTCAGGAGGTTCTGGCTTCCAATATTGCCAATGCGGATACCCCCGGGTATCAGGCGCGCGATATTGACTTCGCCAGCCAATTAAAAAATGTCATGGATAACGGGCGGGCGCAGGGTTCAGGCATGTCGCTGGCGATTACCTCTCCGCGCCATATCCCGGCGGAAAGTTTACAGCCCGCCTCAATGGATTTGCTGTACCGCGTACCGGACCAGCCGTCAATGGATGGCAACACCGTTGATATGGACCGCGAGCGTACGCAGTTTGCGGATAACAGCCTCAAATATCAGACCGATCTCACCGTTCTCAACGGGCAGCTTAAAAGCATGATGTCCGTGCTGCAGGGGCAATAACAGATGGCACTGTTAAATATTTTTGATATCGCCGGCTCGGCAATGACCGCCCAGTCGCAGCGAATGAACGTCAGCGCCAGTAACCTGGCGAACGCCGATAGCGTTACCGGCCCGGACGGTCAGCCCTACACCGCCAGGCAGGTGGTATTCCAGGTTGACGCGGCGCCCGGTTCGCCGACCGGCGGGGTAAAAGTGGCGCAGGTGGTTGACGATCCGACGCCGCCGAAGCTGGTATATGACCCGGGCAATCCGATGGCCGACGAGAAGGGCTACGTCAAGATGCCAAACGTCGACGTGGTCGCGGAAACCGTTAACACCATGTCGGCCTCGCGCAGCTACCAGGCCAACGTCGAGGTGCTTAATACCGTTAAGCAATTAATGATGAAAACTCTGACCCTGGGCCAATAAGGAGAGCAGCATGGGCATTGCCGTTGGCGTTAATGATTCAACCACGATTACCGGTAATACGTCGGTTTCCAGCCCGGCGAGCGGCAACAGCGCCGCTGACTTGCAGAGTCAGTTTCTGACCCTGCTGGTAACGCAGCTAAAAAACCAGGACCCGACCAATCCGATGGATAACAGCCAGATGACTTCGCAGCTGGCGCAGATTAATACCCTGAGCGGCATTGAGAAGCTCAATACCACCCTGGGGTCGATTTCCGGTCAGCTGAATACTTCCCAGTCGCTGCAGGCATCGACGCTGATCAGCCACGGTGTGATGATCAACGGCTCAAAAATTCTGGTCGGCAGCGGTACCACCACGCCGTTTGGCGTTGAGCTGGCGCAGGCTGCTACCAGCACCACCGCAACCATCACCAACGCCAATGGCGACGTGGTTCGTAGCATCGACCTCGGCGCGCTGTCCAGCGGTGTTCATACCTTCTCGTGGGATGGCACCGATAGCAACGGCGCCACCGTGGCCGATGGAAAATATACCGTGTCTGTTGCTGCCAGCAACAGCACCGGGCAACTGACTGCCCAACCGCTTAATTACGCCTATGTCAATGGGGTCACCAATGACAGTAACGGCGCAATTTTGGACCTTGGTACATACGGTACAACGACGCTGGATAAAGTGCGTCAGATCCTTTAATCCCTTTGCTTCTCAGGAGTGACACATGTCATTTTCACAAGCAGTCAGCGGCCTGAATGCGGCGTCCAGTAACCTCGACGTTATTGGTAACAACATCGCTAACTCGGCAACCGTCGGCTTTAAATCCAGCACCATCTCCTTTGCGGATATGTTCGCTGGATCGCAGGTTGGTCTCGGCACCAAAGTCGCTGCGGTTACGCAGAACTTTAATGACGGCACCACCACCACGACCAGCCGCGGGCTGGATGTTGCTATCAGTCAGGCGGGTTTTTTCCGCATGCAGGATACCTCCGGCAACGTGTACTACAGCCGTAACGGCCAGTTCACGCTGAACTCCGATCGCACCATCGTCAACGCCGACGGTATGGCGCTGACCGGCTACCCGGCAACCGGAACGCCGCCGACCGTGCAAACCGGTGCCAACCCGATTGCGCTCAGCATTCCTGATGCCGCCATGGGCGCACGTGCCACCACCAGCGGCGCGCTGACCGCCAGTCTGAACTCATCGGAAAACGCCCCGGCTACCGCATGGGACGGCACCAATATTTCCGCGTCGATGTACAACGCCAAGTCTTCAATGACGGCGTACGACTCGCTGGGTAATGCCCACACGGTTGACCTGTACTTCGTCAAGTCAGGCACCACTGATAATACCTGGGACGTCTATCCGGTTGACGCCACCACCGGCGCGCAAACGGCCAAAACCACGCTGAGCTTTAACAGCAGCGGTCAGCTGACCTCCAGCCCTAACGTAGCGGTCGACGTTGGCGCGCTGAACGGTTCTGCTACCGGGCAGAGTTTCACCCTCAGCATGACCGGCTCGACCCAGCAGAACAACGGCAAAACCAGCACCTTCGGTAACCCGACTCAGGATGGTTATAAGCCCGGTAACCTGACCAGCTATCAGATTAACAATGATGGCACCGTGGTGGGTAACTACTCGAACGAGAAATCGCAGGTACTTGGTCAGATAGTGCTGGCGAACTTTGCTAACCCGGAAGGCCTGAAATCAGAAGGCAATAACGTCTGGTCTTCAACGGCGTCTTCCGGTCAGGCACTGGTTGGCCTGGCAGGAACCGGAAACCTCGGCAGCCTGACTGCCGGCGCTCTGGAATCATCAAACGTCGATCTCAGCAAGGAACTGGTGAACATGATCGTGGCTCAGCGTAACTATCAGTCTAACGCTCAGACCATCAAGACCCAGGATCAGGTCCTGAACACCCTGGTTAACCTGCGCTAATCGCTTAACGGGACGCTTCTATGGATCACGCGATATATACCGCAATGGGGGCTGCTTCGCAGACCCTCGACATGCAGGCGGTGACGGCCAGCAACCTGGCCAATGCTGCGACGCCTGGTTTTCGTCAGCAGTTGATGGCGATGCGTGCGGTGCCGGTAACGGGGGAATCGCTTCCTACCCGTACGCTGGTGACCGCGTCAACTCCCGGCGCGGATATGTCACAGGGCGCGCTCGACTACACCGGGCGCAACCTGGATGTGGCTGTACAGCAGGACGGTTGGCTGGCGGTGCAAACCGCCGACGGTACTGAAGCCTATACCCGCAACGGCAATATAGAAATTAGCCCCACTGGCCAACTGACCATTCAGGGTCATCCGGTGATGGGGGACGGCGGTCCCATCGCCGTTCCTCAGGGGGCGCAGTTGACGATTGCGGCTGACGGCAGCATTACGTCGCTCAACCCAGGGGATCAGCCCAACGCCACCGTGCAGATTGGCAAGTTGAAGCTGGTGAAAGCCAGCGCGCAGGAAGTCACGCGCGGTGATGACGGCATGTTCCGCCTGACCGGCGATGCACAAGCGACGCGCGGTGCAACGCTACAGAACGACCCAACTATCCATGTGATGCCCGGCGTACTGGAAGGCAGCAACGTCAAGCCGGTAGAAACGATGGTCGACATGATTAACAACGCCCGGCGCTTTGAGATGCAGATGAAAGTGATCTCCAGCGTCGACCAGAACGAACAACGTGCCAACCAGCTGCTCTCCATGAGCTGAGTGTGAGGAAAACCAATGATTAGTTCTTTATGGATTGCTAAAACCGGCCTTGATGCGCAGCAGACCAATATGGACGTTATCGCCAACAACCTGGCAAACGTCAGCACCAACGGCTTTAAGCGCCAGCGCGCGGTATTTGAAGACCTGATGTATCAGACGCTGCGCCAGCCTGGCGCCCAGTCGTCCGATCAGACTAACCTGCCGTCCGGTTTGCAGATCGGTACCGGTACGCGCCCGGTCAGCACCGAGCGTTTACATACCCAGGGTAACCTGTCAAAAACCGATAACTCCAAAGACGTGGCGGTCAACGGTCTTGGCTTTTTCCAGGTGCAGATGCCGGACGGCTCGACGGCGTATACCCGCGACGGTTCTTTCCAGACCGACCAGAACGGTCAGCTGGTGACCAACGCCGGTTTCCCGATTCAGCCAGGTATTACTATTCCGGCCAACGCTATCAGCATGACGATCAGCCGTGACGGCGTGGTGTCGGTGACCCAGCAGGGTAACGCCCAGCCGGTGCAGGTTGGTCAGCTGACGCTGAGCACCTTTATGAACGATGCGGGTCTGGAAAGCGTGGGTGAAAACCTCTATCAGGAAACGCAGGCTTCAGGTGCGCCCACTGAGAGCAACCCCGGCCAGAACGGAACCGGTACCCTTTATCAGGGATACGTCGAAACCTCTAACGTTAACGTGGCTGAGGAGCTGGTCACCATGATCCAGACCCAGCGCGCCTACGAAATCAACAGCAAGGCGGTCAGTACCTCTGACCAGATGCTGGCAAAACTGACGCAGCTGTAAGCATTACCCCGGCGCGGTTCGCCGCGCCCGGACGATTGGGGCCGTCAATTAAAAAACATTATCTTCATATTATTAAAGGTTTTATTTCCATGGCTAAGCAAATATCAATGCCTGGACGTGCATTAGTAGCCGCGCTGCTGCTAACGCTTAACGGTTGTGCGCTTGTACCCCGTACGCCACTGGTGAAGGGGTCGACAACGGCACAGCCCGTGCCAGCCCAGCCGCCGGTGATCAACGGGTCCATTTTTCAGGGCGTGATGCCGATGAACTACGGCTATCAGCCGCTGTTTGAGGATCGCCGTCCACGTAATATCGGCGATACGCTGACTATCGTGCTGCAGGAAAACGTCAGCGCGAGCAAAAACTCTTCCGCCAACGCCACTCGCGATGGCAGCACCAGCTTTGGTATGAGCGCCGTGCCGCGTTATCTCTCCGGCCCGCTTGGTAATAGCCGTGCTGATGTCAGCGGTGAAGGGAAAAATGATTTTGCCGGTAAAGGTGGCGCCACCGCCAACAATACCTTCACGGGCACGATTACCGTAACCGTGAATCAGGTTCTGCCGAACGGCAACCTGAACGTGGTCGGTGAAAAACAGATCGAGATAAACCAGGGAACCGAGTTTATCCGTTTCTCCGGCGTGGTTAACCCGCGCACGATTAGCGGCTCCAACACGGTTATCTCCACGCAGGTGGCAGATGCACGCATTGAGTATGTCGGCAACGGCTACATCAATGAAGCGCAGACCATGGGCTGGCTGCAGCGTTTCTTCCTCAATCTGTCACCGATGTAAGAGGTTTATTATGCGTCATTCTCTTTTCATTCGCGCCCTGGCGCTGGGTCTGCTGCTGGTTTGCACTATCGCCCGCGCTGACCGCATTCGCGACCTGGCTACGGTACAGGGCGTTCGTGATAACTCACTGATCGGCTATGGCCTGGTGGTGGGCCTGGATGGCACCGGAGATCAGACAACCCAGACGCCGTTCACCACGCAGAGCGTCAGTAACATGCTATCCCAGCTGGGTATTACCGTACCGGCCGGCACCAACATGCAGCTGAAAAACGTGGCGGCGGTGATGGTTACCGCCAAGCTGCCCGCTTTTGGCCGCCAGGGGCAAACTATCGATGTGGTCGTTTCCTCGCTGGGTAATGCGAAAAGTCTGCGCGGCGGTACCCTGCTGATGACGCCGCTGAAAGGTGTTGATAACCAGGTGTATGCGCTGGCGCAAGGTAACATCCTGGTTGGCGGCGCCGGCGCGTCTGCGGGCGGGTCCAGCGTACAGGTTAACCAGCTTAACGGCGGGCGCATCACCGGTGGCGCCACGATTGAACGCGAACTGTCGAGCAGCTTTGGTAGCGGCAGCGTACTGAATCTGCAGCTAAACGACGATGACTTCTCGATGGCGCAGCGCATCAGCGATGCGATCAACAGCCGCGGCTACGGCGTTGCCCAGCCGCTGGATGCCCGCACGGTTCAGGTACGCCTGCCGCAGGGTAATGCTTCGCAGGTACGCACCCTGGCCTACATTCAGGACCTGGACGTTTCCGTACCGCTGCAGGATGCCAAAGTTATTATCAACTCGCGTACCGGCTCGGTAGTGATGAATCGCGAAGTGATGCTCAACTCATGTGCGGTCGCGCAGGGCAACCTGTCGGTCACCGTTAACCAGCAGCAGAACGTCAGCCAGCCGAATACCCCGTTCGCCGGTGGTCAGACGGTAGTGACGCCGCAGACGCAGATCGATTTGCGTCAGTCAGGCGGTTCGCTGCAGACGGTTAATGCCAGCGCCAACCTGAACAGCGTGGTGCGCGCGTTGAATGCGCTGGGTGCGACGCCAATGGATCTGATGTCGATTTTGCAATCAATGCAAAGCGCCGGCTGCCTGCGCGCCAAACTGGAAATTAACTAATGAGTGACACGCAATCGCTGATGAACGCGGCGTATGACAGCCGCTCACTGAACGACCTGAAGCGTGCAGCCAGTGCCGATCCTAAAGCGCACGCCCGTCAGGTCGCAAAGCAGGTGGAAGGGATGTTCGTGCAGATGATGCTGAAAAGCATGCGCGACGCGCTGCCGCAGGATGGTTTGCTGAGTAACGATCAGTCGCGGCTTTATACCTCAATGTATGATCAGCAGATTGCACAACAGATTGGCGCCAAAGGGTTAGGGCTGGCCGATACCATCGTCCAGCAGATGGCCGGCGCCCAGGCGCCGGATGAAACGGCGGGCACCGTGCCGATGGCGCTGGACAAATCGTTCATCAATACCCTTTCACCGGTGATGATGGAGCAGATGGTTCGCCGGGCGGTGCCGCGTATGCCGGCGCCCAACCCGACCATGAGCGGCGACAGCGCTGAGTTTATCGCTCAGCTGGCGCAGCCCGCGCAGATGGCCAGTCGGGAGAGTGGCATTCCGCATCACCTTATTCTGGCGCAGGCCGCGCTGGAATCAGGCTGGGGGCAACGCCAGATCCTGACTCAGGACGGGCGCCCGAGCTATAACATTTTTGGCATTAAAGCGAATGCCAGCTGGCAGGGTAAAACCACCGACGTGATGACCACCGAATATGAAAACGGCGTGGCGCACAAGGTGAAGCAGAAGTTCCGCGTTTATGACTCTTATTTCGACGCACTGAACGACTACGTCAAGCTGCTGAGTAATAACCCGCGCTATGCGGCGGTCACTACCGCCTCGACGGCGGAGCAGGGGGCGCATGCGTTACAAAAAGCAGGCTATGCTACCGATCCGCATTATGCGCAAAAGCTGGTAGGAATGATTCAGCAATTCAAGGGCATGGGTGAAAAAGCGGTAAAAGCCTACACCCAGGATTTAACCACACTGTTTTAACTATTTGTCCTCAAGTCTGGTCGCTCGCGGCCGATAACAGGATTAGGCCGGCATAGGTATTGACCTGTGTCGAAACGAATTCACCTGGGGTAGCACGGGTAGAAAGGAACCACTATGTCCAGCTTAATTAATTCCGCGATGAGTGGACTGAGCGCCGCGCAGAACGCGCTAAGCGTCACCAGTAACAACATCAGCAACTATGCGGTCGCTGGCTATTCACGCCAGACCATCGTGCTGTCTCAGGCGCAGAGCACCCTGATGGGTTCCCAGTATTATGGCAACGGCGTTAATACCAGCGGTATAAATCGTGAATACGATCAGTTTATTACCGCCCAGCTGCGCGGCGCTGCGGCAACCAGCAGCGGGCTGACTACCCAGTATAATCAGGTGTCGAATATCGACAATTTGCTGGCAGATTCAACCACTTCGCTGTCCAGCACCCTGCAAAGCTTTTTTAGCAGCGTGCAGAATGTGGTCAACAGTGCGGATGATCCGTCATCGCGCACCACGCTGCTTGGCGGTGCTTCCGAACTGGTTAACCGGTTTAAGACCACGGACGATTATTTACGCAGCCTTGACTCCAGCGTGAATACCGCCGTGAGCTCCAGCGTCGATCAGATCAACACCTATTCGTCGCAGATTGCCAACCTGAATACCCAGATTGCCAAGCTGAAAGGCGCCGGTGCCGGTAATGCGCCAAACGATCTACTGGATCAGCGCGATCAGCTGGTCAATCAGCTTAATCAGCTGGTCGGGGTTAACGTCAGCCAGCAGGATGGCGGTAGCTACATTATCAGTACCGCTGGCGGTGTTAATCTGGTGCAGGGTGATTCATTCAATAAGCTGGCGGCGGTGCCTTCCAGCAGCGATCCCAGCCGCCTGACGGTAGCCTCGGTCGATGCGGTAACGGGCGCAACCAGCGAAATCCCGGAGCAGTTTATTAACAGCGGCTCGCTTGGCGGGGTTATCCAGTTCCGGACCCAGAACCTTGACCCGGCGCGTAACCAGCTAAATCAGCTGGCGCTGGCGATGGGCGATAGTTTCAATATTCAGCATGAAAAAGGCTTTGACGCCAAGGGTAACGCGGGCGTCGCCTTCTTTAACCTTGGTTCGGCTTCCGCCATTGCCAATACTAAAAATACCGGCTCGGCCAGCCTGAGTCTGAGCTACACCAAGACCAGCGACGTGACGGCCAGTAACTATCAGGTCAGCTATGACGGCTCGCAGTGGAACGTCACCAAATTGCCGGGGAATACCACGGTCAGCGCGACTGCCGGCACCGACGGTAGCGGCAATCCCACGCTCAGCTTTGATGGCTTGCAGGTCAGCATCAGCGGTACGGCGGCGGCCAGAGACAGTTTTGTGGTGAAACCGGTTAGTGACGTGATTGCCGGTATGAGCGTTAACATCACCGATCAATCACAGATTGCGGCGGCCGGCACCAAGGGCAGCGGTCAGAGCGATAATGAAAACGCCAGGCAGCTGCTGGCGCTGCAAACCCAAAAAGTGGTTAACGGCGGCAGCACGATAACCCAGGCTTATGCCAGCCTGGTGGCTAACGTGGGTAATCAGACCGATAACCTGAAAACCACCAGCACCACCCAGGCGAACGTCGTGACGCAGCTGACTAACCAGCAGCAGTCTGTTTCCGGGGTTAACCTCGATGAAGAGTACGCCAATCTGACGCGCTACCAGCAGTACTATATTGCCAACGCCCAGGTATTGCAGGCCGCTTCGGCGACGTTCAATTCACTGATCGGCGCGTTAAGCTAATCAGTCACGGAGAAGGACATAAATAATGCGTCTTAGTACCAATATGATTTACCAGCAGCAGACCAGCGGCGTGCTTAATGCACAAAGCAGCTGGCTTGAAGTCGGTAAACAACTTTCTACCGGTAAACGCGTGGTTAACCCGTCTGACGATCCGATTTCTGCTGCCAATGCGGTGGTGCTGAAACAGGCGCAGGCGCAGGGGGCGCAGTACGCATCGGCGCGTGATTTTGCCATTCAGCGTAACTCTACCGAAGAAAGCACCCTTAAGCAGGTGACCAGCGTGGTTTCCAGCGCGCAGACAATCCTGGTTGCGGCCAATAACGGCACCTTGTCAGACGATGATCGGGCGTCTTACGCAACCCAGCTTAAAGGCCTGCGCGATCAGCTTCTTAACCTGGCGAATAGCACTGACGGCAACGGACGCTATATGTTTGCCGGCTATAAGTCCGATAGCGCGCCGTTCAACATGGACGGTGACGGTAACGTAACCTACGGCGGCGGCACCACGGCGATTACCCAGCAGGTAGATGCTAACCGTAATATGGTGACTAACCATACGGGCAGCGAGGTATTTATGACGCTGACCAGCAACGCCAAAAAAGAGCCGGACGGAACCGACGGCGAAAGTAATATTTTCGCTACGCTAAAAACCGCGATCGACGCGCTTGATAGTCCAATCGGAACCGATCAGACCGCCGCGACCGACTCACAGAACGCGCTGGCAAAGTCGATGCGTGGTTTGAGCAACTCTTTTAACAATATCCTGGCGGTGCGTTCTGAGTTGGGTACCAACCTGACAGAGTTAGACAACCTTGATGCGCTGGGCGACGACCGCTCGGTGATTATGAGCACCCAGATGAGTAACCTGGTGGACGTTGATTATACCAGCACTATCTCCTCGTACACCATGTTACAGGCACAGCTGAGCGCGTCTTACAGCACTTTCCAGCAGATGTCGAAGATGTCATTGTTCCAGATGAATCAATAAAGTTTTAAAATTTTGAACGGGCTTAAACCGGGTCCGTTCAGTTTCTCCCGTTAACCGCCATGCGGCTAACGGGTTTTTTTTTGCGGCTAATACGCCTGGCGACGAACCGCATCATGTTCTGAAGCGGCTTTCGCCGGGGCGGGGGGCACCTGCATATGTTGGGGAGCACGTTTTAACGGCAAAAAAAAGCCCCGGCGTTAGCGGGGCTTGTTCAGAACGGCTTACTGCTTTGATTTACGGGCGGGTAGCTGGCGCCGTTGCCTGCTGCGTCGCAGCGTGGCCTCCGGCTGCGCCTTTGCCAGTGAAATCAAATGCCGGGCGAACCCAGTCGCTGTGAGGCGCAGGCTCCGCGACGTACTCCGGCGCCGGGGCGCGCGTCATTGGCGCGCTGGCGTGGTGGAGAGCCGTAGCCGCTTTGACCTCTGGTTGCTCAACCTGGGGCGCAGCGGCTGGCTGAACATCGCGCGCTGGCACCGGAGCATGTGGCTCCTGAACCTCTGCCTGCGGTTGTTCATCGCTTGCGCTGGTGAGCGCCTCAACGTCTGCTTCGCTCCTGGCGCTAACGTCTGCCGGATAGTCGTCCGCTTGCTGGCTGGCTTCGGCTACAATGCGGGCTTCATGCTGAGCCTGTGCTTCTGCGGCAATTTCTTCCACCGCATCGACAAAGGTTTCAACGCTGGGCCTGGTGTCCTCTATCGGCAGCGCTTGTTCGACGGTACGCTGGGCTACATCATCATCGGCTGCGCTGATGACGCTGGGCTCTTCACCGGCAGGATGGCTGATTGCCTCGATTTCATCGGTATTCACCACGGTGACTTCTGGCTGAACGGGTTCGCTGGTTTTCACCGGCTGCGCTTCGCCAGCGTCGACACTCGCTACGCTGTCTTCTGCCGCAGGCAGCGCAATCGCCGCCGCCGTATCTTCGCTGGCGCCCTGCGGGTTAACGTCGCGAACGCCGGCTGCCTGCTGTTCTTCATTCACCGGGTAGCTTATCCACACTTTTCCGGAAGCGACTTCCGGCGAGGCGCTGGCGCTGCTTAACGGCATCGGCGACTCCTGTGGGTAACGCTCATCACGGTAACGACGGCGACGCTGGCCGCTGACGCGCAGATGGCGCGGCGAACGGCGTGAGCGGCGCGGCATATTGCCGTTTTCGCGCGCGTCGTTTTCATCGCCATCCGCTGCGGCTTTTTCGCCAGCGGCGACAGGTTGCTGCACGGATTCAACCGGAGTAGCGGGCTGGCTGACTTCATCCTGCACGGCTTCACCGCTGCTGATGCGAACTTTTTGCGTCAGCTGGCGCGGTTTACGGCGCGGCATGACCTGAACGCGTTCGCGGCTATCAGCCTCCTCAGAGGCAGACTCTTCGCCATTCTGGACCTGCTCAGCGGCTTTAGTTTCCAGCTGTGCCTGGCGTTTTTCTTCCTGGCGACGACGCTGGCGCTCAGCACGCTGTTCGCGCCGCTGCTGCTGCTCTTCACGCTGCTGGTCGCGTACGCCTTCGTTCTCGCTCTGCTGAACTGCCGGCTGCTCGTCACGGGCGGAAGCATTCTGACGTTTATTACGACGATTATCATCACGATTTTCGCCGCTGCGGTTATCACGCTGACGATCGTTACGCTCGCTGCGGTCGTTACGTTCGCCACGGTCGCCGCGGTCATTACGCTCACCACGGTCATTGCGATCGCGCCGGTTGCTGTTGCGATCGCGACGGTTATTGCGATCGCGTCGCTCACCGCGCTGTGCATTTTGCTCTTCGCTCGCCGGTTTAGCTGGCTCGGTTGCTTTAACCGGTGCTTCCGCTGTTTCCGCGGCGAACATTTTCTTCAGACCGCCAAGCAGTCGACCAAAGAAACCGCCTGAAGCCTGAGCGGCCGCTTGCGGTGCCGCAGACGGGGTTTTAGCTTTCGCGCGGGTGGATGCGGTTTCGCTGACCGGCGCTTCCTGCATCGCCGGCGGAGCATCCTGCATCACAAACGCTGCCAGCGCCGGGGTTTCAGGGCGGCGGCGCTCGGCTTGTTCTTCTTCAGATGGCAGCGCCATCTCTGCTTCATGCAGCTTCGGCAGATGGTAGCTCAGCGTTTGTGTTTCTTCGCCTTTGCGTACGCGCAGCACGGAGTAGTGTGGCGTTTCCATACGATCGTCAGGAACGATGACGGCACGCACGTCACCCTGGCGTCGCTCGATTGCGCTGACTGCTTCACGCTTTTCATTGAGCAGGTAAGATGCGATTTGCACCGGCACAATGGCATGGACTTCTTTGGTGTTTTCCTTCAGCGCTTCTTCTTCTATCAGGCGAAGGATTGAAAGCGACAGAGATTCGTTATCACGAATAGTGCCGGTGCCGCTACAGCGCGGGCAAACGTGATGGCTGGATTCGCCCAGCGACGGGCTGAGGCGCTGACGCGACATTTCCAGCAGGCCAAAACGCGATATATGGCTTATCTGAATACGGGCCCGGTCCTGACGCACCGCTTCACGCAGGCGGTTTTCAACGGCGCGCTGGTGGCGTACCGGCGTCATATCGATAAAGTCGATAACAATTAACCCGCCGAGGTCGCGCAGGCGAAGCTGACGGGCTATTTCGTCGGCGGCTTCCAGGTTGGTATTAAATGCCGTTTCTTCGATATCGCCGCCGCGGGTTGCGCGCGCGGAGTTGATATCAATGGCGGTTAAGGCCTCGGTGGTGTCGATAACGATAGAACCGCCGGAAGGCAGGCGCACTTCACGCTGGAAGGCAGACTCAATCTGCGATTCGATCTGATAGTGGCTGAAAAGCGGTATTTCACCGGTATAGAGCTTGATTTTGCTACTGAAATCCGGGCGACCAAGGGCGGCGATATGCTGGCGGGCCAGCTCCAGGACTTTCGGGTTGTCGATCAGAATTTCGCCGATGTCCTGACGCAAATAGTCACGGAAAGCGCGGACGATAACGTTGCTTTCCTGGTGGATCAGAAACGGCGCGGGGCGATTTTCTGCCGCTTTCTTAATCGCTTCCCAGTGTTTAAGGCGGAAGCTAAGATCCCACTGCAGCGCTTCGGCAGATTTGCCGACGCCGGCGGTGCGAACGATCAGACCCATTCCGTCCGGCAGTTCCAGCGCGGAGAGGGCTTCTTTTAGTTCGGTGCGATCGTCGCCCTCAATGCGGCGAGAGATACCGCCCGCGCGCGGGTTGTTCGGCATCAGCACCAGATAACTGCCCGCCAGGCTGATAAAGGTTGTCAGCGCCGCGCCTTTATTGCCGCGCTCTTCTTTATCAATCTGGACGATAACTTCCTGACCTTCACGCAGCACGTCTTTAATGTTCGGACGGCCGTGAGCATTGTAGTTGCCGGGGAAGTAGTCGCGGGAGATTTCTTTCAGAGGGAGGAAACCGTGCCGTTCAGCGCCGTAATCAACAAATGCGGCTTCCAGGCTAGGTTCGATTCGGGTAATTTTTCCTTTATAGATGTTGGCCTTTTTCTGTTCATGTCCGGGGCTTTCAATGTCCAGATCATACAGACGTTGTCCATCAACCAGGGCAACACGCAACTCTTCCTGTTGAGTTGCGTTGATCAACATTCTTTTCATCGTAACTTACTCATTATTCTTACATTAGTGACAGAGCTACGGGCATGGTGACGCTGGACGTGAACAGCCGATGGCCCCGTGTCTCATCGCATAGCCGTCAACCTCACGGTTGTCGCCAGCTAAAGGGGCGCAAATTCTCGGCAGCCTGTTTTTCATATGGAATAACAGCGCTTACAGGGGGTACCGCTACTGCAAAACAGCAAGTGAACCAATCCCGTCATATCGTCCAGGCTGCAACCCGCAGCCCGCTAAATGCCTGATTTCACAAAACGTCTTACGCCATTGCTGCGTGTATGTGCTATCCGGCAAAATTTTATTAATACATTTAATACGCTTTTTTCTTGTTTTCACAAAGTTTGCAGGAAAACCTGTGCATTATTCCACTGCTAACCTTGTGATAGCAAGGTGACTTTTCCGACCTTGAGAGATTAATCCAGCTTTAAAATGACGTTATGTGTCACTTTGCAAGCAATCGCTTAAAAACCGGAGTAAACCTTTTTTTCACAGGTCGAACTGTCAGTTAAGCACAGAAAAAGAAGTGGCGCTATTATGGCGCGATAATTAGAATCGCCCATCATGAAAACGACATCTCCTTCAGTACAAAATGTGACTATCTCCGTCGACCAGGCGGGGCAGAGAATTGATAACTTTTTGCGTACCCGACTCAAGGGGGTGCCGAAGAGCATGATTTACCGCATTCTGCGTAAGGGTGAGGTGCGGGTTAATAAAAAGCGCATCAAGCCGGAATATAAGCTGGAAAGCGGTGATGAAGTGCGTATTCCCCCGGTCAGGGTCGCCGAGCGCGATGAACCGGCGCTGTCGCCTAAGCTCGAAAAGGTCGCCTCGCTGGAAGACTGTATTCTCTACGAAGATGACGCGATTCTGCTGCTCAACAAGCCATCAGGTACGGCAGTACACGGCGGCAGCGGATTGAGCTTTGGCGTAATAGAAGGGCTGCGGGCGCTGCGCCCGGAGGCGCGGTTTCTTGAATTAGTCCACCGCCTGGACCGCGATACTTCCGGCGTCCTGCTGGTGGCTAAAAAACGTTCCGCGCTGCGCGCGCTGCATGAACAGCTGCGCGCTAAAGGGATGCAAAAAGATTATCTGGCATTGGTGCAGGGCAGTTGGCCTTCCCATCTGAAAAGCGTGCAGGCGCCGCTGCTGAAAAATATTTTGCAAAGCGGGGAGAGGATGGTGCGGGTCAGCAGCGAAGGCAAGCCGTCTGAAACCCGCTTTAAAGTGGAGGCGCGCTTCGCCGACGCAACCCTGGTTAAAGCCAGCCCGATAACCGGGCGTACCCATCAGATCCGCGTCCACGCGTTGCATGCCGGTCATCCGATCGCCTTTGACGATCGCTACGGCGATCGGCGCTTTGACCGCCAGCTGGCGATGACCGGGCTGTCACGTCTGTTTCTGCACGCCGCCGCGCTCACCTTCACTCATCCGATCTCCGGTGAAACGCTGCGCATTGAAGCGCCGCTGGACAGCCAGCTGAAGGCTTGCCTGGCGGCATTGCGCGCGGGGCAATAATCGGACCGGTCCTGCCGCCTTTGCTATTGCGTTTGCAGCAAGGGATCGCAACCCGCCTGGCGCAGCATTTCGCACAGGGCGATGAGCGGCAGGCCGATCAGCGTATTCGGGTCGCGTCCTTCAAGGCGCTCGAAGAGCGTAATGCCCAACCCCTCGCTTTTAAAGCTGCCCGCGCAGTTGAGCGGCCGTTCGCGTTCGATATAGCGGGCAATCTCTGGCTCGCTCAGGGGGCGAAAATAAACGTTAAATGGTTCAACGCAGCACTGAAGCTGGTTTTCCCGGCTATCAAATAGCGCCAGGCCGGTATAGAACGTCACGCATTTACCGCTGGCCCGCGCGAGCTGCTGGCAAGCCGCCTGTGCGGTGTGCGGCTTGCCGGTAATCTGGCCGTCGAGCACGCAGACCTGATCGCTGCCGATAATCAGATGCTGCGGATAAGGCGCAGCCAGAGCCTGCGCCTTGGCAATCGCCAGACGCCGAACCAATTCAGAGGCGCGCTCCCCCGGATGTGGACTTTCATCAACCTGCGGGGCGGCGGTAATAAACGGCAGCCCCAGCGTTTCTAATAGCGATTTGCGAAAGGGCGAGGTTGAGGCTAAAACCAGTTGATGCATAAAATTTTTCACAACCTGTGGCGTTAAAAGAACTCTCATTTTAAACTGTGCGCCGCACAGGATGCGAATACTGGGTGAAAGATGCCGTAAAACGGCCTTTTTCTTTGACTCTAAGACGTTACAAAGTTAATATGCGCGCCCTATGCAAAAGGTAAAATTACCCCTGACGCTTGATCCAGTCCGTACCGCTCAGAAGCGCCTTGATTACCAGGGTATTTATACCCCCGATCAGGTCGAGCGCGTCGCCGGGTCAGTCGCCAGCGTGGACAGTGATGTGGAATGCGCCATGTCCTTTGCCATCGACAGCCAGCGCCTTGCCGTATTGAGCTGCACTGCGCAGGTAGATGTCACGCTGACTTGTCAGCGCTGTGGACAGCCGTTTGCACACCAGGTTCACGTAACCTACTGTTTCAGCCCGGTCAGGAATGACGACCAGGCAGAAGCACTGCCGGAAGCCTATGAGCCGGTTGATGTCGACGAATTCGGCGAAGTCAATCTGCTGGCAATGATTGAAGATGAAATCATTCTCGCGTTGCCTGTGGTGCCGGTGCATGATTCTGAACACTGTGAAGTGTCCGAAGCGGACATGGTCTTTGGCAAATTGCCTGAAGAGGCAGAGAAACCAAATCCATTTGCCGTATTAGCCAGTTTAAAGCGTAAGTAATAGGAGTAAGGTCCATGGCCGTACAACAGAATAAACCAACCCGTTCCAAGCGTGGTATGCGTCGTTCTCATGACGCACTGACTACGTCCACTCTGTCAGTAGATAAAGTTTCTGGCGAAACTCATCTGCGTCACCACATCACTGCGGATGGCTACTACCGCGGTCGCAAAGTTATCGTTAAGTAATTCTTGCGGCAGCGCAAGGCGATACTTTGACACGTTTGACCCTGGCAATAGATGCCATGGGCGGGGACTTCGGTCCCTGCGTCACAGTGCCTGCTGCATTGCAGGCACTGGCCGCGAATTCGCAATTAAATCTCCTCCTGGTCGGCGATCCCGACGCAATCTCCACATCACTTTCTAAAGCCGATTCCGCGCTGCGCGAACGCCTGCAAGTTATTGCGGCTGAGTCGGTTATAGCCAGTGATGCCAGACCCTCCCAGGCGATCCGCAACAGCCGTGGGTCGTCAATGCGCATTGCGCTGGAAATGGTAAAAGAGGGCAAAGCGCAGGCCTGCATCAGCGCCGGAAATACCGGTGCGCTAATGGGGCTGGCGAAATTATTGCTCAAACCGCTGGATGGCATTGAACGTCCTGCTTTGATGACCGTTTTACCTAACCAGCAGCAGGGGAGGACGGTGGTGCTCGACCTGGGCGCTAACGTCGGTTCCGACAGTACCATGCTGGTGCAGTTCGCGGTGATGGGCGCGGTGATGGCAGAAGATGTGCTGGCCATTGCCAACCCGAGAGTCGCCCTGCTGAACATTGGTCAGGAAGAGAGCAAAGGACTGGATACCATTCGCCATGCCGCAGAAATGCTGCGTGGCTCGGCGGATATCAACTACATTGGCTATCTTGAAGGTAACGATCTTCTTACCGGGAAAACGGATGTGCTTGTTTGCGATGGCTTCGTGGGCAATGTTACGCTGAAGACCATGGAAGGGGTGGTAAGAATGTTCCTTTCGCTGCTTAAATCACAGGGCGAAGGGGAAAAACGGGCCTGGTGGATGACGCTGCTGGGACGCTGGTTGCAAAAGCGTCTGTCAAAGCGATTCGGCCATCTGAATCCCGATCAGTACAATGGCGCTTGCTTGTTAGGATTACGCGGTACGGTTATTAAGAGCCATGGTGCGGCTAATCAGCGCGCTTTTACGGTGGCAATTCAACAAGCAGAGCAGGCGGTGCAGCGGCAGGTTCCCCAACGAATCGCCGTGCGCCTTGAAGCTGTATTACCAAAGAGTGACTGAACGTACATGTATACAAAGATTCTTGGTACGGGCAGCTATTTGCCCGCACAGGTGCGTACTAACGCCGATTTGGAAAAAATGGTGGATACGTCGGACGAGTGGATAGTCACCCGTACCGGTATTCGTGAACGCCGGGTTGCTGCTGCCGATGAAACGGTCGCCACGATGGGAACGCAGGCGGCTAAGAAAGCCCTGGAGATGGCGGGTATCAGCAAAGATGATATCGGCCTCATCGTCGTCGCGACGACCTCTTCCAGCCATGCGTTTCCCAGTTCGGCGTGCATCATTCAGCAGCAGTTGGAAATCAACGACTGCGCGGCTTTTGATATCGCAGCGGCCTGCGCCGGCTTTACCTATGCGCTGAGCATTGCCGATCAGTACGTCAAAAATGGCGCGCTTAAGTATGCGTTAGTCATCGGTGCTGATTCGCTGGTGCGTACGCTTAATCCTGAAGATCGCGGCACGGTTATTCTGTTTGGCGATGGCGCCGGTGCGGTGGTGCTGGGTGCCAGCGAAGCCCCGGGCATCATTTCTACCCATCTGCACGCCGACGGTCGCTACGGCCAGCTGCTTACGCTGCCCTACCCATCGCGCGATCCGCAGGCTGAAACCGCCTGGCTGACCATGTCCGGCAACGAAGTATTTAAAGTTGCGGTAACCGAACTGGCGCATATTGTCGAGGAAACGCTGAGCGCGAATAACCTCGATCGCAGCGAGCTGGACTGGCTGGTGCCGCATCAGGCTAATTTGCGCATTATCAGCGCGACGGCGAAAAAGCTTGGCATGGGAATGGACAAGGTGGTGGTGACCCTGGATCGTCATGGCAACACCTCGGCAGCATCGGTACCTGCAGCGCTGGATGAAGCGGTGCGCGACGGACGTATTCAACGCGGCCAGTTAATTCTGCTGGAAGCGTTTGGCGGCGGATTTACCTGGGGCTCCGCGCTGGTTCGTTTTTAATAACAGGAAAAAATGATGACGCAATTTGCAATGGTTTTCCCCGGCCAGGGATCGCAGACCGTTGGCATGCTGGCAGAGCTGGCCGCCGCTTATCCGCTGGTTGAGGATACGTTCCGCGAAGCTTCTGCTGCGCTGGGCTACGATCTGTGGCAGCTGGTGCAGCATGGCCCGGCTGAAGAGCTGAATAAAACCTGGCAAACGCAGCCGGCGCTGCTGGCTGCTTCGGTGGCGATTTTTCGCGTCTGGCAGCAGCAAAACGGCCCGCAGCCTATGCTGCTGGCCGGGCATAGCCTCGGCGAGTATTCTGCGCTGGTGTGTGCGGGCGTGATTGAGTTCGCCGCAGCGATTAAGCTGGTTGAGCTGCGCGGGAAGCTGATGCAACAGGCGGTGCCGGAAGGAACGGGCGCTATGCAGGCGATTATCGGACTTGATGATGCGTCGATTGCTAAGGCCTGTGAAGAAGCGGCGCAGGGGCAGGTGGTCTCGCCGGTTAATTTCAACTCGCCGGGCCAGGTGGTTATTGCCGGGAATAAAGAGGCCGTAGAGCGTGCCGGCGCGGCGTGCAAAGCCGCCGGCGCTAAGCGCGCGCTGCCGCTGCCGGTAAGCGTGCCTTCGCACTGCGCCTTAATGAGACCGGCGGCGGAACAGTTAGCGCTGGCGCTGGAGAAAATCACGTTCAGCGCGCCAGTTTTGCCGATAGTAAATAACGTTGATGTAAAATGTGAAAACGACGGCAAAGCGATCCGTGACGCGCTGGTTCGCCAGCTCTATAGTCCGGTTCGCTGGACGGAGTCGGTAGAATTTATTGCAGCGCAGGGCGTGACTACGCTGCTTGAAGTTGGGCCGGGTAAAGTTCTTACCGGACTGACCAAACGTATTGTTGACACCCTGAGCGCGTCGGCAGTGAACGATCCTGCCACGCTTTCAGCGGCGCTTGAACAATAAACACGAGGAAAACCATGAGCTTTGATGGAAAAATAGCGCTGGTTACCGGCGCCAGTCGCGGTATTGGTCGCGCAATTGCTGAAACGCTGGTAGCACGCGGCGCAAAGGTCATTGGCACTGCAACCAGCGAAAGTGGCGCAAAGGCAATCAGTGATTATCTGGGCGATAACGGTGTCGGTCTGGCGCTTGACGTCACAGACAGCGCGTCAATTGACGGCGTACTGGAAAAAATTCGCGCTGAGTTTGGCGAAGTAGACATTTTAGTTAATAATGCAGGCATCACGCGTGACAATCTTCTCATGCGCATGAAAGACGAAGAGTGGCAGGATATCCTGAACACCAACCTTACGTCAGTTTTCCGCCTTTCCAAGGCGGTGATGCGTGCCATGATGAAGAAGCGTTCGGGCCGGATTATTACTATCGGCTCCGTCGTTGGCACCATGGGTAACGCGGGCCAGGCCAATTACGCCGCAGCAAAGGCGGGATTGATCGGGTTCAGCAAATCACTGGCGCGTGAAATTGCGTCACGGGGTATTACCGTTAACGTCGTGGCGCCAGGTTTTATTGAAACCGATATGACACGTGCATTGAATGAAGATCAGCGGGCAGGCATTCTGGCCGAAGTTCCGGCGGGGCGCCTCGGTGACCCTCGGGAAATCGCCAATGCCGTTGCATTTTTAGCCTCTGACGAGGCAGCGTACATCACTGGTGAGACGCTTCACGTCAATGGCGGAATGTATATGGTCTGATAATCACGAAATCTATTTGCGTTATTTGTGGTGATTCACGCAAAATAACGTCAAATCGTGGTTAGACCAGCCGGGATTTAGTTGCATCTTTTTCAACTTTTTATACACTACGAAAACCATCGCGAAAGCGAGTTTTGATAGGAAATTTAATAGTATGAGCGACATCGAACAACGCGTTAAGAAAATCATTGCTGAGCAGCTGGGCGTGAAAGAAGAAGAAGTGACTAACAGCGCTTCTTTCGTGGAAGATCTGGGCGCCGATTCTCTTGACACTGTTGAGCTGGTTATGGCTCTGGAAGAAGAGTTTGATATTGAGATTCCGGACGAAGAAGCAGAGAAGATCACTGACGTTCAGAAAGCGATGGATTACATCAACGCAGCTAAGCAATAAGTTAGTGAACTTCCCAGGCGGTCATTTGACCGCCTGAGTTTTATGCAGCGTCCCATATTATTCTAAGTTTACCCTCCCTGGAGGACGAACGTGTCTAAGCGTCGTGTAGTTGTGACCGGTCTTGGCATGTTGTCTCCTGTCGGCAATACCGTAGAGTCAACCTGGAGTGCTCTCCTTGCCGGACAGAGTGGCATCAGCCCGATCGACCATTTTGATACCAGTTCATATGCAACGCGTTTTGCAGGCCTGGTTAGAGATTTTAACTGTGATGACATCATCTCGCGCAAAGATCAGCGTAAGATGGATGCCTTCATTCAATATGGGATTGTTGCGGGCGTGCAGGCCATGCAGGATTCCGGTCTGGTTGTGACCGACGAAAACGCCGGGCGTATCGGTGCGGCAATTGGTTCCGGCATCGGTGGACTCGGGCTGATTGAAGAGAATCATAGCTCTCTGGTCAACGGCGGTCCGCGCAAAATCAGTCCGTTTTTCGTTCCTTCTACCATCGTTAATATGGTCGCAGGGCATTTGACGATTATGTATGGCCTGAAGGGACCGAGCATTTCCATCGCCACGGCCTGTACCACTGGCGTGCATAACATAGGTCATGCGGCGCGCATCATCGCTTATAACGATGCGGACGCGATGCTGGCCGGTGGTGCGGAAAAAGCCAGCACCCCACTGGGCGTTGGCGGCTTTGGCGCCGCGCGCGCGCTGTCTACGCGTAATGAAGACCCTCAGGCGGCCAGCCGCCCATGGGACAAAGACCGCGATGGCTTCGTGCTGGGTGATGGTGCCGGTATCCTGATGCTGGAAGAGTATGAGCACGCGAAAAAGCGTGGTGCCAAAATTTACGCTGAAGTCGTTGGTTTCGGCATGAGCAGCGATGCTTATCATATGACCTCGCCGCCGGAAAACGGCGCCGGCGCCGCGTTGGCGATGGTTAACGCCATTCGCGATGCGCAAATTAACCCTGAGCAGATCGGCTATATTAACGCCCACGGCACCTCAACGCCGGCCGGAGATATTGCTGAAGCCCAGGCGGTGAAATCCGTATTTGGCGCTGCCGCTGGTAAGGTGATGGTCAGCTCGACGAAATCGATGACCGGCCATTTGCTCGGCGCGGCCGGTGCGATTGAAGCCATATACTCGATTCTGGCGCTGCGTGATAACAGTATTCCGCCGACGATCAATCTGGATAATCCGGATGAGGGCTGCGACCTGGATTTTGTACCGCATACGGCACGTCAGGTTGATGCGCTGGAGTACACGCTGTGTAACTCCTTCGGCTTTGGTGGTACCAACGGCTCGCTTATCTTCCGGCGGGTTTAGTCGCTGCTTACCCGAAGTCATAAATCAGGGCCCGCCGCAGCGCGGGCCTTTTCATTTGCCAACAAATCCTTACCCTACAGGGATGACTCCTTCCTCCGGTGCGGGTACGCTTAGGCTAAAAGTACGACACGGGAAAGCCAATGATGCTGATTAACGGGGTTGCGCAACATCAGCTTGATGCCAGCGATCGCGCAATACAGTTTGGCGATGGCTGCTTTACCACCGCCAGAATACGCCGGGGAAAAGTGGTCTGGCACGAGGCGCATCTGGCGCGCCTTAAGCTGGCCTGTCAGCGGCTGATGATCGAGCAGACAGACTGGTCGCAACTTGACAGCGAGATGCGTACGCTGGCGTCGCAGCAGGATGATGCGGTGCTGAAAGTTATTATCACGCGCGGCGCCGGCGGCCGGGGTTACAGCATGGCCGGCTGCGGCTTACCAACGCGTATCCTCAGCTGCGCGCCTTATCCTGCCCATTATCCCGCTCTGCGTGAAAGGGGCGCCCGCCTGGCGCGGGTATCGACGCCGCTGGGGAGTAACCCCGTGCTGGCGGGGCTAAAGCACCTGAATCGTCTTGAACAGGTACTGATTCGCGCCGAGCTGGATGCAAAGCCAGCAGACGAAGCGCTGGTGCTTGACACTGAAGGTCGGCTGGTGGAATGCTGTGCGGCTAACCTGTTCTGGCGTAAGGGCACACAGCTTTTTACCCCCGATTTATCCCTCTGCGGCGTGGCCGGGCTTGCCCGTCAGCACCTGATACAGCAGGCGCAAACGCTGGGATGGCCGGTGGCATATGTGCGTCAGACGCCGGATGCACTGAGTGATGCCGACGAGGTGTTAATTTGTAACGCCCTGATGCCGCTGGTGCCGGTTATTCAGGCGGAGACATACCGTTATCAGTCCCGGGAATTTTACCATCAGCTGACGACAAACAACGACGAATGGAAATAACATGACGAAAAAGCGCAAAGTATTATGGAGCGCGCTGGTTGTGCTGGTCATTGCGACCGGCGGCGTTTACTGGAAGGTCAAACAGTTTGCGGCGTCACGATTGACGCTTAGCCAGGAGTTAATTTTTACGCTGCCCGCCGGCACCGGCCGGGTAGGGCTTGAAGATCTGCTTGAGCAGCAAAAGGTAATCGGTTCCGGTCCCTGGTTCGATCTGCTGTTGAAAATTGAGCCAGCCCTGGCGAAATTTAAAGCGGGAACCTACCGTTTTCAGCCGTCGATGACGGTGCGGGAAATGCTGGCGCTGCTGGTCAGCGGCAAAGAGGCGCAGTTCCCCATTCGCTTTGTCGAAGGTTCCCGACTGAGCGAATGGCTACAGCAGCTGCGGGCGGCACCCTATATTAAGCATACGCTTAAGCAGGATGATGCCGGGGCGGTAGAAAAAGCGCTTAATCTGAAAAACGGCGCCGAAGGCTGGTTCTATCCGGATACCTATTCCTATACCGCGAATACCAGCGATGTGGCGATCCTCAAGCGCGCTCATGAACGCATGAAGCAGATAGTGACCCCGCTGTGGGAGCAGCGCAAAGAAGGGTTGCCCTATGCTGACCCAACGGCAATGATAACCATGGCTTCGATCGTGGAAAAAGAGACGGCGCTGCCGGCGGAGCGCGCGCGCGTGGCGTCGGTGTTTATCAACCGGCTGCGGCTGGGGATGCGGCTGCAAACGGACCCGACGGTGATTTACGGTATGGGCGATAAATACAAAGGCATGCTAACGCGCAGCGATCTGGAAACGCCCAGCCCTTATAATACCTATACCATTAGCGGCCTGCCGCCCGGACCGATTGCGATGCCAGGTAAGGCTTCGCTGGAAGCCGCCGCGCATCCTGACACAACCGACTACCTTTATTTTGTCGCCGATGGTAAGGGTGGCCATACCTTTACCACCAATCTGGCCAGCCATAACCGCGCGGTAGATATCTGGCGGCAAATAGAAAAGGAAAAGCATGAAAAGTAAGTTTATTGTCATTGAAGGGCTGGAGGGCGCAGGTAAAACCACAGCCCGTGATGCGCTGGTGGCGGAACTGCAGCGTCACGGTATTACCGATCTGGTTTTTACCCGCGAACCGGGCGGTACGCCGCTGGCGGAAAAGCTGCGCGAGCTGATTAAACAGGGCATTGACGACGAGGTTATCAGCGACCGGGCCGAACTCCTGATGCTGTACGCCGCGCGCGTGCAGCTGGTAGAAAACGTGATTAAACCGGCGTTGGCGCGAGGCTGCTGGGTGATTGGCGATCGTCACGATCTCTCTTCGCAGGCTTATCAGGGAGGAGGGCGCTGCATGGACAGCGCGCTGATGACGACGCTGCGTCAGGCGGTGCTGGGGGATTTTACGCCGGATTTAACCCTTTATCTCGACGTTACGCCGGAAACCGGCCTGCAACGCGCGCGCGCGCGCGGTGCGCTGGACCGGATTGAGCAGGAATCGCTGAATTTCTTCCATCGCACCCGCGAGCGCTACCTGGCGCTGGCCGCTGCCGATGCTGATATCAGGACCATTGACGCCATGCAGCCGCTGGAGGCGGTAAGCGCGGATATTCGCCGCACCCTGGCGCAATGGCTGAAGGAACAGCAATGAATTGGTATCCCTGGCTGAACGCGCCTTACCGACAGCTGATTGAGCAGCATCGGCAGGGGCGAGCGCATCATGCGCTGCTGATACAGGCACAGCCGGGCATGGGTGAGGCGTCGCTGGTTTGGGGGATCAGCCGCTGGCTTATGTGCCAGCAGCGTGAAGGCCTGAAAAGCTGCGGCCGCTGCCACAGCTGCCAGCTGATGCAGGCATCCACGCATCCCGACTGGTACAAACTTAGCGCCGAACAGGGCAAAAGTTCGCTGGGGATCGATGCCGTGCGCCAGGTGGCGGAAAAGCTTTACCACCGTTCACAGCAGGGTGGAGAAAAAATCGTCTGGCTGCCGGATGCCGGTCAGCTGACGGAGGCCGCCGCTAATGCGCTGTTAAAAACGCTGGAAGAGCCGCCGGCTAATACCTGGTTTATTCTTTGCAGCCATCAGCCCGGACGCCTGCTGGCGACGCTACGCAGCCGCTGCATCTGTTGGCATCTGGCGCCGCCCGACGAGTCTTTCAGCCAGAATTGGTTGCAGAATCAAACGCAGAAAAGCGCGCAGGAAATCACCACGGCACTGCGTCTGAGCGGCGGAGCGCCGGCCGCGGCGCGCGATCTGCTACAGGATAAACCCTGGGCTGCCCGCCAGTCGCTGTGCCAGGGCCTGTATGACGGCCTGTCGCAGGATTTGTTAAGCCTGTTGAAGCATCTTAACTATGATGATGCGCCAGAACGCATTAGCTGGCTGAGCACTCTGCTGCTGGACGCGCTGAAATGGCAGCAGGGCGGCGAGATGGCGCTGGCTAATATTGATAGCCAGCCGCTGGTGGAACAGCTTGCCAGCCGTCTGCCGGCGAGCGTGTTGGATGAGAGTTTGCGCCAGTGGCTGCGCTGTCGCGAGCAGCTGCTCACCGTCACTGCCGTTAACCGCGAACTGCTGCTGACCGATCAATTATTACGCTGGGAGCAGCTGCTTGCTTCCAGCCCGCTACAGGGAAACTGACGATGTTCTTAGTTGACTCCCACTGCCATCTTGATGGCCTGGATTATGAAAACTTACACCATGATATCGATGATGTTCTGGCGAAAGCCGCCGCGCGTGACGTGAAGTTCTGCCTGGCGGTGGCGACGACGCTGCCGGGCTACCGGGCGATGGTGGAACAGATCGGCGAGCGGGCGAACGTAGCCTATTCCTGCGGGGTTCATCCGCTTAATCAGGATGAAGAATGGGATTTTAGCGAACTGCATCAGCTGGCGGCCGATCAGCGCGTGGTGGCGCTGGGAGAAACCGGGCTGGATTATTATTATCATCCGGAAACCCGTCCGCGCCAGCAGGCCTCTTTTCGTGAGCATATTCGCGTCGGCCGCCAATTAAACAAGCCGGTTATCGTGCATACCCGCGATGCGCGCGAAGATACTCTGGCACTGTTGCGCGAAGAGCGCGCCGATGAATGCGGCGGCGTTCTGCATTGTTTTACCGAAGATCGGCAAACCGCTGAACAATTGCTCGATCTGGGCTTTTATATCTCTTTTTCCGGCATCGTAACGTTTCGCAATGCAGAGGCGCTGCGCGATGCTGCGCGCTACGTACCGCTTGATCGCATGCTGGTAGAAACTGACTCGCCTTATCTGGCGCCGGTGCCGCATCGCGGCAAGCAGAACGAACCGGCCTTTACCCGCGACGTCGCCGAGTATATGGCGGTGTTAAAGGGCGTAAGCGTAGAGCAGCTGGCACGGGTAACCACAGAGAATTTTTCCCGACTGTTTCACGTTGCTCCGCAAAGGCTGGGGCTGAGCGCCGGTGGCCGATCATCCGACTGACGTCGACGGCGGCCTTTTCCGACTATGCTTAATGACTCACTATTGAATAATCCGGCGGCGCGCTAAAATACATTTTCCGCGCCTTAAGCCGGTTTTCAGCTTGAAAGAAAACAAATTTTTCGCTCATACTGACAGAATGAACCTACGGAAGTGTTTTCACATCCATTCTACCGCTAAGGATTTGCATCATGGCCGAAGAAACGATTTTCAGTAAAATCATTCGCCGCGAGATCCCCGCCGATATTATCTATCAGGACGAACTGGTGACGGCGTTTCGCGATATTTCACCGAGAGCGCCGACCCACATTCTGATTATCCCTAACGTTGAGGTGGAGACCAGTAACGATGTGCTGCCTGAGCATGAGGCGGCGCTGGGCCGTTTGTTTACCGTTGCGGCGAAAATAGCCCGTCAGGAAGGCATCGCCGAAGAGGGTTACCGGCTGATCGTTAACTGCAATAAGCACGGCGGTCAGGAAGTTTATCACATCCATATGCATCTGCTGGGCGGGCGTCCTTTAGGGCCGATGCTGGCTAACTGATCCGGAGCAAAATCCTATGCGCCTGGCCCTGCTTTCCCTGGTGATGCTACCGCTGCTGGTCGCCTGTAGCAGCGATCGCACCGTGATCAATACGTCGCAATCGCTGGTGATGGAGTCCGGCGTATTGTCTGCCGGTATTACAACTGACCAGCCCGCTATTTCAGAGAATAATGGCCAGCAGCAAGCCTCGGCAACGCTTTATAATGAGCAGGAGCATCCGGTGCGGGTCAATTATCGTTTCTACTGGTATGACGATAAAGGACTGCAAATCCTGCCCTTTGAAAAGCCTCGGCAAATTACGGTGCCGGCTCATGGCAAGGTCGACATTTCATCACTAACAGGGAATCTGACGGCCAGTAAGGTCAGACTTTATCTTTATCTTTGAGGGGGAAAGGCGTGGAAAAGCGTATAACCAGATTGGCCGGGTTGCTGTCGCTGTCATTGCTGCTTAGCGGCTGTATCGTTCAACAGCAAAAACCCGCACCCGTTGAGCCGACGCAGCCGACACCAACGCAGCCACCCGTTACGGCGCCTCAGGAACCACAGCAGCCTCAGCAGCCGCCCACCGTTCCTCAACCGCCTAAGCTCCAGACCCTTAACTGGGAGGCCAGCGTCCAGCCACTGATCGCGCAAATGTTGCATGCCGATGGCGTCACGCCCGGCAGCGTACTGCTGGTCGCCGGGACGCGCAACAACACCAATGGCAGCATCCAGTCAGCAAAAGTGACTAATGCGGTGGTCAGCGCGCTGAGCAATCAAAATCAGTTTAGCCTGGTGCCGCCGGAGCAGCTGCAGGCGGCGCGTCAAAGCCTCGGCCTGTCCGCTGAAGACAGCCTGTCTACGCGCAGTAAAGCCATCGGTATTGCCCGCGCGGCGAATGCGCAGTATGTGCTTTATACCACCGTCAATGGCGACGTGAAGAGTCCGACGCTGCAAATGCTGTTAATGCTGGTGCAGTCCGGCGAAATCGCCTGGTCTGGCAACGGCGTTGTACAAAACTGATCCCGCGCTGCAGCGCGTTATGCATCAGGTGTTTCCGGCGGCGCAGGCCGCCGGTTCTGTTTCCTCCCTGCACGGGCTGACCGGTCTGACTTATCAACTTGAGTGCGCCGGTCGCCCGCTGCTAGCGCGGCGTCAGCCAGAAGCAGGGCAGGAGATCCCCGGCGTTAATCGCCAGCGGGAATATCGTCTGCTGCGCAAGCTGTCTGCCGCCGACCTTGCTCCTGAACCGCTGGGCTGGCAATCGCCCTGGCTGCTGCTGGCGTGGACCCCGGGGGAGAACGCGGCAGAGATGCCGGGCGATAGCTTTGAGCAGCAGCTGCTGCCGCTATTGTGCCGCCTGCACCGTCAGCCGCCTGTTGGTGCTCCCCTTAATCTGCCGGCGTTGCTCTGGCGCTACTGGCAGCTTTGCCATCCGCGTGATAAAAGCGCCCGCTGGCTCAGGCAGTTGCGCCGGCTGACAAACCGGGGGGTGCCCTGTGCGCTGCGCAAGGCGCCCTTGCATCTGGATATTCACCGGGGAAATCTGCTGCAGACCCGCCAGGGCTTGCAGCTGATTGACTGGGAATATGCTGCTGATGGCGACGTGGCGCTGGAGCTTTGCATGCTGCAATATGGCGAGGTTATTACGCCCGCTGGCTGGGCGCGTTGGCTGCAGCGCTATGCCAGCGCAATGTCGCTCAATGCCGGGGTACTTTCGCAGCAGGTTGAACATTGGCGTCCCTGGGTGCGATTATTAATCGCCAGCTGGTACCAGCTACGCTACCAGCAGAGTCAGGATGGCGAATTAAAAATTCTGGCGCGCGAAGCCTGGCGTCAGATTGAAAAGTCACAATGAATGAAAGAGGTTGATGTGGGTCCGGTAATGCTAGATGTCTCCGGCTATGAGCTGGATGCCGAAGAGCGCGAAATGTTGCAACATCCGCTGGTCGGTGGGTTAATCCTGTTTGCTCGCAATTATCACGATCCGGCGCAGCTGCAGGCGTTAATCGCGCAGATACGTCAGGCTTCCCGTCAGCGGCTGGTGATCGCCGTCGATCAGGAAGGCGGGCGGGTACAGCGCTTTCGCGACGGCTTTACCACGCTGCCGGCCATGCAGTCATTTGCCGCGCTTTACCCGCAGCCACAAGCGCAACAGCTGGCTCAGGAGGCCGGCTGGCTGATGGCGGCGGAAATGACCGCGCTGGATATTGATATCAGCTTCGCACCGGTGCTGGATATCGGTCATATTTGTACGGCGATTGGCGACCGTTCATTTCATGAAACGCCGGCGATTGCCTTAGAAATGGCCCGTGCATTTATTGATGGTATGCACAGCGCCGGTATGAAATGCACCGGCAAACATTTTCCCGGTCACGGGGCAGTCACCGCCGATTCTCATAAAGAGACGCCGCGCGACGGCCGTGCTGCGGAACAAATTTTTAACCATGACATGACGATTTTTCGCCAGCTGATCGCAGAGCGCAAGCTGGATGCCATTATGCCGGCGCACGTTATTTATACTGATGTTGACCCGCGCCCCGCCAGCGGCTCTGAATACTGGCTACAGCAGGTGCTGCGCCAGCAGCTGAATTTTGACGGTGTTATTTTCTCTGATGATCTCTCTATGGAAGGCGCAGCCATTATGGGAAGCTATGCCGAGCGGGCAGCGGCATCCCTTAGCGCTGGCTGCGATATGATTCTGGTCTGTAATAATCGTCAGGGGGCGGTCAGCGTGCTGGATAATTTGCCGCAGATTAAGGCAGAGCGCGTCAGCGGGTTATATCATAGCGCGCGACATGACCGCCGACAGCTGCAGGAAAGCAGCCGTTGGAAAAGCGCCAGCGCAACGCTCAGCGATTTACAACAGCGCTGGCTGGAGTACAAAGCAGCCCGGTAGTGTTGATGCCGCCGGGGTGTATAGCATTGGAGGAAAGCAATGATTATCTATCTGCACGGTTTTGATGCCAATAGCCCCGGCAACCATGAAAAAGTACTTCAATTACAGTTCATCGATCCTGATGTGCGGCTGCTCAGCTACAGCAGCCGCCATCCAAAACATGATATGCAGCACCTGCTTAAAGAGACCGATAAAATGCTGCAGCTCAATGTCGATGAGCGACCGCTGATCTGCGGCGTTGGCCTGGGGGGCTACTGGGCTGAGCGAATTGGTTTTTTGTGCGACATCCGTCAGGTTATGTTTAATCCCAACCTGTGGCCGGTCGAGAACATGGTGGGAAAAATTGACCGCCCGGAAGAGTATCAGCATATCGCCACCAAATGCGTCAGCAATTTTCGCGAAAAAAACCGCGACCGCTGTCTGGTGGTTCTCTCGCGCCAGGATGAAGCGCTGGACAGCGCGCGCAGTGCTGAAGAACTGCATCCCTTCTATGAAATCATCTGGGATAATGACGCCGGACATAAATTCAAAAATATCTCTCCCCATTTACAGCGTATTAAAGCCTTCAAAACCCTTGGTTAACGCCCGTAACCGCGGGCGGGCTAATGACGCCGCGCCGCCTGTGTATCGCGTCCCGCGTGCTTTACCGTGCGGGACCCCTTGTTTCAGCCTGGCCGGTATTTTTCAAGCCTGAAAGCGCCCGTAAAGTCGTATTAATCTGAGTTATCAGCAATAAAGTTTGACCTGCGTCAATATTTGTACCCGTAGACAACGCCGCGTGATATTCTCCTCCCAGCTTGCGATTTAATGTCGCCAACCCTATGTTTAGTAAGGATATTTTTAACCTTTACTTAACTGTTGATTTACATTTCAAGGGGGTCGTTTGACTACAACTATGAAAAAAATAGTAATTATCGGCGGGGGAGCCGGTGGTCTGGAGCTGGCAACCCAGCTCGGAGACAAATTAGGCCGGAAGAAAAAAGCAGAAATTACCCTGGTGGATCGCAATCACAGCCATCTGTGGAAACCATTACTGCATGAGGTCGCCACCGGTTCACTGGATGAAGGCCTGGACGCGATAAGCTATCTGGCTCATGCGCGCAACCATCACTTCCTGTTTCAGCTAGGCACGCTTACCGATATCAATCGCGAAAGCAAATCATTACAGCTGGCTGAAATCCGTGATGAACAGGGCGAGCTGCTGGTTCCCGCCCGCGAGCTGCCCTACGATACGCTGATTATGGCGCTGGGCAGCGCGTCGAATGATTTCGGCACGCCGGGGGTAAAAGAAAATTGTATTTTCCTCGATAACCCACACCAGGCGCGGCGTTTCCACAATGAAATGCTGAATCTGTTTTTGAAATTCTCCGCCAGCAACGGGGCGCGTGAAAGGGTTAATATCGCCATCGTCGGCGGCGGCGCCACCGGCGTTGAACTCTCGGCAGAGCTGCATAACGCGGTTAAAGAGTTGCACAGCTACGGCTATCGGGGACTGGATAACCGGGCGCTGAACGTCACGCTAGTCGAAGCTGGCGAGCGCATTTTGCCGGCGCTGCCGCCGCGCATTTCGGCCGCTGCCCATCAGGAGCTAACCAAGCTGGGGGTGCGGGTATTAACCAAAACCATGGTGACCAGCGCCGATAGCCACGGTATGCATACTCAATCGGAAGAATTTATCGAGGCTGACCTGATGGTATGGGCGGCGGGTATTAAGGCGCCGGACTTTATGAAGGATATCGGCGGCCTGGAAACTAATCGTATTAATCAGCTGGTGGTGACGCCGACGCTGCAGACCAGCCGCGATCCGGCTATCTATGCCATTGGCGACTGTGCTTCCTGCCAGCTGCCTGACGGTAAGTTTGTACCGCCGCGCGCTCAGTCAGCCCACCAGATGGCTTCCTGCGTACTGGCCAACATACTGGCCGATATGAAGGGCGGCAGCATGAAAGCGTACGTCTATAAAGACCATGGCTCGCTGGTTTCTCTTTCCCGATTCAGTACCGTTGGCAGTCTGATGGGCAATCTGACCAAAGGCTCTATGATGATCGAGGGGCGAATTGCGCGTTTTGTCTACATTTCACTCTACCGTATGCACCAGATTGCGCTGCACGGTTACTTTAAGACCGGCTTAATGATGCTGGTGGGCAGTCTTAACCGTGTTATCCGGCCCCGGCTGAAATTACATTAATTATCAATGTGACCACTTGTGACGTGGTCACAAAATTTTATATTAAAAAGCAATATCTTAAGTTAACGTGTGACATTGTCACTTATATTAAGAGTCCTCTGAAAACCAGTTTTTCTTATCATCTTCTATGTATTTCCTCCCTTTTTCTTATAGCTCGCCTTAACAATTTCTTTCAAAATTTTGCTAAATACAGCGACGCGTCGCGCACGTCGGGTAGCCAACACCAGGACCATAGAGTTCGGAAGGCCATAATGCGCGGTAACTGTTTTTTCAGGAGGTTCCCTGTGAACAAATCAATGTTGGCGGGAATTGGAATCGGTGTCGCAGCGGCGCTGGGCGTTGCGGCTGTCGCAGGCATGAATGTTTTCGATCGCGGCCCTCAATACGCTCAGGTGCTCTCCGCAACACCCATTAAAGAGACAATTAAAAATCCACGTCAGGAATGCCGTAACGTCACCCTGACCCATCGCCGGCCAGTTCGTGATGAAAACCGCATTGCCGGATCGGTGCTGGGAGCGGTAGCAGGCGGCGTGCTGGGCCATCAGATTGGCGGTGGACGCGGTCGTGATGTCGCAACCGTTGCCGGCGCGCTGGGCGGTGGCTATGCCGGTAACCAAGTTCAGGGCTATATGCAAAATAGTGATACTTACACGACGCGTGAGCAGCGCTGTAAGACGGTCTACGACAAGCAGGATAAAATGTTGGGTTATGATGTGACCTATAAAATTGGTAACGAGCAGGGCAAAATCCGCATGGACAAAGACCCCGGCACCCGTATACCGATCGACAGCAACGGTCAGCTGGTGATCAACGATCAGGCATGATTTCAGCAGGGCGAAGGCTCAGCACAGCATCGCCGCCGGTTTCCCGGCGGCTTTTTTATTTATTCAGCCAGCAAAGGCATGTCATTTAGCAGGGTTTGCAGCCATTCCATGCGCACCTTGCGCTCGGTCAGGTCGCGGATAAATTTGAGCCGCGTCGGACCGTCCAGTTTCCACTGCGCAGGATCTTTTTGCAGCAGACCAATGAGCCAGTTTGGATCGACATTGTTTTTTGCCGCGAACTCGATGTAACCCCCTTTATCGCTGGCCTCAATACGGCGGATGCCGATACGCTGCGCCGTCAGACGCAACGCCGCGCAATCAAGCAGGTTACGGGCGGCATCAGGCAGTTTGCCAAAGCGGTCAATCAACTCTACCTTCAGCTCATTGAGCTCGGACTCCGTTGCCGCGCTGGCGATGCGTTTATACAGCGACAGCCGGGTATTCACATCGGGTATGTAGTCATCCGGCAGCAGCGCAGGCATGCGCAGCTCAACGTCGGTCTGATTGTTGATAAGATCTTCCAGCGACGGTTCGCGCCCGTCTTTCAGCGCCTCAACGGCGTTCTCCAGGAGTTCCATATAGAGCGAAAAGCCAATGCTTTCCATCTGGCCGCTCTGGCCTTTGCCCAGCAGCTCGCCCGCGCCGCGTATTTCCAGATCATGGGTTGCCAGCGCAAAGCCGGCGCCCAGATCCTCAAGGCTGGCGATGGCTTCCAGCCGCTTATGGGCATCAGCGGTCATAGCTTTCGGATGGGGCGTCAGCAGCCAGGCATAGGCCTGGTGGTGAGAGCGACCAACGCGTCCGCGCAGCTGATGGAGCTGAGCCAGACCGAAGTGATCGGCACGCTCAATAATGATGGTATTGGCGGTGGGAATATCAATCCCGGTTTCGATGATGGTGGTACATACCAGCACGTTGAAACGCTGGTGGTGAAAATCATTCATCACCCGTTCAAGGTCACGCTCGCGCATCTGACCATGACCCACGGCGACGCGGGCCTCCGGCACCAGATCGGCCAGGCGCTTAGCGGCCTTGTCGATGTTTTCCACATCGTTATACAGATAGTAAACCTGGCCGCCGCGCAGCACCTCACGCAGGATAGCCTCGCGCACCACGAGCGCATCATACTCGCGCACAAAGGTTTTTACCGCCAGGCGACGGGCGGGCGGCGTAGCGATAATCGACAGATCGCGGATGCCACTCATGGCCATATTAAGCGTGCGTGGGATCGGCGTCGCGGTCAGCGTCAGAATATCGACGTCGGCGCGCATGGCTTTGATTCGCTCTTTGTGCCGCACGCCAAAGCGGTGTTCTTCATCGACGATCAGCAGGCCGAGATCGCGCCACTTAATATCGCTTTGCAGCAGCTTATGGGTGCCGATGAGAATATCGATCTTGCCTTCGGCCGCCGCCTCTAATACCTGACTTTGCTCTTTGGCGCTGCGAAAGCGCGACAGCACTTCAATACGCACCGGCCAGTTGGCAAAGCGGTCACGGAAGTTTTCATAGTGCTGCTGAGCAAGCAATGTGGTTGGCACCAGTACCGCAACCTGCTTGCTGTTTTCTACCGCCAGGAACGCGGCACGCATCGCCACCTCCGTTTTGCCAAAGCCGACGTCGCCGCATACCAGACGATCCATTGCCAGCGGCTGGCACATATCGCTCAGTACCGCGTTGATGGTCTGAGTCTGATCGATGGTTGCCTCAAACGGGAAGCCTTCGCAAAATAGCTGGTATTGCTGTTTGTCGTGCTTAAAGGCAAAGCCGGGCTTGGCGGCGCGCTGGGCATAAATATCCAGCAGTTCAGCCGCCACATCGCGGACTTTTTCCGCCGCCTTTTGCCGGGCGCGCTGCCAGGCATCGCTACCCAGCTTATGCAGCGGTGCATTTTCTTCCGCGCCGCCAGCGTAGCGGCTGATCAGATGCAGCGATGAAACCGGCACGTAGAGCTTCGCATCGCCTGCGTAAGAGAGCATCAGATATTCTGCTTTGACGCCGCCGGTTTCCAGGGTCGTCAGGCCGTTGTAGCGTCCTACACCGTGTTCAAGATGTACTACCGGCTGGCCGGGGCGCAGTTCCGCGAGGTTGCGGATAAGCACGTCGGGATTAATGGTGCGGCGATTATCCTGACGTCGGCGATTGACGCGTTCGCCCAGCAGGTCGCCTTCACAAATCAGCGCGCGCTGGCGTTCGGCATCGATAAAGCCCTGCTCGCTGGCGCCCAGCATCAGCCAGTGTCCGTGCTGACCTGCATCGTCGATATGATCCAGCGCCTGCGGGCGCAGTTTGATGCGCGCCAGCAGCTCCTGCAACGTTTCACGCCGTCCTTCCGATTCCACCGAGAAGATCACCGCGCCGTCAAACTGCTCGATAAACTGACGCAGCGCATCCAGCGGCGCTTTGGCCTGCGGCTCAACCGCCAGCGGCGGTAGCGGCCGGTAATCGAGGTTGGTCACGCCGCCGCGCTGCTCAAGGGTTTGCTGACTAAGCTGAATGCGCGGCCACTTTTTCAGACCGGCAAAAAGCTGATCGGTTTTCAGCCACAGGCTCTCCGGGACCAGCAGCGGGCGCATCGGATCGACTCGCCGGCTTTCGTAGCGCGAGGTGACGTCCAGCCAGAAGCGGTCGGCGCTACTCTCAAGATCGCTACAGCAGATCAGCAGCGTATTGGCGGGCAGGTAGCTGAACAGGTCGGACAGGGGCTGTTCAAAAAACAGCGGTTGCCAGTATTCGATGCCGGCAGGAAGCGTGCCTTTACTGACCTGCTGATAAACATGCTCCGCGTCGCGCCTGACGTCAAAGTGTTCGCGCCAGCGGCTGCGAAACAGCTCAATGGCGTTTTTATCGGTTGGAAATTCGTGGGCCGGCAGCAGGTTAATTGCCGGAACTTCTTCCAGCGTACGTTGAGTATCAACATCGAACAGGCGCAGGCTGTCAATTTCGTCATCAAAAAAATCAATGCGATAAGGCTGTTCACTGCCCATCGGGAATAGATCAAGCAGCGCGCCGCGAGTGGCGTACTCACCATGTTCCATCACCTGATCAACATGCCGGTAGCCCGCCTGGTCGAGCTGCGTTATGAGCCGGTCACGAGCCACAGCCTGGCCTTTTTCCATCACCAGTGCATGGCCGTGCAGATAGCTGTGGGGACAGACGCGCTGCATCAGGGTATTGACCGGTAAAATCAGCAGGCCGCTCTTTAGCGTGGGGAGCTGATACAGAGTTGCCAGGCGCGAAGAAATAATTTCCTGATGGGGAGAAAAGCTGTCGAAAGGGAGGGTTTCCCAGTCTGACAGGCTGAAAACGGGCTGTTGGCTAAACTGGCTGATTTCGTCCTGCAGCCGCAGAGCGCTTTGCATATCCGGCGTAATCAGCAGCGCGGGTCCATCATGACGAGTGAGTATTTCTGCGCATTCTACCGCGCTGGCAGCGCCGGTGAGCTGCCCTAGCTGGCGGGTGTCGCCAGCTTTTACCGGCAAGGTATAACGATTTTTTTGTGGCATAGTCAGTTAAGCGATCTCTTCTCTGAATGGAGAGCGGTACAAACCTTTTCAGATCAGGCAATAAGCATACCGGCGGGAGTTTACGCAACTTCCGCCCGGCGGTCCAGTCTGGTCAATGTGGCTTGTTGCTGTTGGCTAACCTCAGTGTATCGCTATTAAGACGGTGCGGTTATTGCTGTGGATGGAACATCGGCCGGTTGGCGTCAGCCCAGTTAAGCTCCTGCTCTGCATGATAGCTGTGGCTGCCATCATCCCATTTTATATAGTAGCCGCAGGATTTTTCGCCCTGTTCAAAGGTGTTGACCACCTCGCCGGTGATATCACCGCTTTTGTGCTTAACGATGCTGCCTTTCGGGTATTTGATCATCGTATCACCTCCTGGTTAACCCTCCGTCGCGCTACGCAGGGTATAACCATCAGGGTAAGGCAGGGCGAGTTAATAATCCGTTAATAGCGACGCTTTTTGCTGGTTTTTTATGCGCCGGGCCATCGCCGTTAATAAGTTGACAAAACAAAGTCCTTAACTCAGAGGCTTAGAGGTTCCATATCACGCAGCGGTACTTTATGATGCGGGGTTAATTTCTCGCTTTGAGCGCCACAAAGACGGATCTCATGTATCAACCTGTTGCGTTATTCATTGGTCTGCGTTACATGCGTGGACGCGCCTCCGACCGCTTCGGGCGGTTTGTCTCCTGGCTATCTGCTATTGGTATTACGCTTGGCGTAATGGCGCTGGTAACCGTTCTGTCGGTGATGAACGGCTTCGAGCGGGAGCTGGAGAAAAGCACCCTCAGCCTGATGCCGCAGGCGCTTATCACCAGCGAGCAGGGATCGATTAATCCCGCCCAACATCCGGCCAACGAACTGAAACTTCACGGCGTCAGCGATATTACGCCGCTAACCACCGGCGATGTGGTTATGCAGAGTGCAGCCAGCGTTGGCGTCGGCGTGATGATCGGCATCAATCCTGGCGAAAAAGATCCGCTGCTGCGTTTTCTGGTTAACAGCAATGCCGATGTGCTGCAGCCCGGTAAGTACAATGTGATCCTCGGTGAACAGCTTGCCAGCCAGCTCGGCGTCAAGCGCGGCGACCGGCTGCGCCTGATGGTGCCCTCGGCCAGCCAGTTTACGCCAGTGGGGCGCATTCCCAGCCAGCGGCTGTTTACCGTTGCAGGTACTTATGCCGCTAACAGCGACGTCGACAGCTATCAGATTTTGGTTAATCAGCAGGATGCTTCGCGGCTGATGCTCTATCCGCCCGGCAATATTACCGGCTGGCGTCTGTGGTTGAATAAGCCGCTGGATGTTGACAGCCTCAGCCATCAGGCTTTGCCTGCCGGGATGGTGTGGAAGGACTGGCGCGAACGCAAAGGCGAGCTGTTCCAGGCCGTACGGATGGAAAAAAATATGATGGGCTTGCTGCTAAGCCTGATCGTTGCCGTCGCGGCTTTCAATATTATTACCTCCCTTGGGCTGCTGATTATGGAAAAACAGGGTGAAGTCGCTATTCTGCAAACGCAGGGCCTGACCCGTCGCCAGATCGTGGCGGTATTCATGGTTCAGGGCGCGAGTGCGGGTATCGTCGGATCGCTGTTGGGAACGCTGCTCGGCGTGCTGCTGGCCAGCCAGCTGAATAACCTGATGCCGATGATTGGCCTGTTCCTTGAAGGCGCGGCGCTGCCGGTGGCGATCTCGGTTTCGCAGGTGGTGACTATTTTACTGGTGGCGATGCTGGTCGCGCTGCTTTCTACGCTTTATCCCTCCTGGCGCGCCGCCGCCGTTCAACCCGCTGAGGCTTTACGTTATGAGTGATACATTACTGTTGCAGTGCGACAAGCTGTGTAAACGCTATCAGGAGGGCAGCGTGCAGACGGACGTGCTGCGCGATGTGTCATTCGGCATCAACCCCGGAGAGATGATGGCCGTAGTGGGAAGCTCAGGATCGGGTAAAAGCACGCTGATGCATCTGCTGGGAGGGTTGGATACGCCAACCTCCGGCGAGGTGATTTTTAACGGCAAAGCCCTGAGCAAGCTGTCCCAGGCGGCGCGGGCCGATTTGCGCAATAGCGATCTCGGTTTTATTTATCAGTTTCATCACCTGCTGCCGGATTTTAGCGCCCTGGAAAACGTGGCGATGCCGCTGCTTATCGGCAAAAAAAGCAGCGCTGAGGCCCAAAAACAGGCGCTGGAAATGCTGAAAGCGGTTGGTCTGTCACAGCGCGCAGCGCACCGACCCTCAGAGCTTTCCGGCGGCGAGCGCCAGCGGGTGGCGATTGCGCGGGCACTGGTCAACAATCCGCGCCTGGTGCTGGCCGATGAACCGACGGGGAATCTTGATGCGCGCAATGCCGATGCGGTATTCGATCTGCTCGGTGAGCTGAATGCGCGCCAGGGAACGGCTTTCCTGGTGGTGACGCACGATCTGCATCTGGCAAAACGTCTGCCGCGCCAGATGGAGATGCGCGATGGGCAGCTAAGCGCCGACGTTACCCTGGCGGATATGTTGTAATGGCGGGCTCTCTCTCTTTTCTGCTCGGATTGCGCTTTAGCCGCGGCCGACGTCGCGGCGGCATGGTGTCGCTGATCTCCGTCATTTCTACCGTTGGCATCGCGCTTGGCGTCGCGGTGCTGATTGTTGGTCTTAGTGCGATGAACGGTTTCGAACGCGAGCTGAATAACCGTATTCTTGCCGTGGTGCCGCAGGGGGAAATTGAGCCGGTCAATCAGCCATTTACCGGCTGGGCGCAGATGCTGCCGGTGGTGCGTAAAGTGCCGGGCGTGGCAGCGGCGGCGCCCTATATCAATTTCACCGGTTTGATTGAAAGCGGCGCCAAACTACAGGCTATTCAGGTTAAGGGCGTTGACCCGCAGCAGGAAATGCAGCTCAGCGCGCTGCCGCACTATGTGCAGAATAACGCCTGGCAAAGCTTCGCGGCGGGAAAACAGCAAATAATCCTCGGCCACGGCGTGGCCAACAGCCTGAAGGTGAAGCAGGGCGACTGGATCTCGATTATGATCCCCAACAGCGATCCGGCGCACAAATTATTACAGCCAAAGCGCGTTCGCCTGCAAGTCAGCGGTATTCTGCAGCTTAGCGGCATGCTGGATCACAGTCTGGCGCTGGTGCCGCTGGCCGATGCGCAAAAATATCTTGATATGGGCGACAGCGTCACCGGCATAGCCATCAAGGCGCAGGACCCGTTCAGCGCCAATAAGCTGGTGCGCGCGGCGGGAGAAGCGACCCGGGCTTACGTTTATATCCGCAGCTGGATTGGCACCTATGGCTATATGTACCGCGATATCCAGATGATCCGCGCCATTATGTACCTGGCGATGGTGCTGGTGATCGGCGTTGCCTGTTTTAACATCGTCTCCACGCTGGTGATGGCGGTGAAAGATAAGAGCAGCGATATTGCCGTGCTGCGAACGCTGGGCGCCAAAGATGGTCTGATCCGCGCTATATTTGTCTGGTACGGGCTGCTGGCCGGGCTGGTAGGCAGCCTGAGCGGGGTAGTGGTCGGCGTGCTGGCGGCGCTGAATCTGACGCCGATCATGCGCGGAATTGAAGCCGTTACCGGCTTTCATTTTCTGTCGGGCGATATTTATTTTATTGATTTTTTGCCCTCCGAACTGCACTGGCAGGACGTGGTAATCGTATTGGTAACCTCACTGTTATTAAGCTTGATCGCCAGCTGGTATCCGGCACGGCGCGCCAGCCGTATAGACCCGGCGCGGGTGCTCAGCGGCCAGTAACGGAGCGGCTATTGACCAGGGTAAGGCGGGCACATCCCGCCTTATCTGATTTCAGGAAGCAGAGGATTTTTTATGCGCATTTCCCGTCGGCGCCTGCGACTGGCTCGATATAAAAAGAGCCGCCGCCTGATGCATCAACGCTTCAGGCAGCGAATTTTTGAACGCGACCGCAACCTTGAAATCGCCCGCCATCCTTTACCCAGGGTGGTTGTGCTTACCGGCGCAGGGATTTCTGCGGAATCCGGTATCCGTACCTTTCGTTCAGCGGATGGCTTATGGGAAGAGCATCAGGTAGAAGATGTCGCCACGCCGGAAGGGTTCGCCCGCGATCCGGCACTGGTGCAGGCGTTCTACAATGCCCGCCGCCAGCAGCTGCAACAGCCTGACATCTCGCCTAATCCGGCGCACCAGGCGCTGGCCAGGCTGGAAACGGTGCTGGGCGATAACCTGCTGGTGGTAACGCAGAATATCGATAACCTGCACGAGCGCGCCGGCAACGGCAACGTAATCCATATGCATGGCGAACTGCTGAAGGTGCGCTGCAGCCAGAGCGGCCAAATTCTGCACTGGGCCGGAGACGTCGGCGTGAATGACCGCTGTCATTGCTGTCAGTTTCCCTCGCCGCTGCGCCCGCATGTGGTGTGGTTTGGTGAAATGCCTCTGCAAATGGATGATATTTATCAGGCAATTGCCGAGGCGGATTATTTTCTGGCTATCGGCACCTCAGGCCACGTTTACCCCGCGGCGGGTTTTGTACACGAGGCTAAGCTGCAGGGGGCGCACACCGTTGAACTCAATCTGGAACCAAGCCAGGTAAACAGTGAATTCGACGAGAAAATATACGGCCCGGCCAGCGAGGTGGTGCCCGCCTGGGTGAGCGAATTTCTCCAGCAGGTCGAGCGCTGAATCCCCGCCAGCCTGAGGCGTTTAAAGGCCGCCGTTTGCCGGTAGTTTGCGCCGGAAGAAATATAATTGCGCTTATATTTAACCTGCCGCAACATTTCTTTGTGAGCAGACGATAATAATAAACTCAATTCTCAACGGGGTGGCTTATGACGCAATTACTTGAACGTTTTCTTAATTATGTAGCGATCGATTCTCAGTCCAAACCCCAGGCAAAGCAGGTGCCCAGTAGTGAAGGTCAGTGGCAAATGGCTGAGCTATTGAAAAAGGAACTGCAGGAACTCGGCCTGGCAAACATTAGCCTGAGTGAGCACGGCATTTTAATGGCGACCCTGCCGGGTAACGTTGACTGGCCAGTGCCGACGATTGGTTTCATTGCGCATGTCGATACCTCACCAGATTTTACCGCTAAACACGTAGAGCCGCAGGTCATTGAAAACTATCGCGGCGGCGATATTGCGCTGGGCATTGGTGATGAAATCCTGTCGCCGGTGCGCTTTCCTGCACTGCATCAGCTAACCGGCCATACGTTAATCACTACCAACGGTAAAACGCTGCTCGGCGCCGATGATAAAGCCGGCGTGGCGGAAATCGTTACTGCGATTGCTGAACTCAAGGACAGCAATCAACCTCATGGCGATATTCGCATCGCTTTTACCCCGGACGAAGAAATCGGCCGCGGTACGCACTATTTTGACGTCGGCCTGTTCGGTGCCGATTGGGCCTATACCGTTGACGGTGGCGGCATGGGTGAATTTGAATATGAGAATTTTAATGCCGCTTCGGTGACGGTGAAAATTACCGGTAATAACGTCCATCCCGGTACGGCGAAAAACGTGATGGTCAACGCGCTGGAATTAGCGGTGCGTTTTCAGTCCGCGATCCCGCAAAAAGAGCAGCCGGAGCATACCGAAGGCTATGAAGGGTTTTATCATCTGCATGGCATAAAAGGCACGGTGGAATCGGCGGAAATGCATTACATCATTCGCGACCACCAGCGTGAACGCTTTGAGGATCGCAAGGCGATGATGTCGACCATTGCTAACGGCATCAACAGCACGCTCAGCGACGGCTGCGGTATCGAGCTGAGCATCAGCGATAGCTATTACAATATGCGTGAAAAAGTTGAAGCGCATCCGCATATTATTGAGCTGGCGCTGCAGGCGATGCGCGACTGTAACATCGAGCCGGACGTTAAGCCTATTCGTGGCGGCACTGATGGCGCCGCCTTATCCTTTAAGGGGCTGCCCTGCCCGAATTTGTTTACCGGCGGCTTCAATTACCACGGCAAGCATGAGTTTGCCTCGCTGGATATGATGCAAAAGTCGGTCGAAGTGATTAAGCGTATTGCGCTGCTGACCGCCGAAGGCGTGCGGCGTCGTTAACCGCAGCGGGATTGATGTGATGACATTGATGCCGTAGCGGGCATCAATCTGACCGGGCCTGATTTAAATTCAGGCCCGTTTTATTAACCGCTTACTCTGCGCTGAAATACCAGTAACCGCCGTTGACCAACGCGGTCAGCTGCGCCAAAAATGAGGGATCGTCCAGCGTTGCGCCCAGCGCGACCTTATCTAAGGTCAGATGCTGTGCCAGCGCTTGCAGACCGGCCTGATTGTCGCACTCCAGACGCTCGCCGTTAACAAACACGCTGTCGGCAATCATCAGCACCCGCAGGCCGCCCAGCCTGAACAGACTGTCGCCGTCGGCCAGCGCTTCGTAAACCTCATTTGGCTGATAGGGCGGTTCCGGCGGGGCGATGTCCAGCTCATGACGCGACTGCGAAATAAACTCACCGAACCACTGGCGGAAGCTTTCCGGCTGCTGAATTAACTGCAGCATTTTGGCCTGAATGCCCTCCAGCTCCTGCGGCAAAATCACGGCGGCCTGGCTGCGCTGCTGAATATCCGGATCGCTGTAGCGCTCGCCGCCCAGCTCATGCTGCAAGGTGTAATCGGCAAAGCCGCTGATAAGTTCGCGTCCGCTTGGCGCGCGAAAGCCAACAGAGTAGTTAAGCGCATTCTCCAGCGAGTATCCCTCATGAGGGAAGCCCGGTGGAATATAGAGTATATCCCCGGTCTCCATCTCTTCATCAATGATGGCATCGAACGGGTCAACCTGAAGCAGGTCGGGGTGAGGGCAGTGTTGCTTCATCGGGATCTTTTCCCCGACGCGCCAGCGCCGGCGACCGGCGCCCTGAATAATAAACACATCGTACTGATCGAGATGCGGACCTACGCCGCCGCCCGGCACGGAAAATGAAATCATTAAATCATCGATGCGCCAGTCCGGCAGCGTGCGAAAGGGATGCATCAATAAGGCCGCAGGTTCATGCCAGTGGTCGACCGCCTGCACCAGCAGCGACCAGTTTGTTTCGCCGAGATGATCGTAGCTTTCAAAAGGACCGTGGCTGACCTGCCATTGCCCCTGCTGGTGACTGACCAGACGACTGTCAACCTCGCTCTCCATTGCCAGCCCGGCCAGTTCGTCCGGCGAGATCGGGTCGACAAAGTTTTTAAAGCCCCGTTTTAAAACCACCGGACGTTTTTGCCAGTAGCGCTGAAGAAAGTCGGGCCAGTTTAGATCGAGCTGATAGTCCATATTGGCATCCTGAAGGCGGTAAATGACGGAAATTATAACAGCCTGGCCGGTCGGTCACACATTGTTATCGGCGATTTCCTGACGATGGAAATAAACTTCCATGCGCGCGCCGCCGAGCGCAGCGGCGCTGATTTGTATATCGCCCTGGTATTGTTCAAGTATCTCGCGCGCCACGGCCAGTCCAAGGCCCTGGCCGGGACGCATGGTGTCGACCCGCTGACCGCGCTGAAAGATGATATCCCGCTTGCTTTCCGGAATGCCGGGGCCATCATCGTCGACAATCAAACAAAGGGTATCGCCGTCCTGACGCGCGCTGATTTCGACAAACTCCAGGCAATATTTGCAGGCATTATCCAGCACGTTGCCCATGACTTCCATAAAGTCATTCCGTTCGCCGATAAAGGTAATTTCCGGGGAAATATCCAGCGTGAGATCGACACCTTTACGCTGATACACTTTATTCAACGCAGAGCAAAGGCTATCGAGTAAGGCCGGCACCGAGTGCAACTCGCGTTTCAACACGCTGTGGTCGGCCTGCATGGTGGCGCGGTTCAGGTAGTAGCCTATCTGATGAGAAATACGGCTGATTTGCTCCAGCATCACTGGCTCTGCCTGTTCGATTGACAGCGTTTTGCCGCCGCGCAGCGCGCGCAGGGTGCTTTGCAGCACCGCCAGCGGCGTTTTCATGCTATGCGTCAGGTCCGCAAGGGTGGTGCGGTAGCGGGTGTAGCGCTTGCGCTCATTTTCCAGCAGCAGGTTAAGATTGCGTACCAGACCGCGCAGTTCGCGCGGAGGCTGTGGATCGAGCGTTTCCCGCTGGCCGGTTTCCAGCTCGCGAACCTGACTGGCCAGAACGCCAATCGGGCGCAGGCTCCAGTTAGCCGCCAACCAAAGCAGCGGCACGACCAGCAGCAGATTAAGCAGCAGCACATAGCTAAACCATGACCAGACAACGTCTGAGTGCTGTAACTCCTGCGGCATTGAGTCGATCACCACGATGGTCAGCGCCGGCAGGCGTCCCGTTGCGCGGTAGCGGTTTACCGCTACCGAGTGCGTAAAGGTATCGTTGCCGTCATCATCATAAGCGGTAATTTGGTTCTGAGCGTCGGCGTTATTCCCCAGGGCTTCCCGGCTAGTCTGGTTGGTGGTATCGATCTCGTAGAAGTTAGACTTTTTCAACCATTCGGGCTGAATCTTATTGCGTATATCGGGCACGCTACGCTGCTGCCATAGCAGCTGCCCCTGGTCGTTATAAATGAAGATCAGGGTTGGGAAGTTAAGGTTAAAACCCTGTGGGTGGGCAATAGTCAGCTTGCCATCGCGCCACTGTGCCAGGCTGTAAACCAGATTGCTTTCACCACGCATGATGCGGTAGCCGTTCTTATCAAAGCTGACCACATAGCCCACGACCGCCACCATGCCATATGCCAGCGATAAAACCAGTACGATGACTGCCGTAGCCAGCAGGAAGCGCGCACGCAGTGAAAAGGGCCTGGCGCCCGTAAACCACCCTCTCATCAGGCTGGCAGATCGAAGCGATAGCCCTGACCTCTGACGGTGGTGATCACATCCGTCGGATATTGAGCCAGCATTTTTTTGCGCAGCCGACCCATCAGTACGTCGATGGTATGGCTTTCGCGCAGCTCGGCATCCGGATAGAGCTGTAGCATCAGCGAGTCTTTGCTGACGACTTTACCGGCATTGCGGATCAGCGTTTCAATGATGGTATATTCGAAAGCGGTCAGCTTGATTGGATGTTCACTAATGGTCAGCTCACGGCGTGATAAATCGACCTGGAAGGGGCTTAGCGTGATCACCTGTGAAGCCAGGCCGCTATTGCGCCGCATCAGCGCCTGCAGGCGGGCTGAAATTTCTTCAATATGAAAAGGTTTGGTGACGTAGTCGTCGGCGCCGGCTTCCAGCGCTTCGACTTTAGCCTGCCAGCCGTCACGGGCGGTCAGTACCAGTATCGGCTGCTTAATGCCATCGTTGCGCCAGCGGCGGATCAGACTCATGCCATCCTCATCCGGCAGGCCGAGATCAACCAGCGCAATATCCGGAATGTGCTCCTGCAGAAAGTAGTCTGCTTCCCGTGCGTCCTCGGCAGCGTCGACCTGATGGCCTAACTCACGCAGCTGCACGGCCAGATGGTGACGCAGCAGGGCATTATCTTCCACTACCAGAACGCGCATAGTCTGTTCCTTATTTATGACTTTAACCAAATGTATGATAACTGAATAATTATAGTCGTAGTGAGATAAACCACAGATTAACGTAAACGGGAAGTCAACCCCCTCATAAACGAAGGGGTGAAAAACTAGCGCTTATTTCAGATCGTCAACCATCTGACTGGCGCGTCCGAGATAATTTGCCGGGGTCATTTGCTTCAGGCGATCTTTTTCGTGCTCAGGCAGCGCCAGACCGTCGATAAACGCCCGCATTCCTGCGGCATCGACACGCTTGCCACGGGTCAATTCTTTCAGCTTTTCATAGGGTTTCTCAATGCCATAACGGCGCATTACCGTCTGCACCGGCTCGGCCAGTACCTCCCAGTTGACATCCAGCTCCGCAAGCAGGCGCTCATGGTTGACTTCCAGTTTGGAGATGCCTTTCAGCGTGGCCTGGTAGGCTATCAGCGCATAGCCGATGCCTACGCCGAGGTTACGTAACACCGTGGAGTCAGTCAGATCGCGCTGCCAGCGGGAAACCGGCAGCTTGCTGGCCAGATGCTGCATCATGGCGTTGGCCAGGCCAAGGTTGCCTTCGGAGTTCTCAAAATCAATCGGATTGACTTTATGCGGCATGGTTGATGAACCAATTTCCCCGGCGATGGTTTTCTGTTTGAAGTGATTCAGCGCGATGTAACCCCAGATATCCCGATCAAAATCAATCAGGATGGTATTGAAGCGTGCAATACAATCAAACAGTTCGGCAATATAATCGTGCGGTTCGATCTGGGTGGTGTAGGGGTTCCAGCTGATGCCCAGCGACGTGACGAAGTCTTCACTTAGCTGATGCCAGTCGACTTCCGGATAGGCGGCAAGATGGGCATTATAGTTGCCGACCGCGCCGTTGATTTTGCCGAGGATCTCTACGTGCTCCAGCTGGCGCAGCTGGCGTTCGAAGCGATAGGCGACGTTAGCCATCTCTTTACCCATGGTAGATGGCGTCGCCGGCTGGCCGTGAGTGCGACACAGTAGCGGAATATCGCGGTATTCCACTGCCAGCTTTTTCACGGCGCTGATAATCTGGTTCCAGAAGGGGATCAGTACCTCACGGCGAGCGGTTTCCAGCATCAGCGCGTGGGACAGATTGTTAATATCCTCAGAAGTGCAGGCAAAGTGAATAAACTCTGAAACCGCCTGTAGCGCCGGCACCTGCGCGACTTTCTCTTTGAGAAAATATTCCACTGCCTTAACGTCGTGGTTAGTGGTGCGCTCAATGGTTTTAATTCTGGCCGCGTCCTGTTCGGAGAATGTGCTGACTATTTGATCAAGGAAAGCGTTTGCGTCGCGATCAAATAGGGGAACTTCCTTAATTTCTGCGCAGTCGGCCAGCTTCTGTAACCAGCGAACTTCCACCTCAACGCGAAACTTCAGTAAGCCAAACTCACTGAAAATTGCGCGCAGCGGGCTGACTTTGTCGCCGTAACGGCCATCGACGGGGGATACGGCGGTCAGAGAGGATAACTCCATGGGGGCAACTCCTGGATTGGTTAACAGTTAGTTGAGTGCGACGTTAATCGGTCTAACATCTTTTTCGCCTCGCCGGTCAGGCGGGCGCGTGAAAACATCAATTGCAGGCGGCCTCCGCCAACCTGATGCCAAAGTACGGCTGAACGCATACCGGCCAGCAGCGACGCCCGCACCTTGCTTTGCAGCTGTGCATTTTGCAGCACCGTCGGTGAGCCGGTGACCTGAATGCGCGGACCTAGCGGGCTAATGACATCAACGTAGATGCCGGCCATGGCGCTGAGCAGGGTGGGCGACATCAACTCATAGTGCGCCAGCTGGCGGTCCAACTGGGCAATACGCTGGCCAAGTTCGTCCAGCGCGGTCTGATTTTTACTTAACTTGCGCTCCAGCATCATCAGACTCAGGGTATAGCGCGTTAGCTCGGCGCCCAGCCCCTGACGACTGCTGCTGTTAAGCACCGCCATCAGCGTTTCCAGCCCCGGACGCAAATTGGCTTCATCGTTGCCAAAAACCGCCAGGGTCGACGAAGGGCTGAGATCCAGCAAGCTGCTTAGCGATACTTTTAGCGCCTGCGAATCGCAGTGCCCATGATGCGCTAGCTGCTGAACCAGATGCGCAGCCTGGCAAATCCCAGCCAGCGCCAGGGTAATCTCATAATAGTTTTTTGCCATGTCCCGCTTACTCCATTAGCAGCCTTTTTACTGTGCTTCAGGCGTCGATCAGCGGCAAACGCTGTTCAATAATACCGCCGCCAAGACAAACTTCATTCAGATAAAATACCGCCGACTGGCCGGGAGTGACGGCCGCTACCGGCGCGTCGAAGCGCACTTCAATGCGATCTTCATCCAACGGCGTGACGCGGCAAGGGATATCAGCCTGACGATAGCGCGTCTTCACCGTGCAGCGTAGCGGCGCGTTCAGCGTCTGGCGATCAACCCAGTGTAATTGCTGGGCTATCAGGCCGACCGACATCAGCCGTGGATGATCGCCACCCTGAGCGACAATCAGCTGATTATTAGCGAGATCTTTGTCGACCACATACCAGGGTTCATCGCCGGCTTCTTTCAGCCCGCCGATGCCAAGCCCTTTGCGTTGGCCGAGCGTATGGTACATTAGCCCCTGATGTTCACCGACCACCTCGCCATCGACGCTGAGGATTGCGCCGGGCTGGGCTGGCAAATAGCGGCCGAGAAAGTCGCGAAACTTACGCTCACCGATAAAACAGATGCCGGTTGAATCTTTTTTCTTTGCGGTTACCAGCTGCTGCTCTTCGGCCAGACGGCGCACCTCAGGCTTTTCCAGCTCGCCGACCGGAAACAGGCTTTGGGCTAGCTGCTGGTGGCTCAGGGTATACAGGAAATAGCTCTGATCTTTATTCTCATCGCGTCCGCGTAGCAGCTGGCTTTTGCCGTTGCTGTCGGCACGACGAACGTAGTGTCCGGTAGCAATAAAGTCGGCGCCAAGATCTTCGGCGGCATACTCCAGAAAGGCTTTAAACTTGATTTCCTTGTTGCAAAGAATATCCGGGTTTGGCGTGCGGCCCGCTTTATATTCGGCAAGAAAATGTTCGAATACATTATCCCAGTATTCGGCGGCAAAATTAATGGTGTGCAGCGGAATGTTCAGCTTATCGCATACCGCCTGGGCGTCGGCCAGATCCTCAGCGGAGGTGCAGTATTCCTCTCCGTCATCTTCTTCCCAGTTTTTCATGAACAAGCCTTCCACCTGGTAGCCCTGCTGAAGCAGTAACCAGGCGGAAACGGAGGAATCAACGCCGCCGGACATGCCGACGATCACTTTTTTCTGGCTGTCATACATGGGTATTACTCAAGATTAGGGTCGTACTGGCGACCGCGAAAAAAACAGGCGGCATAGTCTATCATGCGTTGCCGGCCTGCGCATCTTCGTTGAATGGCCACTGAAAGGCGCTAAGCAAGGTGAGCGGATAGCGGGTTCCCTGCTGATAAATACGCAGGCTTTCGGCAACCAGCGGCGAGCGTAACTTCTTGCCAGCGTTGAAAATATCCTCTGCGCTTAGCCACCAGCCGCAGTCAATATCGCGATCGTTTGGATGCGGCTCCACGCGACGTGGCAGGTCGAGGGCAAAAAGAAAGCGCAGAAAAGGCGTATTATCCGGCGCGATCCACTGATGAAGGTGCAGGAAAGCTTGCGGAACCGCCTCGATGCCGGTTTCCTCATACAGTTCGCGCACGGCGGCCTGCAGCAGCGTTTCGTCCGCTTCAAGGTGGCCGGCCGGCTGATTCCAGGTCGCGCGGCCGCGTACCCGTTCTTCTACCACCAGAAAATGATTCTCAGCTTGTACCACGGTAGCGACGGTGACGTGGGGTTTGAACATACCAGGTTTCCTCAGGCAGAAGGCATAAATAGTTTTTGACAGTAGCAGAGTCGCCGGCAGTTCTAAAGCCGGGTGCCCTCAGGATAACGCCAGCCACTCACCGCAGGCCAGTTCCCCCAGGCTGTATTCACCCAGCGCATAGCGGATCAGGCGCAACGTCGGGAAGCCGATATGCGCTGTCATCCGCCGCACCTGGCGGTTACGTCCTTCATACAGCGTCACTTTCAACCAGCTGGTGGGGATCGATTTTCTTTCACGGATTGGCGGCTGGCGCGGCCAAAGCCAGTCGGGGGCGGCGACAAGCTCCACCAGTGCGGGCAGCGTCGGGCCATCTTTCAGATTAACGCCATCGCGCAGCTGTTGCAGCGCCGGTTCATCCGGTTCGCCCTCGACCTGAACGTAATAAATTTTGCCGGTTCGCTTACCCGGCTGGGTCAGCCTGGCCTGCAACGCGCCGTCATTGGTCAGGACCATCAGTCCTTCGCTGTCACGGTCGAGGCGGCCAGCGGCATAAATATCGCTGATGGCGATGTAATCTTTCAGCGTGGCGCGGCCTTGCTGGTCGGTAAACTGGGGCAGTACGTCGTAAGGCTTATTAAACAGCACGATGCGCTGCGGGGCAGCGGCTTTTTTACGCGGCGCCGCCTTGCGGCTGAAACGTTTAGGTTTATGAATCATAAAGGAAGCTTTTCACAGATCTATGCAGTGACGGATAACAAGCGCATTATAGCTTAACGGTGAGAAGATTGGCGCGAGGGTAATATTCAAGTAGTATTGACGCGCATCTTACAAATCATTAACAAAAGAGCGCTCGAAGGAGAGGTTAATGGAAAGCAAAGTAGTTGTTCCGGCGGAAGGTAAAAAAATCACCCTGGATCAGGGCAAACTCAACGTTCCAAATAATCCCGTCATCCCGTTTATCGAAGGGGATGGTATCGGCGTTGATGTCTCGCCTGTGATGATCAAAGTGGTTGATGCCGCCGTACAGAAAGCTTACAACGGCGAGCGTAAAATCTCCTGGATGGAAATTTACACCGGTGAGAAGTCCGTTGAGCTGTACGGGCAGGATGTCTGGCTGCCGCAAGAGACCCTCGATCTGATTAAAGAATATCGCGTTGCGATTAAAGGTCCGCTTACTACGCCGGTCGGCGGTGGTATCCGCTCCCTGAACGTAGCCCTGCGCCAGGAGCTGGATCTTTACGTATGTCTGCGCCCGGTTCGTTATTACAAAGGCACGCCAAGTCCGGTAAAACGTCCTGAAGATACTGACATGGTGATCTTCCGCGAAAACTCAGAAGATATTTATGCCGGCATTGAATGGAAAGCCGGTACGCCTGAAGCGGATAAAGTGATCAAATTCCTGCGCGAAGAGATGGGTGTGAAGAAAATCCGTTTCCCGCAGCAGTGCGGTATCGGTATCAAACCCTGTTCAGAAGAAGGCACCAAACGTCTGGTGCGCGCTGCAATTGAATACGCCATTACTAACGACCGCGACTCTGTGACCCTGGTACATAAAGGGAACATCATGAAGTTCACCGAAGGCGCGTTTAAAGACTGGGGCTACCAGCTGGCGCGTGAAGAGTTTGGTGGCGAGCTGCTGGACGGCGGTCCGTGGGTGAAAATCAAAAACCCGAAAACCGGCAAAGATATCGTGGTAAAAGACGTGATTGCTGACGCCTTCCTGCAACAGATTCTGCTGCGTCCGGCTGAATATGACGTTATTGCCTGTATGAACCTTAACGGCGATTACATCTCTGACGCCCTTGCGGCTCAGGTTGGCGGTATCGGCATTGCGCCTGGCGCCAACATCGGTGATGAGTGCGCGCTGTTTGAAGCTACGCACGGTACGGCACCGAAGTACGCCGGTCAGGATAAAGTGAACCCGGGTTCCGTTATTCTTTCTGCTGAGATGATGCTGCGTCATCTGGAATGGTTCGAAGCGGCCGACCTGATTGTTAAAGGCATGGAAGGCGCGATCGCGGCCAAAACCGTGACCTATGACTTCGAGCGCCTGCTCGACGGCGCTAAACTGCTGAAATGTTCAGAGTTTGGTGATGCGATTATCGCGAATATGTAATTGCGATAATTGTTAAATATTTTAACGGGGGCTTAACGTCCCCGTTTTTATTATTAGCATTCGAACGGTTATCAAAATTTTATCAAAATAATTTATCAAAACCCCCCTCAATTCAGACTGCAATAGTGGTCCAGCCTTTACCCCGATCGTCGTGATAACGAGCCGTCTGGTTTGGTGATTTATGGCCGAGCAGCTTTTGAGTATCGATCCCCTGCACCTCATAAAGACGCTCAGCAAGAGAGCGTTGTTCATGGAAGGTTGCCGGCGTACCAGATCCCCAGTCAATACTCGCCTTATCTCGCGCTTTGCTGAAATTCATGGTAATGGTGTTGGACTTTACCTGCGCTCCACGTTCTGCCTGTGACGTAGCCCTGAAGAAGTGAACCAGATAGGGGCTTACTGCATAATCACGGCAACGAGACACCACATCACGTAAACTCCAGTTAATCGCATTCAGGCGCAGGGAAAGGGGGATCGCTATCTTGCTGCCTGTTTTTTCCTGAACCACATGCAGATGATCATCCCAAACATCGCTAAATTTCATATTAGATATATCACCCAGGCGCTGACCGGTGACGAGTGCGAGCAGCATAGCATTCCCCATATACCGATGGTTTGCATCGGCAATTTCGAAAATTTTCTGCCATTCTTCCAGACTAAGTCGCTGCCGGGTAATACGACGCCGTGGCTGCTTTGTTGCCAGGGCTGGATTGTAGCCCGGCGGAACCTCGCCGAAATGCTGAGCCTCTTTAAAGACATCGATCAGCACAGAGCGAATAACTTGTGCCATTCGTGGCTGCCCATCTGAAATATATCCTTCAAGAATCTCTGCAATATCACGAACATTCACTGATGAAATAATCTTTATTCCAACCCGCTCCCGAAGCAGAGCAACAGGCTTTGCTTTTTGTTTATGGGTATTTGGTCTTATATCTCCGCTTTCCAGTCTTTCATCCTGAATTTTCCAGTATCGGTCAAGCCATGTCGATGTGGTAATGGCCTTTCCTTTACTGGTAGCGATCTTGTCGCTGATTGCTAATATCTGGCGCGTGTGCTGTTCAGCCAACCGGGTATTTGCTTCACTCGCTATCGCAATAGCTTCTTCCTCATTTGTTCCGAGGCTGTGAAATTTACCCGTAATAGGGTGTTTATATCTCCAGTAAACTTTATTCACTTTACGGCTGTATAACGGGTAAAGGTTTGGTACCTTTACATTGTTTTTACGTGGTCTGGCAGCCATCGGATAATATCCTCTGAAGCAGTAATGGATCTGATTTTTTAATCACTGGTTGAGTTATATTTCCGGTTATTTCTGCATCTTCTCTTACCCTCCAGAATTTCCCCTCTTTCCGGGCTGGTGGGGTGAACATGCTTTGCTTGGCATACCGTCGTAACGTATTAAGACTTGGTGGATTACTCCGGTATTTTTCTGCGGCCCATTCTTCTAAAGTCATCATCTGAAGCATGGTGATTTCTCCATATAGCCCGGCTGCACCCGGGCTGTCAGGTTTATTCTTCAGTGTTAGTAAGCAGCAGTCGCTGCCAGATTGCCGATACATATTTCACCTGGTGGCGGGCATCGGCCAGTGCGTTGTGGGCCACACCGTCAAATGGCATATCACGTTTGGGGTCGAAACCAACCTCTTTGCCGAGCAGCACCATGGTGCGCACATCACTATCGTTCCAGAATTGCCACGGACAGATTAGGCCGGCACGTTCATAGGCTGAACGCAAAATAACGTTGTCGAAGTTGGCGCCATTTCCCCAGACTTTCAGATAACGCGGGTTGTCAGAGTTACGGCTGATAAACGAGTTCAGTTCAGAGAGAACTTCGGTGATGTGTCTGGTATCGTCGGTACAAATTGCGGCGCGAGCCTCCTCTGATTGCTTCAGCCACCACAAGATCGTGTCACCGTCAGGCGTTGCCCCCTGATCCATGGCGCTGGCGAGGTTGACGGCCACATGGAACTCGGCGCCCAGCTCACCGCTTTTAGGGTCGAAGAATACAGCGCCGATCGCAACTATTGGCGCGGCAGGCTTATTGCCCATTGTTTCGAGGTCAATCATAAGATGGTTCATTTTTAGCTCTCAAATTTCCAGGTATGGTTAACGATTTCAGTGGCACCGCCACGGCATGGGTTGTCCAGCTTCATCCCGTTACACTGACCGTACTCAACATCCACCCAATCAGAAATATCTTTGTCGGTAGCGTACTCAGGAACGTCAATTTCCAGTGTTATGACGATGGTTTTCATGCCAGTATTCTCACAGGCAGAGGAGATAAACCTGGAAAACATAATAACCCGGCTGTCAGCCATGTCCCTGCAAGACTTGAAAAGAACATGGTAAACATTACCGGTTCAGCTATTTTTTTCATTACTGAGGCTCCCAAAACGGTTGCTTAATATGTTGTTGTGGTATCAAAGTCTTCTTCCTGTAAGCTCGTTATATCGGGCTAAAAAAAGACCATAAGCCTGACCGGGCTTGAGCGGGTTAGTGATGATAATAAGGTCGGAGGGAGGGATCCCTTCCAGCACTGGCCAGCCAGAGCCATCATCCAGATCAAGGTCACGGCGTTCTGTTGCCAGCATGACGAGATCGGCATATCTGACCGGCCCGCTCATGGTGGCGGGTAATCCGTATCTCTCGCGGATCACAATATCCACCGTTTCTTCCAGACGCTGGTAATCAGGCAGCAGACGCTTTAAGGGTGCCGGAATATCCTGGCAATAAGCCTCTGCGGCATCGTGCAGCAGCGCTTCCAGTGCAAATTCAGCCGGTACAATTTGGCTACATAACACTGCATGCTGAGCGACGCTGTAAAATTCCGGGACATGCCCTGCAAAACGGCAAATATTAGACAAAGCAACGGCTATATCTTCCGTGATGATTTGACTGGTCGTCATATTCCGGTAATCAATATGTTGTCCGGTAAAGGTTGTAAGGAAAGGCATATATTCTCCATATATTTGCAGCTGCACCTGCGGCCGATTTCGGGTGTGCGCATCCCTCGCCAGATGGCGATAAATAATGGAATTACGCTTCACTAATTGCCCCGCAGGGCAGGGCAATTAAGGCTGAGCAATTACGCTTTAAAGTTACCGATAAAGGTTTCCACTTGCTCGCCGTCGAATTTACCGATCAGCAGGTCGCGGAATTCATTGGCGATCGCTTCTTCCTGCGCTTCCAGTTGAACAATGCGCAGTACAAAACGCGGTTCGTCACCAGTGAGCAGACTATTGCGAAGGCTGAATGCACGCTCACCGAGTCCTTCATACGGCACGCATTTGAACTCAAACGCTACCGGCATAACATCTTTGCTGCTGGCCTCAACACTCTGCATCAGCGATTTTTTCCCGCTGAAATCACCGTCTTCATGATCCTGCTGGGTGGCCTGCTGTATAGTGATGCGTCGAACAGCCTGAGCAGCCTGTGAAATTTGCATGGTATTTCCGTCAGCATCAAAGGCCAGCAGGTAATCACTCCAGTCTTCCAGCCATTCAGCGATTTGCTTTTGCTTCAGGCGGTCGCCGTTAATCGCCAGCAGCGCGCGGAAAGGCGCAGTCTGCTTCAGGGTGATTGCAGCAACGTTATCAGCATGGCCCGGATTATCCAGCGTGCCGATATTGAACACGGAACGTGCAGTCATATTGTCCGCATCAATAAAGCAGCGGGCAGGTTCCTCAGCGCTGGCGTAGCCTTTAGAATAACGGGCAAAATCATCGATGCTGGTTGTGGTCATGGCGCCACGGAAACGAAAGCGCTCAAGAGAAAAGCGCTCGAGGCTTTCAACGCGAGTTTCTTCCGGGAGTAATGCTGTTGGGCAAGCAAGGCCGTTAATATCATTCAGGTGATAACCAGAAAGAACCAGATCTTTAACCTGCTTAAAAGTACCGCTGTCTACCTGAGACATAAAAATTCCTTATTAACAAATGATCGAATTGGTGGCAGTGAATTAGTTGTCAGCGGTTCACTGAGCCGCTTTAAGCTTTCCGTCTGTGGCACCGTTGATACTGAACAATTGCCCCTGATCCTCCTGCAGGATGGTGAGCTTGCCACCTTTGTTAACCCACATTGGCGTTTCAGTGGTGTCCTCTTCGGAGGCTTTACCGCGCGGTGTCGGGGTGCTGAAGTTCAGCTTGTGCTTGATCTTGACGCGCTTCTCTTCAACGGAATTACCCATACGCTCAAAATCAAAGGTGAGGACCACTTTGCCTTTGGTGCCATTATTCAGAACGCCCAGCGCGGTGATATTCAGCGCGGCGGCGATTTTGTTCATGAATACGCCGGCATCCAGCTCGCCCAGAAAGTCGGGCACTACGGTCATGCGATCATTACTCATAGCATTTCCTCTCGGTTAAGCGGCTGCCGCCGCCGTAAGTTTCTCCATACACAACAGAGAAGGGCACCTGCGTAGCACTGACGTTGGCAACCGCCATTTCTGCGCCCGGGTGGCTTGGGTTATGAACCCGTCGCCTGGTGATGCTCTTTTCTGTTGCGTAAAAAGGACGGTGATCGGCAGAACATTATCTTCGCTCCTCCTGGTGTTGGTTGGTTGAAGATCCGATCACCGCCAAGACTACACACAGCAATACACAACGGAGTGTTGTGGCGGGGTAACCACTGAGGCGTATGGTCAACCTGGTTACCCGGTGTACAAATTCAGGGAAGGAAGGCCCTGCCATACTTACCGCCGCGCCATTTCACGGATTACCACAACGAAGAGAGCACTGCCGGTGTCCGAATTGAACGGACCTTTTCGCTGCCCATCACCGCCATCTGTATAGCGGTGGCAGGAATTGAACCTGCCGTTATGCCTTGCTCGTCAATGCTCTCATCGTTGTGTGCCTGTCTTTTAACCACATCAGGCTCGGTGGATCCTGCTATTCCCCAACAACAAGGATTCGGTTAATCTGGATATCCCCAGCAATAAGATGAGTATTAAAAGTGATCGCTGAATTCACAGCGGCAATGTCCGCTATTAAAGAAACAGCAAGCCTGGCAAAAGTTATTTCTGATGCGAAAACAGAGTCAGAGGTGAATGCTGCTGTAAGTGATTTGGTATCAAAACTTACGTCGGTGCAAAGAGAATGCATGTCTCTCATTGAGCTTGCACGCTCTTATCAGGAAGAAACCGTAACGCTCAAAGCAAAAATTACAGAGTTCGAAGACTTTAAAGCCCAGACGGAAGGTTATGTGTTGTATCAGCTTGATTCTGGTTCTCTTGTTTACTCGAAGAAGCAAGCCGTGGGCGAACTGGAAATAACTGTGCATCTTTGCCCACAGTGTTTTCAGCAACATGTAGTAGCGATACTTCAGCCAATGTCTGTAAATTGGGCGGCTGTATACGGTCAATGTTTTTGCCCTCATTGCAAAACAGAATACCGAATGAACAAACTTCCTCCGGTACAAAAAAAAGATGCCTTCACCGTCGAAAAGACTGCCTTATTAGGAATATCCAGATTGTTAAAGAGCGAAGCGTTCATTGGGCGCTTTTTTGTTACCCGCGAATCAACCGGTCATTCTTATGCCCCGGGCGGCTACTTCGTGGGCGTCCTGCCTCTTCGCTGTTGATGATCTAAATGTAGCGCCGCGCTATTATTAAGTCAATAGCGTTGCGCTATTGTTATTGCGGGGGATAAAAAAAAATCCCGAAATTCGGGATTGGGTGCGGCGTGGGGGGGGTTAAGAAATCATATTGCCGTCTGACCAGACGAGTTTAAGCTCTCGCTTTATGCTGACTGCCGGAGCTTTTATTTTGATCTAACCATTTCCTGATCTTTAGCTCAATAGAGTCGATGTAGGCCCTTGCGTCGCCATCCGCCCAGGCTGGGATATGTGAATTATCACCTTCTAATAGGTAATCAACCAGAGCTTTAATTGCTTCATCTGCATTTTGGTATGCTGCCCATTGATCCGTTTCTTGCTCAGATAAAGGGTGATCTAGAGCACCAAGCTGAAGCCCTAGCTTATTTTCAATCTCTCTGGCAAGAGGTGACCCCATGTTACGCGGTTTACCACTTTTACTGTCTACGGCCTGATTTTTTATCTGAGAGAGCGTTGCATCAGTTTTAGTTCTACCGAGTGCAAGGTTCAAATTGGCGATAGTCTTATGCCGCTTAATAAGCTCAATCAGCCACTCACGCCTGATTTCCTCAACTGTCTGCATATCAACCGTCATTGTTTAATTTTAACTTCCCCTATTGAATAGCACTTCGCTAAGCATAGGAAGAAGCGCATCGCTATTGACTATTAATAGCGTGGCGCTATTATAATTATGTTGTTAATGGAGAGAGCCTAATCCACATGAACTTAAAAAAATACACCACACAAGAGCGGGGTAAAGCAGCGAACTTAGGCCGCAAACTGGACGTACCGTCTGTTCTCATCTCCCAATGGGCAAATGGCACACGGCAAGTCCCTGCTGAACGATGCCCGGAAATAGAGAAAGCTACACAAGGCGATGTTACATGCGAGGAATTACGTCCTGATGTCGATTGGGCATATTTGCGGCGTTCTAACGATCATAAAACAAACGCAGCCTAGCACGCACTCAGGCTGTTTCAGTACTACAGAAATAAGGGGATAACCGTGGGTAACAACAGTGAGGTAAGCAACGTTAACGAAAAAGTAACCCTGACAGTTTTCAGGGCCAGCCCGCACGTCTGGGCTGGCGGGCTGGAAGGAGAAGAGTTAGCTAACTGGCTTATCGGTAAAGCTAATGCAATCCGTTGGTTGGTATCACAACAAAGCAGAGCAGAAATCTGTCGGCAACATCTTGATGATCTGCAGATGACGGAGTCACTCACGATGGCTTACGCAAACCTTGGATTATCTCATAGCGAACAGGATCCCATTCGTCCGCTGAGTGAGGAGGCCATTCAATTTGATAAGGCTGTCGTTGCCTCTGCATTAGATCATAAGAAATGTGCTGAGGATACTGTAATTCCCCCTCTGGAATACTCGCTGTTACCAGATCTCGCTGAAGAACGAGAAGTATTTCTTCAAAAGAAAGAAGCGAAATCTGCTCCGGACTCCAGCCAGTTTTCACAAAAAGAAAATGAGTTAGCGCCTTGTTGCCGGAAAGTGGCTCCCATAACGTGCCGTGTTCTTTCCGGTGCAGATTGAGCAGGACATCAAGCCTTACGAGTTGCTCAGCCCGAACCCACGCTTTGAGTGTCGGTGTTCCTTCTTCTGTGTGCCACTTGTGGGATATTGCAACGTTCCGGGAGTGGTGGTTGAAAAGTTCTTGTAATTCAGACATGTCGAACCTCCTTTGGTTCTTATTGGCCCAGGAACCATAAGGATATACCGGAGGAAGGTTCGGCACCAATTAAGTGAGGTGGTAATCATGAGACAAAAACCAAATTGGCAAGCGGAGAAACAACCAGCATGGCTGGTGGCCGCCATCAGGAAAACCATTGCCGCTTTACCTGGAGGTTATTCCGAGGCTGCAGAGATATTAGATGTCACCCAGGACGCTATTTTCAACCGCCTGCGTGCCGATGGCGATCAGATTTTCCCGCTTGGCTGGGCAATGGTGCTGCAGCGTGCTGGTGGCTCAAACCACATTGCCAACGCCATAGCACGCCATTCCAACGGTGTATTTGTCCCGATTGCGGATATTGAAGACGTTGATAACGGCGATATCAACCAGCGTCTGTTAGAGGCAATAGAGCAGATTGGTTGTTATTCGCAACAGGTAAGAATGGCAATTGAGGACGGCGTAATTGAGCCGCACGAACGCGCTGTTATTGAGGATGAGCTTTATCTGGCCATCGCCAGATTGCAGGAACATACGACGTTGCTTTATCGCGTGTATTGCAGACCAGAAAAGAGTGACGCCCGCGAGTGTGCAGCTCCGGGCGCCGTGGCAGATAAATCTATGTGTATGGAGAAATCCGCATGAGCAATTTAACAGCAAATTATCAGTGTTCGCAACTTCGCGTATTACCGATTCGGGGCGGTAAAGGCAAGGTCGCGTTTTGCTATGCCGCAAGAGTACCCGGTGGCTGGGCATCGGTGAACCACAGCTTCACTGAGTGGGCTGTGGGTGACTTTATTTATAGGGGAGGGCAGCAGCATGTCGCAGCAGCTAAATAATTTGACTGCATCGCCAGGCATTATGCCTTTAGTTGGTGGCGCTGTGACGATGAGCAGCCGGGAAATTGCCGCTCTGGTTCAGAGTAAACATGGTGATGTGAAGCGGTCAGCCGAGCGTCTTAATACTGCTGGAATTTTAACCGCGCCGTTGGCGCAGTTCGATTTTGAGCACAACGGCAACGTGTATCAGGAGTATCGGTTTAATAAACGTGACTCTCTCGTATTGGTTGCCCGTCTGTCCCCTGAGTTTACTGCGGCGGTTGTTGATCGCTGGCAGGTGCTGGAGAGTACGGCTGGAATTCCTCAAACCCTCCCCGAAGCGCTCCGACTGGCCGCTGATGTGGCAGAACAGAATGCGCATCTGTCGCAGAAGGTACAGCAAGACGCGCCAAAGGTGGCGTTCGTCAACCACTACGTGGAAGCCAGCGGTGCGAAAAGTCTGCGTGAGACGGCAAAAATCATGAATATGCCGGAAAAGTCGATGATCGACGCGCTGGTGCGTGACAAGGTTCTGTTCCGTCAGTCTGGCAATCTTCTGCCGCACGCCCTGCGCCAGCGTGATGGCTTGTTCAGCGTCAAAACCGGCATGTCCGATTTCGGTCATGCCTACACCCAGACGCGCGTCACGCCTCGCGGCGTCCAGTGGATAGCTGAACGTTACGCTTCTGAACTGATGGGAGGCTAACGTGACAGAGCATATTCAACCCCTGAACGGATATTACCGGGATCATCACGGCATCATTGTGAATGTTATTGACTATGACGCCGCCGGGCAGCGTGTGATTTATCGTAGGGATGGCTATGAGTGGGAATACGCGGCACCGCTTATTGTGTTCCGGGCAAGATTTAAGAGGATGGAAAAGTGATGGAGAAAGTAAGAAGCGGCGCCGTGCAGGGCGCCGCAAAGGGTCAGATTTTTACATCTGAAGGATTGTGGTGTTTCAGCCAGTCTTTAAGTGCTGCGTTTATCCGTTCTTCCCAGCGATCACCAGTAGACTGGAAAGCCTCAAGCACTTCAGTGGACAATTCCATCGTGATCGCTATCAGGCCATCACTTCCTGCTATATCGTCGTCATTCATTGCCGATCAGGCCGCCTTGCCGAGAGTGAAGTCGAAGTGGATATCATCGTATGGAAAAACGATGCCACTTTCCCCTTTATCAATGACACCCTGGGTAATTAGTTTCGTTATATCAGAATGCACGGCCCGGACATCACGATTAACACGGCGGGCAACCTCACGGATAGAGAGTTCCCCTGCACCGGTCATAGCATTGATGATATTCATTCGGTTAGGGGATAGCGTGTCGTGCAATGATTCCCAGCTCAGAAATGAGAGGAAATGTCCCCTCGCTGACTTATCGCCATCCCATGCAGCTGCATATCGCGAACTGATTTCATCAATCGTGGTTACGGAAATGTGTAATGTGGTCATGTTGTTACCCTCCATACATTTTGACATCAGCCCAGAAATCGTTAAGAAGTTGCTGGACGGTTGTGAACGTAGTTTCAACTTCGTCATCGCCGATATGTTTATGATCGCCTTTGCCTGCCTCGTTGTCGTAGCGCAGAACGCATGTATTGGACACGATATAGGCCAGTCGGTATTTATATTTGTGGTTGCTGGCTCTTACTGCTGGATCAACTTCCCAGATAACCAGTTCCGCTTTGCTGTCCGGGGAGATAGTAACCACTTCTCTCATAATCAGTTTGGATGGCATGGTGCTCTCGTTGCTTCCCTTCGGGGTGTTGCTAATGATAGCAACACTGAAAGCGTGTTGTCAACAAAAGCAACACTTGATTCTCTGAATTCCGGGCGCTATAGTGCTCTGGCAGCGGCAAAATTCGCTGTCGGGCGTGAGAACCCGGATTTCACCATAGCGCACAACCGCGCTTACGCGGTTTTTTTGTGCGCTAAGCATTGTCACATCAGCACAATGGTGGGGCGTGCAGGGCAGCCGAAAGGCTGGCCGGGTTCTATGGTGACCGGTTTCTCACCCCTGTACGTCTCACCACCCTTAGCCGTGAGAAGCCCCGGTGGTGAGTTATCAAAATTCACCATAGAGGCTGCCATCATGGCTACTGTCCCCGCTATTACTCAACCTGAAATCACCGTTATCAAAGGCCAGGCCGTTACTTCTTCCTTGGCTGTCGCCGACTACTTCACCAAGCGTCACGACGGTGTACTGAAAAAAATCCGTTCGTTGGAATGCTCGCCAGACTTCACTGCCCGCAATTTTGCGGTGAGTGAATACACCGACGCTACCGGGCGCAAACTACCCTGCTACCAGATTACCCGCGACGGCTTCGCGTTTCTCGCTATGGGCTTCACAGGTAAACGTGCCGCGCAGTTCAAAGAGTCGTACATCACGGCCTTTAACGCCATGGAGCAGAGCCTGATTAAACATCCGTATCAGGCGGACCCTCGTTTTGGCTGCATTCTGACCGACGCACAACGCCTGCACGACAATCTTGGCGTCCTCATGGCTATCTGGACCGATAACGTTCAGCCTCTGAATCCGCCGATAGTTGTGAGTGGCACGGTCATGGACTCGTATCACCGTTCCGGCTTGATAGCTGCGGATATAGCCCGGGCAATGGGGAGGGATGCCAGGTGAGTCTGTTAATGACATCTCGTCCGATAGTGATAAATCCTGATCTTGCACATAACATCGGCCTTAATGAAGCGATTGCCTTGCAACAGGTTAACTATTGGCTGAAAGAAACGACCTCAGGACTTGAACGTGACGGTGTGCGCTGGATTTATAACACCACAGAGCAGTGGCTGGAGCAGTTCCCCTTTTGGTCAGAGTCCACTCTGAAGCGTACCTTCACCCGCCTGAAGTCTCTCGGCGTGCTCAAAATTGAGCAGTTGAATAAGTCTCAGCGTGACATGACTAACTACTACACGATCAACTATGAGAGCGATCTTTTAGATGAAGTCAAAGTGACTAAATCGAACGGTTCAAAATGCACTCTTCCATCGGGTCAAAATGACACGATGGAAGATGCCAAAGTGAAACGATCCAATGGGCCAAAAAGAACCGCTGTCATCGGGTCAAATTGCACCGATGATCCTACAGAGATTACAACAGAGAATACTACAGAGATTAAAACCCCTTCTTGTCCGGTTGCGGCGCAACCCGACCCGGAAGTGTTGATCACCGATCAGGCGAAGATTGCGTTATCGAAACTGAACCTGGCGACCGGTTCACGTTTTCAGGTATGCAAAACCTCTCTCGAACATATCCGCGCCCGACTCCGCGAGCAGTTCACCCTCGACGAACTGGTGCTGGTGATTGACTACAGCACGGAGAAGTGGGGCAAAAGCATCAAGATGGCGGAATACCTTCGCCCGACCACGCTATTCCTGCCGTCAAATTTCCCTGGTTATCTCCAGTCCGCGACGAAGTGGGCCGCTGCTGGCCGCCCGCAGTGTGTGAACGGCAAATGGCAAACGCAGCAGCAATCCGGCCCCGTCAGCGGCGGTCACTGGAATAGCCCTGAAGCCTGGGAGAACACGCTATGAACAAACTGATTTCAGCAGTCAATAACCGTGACGCTGGCATGCTGGCGCACATGATGGGCCACCAGCCACAGCGAGTGGTCAACGCCGATGCCGAAAAGCTGGTGGATGCTCTGTTTGAAAACCTCCTGCGGATCTTCCCGGCGGCGCAGAACACGGTATTGCGGACGGCTGAGGATGTGGCCGCTATGAAGCGGCAGTGGATTCTGGCTTTTGCCGAGAATGGTATTACGACCGTTGAGCAGCTTCGTGCCGGGATGCGCATGGCGCGCCAGCAGGGTAATGACTTCTGGCCGTCCTGCGGAAAATTCATCGGGTGGTGTCGTGAGAGCGCCCGCCTCGCTGCTGGTTTGCCTTCTGATGATGACGTTATGGCTGAATTTCAGCGCTATGCGCGCGAGCGCAATCAATACGCAACGCCGGAAGCCTTCCCGTGGGCCCATGATGTGATGTACTGGGTTGTCCTGGATGTTCGCCATCTGATGCGCCAGCACAACTACACCGAAGCTGAGGTGTTACGGTCGATCAAATTCCATATGCGCAAGTGGGAGCGTGAGATGGAAGCCGAAAGGGGGATCCCGAAACCAGTAATGCAACTGGCGGATAAACGCCGCCCACCATCAGCGGCAGACCTTCTTGATCCTACAGGCTCAGCGGCATTTCGGCAGTCCGGTGAGGCATTTCTGGCACGTATCAGAGCAAGACAGCAGGGCGGGGCGGGTAAATGAGATACGGATCTGTATGTAGTGGCATTGAAGCCGCAAGCGTTGCCGCTGCACTGCCAATAGAAGAACCCTCCCCACGCAGCTGGCAGCGCCCGTTCCTGAAATGGGCTGGCGGCAAATATTCGCTGCTGCCAGAACTGGATCGCCTGATCCCTGCGGGTAAACGGCTGATTGAACCATTTGTGGGTGGCGGTGCAGTATTCCTGAACAGCTACAACCACGCTGATTTTCTGCTGGCAGACGTTAACGCCGATCTGCTCAACCTGTATCAGATGCTGGCTGTGGTGCCTGATGAAGTTGAGAAACACGCTCGCGTAATGTTTGAAAGATTATGTAATCCGGAGGGTTACGAGTCGATCAGGAGTGAGTTCAATGCACAGACATTAAGCGCTGTTGAGCGCGCTGCCGCATTCCTGTATCTCAACCGGCACTGTTTCAACGGATTGACGCGATATAACCTGTCGAACCAATTTAATGTTGGCTGGGGCAAGCCAAAAGCGCCGTATTTCCCGGAAAGCGAGATCAAAGCGTTCGCTGAAATGGCTCACAACTGCGTGTTCATGAATGCCGGGTTCCGTCACACTCTGGCCTTGGCCGGTTCCGGGGATGTGGTTTATTGCGATCCTCCGTATGAGCCGTTGCCTGGAACCAATGGGTTTACGGCCTATGCTGCTGGTGGGTTCAATTGGGATGAGCAGGTAGCGTTGGTTGAATGCTGTGTTGCTGCTCACCAGCGTGGAGCCAGCGTAGTCATTAGTAATTCCGGTTCCCCGCGCATAGCCGAACTATACAGCCAGTATGGTTTTACGCTGCATCATATCAAGTCCCGTCGCTCTGTATCCTGTAAGGGCGCCACTCGTGGTACTGCAACGGATGTTATAGCAACGATGGTAGGTTCTGTATGAGAGCGCTGCTAACCCCTGAAGTTGTGCCACGCCTTGGCGTGGTCCTGCTCAAACCGGGCAAAGAGTTAATGCGCCTTTTTTCCGCGGGGCGGGTGCTGGTGGAGCCTGAGCCGGAGCACATGACCAGGCTGTCAACCGGGCGTGTACCAGACGCCCGACAGCCGCTGGCGGAGGATGAAGCGCTGATACCATTTTTCACTGATGAGCGGGTTATCTGTGCCGCTGGTGGCCTTTCAGGCCTGGAATACTGGCTGAAGCGTAACGCCTGTGAATGTCAGTATCCGCGCTCGGATTATCACCATCATGAGCTGGTGACCATGCGACACGCCCCGGGCGCGATGATGCTTTGCTGGCACTGCGATAACAAACTTCGTGAGCAGTCAACCGGGCTGTTGGCTGGTATAGCGCGCCGTAACGTTATTGACTGGATTATTGATACCGTGCTGACCGGTCTCCGATTTAACCGCGAACGGGAATTGTCGATCGCTGAGCTGTGCTGGTGGGCTATTTATGTCGGTGTGGTTGATGCCATCCCTGAATCACTGGCGGCCCGGGCGATGCAGATGCCCTGTGAAACGTTTCCATCTGTATATAAAGAAAGCGACATTATTGCCGTAGATAACAGGTCAACCGTCGCTCTGCAGAGGAGGATAAAAACTGCTGGATCGTTAAAAAGGTGCAGGCCCCAGGGAAATCAGCAGGTAATGCAGGAGCAGCAGCCAAAGGTTTTAGCATTGAGCGCAGATCCTGAGTCACCGGAGTCGTTCATGTTACGGCCTAAGCGCCGCCGCTGGGAGAATGAGAAGTACACGCGCTGGGTAAAAAGCCAGCCCTGCGAGTGTTGTCGCCGTCCGGCAGATGATCCGCATCATGTCATCGGTCATGGGATGGGTGGCACCGCGACCAAAGCCCACGACCTGTTCGTGTTCCCTCTGTGCAGAGAGTGTCACGACAAATTGCATGCCGATGTTGCGGCGTTCGGGCAGAAACATGGCACGCAGCTGGAACTGCTGTTTCGTTTTCTGGATCGGGCGCTGGCGATCGGCGTAATTGTTAAAGCGTAAGTGTATGGAGCGCTGATCTGAATGAACTTACAGGCCATTGAATATACCCGTACAGAAGTAAGGCGCGCCCTGGCGAATTTATCTGAAGGGACAAAGGGGCAGCTGCAGGCGTTTAGCGAACATCCACCGGCAGACAAAAATAAAACGCCCCGCTGCGGGCAGCCTCTTATCGAACTGGAGGGCGGGGAAGGCTGTGGACACTCGCTTGTAAAGGCATTAACCACGCCTGTTTATGTGCCGGAAACGAGAAGCCGGCGGCGACCATTCCCGCCAATGCAGGATCTGGAATTCAGTTACGCACCGTGGCGCCGGGTAATCAATTCCCTGGATGACTACCAGCAGGCATGGATCCGTTACTGCTATGGTTTCGATCTGAACTTCAGGTACCAGACGCTGATGTGCCAGCATGTATGGAATGAGTTTCAGAATTGCCGGGTGGAGAAGAAGCTGCAATCACGGGTAGTGAAAAAACTGGTCGGCCTTGTCTGGCTGGCCGCGCAGGAGGTGGCAGCGGCCAGAAGCAATGACACCTGTAAAGAATACGCCGGCGCGGCGCTGGCACGTATGATGTCTGTGGAGCGTTCAACCTGGTTACGGGTGTATGCATCGCACTGGGCGAGATTTAAAGCGGCATTCGTCGAACTTGACAATCAGGCGCTGCAAACGATCCTCATCAGGCGCGAAGGGCTGGAAGTGGCTAATGCGCTGGAAATGTGAACTGAATTTCCTTATCTCCGCCTGACGGGCTTGCAAAATGCAACAAAATAAGCCATATTCAGGACTAATTTGAGATAATGTTGATATTTTAATCAGAGTTTTTTTGTGACTGTCCGCATAGCGTATTGACACGACAGAATCAGTATTGTAGAAAATAATCACCTTCCGTTACCTGTTTAACCCTGAGTCCAGTCTGTAGCGTGTACGGAAGGTAACAGCCCCGGCAGAAATGTGCGGGGCTTTTTAATTTTCAGGCAGAAAATTTATTCCGGGTATGCAGGCATTTATTTGGTCTTTACTGGACTTAAGTTCAGGTATGGACGACCCTTAAGTGCAGGTGGCTGTCTTATGGAAATGCGACTAATATAATTTTTTCTTATAAAAAAATCCCCGCAGTCATCACGTCGGGTCAGACAGTGGAATGAAAGCGGGGTGCCACATTGGCCAACACCAGGGAAATACTCAGGTACTGCGTGAGTAATGTTTACTCTTTTTGAAACGTCAGTAAAGTGAAAAGTTAAGAAAAACTGATCAATATCAGTTGGTTATTAAATTTTTCATGTCAACATTCAGGTTTACTCATTGATAAGGCTCATTTTTTTGTGGGCTTTTTTTATTTCGTGTCAGAATTCAGCCGCCGGTAGTCAGTTGCGGCAGCAGGTTATCCGCTGACGCTATTTCCCCCATCGACATCGCGACCATGACAGCCCGGGTACATGCCCGGGCATTTTTATTTCAGGAACCCGACACATGAAAACCTATATTGCCGGCCCGATGACCGGTCTGCCCGATTATAACCGTGCTGCATTTTTCGCAGCGGCAGAGGAAATTACGGCATCCGGCGGAATTCCGCTGAATACCGCATTTTTACCCGACGGGCTTAGTGACGCTGATTACATGGCGATTTCGCTGACGATGCTGCAATGCGCCGATGCGATTTATCTGCTTGACGGCTGGCGTGGTAGTGCTGGCGCACGCGCTGAGTATGCCCTGGCCGAAAAGCTGGGTATCAGAATTTTACCGGCGGGACATGCGTGACCTCAACTGCGGCGGGCAGCGCATGCCGGCCATTACGGTATTTAAAATACCGCATCGATATACTGCCATTTAAGTCTGGTTCCTTTGTCTGAGGGGAATTTCCGGCGATTTAACAATAATCAGACACGGGAATACGCTGCCAGACGCACTCTGGCACTTAACTCAGGGCTGCGCTGATGCGTGGCCTTTTTTATTTTAACGGCACCACCCGTCCGGGAGGTGGAGAATGAAAATGCACAATAACCCTCACTCCTGGCCGGGCCTGTTCGAACTTTTACAGGACTGGTGGCGGGGAGAGACCCCACTGGGTGCGGTACTCATGGCCGTTATCATGGCAACACTGCGCATTGCCTACACGGGCGGGGGCTGGAAGAAGATGATACTGGAAGGACTGCTGTGCGGTGCGCTGACGCTGACGTTTGCCTCCGCGCTGGAGTATCTGGAATGGCCGAAATCCATCTCAATTGCGATAGGTGGCGGCACGGGTTTTATTGGTGTGGATGCTTTTCGCGCCTTCGCACTGCGTTTTATTGGTAATCGTTTAGGTGTGGACAATGACAACAGGTAGAGGCATTCGCAACAACAACCCGGGCAATATCCGCCGTGGCGACGACTGGAAAGGGCTTGTGGCGGCATCACAGTGTACGGACAAATCATTCTGCCAGTTCACCGCGCCGGAGTACGGCATCCGGGCGATGATTATCATTCTGCGCAACTACCAGCGTAAGCACGGGCTGAAAACCATCGGCCAGATAATCAGTCGCTGGGCGCCACCGGATGAGAACGACACGCCGGCGTATATCAGCAGCGTGGCGATGTCAGTGGGTGTCGGGGCGGACCAGCCGGTTGACGTGGCGGACAGCCGGGTAATGGTCCCGCTGCTGGAGGCTGTCATCAGACACGAAAACGGGAGCCAGCCGTACAGCTTTGATGTTTTTGTTAAGGCTATCGATCTGGCGGGGTGACAGATGTTCTCTCTGCTGAAGAAATTCTGGAAGCCGTTGATGATCATACTGCTGGTGGTCATTGCGTTTGTTGCGGGAGATAGCTGGCGCGATCGAGCGTGGCAAATAAAATGGGCCGATCGTGACAGCGCAGAGTCCTCACAGGCTGCTAACGCGCAGACTGCTGCCCGAATGATTGAACAAGGGCGCATTATTGCCCGTGATGAGGCTGTGAAAGATGCACAAACGCAAGCCGCAAAAGCTGCTGCCACTGCTGCTGGTCTGTCTGCCACTGTTAGCCAGTTGCAGCAACAAGCCAAAAAACTTGCCACCCGTCTGGACGCCGCAAAGTACACCGCAGATCTTGCCGCTACCGTCCGAAGCAAAACAGCCAGCGCCAACGCAGGAATGCTCGCCGACGTGCTCGGAGATATTGCAGCAGAAGCTCAACGTTATGCTGAAATCTCTGACGAACGCTACCGCGCCGGAATGACGTGTGAACGCATTTATGACTCGGTGAGAACATCCAACAATCAGATTGGTTTAATCCGTAAGGACTGAGTGCCGGAGATCAGCACCGACCACCACACCATTCAGGACACGCATATGGTTACAATCGCATGTGCGGCCAGCGGCCCATCACTGGCATCAACTGATTGCCTGACTCTCCATCGTGCAAATATTCCGATAATCGCCGTGAACAGTTCATGGCACGCGGTGCCGTACTGTTCTGCAATATACGCGGCGGATTGTTGCTGGTGGGAAGAGCATTACAGCGCTATCACATCATCAGCTGCACGGTGGTGCGGTGATCAGTTTACCGCTCGCCGCTTTGGCATTAACTGCTTTCCTTCGACGTTGCCTGGTTCCTATAACTCCGGGCAGCGGGCTATTGAACTCGCAATCCATCTGGGAGCCAGCAGGATCCTGTTGCTGGGCTATGACTGCTCAATACGGCACGGCATCCACTGGCACGGCAACCACAAGCTGCTGGCCAATCCGGATAAATTCAGCGTGGCTCGCTGGCATGACGAATTCAGCCGCCTTAAAGCCATCGCTGGCAGTACTGAGATAATCAACTGTTCCCGCTATACGCGGCTCACCTGTTTTCCTCGCCAGTCGTTAGAGGCTGTGCTTTCTCTGTAGGGTATTTATGGCATTTAGACGAAAAGTCAGCATTCGCGGGATGTACGGGCTTGGTGATTCTATTTATCAGCGTGCATTTGTACGCCAGTTCCCCGGTGCGTTCCTGCGTACACCGTGGCCTGAGCTTTATTGCGATCTGGATGTTCAGTTTGTTCGCTCCAACACCAGCCTGCGCACTCAGCGTAAAAACGAAGAGAGAACGGGCGTGACTTACGTTAGGGACCCGGCGCGACCGTCGGAAGTCCTGACCATCTTTTACGGTCCGGAAGAGCTGAAAAAAGGTTCCATTGTCGACGCCATGACGTGGCAGTTTGGCAAGGCGGCCAGCGTGTTCGATCTGCCGTCATATGGTGAATCTCCAGTGACGGAGGATAAGCCGATCGCCGTGATTCGTCCTGCAACCGTCCGTAAAGAGTGGGCGAACCCGGCACGTAATCCTGATCCGAAATATCTGACCGCCGCTGCGCGAGAGCTCCGCAAGCACTTCTACGTAGTCAGCCTGGCGGATCTGGAAGAGGACGAAGAATGGCTGGTTGGCGAACAACCGGAAGCCGATTTGCAGCTGCATCAAGGCGAGCTGTCAGTAACTGAAATGCTGGCGCTGGTTGAGCATGCGGCGGTGGCGGTTTCCGGCGTGGGCTGGGCGTTGCCGGTACGATGAACAATACTGTTTTTTTGCGCATCAACGGGCGCGAATGGGGCGGCTGGACATCGGTTCGTATCAGTGCCGGCATCGATCGTATTGCCCGGGATTTCAACGTTGCGATTACCAGCCAGTGGCCCGGTAGCCCTGATGGCTCCCGGCAGATTAAAAATGGCGATAAGGTAGAGGTGTTGATTGGTGAAGATCTGGTGATAACCGGATGGGTTGAAGCGCTGCCGCTGCGTTACGACGCCAGCAGTATTACCCGTGGTATCGTTGGCAGAAGCAAAACTGCCGATCTTATTGATTGTAGTGCGGCACCTGCTCAGCAGAGCGGGAAAAATTTGTTCCGTATTGCCAGCACGCTGGCCCAGCCATTCGGGATTGATGTTGTTGATGCTGGTGCCTCGGCAGCGGCTGTGATTGATGCTCAGCCTGAGCATGGTGAAACGGTAGTGGATTGTCTTAATCGCCTGCTGGGCCAGGTTCAGGCGCTGGCGTATGACGATGAGCAGGGGCGGCTGGTGTTGGGTACACCCGGAAGCGCCAAAGCCGTCACGGCGCTGGTGCTGGGGGATAATATCCTGTCCTGCGATACCGAGCGTAGCGTGCGCGATCGTTTCTCCAGCTATCTTGTCACCGGGCAGCGTCCTGGCACTGACGATGATTTTGGCGAAGCCACGATTGCCGCTATTCGCCAGAGCACCGCTGATTCTGGCGTAACCCGCTATCGGCCTCATACTCTCCAGCAGTCCGGCACGGCCACTACCGACAGTTGCAAATCTCGTTGTGAATTCGAGGCGCGCCAGCGTGCAGCTAAAACGCAGGAGACAACCTACACCGTCCAGGGCTGGCGCCAGGGAAACGGGAAATTGTGGAAGCCAAATCAGTCCGTGGTGGTTTATGACCCGCTGAATGGTTTTGATAATGAAACGCTGGTGATTGCCGAGGTGACTTACAGTCAGGACAATAGCGGCACGATCACTGAAATCAGGGTTGGGCCGGCGGATGCTTATCTGCCTGAGCCGACAAAGCCGAAGGCGAAGAAGAAAAAGTCCAGTGGGGGGATCGAATTCTGATGAATAACTCCCTCCGAAATATCGTGGCCCGTGCTGTTATTACCGCACTTAATACCGCGAAAAAATGCCAGACGGCCGGTCTGAGGCTGATTGCCGGTGACCCCAAGGAAGGCGTTGAGCATCTTGAACCTTATGGTTTCACCTCTGCCGCGAAAAACGGTGCTGAGGCGGTGGTGCTGTTTCCCGGCGGCGACCGCTCCCACGGCATGGCGGTCATTGTTGCCGACAGACGGTACCGGCTGAAAGGTCTTGCCCGCGGCGAGGTTGCCATTTATGACGACCAGGGCCAGTCCGTTACATTAACCCGCGCCGGGATCGTTGTTGATGGTGGCGGGAAGCCAATCGTGTTCAAAAACGCCCCTAAAGCCCGCTTTGAAATGCCGATCGAATCGACTGGCGACATCAAAGATAACTGCGACAGCAGCGGTAAAACTATGGCTCAAATGCGCGTAACGTATAACGGCCACACCCATAAAGAAAACGGCGACGGTGGTGGAACGACCAACAAGCCAGACCAACCCATGAGCTGACACCATGATCCTCTATGTTAATGGAATCCGAAAGGATGCCACGGATCCGCTCGACCTTTTGACGCGCGCCGTGGTGATTTCTCTTTTCACGTGGCGCCGCGCTGAGCGGGATGATAAAACCCCGCAGCCTTGCGGCTGGTGGGGCGATACGTGGCCCACTGTTCAGAACGACCGTATCGGCTCCCGCCTGTATCTACTGAAACGCCGGAAACTCACCAACAAAACCCCGCAGGATGCCCGCGAATACATGCAGCAGGCGCTGGCATGGATGACGGAAGACGGCGTGGCTGCACGCATTGATGTGACCTCTGAACGTACCGGTATAGATACACTGGCCGCTGGCGTAACGATTTATCAGCGAGACGGGGCCATTCACAACATTACCTTTGATGATATCTGGAGCGAACTGAATGGCTGACAGTCAATTTGCACGCCCTGAACTCCCGCAACTGATCGCCACTATTCGCAGCGATTTGCTGACGCGCTTTAAGCAGGATGCGGTATTGCGGCGCATGGATGCAGAAGTTTATGGAAGGGTGCAGGCCGCCGCCGTACATACACTGTATGGCTACCTTGATTATCTGGCACGCAACATGCTGCCTGATTTGTGCGATGAGGACTGGCTTTATCGCCACGCGCGCATCAAGCGGTGCCCGCGGAAAGATGCTGTTGCTGCTTCGGGGTTTATCCGCTGGGATGGGCTCGGCGGTACGCCAACCCTGCCGGCTGGCACGCAGATCCAGCGCGACGATCAGGTTACTTTTACCACCACCCAAACCGTTAAAGCCTCCGGCGGTCTTTTACGTGTGCCGGTTGTTACCGATGTGGCAGGGATGGCCGGGAATACTGACGACGGTATTGCGTTGCGCCTGGGCACGCCGGTTAGCGGTATTCCATCCACCGGGTACGCCGACACGCTGAACGGCGGGGATGATGTGGAGGAACTGGAGACGTGGCGTGCGCGCGTGATGGAGCGCTATTACTGGATCCCGCAGGGCGGCGCTGATCCTGATTACATCATCTGGGCGAAAGAGATTGCCGGAATTACCCGCGCCTGGACGTTCCGTCATTATCAGGGAACTGGCACCGTTGGTGTGATGGTTGCCACCAGTGATCCTGCTAACCCGGCACCTGCCGATGATGTTGTACAGGCAGTGCGCGCACATATCCTGCCGCTGGCGCCGGTTGCGGGAGGCGGTCTGACAGTATTTGCTGCAAGTGAGCATGTTATCCCGATGACAATTGCTCTGGCTAAAGACACGCCTGAAATCCGCACGGCGGTCACCGCTGAACTGAATTCATTGATGCTTCGGGATGGTCAGCCGGCAGGGAAGGTCTATCTGTCTCGTGTAAGCGAAGCAATCAGCCTGGCCACTAATGAAGTGGCACATCAGCTCCGCTCTCCGACGGTTGATATCGTGCTGGGGCAAACCGAACTGCCTGTGCTGGGAGAAATTACCTGGCAAACCTACACGGAGGCGACTGAATAGCCATGGCGCTGAATGATGAGTACACCCGGCTGCTTTACCATCTGCTGCCATCGGGACCCGCCTGGGATGGAAAGAATCCGCTCATTGAGGGGCTGGCTCCGTCGCTAACCCGCGTACACCAGCGTGCTGGAGCATTAATGAAGGAAATCGACCCGGGACAAACCACTGAACTTATTGATCGATATGAAGCGCTGCATGGCCTGCCGGATTCCTGCGCACCGGACGGAGTCCAGACATTACGCCAGCGCCAGCAGCGGCTGGATGCGAAAGCTAATGTTGCTGGTGGAATTAATGAGCGCTTTTATCGTGAGCAACTCAACGCGCTGGGCTACACCTCCGCCACTATTGAGCAGTTCCAGAATCTCGACAGCTCGCCTGACCCTGAATGGGGGCAGTTCTGGCGATACTACTGGCGTGTCAATATTCCGGCTGATGCAAATATCCACTGGCAGACCTGCGCCAGTACCTGTGATTCAGCGATCAGAACGTGGGGTGATACCGTTGCGGAATGCGTGATTGAAAAGCTCACACCGTCGCATACGGTTGTTGTTTTTGCTTATCCTGAAGGGACAGAAAATGCACAGAATTGACACACCAACAGCACAGAAGGACAAATTCGGGGCCGGAAAGAATGGTTTTACAAATGGTGATCCTGCCCTCGGACGACGCGCAACCGATCTGAACAGCGATATGTGGGATGCGGTCCAGGAAGAGATATGTAACGTCATTGAAGGAGCAAAATTTTCACTGGAGAAAGGTAAACATACGCAATTATTAGGTGCCATCACTTCTTTACTTGGTAAGGAGGTAGATAATGCACTGATGAAGGATGAAAATCTTGCGGATGTGAAAGATATTATCAAGGCCAGAAATAATCTCCGATTAGGGGAGCTTGCTACCCTTAATTTAAATGATGTTTATCCTGTTGGCTCTCCAATTCCCTGGCCTACTGAAACGGCTCCTTCCGGTTACGTATTAATGCAGGGGCAGGAATTCGATAAAACCCAATATCCCAGACTTGCGCATGCTCACCCTTCAGGCCGGCTGCCGGATATGCGTGGCTGGATTATAAAGGGTAAACCGGAAAGCGGTCGCGCCGTGCTCTCGGTGGAGCAGGACGGCATTAAAAGCCATGCGCACACGGCCTCCGTCAGCAATACCGACCTGGGAAGGAAGATGACCAGCT
>NZ_MRUL01000039.1 GCF_002006995.1 Izhakiella australiensis | reverse complement strand
ATAATGTCGACGCATTATGTTGAAAAGGCCGCTGCGAAAATATCTCCCGCAGCGGCCTCTTTAGCATAATGTCATTGTGCGAACCAATTTATATTGAGACGAAAAATTCCTCTTCGTTCCTTCTCTTATAATTGTCATCCCAGATGAGTTTTAATCTGTATTTACTTTTACTTTCAAAACTCATGCAGGCAATTATTTCGATTCCATGTTGTGGGTGCAACACTTCATATGGGAATTTATCTGCCACATCACGCATGACAAGATATTCATCACCGTCATTGTCTGGAAATTGAATCTCTATGCTTCTGGCTTCAATTTTCCCTCTATTGAATATCTTAAGCCTGTAGTTATTTTTTGATATCTTAACAAGACGAGCACCAAGTTCAGCCTTCATTTCATTTATTGCCGAATTTGTTTCTTTCTGAAGAAGCAACTTACGTAGCCTATCTTGTTCATCCTTCATAACCCGCTGTTCAGAATCACTTTTTTTTGACTTCAGCTCGGAGCGCACTTGGCAGGCAATTGTTACCAGAAGGGCTAATGATGCAATGATATCGCTTGTTGTCATCACTTTATCCTTATGTTTTTATTCCCTTTAAATGCATTTTTAAGCATGTCGTTAAACTGCTTTTGTATATCTTTAGTTAATTCTTGTTTTATTTCATCCACATGCGCTTCGATTGCAGCACCATTTTCTTGAGTTAATTCGTCTTTAGTCAATTCCTTTCCGCACCCTGTACATTTTACAATTTCAGACTCATCAGAGTATTCCATTTCCGTATTACCGCAGACAGGGCATAACAAGGTGATATTTCTGTTGTATTTTTCAGGGTTTAGTTTCATTACGTTTTCCTTCTATAAAATGTATTGCTTACCAATAATATGAATTTCTTCTATGCCACCAATAAAGCAGCCCATATCCCACAATAAGAATCCCGAAGAACATCAGAGACATTCCCCAACCAGTTCCGTACCACGAAACCATATCATCGAAAACCAATCCGCCAACGTCACGAACTCCAGCAGCTTCTTTAAGGATCGGTTTGAAAACCGGAATCAAAAGGGCAATTGCCAATGGCGCTCCCCAGCGAACAAGGCCAGTTTCCATTTTGATCCCGAAGAAGATCCCGGCTCCTACTGCAAGAATCCAGACAATCAGGCTTGGGGCCGTTTCCAGAGCCGTTTGCCATCCAACATCGAATGTTTTCATCAGCCATCCTATAACCGCCAAAAGAAAAACAGCCACACCAATGAAAACCAGCTCTACACCATTTGTTTCGTTACTCCTACTCATCTCTTTCATCCCTTTTTTTGCATAGAAATTTTAGCCGCTAAAATTCTTCACATCGCCGCGAAGCGGTTCGGGGTTCTGTGACACCCGAACTTTGGTATGGATTCCCATACTACCGATGATGCATTGTCATGATTTCCCGCTCGACTCGTGCTCTCTCGGTAAGCTCTTCTGCGGCTTCTTTTGCATAATCATCAATCAGATGATTAACGATGTCTGTCCATGAGATCTGTGATCCAGCCTTCTGACTGGCATCTATCGCCATCCTCTCCAGCTTCATCTTCCGCTCAGCAGTGATGGCCATTGTTGTTCTTTTAGGTTTTTGCATTTGTTCACCTGGATCATAGAAGGTCATTTGTATGTGAGTATACATGCGTACCAAACACCCATGCAGTTATGCTTGCATACATGCATTCACATGGGGTATTATTTTTTTACGGCATACATGCATACATGCATAGGGGTTCTTGGGTGTTTTACGACTGGCTCTCGATTGAACAGGATTTTGGTTATCAGCTCCCTATTCTTGGTGATGTTGCATATCAGCGCATTCACCTTGAAACGGGTGAGGGTAGCTCACTTTCCCAGCCAGTATTTCAGCATAAGGGTTCATTTTGCGATGTTGTCTCAGTCTCTATAAGAGGCTCGGTACTTAAGATTACGGGCAATCCTTCACGCTGGAACAGACTTGATAACCTTTTTGGTCTGACTTCTGTTGATGCTTGTGTCGCCGTTTATAACAGCATCCTCTTTGATTTGGGCTTACCGCCTTTTACAAAATGTACAAAAACTTTTTTTAGCCAAACTAAAGAGAATGAAAAAGTAACGCTTATTTCTGATGGTGCAATTATTCGTGAGCTACATATCACCTCAAATAAATCCACTGGAAAAGGCAATGAGGATGAATATATATCAGGCTTATCAACGCAACCTTATAGAAATAGTGTTCCTAGACTTCATAGCAATGGTAAGTCAGTTGATTGGCTGTCTAAAAAGGGTAATGTTAACTTAATATACCCGACTGTTTATAATAAAGGGCATGAACTTGCATTACATTCCCTGACTAAAATAAAAAATAAATTTGGCTCTGATTCAGAGCAAGTGAAGCATATTAATAAAGTAATTGAATATTGCGAAGAAAATGGAATCGTTCGTTTTGAACAAAAATTAAAATCACGTTATTTGCAGAAAAATAATCTTTTGTTTTGGGGGCTATCTGATTACTCCATATTAAACGAGTTACATAATACATTTTTGAATTTAGATGAAAAACTATCGGTGAATGCTATGGACTTTGAAACTATAAGCGAACATTTAATCTCACAGGGTATTGTTGATACGGTAAGAGCGGCTAATACAACTTCTATGTATGCCATTCAATGGTTTCATGGTCACTCTTTCGATTTTTCAAAGTCCGCTGTAAAGACTCATCGAGCAAGGCTTAGAAGAATTGGTATCGATATTGCGCAGCGCTGCAATGTAGCTAAGTTTTCACCTGTTATCACCAGAGAAGTCAGAGAAATTAAAGTTAAAGATTGTGTTATTCCATCATGGTATTTGAAGCCATCACATTTAAAAGTTGCTTAATGGAGATATGTAATGATTAAAATTGAAATTAAACCATCACAAGCTGTAGCCGACACTCGTAGCGGTGTATCTAAAACAACTGGCAAAGCTTATACGATCTCTGAGCAATCAGCGTATATTTTCCTTGGTGGTGACTATCCACAGATGTTCAAGATTAATCTTGAGAACGGACAGCCTCCATATCCGGCAGGGCTTTACTCTCTTCATGAGTCCAGTATTTATGTAGGTGACTTTCAAAAACTAAGAGTCGGAAAAATAGTACTTGTCCCTTATCAAGATTCATCTAAGTAGATTATTAATATGGATGAATTAATCCAGATTCTTATAGCGTCCGGTATTGTCATTTCTTTTGGGCTAGGAGCAATAACGGCGGGGGTACTTCGCTAATGTATATTGCCTATTTCTTTGGGGCTTATGCCTTTGGCTTAGCCCTTTTCTATGCGGTCGGTTCATTTAAATCATTAACTGACCGTCTAATGTAGTTATCTATGTAATCAATGGAGTTATTTTTATGAAAATCTTATCTACCGTAAAATCAAAAATCGCTGTTGCTTCAACTGCACTTTTTGTTTCTGCAAGCTGTTTCGCAGCGGGTGAAGGTGCATCTACTGATTATGCAGGGCAGGCTATGGACTCTCTGTTAACTCAGGCTAACGATCTTATTGCTAAAGTCTGGCCTGTTGTAGTCGCTGTTGTCGGAGCTGGTCTGGCTATCCGTCTTTTCAAAAAGTTCTCCTCAAAAGCTGTTTAATATCTATCAGGGGCACTTGTTGCCCCTACAAATTAAAGCGGGCTATTATGAAAAGGGAAATATTATTTCTTTCCGCTCTTTGTTTACCTTCATTTTCACATGCTGACTCATGGGAAAGTGTTTCTAAATCTACCTATCAAAGCTCTGCATATTCAGAAAGCAAGCAAATAGTAAATCAGGATGGTACTAAAACCACTGTATATTATATTGATGCCGCTATGCAGTCCTCAGCTTGTCAGGGTGCTAAAGACAGTGCTAAAAGTGTGTTTGAACAGGTTAAAGTAACCTATCAGGGCGTCTGGCCTGATTCTGAATTTCGTCTCGTTACTGCTGATGCTTGTACTTATAATGGTTCTCCCGGCCAACAAGATAAATTCTGGTCTTTAGCTGCTTATATCGTTGGCGATATTCAGCGCACTGTTCCCGATGAAAAACCTTCCGAACCTACGCCAGAAGAAATTTGTGAAGCAAAACCACCTGAAAATGGTGTGTTTAATAATGTCTATTCTGATTCTGGTGATCGTTATATTTATTATAATGGCTGCGAGTACGAAGCCACTGGCGTTATTGTTTGCCAGAGTGATGGATCTGTTTGTGCTGCAACGTGGAAGCCAACCGGAACAGTAGCGGACCCTTCCGATAAACCTTCTTCTCCTGCTGGCGATGGCGATGGCGATGGCGGTGACACCGGAGGAGGTGATACGGGTGGTGGCGACACTGGAGGGGGCGATACAGGCGGCGGCGGTAATTCAGGTGGCGGTTCTGGCGGTGGTAATGGTTCAAATCTTACCAAAGGTGACATTCAGTCAGCTATCGAGGGCGCTTCGCCTAAAGTCGCCAGTGAAATTCATGACAAGCTAACGGAAAAAGATACCTCGTCTGATGATAAAAAAACGGCTGATGAACAGACTAAAAATAATATAAATCGTCTTGGTGACTCTATAAATAATCTTACCCGCGGTGCTGGGCGTTTTGCTGACCCTTCCGGCGGCGACTCCCGTTATGGAAAGGGTGACTCTGAATTAGACAGTGCTTCAAATTTGGCAGGATCTGAATTAGGAATAGCTAAAGACTCTCATGGGGCATTATGGGAAGCATTTTTAAATAAAGGTGCGATGCTTCCTAATTTACCTAATGGTAATGGTTGTTCTGACTTTATTATTTTCCCCGGAGAAGTTTATCAAATTGATATCGAATGCGATAAATTACTGTCTATTAAAGATGCGCTTTCATGGATTTTTTATTGCCTTACATTCTGGTATGTATTTACGTCTTTAACTTCATTACTTCGTAAAGGGGGTGAGTAATGCCTTTCTTATTGGGTATTCCAGCACTGTTGCGTTTTATTATTGGCCTTGTTCCTTTATTGATTGGCTATGTGGCGAGTTTTCTTGCTCGCCTTGCTACTAAAACAGGGTTGATTGCTTTTGCACTGGTTGCATTAATTACAACTACTGTGACGCTCTTAATGCAATATCTTGCCGAGGTTATGTACAACGGTCTTCCTGCTGATTTTTCCCATTTAATGGCATCTGTATTACCTGACCATTTTCAGGCTTGCGTTAATGTCATTATGGTTACTCGTATTAGTGTTTTCGTCTTCGACTTAAAACAAAAATTCCTTGATTATGCGAATAGGGTTATATAAATGGCGGTTCATGTTGTAACAGGTAAATTAGGCTCAGGTAAAACACTGGTCAGCGTGTCCAGAATACAGGAAAGATTAGCTAAGGGCTGTCCTGTTGCCACTAATTTAGACCTTAAATTACATAATATGCCGATGGTAGGTCGCTATGCAAAAAAAACGCGCGTCATTCGCATCCCTGATAAACCATCGTTAAATGATTTATTGGTTATTGGGACGGGCAATACTTCTTATGATGAATCCTGTAATGGTCTTTTAGTGCTTGATGAATGTGGCACTTGGTTTAATTCCCGTTCATGGGGCGATAAGGACAGACAGCCTGTTATTGACTGGTTTTTACATGCCCGTAAATTAGGCTGGGATATCATATTTCTGATTCAGGATATTTCCATCATGGATAAACAGGCGCGATTAGCCCTTGCTGAACATGTTGTTTATTGCCGACGATCAGATAAATTAAATATACCTGTTATTGGCTCTCTTATGAATCTGCTTTCAGGTGCACGGTTTTCCTTACCAAAGGTACATTTTGGCATTGTTAAATATGGTGACAATGTAAATTCAATTACTGTTGATAAATGGATATATACCGGAAAATCCCTTTATTCCGCTTATAATACCAAGCAGACTTTTACAGATAATTACCCTTTTGGTGCTTACTCATATCTTCCTCCTTTTATCACTCATGGTCAGTTTTCTGTTAACAGAGGTTTTAAATATTATATGCGCCTGACGAAAATTTATTTTCGCAAATCTAATCGATTAATATTAATGCTTTCGTTTCTGGTATTGGGGCTTGGGATTGGCTTCTGGCTACAATCCGGAAAGAATGCTAATGAAATTTCGGCTATTAAATCTGCTCGAGCTGAACAGGCGAGGGCGGTAACGCCTGATAGTGCCAGTGATTTACCGAGGCTTTCTATTAACTCTTTCTCTCAGCTCGGTTTTGATGTTTCCGTTACGTTTGTTGATGCTAAGGGCATGAAATACCAGTATTTTGATTTAATCAAAGATGGTTATTCCGTTGATATTAAAGATGCCTGCCGAATTGTTATCAGAAAAGGCCGTTATTTACAGACCGTCACCTGTCAGGAGTAATATTATAATGCGCTCACTTTTTATTGCTTTTTTATTTGCTTGTTCATTTTGCGTTTCTGCTGAAACCGTTAATCTCAATAATTCATCTGTTCGTTCGTTTGTGCAATGGTATTCATCAAAAACGGGTAAGCCCGTCATAGTTAATCCTGATGTTAAAGGAGCCGTGACAGTTTTTAATGCGGATGTTAATCCGACCAATATTGATGAATTTTTTAAATCGGTACTAAATGCCAACGGTTTTGTGATGCTTTCAGGTAATCCAGTTGTGGTATCTTTGCCGTCTAAACTACCGTCACAGATGGCGGCTGAATCTGATGATACAGATAATCAGCTTTATGATGCCTGGCAATCCGAGTCATCCTCTCAACCCGTTTCTGTGGCTTTTACCGTCAGAAATTTTAAGCTGACAAAAGTACGATCGTCTGATGTTCAGCAACTGGTAAAAATTTACCTCGATTCTAATGGCGGTGGTAATGTCGTCGACTATCCCGGCAACAATTCGCTTATCGTTTCTGCACCTGACGAGTTGCTGCCAGTTCTGACTGATTTTATCAATTCGGTAGACGTTGCTCGCGATCAGGTTTTAATTCAGTCGCTGATGTTTGAAACCAGCTTATCCGATGGTGTTGATTTGTCGTTTGCTGCCGGTTCTGCATCCGGGCATAAGGTAGCAGGGGGCTTTAATACTTCGGCGTTGGGTAGTGCATTGTCGACGGCGGGAGGCTCTTTTGGCATTTTTGATGGTAACGTACTGGCCTTATCCTTGCGTGCGGTACAGAGTAACTCCCGCTCTAAGGTGATTTCGACGCCCCGAATTCTTACCCAGTCTGGCCAGACCGGGTACATTTCTGTTGGTAAAAATGTACCCTTTATCACAGGCAAGGTTACGGGTGAATCTGCTGGGGTAAATAATCCATTCCAGACTATCGAACGTCATGATGTTGGCGTGTCTCTAAAGGTGACGCCTGTTGTTATGGGGAACGGTCAGCTTGTTCTTACGATTGATACCCGTGCCGACTCAATTAGCAATGATGAACAGGCATCCGATATTATTACTAATCAGCGACAGATACAGACTACCGTTCAGATTAAGGACGGTCAGACGCTGTTACTGGGTGGCCTGATTGATACGTCATCCAGTAATGCCGACCGTTCGGTGCCATTTATCAGCAAAATCCCACTTATCGGCTGGCTTTTCACGAGTAAGGCTGACAGTACAGAGCAGCGTATCATGTATGTTTTGCTGACCGCTCATATCATTCGCGCGCTGTAATGGATTGCGGGATGGGTGCGTAAGCCCCGTCCCGTAAGCCATGAAGTGCGGGTTATGCTAATTCTTTATGAATCAGGGGCGGATAACTTAACGTGCTTTTTAGCTGCTAAAATTTCGTGCGCACGAAATCTTTTCAATCATAACGCCGGTCAGTGTCAAAACTCGTTTTGGTACTGTCCGGGGTTGGCCAAGCCGAACAGTTTTCATTTCTGGCGTTATAGCTGATTCGGCGCGGCAGCATTCATCGGGGCTTGTTCATGACAAAATTTACCACGCATCAGGAGCTGAAAAAAAGCTTATTAGACGATCCAGCGTTCCGTGCTGCTTATGAAGCTGAGAGCGATAACCCTGAATCGGATTACCAGATTGTCCGGCATCTTATTGATGGTAATGAAGAAATTGTGTTTGATTCGCGTCTATCAGGTACAGATTTACCAACGATAAAGGGCGAGTGATGGGATGAACAAGCCTGAGTGGTGAAGTCAGGCCGTTCATTTACTGCATTTGATTCTGGTTCGTCTGGAGAAACGGGTAACGTAGAATCATCATCGATAGTAGTCAGTTGACGACCAGTGTCAACGAATCGCGGCACATTTCATCTACATGCGCATTGGTGCGCATAATGT
>NZ_MRUL01000038.1 GCF_002006995.1 Izhakiella australiensis | reverse complement strand
TCGAGGTAACAGGAGAAAGCTACAGAAAGAAAACGTCGAAAGCAGTAACCCAGCAGTCAGTTAAGAAGTAACTGAAAGGCGGCCAGAATAGTTGACGCGTACCGGCCTGAGTAGTTGACGTCTAATAGCGGGTAATTTCCTTAATACGACGCGGATGCAGGAAAGCCTGCTGACTCTCAGCTGCACTGAGTTTTTTCTCGTCGCTTTCAGTTTCCAGTGCCTTAAACTGCGGGCGGACATCGTTATAATCGACCTTGAACTTCAGGACCTTTTCATCGCGAATCGCATCAGTAATGACATAAGAGTGCAGCTCGCGTCCAAACACGCTGGCGGTGGTTTCTGCTGCCAGGGCATTTTGCGGAAAAATCGGCGTACCCGTAAAACCAAACTGGTAAAAACGGCTGAATTTCTTGTTTAAGTTTTTCTGCGCTTCACCAAATTGACTGCGATGACACTCATCAAAGATAAATACCACCTGCTGATGAAAAACCGGCAGATCAGCTTCTCCTTTCATCAGGTTATTGAGCTTTTGGATGGTAGTGACAATGATTTTGTTGTCATCTTTATCCAGGTTGCGTTTTAACCCGGCAGTATTATCAGAGCCATTGACACTGTCCGGTGAGAAACGCTGGTATTCCTTCATGGTCTGATAGTCGAGGTCTTTGCGATCAACCACAAAAAATACTTTATCAATAAAATCCAGTTCGGTAGCGAGCCTCGCGGCCTTGAAGCTGGTCAGGGTTTTTCCTGAGCCGGTGGTATGCCAGATAAACCCGCCGCTTTCCGGCTTTGACCAATTTTTGGCTTTAAAGGAGCTGTTAATTTTCCATAAAATTCGTTCGGTAGCTGCAATCTGATAGGGACGCATCACCAACAGTGCCTGACTGCTGTCAAACACGCTGTAATTAAATAGCACATTGAGCAAGGTGTGTTTCTGGAAAAAGGTAGCGGTAAAATCCTTCAGATCTTTAATCAGCGTGTTATCTGACTTTGCCCAGTTCATGGTGAAGTCAAAACTGTTTTTATCCCGCCTGGTGGTATTGGCAAAGTAACGGGTATCAGTTCCGTTGGAAATCACAAACAGTTGCAGATATTTGAACAGGGAATTATCGCTGTTAAAGCTCTCTTTGCTGTAACGATGTATCTGATTAAACGCTTCCCTTATCGCTACGCCGCGCTTTTTCAGCTCAATTTGAACCAGCGGTAAACCATTGACCAGAATGGTCACGTCATAGCGATTCGCATGGGTGCCGGTCTGCTCAAACTGCTGAATGATCTGCACCTTATTGCGCACCAGGCTGTTTTTATCAATCAGATAAATATTCTCAAGCTGCCTGTTATCAAAAGTAAAATCGCAAATGTAATCGAGATGAATTTTACGGGTCTTATCGAGGCTGCTATCACCAGGGCTGTCCAGATACTGCTCGCAAAAGCGGCGCCACTCACTGTCGTTAAACACCACCGCATTCAGCGCCTGAAGCTGCATGCGGATATTAACCAGCATCGCCTGCTGCGACCCCAGGGAGACAAAATCATACCCTTGATTGCGCAGGTCCTGAATCAACTCACGTTCCAGGTCGGACTCGCTCTGGTAGCTTTCCCCCGCTTCCCAGGCTTTGAGGTATTTATCGAGCACGATAAAGCTATTGGATTCAGCGATGGTGTTTGTCTGTTGAGTCATGACGCATCCTGTATAGCGGTGGGGCAAAGACCGGACGGGTAAACACCACCGGCGAGTAAACGTATTGATCTGCTACCTGGAGCGTAAAACACGGTCCAGGTGATTTTCTGATTCCAGTCAGCTGTTCAGCGTCTGAGGCTTCGGGAAACTGAACAGCAGGTGGCGATAATAATCGTACTGTTTCCGGCGCTGCTCGATTTCAGCGGGCAGACCTTCGCTCAAGGAGTGGGCCAGGGTGTCGAATTTATCCAGAATCCGGACGATATCAGACTGGATTGCCAGCGACTTTTCCAGATTGTCCGGACAAGGGATGGGCACCGTTATTTCGATTAATTGACCTTTAGTCAATTTTGCCCTTCCGCCGCCGGTCAGAAACGGTATGAAGTTAACAATGCATAAATAGTGATACAAATATCTTGAGTTAACGCCGGATTTACCGCGCACGACATGCACGTGATTGTTTGCCCAGAATTTTCCTGATGTATATTGTATTGAGTAACGTTCTATATTAGCCGAGCCATCTTCTGCTATTAATACATACTCACCCTCGTGGGTATATCCATCGACATAGTCCTGGATATTATTTGCACCATAATAAGGCGTTTCACCCGCCACGCGCAGAGAGGACTTTACAGGCTTTCTTGCATTATTTGCTATTTCAAAAGAGGATTCATCTGCCAAAGGGAACCACGTAACCTCAGCACCGTCCAGCAGCTTTTCCAGATAAGGAGCCAGAGCCAGCCCCTCCTCTGCTTTAAAACTCAGCAGCTGGTCACGGTAATAGTGATACTGTTTTTTACGTGCCGTAAGCTCAGCGGCAAGCTCAGCGGTATGCTGATTAAACTTATCCAGAATCCGGACGATTTCAGCCTGGATAGCGAGCGACCATGCAGGATTATCCGGACAGGGAATCGGAAATTCATACTGAGACAGCTTCTTAATCCCAATAATTGACAGCCCGCCACTTTTGTTTGCGTTTTCCTCACACCACTGAGCAAAATCATAGAATCTATAAAACAGATACTTTATATCCACTAACTTCCCAAACCTTTCAGATAAAGAGAAGTTGGTTATTTGTTGATTTGTTAAATAAGGCGTCGTGACTAAAGCATACTCGCCAATCGTTGCGGTAGTAGACATGAATATTGAATTTTCAGGGAACAGACGGCCTTTAACCCCTAACGGACTGATATGCTGAATAGCGTCATCAAGCTCTCTGCCGTTCATTCTTATATCTTCCAGCCGGAACCATGGAATAGTTCCATTTTCCCAGAATTCTTTTTTAGCTTTTGATGGAGTGTATCCATTTCTTATATGAAATATTTCTGAAGCAGGAAACCACGCCACCTCAACCCCATCCAGCAATTTTTCCAGATAGCTTAGCTCGCTCATGCCCGCGCCCCGCTCCCTTCAAGGTCGGCCACAATGGCATCAATATCCTTACGTAACTGATCGATTTTGCCGACGGTGGTTTTCAGCGCGGCATTCAGTTCAGTGATATCAACGATTTCGCGGTTATCTTTGGCTTCCACATAGCTGCTGACCGACAGGCTGTAATCATTGGCTGTAATGGCCTCAAACGGCACGGACTTCGCCAGATGATCGATGTCTGCCTTGCTTTCGAACGCCTGCATAATCTGGTTGATATGCTCATCAGTCAGTATGTTGTTATTACTCTCTTTTTTAAACAGCTTGCTGGCATCAATAAACTGCACATCGGTATCGGTTTTATGCTTTGACAGCACCAGAATATTGACGGCAATCGTGGTGCCAAAGAACAGATTAGGCGCCAGTGAAATCACAGTCTCAACGTAGTTGTTATCAACCAGATACTGACGTATTTTTTGCTCAGCGCCAGCGCGGTAAAAAATGCCGGGAAAGCAAACAATCGCCGCGCGCCCTCTGGCTGAAAGATAGTTCAGCGCATGCAGCACAAATGCAAAGTCGGCCTTAGATTTCGGCGCCAGCACGCCTGCCGGGGCAAAGCGTTCATCGTTTATCAGCGTCGGGTCATCACTGCCAATCCACTTCACCGAATAAGGTGGATTCGACACAATGGCATCAAATGGCTTTTCATCGCCAAAGTGCGGCTCCGTCAGGGTATTACCGAGCATAATATTAAACTTATCGTAGTTAATGTTATGCAGGAACATATTCATACGGGCAAGGTTAAAGGTCGTGTGGTTAATCTCCTGACCATAAAATCCCTCTTCAATAATATGATTATCAAAGTGTTTTTTCGCCTGGAGCAGCAGCGAACCGGAGCCGGCTGCCGGATCGTAGATTTTATTGACGCGGGTTTGCCCGTGCATTGCCAGCTGTGCAATCAGTTTAGAAACGTGCTGTGGAGTGAAAAACTCACCGCCTGACTTACCTGCATTCGCCGCATAGTTGGAAATCAGAAACTCATAGGCATCCCCGAACAGGTCAATCTGGTGCGCATCAAAGTTACCCAGCGTTAAGCCCTCAACCCCTTTCAGAACGGCAGAAAGGCGGCTGTTTTTATCTTTTACTGTGTTACCTAAACGGTTACTGGTGGTGTCAAAGTCAGCAAACAGGCCTTTGATATCGGCTTCGGAAGGATAGCCATAGGCAGAGCTTTCAATCGCCACAAAAATGCTGTTTAAATCGGCGTTCAGCCTGTCATTGGTATTGGCTTTGGCGGCCACGTTGCCGAACAGCTGGCTCGGGTAAATAAAGTAGCCTTTGGTTTTGATGGCATCATCTTTGATGTCATGGGTAATGATGCTGTCATCCAGCGCTGCGTAGCTGACGCTGTCATCACCGGCTTCGATGTAGCTGGAAAAGTTTTCGCTGATAAAACGGTAGAACAGCGCGCCAAGAACGTATTGTTTGAAGTCCCATCCATCAACCGATCCGCGCACATCGTTGGCAATTGCCCAGATTTGACGGTGTAATTCTGCTCGCTGTTGAAGGCTTGTCATTGTTTGTCCTGTTCTATTTCTTTAACTTTTTGTTATTTAATAGATTTTATCGAAATTTATTTTTGCGTAAGGGACCTAATGATACTTCCGAGCGTAAGCAGCAAAGGGAGTCCGAAAATTTACCTTTTCTCCTACTTACTTCCATCTGTTTGGTCCTTATCCCTTCCCTCATACAGAGAAGGAACATCAATATCTTCGTTTAGCTCATCCCAATGAATTCCCGGCCCCGTTCCAGACAATTCCCACCGATTAAGCTGCTCAGATGTGCCGCACAGCAATCTTGGGAAATTTTGCAGTGGGATGTCTAAACGCTCTTTTCCCTCAAGCTGCACATGCATAAATTCTTCTGAGAAGCAGATCGTTACTTTAAGGGCTGTCATCTTCTATTCCTCATTGCTATCAAGCATTGTCCCATAGCGTACCGAGATAATCGGCATACCATTGGAGCATCTCACGCCGTCCATCGAGGTACTGAGCATGGTTGTAAGTCCCGCGAATGGTGTTTTTATCCGCGTGGGCCAATTGAGTCTCAATCCAGGCTGTGTTGTAACCCTGCTCGTGCAATATGGTGCTCATTGTGTGTCGAAAACCGTGCCCTGTAGTTTTACCATCAAAACCAATACGCTTGATCACTTGGTTAATACTCGCTTCACTCATGGGCTTGCCAGCATGATTTCGTCCAGGGAAGACAAACCTGCCCCTTCCGCTAAGCTCATACATTTCTTCAAGTAGTGAAAGCGCCTGACTGGATAGCGGCACAACGTGCGGTCGCCGCATTTTCATCCGTTCAGCAGGGATCTGCCAGGTTCCCTTCTTCAAATCGAACTCATGCCACTCAGCGGCTCGTAGCTCGATGGTTCGGGTACCAGTGAGCATAAGCAAGTGTGTTGCGTGGTGTGTGATGCGGCTGCCGCTATAGCCACTTAACGCACGTAAGAAACTGCCAATCTAATGACTTAAAAGATGTGGGAAATGCTTTTGCTTAGGTGCTTTCAGTGCCCCCGCGAGATCTGTCACGGGATTATGCTCTGCCCTACCGGTGATGATGGCATAGGTAAATATCTGCCGACACGCCTGACGAGTTTTCCTTAGCTTATCCAGCACGCCGTGCTGCTCCATCTTACGCAGCACGGCTAACATCTCAGCCACTTTAATCTCTGCAATAGGTCGTTTTCCCAGCGCGGGAAAAACATCTTTGCGTAAATATTCAAGGATATCGACTGCATAGCCTTGGGACCAGTTAGGTCGTTTGTGTTCGTGCCACTCCTGTGCCAGTGATTCAAAACTGTTGTTGATGGCGAGGATTTTGGCCTGCTTGGCCTCTTGTTTGGCAAGGCCTGGATCTCCCCCCGCTGCCAGTATCTTTTTGGCCTCTTCGCGCTTTCCCCTCGCTTCTGCGAGAGATATGGCAGGATAAGGCCCGAACACCACGCGCTTTTCTTTCCCTGCAAAGCGGTACTTCAGTCGCCAGCTTTTGCTGCCGCTGGGAAAATTTCGAGATACAAGCCAGCTCCATCAGCCAATTTATAGGCTTTTTCTTTCGGCTTAGCAGTGTCGATTTGACGAGCATTTAGCTTCATATGGGGGCATCGAGATCCATTGAACGTAACAGTGCCTCCTATGATGCCCCCAATCAGTTATAGCTTTCAATAGACAAACAGATACAACGCTGGATGAAGTAATCAGTGTTAGTGCGGGTTTGATAGGTTTTTGTAGAATTCAGGAGACAATCGGAGAAGAAAAAATGGCACGCCCTACAGGATTCGAACCTGTGACCTACGGCTTAGAAGTTCCTAGAGTCACCTTTTAAAACAAAAAGTTACCGCATTTATCCGCGCTCACACGTCCCAGCTTGCGGAAAGTTACTGATACTTACTTGCCAGTACCTAAGCATATCTGTCCCAAATGCGTCCCATTAAAACGGAGCATTCCCACCTCTATGCGCAATAATCGTATGCGTAACCACACCCCGCACAACAACCTCGCTAAGCGCCTCGCCCTCTATAGCCTCTCCGTCATCAGTAATGAAAGCCCTCCCACGCAACACAGCAAATCTGTCTTGGCCACAAAACGATATTAACGCGGTTCTGCCCTGTCGCACAGGAATGCTCGTATCGACGATGGCATAGCCGTCGCATGTTTCGATTATTAGCGTATTAGCAGTGACGTTGCAGATCATATCAAGAGATAATCTCTGCTCAACGTAGTCAGCAGCCGGTGATGGAAATCCCATTTTTAAACTCTCAATAATACTGTATGCGCGTACAGTATTATTGATCGATGTAGGCTATCAAGTGAGATTTTTTGCGGTTTTAGGAAGAGACTGAGTTGCCAGGGAATTTAGTTTTATGCCCGGAGAACCGGGCTAGTTTCGCTAATCAGGTAGTACAGACTCATCAGGCGGCGCTATGAATTTTTTATTTTTATAAGACCATCCGATACCACATAGTATATTTTCAACTTTTATTATGTTGAAATTTTTGAATAAATCTCCATTACCGTCCCATTCGACAATGTTAACGACAATTGCATCTTCAATTATTGCGTATCGCATTATGCATATTCCTCAATTAAACAAATTCCATCCGCGCCTGCGCCGCCGTAAAAGCGGGTTGAGAAATTTTGAGTGTCATATGCACCACCTCCGCCGCCGCCGTAAACACTTGCCTTCGGTATTGTCGGTGTCGAAACCGCACCCTGGCCTGACCTTCGACTTCCTCCCCAGTAACTGGCGCCACCGGTTCCGTTTAACAGCCGGGTGCCGTTTTGCCCATCCCCACCATCACCACCGGCTATATTAACGTCAGCACCAGTTCCAGCAACGCCAGTCCCACCTGATGCGAATACGCCAACAGCCTGAGATGGCGCGCCACCAACAGCAATAATACCGCTGAATGTCGAATTGCCGCCTTTTGTCGCTTCTGATCCGCCAGAGCCTATCGCAACAGCAAAATTCGTGATGTCGGCGATATTGAACCATTTTATTCCAGTGGATCCTGCCGCACCGCCTGCGCCCGAAAAATTATCGGTGCTGCCCCCGCTATTAAATGAACCTCCGCCACCGCCACCTCCGCCGGTAATAGTGACTTTAATTCGTTTTGTGCCAGCTGTCGGCGTGTACGTTTTTGATGTTGTAATCCATTGCTCGTTTATCTTTCGACCACTATATCCATTGCTGTCTACTAAACCAAGGTATTGGAGAACGCTGGGGATATCAGTTTTACCGACAATATCACGCCCTGTCTGCGTTAGTGGTGTCTGCCCGGCAGTTTTAGACCCTGTGAAGTACGCCAGCGTGTCGGCACCGGTAGCCAGGCCAGAAATAGCCGTGAGCGTTGCCGCCAACGGCTGAAAATCCTTGCTGAAAGCGGACGACATTTTCGCGATGAACGCAGCAATATCACCATCGTCTATGACGTCCTGACCCGACTTATCAGCTGTGTATTGAGCCAACGCCGCAGCAATAAAAGAAGCCTGACGTAGCGCTTTATTTATCTGAGCTGACGATGCTTTTCCACTCTGGAATCCAGTCAGCAACGCCGCCAGTTCCTCATAATCAGCTTGCGTTGTTATGTTTGCATTGGCATCCGTCGCGAACGCTTTAAAATCATTTTTAGCCATTACAGTTTTTTCTCCCACGAGCCGTCATCAAACCCGGCCAGATATTTATTTTCGATGTCGAATGCAAAAAAACGGTTTCCTTCTGAGGGTGTTTCAACCGATGGAGTGTGTATGTCACCGGCCCATACACCAGCGGCTTTCACTGTCAGATACCCCTGCCGGATAGCGTCTATCAGTTCAAGCGATACATTGCTTATATCTGTTTCGGGAAATACCCATACCGAGATCGTCATGTCCTGATTGTCGACGATTTGCATACTAATTCCGGACCCTGCCAGCGCAGTTTCAAGAATCACCGGCAGCGTGTCGTTTTGCCCGTTCCAGTTGTTGATCGCTATCTTCGCTTTAAGGACGATGCGATAGGTGTCGTCGCTGAGGCTGGTGTAACCATTATCCGGGTCGTATGGCCCTTGCCAGACGCCCTGATCCCATCCGAGTCCGTCAGTATCGAAAGAAAAGTAAATGCCGGATATCGGCTGACTGACAATACGCGATCGCCCTATCCACTCTCCGAGTA
>NZ_MRUL01000037.1 GCF_002006995.1 Izhakiella australiensis | reverse complement strand
TCCAGCAGCGGGACAAGACGAATAACCCACCGGTGAAGCGTGGAATGGTCGACGGTGATATCGCGCTCAGCCATCATCTCCTCCAGGTTGCGCAGGCTCAGGGAATAAGTCAGATACCAGCGGACACACTGAGCAATAACGTCAACGGGATAATGCAGGCGTTTAAAGGATTTTTGGATCAGAGACATGGCCGGACAACATTGCAAAAAAAACAGTAGGTTACCCGACCATTTCTTAATGCGACAGAACCCGATTTAATCTCCTGACCATGAACCAGTTTTCTGACTTGTCAGATAGCTTTATCGGTAACATCTGATGAAATTGAGCAGGGTTAATAAAATTTTATCCGCACTTCAGGTGAGTCCTGTTCAGTGCGAAGTTCCATCCCCCTTTCCCTGCGGATATCAATATAATGAAAGCAAGCTGCCGTCTGACAATACCATTGTCCCGTATCTTCACGCCTGAGCGCGGAAATCTGCTGCGTGCAACCGCATGGCTCAATATTGCCATACAGCTTGCTTTTCCCCTGGCCGGCGCGTTTACGCCGGTAATGGCCGCAGAGAATAAGACGCAGCACTTCCTGCCACAGTCGGGGGAGGCTCTGTCCCTGCATACCCGGCCCCGGACGCTGGCACCGGGCGAAAGCGTGGCCTCGGTCGCAAAAAAATACAACATGACGGTGGAGGCTCTGCGCCGGCTCAATCAGTTTCGTACTTTTGCCCGCGGCTTTGACCACCTGCAGGCCGGCGATGAGCTGGACGTACCGCTGGCGCCGTTGCCTGCGGTTGCGTGGGATGATAAACGCCCCGCGCCGTCATCAGAAACAGCGGACCCTGTGGGGCAGTCCGTGGCGGGACTGGCCTCACGGACAGGCACATTTTTTTCCGGGCATCCGGACGGTGATGCGGCAGCCTCTCTTGCCCGCGGTATGGCGACGGGTAAGGCGACAGGCGAAATTCAGCAGTGGCTCAGCCGGTTCGGCACCGCCCGCGTACAGCTTGATGCGGATAAAAACCTCTCCCTGAGAAATTCCAGCTTTGACATGCTGGTCCCGCTGTGGGAGCGGCAGGACCGGCTGTTTTTCGCTCAGGGCAGCCTGCACCGCACTGATGACCGCACTCAGGCCAACCTGGGGCTGGGGCTGCGCACCTTTCAGCGTGACTGGATGGCGGGCGGCAACGTTTTTTTTGATGATGACCTGTCACGCTATCACTACCGCGCCGGGCTGGGGCTGGAGTACGGTCGCGATAACCTGAAGCTGTCGGCCAACCGCTATCTGCGGCTCAGCGGCTGGCGGGATGCTAAGGCGCTTGAGGATTATCAGGCGCGACCGGCCAACGGCTGGGACCTGCGTTCTGAAGCCTGGCTGCCGGCGTATCCGCAGCTGGGCGGAAAGCTGATGTATGAACAGTATTACGGTAATGAGGTGGCGCTCTTCGGCACCGAGCACCGGCAGCGCAGCCCGCGGGCGGTTACGGCAGGTATCACCTGGACGCCGGTGCCGCTGGTCACCTTCAGCGCGGAAAGAAAGCAGGGGCAGTCCGGCGTGAGCGATACCCGTTTCGGCGTCGATTTCCGTATTCAGCCGGGCGTGCCGTGGCACCGGCAGTTCAGCCCGGACGCGGTGGCTGCCCTGCGCAGCCTGGCGGGCAGCCGCTATGACCTGGTGGACCGCAATAACAATATAGTGCTGGAGTACCGCAAGAAGGAGGTTATCCGCCTTCATCTGAGCCCTCTGATTACCGGCTGGAGCGGCGAGATGAAATCGCTGGGCGTGTCGGTGAACAGCAAGTACGGGCTTGACCATATTGACTGGGATGCGCCGCTGCTGCTGGCGCGCGGCGGCAAAATCGTGGCGGACGGTGCCGGCGGGTATAACGTGGTGCTGCCGGCCTGGCAGTATGATGCACAGGGCAGCAACACCTATACCGTCGGCGGCGTGGCGGTGGATAAAAAAGGCAACACTTCAGCGCGGGCTGAAGCACAGGTGACGGTTACCCAGCCTGCCATCAGCGCCATATCCAGTACCCTGACGCCGCCGGAGTCAGTGATGCCGGCGGACGGCAGGACGCAGCAGACGCTGACGCTCTCCCTGAAGGATTCGCGCGGCCAGCAGGTGGACGTGGGTGAAGGCGAAATCACGGTCAGCACGAAAGAGAAGGCTTACGCGGGTAAGGACGCTGTACCGGCTGCGGCGGCAAAGAGTCAGCCGGCGATGACCGCATTCCGGCGTCAGTCGGCCGGTATTTATACGGCAGTGGTGACGGCCGGCACGATGCCGGACAGGTACAGCGTGACGCCGACCGTTCGCGGTATCAGCATACCGGAAGCAGTTATCAGCCTGGCGGCAGACAGCAGTACGGCGACGGTGACAGCGGTAGCGCTGGACGGTGACATCATCATGAAACCGGCCAGTGGAGCGAGCAGTTTTAACTACAGCGTGATGGTGCAGGATAACCAGGGGAACCCGGTGGAAGGTGCCGTTGTGGAGGCCGCAGCAGATAAAACGGGCGTCAGCATCAGCGGTGGTGCCCGGACCGGTAAAGACGGCCGCGCCACGGTGACCCTGACCGGTACCAGGACGGCGGTCAGCGACATCATGGTTACCGCCGGCACCGGCGCGCAGCAGAAAAAGGCGGCGGACAGAACGGTGAGCTTTGTGGCCGACAGCAGTACGGCGAGGGTGACCGCGCTGGAGGTGACCGCAGACAACGCCACGGCAGATGGCCGGGCGCAGAATGCGGTGAGGGCGACGGTTAAGGACGCCGGCGGTAACGCGGTGGCGAATGCGGACGTCAGGCTGACGGCGCCCGTGCTGAGTATCGATGGAAAAGGCGACTCTTCGGAAGTGACAACGGATGCTCAGGGACAGGCCCGAGCGACGCTGACCGGCAGAGTTGCGGGTCAGTTCAGCGTCACCGCTGCTGCGGCCGCGGACGGCGACAAGGGTAAAACGGTGACGGTGACGTTTGTTGCAGGCCAGGGGACGCAGGGGAACATTGCGACCGACAAAACCAGCTACGTGTCCGGCACGGACATGAGGATGACGGTGAGGCTGAACGATGCGGCCGGCAACCCGGTGAGCGGCCAGGCGGCGCTGCTGACGGCGGATGCGGTGACGGTGCCGCAGGCCGCGCTGAAGGGCGGGTGGCAGGACAACGGTGACGGCAGCTACGCGGCCACCTATACGGCCGTCATGGCGGGCAGCGGCCTGAAGGCGTCCCTGACGCTGGATGGCGACAAACCCGAAACCTCGGCAGCCTATGCCATCACGGCCGGCCAGGTGGCGCAGGCTACCATCGTCCGCGACAAAGCCAGCTACGTGGCCGGCAGCGATATGGCGCTGACGGTGACGCTGAAGGACGCAGAGGGCAACGCGGTGAGCGGCATGGAGGGCGTGCTGACGGCGGGCGCGGTGACGGTAGCGAACGCCGCGCTGAAGGGCAGCTGGCGGGACAACGGCGGCGGCGGCTACGGCGCCACCTACACGGCCGTCACGGCGGGCACTGACCTGAAGGCGTCCCTGACGCTGAGCAGCGGCAGGCCCGCAGAGTCGGCAGCGTATGCCATCACGGCCGACCAGGTGACCCGGGCGACCATTGCCACAGACAGAGCCAGCTACACGGCGGGCAGTGATATCGCGGTGACGGTAATGATGAGGGATGCCCGGGACAATGCGGTCAGTGGCCGGAAGGCGATGCTGACAGCCGGCGCGGTGAAGGTGGCGAACGCCACGCTGAAAAGCGACTGGACGGACAACAACGACGGCAGCTACAGCGCCACCTACACTGCCACCACGGTGGGTACCGGTCTGAAGGCGTCGCTGACGCTTGACGGGGTCGGTGGTGCTGAATCTCTGCCCTATGCGGTGACAGCGTCTGCGCCGGCACAGGCGAAGTCGTCAATCGCCAGGGATAAAGCCAGCTATGAGGCTGGCAGTGATATGGTCGTGACGGTAATGATGAAGGACAGTCGGGGCAATGCGGTCACCGGCCAGAAGGCAATGCTGACAGCCGACACAGTGGCGGTAGAGAACGCTACGCTGAAAAGCGACTGGACGGACAACAACGACGGCAGCTACGGCGCCACTTACACTGCCACCACGGTGGGTGCCGGCCTGAAGGCGACGCTGAAGCCGGGCGGCGGCAGTCCTGTGGCGTCAGCGGCGTATGAGATATATGCGGCACCGGCGGTGAAAGACGGCAGGGTAACAATAAGCGGCGGGCTGGAGGCGGGCAGCAGCGAGCTCACGGCGGAGTATACCTTCGAGAGCAACGGCACCGGCGAGAACGCCTCCACGTACCAGTGGCAGTGGCGGCCGGCAGGCAGCACAGACGAGAAAGACTGGAAAAACGGTCAGCAGGACGGTCATGACAGACGCACCTACAAGCCCGGCAGGGTTTATGCCGGTGACGAAGTCCGGGTAATCGTCACGCCGGTCGGTAAACTGCATCCGGTGCCGGCGGGCGCGCAGGTTATCAGCAACGTGGTGACGATGTACGGAGCGCCGTCAGTGGCGAACGTGGAGGTGCCGGCGACGTCGCTGGCCGGAGCGGAGCTGGAAGCGGTCTATGATTACAGCGGCAACGGCAACGGCAGCGATGCGTCGTCCTATCAGTGGGAGTACCGGCAGACCCCGTCAGAGGGCTGGACGGTGCCGCAGAGTAACGCCGCGAAGAGCCGGAAGTGGACGCCGGACGCCAGCTACGCCGGTTACCAGGTGCGCCTGACGGTGACGCCGAAGGGAAGCCTGCATCCTGACCTGACCGGCACGCCGGTCAGCAGTAATCCGGTAAGTATCTACGCAGCGCCGTCAGTAGCGAATGTGAAGGCGCCGGCGCAGAAGGCGGCCGGAATGGAGCTGGACGTGACCTATGATTACAAGGCCAACGGCAGCGGCAGCGATGCGTCGTCCTATCAGTGGGAGTACCGGCAGACCCCGTCAGAGGGCTGGACGGTGCCGCAGAGTAACGCCGCGAAGAGCCGGAAGTGGACGCCGGACGCCAGCTACGCCGGTTACCAGGTGCGCCTGACGGTGACGCCGAAGGGAAGCCTGCATCCTGACCTGACCGGCACGCCGGTCAGCAGTAATCCGGTAAGTATCTACGCAGCGCCGTCAGTAGCGAATGTGAAGGCGCCGGCGCAGAAGGCGGCCGGAATGGAGCTGGACGTGACCTATGATTACAAGGCCAACGGCAGCGGCAGCGATGCGTCGTCCTATCAGTGGGAGTACCGGCAGACCCCGTCAGAGGGCTGGACGGTGCCGCAGAGTAACGCCGCGAAGAGCCGGAAGTGGACGCCGGACGCCAGCTATGCCGGTTATGAGGTGCGCCTGACGGTGACGCCGAAGGGAAGCCTGCATCCTGACCTGACCGGCACGCCGGTCAGCAGTAATCCGGTGAGTATTTATGTCCTTAAAGCACCACGTATTACATGGAGTGCGTGTTGGGTGGCGGGAAGCCTCTGGAATCGTACCCCCGAACTTTCATTTAAGTGGGATACCACAAACATTCCCCCCGGTGTTAATATCGTTATAGATACTTATATAACGCCTGCATCTGTTGGGGAGGTTGAAAGACGCGGGGTAAGTAAAGAAACGCCAGTATATTTTATGGATAGCGATGGGAATAAAAGTAATACAACCATTATCGAAAGTTTAATTTTTGCTCAATGTGAGACTTTCGTGCATAAGGGCTAAAATGTATTAGTCGCGACTTGATCTGACACTGGGCCTTGAAAGGTTGAGAGTTACCGGTTTTGATATGGGTGTCCAATCCTTAAACAAAACACGAGGTAACTCTCATGCTTCATACTGACAATCCTATCATCAAACACAAAACCGGCCTGCTCAATCTCGCCGAAGAACTCGGTAACATATCAAAAGCCTGCAAGATCATGGGCGTGTCACGCGATAGTAAGCGTCAATACGGTCTGGATGTGACGCTTACAGCTAAGGTTCATGGTTAGGAATCTGAATCGCATCTTTATAGAGCGCCTGACCATGAATGTCAGCACGAACTATCCCTTCGATGACATGGCTATGCGTGTGTTTATGTATGAAAATGCAATGTTTGTCGTATTTTTAATCTGAAATCCATTTTTCAGGCGCACTGATCCAGAGCAGGCATCCGCAGCCATCGCTTTTTCTCCATCCCATACAACCTTTCTGACAGCAGTTCCGTTGCATGGGTACTGTTTAAAGGGAAGAGATCAGTTACAGAGGCATCATCTGGAAACCTACGGATGGTAAACGCAATATTTTCATTGAGAGCGCCACGCCACAGCAGACAGCGTTGTGTGCAAATTATTCCACCTTGACATAACATAGACACTGAACTATTCCTTAGGTTTAGGCAAACAGATAACTCTCCTACAGGAGATTATTATGTCAACAAAACGAAAATCCAGCGAGTTACCGAAAAAAGCAAACGCACAGAATAATAATGAATGTAAAACAGAAAATATAATCCCTTTGTTTTTAAAATTGACAAAGCAGGATTGTAGCAAAAGCGTCCTTTACCATGATGACTGGAAAGATTACACCTCAAGAATACAAAGACTTATCTATAATTATGGTGGTAATAAATCATGCGAGATACTACCCGCTCTTCTTAACAACACTGAAGATTATATTTTCTCTTATTATAAAAATAATAAATGTTTTAAATGCACTTGCAATCTCTCAGATTGACTTTAACTATAACATTGGTGTTATCATTGATAAACTGGGGGACATTGAGCAGGAATTACTTGATAAAAAATATTCTGAAATCACCTTCCCTTATTTAGCAAGATATCTATACCTTCTTTCCCTTGTTATACCTCACATTGAGTCATATAAAAAAGAACAGTTAGAGGATTTTAAAATTCACTATACTGGTTTTATATCTCATTATTTGAGAAAAACACTCACAGATGCGTTCCTGCATCGCAGGAATAGCATCACGATACAATATGGCGGTGCGAACCATGAATTTATTTATATTTTTGATAAAGATACAAATGAGTCATTAACTGAATGGACTAACATCCATGACCCAAAAGAATCGCTGTATTTCACCGTTCGGAACGTGCTCTCTGATAAACTATCGGAAAAATATGCACTAACCTTACCGATAGATGAGTTAGTGGATATTATATCTTTGATAACCGGGAGGGCATTCAAAAAACCGGATTGGTCACAAATGAAAGATAGCCTGTTTGACAACAATCTAACTGCAGATGATGATGTTTATAAACTAATTAAACCAGACTTATTGAAAGACCTCTTCCCAAATATCAGACCGAATATAAATAAACCCTCTGGGGAATATTATGGCTCTGTACCCAGCGTTATTACAGAGAATTTAAAAGATGCCTTAATTGTAGCCTCTACCGAAACATTAAATATCTTGAGTCAAAAAGACACCACACAGCTTGCTCTAGCCATCATGAAGTCGGGGGCCGCAGTGCTGAGTCTATTCTCTCCTGGCGGTGCAGCTATTCTGGGAGTGCTGACCTCGGTTTTGGACCAAAACAATCCTGATACGGAAAGGGCCAGCATCCTTAAAGAGGTTGATGATAGAATTCATAAAGCACTGGAAAATTATCGCCAGGAGGAAGTTTTCAATAAATATAGAAATGCTGTCAGCGCTTATCTTATGAGAATGGTAAGCGTAGAGAACGAAAACAGAAACAAAAATAAGCCAAGCATGGGGGAAGCTAAGGACTGGGAACATATCATTAATGATCTGCACGCACTATCAATCTCTTTATTTAAACCAGAGCGCAGCGGTGATTTCGTTTACGGGACTCGTCATTTTGTTATTCCGTTGGCAAGCATGTATCTGACTACTATCTATAACAGATTATCATGCCTTAAGGTGAATGATAATATCAATCCAGAGCTAGAAAGGTGCGCTGAATTTTTTGATGACTGGTATCGCTATTTAGGAAAGCTTCGCGATTATTCTCTAAATGATTTATATAGTATTGATGATATTGGTATAGCGACTATAGATTTACTTGCTGGTGAGTATGAAGTATATGATAAGGTACTACGCAGGAAAAATGACCGGTGGGACAGTTTGTGTGGCCATGACGATTTGGATAGAATCGAATGGATAAGGGGTATGATTTATGCCAGAATGCGGATGTACCTTGCCATCAATACTGGGATACATAGCCTTTGTCAAGCATATGATATGGCAGCAAGTAATTATATGAAAATCCTGGGCGATAAAATCAACCAACCACTCAGAACGGATGCTACCGAAACTATATATTTCAATGATATATGTACCGCGGCTTATTCTAGCGCTATGAATAAAATAGAAAAAGTCAATAACTATAAAGATAAGGATGGCTATTATTACGGCGGTGGCTGGTATAACCTGACATTGCCCGCAAATAAGGAACGCTATGAAGAGCCCTGGGATGATTTCAGTAGAGACGATTGTGTAATAAAAGTGGAATTCCAGATTGGCAATATAATAGAAGTCAGGGAGTATGGTCCTGGAGACTACAATAATTTTGGAAGTGAACTCGTGAAGAGCTCATCAAAAGGAGCAGGGATTATAAACCTCACCGTACCACGTGGCTTCCGGGTTATTTTCTATAGTGAGTTCAATTATGGCGAGCTTCGTGACAAGAACAATGCAATAGTGGAGTATGTCGGTACATCTGAATACTATCCGGATGAGAAAAAATCATATATCTATCATTTCGACAATTTGTTGTTTGCAAAAAGTATGAAGGTGCGTATAGATATCGATTGTGGATATCCAGGGCTGGTTCCAAGAGCGTTCGGGAGAATACCTAAAGTTAGCTGGAAAGAAGTGGGTACCCCTTCTTTCTGGACCGTTGGAAATATATAAGGCATAGTGACTGCTCCTCGCCCTGTCTGAACTGACCACATAAAGTTGGACAATTTGTATCAGACGGCTAACCGTGTTTGAGTCCGATATTCAACCGGACTCAGACCTTTTAGTTTCAGACTGATACGATCGTGATTGTAATAATGGATGTATTCATCCACCGCTTTCCTGAGTTCTGTAATGCTTCCGAACGCCTGAAGGTAAAAACACTCCGATTTTAGTGCCCCGAAAAAGTGATCTCTTCCCTTTAAACAGTACCGGTGTAAAGTAGTGTTTCTGGCTTTTCTTCGTTCGAAAAAGGAACTGAAATACGATGAAAAAGACCCGTTATACCGAAGAACAGATAGCGTTTGCGCTGAAACAGGCCGAAACCGGCACCCGGGTGGAAGAGGTGTGCCGTAAAATGGGGATTTCTGAGGCCA
>NZ_MRUL01000036.1 GCF_002006995.1 Izhakiella australiensis | reverse complement strand
TCAATCTGAACATCATCCACTCTTCCGCCAGTTTGATCTTTGCCTACGTGCTGCCGCATCTGGTGATGTCGCTGTACGTCAACTCGCGCATGAACGGCCGCTTTCGCTACACCTTCTGGGGTGAAATTTATGAAACGGTGATGTCGTTTCATCTGGTGATCCCGACGCTGCTGACGCTGATTTCGCCGAAGCGCGGCAAGTTTAACGTCACCGACAAGGGCGGCCTGCTGGATACCGGCTTTTTTGATTTCAATATCGTGCGTCCGCACCTGATCTGCGCGCTGCTGCTGGTGGCCGGCATTATTTACGGCATTGTCAGGGCGCTTGGGCAGCGCTGGTTTGTGGCCAACCCCTGGGTTGTCGCGCTGAACGTGGCCTGGGCGACCTTCGGCCTGATTATCCTGCTGGCGGCCATCGCCGTGGCGCGGGAAACCCGCCAGATGCGCAAATCGATCCGCATTGACGTGGTGGTGCCGGCAATTCTGCACTATGCCAGCGGCATCAGCTTACGCAGCCAGACCGTTAATCTGTCGATGGGCGGCGTGCAGGTGAGGGCGCCCGATAACCGCCATGAAAGCGATCCGATCGAAGCGGTCGATCTGATACTGCGATCGGGGGCGATCAACATTGCGGTCAGCCCGATCGGCGCCGACGGGAAAACCATTCGCCTGCAGTTTGACGAGATCCCGCTGGCGCGGCGGCGCGAGCTGGTGCGGGTGGTGCTGGCGCGCGCCGACGCCTGGGTGCGTCCGCCGGCGCCGCAGGACCGGCCGCTGCATTCGCTGCTGACCATCATCCGCACGGTATTTGCGCTGTTCTGGCTAAGTTTTAAAGACTGGCGCGCCCGGCGAAAAGCAATGCGTCAGCGTGGCCGTAAGGATTTTGCCTGATGAAAATGTCAGATTTTGCCCTGGGGTTTTGCCTGCTGATGCCCACGGCGGCGGTCGGCGCGAGCGTCGCTGCGGCGAATACCGTACTGCCGCCGCTGCCTGCGATAATTCCTTCTGACGCCGCCGGGGGGCCGGGAAAGGCGCCGCCCGGCGATAAAGTCCCCGCTCTGGCGCCTGCTCCAGCGGCCATGACGCCGCCGAACGACGATGATGTCGGGGATGACGCGCCCTTTAGCGAAGAAATTAGCGTGGCGCAAATGCGGCATCCTCAGGGGATCTATCTCGGCGGCGATCTGCTGCAGGCCGGGATGCGGTTTACCGTGCCAGCCAGCCAGGTGGTGACCTATGCCAGCCTGGATCTGGCGCTGAAGGTGTCTGCCGCGCTGGCGGCGCGCGGTAGCTCGCTGCAGCTGATGCTTAACGGTCAGCCGCTGGGTACCCTGCCGCTCAGCGCCTCAGAAGCGGGGCCGGTTCACTACCGGCTGGTGATTCCGGCAAAGATGGTGGTGGCGCAAAACAATCTCAGCTTCAGAATAAACGACGCCGGACGCCTGGTGTGCAAGCGGGACACCGGGCATCGCTACTGGCTGACGGTGTTACCGACCAGTACCCTGATGTTGTCCGGACAGCGCCTGAAATTTCGCAGCGATCTGCATTTTTTCCCGCGTCCGTTTTTCGATCCGCTGCGGATGATCCGCGCTAAGGTACCGATGGTGTTTGGCAGCGCGCCGAAGCCGGGTGAGGTCAGCGCCGCGGTGATCCTGGCCTCCTGGCTGGGTATGCAAGCGGATTATCGCGGTATTCATTTTCCGGTCAGCCATGCGCGCCTGCCGCAGGGCAATGGGGTGATATTTGGTCATCCCGGTGAAACGGTCGCCGGGATTGTGCTGCCGCAGACCGGGCAACCGCTCATTAAGATCATTGATAATCCGGCGAGTACCACCGGCAAGCTGCTGCTGATTGTCGGCAATAATGACAATCAGCTGCGCCAGGCCGCCTGGCGGCTGATTAATGCTCCGCTGACAACCCAGGGCGATACGCTGCAAGTACCTGTGCAGACGGTAGCCGTGCGTCAACCTTACGATGCGCCGCGCTGGATTAACACCCGCCACCCGGTCCTGCTGTATACGCTGTTGCCCCATGGGGACAATCTGGTGAGTAGCGGAATTTCTCATGATGCGCTGTGGGTGAATTTTCGCGCCGCGCCGGACCTGTTCCTGTGGGACGGCGAGACGTTTCCGCTGAATATTCACTACCGCTTTCCCAGCGTAAGCTGGCTCGATGAGCAGCGTTCTTTTTTGAGCGTGGCGCTTAACGGTGCGTTTCTCGGCAACCTGCCGGTTAATAAGCCGGGGCTGCTGGAAACGCTCTGGCATCGACTGGGTGGGGATGCGCGCCAGGAACACAGCGTACTGTCGCTGGCGCCATACCGTATATACGGTGATAACCAGCTGCAGCTTTGGTTCAATATTCAGGCGAAGGCCAGCGCGCCCTGCAACGTTCTGAGTAATAACAATATTCGCAGCCGTATTTTATCCAGCTCGTCGATCGATCTCAGCAAAAGTCGCCATTTTGGCCTGCTGCCGAATCTTTCCTGGTTTGTCGGCGCCTCGTTCCCGTTTAGCCGACTTGCTGACTATTCCCACACCCTGCTGCTGCTGCCGCAACAGCCGAGCGATGCGCAAATTAGCACGCTACTGGGACTGGCGGCCCGCGCCGCCAGCGCGACCGGCGTAGCGCTGGCGCGCAATACGGTCGCGTTTGGCGTGCCGCAAGCCGGGGCGCTGCGTTATCGGCTGCGCGCCAGCAATGTGCTGGCGGTAACCACGCTGGCTGACGATGCGTTTAATCGCCGCCTGCTGGCGCACTCTCCTTACGTTCTGCGCGCAGACGGTCAGCGTCTCGGCATCCCGTCGCCTTCGTTGTCAGATGAGGTGCGCAGCTGGCTTGCAGGCGACTGGGGGCGCCGTCAGCTCGATGCGGATCGCTATCTTTCCTCCAACGAGCGCTGGCGCGGGTTTATCAGCTACCGTTCACCCTGGAGCAAAAAGCATCTGGTGGTGGTGGCGCTGGCAACAGATGACGCGCAGCTGCTCAGGCTGAATCAGGATCTGGCGCAGCCAGAGCTGAATGCGGCGATCCGTGGGGATACCGCCATTATTAGCGGTACCGATACCGTGCGCAGCTTCCGCGTCGGGCCGCAATTCCCCAGCGGCCAGATGCCCTGGTACATGATGACATTGTGGTATGCCAGCCAGCATTGCGTCGTCCTTGCATTGATAACGCTGGCGCTGGCGACGCTGCTTGGCCTTGCCAGCAGCGCGATGCTGCGCCGCCACGCCCGGCAGCGTTTGCAGCTACAGCAGCACGCAGATAACAAGGAGGTTAAGCATGACTAAGGCTGTGGCCGTTCGCCTGAAACAGCTGGCGCTTTCTGGTTTATTGATGACGACGCAGTCGCTATGGGCCGCCGCTAATCCGGCCGTGCAGATGCTGCTGGCTCAGGCTCGCTACTGGCATCAAAAGGCCCATAACGATCTTGCCCGCCAGGCGCTGCAAAAGGTGCTGATGGCTGAAGATAACAATGCTGATGCGCTGTATCTGATGGCGCTATGGAGCCAGCAGCAGGGAGACAGCATTGATGCTATGCGCTGGCGGGCGCGGCTGGCGCAGGCCGATCCGCAGGACCCTAAGCTGTCTGAGCTGAACTATGCGCTGGAGCAGCAGGCTATTCCTGCCGCCCAGCTAGCGCAGGCGCGGCAGCAGGCGCGCAGCGGCAATATTCGCGGCGCGCTGCAAACGTGGCGCAGTATGCTGCACGACAATAGCCCGCCGCCCTCGCTGGCGGTTGAATATTATCTGACCATGGCCGGCGACAGCGCCCTGTTACCTCAGGCCATCGCCCATCTGCGCCAGTTTTGCGCTATTTATCCGCAGGACACGCAGGCGCAGCTGGCGTTGGGCAAAGCGCTGACCTATCAGACATCGACGCGACGTGAAGGCGTTAAGCTGCTGGCAACCCTGGCTGACGGCAGTCCTGCCGCCGACCAGGCGCTGCGTAAAGGGTTACTCTGGCTTGAGCCGCAACCGCAGGATGCCGTGTTTTATCAGCAGTGGATGCAGCGTCACCCTCAGGATAGCGCAGTGCAGGCCTATTATCAGAAGCATGTGGGCAGCGCGCAGCTGGAGGCCGGTTATACCGCCCTTAATCGCGGCGATATTCTGAGTGCGCAGCATGACTTTGCCGCCATTGTGCATGCGAACCCTCAGGATGCCGATGCGCTGGCCGGGCTGGGTTATATCGCCCAGCGGCAGGGGCGATTTGCTCAGGCGGCGGATTATCTCGGCCAGGCTGCAAAGCTGGGCGGCGCTAACGGCGCGCAGCGTCAGAAGCAGGCGAATGATGCCGCGTTTTATGCCCGGCTGGCGACAGCCAGGGCGGCGCTGAAAGCCGGCAACAGTGCCGAAGCGCTACGGCTAAGCGCGCCGCTGGCAGAGGCCGCTGGCAGCCGTGGCGTGGCGGCAAAGCTGTTTCGTGCCGATGTATTACGCCTTGGCGGACAGCTACAGCCTGCTGAAGCGATTTATCGTAGCCTGGTGCGCAGCGATGCGGATAACCTGAGTGCCAAAGAGGGGCTGTTTTACGTACTGCACCAGCAGCACCGCGACCGTGAAGCCAGTGAGCTGCTGGCTTCGCTGCCCGTCAGCGTACAGGATAGCCTTGCCTCGCCGGATACCAAAAGCAATCGCCTGCGCCGTCAGGCGCAGCAGGCGTTGAAGGCCGGTGACCAGGCGCAGGCCATCGCGCTGCTGCAGCAAGGGATTGCCCGGTACCCGGATAATGCCTGGCTGCGGCTGGATTTAGCCACTATTTTTCAGCGCCAGGGTAAACCGGCGCAGGCGGATGATGTGATGCAACCCGCCGGGCGCGCCGGCGCCAGCCACCAGCAGCTGCTTGCTGCGGCGCTTTATGCCGCTGGAAGGGGGCGCTGGTTGCAGGTACAAAACTTCCTGGCTCGCATTCCCGTCGCGCAGCGTGGCGCCAGCGTGGCGCAGCTGCAATCACGGGCGCGTTTTAATCTGCAAATGGTGCAAGCCCGACAATACCTGGCGCAGGGCGAGGTTAGCGCGGCGGATAATACCCTTGAAGCGCTGGCGGTGGATCCGCCAAAGAACCCGATTGATGTTGGCAGCCTGGCGCAGGCGCTGATGCAGACTGGCGATAGCACCAGCGCGGTGGCAATAGTGCGCGGTAATCTGCAGCTCGGCGCGCAGGGCAACGTCGGAGAATATGCCGCGCAGCTGGCGGTACTTAATCAGGCCGGGCTGAGCGATGAGGCGTGCCGCTTTCTCAACGATCCGGCGCTGCTGGCGCGCAGTACGCCGTCTCAGCTGGCGGCGGCGCGTAACGAGGTGATTATTAACCAGGCTGACCGCCTGCGTGAACAGGGCCTTTACGCCACGGCCTACGATAAGCTGATTGCGGCTTTACAGGGCGATCCGCAAAATCGTGACCTGATGCTGGCAATGGCGCGGCTTTATCAGTCCGGCAAAATGAATAAACAGGCCGGGGTAGTTTACCGCTGGCTGATGGCGCATGATCCCACTGACCAGCAGGCGCGCACAGGCGCGATAAACGCCGCCCTCGCCCAACAGCAGGTAGCGCAAGCAGAGACGCTCGCTGACGGTTTTACTGGCAAGCCTACGCCCGCGCGCCTGCTGCTGCGGGCGCGGATAGCCGAAGCGGCGGGCGATAAGACCCAAGCGCTGGCCTGGCTGCGCAGGGCGCGCGCAGCGGCTGTCGGCCAGCCGGGCGAAATCGCCGGGCTGGCGTTAGGGGCGAATCCCTTTAGCCAGCGCGCTCTGGGAGCCTTGCCGACGCAAATTTCCGGTTATGGCATCGTCATGCCCTGGCAGCGCAGTGCTGCCGGTGGCGCGATGGCGTTCAGCGGCGCAGCGGCGCCCGTTGACCCGGCAACCCAGACCCTGCGTCAAATCGATGCCATGACGGACCGGCTTCATCGCCAACTAAGCAGCTGGGCAGGCGGCGGCCTGCAAATACGCCAGCGTAGCGGCGAAAGCGGGCTGAGTAAGTTAACCGAGGTCAAAACGCCGCTGAGCTGGTCTGCCGTTCCCTTTAACAACAGCCGTCTCAAGCTAAGCCTGACGCCGGTGTTGTTAAGCGCCGGTAGCGCCGCCGCCGACGCCAGCAGCCGCTTTGGCAGCGTTCCGCTGCGCATCGCGCATCGCGGGCAAAAACCGGGGCGCGACAACCTTTACCCGATCGGTGCGCAAAACGCGTCCGGACTGGAGGCCGACCTGCAACTGAGTGGCGATCCGTATAAAGTGGATATTGGCTCCACGCCGCTGGGGCCGCATCTGCATACGCTGGTGGGGGGAGTCCAGTGGTCGCCTAAGCTCTCTGACTATCTGACGCTGATTCTGAGCGGCGAGCGCCGGGCGGTGACCGACAGCCTGCTTTCCTATGTCGGTATGCGCGATAAGCTATCCGGTAAGCGCTGGGGCGAAGTCACCAAAAACGGCGGCAGCGCCATGCTGAGCTATGACAATGGCCGCGCGGGTTTTTATATTGGCGGCGGCGGTTATCGCTATACCGGTCATCATGTACAAACTAACCAGAGTTTTGACGCCTCTGCCGGGTTATACATACGCCCTTACCACACTCAACAGGAGGAATTAAAAACCGGGCTGGGTATTAACTGGATGGACTTCAGACATAACCTCAATTACTTCACCTATGGGCAGGGCGGCTATTTTAGCCCGCAAAATTATCTGGCCGTTTCGCTGCCAGTGGATTTTTCCCGCCGTTACCGGCGGCTGCGCTGGAATATCGGTGGCGCGCTCGATTATCAATCCTATACCCAGCACCACAGCCCGTTATTTCCTGACGATCCGGCGTTACAGGCGCAGAGCGGCACCTGGTATCCGGGCAGCAGTAAAAGCGGCCTGGGATACGACCTCCATGCCGGTATTGGCTATCGGATAAATCACAACCTGTCGGTCGGTGGTCAATTGGGCTACGACACCTTTATCGATTACAGCGAAAGCACCGCACAACTTTGGTTACGCTATCTTTTCGGAGTTAATAATGACGGATTTTGATAAATTAACGCGCGATTACCATCTTCGTCAGCAGTATCAGCCGGGATGGTTTGATTTGCTAAGCCTGATGATTGACAGCATGTTCAGCAACGCCAGCGAAGATGATGGACTTGCCTTTTTACGCCAAACGGGTGAGCGACTGGCGCAACTTTTTCCGGTTGGCGAGGTTGAAACTCTGGCCGATCTGGAAAACAGTATTAACCAGCAGCTGGCGCTTTTTCACTGGGGTACGGTTGATATTGAAGCCGCCGATGCCATTCTGGTTATTACCCATCTGGCGCTGCCGCCGGGCAACCAGGTGATGGATGACGCGCGCTGGCAAAGGGTGATGGCGGCAATATTACAAGGTATGTATGCTGGCTGGCTGCAGGCGCTGGGTGGCCAACTGCGGCTGGTTATTACGCCGGTTGCCGGCAATGAGCGAAACAGGCTGCGCTTACACTATCAGAGATAAAAAAATGCGGAAAAATATCCTGTTGGGATTATTGTTAGTTGTCGTGATGGCCGGGACGGCGCAGGCATCAGAAGGATGGAGCGCCTTTAAGAGCCGCTTTATGACGCCGGAAGGGCGCATTGTCGATACGGGCAACAACAACGTGAGCCATACCGAAGGTCAGGGCTACGGCATGCTGATGGCGGTGGCGTGGAACGATCGCGCCAGCTTTACCACGCTGTGGAACTGGACGCAGCAGAATCTGAAAAACAATGCCAACGGCCTGTTTTACTGGCGTTACATCCCGAACGCTACCCCGCACGTCAGCGATAAAAATGATGCCTCCGACGGCAACGTGCTGATCGCCTGGGCGCTGTTAAAAGCGGGCGAAAAATGGCATGTGGATGCCTGGCTACAGGCTTCCGACGCGATTCAGCGCGCCATTGTGGAGCACGACGTCACCCGCTATGCCGGCTACACCGTGATGCTGCCCGGCGCGCAGGGCTTTAACAAAAACAGCTATGTGGTGCTAAATCCCTCCTATTTCTTGTTCTCCGCCTGGCGCGACTTTGCGCGCCGCAGCCATCTGCAGGTATGGGATAAGCTGATCAATGACGGCATGACGCTGCTGGAAAATATGCGCTTTGGCGACAGCGGTTTGCCGGTCGATTGGGTCGCGCTGAATGCCGGTGGCACCCTGGCGCCGGCCGCCGGCTGGCCGCCGCGCTTTAGCTACGATGCGGTGCGTATTCCGCTGAACCTGTACGCCTATGACGCCAGCAGCCTGCGGCTGGTGCCGTTTCAGCGTTTCTGGATGCAGTTTCCACGTCTGCAAACGCCCGCGTGGATCGACGTGCTGAATAACAACAAGGCGCCGTACAATATGAACGGCGGCCTGCTGGCGGTGCGGGATTTAACGCTCGGTGATACCCGCCAGATAAACGGCATCCTGAGTGACAATCAGGATTATTATTCCGCTAGCTTACAGCTGCTGACGCTGATGGCGCTGCGCGGTATGTAAAATCCGCACGTCCGGCGCGACCGCGGCGCCGGACGTTTGCATCAGGGCTTTACCGCTATGTTTGTCGACGCAGACTGCCGATGCGTCAGATGTTCACCGCCGGTGGGCGCTGGCCGTTCAATGCCATGCTTTATTACCGCCAGCGGCGGTCGAATTTTCCCGTCATCATCTCACCGTTAAGAAAAATCTTAAAATCCCGACCCGCGCCGGGATTATATTTGCCGCTATTCACTTCATAAAATTAATTATTTTTCACCGGGTTGCTAAATCCTGTCTATTATTATTGAAAATAACGATAAAGAAAAAATGGCAGTAAAAAGCGAGCCTTTCCCTTAAGTTACGAATGGAAGCAAGCTGGACAATCATTAATTTATTATTACCACTTAATCTTTGCGCGATTATTCCTATGAAAAATTATGATGATCTTCAGCGTTTTAAAGAAAAAACGCAGACAAATCATATTCAATTTAAGGATATGTCAGATCAGCTGCAAAAAAGAGGCCGCAGCGCTGACTGGGCGATTATTCGCCAGCTGACGCAGTCGGCCGAAGGCGGCGTGCTTGATAACGCCGCATCAGCGTTTCGCTCAGTACCGCAGGCGGTCGATCCTCAGGCTTTTGCGCATCACGGGACGGCCACGCCGCCAGCCAGAACCGACTCGCCGTCGGTGCCTGCGGGCGCCACGCAGCCGCTACCGGCCACCACAAGCTCTGCCGTTCGCTCCGGCGGCCTGCTGAACGCGCTGGCGGCGATGGCGACAGCCGATGCGCCTGCGCGCCAGGCTCCGCTATCGCCGGTTACTGCACCACCTGTGGCGTCGGCAGATCCTGCGCCCTTCAGCGCTGAAGCGCGCGCCACTATTCGCCCCGGCGGCAACGACTTACCTGGAGCGCTGAGCGCGATGCCGACAGCGGGCGTTGCGGTTTCGTCGCTTGGCGCTGCAGCGCCACCTTCAGCGGCGTCGGCAGATCCTGCGCCCTTCAGCGCAGAAGGGCGCGCCACTATTCGCCCCGGCGGCAACGACTTACTTGGGGCGCTGAGCGCGATGCCGGCAGCGGGCGTTGCGGTTTCGTCGCCTGGCGCAGCTGCGCCGTCGTCAGCGCCGCCGGTATCGTCGCCCACCGTGACGATGCAACCCTTGCGCCAGCCTGCACCTGCCAGCGCTGCCGACTCAGGCAGTCCGCGCGGCGAGCGTGGCGTATTTGATGCGCTGGCTTCAGCTGCGGGCCAGCGACCTCCGGGGGCAGCGGCGTTTAGTGGTGCAAGTCCGTCCGCCCCGTCGCTGCGGCCCGCCGGCGCTTTCCGCCAGCTATTTAGCGCGCAGCCAGATGCGGCGTCAGATAGCAAAGATCTCTTGTTGCAACCCCTGTTGGAGAAGATTGCTTCATGCCGTTAGTTTGCGTTTGTTCTCCAAAAGGCGGGGTAGGAAAAACCACGCTGACAGCCAACCTGGCCTATAGCCTTGCGCGCTCCGGTATTAAGGTGCTGGCGCTGGATTTTGACGTTCAGAATGCCCTGAGACTGCATTTCGGCGTGCCGCTAACCGACGGGCGCGGCTATGTGGCGCAATCTGCGCATAATGCTGACTGGAGTCAGTCAGTGCTTACCACGGGTAGTAACATCTTTGTGCTGCCTTACGGTGACGTCACCGAGGAGCAGCGCATTGGGTTTGAGCATAATCTGGCGCACGACCCGCAATTCCTGCTGCGCGGTCTGAATACCTTACTTAACTATCCGGGGCTGGTGATCATTGCCGATTTTCCGCCGGGACCGGGACCGGCGCTGAAGGCGGCCAGCGAGCTGGCCGATTTGCATCTGATTACGCTGCTGGCCGACACCGCTTCGGTCTCCCTGCTGCCGCAGATTGAAAATCAGCGCCTGATCGGCAGTGCGCTGAATCAGCGGCTGGGACACTACTTCTTACTGAATCAGAGCGACAGCCGTCGCAATATCAGCCGCGATGTTACCGCTTTTATGGAGCAGCGGCTGGGTGAAAGGCTGCTCGGCGTAATACATCGCGATGAAAGCGTGGCGGAAGCCAATGCCTCGCAGCAGTCGATATTCGATTTCAGCCCGGTTTCCGCTGCGGCTTTTGACATTGAATTGATTGGAAAAAAAGTAGCCAGCCTGCTGAATGTGCAGGTTGGTACTGGCGAGGTTCATACGCCGGTATAACGCTTAAATGTTTTTCCCCGGAACCGCTGGTGGGAGAAACTGTTAACGATATCGCCTGGGTTTATATGAATAAAAGCTTGTATTACCTTTCACTGCTGCTGATGCTTCCCGTGGCTGGCGTGATCGTTATCACGCCGATGGACAGTCAGAAACAATACATTTTTGGTCTGATCAGCATCACGATTTTATTTATTCTCGGCCGCAGTAAGCGCCGCAGCATGACGATGATCATGCTGTTTTTGTCCGCGCTGATGTCGACGCGCTATATCTGGTGGCGCGCCACCCATACCCTGCATTTTAACTCTCAGATCGAGGCGCTGCTGGGCATCGGCCTGTTTCTCGCCGA
>NZ_MRUL01000035.1 GCF_002006995.1 Izhakiella australiensis | reverse complement strand
GCTGCGCTTCGGCCCGCTTCAGCGCCTGCGGGTCACGCTTCGCCTTTTCACCGGCAATCTGCCCCTGGGTGCGGGCAATGTCGCTGACCTGACCGCCGATTTCACCCATCAGCTGCGCGGCCTGCAGACGCCGCTGCTCCTTCTTCTTATCAAATATCTGGCCGATGCTGCTGTTAGCGTGGTCCGCGTCGCGGCTGAGCCGCGCCACGTCCTGCTGCTGGCGTTTACCGTCACGGATAACCAGGCTGCCCGCGCTGACGGCAGCGCGGGTGGTGCCTTCGTCGTGGCCGCTGTGGCCGGCGCCGGACAGGGCGAGGTTAGCGGCGTTGCTGCGGATATTCGCCACCGGGTCAAAGCCGCCCGAAGAGCTCAGACTGACGCCCTGATGTTCCGTGCTGAAGTCGGCCTGATTATGGATATCGCTGAAGCCCAGGGTGCCGGTGTCGAGGCGGTTTTTGCCGGCGCTGGCGGTGGAGGCGATGACCGCGCCGTCAAGCTGCGTATGGCGTCCGGTGGTGACGTCAAAGCCGCCGTCGCCGGCAAACAGCCCGGTCTGCTCGCGCACCGAGTTGTAGTTGCTGTGCAGGCGGTCGCGGCTGACGCTGAGGCTGGCGGAGCCGCCGGGAACGCCGAGGGTGGCGCTGGCGCCGGCGCTGACGCTCTGCTGGCGGCTGTCGTAGCGGTCGCTGTCCTGCAGGCTGCGCAGGGTGAGGTCGCGCCCGGTGTTCGCGGTGATGCGGCCGGCGCTGACCTGCGCGCCGGTGAGGGCGGTGTCGCGGCCGCTTTTCAGCGAGGCGCGGCTGCCGGCGTCGAGCGTGGTCTCGTTCCAGGTGGTGCCGTTGCCGTGCTCGCTGCCGTGGGCGGCGTTAGCGCTGGCGGAGAACGTCAGTCCGGTGCCGCCGGAGCCGGCGGTGAGGCCGACGCCCACCGAGCCGCCGCTGCTGCTGTTGCTGCCCTCCAGCTTCTGGCGGTCGGCGGCGGCGCTGAGGTGAATATCGCGCGCGGCGCTCAGGCTGGCGTCGTGACCGGCCTTCAGCTGGCTGCCGTTAATGCTGATGTCTCCGCTGGTCGCGCTGCGTCCGCCGCCGGAGGCGGTGATGTTCAGGTCATGGCCGGCGTTCAGGGTGCTGGCGGACATCACCCGGCGTTCAAGATGAGAGCGCGAGCGTGAGGACTGCGCCCCGGCTGACAGCATCACGCCGACGGAAGGTTTACCTTTCTCACCGTTCCCGGCGTTCAGCGCGCTGAGCTGCTGCGCCTGATAAGCCTGCACGCCCGCCAGCGCGGATTTGGTGGCCTGCAGCGCCGCCAGCCGGCTGTCGCTCTCCTGCTGCGAGGCGCGGGCGGCGGCGACCGCAACGTTGATGGCCTCGCCCACGCTGCCGGACAGCGCCAGCGTCAGGCCGCTCTGTTTCTGCTCGATGCTGTGGGTCTGGCTGATGCGGTTCTCAGTGGCGCTGATGCTGACCTCTTTGCCGCTGAGCGTCATGTCGTGCCCGGCGATCAGGTCGGCCCCTTTGACGTCCAGCCGGTTACCGGCGCTGAGGTGCAGACTGCCCTGACTGCTACCGACGGTGCTGCCATTACTCAGCAGGCTGTCGCTCTCGTCGGTGGTTTTCAGGCTCTGCTTACCGGCAGTGACGCCGATCCCGCCGGTGCCCATCAGCCCGCTCTTTTTCTCACTGCGTGAATAAAAGTTTCGCTGTCTGGTGACGGCATCATTTATCGCCAGGTCGTTGCCTGCGTTAAGTGTTGCATCGTGAGTGGCGGCAATATTGCTGGCGGTTACCGACAGATCATTACCTGCGTTAAGCGTAATGTTGTCACCGCTCAGCAGAGAGCCGTTTACTTGTTCCTGGTGTGTTGTCAGACGCGTTTCAGTGGTGGTCTTTGACAGGAACCCGCGATGAGATATTTTAAAATATTGATCCACGTCAGCGGTATCGACGCCGTGGCTGACGGAGAGATCATTGCCTGCTTGCAGATTCAGCTTATCGCCCGCAGAGACTGAGGCGGCGGTCAGACTGGCGTTGTTACCGGCGGTTAGCGTAACGTCGCCTTTTGCGTTTATCGCACTGCCTACCTGTTGGCTGTTATATTGCTTATTCCAGTCGTCGCTGCTGAATACCAGGTTGTCCTTGCTGGCGGTAGTAACGGTTCCCAGAGTCAGGTTTTGACCCGCACGAAGCCATGTCTGGCTGTTCTCCCCCGAGTTAGTGATTTGGGCTGCGGTGAGGTCGAGGTTGCGATCGGCCTGCAACTCAAGTTTTCCATCTGCGCCCTGAACGTAAACGCTGGTCAGATTATTAATCGTAGTACGGCTGAAATCAGCATTGCCTGTTTTATTTTCAGCATTTCGCGTCGTGCTCAGTAGATGGATGTCACGCCCGGCATGGGCGAAAAGATTATCGCGAGCATGGAGTAAGCCGCCGGTGAGGTTTATGTCACGTCGTGCCGCCAGGCGAACGTCAGCGCCCTTAATTTTTCCAGACTGATTGAGAATGTTATCAGCGTTAACCTTCAGGTGCTCCACCGACGAAAGCGTACCACTATTTAGCAGGTCGCTGTCCAGCTTGAGATTCACTTCTTTACCCGATAACAGCGCGCCGGAACCATCAATGTCGCCCTCTTTTACCCTGGCATAAAGCTGCGGTACTAACACGGTCTGCACGCTGCCATCGGCAAGGGTCACTTTTTTATTAACCAGCCATACCATGTCATTGGTAAGGAGTGACATTTGCTGCGGTGAAAGCGCAACGCCAGGAGCCAGGTTGAAGTGTCTGGCAAAATTCAACCCGTTATCCATCAATGATTTATATTGCGCTTCGTCGTTGTTAAACCCCTGTAGATAACGCTGTCCCGTTAGCTTAATCAGCTGTTCACGTACCAGGCGTTGTTCATAAAATCCGTCGCCAAGACGTTTATGCACATTGCCGGGGTCGCTGGTGAACTGCTTCATCATGTAGTCGCTACTTAACCAGGTTTTTCTGTTAGTAAAGCGCGGATCGGTTTCAACCAGATAATGTGCTGAGGGTGTGGGGTTGGTGATAAACAGGCTGTTGTTCGGCAGGTGAATGTCAGGGCTTGTTATCCGTACAACTAAATCATAATTTTTATGACTGTTCGCCAGTGCCACTTCAAACTGCTGTCCGGGATTCAGCTCAACGGGTAGGTCGGGTGAAACCTTAACCGGTGCAGGGAGTTGTATTGTGGGTTTAATTTCGCTGCCAGGGAGCGCGCTTCTGATACCACCAGGTTTACCGATGCGTACACCGGCAGATGTTGATGGCAGAGTCGGTAACCTGATATCGGGCATGTTGGCCGCGGTATAATCCGACAGTTGGCTGGGTTTAAGCGTAATATCCTGAATGGTTGTCGGTGGCGCGTATTTGAGTTGTTTCCTACCCTGGTCGTCGCTGTGTTTCTTCTGAATGCGATAATAGTGTTCTGCGCTGCCACTGTCGGTAATATGCCGCTCACCTGCGACTTCTACGTTATCAATTTGGACTGCATTTGCTGACAGAACGCCGCCAGCAACTAGCTGACTTTTATCATTCAATACTTTCCCGGCATTAATATTCAGGTCACCTCCTGCCACTATTTTGGCAGGATCGGTCTCCTTGATGCGGGTTTCTTCCGTGGTACGAATGTATCTATAAAGATAAAAGTTGTCACCGTCGGTGCTGCCGCAGATGACACCTTTAATACAAAGAATAGTGACTTCATCCTGGTAAGTACTAATATCATATTTATCAGGGGTGTAACGTACGCCCCTGAACTCGTATTCAATCAAGGGTTTCCTGTCAACGAGCGCCAGCTCTGTGCTGAAGCGATCGTTGATATTATTGATCTGCTCAGCAGCAAGTTGCATTTCGCCGGCGGACTCGATGGTCGCGCTATGATTATTGATGCTTTGAGCGCGTCCTGTTGCATGGCGATTATTATCCAACGCGCCTCCAATCGCCATGACACCGTCGCTGTATATCAATGCATGATCGTGGTTATTCAGAACATTCGTTCCGATATCAACCTGCTGGCGACCAGCCAGCGTTGCTGCCACGCCATTTTGTGCAAGATTATTAAAGGCTTGAGTATTTATTCCTATTGCATCGCCGTAAATACGTCCGGTGCCGATGTTATCCAGCGTGTTAGCGTCAATGAAAGTATGGCTACCATCGATCAGACCATAGTTGGTTAACGTTTGGCTTATCGTGAGATTGGTCTGCCCGGAATTTATCTCCCCACCGGATTGGTTTAACAGCTGGCGGGCAGTAAGGTTAAGCTGAGATCCGGCCTGCAGCTTGCCGTTGTTAGTAACATTGCCTGTCGAGGTAAAGCTGAGGTTATTATTGGCGATGACGTCTCCTCTATTGTTGAAGTCTTTGTTACTTTTAAGTTTTATATCGCCCAATGATAAAATTTTTCCATCACCACCCAACTGCATTGCCTCAATATCAATCAGCTTGCCGGCTTGTAGCAAACCATTGTAATTATTCAGCTTAAGCGCCGGATCCAGCAACTCCAGCGTTTCACCTGCGGTGATTTCCCCTGCGGTATTGTTGAGTTCTCCCTGATTCGTAATTTTCGCTGATTTATTTGCCAGCAGCCTGCCGTTATTATTTTGTAGCTGGTTGCTGGTCAGGACTATCTGATCTCCTTCAATTCCGCGATCTTTATCCTGAGTATTGTTGTTGAATAATCTGTCCGTTTTTAATGTGACTTGAGCACTGCCGCGAATCAAACCTGAGGTGTTATTGAGGATACCAGCCATGCTGTCGATGAGCAGGTTTCCTAGCGACTGGATCTGACCGCTACGGTTATCGACTCTATAACTGATTAATCGCGTTTTGCCCTGACCAATAATCAGCCCGTTCTGTTGGTTATCAACATCGGTGCTATTCAGCTCTAGCTGATTTTTCGCATCAATTGTGCCCGTGCGATTATCAATTTCTCCGCCGTTAAAATTTAATTGCGCGAGGCTGTGTAACGTCCCATTGCGATTATCAAAACGCTGAGCGTAAGTTTTTACCGTGACGCCTTTACCCTCTAACAAGCCGCGCTGGTTAATGATGCCGTTGACGGCGTCTAAGCTGAGTTTATCCTGTGCAACTATTGCGCCGTCACTGTTATCAAGCATCTGACCCAGGAAGGTGACTGATTGATTGGCAAGGGCAATACCGTTGTTATTACTGAAAGCAGCATTATTGATAGTCAGGTTGTCATGGGCAATGAGACCGCCTTTATCGCCGCTGTTACGATTGCTTAGCGTGGTGACGTTAATCGTCAGGTTTTTTCCGCTATGAACCAGCCCGCGATTATCGTTATTGAGTTCTTCCCCGGTAAGCTCAATTGCTTTCTCTGAGGTTAGCTGGCCGGCCTGGTTACTCATATGCCCGAAGTTCAACCGGGCGAATGCACCGCTTACCAGCTCTCCGTTCTGATTAAAGAGATTATCTGCCTGCAATATCAAATTGCCATCAGCGCTGATAATACCGCCTTGCTGTTGATCTTCCAGACGCGCGGTACGCCGCATTAATCCATTAAATGGCAGCGTCTGATTATTATGGTTATCCAGCTGACTGGCAGTCAGCTTCAGCATTTTTTTCGTGGCAATAATACCGTCGCTATTGTCGATTTTCGCGCTGGTCAACTGCAAGTCATGGTTGCTGATAATGACGCCACGCTGGTTGATAATATCGCCGGTCTCAAGCGTAAGTTTTCCGCGGCTGATGATGCCTTCGCCCTGGTGACTGTCATGATTTAATAGCGAGTTGCTGCCGGTATTAATGTGCATATCTGCAGTGGACTGCAGTAGGCCGCTGTCGTTGATCAGTAAACCGCTTGTTGTGCTTAATTGCTCTTCGGCGGCGATAATGCCGTGTTCATTGTTGAGCGTATTGCTTTCCAGCTTCAGCGCTACTGACTGGCCGATAATTTTGCCTGACTGGTTAGACAGGCCAGCGCTGGTAAGGGTTAAATCGTGCATGGATTCAATGTGTCCGCCACGATTTCGCAATTCCTGCTGGCTGGTAATCGTTCCTTTTCCGCTTACGGATACCAGCTGTCCTTGCGTGTTGTTGATCTGGCTTGTTGCGAGCGTCAGATCTTGCCCGGCGATTAGCTGGCCACGTTGGTTGACTAAAGTGTCTAGCTGAAAGTCCAGTTTTCCATCAGCCGTCATTTTCCCATCATGGTTATCCAGCAGCTGTCCGTTAAAATGGAGATCGCCAGTGGCGGATAGATCACCGGCGGCATGGGTCAGGGTGTTGCTGGTTATGCTGATATTTCGTGCTGAGGTAGTACTGTTATCCAAATGGGCTTCGTGGCTGAAAAGTAACAGATTGCCTTTGCCCAGTAGCGAGCCTTCTGTCCCGTTCAGCAGGGACGTATCAATGCGATACTCACCGCTGCCTGCCTGGCTTATCGTACCGTGCTGGTTATTAATTTCCGCCGCGCTGATGGTCAGATTGTCGCTGTTGGTGGAAATGTTGCCCTGCTGGTTATCCAGCTGGGCCGTCAGTCTGATATCCAGGTCATCGCGACCCGTCTGCTCCAGCGTACCTCGCCGGTTGGCGATCTGTTTTGCGCCCAGCGTCAGTTTTTCCGCCGACAGCGTGCCATCATCATTGTTGAGCAGGTCGCTATTTGTCAGCCTCAGCTGCTGCTTTGCCGATATATGTGCGCCAGCGCTGCGTAGCTCGGCATCCTGAGCGTCAACGCTGATATTTTGCGCGGTGGTTACGCTGTTGGCCAGATTGACGCCCGTACCACGGAAGGTGATATCGCTACCGGCCTGATTCTTCCCGCGAGCGGTCAGCTGTCCCTTACTGGTCAGGATAATGTTGCCAGCGCTTAGCGGCGCATCTTTTTGCTTTAAGCCTGCGGTCAGGCTGCTGTCGGTGGTGCTGGTTATCTCCGCAGCCCGGGCGTTCAGATCGCCGCCTGCGCCTAATGATCCGCTGTTGTTCAGATGATTGTGCGATTTAATCGCCAGGCGGTTACTGGCATACATTGCGCCGCTGTTTGCGATGCTGCCATCGGCAGAGAGCGTGACGTTACCGGCGGAGGCGCCGATTTCACCGGCGTTATGAACGCCGACGCCGCGTTCGGTGCCAATCAGCCTGATTTTGCCGGCATACATGCCGCCAAGACTGGCGACGTCCAGCGCCATCTGCGGCTTAGTTGAATTATCGTCCTGCAGTGCGCTGAGGGTCTGGTGAGCGGCGTCCACCCGATTGCGACCGGTGGTGATGCGCAGATTTTGTGCGGAGAGGCGGGCGTTGATCTTTACCGAGCGCGCAATAATATCGGTATAGTCCTGGCCGGTGCTGTCCATGCCCGCACCGCTGATGGTGATTTCGCCGCGTTCGATAACGTAGCCCGTCAGATGGCCGTTTTGCATCTGCGGCTGGCCGGTAGTGAGGGTCGTTCGGTTGGCATTAATAAAACCGCAGCCGTTGCAGGTGATCCCTGCCGGGTTGGCAATCACCACCTCCGCTTTGCGGCCAGCCACTTCGATAAAGCCATTCAGCCGGCTCGGGTCGCGAGAATTGACTTCATTAAGGATGACCCGCGCCTCGCCCTGCGCAAGCCATGGATTTTTTGCCACCATGCCGCCAAGCTGAGTCTGGACATCCTGATGAGAGTTATTAAGGATCAGGCCGCGCCGTTCAACGTCGAACTGGCTGTAGCGGTTATGGGAAACCCCCGCCGCGCTGGGAGCCTGAATATTAACCTGTGGCGTGCCGTTAGCGCTGTTGATAATCGTTGGCTGCTGACTGCCCGGCGCGGCACCGTTCGCCACCACGCCAGCCTGCGCTACGTTCACTGCGCCTGCCGCCAGCAGCAGAGCAAAACCGATCGGGGTGAGGGTGCTGACGATCGCTTTCAGCGTATGTCCACGTGAGACTGACGAGGCGACGCAGTTGCAGGCTCTGGCGGTTTCCGCCACCACCATCAGCAGTCCGCGAACCCGGTTGAAAATCACCCGGTAGAGGTTTTTATTCATAGTAACGTCCTTGTTATTCCGGCAGCGCAGCGGTAACCGGATGCTGCTGGCGCCAGATGCGTGCCTGCTCGCGGCTTATCTGGCTTCCTCTGAAATTCATAACGCGTTGACCGCAGGTCGCACCGCGATGGTAAAGCGAACGCATACACTGATACGGGAATATTTCCGCCAGTATCAGCCGACTCATGCAAATGGTATCGCCAAAAGGCGCAATCCAGTCCCGGATCCACAGGCGATCGCCGCTGGTCCAGTCTGACTGGCGAGTCATGATTGCGGGCTGCGTCAGATAGCGATGCTCTGAGGCTTCATCCATCCAGGCCCAGCTGCAGAAAAAAACCGGGCGATTATCGCGGCTGGCCAGCATGTATTGCTGCGACTTGATAACCGGCAAAAGCAGATTTGACAGGGCATTGAGCGGCGTTTCCCGGTGCATTGGCGAATGCATCCACAGCCAGACGGCGGCTCCCAATATTTCCGCCTCACCGGGCGTATCGCCCAGCAGGAACGGAGCGCTAATCAGATAGTTTCGCCAGCGCATCAGTAGCTCCAGCTCAGCGTAAAGCCAAGGGTGACCGGGCTGGTGCGATAGCCCGCCGGCTTAGAAATCGGTACGCCGGCAAACAGGTCATAGCCGATGTTCGACACTGCGCCACGCAGACCCAGCACGCTGCCGGCAAGGTGGTGACCGATGAGATTGGCATCTTCGCCGCCTACCTCGCCGTAATCGATCCCGAGATAAAGTTCCTGCTGCGGTAGCGGCGTGCGCCAGGCGATATCATTACGCACGAACCAGCCGCGGCTGGCGCTTAGGTTACGCTCGCCGTCAAAGCCGCGTACCGTCCAGCGGTTGCCTATAGCGAACTGATCCTGCGGCGTTAGCAGGGTGTTGCTGGTCTGGCGCAGGTATTGCACGTTATAGCGAAAGTTTTGATTCGCCAGCTGAAAGGGCAGGTCCAGCTGTAAGCTGTACTGGATGATTTTACTTAGCGCAGTCGCCTGACCAAAGGCTTCTTCTGGCGCGTCCAGCGCGCCGAACCAGCGGGTGCCGCGTTGATAGCTGATGGCCGCATCCAGGGTGGCGCTGCCGATGTAATGGCGATGTTGCAGGCCTGCGCGCCAGCTGGTGGTGCGCCGACGTTGATTACCAATTTCAGTATCAAAGAGGTAGTTGCGCGACTCCCGGGCGATGAGATCGATGCTGGCGATGGTTTTCTGGTTGCCGCTGCGATGCAGTACGCGGCTGACCTGAAAATCCAGGTTACGGCTCACGCCGCGATACTGATAGTCATTATTCAGCCCGGCAATCGTTTGTCGGTAACGATAGTCGCTGGCGGTCACGCCTACCATCCAGTAGCCAAAAGGCACCGAGTAGTGGCCGGTGAAATTATAGGTGCCTTTACCGCCGCTGAAATTCAGGTCGTGGCTGGCGGACAGATAGAACAGATCGCTGAGTGAGAAGGGGTTTTCCAAAAACAGCGTCAGGGCGCCCTGATAGCGCCCGGTGTCTTTGGTGCCGGAGTCATCGACCGATGCGGCGATGCGCCAGATTTTTGCCTGCTTCCAGCGCATCTGGATATCGCTTTCGCCGGGGCGATCGCCGGGCACGATTTCCATTTCTGCCTGGACGGTTGGCAGCCGCTGCAGGTTCTCCAGTCCCTGTTCGATATCGCGCAGATCCAGCAGGTTACCGGCATGAGCCGGAAACGCGCTGTAAAGCGTGACCCAGCTTCCGCTATCGGCCGTGGTGCGCACATGGCGAAGGGTGCCGGGGAGGATGCGCAGGCGCAGCGTACCGCTTTTGAGGTTTTGCGCCGGCGCCAGCACGCGGGAAGTGACGTAGCCATGATCGATCAGTCGGTTTTGCAACTGACTCATCAGCAGATTAATGCCCTGAACGCCAAGGCACTGGCCAACGGCCCGGTTCGCCAGCCGTTGCAACGGCAGCCAGTGCGGCATCGCTCCGGCGCCTTCCAGCACCACCTGATCGAGCTGGAAGCAGGGTTTTTCAGCTGGAAAAATCAGACGACCAAAACTGCTGGATTGCGCTGAAAGCCGTACGTCCGGCGCTTTTGGCATCAGCCGCTGTTCCAGCGCTTTTTGCTGTTCCTGTTGATGAATAAGCTGGTTATTCATTTGTGCTGCTGGCCGTGGCGGGTTGTTACCAGACGTCGGCGCGAGCGGGGAAAGCGGTGTGGCAAATACCTGCGGAGCAGGTAAGGCAAGCAGCAAAGCGAAAGTGCTGCGCCGGAAAACCAAGCAAAACATCAAATACATTCCTTTGTAAATTTACGCTGCCTTCCTGGCAGTAAAAAACTTTGCTGTTATATTGCGGTAAAAGATAAAGTATGTCTAATGTGAATTAAATATTTCGCCAGAAAAAAGATGTAATGTCAGGGGCCGCCACGTAGTTAACAATGATAAGGAGGGTAATAATGTCGGCAGTTGGTTTATGTGTAGCGCGATTTATTATTCTGTTTTCATCTGAAGTAAAAAAATTAACGCTTTCTTTCACCGAAAAATGCGTGGTTTCTTCCGGACTGTTTCGCCATATACAGCGCTTCATCGGCGGTTTTCAGGCAGGATAAAAAATCTTCCTGCGGATAATATTCGCTGCAGCCTATGCTGGCTGAGATATTAATCGTTTTCCTCTCAAATTGTACCGGCGAGCGGGAAAGGCAATAACTCAGACGGCTGGTAATATCCTGTAGTAACGCCGGCGTTGCATCATTGATCACGGCAACAAATTCATCGCCGCCAAATCGCACCAGCTTGTCCTGCTGTCGTATCACCAGAAGTAGCCTTCTGGCGGCGATTTTAAGCACCGCATCGCCAGTATCATGTCCCCAACGATCGTTGATGTGCTTAAAATTATCGAGGTCGATGATGATAATACCGCGTCTGCTTTTTTCAGGTGGGCTGTCGTTTTCTATCTGATGGCGATCGATATAGCCATTCAGCCAGTGTCGGTTAAACAGTCCGGTCAGGGAGTCGGTAAAAGCTTTAATGCTAAGCTGACTGATATTGTTAATTATGCCGGTGATATCAATCGCCAGCATAATAAGATGGTCGTAATCATGATGTTGATGGAGTTTTAACGGAACGGTGGAGCTAAGCCAGTAGCAATGCTCCTTTGGGTGCGATGACTGCTGGTTAATCATTTCCGAGAGGAAAAAATCTTCACCGGTGAGGGGAGAGTCTAACTGAGCAATGATTTCTGATTCCAGTGTAAGAAAATTGTGGCATTGCTTACCGATTGCATCGTTTCGGTCTATGCCATAATAATTAGCATGGTGGTCATTCATCAGGACATAGCGCCCCTCTTTTGATATGCAGCTCAGTAAAAAAGGAAGCGCATTCAATATTTCTTCCGGCAATTTTGTCTTATCGTAATTTGAATTTTTCATGCTTTTTCCATCGATGCATTCTCTCAAAATAAACTCGATTGTTTCTTTCATGATGCTAGTTGTTTCTTATTAGTTAATTTTTATTACTGCAGTGGTTATTTTTTGTAATAAGTAAGCTTCTTTTTGGGCGTCAATGTCAGTGTTGAGTGAGTATCAGGTGGTGTTTTTTGAATTGTTAATTCAGCTGGGTTGTTTTTTATTTAATATGATTTTTGCGTAAAACTAGTTGTTATTAAAACAATATTTATAATTTCCATTTCGACCATGGCGATGTTTTTTTGGAAACTTATCTCATTGGTTTATTGTTGATTTATTTTATGGGCGGCGTATTCAATGACTATTAAACAATGATTTGTTAATTCTGGCTGATGTTGACTTTATATATTTATTGAATGAACATTTCAATGTTCCTTATGGCGTTTTTTTAATTTATAGATGGCAACAGGAAAGGTGCCTTACTATGAATGATCATTATGATGATTTAGAAAGATTTAAAGCAAAAACGGGAATGGAGCAACTTGATTATTTAGATATGACGCTTGGGAAATTGAGTCAGGATGTGAATAAATGGCTTATTCTCAGGCAGCTGGCTAGCTGCCAGCCCAATTATAATAAAGAAATAACCGAAACCCTGAGTTCATGCCCTCCATCGCAAGCGGCTACAGACCATTCTGCGCTGCACCAATGGATCCCGTCCAGGGAAGAAACGCCGGTTTTATCTTCCCTGAGCGACTTTTGCTCGCGGGCTGCAGCGCAAAGCGGGGATAAAACCGTGCCGCCAGCCGCAGATTCAAGTCCTGTTACTGCGCCACCCGTACCGCCTGTGTCGTTCGCGCGACCCGTGCCATCCGTACCACCTGTGTCGTTCGCGCGCGCCGTGCCATCCGCACCGCCTGTGTCGTCCGCGCGCGCCGTGCCACCCGTACCACCTGTGTCATCCGCGCCGTCCGCCTCCGGCCAGCGCGTCGGGATAACCGCCATCGAGAGCGGCTACGATGCGGGGGAAAACCCTTTTGGCCAACTGTTCAACTCTTGCCGCAGTGCGACTGGCACGGCGTCCGATTCCAAGCAGCAGCCGCTGAAACTTTTTTTAAAAAAGGGTGAGTCATGCCGTTAGTTTGCGTTTGTTCACCGAAAGGCGGCACGGGAAAAACTACCCTCACTGCCAATCTGGCCAGCAGCTTTGCGCGCATGGGAATTAAGGCGCTGGCCGTTGATTTTGACGTGCAAAATGCGCTGCGCCTGCATTTTGGCGTGCCGCTCAGCGACGGCAGCGGCTATGTCATTCAGTCGGCGCAAAGTACCGACTGGAGTCAGGCCATTTATTCTCCGGGCGGCAATATTTCGCTGCTGCCTTACGGTGAGGTCAGTGAACAACAACGCCTCGCTTTTGAGCACAGTCTGATCCATGAGCGGCAATTTTGTCAGCGGGGGCTGAATACACTGCTGACCTATCCCGAGCTGATAATCATTGCCGACTTACCGCCGGGGCCGGGCGCTGCGCTACAGGCGGTCGGCGCGCTGGCAGATTTACATCTGATTACGCTGCTGGCGGATACCGCCTCGGCCTCCCTGCTGCCGCGCATTGAAAATCAGCGCCTGAACGGACGGCTGGGGCACTACCTGGTGCTGAACCAGAGCGACAGCCGCCGCGCCGTCAGCCGTGACGTCACCGCCTTTATCGAGCAGCGGCTGGATGAACGGCTGATCGGGGTGATTCATCGCGATGAGAGCGTGATTGAAGCCAATGCCTCGCAAAAATTTATCTTCGATTTTAGTCCGATGTCAGCAGCGGCCTTTGATATTGACAGCATCGCCAAAAAAGTGGCCGTCAGTCTGAACGTGCAGGTAGGTAATAGCGCGTATTAGCCATGTGAGATTATCTTTTGATTTCATGTGCATTTTTATCGGAAATTCGCTGCCTTTATGATGCATGCGATCAGAGTTCCTTATGAAAAAGCTATTATATTTTTTGGCGCTGCTATTCATGCTGCCAGTGGCTGCGGTGATTGTTATCACGCCGATGGACAGCCAGAAGCAGTATATTTTCGGTCTGATCAGCATCGGCATTTTATTTCTGCTGGGCCGCAGTAAGCGTCGCTGCGTGACGATGATCATGCTGTTTTTGTCCGCGCTGATGTCGACGCGCTATATCTGGTGGCGCGCCACCCATACCCTGCATTTTAACTCTCAGATCGAGGCGCTGCTGGGCATCGGCCTGTTTCTCGCCGA
>NZ_MRUL01000034.1 GCF_002006995.1 Izhakiella australiensis | reverse complement strand
CTCGGCCTGCTTGAGGATGGCCATGATCTGGCTGTCGGTAAAGCGTGATTTTTTCACAGAGATCTCCCCGGTTCAGATTACGAGAAAATTCTACTTATGAACACACCGGTTTTTCGGGGGGATTACCCATACATGGGCTTAACCAATCATAAACTAATTACTAATTACTAATTACTAATTACTAATTACTAATTGCTCAGTATTTTCGATCGAAATCGCGTGATTAATCATAAAAACAAGTCAGTGAGCGCATTATCAATCGTTAAAGAAAATACTAAGGGGATGATGAAAACAGACTGAGCACGGCCTGTCCGAAGACGCAACCATGAGCATCCACCCTGATGGCATCCAGCGAAGCCTCAAGGAGGAGTGTTTTCTCGTAACGCTCCCGCTTCAGATTTCCGCGCATCCGGTACAAACTCTATTTGTCCCGGCCCCTTCCGTTGCAGGTGTATCTGTCACTCACCTTTTATCCGCTTCTTCATTTCGCGGCGGTGCTTACCGTGATCCTCACCACATTCGGCAGAGCAGAAAGACGTATCCGCCACTACAGTCTCACCCTTACACCCTATGCAAAAGCCATCCGGGCTGATCTGATCAGTGGTGGTTCCATCGCTGAAATAGCAGCCGAAAGTGCACTGTTGCAAAAATCCGGAGATGATAAACTAATCGCCAACGTTTGCTGACAGAGCAGCACATGAATCCATTCAAAGGCCGGCATTTTCAGAGTGACATCATCCTCTGAGCGATACGCTGGTACTGCAGCTCACGGTATCAGCTACCGTGAGCTGCAGGAGATGCTGGCTGAGCGTGGTGTTAATTCGATCACTCCACGCTTTACCGCCGGGTTCAGCGTTATGCGCCTGAAATGGAAAAGCGAATGCGCTGGTACTGGCGCAACCCTTCAGAGCTCAAACCGTGGCACATTGACGAAACGTATGTGAAGGTGAAGGGTCGCTGGGCTTATCTTTACCGGGCTGTTGACAGCAGGGGCCGTACTGTCGATTTTTATCTTTCACCACGACGTAACAGCAAAGCCGCCTAACGGTTCCTGGGGAAAATTCTCAACAACGTTAAGAAGTGGCAGATCCCGCGCTTTATCAACACGGATAAAACGCCCACCTATGGGCGGGCCCTCGCTCTGCTCAAACTTGAAGGCCGGTGTCCGGCTGACGTTGAACACCGGCAGATTAAGTACCGGAATAATGTCATTGAATGCGATCATGGCAAGCTGAAAAGGATAATCAGCGCCACGCTGGGATTCAAATTGATGAAGACTGCTTACGCCACAATCAAAGGTACTGAGGTTATGCGCGCATTACGCAAGGACCAGGCCTCACCATTTTATTACGGTGATCCCTTGGGCGAGACGCGCCTGGTGAGCAGATTCTTTGAAATATAAGGCTTTTAATAACAGACAAGGCTACCTCATCAATAACTTTGCAACAGTGCCAAAGCTTTTCGGGTCAGGGACTGGTCAGGATACATCATAAAAAAACAGTATATTACCTGATTACCCGCTTAATGCGTCACAACCGTGGTGACGGCGAAGTGGTTGATATCGCACAGTATGAAGCCAGTCAGGCTGAACAGCAGACCATGAGACAGCGGGCCATGCAGCGCCGGGAAGAGACCAATATCAATACCGACAGACATCGGCGCGAGCTGGCCGAAGTTCATCATGGGGACTGCGAACCGGGAGATGAATTCTGATGATGAGCATTAGCCTGAAAGGATCAACACCAGTCTTCGATACGCAACCCGTTAATACGTGCAAATTCTCGTGTGTTGTTGGTGACCACGATCAGTCCACGACTGCGGGCGTGGCCGGCGATCATCAAATCAAATGGGCCGACAGGGAGTCCTTGTCGGCTCAATTCGGCCCGAATCTGACCGCTGTGCGCGGCGGCGGGCGCATCGTAATTCAGGACATCGAGCCGCGCGATGAAGCCCTCGAGTACTGCCAGATTGCGTTCCGGTGCCTGGCTTTTCTCCGCGCCGTAAATCAGCTCCATCAGCGTGACCGAACTGATGCACAGGCGAGACGTATTCAGGCTGAAGCGCTCTCTGACGTGAGCGGGCTTGTTCCTGATGGTGAAAATGCACGTGTTGGTGTCCAGCAGGTACTTCAGCATCAGAACGTCTCTCGTTCCTGCATCGGGGGTTGGTCGCGTGACGTCATGAAATCGGCGCTGACATCCTCATCCCCGAACCAGCTGTCCCAGCCCTCGCCGGCCGGCGTGATGATACGGATACGGCCAACAGCGATAACCTCCACTCGTTTGACATTTTCAGGCAGCGCCACTGCTTTCGGCAGACGAACGGCCTGGCTGCGGTTGCTGAGAAATACGGTTGTTTCCATGACACACCTCCAAATGTGGATATACAAACTGTATATCCATTGTGGTGTGTCGTGTGGGATATGTCAATGGGATATGTCTTTTGTTGGCCAGGACAGGTTGGTTGAGGGGGCTGCAGCTGATGAGCATTGGCTAGGCTGGACCCGCCGGCAAAGCCGGCGGCTATTACACCCATCAGGACAACTACTATGTGCTGGGTACCCATGCGGTTGTGGCCAACGTCACACAGCATGACGGCAAGTGGCAGCCCCTGTCCTCCGATACGGTCGTCAAGACCGGATTTATCGATAACAGGGCAGCCTGACAGCTGCAAATCAAAAACCCCGCCATCTGTTTGCTCTATCGTAGCCAAACCCTGAGTGGAATATGTATGATCTGACAACATATTTTTCTCAGAGACCGTCACCATGATGACCCGTAAGAGTATCGATACCGTCCTGCTCTCCGTTGCCGCTGATAAGCTCTCGCAACGTGAATGGGACTGGATAAAGTTAATGAAGCCCATGGATCCGCCAGCTACAATGGTTGCCAGCGCCATACTGGAACGCCGTGGTAATACTGAAGCTCTGGGGCGGCTGCCACAGACACAAGATTAATCCGTCCCATGCTGTCCGGTTTTACCCCGCGTCCGCTTAAAAAGTTGTTCACTGCCAACCAGTGCTGGACCACCTTCCTTGACGCCGGCGGCCTGCGTGATATCGAAGTGGAAGCCGTAACAAAAATGTTGGCCTGTGGCACCCGCATCAGCGGCGTGAAGGAATATGGCTGCGATAATCCCGGTTGCCGGCATGTTAAATACATCACCAACGCCTGCCACAGCAGGGCCTGTCCGTCCTGCGGTAAAAAAGCCACTGACCTGTGGATTGCCGCGCAGCTTAACCGGCTGCCGGACTGTGACTGGCAGCATCTGGTCTTCACCCAGCCCGCCTCGCCGTCGACAACCTGCTGTATGCCGCAGGAAAACGCGGGCTGGATATCGGTATATTCTGCGCCATTCATACGTACGGCCGCCGCCTTAACTGGCATCCCCATATTCACGTCCCCGTCACCTGCGGGGGTATTAATAAGCACGGGAAGTGGCGAAAAATAAGTTTCAGTAAGGAAGCCATGCGCGCCAGCTGGATGCGGAATGTCCGTCAGCACCTGCTGAATGTCTGGTCTGAAGGCGTTGCGCTTCCGCCGGAGCTGATGCATATCACCACAGACTCACAGTGGCGGACACTGATACTGACGGCTGGGGGTCAATGCTGGTACGTGTACATGTCGAAAAAGACTGCGGGCGGCAAAAACACAGTGAGATATTTGGGCCGTTACCTGAAAAAACCGCCGGTAGCCGGTTCCCGGCTGGCGCACTACGCTGGCGGTGCCACGCTGAGCTTCCGCTATCACGACCACAATACGGGAGAGCAGGCCACGGAGAAACTGACGCAGCATGAGATGGTGGCCCGCCTGAAGCAGCATATCCCGGAGAAACACTTCCGGATGGTGCGCTATTTTGGTTTTCTGGCCAACCGCGTGTGCGGGGAAAAACTGCCGCAGGTTTACAGTGCGCTGGGAATGAAAGAACCCGCATCGGTGGTAAAGGTGTGTTACGCGCAACTGAGTAAGCAGCTCCTGCGCCGCGATCCGTTTGAATGCATCCTGTGCGGCGGGCGGCTGTCTTACCGTCGGGCGATCGCGGGTCTGAATGTGCAGGCCCTTAAAGCGCATGCGCGGGATATCAGCCTGATGCGGTACGTACCGGCCTGACGCAGGGCAGATCTGTCTGTTGCACGGTGATCGTATATAAAACAGGCAGTATCAGTATAAAAAAACACCGCCTATCCTGAGCGCAGAGCGTTTGCTACTCCAGCATGCCACGCTGATGAAAATTTCACCACCCTACTAAGAGGGACGGATGGTTTGAATTTCCTATACGTGAACGTGAGTTTTCGCTCCACTGAGCGTCAGATCCCTTATATCACATGCATACCAGACTGGTGAGCAGTGCGCAGCCGGTCCACTGAATGACGCAAAGCGTCATGGAGGCGCCAGCTGGTGTTGAATATGGCTCTGTCAGTGAGTGGCGCCGTAGCCCGGCGCAGCCGGTTACGTTGTTGACAGGTTCTGCCAATCAATCCTTTCCCCCTGCCAGACCATACCCCGCTGTAAGCGATACAGAAGCTTCTGTGCGCCGTCGGAGTGATTCCGGCGTAGCCGGAATGTATCTCCGCGTTATGCGGGCCGTAAGGGCCGCTTACGGGCGTGTCACTCAGGACTTCCAGCGACACTACTTACAGCGGCTCAGTTTTTTAGTTACATCATCCATCATTAAAAGCGACGTTGTTCCGGCCCTCAGGGCCGGGGCAGGGCCGCTTTTCAGGGGTGGGGCCGTGCTGTGAAGTTACAGATACGCGCTTAACGGGTGACAGGGGTAAATTACCGGATGTTGTAATTAAAGCGACCGCAGCTGCAATGCCCCGGGCTTGCCCGGGGAGCTACCTTCTGAAGGCGTTCAGTGTCTGCACAATGCGTGGGGGACCGTTTGCCCCGAAGGGGTGCTACTCCTGAAGCCATGCCACAGGCTGGCTCATGAGTACTCCCTTTCTGAAGGGCATGTTTTGTTCAGGATTAACGTTCGGAATTAGCACTTTTACGGGCTGTCCGTTCGGAATTAATGCCGTATCACATGCAGCGATGAAAACAAGTCCGAAATTAAGCGTTTTATTTTTGCACAATTCGGCTTGCCGGCGTCATAACGTCATCTCCGTCGTGGCCGGCACGGACACTGATGGCGGTTTCAGGGCGCAGAAATACCTGCCGGCAGCGCAGTTTTCCGCGCCGCGCCAGCACAAAAACCGCGAAGGACGCGGTGGGTTAAAAGATGGGGTATCAGAGAGTGATGCCGGCGCTTTCCAGCAGCAGCCGGTAATACTGTTCGGGGTCCGTGCTGTGCAGAAGCGGGTGCTCAGCCTTCACGACGTTTTCCATCCGCAGCTGCGCGGCGTAAGTGCATCCGCCGCCGCTGACCCAGCGCCGCCAGGCGCTTTCATAGCGGTTGTTGCTTTTGCCTGCGCGCAGCTGACGCAGCTTGCGCGCCTGCTCGTCCAGTACCGCGCCCAGGTCTTCCTGCACGCGTTCTTTCTCGGCCCGCAGTTCCGGACTGACCACCCAGCGCTTTATTTTTTTGAGGCGGTTTTTGAGGGCATGGTGGCTGTCGATACTGATACCCAGCCGCGCCATTTTAAGCTGGTGACGCTCGTATTTCTGGCGCATGGATTCTGCCACGCCGCTGGCCACCGCCCACTGGCGGTATTTGTGCAGCCAGGCTCTCACGTTTTCCACCGTCATGCCGCGCGAGGTAAAACAGGTTTCGGTCAGAAAAATGCGCATTGGTTTGTTCTGGCCGGTGTCTGAGTCTTTGTCGCGGTGAACCACAACGTAGTCCAGCTGCTCCAGCACGCGCAGGGCATTCAGCAGAATGTCGTAGGCTTTGCGGCCGCTTTCATAGACGTGCAGCACGCCCATGCGGCGCGCAAGCTCCTCGACGGGCATCATCACTTCAAACATATACTCGCTGTCGGGGCTGTAGTCACAGTTCGCGGCAAGCACCAGCGACAGCGCGGTCAGCGCTTCACGGCTCTCCGAACGCGGGGTGATGCGCATCGGCTTCGGCCGGAATGACGGATCGAACATGCGGGTGTAAGGGGTGTACCCCTGCCGCCGCAGGGCAATCAGGTCCGTGTTACGGCGCCAGTCGTGGCCACGAAAACACGCCACGACTTTTGCGGCCATGCCACGGGGAATTTTGCCATTGAAAACGGGCTGATGATTACGGTGCGTTTTTGGCAGTCCTTTCCGGAGGCGATTGGACTCGCCGCGCCGGGAAGGCCGGTATGCGCCTGCTGTGTCAGACTGTTTAAGAGGGATTACCGCGTCAGCCACTCCTGCCTGCGCTTATGTTGCGCTTAAGGAGTGAGCACAGAAAGTATTGTTTTTTTCTGAGCATGCATCTATACTCCCCGCATAGAGCAACAGCTTCTATGCAGATTATGTGATGCCCCGTTAATCTTTCCAGCCCGCCAAAGCGAAGAGATTATCGGGGTTTTCTTTTTTCTGAAACCGGTTGTTTGTTCCGCTTCAGTTCCCTGCCACCTTATGGCGTGGCCCGCCAGAATGTCTTAACGATCCGTAATCTATCACTAGTCCTTCAAAGGTTCAAGAAAGTAAGCCCTTTAATGTTTTCCCCTGCATCTCGCTTCTTTCTCAATGAGTTGCTTCAGAATATCGGCTTGATTTAAACCATCCTGTTTACACATATCCATTAAGAGAGCTTTTATCTCAGGTTCAACAAAGACTTTTATCTCTTTCCTTGATTCCTTTTTTCGAGCAATTGAAAGACGCTGTTTGTCTGCATCACTCAAGGGGTTACCTTTCCTGTAAGTGCGCTTCTGTTTCGGCTGCGCAGCAGTTGACTGTTGCTGTGGCATGGGGCCTCCTCAGAAAAAATTAAAACTTTTCGGCAGAATAGCATAGTGATACAGGTAATAGATTCACTTTTTTGCAGGGCGGTCAGCAGGCGAACTGACCGGCCGGGCGATTACGGGGACGTCTCTGAGCCTCAGCGGGTCAATATGACCGCAGCCAGAAGCACACCGGGCCGTCGCCCGGATCGTGTATCGATCCTATAAACCAGGCATCCTCGTCCGGCGCAACAGGCTGCCAGTGACGCACATTTCCCCGGCCTCCCGCGTCCCACGCGAGCCAGGCGGCCGGGTCGTCATACTGCATCACACTCACTTCGCACTGCAGCCGGTGCTGATGCAGGAATGCGGCGAATTCTCCGGGCGTCAGCCCCTGTAGCGCCGGGTGTGTTCCGAAGCCCCGGCGGTCGCGGATGACCGGCTCCGGGTCAAATGTCGCTGTCTTCATGATGACCTCCGTTTTTTTCTGAAAGGGCGTGCGAACATCAGCACGGTGGAGGTACCGGCATCATCTGCCAGCTCCGGCGTCAGGCCGTAGTGTCTGGCCAGTACCGTGGTCAGGATGAGGATATCCACCACGTCAGGCAGCGAAATTTCCAGGGCCGACAGCCGGATATGCTCCGGTAAAAGCCGGGTGAGGCTGATTTTCCCCTCCCGGATGGTCAGGTACAGCTTCACGTTCCCCCCGCTGCTGAAAACAAGCTCCGTCACCGCCTGCCCCGCCCGGTAGCAGGTCAGCATGATGTTGTCGATGCCGGGCAGGTTATCGCTGAAGCCCTTCAGGAAGGCGTCAAAGGACCCCGAGCGCCATATCCGGTCTCCGGTCATAACCTCAGCAAGAAAGCGTTCTTTTGTCATTGCGGTTCCTCACTTATGCACCGGCGGGCGGCGGGTGAATACGAGGTCAGGCACCCGGGCGGCCAGTTCCGGCATGTCGCGTATAACCAGCGCGTTCTCGCTGTTGCGCTTTTCCGCTGACCGCGTGTAGTTGAAGCTGCCGGTTTCCACCGTGCGGCCGTCGGTGATAATTATTTTGTCGTGCAGGATGGCGTACTGCCCGTTGGTGCGCACCGGGATACCGTGGCTCACCAGCAGGTTCATGGCGGCCCGGCTGGTTTTACTGCGGTTGCCCCTGTCGTCAAGCACCACCTTCACGTCCACGCCACGGGCCTGCGCCCGGACAAGCGCCTGCACGATATCCGGCGCGGTGAAGCTGTAGCCCGCCAGGCGTATTTCCTGCGTGGCAGCGTCAAGGGTGTTCAGAACCAGCGTCTGCGCCGTGCCTTCCGGCGAGAAGCCCACGCTGACGCCAGGCGCGGACAGGCCGGCCAGCGGGCACAGGAGTATCAGGCCGCTGACCAGCAGCGGCAGGCATCGTTTCTGCATTGCATTTCCTTTAAGGGGGTCGTGAGCAGACGGCGGTTTTTAACCGCGTCTGTGAGGGACCGGCCAGCGTCTACAGCAAGGCGTCTGACGAGGAGAAAAAGCGTATTCCGCGCAACCGCAACCTGACATGGGACACGTTCAGCAAGCTGAACCAGTTTTTTAGTAACGATCGTGAACTGAAGGAGTTCATCATGTCGATGGTCGGCACCGTCATTTACGACGCGCAGGGCAACCCGTCATTCCTGGCGCCGCGCGGGGGCAGCGAAGCGATGTTCAACACGCTGCTGAACGGCGGTACCGAGAAAATTTACCGCTGTAATGATAATAATACCTGCCTGCAGCCGGTCGTTGCTGAGCTGACGCTTTCTGAAAACGAGGGCATGACGGCTAAAGTGCGCAACATGCTGAACGATATCTTTCAGAAAAGCACCACCGATGCGGCGCTCACCGGCGATGAGCAGGCGCTGATATCCAGCACCCGCGTGCAGCTGCTGCGCTACACCATTGATTCCGCATCGGTCGGGCTGGACCAGTCCGTGGTCAGCAGCCTGGCGGAATACATTGCGGCTGACATGGTGATGTCCTACATCAATGGCCTGATTGACGTGGCGCAGAGCGGCGCGGCCGGGGCGCTCGATACGGAAGAAGAGAATAAACACTTTCGCGAAAACCTGCGTCAGGTACGCAACGAACTGAGCCAGCGCGTAGGGCGTATTCAGGTGCAGCAGAACGGGCTGGGTGAGTTTGAGCGTAACCTGTCTCAGCTGCGCCAGCAGCTGTCCACGGACGTATCTGACACCATGATGTCTAACTATGACTTCGGAGGCTGAGGATGGCCATTGATATCTGGGTAACCAGCAGCGGCGGCATGATAACGATGGGGCTGAACGCCGTGGCCGCGATGATGAGGGATACCGGCTGGAAGAGCGTGATGTGGATTGCCGAGGTGCTGGGCATTCTGACGTGTATTTATACCTACTTAAAAAGTCACGATCTGCGCGTGATGTTCTACTGGGCGTTCACCTTCGTCATCGTCACCGCGCTGCTGCTGACGCCAAAGGTGACGGTGGTGGTTAACGACCTGACCGCCCCGGATACTGTCGGGCGCGTGGATAACGTTCCTCTGGGGCTTGCCGCCCCGCTGTGGATCGTCACCGGCACGGGGTATACCATCGCCACCACCTACGAAAATTTCTTTCACTTTCCGGATGAACGGACCTACACCAAAACCGGGATGATGTTTGCCTCAAAGCTGATGCAGGACAGCTTCACCATCGCCGGACGGGATCCGGTGCTGGCCATCAACATGGTGGCCTACACCAAAAACTGCGTGGTGCCGGATATCATGCTCAACCACAAGTACAGCATGCAGGACGTGATGACGTCGGCAGAGGTGCAGTCGGTTATTTTCAGCAAGCCCAGCCCGCTGCGCGGCATCTTCTGGCGGGACGCCGCCGGCAGCGCCTTTATGTTCTGCCGTGACGCCGCTCCGCGCCTTAAAAATCTGCTGGCCATTCAGGGCACGCCGGAGAGCAGCACCTTTATGTACCACGCGGCGCGCATGCTGCCGGGGGCGACCTCGCCGGCAACGGCTTATGCCAGCCAGCTGGAGGGAAGCTATAACTACTTCTTCAGCAGCAGCCAGTCAGCCAAAAACATCATACTGCAGAACGTGGCGGTCGCCGGACTTCGCCGTGGGCTGAACAGCTACGTGAAGGGCATGAACGACACCGCCTCAATGGTGGATATTGCCTCAGAACAGTCGCTGATGAAGCTGCGCCTGTCCCATGCGGTCAGCTATGCCATCGCCACCGAGGTGCTGCCGCAGCTGCACACGGTTCTGCTGCTGTTCTGCGTGTGTATCTTCCCGGTAATGGTACTGGCGCTGTTCGTGCGGGAGATATCAATGACCGTGTGTAAAAACTACCTGAATTTTATGGGCAGCCTGATGCTCTGGCCGGTGATGTTTGCCATCTTCAACTTTGCGGTTAACTTTGGCACGCAGGGCAGCTTTAACGCCAGCGGGCCGACGCTCTCCAACATGAACCGCCTGATGGAAACCAGCAGCACCACGGCGGGAATAGCCGGGTGGCTGATGCTGTCGATACCGTTCCTTGCGTTTAAACTGTTCACCCAGCTCGGGCAGAACTTTGCGAGCCTCAGCTCCAGCCTCGGCAGTGCCCTCGGTGGGGCATCCACGGCCGATGCCTCTGCGGTGGCCTCCGGCAACTACAGCATGGCCAACATGCAGATGGAGAACATCAACGGCTTCAAGACCAACCTGAACCGGGAGTACCGTGAAGGAAACACGTCGATGCAGCTGGGGAACGGGGCAATGGAGACCCATACTGCAGCGGGCCAGACCGTCTGGGATGCCTCGCCGGGCATCAGCCGGCTACCGGTTGACCTGAACTGGGACCGTCACCTGTCCAGTGCGGCGCAGAAGATGACCCGCGACAGCATGAGCCAGACCGAAACGGCGCTCAGTGGTTACAACCACTCTGTTCAGCAAACGGCCTCACAGCTTAAGCAGTTTCATGATCAGTTCGGTAACAGCGACACGCAGACTCTGGCGGCCTCTACCGGCATGAACATCACGGATGCGGAGAAAGTACATAAGATGATGAACATGGCAGATGAGTTCAACAACCGATATAACCTTGGCAGAACTGAGGGATATTCAGAACTGCAGAATAAATCACGTGATCTGGCGGTGAATGCGGGTATAAGGGGGCTGGCAGGATTTGACTCCAGTAAATCCCTGTGGGGTAAAGCCGGGCAGTGGGTGACTGGTGCTTCTGCCAAAGGTGATATTCATGCTGGACTGGAAGGGACTGCCCGGACGGGAGCCACCTCTCAGACAACGGAAGATGGCCGGAAAGGACAGGATTATGGCCACACGCTGTCGGCGCGTGAGGCGAAGGACTTCAGTGAAGGGCTGGACGTATTGCGTAACTACAATATGACCCATAATGGTCAGCATGTGGATACGAATGCCTCCGGTCTGATGAACCAGATATCTGCCGGTATCACCGCCTCTGATAGCGCGTATCAGCAGTACACCACCAGTCAGTCGCATACCCACGAACTGCAGCGGATGGCTTCCGAAACGGAAACGCTCAGCGCCGGCGCGAAGGAGAACTACAACCAGCAGTTTGCGAAATGGGTTAAAGAGCGGACGCCGGAGCAGGCTCAGGACATCCTCACCAACGCATCCGATACGGATGTTTCACAGCGTCGCGAAGGGCTGGTGCAGCAATTTGTGGATGAGAAGCTGCGCGGTCGCATAGATGGCAATTATGAAAGTAATGCCGGTCAGACGGGGCAGGGCATGACGTCTCCGGCCAACACTGCTGGTGCGCAGTTCGGTGGAGCATACAACAGCGCCAATAACCAGATTGATGGCCATGTGGCTGATAATAATATCCGCACTGATGTGAAAAAAGATGTTGATGATGTGCAGCGTGTGATTAAAAATAAATCAGCTGATGCTCGACATAAACTGGAAGAAGGCCGTTCCGTCACACAGCAGGGGGGGGACAATCGTAAGCAGGATATGGAAAACATAGATAGGGAGTACTCCATAAATAAAAATGCAGCTGATAAACAACAAGAAAAAACAATTGTTAATCCTCTAGTAAATCATTCCTATAAGGATTATACGAAATGAAAGGACTGATTGAATGACAGGTGATAAAAATGATGACATATGAACAGATTGAAAAAGATTCAAAAGCGATTGCTTCCTTAATGTCTGAGTCTAAAAGGGAAGTTCCTAGTTTTTTTTCAATGTTTGGTAAAGTAAAAATACATTTTATTGCATACTGTACTTTTGCGTTGCTCAGCTATTTTTCACTTCCGACTCAAGATGGTTTTTTACTTTGGTTGTTTTTTTTGTTTTTTGGGTTGTTTCATTGGCTTGTTATTTTTGCGTTCGTAGCATCATATGCGGGAATTTTTGCCATGCTTGATAAGGATATACTTAACCGTTTTGAGTTAAGCCGAGTTATAGGTAAGAAAGTGAAAGTGTATGGTATGGTATGGTTTTTTCTGATTTTGGTATCAGGTGTTGTTAGTTTGGTGAGCGAGTGGAGTCTGATACCATTGGTGATTGGTAATTTTATAACGACTTTAATTGCCTTATTCGTATTTAATGTGGATATCTCCCGCTATCAGATCGCAGGTTTTTTTGGTGCAGTTGCTGCTGCTAAAGAAAAGATGGTTAATTGAAATTATCATAATTTAAGACAGGGATGCTAAAGATGTTTAAATGGTTGGCGGGCAGGTTAAAAAATAAAAAGATAACTACTCAGCTATCTTCAGCGGAAGAAAATATCAAAAAGCATCTTGTATCCTATGCTATCAACGTTTCTCTTCGTGAGAGCGATGCCTTTGAAGGGATGCACGAATATATAAGTATGTTCAAAGATGTAGGCGAGCTACCTAAGAGGAAATATCCACTACTTTACTGGTGGGTAAAAACTGATGGCAAGAATGGCTCACCTGTTTTGAGCATCAATACGCCAAGGGTAAGCAGAATTATGTATGAGCTGACATGCAGTGAAAAACTGGAAATTGATAAGGAAACGCTCGAGAAAGTCATTTCTGATGCAATTGAAGAATTTTTCTCGTTAAGTTTAAGCGCTTTCAATAAAACCATGAAAACGGTAGCTGAAGTAAAAAGGTAGGGCACAAAAAAAGCCCGACTGGTGAGATCGAGCTTCTTCGTTTTTCCTGTCCCGGCGTTCAGGTCAGAGTGGAACCATCCTCAATTGACAAATAAAGTCTACGTATAATGAACCATGAATGCAAAAATGCAGCCTGTGATACAGCGGCAATATTAAGGGTGTCTATACCGGAACCCAGATTTCTCCGCACATTGCCTTTTTGGTGTTATGCTACGTCTAATAAGCCGTGTTTTCTGCACGGCATTTGACGCGAGGTCTTCATGGCTACAACACAACGAGCAACGCAAAGCGTTACCATGACTGTAGAACGAGCTTTACTCAGCCGTGCGCGTGAGGCTGGAATAAATCTCAGTGCCACCCTGACCGCAGCCCTTGATGCCGAGCTACGCCAGTACGAAGCGAAAAAGTGGCAGGAGGAGAATAGCGAAGCGCTGGAGGCTCTTAACCGCTTTCACGATGAACACGGTTGTTTCAGCGATGAGTACAGGACATTTTAAAAATGCAGTTCACTGTATACAGTAACACCGGGAAGAGTAGCATCTATCCCCTGCTGCTTGATGTAACCAGCGATATTATCGGACAGTTGAACCGCAGGATTGTGATCCCCCTGCTGCCTGTCGAAAAGTACCCAGGCAGTACACGGCCTGAACGGCTGGTTCCGCTTATCAGACTGGCCGATGATAACGAATATGCAGTTATGACGCATGAGATGGCGAGCATCCCCGCCCGCTCTCTGGGGGAGATGTTCTGCGATGTTTCCTCTTATCGTACAGAGGTCAAAGCTGCTATTGATTTCCTGCTTGATGGTATTTAATGGAGGTTTGTCAGAAACCTGGATTTTTCAGCGGACTGGAACCTCGGGCGTTGTCACGCAGACGGACTGTTGAGTGACGAGCATTAAAACAACAATTTTGACGCTGAATTCCATCACATAGACCGTAATTTATTTAACGTTATGAAAATTAGCTAGTCTTTAGCTTTGATGACTGAGTTTTCTGGAATTCCGGCGTAAAACCCAGAAAAGAGAAATAGAGCCAGTGATTCAGCGGAAATGTCATCCGATGGGCGCAAAAAAGCCCGACTGGTGAGATCGGGCTTCTTCATTTTGACTTCTTCCGGCGCTCAAACCAGAGTTGGAGCATCCCCTTATTGACGATAGAAGCATACGTCCAGTGAGCCATAAATGCAAATTTCCGCAGTTGAAGGTATACTGCGCCGGTCAATTTAGGGTTGCGTTCAACCTCTCAGGTCTGCCGCTCAGGCGGCTTAACGGATTAAAGCCCTGGCCGGGTAACAGGTGGTGCTGATCCGGTGCTCAGGCCAGAGTGGAAGTATCCCCTTATTGACGCAGGATAACTGCTGCGACAGGCAATGTAAGAGTAACCAGCAGGCTTCCCACTCCTTAACCGGAGTAAACGGATGATTAATCTCTTAATCATCGCTCTGCGTGCAGTGGTTGCGCTGGCAAATGCGCTGATCGCTGTACTGGAGCTGATCCGCCAGTTTATCGACTGATGACAGTGGAAACGTAGCTAAGGTCGGGAGAACACCACTCCCGGCCTTTAATAAAACAGTGGGAATATGCGACTTATATGTCAGTATACGTTCTGCCATTTTTGTCACCACAAAGGTAAAAGTAGCGTTTCTGGCTGTATACCTGATGGTATAAAACCCCAGTGTTCGTAGAAGTCTCTGGCGTTATCAGAAAGCGCGTGAACAAGTAATGCCCGGGTTCCTACATGCAGAGACACTTCTTTAGAACGCAGTATCGCATCTTTAAGAAGCCCGGAACCAATACCCATTCCCTGCCAGTTAAGGTCAACACCCAGACGGCCAAGAACAAGGACGGGAACCGGATCCGGCATATTCCGTCGCACTGCTCCCGGAGCTATATGCCGCTGTACGCTTCCTGTGGCCAGCGCATAAAAGCCGACGATGTTATCACTTTCGCTGCTGCAGACGACGAACGTCCGTGACGCGCCACTGGTCTGATTTTTCAGAGCGCTGCGTCTGAGCCAGTCGTCAAGGCTCAACTCTGAGCAGTGAAAATTTGATGTGACATGTTTTTTTTCCAGAAGAACCGGTGGCGTTATTCCCACGGAGATTTCCGCTTCATCAGCGCCTCAAGTTTCGTGTTCTCTTTCACTGGTGTCTCGATAGCCTTAATAAACGCACTGAACTGAACCTCGTCAGCAACAAACAGACGCTGGTCCAGTAATACGTCCTGCGCCTCCCTGCAGGCCGCCTCAAGCACAAAATCTGTACGTGACTTGGACAGCAGTTTAGCTGCCCTGTCGATGATATCCCGTTGTGACGCTTTAGCTCTGATGTTGATGGGCGTTTCTTTCGTTTCTGCTCTCATTGTGACCTCTGTGTAATAGATTGCTATACACCTTATCATAACTGAGTGTGTAGCAAACTACTACACGCCTATTGTATTAGGCGACAATTACCCCGTCCGATTCGCGACAATTACTCTGGCCTGTTTGTAACCTTAGCGTCCCGTTTTTTCCCCACCCGGGAGAGGTTGTGGCGCTGAATATCAGGCAGGTCAGTTTTTACATGACTCAACGTAATAAAGGTCTTACCCAGGAAGCCGCTGCGGCTACTGCGGGCATCTCGGTCCGTTCAGGCCGGCGTATTGAAAAAGGACAGTGGCAACCGTTCGGGGAGCGACACTGGCGGACCCGCCAGGATCCTCTGGAGGATGTCTGGCTGAGCGACATTCTTCCCTTACTTGAATCCCGGCCGCAAATCTCGCCGGCAACGGTTCTTGAGTATCTGCAGGAGAAATATCCGGGCAAATATCCTGATAAGCTGCGCAGGACGTTACAG
>NZ_MRUL01000033.1 GCF_002006995.1 Izhakiella australiensis | reverse complement strand
CCAGACTGAACGCTATGCCCGGTTATGTGAGCACTACGGAATGACGCCGTCCCGTAATAACAGCGGCCGGGGTCATGAAAACGGCTCGGTTGAATCCGCCCACGGACATCTTAAAGAGCGTATCCGTCAGGCACTGCTGTTACGCGGGAATAACGACTTCAGCGACCTGGCTGAATACCGACAGTTCGTGACACAGCAGGTACTGCGCCATAACCAGCGTAATCAGGATCTGGTCCGACAGGAGCTGGCTCACCTGAAACCGCTACCGGGCCCGGTTCTACAGTGCCGGCGAGTTGCTGCAGGCGCGGTCGTTGCTGAGGCTGAACGAAGTGCTTCTGAAGCTGGATCGCTACCGGGTGATAGTGATAGACGACCTTGGCTATGTCAAACGTGACAATGCGGAAACAGGCGTGCTGTTCGAGCTTATCGCCCACAGATATGAAAGAGGGAGCCTCATTATCACAAGTAACCATCCGTTCAGCACGTGGGGCAGCATCTTCGTGGACGAAACAATGGCAGTGGCAGCGGCCGACAGGCTGATCCACCATGGATATATCTTCGAGGTAACAGGAGAAAGCTACAGAAAGAAAACGTCGAAAGCAGTAACCCAGCAGTCAGTTAAGAAGTAACTGAAAGGCGGCCAGAATAGTTGACGCGTACCGGCCTGAGTAGTTGACGTCTAATACCTATTGAGCTGATTTTATATATAACCGAGGTGAACATGCTGATTCATCTGACATTCCCTGTCAGGACGGGGGGCGGAATATCACCACTGCCCGGACCGGGCACGTTCACACTGAACCCACACCCTGCGGGAGATAAATTATGCCTGCCAGTATTATCCGCGTCACTAAGGTGACCTGCGGCGACCCGAGCGCACCCGTCGCTTTCTTTGCTGCTGACGCTGCCAGCATTGTGTACTTCGACAGCCCCGATGTTACCTCTTCCCCTGTATGCCGATCGCTGCCAGGCTGGCTTTCCCTCGCCGGCAGGTGACTATGTCGAATCGGAACTGGATCTGAACGAGTATTGTATTCAGCGACCATCGGCCACGTTCTTCGTGCGCGCCATTGGCCAGTCCATGACCGATTTCGGACTGTACAGCGGCGATCTGATGATCGTGGATAAATCTGAACGGCCGCAGCACGGCGATATCGTGATTGCTGAAATCGACGGCGAATTTACCGTCAAACGCCTGCTGCTGACCCCACGCCCTGCCCTGCAGCCAATGAACCCGTCATTTCCGACGCTCTTTCCCGATCCGGAACAGCTGCAGATTTTCGGCGTGGTCACGTCCTTTATTCATAAAACCCGGGGGCGCGAATGATGTTTGGACTGGCCGACGTCAACAGTTTTTATGCCAGCTGCGAGACGCTTTTCCGGCCGGATCTGCGTGGTAAACCCGTGGTGGTACTGAGCAACAATGATGGATGTGTAATTGCGCGCAGCGCCGCCGCCAAAATTTTGGGGATCAAAATGGGGGTGCCGTGGTTTCAGATTAAGTCGCAGGATTTTCCGGAAAGCGTGCATGTCTTCAGCTCTAACTACGCCCTGTATCACAGTCTCAGCCAGAGAGTGATGGCGTCGCTTGAAGAAATGACGCCGCGCATCGAGCAGTATTCGATTGATGAGATGTTCCTGGACGTGACGGGCATTGGCGCAGTAGAAGAGTATGATACCTTTGGCCACCGTCTACGTGCACACGTTCTTTCCACGACGGGGCTGACCGTGGGGTGTGGCCTGGCACCGACCAAAACGCTGGCAAAATCAGCACAGTGGGCAGGCAAAGAGTGGAAGCAGTTCCGTGGCGTACTGGCGCTGACGCCGGAAAACAGGAAACGAACCGAAAAGCTGCTCTCACTGCAGCCCGTGGAAGAGGTCTGGGGTGTTGGTCGCAGACTGTCTAAAAAACTGGCCACGATGGGTATCAAAACCGCCCTCGACCTGGCACGCAGCAACCCGGCGCTTATCCGGCGAAATTTCAGCGTGGTGCTGGAGCGTACCGTCCGCGAGCTGAACGGCGAATCCTGCATTCTACTGGAAGAAACGCCCCCACCGAAACAACAGATAGTCTGCAGCCGCTCCTTTGGGGAGCGGGTCACGACGTATGACGCCATGCGGCAGGCAGTCTGTCAGTACGCTGAGCGTGCAGCTGAAAAGCTGCGCAGTGAGCGGCAGTTTTGCCGGCACGTCGCCGTGTTTGTGAAAACATCACCATTTACTGAGAATGAACCGTATTACGGAAATGTAGCCAGTGAGAAGTTACTGATACCCACGCAGGATACCAGGGACATCATAGCCGCAGCTATGAAGGCATTGGATCGGATATGGTTGAATGGGCATCGCTATGCAAAGGCTGGTTGTATGCTGAATGATTTCACGCCCACGGGGGTTTCGCAGCTGAATCTGTTCGATGATACTCAGCCCCGAAGCAACAGTAATCAGCTGATGAAAGTCGTGGACGGTATTAACCATTCCGGTCTGGGGAAAGTATGGTTTGCGGGACGCGGCATCGCTCCTGACTGGCAAATGAAGCGAGATTTACTGTCGCCAGCATATACGACAAGATGGGTAGACGTTCCTTCAGCAAGGCTCTGTTAAAAAATAGCATGAAGTCATGAAGTCATGAAGTCATGAAGTCATGTAATTTTTAGGTTCGCTCAAACATATATGTCTATCGGGGTAGTGCAAAATCGAGGGTTCCTGAAGCGAGAGGCAGGTTTAAAAAATCGCATGAAAGAATGACATCATGAAAAAATGCTTTCATGATGTCATTCTTCAATTATTTCATTTTATTTCGATACATGTCATACCCAGTAAGGAGCATATCGGTCATCGAGATCCCCTGCTCTGCTGCATATGCTTTCATTTCTTTATGTTTCGACACCGGAACTTTGATTTGGATAGGTTTAATAGCCGAATCCGGAACAGCCCCTTTTCCGGTAACATCCAGTGTAGGTTCGTCCTCTTTCGGGGGCTCAATTTTAATTGATTTACCAGGGCCTTTCATAAACTTCCTCATACTCAGGATAATGATATCGTTAAATCATGCTATCATGAATTAATTATATCATGAATCTCTTCAATCATTTGTTTTGCAGTTTCATTCAACGATTTGAATGGCGTTTCATGTAATGCCCGTCCAGTATCCAGAGCTTCGCCGTAACTGGTTTTGAAGGGTATGACTGTATTGATTACTTTATAGCCCCACGCCTTGATAGTTTCCTGAGCTTTTTCGCCCTGCGATTGAGATGGTGATTTTGAAACGATAAAGACAATCTTGCTCTTATCAATCCCCTTCTTTATCAATTCACGAGCCAGTTCAAGCGAGGGTTCCAGATCATCAATGGTAGTCCCCGTGGTGATAATGACGAGGTCAGATTCATCTGCGACATCCAGTGACGTTGTCTCTGCAGCAGGGCGTCCATCGATGATCAGCAAATGACAGCTATCTTTCATCCTGACAGCTGTTTCAACCCGGCGGTAAAGAGCACAATCAATCGGGCTTAGCCCACTTTTCTCGCGTCGTTCTGTCCACTTCAGTGAGGTTTGTTGTTTGGTGTCTATATCAGCCAGGTGCGTCTTCCATCCAGCTTCTGAAAATCCAACAGCAAGCGTTCTAGCTTTAGTGCTTTTTGAACCACCGCCTTTCTGACCAACGATCGATATAACCTTTCCCATGACATCACCCCATCATTAAATCATGCTTTCATTATCAAGTTCTACAACTGAGCTAACTATGACATAGCTGAGGCAAAGGAACAACATTAAATCATGATTTAATGATTTCAGTAAAACATGAATGTAAATATTTATCTTAATAACAATAAATTACAAATAAATGAAATCATGATTTAATCATAGCATGATTTCATTTATTGAATAACTAAAACGAGCAAACTTGTCCTGACATAGAAACCTTCGATACTAAACACCCCAAAAAAAAAGCCACTTTCGCGGCTCTGTTTACAGATGAATAATTCTATGGAGCATCAATTGCCAGGCGGGACATTTCAGCCAGGGCCTTCAGGCACCTGGGCTACAGTTTATGTTGGTCCAGAGCCTCCATTCCCAAAAGAACGTACCAGAATTTATAGAGTATTCTGGATAACAACGTGGCACGCAGCCGGTAGTTTGCTCTGGCTTGTTCAGTTGCGGTGACGAGTTCATTCAAAGTCGTGTCATTGTTCATCATATTTACCTCGACCAGGCCAAGGACATCCTGTGCCTTGTGCACTCAATCGTTCGATCACGACCTCTACTATGCAGCTCTTAGGTGCCAGTCTATGCCACCACAGTGTTTAATCGAAACCGCGAGTCAGCTCTGAACTTGCTTCTGAGCAGGCGAGGGGTTGGACAAGCTCGCCGGGCGCGTCAGGATGTGACATTAGGGTATACTTCAAATTAACCTATCCATAGTAGGTCAATCCGTATCATTGTGACTACATAAATGATACCATCAATAAGGAGACCACTTAAACGTAACCAGAAGGGTGAAAAATGCTCATTTTTGGCTATCTGCGCGCTTCCACATCCGGACAGGATGCAACCCGCGCAAAAAATGCCCTGAAACAATTCGCCCGTCAGCATGGCCACCGCATCGCCGGATGGTACGTGGACAATGCCTCAGGTACCACGATGACCCGCCCGGAACTGCTACGCCTGCTGGATGATGCAGAGCCGGGCGATGCCATCCTGATTGAGCAGGTCGACCGGCTCTCCCGTCTGGACGACGCGGGGTGGGAAATACTGCGAAAGCAAATCACCGACAAGCAGCTGGCCATCGTCAGTCTTGACCTGCCAACCAGTCATCTGGCGCTATCCAGCACAGTAAGTGATGACTTTACCCGCAGCATGCTGAAGGCCGTCAACGGCATGCTGCTGGATATGCTTGCCGCTATTGCCAGAAAAGACTACGAGGACCGGCGGAGACGCCAGGCGGAAGGTATCAGTAAGGCGAAGGCTGAAGGAAAATACCGGGGCAGGGTGGCCGATGCGCAGAAGCATGAATTAATTCGCACTCTCAGGCTGTGCCACGGAAAATCGCTGCGGGAAACAGCACGCCTTGCCGGCGTATCTAAAATGACGGTAATTCGCGTCTGCAGCAAAGGATAAGAGTAAAAAAGGAAGACCGAACAACCCCGGAACGATCCTCTGAAGGAATGGCAATTCCGTTCACCGATAATATTAGCTTTTCCCGGGCTGTGATAACATCTCCGGGTCATTTTTCAGAGCCAGGGCTGATGAAGAAGAAAAGCAGTACACCCACTCCCCACGATGCCACGTTCAGGCAGTTTCTGACGCAGCCGGACATTGCCCGGGATTTCATGGAAATTCACCTGCCCGCAGAGCTGCGCGCAGTCTGCGATCTCAGCACGCTGAAGCTGGAGTCCGGCTCGTTCGTTGAGGATGATCTCCGCCAGTATTTCAGCGACGTCCTCTACAGCCTGAAAACCACCGCCGGTGACGGATATATTCATGTCCTGGTCGAGCACCAGTCAACGCCAGACAAACATATGGCTTTCCGCCTGATACGCTATGCGGTGGCCGCCATGCAGCGCCATCTGGAGGCAGGGCATAAAAAGCTGCCGCTGGTCATACCGGTGCTGTTCTATACCGGTAAACGCAGCCCGTATCCGTACTCCACCCGGTGGCTGGATGAGTTTGACGATCCGGTGCTGGCAGGCAAACTCTACAGCAGCGCTTTCCCGCTGGCAGACGTTACCGTCATTCCGGATGATGAAATCGCCGGGCATCGCAGCATGGCCGCCCTGACTTTACTGCAGAAACATATTCATCAGCGCGACCTGGCAGAACTGGTTGACCGGCTGGCGCCCATTTTGCTGGCGGGGTATCTGTCTTCATCGCAGGTGATATCGCTGGTACACTATATAATACAGGCAGGCGAAACATCCGACGCCGAAGCCTTTGTACGCGAACTGGCACAGCGTGTGCCGCAACACGGAGACGCACTCATGACCATCGCACAACAGCTTGAACAGAAGGGCATCGAGAAGGGCAGGGCTGAAGGGCTGCTGCTCGGTGAGCAACGTGGAATTGAAAAAGGCGAGCGTGAAGCTACCCTTAAAATTGCCCGTACTATGCTGCAGAACGGTATCGACCGCAGTACCGTCATGGAAATGACCGGTCTGACTGAAGACGACCTGGCGCAGATCCGCCACTAATCCCCCTTTCCTGGCACTCCCTGTCCGGCCATCAGCGAATACTGGTGGGGCAGGGAGGCACCAGACTCAGGCTCTGCCTGCCAGCCACAGCGATTAAACAGCTTCATCACCCCTGCCACGTTTCCCGTCAGACGCACTGTCAGCGGATTTATCTGTCGGCCGCTGTCGTCAAAAGCGACATCGAGGCTGGCCCGTGAGAGATAAATACCGTTCACGCCCGCACTGAGCGCCACAGCATTCCGGCCGGACCATTCCCGATCGCTCAGCAGACGGTAGTTGTAACGGCTCGCAATCGTAATCCCTCGAGCTCGCAATCAGCGCGATTTTCGGCTCACATTAACTGACAATGAAAATTGCTTCGTGCTCACATTCAGTGACAATGAGCTCGCAGTCATCTTTTCCGGCTTGCAATCCATCATCATGTGCTCACGATAAATGATAATGAAATACTGCCCGCCCACTTTAGCGCTATCGATACCGCGACAGGCAGCCTCTGGTTAGCGCTCCACCGCCCGGGTCGGTACCTGTTCGCTGATAAGTGAACAGTGCAGTGTGACGGGATTGCGACCCACGTCCGTCAGCACACCATCAATAAAATCACAGGCGAGAATATTGTCAGGCCAGTGACGACGTGCCGAGTAGACGTTGACATTCACGTACACACCGCCGTTGAGCCAACCGAGTCGCTCGGTCTTGATCATTTGTGGTGTAAAGCGGGCCATGCCGCCTTCTGCCGGAAGATTGATTTCTGCCCGCCCCAGATTGATTTGACCGACCTCATCCGCAGAAGTCTGCTTCTGAGACACGGGCCATCCATACCAGCTGGCAGATACCGTGATACTTTCACGCCCCTGCATTAGGGTTTTCCTAGCTGCTGGCGACAGGGCAACCTGAACCCGCAAAACCGGTAAGGACTGGGTAGCTTCTGCCAGTTTGGCTCCCCGGGCATTCCAGCCAATCACCAGAACCAGGAGTAACGCCCAGAGGTCATATCGCTTCAGTGCTTTCATCATATTGGCAGCCCCACTGCCAACATCCTGTCCCGCAGTTCTGCCGTTCTGGCCGGGTCGAGCTGATGGTTGAACATGGCCCTGATCTCTGCCGGTTTGGCATCAAACTGCTCCACCATGTCTTTCAATCGATAACCATGACGCGTTAATGTCGGCTCTAAATCGTCAAGCTGGCGGGAAAGTACCGATTCAACCAGGGCGGCAGTTATCGGTTTTTCTCCTGTCTGATAACCTGCTTCCAGGGCCAGCGTAAGATGCAGTTGAACCTGAAGTGGCGTACGCAGTTTCATTGCCAGCAGGTCGATAGCGTCGGCGGTCAGAATGTCTTCCGGCTTGCCTTTCCCCATACTGGTTTTCAGTAGCCACTGAATATATTCCCGTTGGCTACCGGTGATCCCATCCAGCGTAAAGATATCCGTGCGATAGCCGATCTCCTCCATGGTTGGGCGCCGCAGATCATTGCGCAGTTTGGGGTGACCAGCCAGAACAACCGACAGCCTGCCGCCACCGTCTTCTACAACTTCCATCAGCCTTTTGAGTCCGATTAGTGTATGCCCGTTCAGGTCATGCGCTTCATCGACGAACAATGCCACTGGCCGTTTTCCTTTTTTGACCAGCTCCTGTAACTCACGCTCGCGTCGTTCGCCCTGTTTGGGGATCTGGACCTGTTTATCCTGCGTTAAATCGTAAAAAAGCGCGTTGATTAACGTGGCCAGTTTAATGCTGTGTTTTTCAATCGACAGGGAGCGAGCTACAGTAATTTTATTTTCCTCCCTGAGGCGCTGCTGCAAACGCCGTAGCGTGACTGTCTTGCCGCTGCCAACCACACCACAAACGGCAATTAACCGGCCTTCGTGGATAGCACCGCGGATATCCTTGATAAGCTGCTTATGGTGGGCCGTCTCATAGTAACCGGCCTGATCGATTGGCTGCGCCAGCCCATAATGTTCCATTACCTCAACCCGCATGATCCTCTCCTGATCGACTGTTGCGGAAATACTCCCTGACCCGGGCGAAGACCTCACTGCTGATCAGCGTGTCAGTCAGTACCTGGTCGATAAATGCCTTGTCTTCACCCGATAATTTCGCCAGCGGTGTAGCCAGATCTGCCGCAATAGCCAGCTTCGCGGCCACCGGTGTAGGAAAACAGTATTCAAACGCTGCGGACTCGAAGGGCTGATGTGGCAACACCTGCGTGCTCTGGACGCCGTCGGCCACCAGTTTGAGGTCACTGCCGGATAGGGCGCTGATAGGTAAGTTCAGCTGCCGGGCCAATGACTGGATACGGTCTGCCCGCACCGCCGCTTTGCCGCGTTTGAATGCCCGATAGCGGTGCAGAGGTATCGGGCCGGAAACAGGAAAATAAGGCCCCCACTTTTCGCCGTCAAACTCTACGAACATTTCGTCATCAAAGAGGCCCCACAGCAGGATCACGGTTTCACCCGCCATGTCGGGTTCGACTTCGTAAGCTGTCCCGTCAACCGTTATGCGGGCATCGACACCCACCTTGCGAGATTCCGGCTCCCGGGCGAAGCGGCAGTATTGTTCCCAGGTGCACATGTCCTGCACCCCCTCAGGGGGTAAATGCATCAACCAATCTTCCTGGCGGGAATGTTTTTCGCTGCGATGCCGCTGGGCGTTATACCGAATCAAGTAGTTCCAGAGCCATTCGTTCGCCTGCTGCTCTGTTTCCGGTTTATGAAAATGATACAGCGTTTCGTGGGCTTCTTTGACTGTGCGGAACGGACGCTCTACCTTGCCTTTTGACCGGGCAGTGGTGCGGGTGCCATCTTTGCCTGCTGGCATATGCGTCTGCCAGTCAATATGCAGTGCCTGCATCACATTCTGGAATACATGGCTTTTTGCCACCGGGCCATTATCGAGGTACAGCATTTTAGGTCGCCCCTGGAGAGACATCTCCGGATGGCTTTTAGGCGCCATGGCATTAAACAGAAAACGCAGGGCAGATTCCGCATCTTCGCCATACACGCAGCGGTATTCCTGGTAATTCACTCCGCTGCGATCGTCCACCACGCTGAATAACATCAGTGTGGGCAGCCCGCGGGCCGGATCAATCCACTCAGGGCATTCGATATATTTGAGATCGGAGGGCGACATATCGAACTGCCAGCAGTCATTACTGCATTCAGCTTGGAACCGCGCTGATGGCGGCTCCCGTAACAAACGTGGGTGATCGAGTCGGAACAGGGACAGATAGCGGTTAACCGTTGGCCGGCGCAACAATCCCTGCGGAAGTTTAACCAGTCCCTGAGCCGTTTCCACACCATGTTCTTCAAGCAACTGAATAGCCCGGGTCGTGAACAGATGACGGCCTGCCTTATTGGTAGTACGCAGTTTCAATGCAGCGATCAGTTCGCAATAATGTTCGAGTTCGGACGGCGGTAGTATTCGGGGTTTTCCTTGATCACGCCGGTGTGAAGTGTGAGGTTTCTGGAAGACACGGAGCGTACGATAGACGGTGGTGACGGAAATGCCATACAGCAGCGCCATCGCGGTGATCTGGGCCGCGCGCTCCGGACTTTTTGGTGGCAGGCGGTCAAGCCGTTGCCGCAGTTGCAACAGAGAATCAGTGGGAATGGCCTTACGCCGGCTGCTCATCACGATCCAGCACACGATAGACAGAGGCCCGGCCGATCCCCAGTTGGCGGGCAATTGCAGTGGCACCCATTTTTTCGTCGACGTACAAGCGACGAACCTCAACAGCGTCGATGCGTGGTTTGCGCCCCTGATAAACCCCGCGAGCTTTTGCGGCAGCAATACCTTCCAGCTGGCGTTCGCGGCGTAGGTTGGTTTCAAACTCAGCGAAGACACCCAGCATATCCAGAAACGCCTTACCTGCTGCTGTGCGCGTATCGACAGGTTGTTCTGTCGCCTTGAGGGTAATACCCTGCTGGTTCAGGGCATACACGATATCCTGCAAATCTTTAATGCTGCGGGCCAGACGATCGACTCGCGTGACAATCAGCGTGTCTCCCTTCCGCAGAAAATCCAGCAGAAGTTGCAGCTCAGTTCGGCCATCCCGGCTGGCACCGCTCGCTTTTTCTGAACGGATGATTTCACAGCCCGCGGCGCGAAGCGTCTGTATCTGCAAAGCCAGATCCTGATCGTTACTTGAAACCCGGGCATAACCGTAAAAGGCCATTGTTATGAAAAATGTCTCGTTAGACTCTAGATGAAGAAAACGTAGCACTAACATGAGACAAAAACAACCCAAATGAGACAGAAAAACTGTCTCACCGGATTGTGTGTTTTAGGTACACTGAAAAAATACAATTTATGTAGTGACAGATTAACTGCTCCGTTAGCATGTGGTTGTAATTCCTGTTATAACAGGACCGGGCGCATGCCACACAACGACATTGCCAATACTCTGCGGCAAAAAACGACCGCCGTAATTATCGGACAACGGTTGGCAATTAATAAAAAATATCCTAATAGTTAACTAATCTACTCTATTTCCGTTGAAGGAATATCTGTGCTTCCCTCTGATGATAATTATGACAGTCTGCAATCACGCCTGACTGTCCAGCCGCCTTATTATGCATTCAACCGCGTGTATGCAGATGTACATAGTGATGGCATATATGGAGATTTTATCCCCGAACAGCCGGTAGTTGGTGAACATGCTGCCATTTCGGTCGCGGAGGCCGGCCGACACGTGGCTATATTGGGTACCCTACTGGGAGAATCCTTGACGACGGACCACGGCCCCAGCTACTACCTTGCCATTGAGGCTGATGTCAGCGGAGCGGATGAGCCTGTCCTCCACGCTCAGCCAGGTGAAGCGATGACCGCCTACGTGCGCTGTCGCAAGAACACAGCTAACAGGCTGACTGTTGATGGCAAGTTGCTCTATAAAAACAAGGCGTTGCTCATATTTGTCGTTTCCTATGTGCGCCTCGGCGAAACACAGTTTCGCTTTCTCTATCGTGATGCAGCTATGCCGACAGGCACAGCCATTATGCCAGTAATGTCACCCTGGCGTCACCCGGTGCCGCTATCAATGTTGCCAGAAATACACCGGGGAAAATTGTCCGCAAAGATAAATAGTCACAATCCGCAATTATGTGCCGGTCATTTTGAAAACTATCCGATGTGGCCAGTTGCCATTGTCATGTCGGCAGCAACACAACTTATTACCACGCTGCTGAGACAGACATTTTATTCAGAATTGCAGTACCGGATTATCAGCGCAAACATGCGGGCAAAAAAATTGCTTTCGGTAACGGAGGTTATTATTTTTCATGCGGAAATAATTAATCATCAGGCCGGCGATGTAAATGTTCGCTGTCTGATAAGCAGTAACGACGGTACGCCAGAACAGGTCGCCGAACTGCAGGTAAATCTTATTATTCACGACCGTAAGGAATGTGCTATGAGTAATTTTGATGATAATTTTTTCCTTTTCCTTTCAAATATTAATCCGGAAATCTCTGCTACCTATAACGAAGATAGAACCATGCTCGTCTCAACGTTTTGGCAGGACTCTGTCGATGCGTTGACGGTACTTACTGAAATAGAAAAAGAATATGGTATCAGGGTCCCCGACAGTGATTTTGCAAACATGGATAAAATGACCCTCCAGGGACTTTGCGATATTGTCAGGTCCATGACCAGTGGTACAGCATGAGTATTGTGATAACCGGGGCAGGATGCGTGAGCCCGCTGGGACTCACGACAGCTGAAACCTGGCAGGCAATGCGTGATGGTGTTTGCGCCATACACCCGCTAAAACTGGAGTCAGCCATAGATTTGAGCACTCCTGTTGCTGCTCAAGTGAAGGGTTATGATCCTGAACAGCATTTCACGCGCAAGGAACTGATGTCGCTTGATCGCTCCACTCAGTTTGCGCTGATGGCCGCAAAAGAAGCGGTGGCGCAGGCAAGGTTAAGTTTCGATGATGTCACGCTGCGACAGCGAACTGGCGTTATTATTGGTTCAGCTAACGGTGCAGAGAGCACCAGGGAGACGCTTTTTGCTGTTTATCACCAGGCAAAAAACCGCTCACCGATATTTTCTCCACTCAGCGTTCCACGGCTGATGTTCAATGCCCCGTCGGCTCAAATCAGCATGTTCTTTGGCCTGCAGGGGCCTGCATTTGCGGTTTCCAGCGCCTGTGCCTCCGCTAATCACGCGTTGATTCAGGCTGCCGGACTACTGACTGCCGGGTTGGCTGATATTGTCATCGTCGGCGCGACTGAAGCCAGTATCACCCCCGGATTCATTCGTGCCTGGGAATCTCTGCGAGCATTATCTTCTGACACATGCCGTCCCTTTTGCACAACCCGCAGTGGGCTGGTCATAGGGGAAGGCGCCGGCGTGTTTGTGCTCGAACGAGAAACTGATGCCGCCGCACGTGGTGCAACGATACTGGCCAGGCTCGCAGGATTTGGCATGAGCAGTGATGCGGGGCATCTGACGCAACCGAATGCAGAAGGCATGTTACGAGCGATGCAACAGGCAACAGAGATGGCAGACATATCGCCACAAGAGCTGGATTATATTAACGCTCACGGTACCGGAACCCGCCTCAATGATGTCACGGAAGCAAAAGCGATCGTGGCGCTGTTGGGCAGCCACGCCGAACGCGCTGCGGTGTCCTCAACCAAATCAGCCCATGGACATCTGATGGGAGCTGCGGGTGCCGTCGAACTGATTGCCGTATTGGGTGCGCTCAATGAGGGTGTTATTCCCCCAACGTTGAACATGCAACAGCGTGATGTCGAATGCAACATCAATATAATTTGTCAGCCTGAAAAGAGAGTGTTGAAAACGGCACTGTCCAACTCATTCGCCTTTGGCGGTATGAATGCTGTTCTGGCTCTGAGATACGCAGCAAATTGAATAATGTCACCCTGCTTTTTTCATTTGCAGTTATTGTGAGCTGGTGATGATGGATTGCAAGCCGGAAAAGATGATTGCGAGCTCATTGTCACTGAATGTGAGCACGAAGCAATTTTCATTGTCAGTTAATGTGAGCCGAAAATCGCGCTGATTGCGAGCTCGAGGGATTACGATTGCGAGCCGTTACAGTTAAGTACCGGAATAACGTCATTGAATGCGATCATGGCAAGCTGAAAAGGATAATCGGCGCCACACTGGGGTTCAAGTCGATGAAAACAGCTTACTCCACGATTAGAGGTATTGAGGTGATGCGTGCACTCCGCAAAGGTCAGGCCTCAGCATTTTATTATGGTGATCCCCTGGGTGAGATGCGTCTGGTGAGCAGAGTCTTTGAAATGTAGAGCCTTTTAATAAAAAAAAGGCTACATCATTCCGAACTTTGCAACAGTGCCCTCCAGATTATCTTCTTTATTGATTTTCATTTCCGGCCTCCTTCTTTTCCAGTTGTGTTGGATTTAGCGTGACACACTCGGCTTTACTGCGCGTAATCCCTTCGCGATCATGAAGATTAAGATATACGGGAGCGGCGGGTTTAAACGCCACTAACTGATGATTAAAGCGTTCTACGGCAGCGCTGAACAGCTGATATTCTTCAGGCAGAACTCTGAACCCCGTAAAACCGTAGCCAAAATGTTTAAATTCCATGAAAATCATCGTGCATTTTTTCATTGTGGCGGCAAGGGCTTCCAGTGGAGGAATATCTTCTGCCAGCGGAATACGATTCCATACATCACGATGAATTTCATGAATCCTGTTAAATTCAGTCACCAGTTCGAGGTTATCCAGAACCTCATTCTCTTCTATATTCCTGACGATGGCATTCAGTGAGGCATTTGCGCTTTTCAGCTGGTTATAAATTTCCTCCTGAATATCTGCCGGGGTTTTCACCTGCATGGAGATCTGGAAAGGCAGACGACCACAATCAGCAATATACTGATAAAGTGCGCTAATCGCTTGTGTATGGCTAATATCGATTTTCTTTAATACTTCATCGGCCTTAGCCTTAATATCATCGTCAATTCGTGCATTAATGGTCGCCATCGTTCCGCTCCTTGTGGTGATTACATATCAACCATAATGCACCTTTGCATTACACACAACAAAATAATGCAAAAGTACATTACAAAGAGCTTTGACGCTTCATTTTTGCCAGCCTGGACGTTCAGGTTGTTCTGTCCAGTTCTAACAGTGCCTCGCTCCATCACCATCAATCCTGTCCTAGGGATCAACTAAAAATGCTATCCAGCATGGACATTTCGTCACTATCGGAAAAAGTGTCCAGAAAATTTCTGATGATCGTAATTAATTATATTGACCCACAGTGAAAACCGTGAGTCTGTTCAGAACTTGTTTCTGAGCAGGCGAGGGGTTGGACAAGCCCAGAGGGCGCGTCAGATTGGCTCATTAGGGTATATCCGAAACCGACCGGTTTCGTACACTGCTTACAGTGTATGTCCAAAACTTAGTGGAAATAGTTTCGTACATACGTTATAATTCGTACATGCATTTCGTACAGAAAATTACGCTATGTCACGAGTTTTTGCTTACTGTCGGGTCTCCACGCTTGAACAGACTACTGAAAATCAGCGTAGGGAAATTGAAGCAGCCGGTTTTACCGTTAAACCCCAGCGCCTGATTGAGGAACAAATCAGCGGTTCGGTCGCCGCCAGCGAACGGCCCGGTTTTGCCCGATTACTTGATCGCATGGAAAATGGCGATGTGCTGATAGTGACCAAACTTGATCGCCTGGGTCGTGACGCAATGGACGTGCGGAAGACCGTGGAGCAGCTGGCTGCGTCCGGTATTCGCGTACACTGCCTCGCGCTGGGTGGCGTGGACCTCACCAGTGCGGCCGGCAAGATGACCATGCAGGTCATTTCGGCGGTGGCAGAGTTTGAGAAAGACCTGCTGATTGAGCGCACACATTCTGGCCTTGCAAGGGCCAGAGCAGCAGGTAAACGGTTTGGTCGGCCACCGGCGCTGAGCCAGGAACAGCGGCAGGCAGCGGTTGAACACCTGAAAGCAGGTGCCAGTATCAGCGCTGTTGCCCGCGAGTTTGGTACCTCACGTCAAACCATCATGCGCCTGCGTGACGATGCAGTCAGCCCGGAGTTACCAGAATAAAGGGGAGGGGACAAAATGAGAGACAATACCCTGGCCGAGTGAAGGCCGGGCGCTGGAGTTGGCCGCCGGCGAGCCCGGGCTTTCAGTGTGGCATGGCCATTTTGGTAAATTCCCGGCCGGTTACCCTGACGCTGGCCCGGTAATTCATTATTTGGTAGTTACGTCGCAAAGAGTCCACGGGATTGTACAAACTATGTGATGGGGCGATAATTATAACTGCTCGCAATCAGCGCAAATTTTGGCTCGGATTAAGTGCAAATGAAATTTGATTTATCGGACAAAAAAGCCCTTAAGGGGGGAACCGTTCAGTTGAGCGTCAAACCCCAATTCCTGCAGATAACAAAACAATTTCTGTCATCACCCTGAAGCTGGCGGATGCCGAGGGTAATCCCGCATCGGTGGAAAAGGTTGAATTCATCAACTCGTTATCCTTAGAAACATTAACTCCTGCGACTGGATCTCCGGGCGGCACTTATAGAGCTCAACCCATTCATCAGGATAAGTGGAAATAATAAGTATATCTGAAGGATTTTTTTGCTGACGATCGTATAAGCGTATTCCAGCCTGCCAAATGAGGACAATTTTCTGTCTATATACTCCCGTAGCGTTTCCGTTATGGTCTGATTTTCATTGAAGGCAGAAAACATACAGGCTCCGTCGCAGTCTCATTTTCCCTTTTAGCGATATAACCTGGACCTAAGTATAGATACGTATAAAACTTAAGCACAACTTACAGTTCAGTAAACGCAAGCTATAATAACCTTCGTTAGGCGAATAGTAAAAAAAACCTGACCTTTCGGTCAGGTAGCTAATACAGCCAACACCAGGGAAAAACTGTTCCGGTCAGACAGGATACGCAAAAAGTCACTGCTGACCGGGTCCTTTACTTTAACACTGCTTATTTTTTCTTTCCAATTAATCTTCGGCATCACGGCCAGCCAGTCAATTCATCGCGCCCCAAACCTGCAGCACCAACGCAGGAGCATGCTTATTCGCCGACGTTAAACCACACTAACGGGACACCTCAATAAACAAAATGCATCAGTGAAATAACTGAAATCATTCACGCTACTGAAAACGAAGCGGATGCCCTGGGTCGCAAAACATGCAGTAAATAAAGTGATGAAAGCCAAATGTCGTCATATTATAGCTTCGCTCTCATTACCCCATACTGTCAGAAGCTGCGCAGCCAGTACTGACATCTGAATAGTGCCAGCTGGTGTTGACATGCAGGGGAAGCTCTTGCAGTACCAATACAACCCCTGTCCAGGCTGCACCTTATCAGGTTATTTAGCTAAAACAGGCTGTTATTGTGTTTTCTGTGTATTCACCTCGGTTCACGCCAGACCGGATAAAGCTCCGGCATACCCTCTATGCGCAGGGGAGAGGCAGCGTCATAATAGCCCCATCTTCTGAGTAATGTACGTGTACTGAGCCTGGTGCATTCTGCATAACAGGGAAATCCTTCTCTGTCGAGCATGGTATTAAGGGTATTGAACAGACTGCTAACTAAGCTTCCACCACGCGAAGATTTATGTACCGCCAGAAGTGATATATAAAAATGAGAAGGGGCTTCTGGATGGAAATATTCAAGTCCGTTATTCAAGGTCAATGCAGCGTTATAGCATGAGCCACAAACGTCGCGTAGCTGGTTATCGAACAAAATACGTTCTTTATCATTCATATACATTGAGTCCGGCCGGAAATAAACCAGTACGCCTGCATTGTTTTCAGTAAGCAGCGTACCGCCGCGTTCGCTGGCGAGGTCAACGTAAATACGAAAAAAATTCCGTAACGTTTCTAACCGCTTTTCAGAGTCGGGAAAAATAATCTGATGTAATGGTTCGCTATAAAACGCTGTCGCCAGAACTTCGCATACTCTGTCCAAATCACCTTTACTGGCGTGTCTACATTTCATACTACCTCCTGATTGAAATGAGGTGCTAAAAGGTGGTCATAATATCGTAAATGACCATGATGATCATTTCTTACTCTTTGTTCGAAAAAAATTTATAGGTTTTAATGACTATAGATATGATGAGGATAAAATAATAAGGCAGATTATTTTAGCATATTTTCTTTCCTGCCGGAGGGGAAACGATTTTAAGTTCGGTAGCCAGACTGACCGCATGTCGTATATTTCTGACACCCATTTTCCTGACAATATTAGCTGTATGAAACTTCACGGTCCCTAATGAAATATGCAGCAACTCAGCAATTTCCTTGTGTGTTTTCCCGGTTGTGCACCAGTACAGGATTTCATTCTCACGTGGTGTGAATACTATTTTTGTTATTTTATGATTATGGTAGACATCAAGCAGCATTTCATGCGTGCTCAGTAATAAACACTGAAGATCATCCTTGTGATTAAGGATTAGATCAAGAGTTTCTTTTTTTAATAGATTATCTATATATAAAGATAGTATTCCCAGATTATTTTGATGATCATGTAATACAAAAGCATAGCCTGAAGTGATGTTATAGGGTTTTACCGGCGAAAAAATGCTCCTTATCTCCCACCGGGAACTGATTTTGAGATTTTCATCCCAGTAGAATGATGTGACACGGTTTAACGCACTGAGAATTACAGGATCAATGTTTTGCTTACCTCCATCAAGATAATCATCTACAAGTTTATCCGGAAAATTACTCAGGATACTCATACTGTTCATTCTGGACTTATTCATTACAGAATATACGTAGTGTATATTTCCATATTTCAGTAAATTCTTTTCCAGAAATGACTTAACATAACGGTTTTTTTCATCATTTGAATACAGATCATTATCCATAAGTAATTCTCCATTTTTGTTGTATTTTTATAGTTATTATATGCAATGCTCAGAAGGTGAAATCATATTCAGCTCAGTTGCCAGAGTAATTGCATGTTTTGCATTTCTGGCATCCAATTTTTTTGTTATATTAGCCATGTGATATTTAACGGTGCCAACAGAGATGTGAAGTAAAGCGGAAATTTCAGAGTAAATCTTACCAGTGGTGCACAAAGAAAGAATTTCAGACTCCCGTGCAGTTAGTCTATTGCCTGTAGTTTTGTTTTCCAGATAGGCGTGAAGCAACATATCATGAGTGTTAATTAATAAGCCCTGTAGCTTATTCTTGTTTTCTTCGATTTTCTCGCTCATTTCACTCATTAAATATTTATCCATGTAAATAGATAATATAACGACATTATTTTTACAATCATGCAATACAAATGCATAACCACTGGTGATATTGTAGGGCTTTACCGGCCTGAAAATACTTTTCATTGACCACTGGGCTCGAATTTTAATGTTTTCATCCCACGAAAAGGAAGTAACCCGGTTCAGGGCACTAATGATTACCGGGTCAATATTCTGATTTTTTTTCTTCAGATAATTAGCCACCAGATGCTCAGGTAAGTCGCTAATGATAAGGATTTTATCTGTGTTTGCTTTATTCATAACAGCATAGACATAATTAATCCCGTCATAGTGCGCCAGGCTTTCATTAAGGTAATGCCTTATTTTGCTGTTTTTTTTAGTATCTGAAAAAAAATTATTATACATGCCCACCACTCTCATATGATGTGCGCCCGTAGCACATTTTACTCTGATGAATACGCTCATTATTATAATGCCAGAACAAGTTGTCCAGACCCTCTTTGTCTGAGGTGACATAGCTTTTTTTCGTATGTTTTATGCCATCACGTACCCTCTGTCCACCCGATGGGGCTCTGTCGCGTTATAGGCAGTAAGTCAGCAAAAGCTGCGCTGCCTGTTTTTCAGCCAATCAACCGATAGAATTGTTCTGCCGGTAACAACCTGTTCCCCTGCGGATGTTTATACTGCCCTTTGCGTATCTTATGGATTAACTCAATGCCGGCCAGTATCGTCTGCGCCCGACGAAATGATTTGAATCCCAGCATCGCTCGTATCTGCCGCTTGATATTGGGGTTTGGGGAGCAGTGGAACCCAAAAGTCGGTTAAGCGGTTCATTTGAGTAGCCAAAAAATTGTTAAATAAATCAGTTGCGATTAAGGCGTCTTTTGCTCTACAAACGGCCAGAATTATTATACTTAAACGGAACCATTATAGTGCTCAGGTTTTGCTAAACCAGGCGTAAAGCCTGCTTATAGAAAGGTTCAAATCCTCAGCGATATCCTTAACTCGTTCATGGGAAACCGTCCGAGCCTGCATCCGCCTGATAGCTTCCTTCTTTACGGCAGGTTCAGCTGGCCTAATCACAGGTGATTTCATCCAGATTTGATACCGCCTGGCGACTTCACTGGCGCGCACCTTGTGCAACAGAGATGATCCCGGTTTCAGGGATGCAGCTTTATACGCCTTCTGCATCATTTTTACCTGTTCCTTCGGGCACAGGTCGCCGCGTTTGATACGCGCAATTACATTGGCCCGACAGTTGTTTCTGTATGAAATGCTCGCCAGGGGTTGCTGCCTGGGGATACCCCTGCGCTCACGGTAGTCAGCTAAGGACATCTGATGAACTTTTGAAACGTGTGGCGCCAAAAAATCAAAAAACTTACCACACTCACGACACTGAATTTTATCCGTTTCTTGTGGCGTATTTTTCATTTGATCAACCATAGTCTGGTGATTTATTCGTTGAGCCCGGGGGGGGGGGGTGAAAGACATCAACCGGAAGAGTGAAGCCTCACCCGGGCAGAATTCAACCTTCCAGCCACAACGGTCCAGCAATTTCTCCAGCCCCGCCACGCAGCCGGAAATCCTGGACATAAGCGGTGTGATTTGTTTTCCACCATCATCAAAAGCCGCATCGAGAGAAGGACGGGACAGGTATATCGCGTTAACGCCGGGAGTCACAGGCACCGCGTATCGGCCGGTCCACTCCCTGTCAGTGAGCAGCCGGTATATCCAGTGCATCTCTTTTGCCGTTTCGAGCGCGTACGTCAGCCGGAACAAATCATTCTGTTTCAGCAGCTCACCGGTGCAGGAACGCCAGAGGTAATCGAGCTTGTGAAGCATCTTTGCTCTGGCTCCCAGAGTCCGTCCCTGCTTCAGCAACCATTCGATATCCGGGGCCACGTCGCGGGGAAACCGGTGCTGTTTAAGCGCGGTGGCAAGCCAGCGGGTCAGGAACAGATTTTCCTGGGATTCAGAACTGACCTGACCGTCACGTTTTGCCAGCTGAAGTGCTACCATGGCGCACCATGCCAGATGACCGGATTTTATCGTCAACGATTCAGTACTCACAGATAAATACGTCTCCCTGGCGTTATCTATTTTGTACGCCGTACATACATGACAGATATGGTTAATTATACAGCGATAATTACTCTGACTGAGTGTTTTAAAGGTTTTTTTAGTTATGCGTTTACGCATGAAGGCGACAAAAATTGTCTCATACGACACTGCTGTTGATGATGCGCCCGGTGGCGTAGGGATGGAGGAACTGCTGTTCGCGGGGTGGAGAGCGGATGGCGGACCTGCAGTCTCTGGCGCACACGGCGCGGCTGCACCGTCTGGAGCCGCGGGCATGAAGGAGTCCGCCTGGAATTCGGAAATTATCCTACGCTAAGCGTTTTGAGCCTGACGGGTGATTTCCTTCCATTGAGCGGAGAACCTTGCCAGTAGCGGCATCCCCACCGATTAATTTTTTTCGTCATCAGTCCTAAAAAACTTTGGCGGCTTGCCACTTACAACCTCCTCTTCCGAGAATCATCCTATGTCGCCATGACGACATATAATTATATACAGTCACAGCAGGAACGGACCAGAATATGCTCTATCACACCTCCCCGGAAATCATCACCTCGATTAAGAACGGTCTTTTCGGCCAGGCAGTGTGCTTTTCAGCTTCACCATATTTCATGAGCAAAAATCCCGATTCCGCCTGGGTTTATAACCTGGACACGGACGCCCTGAATTCAGGCACAGATTTCGCTGAAGATGATTTCTGGCTTCAGCGGCAGCGGTATGACGCGGCGATGCTGATAGGTTATGACGGCGTGGAGCAGAGGGATGAGCAGTGGATGTTTTCATTAGAAAAAATCGTCGCCCAGAAACCGGTACGTTACGCAGAATGGAGTCCCTTTGAACAATAAGGAATTAAAAGCATTGCGGCTGATACTGACGCTGGAACCCGGCGAAGCGGCCTGTCATATCGGGAATAAGGATATCCGCACCTGGCAACGCTGGGAGTCCGGAGCCTCTCCTGTCCCTCAGTATGTTATCAATCTGATGGATGACTATAATCAGCTCCGCGATGCCCTGGTGGAAAAACGCTATGCCGAATTTCACCGTAAAGGTGAGCTGATTATGCTGAATTTCTATATGACGCTCGATGAGTTTGAGGCTGCGACCGGTAAACGTGATGTGGTGATGTGGCGCATCACGAATTCTGTTGCCGGGGAATGCTATTCCGCCGGTATCGCCAGTCTTGAGTGAGCCCCTGCCATGTATAAAAACCGATATTATCAGGAAGAGGCTTCTGACGCTGCAGTCCGGGAGCTACAGCTGGCCGATAGAGCCTCTCTGGTCATGTGCTGTGGTTCCGGAAAAACATACACCGGAGCACTGATTGCCCGGAAGCTGAAAGCCCGGCGCCGCGTTGTCGTTGCCCCGACAATTTTGCTGGCTGCACAAATAGCCGGGGAATACCGGTCCCTTTTATTAGGCGACAATTACCCCGTCCGATTCGCGACAATTACTCTGGCCTGTTTGTAACCTTAGCGTCCCGTTTTTTCCCCTCCCGGGAGGGTTCTGTCGCATTAACGCCAGCAGGTTGCCGGAAAGCCTGGATGGTGATTGTTTACGCAACAAGAAGATAAAACTGCTCTGCCGGGGACAAACCGTCTCTGTGCGGATTCTGAAGCTGCCCTTTGCGTAGCATGTGGATGATTTCGATGCCTGCCAGTATCGCCTGCGCCCTCCGGAATGATTTGAACCCCAGCATCTGGCGTATCCGACGTTTGATATTCCGGTGCTCCTGCTCCACCAGGTTGTTCAGATACTTACTCTGCCTGACCTTAATGC
>NZ_MRUL01000032.1 GCF_002006995.1 Izhakiella australiensis | reverse complement strand
CTCGAATTAATGGAAGAGGTATCCACCCTAAAATCCAATCATATCAAATCGAATATGCATATGGGGGAGACGATAAGGGAGCTTGAACAACGAGCCGAAACAGCAGAGAAAGAGCTGGCGGCGCTGCATCAGTATCGCGCCCCGGTTGCTGTGCCGGATGGGAAACCTGCTGTCCTAACAGGCAAACTGATTGATTGGGTTTGCCTAACCTGCGTAGACGTCAGGAACGCAGCGGGATATTTCGAGGCGCAAGACAGTATCAACGAGATCCGCAGCACGCTGGAATCTCTGCAGATTGCTGTGCCGGATAAACATTATGATGCAGACGGCACTGCCTCCAGCGAAGCGGATATGGTCTGGAATAGCTGCATTGACGAGGTGCTGCGCCTCAACAGCGGGAGTACTCCATATGTCGATTAATCGTTGGCTCGGCAATAACCGTGGGCGCTGTCAGATGATACTCACTGAATACAAATTCGACCCTGAGACGAAAAAATCACGGTCTGTTTATTTTGTCAGGCATAACAGCAGCGTCAGCGGAACGGTACTGGAGCAATTTTTGACTGTCGAACAAGACTCCTTTGGACGATTTAAACCAGCGATAGCTCTTGATAATTTTCCAGAACAACTTAGTAATCGGGAATCAATGCTGAAGCTGGCCGATTGGCTACATCGCCTCGGCGTCGCAATTGAAGATAGCTGGAGCACAAACTAATGACTGAATCAGAAAAAGCGGGGCTGGTTGAATACTGCAAAGAGGAAATTGCACATTTGGAAAGGTGTGTGGATATGTGGCCTGAATCTATTTTAATGAAAATGGATTTGCATCTTCGTCAAATCTCCCTCGCCTCGCTGACGGCTGAGCCTGCTGCGTATGCACACAGGCTGGTTAACAAACACAGTGGTGTTACCCATCCGTGGCTTTACGGTGGCGCGGAGAGATCGCCAAGTGAGGGAGATATATTCCGCATCGAAGTTAATAAATTTTACTCCGACCCACCAGCGCCAGCTGTATCTGCCGGTTGGAAACTGGTGCCGGTTGAATTATTAGAAAATTTGCGCAGCGCTGCCCATTTTGAGAAATCCAGTTATGTTGCCAGCTTTGGAAGTCACATTGACGTTGGTAGATGGAAGAATGAATTCGATGAGCTTTCATCAATTTGCACTCAAATAGATAAATTACTGGCAGCCACGCCGGAGGATAAATGCTAATCGGCTACGTCCTCCTGATGCTCTCTGCTACTCCCCTCCCCGTTAGTGATGAAATCTACTCCCTCGAAGAATGCGAAAGCGTCAAAGCTGCAATTTTAGAGCGACGCAAAGTGACGCTGGAGTGTTCAGCCGTTTACCGATAGCCGCGAAAGCGGTTTTTTTACGCCTGGAGATAAATATGAATTTTGCAGACCCGATAGACGAAGCAGTAGCCCGTCAGCAGCAGACAATTGAAATTGCACTTGCTAACCGTACACGCACACCCCTGATTTACACCGGAGAATGCCATTGGTGCCGCGAGACAATATCAACCGGCGCATACTGCGATAGCGATTGCCGTGACGACCACCAGCAATATCTGAGGGCGCAGAGCCAGAGGGTGATGTGAATGCAGAGAAGCAGAACGCGCTCCGCGCCGTGGCACGACAATGTAACGATGCAATCAAATACGCAATAGCAGCCAACCCCTCCGCTAATCGCGACGACATATCCCGACCAATCATCAAATCCTACTACGAGAAAATAGCCCCGGCATTCAGGCTGGTCGATTTGCTATGGGCTATTGGTGTGATTAACGGAGTACTGAGAGAGCGAGAATGATAACCCTGACCCATATCCTGATTGCCGCTGTAATAGTGGTTATCTGTTATGAACTTTTTTCTAAATTATGACGCGAGGCAAATATGGAGCGATTCAGCCTTAGCAGGCAGCAGGCGGCTGATTTCATTGGCATTGATACCGATACATTAAGCCAATGGTGCAGGTCAGGTCGCATTGTTTACACGAGGAAAAACCCCGAAAAACCGAAATCCCCTTTTTTATTCACTCGCCAGGCATGTATTGCCGCGCTGAATAATCCGTTGCACACTGTCGCCGTGAGCGCGGGTGATGCACATGAGAAGGAGAAAACATGTCATTATTCCGTAGAGGGAATGTCTGGTACGGCAGCTACACAACGCCGGTCGGCAAAAGGATTAAAGAGTCTCTTGGGACAACGGACCGAAAGCAAGCTCAGGAGCTGCACGACCGGCGAAAAGCTGAGTTATGGAGAATAGAGCGACTGGGAGATTTCCCGGACGTTACGTTTGAAGAAGCATGCCTGCGCTGGCTTGAAGAAAAGGCGCATAAGAAATCACTTGATGCAGATAAAGGCCGGATTGGATTCTGGCTTATGCATTTTGAAGGTGTGTTGCTGAAGGATATTAGTGAGGCGAAGATTTACGCCGCAGTCGGCAGGATGACCAACCGAAAGGCAAGAGAGCGGTGGGAGCAGCGCGCTGTTTCAATGGCGAAGAAGGGACTGGATATCGGGGAGTATAAACCGGCTGCCGTTTCAATCTCTACCAAAGCAAAGCACCTGGCATTAATGAAAGCTATGATGCGTGCAGCTGAGCGGGAGTGGAAGTGGATTGAAAGGTCTCCCATTATCAAAGTGCCACAGGAAAGGAATAAGCGGGTTCGGTGGCTCGAACCCGTTGAAGCCCAGCGCCTGATTGATGAATGCCCTGAACCGCTGAAGTCTACCGTAGAGTTCGCTCTGGCGACAGGCCTGCGCCGGTCAAACATAGTCGATCTGAAATGGCAGCAAATTGACATGCAGCGCAAGGTGGCATGGATTTATCCGGAGGAAAGCAAATCAGGCAGAGCTATTGGCGTAGCGCTGAATGATCTGGCTTGCTCGGTGCTGCGCCGGCAGATAGGAAGGCATAACAGCTGGGTGTTCGTTCACACCGAAGCCGTTAAACGCAATGACGGGACTACTACGGCGGCGGTAAGGAAAATGCGGGTAGATTCAAATACGGCATGGCGGGCAGCACTTAAACGGGCAGGTATTGAGGATTTTCGCTTCCACGACCTGAGGCATACGTGGGCGAGCTGGTTAATTCAGGCCGGCGTTCCGTTATCGGCGCTTCAGGAAATGGGGGGATGGGAGAGCATCGAAATGGTTCAGCGATATGCGCACCTGGCACCTAATCATTTAACCGAGCACGCGAGGCAAATCGATGCGATTTTTAGCGCTTGCGTCCCAAATCTGTCCCATGTGGAAAAAATTGAAGTGGGAGGTAAGAGATAACTGATTGATTTATAATGGCACGCCCTACAGGATTCGAACCTGTGACCTACGGCTTAGAAGGCCGGTGCTCTATCCAGCTGAGCTAAGGGCGCATAGTAGAGTGGGTCGAATTATACGGTGACAGCCTGTCGAGTCAATGCTTTTGCCATTGACCCCATGCGAAGTGACGAGGTTATGACCAATACGCCTCGTTAGCTGCGTCCGTCACGATGTTCGTCAAGCGAGATGAGATTCTGTTCTGCCGGCATACTGTCGATGGGATCGGGCTTAAAGTGTGCATTGTAAGCTTCGCGAAACGCGTTCATTTCCCGGCTGTCCGGTTCCAGTTGGCGCAAAAAGCCGAGTGCCAGCAGCATCTGCTGGCGGCTGATGTCGGCAGGGATGCCGGCTTTGCGCAGGATGTAGCGCCAGCGCAGCTGGTTCTCTTCGCTGCTATCGACGATAAATACCTGCCAGATCAGCAGCACCACCGCGGCGTTACGCATCGTATCTTCGTCATCGCGGGCGATGTAGTCGGTAAATTCCTGCGCTGCGTTTTTCCCCATCAGCGAAAGCAGTGATTCAACGTGTACCGGCGGAACGTTAAGACGTTTGCTCAGCGCCTGCGCTGAGTGACGTGACGCGGCCGTCAGCAGCCGAAATCCAATAATAAACACCACGACAAGCGTGGTCAGCATTAACCAAATCATCACCGGGCCTGCTTATGAGTCAGCCTTGCATAATAGAAGCTATTTGCGGTAAGCAAAAGCGCCGTTTGTCTGAGTCAGAACCATTTCTTGCCTGACAGCCGCCCGCGCTTCTGACAAAATACCCCCATCTTGGTATTAATTCTCTACAGGTGAGTTGCCTCTCTGATGGTCGCAAAAATTATTGATGGTAAAGCCGTTGCTCAGCAGGTTCGTCTGGAAGTGGCCGAAAAGGTGCGCCAGCGCGTAGCGGCGGGCAAGCGGGCGCCGGGTCTGGCGGTGGTACTGGTGGGAGAAAACCCCGCTTCACAGATTTATGTCGGCAGTAAACGTCGCGCCTGCGAAGAAGTCGGTTTTATTTCCCGCTCCTACGATCTGCCCGCCGCAACCAGCGAGGCGGAGCTGCTGGCGTTGATCGATGCGCTGAATGATGACCGCGCGATCGATGGCATTCTGGTGCAGCTGCCGCTGCCGGCAGGTATTGATAACGTCAAGGTGCTGGAACGTATCGCACCGGATAAAGACGTCGATGGTTTTCATCCATATAACGTCGGGCGTCTGTGTCAGCGCGCGCCCAAGCTGCGCCCCTGCACGCCTCGCGGCATCGTGACCCTGCTTGAGCGTTACAACATCGACACCTACGGCCTGAACGCGGTGGTGGTGGGCGCGTCAAATATCGTTGGCCGGCCGATGAGTATGGAGCTGCTGCTTTCTGGCTGCACCACAACCGTCACCCATCGGTTTACCCGCGATTTACGTCATCACGTTGAGCATGCTGACCTGCTGATTGTCGCCGTTGGCAAACCGGGTTTTATTCCCGGCGAGTGGATCAAACCCGGCGCTATCGTGATTGACGTCGGCATTAACCGGCTGGAAAGCGGCAAGGTGGTGGGCGATGTGATCTTTGACCAGGCGGCGGAGCGCGCGGCCTGGATAACGCCGGTTCCCGGCGGCGTAGGTCCGATGACGGTGGCGACGCTCATTCAGAATACGCTACAGGCCTGTGAAGAATTTCACGATCGGGAGGCGCAGTAATGGCGACGTTTTCTCTGGGTAAACATGCGCATGTCGATCTTTGCGATCTGCTGAAGCTGGAAGGCTGGGTGGAGAGCGGCGCGGCGGCAAAAGGCACTATCGACGCCGGGCTGGTAACGGTCGACGGCCAGGTGGAAACCCGCAAGCGCTGCAAAGTTTTGCCGGGTCAGACGGTGGCCTTTGCCGGTCAGCGCGTTACCGTGGTGCAGTAATCAGCGACGCGCTCTCAAATTATCACCGTCTCCCCTTCCCGCTGCGCCAGCGTATAGTGCTTCACTTCGACGTGGCGGGCTATCAGCTCCGCCAGCGTTGGTGAATGGCTGGTGACCCAGAGCTGGCTGTAGCGGCTGGCTTCACCAATCAGCAGCGCCAGCGAGGGCAGCATGTCGGGATGCAAGCTGTTCTCCGGCTCGTTCAGCGCCATAAACGCCGGTGGACGCGGGCTGAGCAGCGCCACCACCAGGCACAGAAAGCGCAGCGTGCCGTCGGAAAGCTCAGCGCTCTCCAGCGGACGCAGTATGCCGCTACGCTCCATCATTATCTGAAAGCGTCCGCTCTGTTCTTCAACAAAAAAGCGGCTGTCGGCAAACGCCTGCTGCAGAATATGTTCCAGCAGTTCGTAATGGCCGCGTTCGCGGATGGTCTCGAAGGCCGCCGCCAGATTGGCGCCGTCATGGGCCAGCACCGGCGAACGAATCCCCACCTGCGGCGATCGCAGCGGCGAATGAGGCCAGACGGCGAACTCATGATAGAAACGCCAGCTGCGCAGGCTTTCGCGAACCTGTGAGATCTCCGGGTAAAGATGTGGCTCCGCCAGCTGACCGAATACCGAATCTTCCGGATGCAGACTGGCCGGATAGGCAACGCGCTCCCCATTGATATTACTGAGGAACGCCGTCTGATTTTGTCTGTCGAGCAGTTGAGAGGAAGGACGCCGACGGAAGCCGGTTTGCCAGACGCCCTCTTTTTTTACCAGCGGATCGAGGTTAAACAGGCTGATCAGCGGTTCGGGAAAGCCGATTTCCAGCTGGTAGTCAAAATCGTCCATCTCAACGGCCAGCATCAGGCGTTTGGCATCGCTGCGCTTGTCGCCGCGACGCAGTCCGCCGGCCCACATGGCTTTCTGGATACCGCCCTCTTCCGCCAGCGCCGACGAAAGACGGCCGCAGGCGGCCTCGTGCAGCAGGCGCACCGCTTTATACAGGTTGGATTTGCCGCAGCCGTTAGGGCCGCTGATAACGTTGAGCTGCGCCAGCTCCAGCTCAATGTTACGTACTGAGCGAAAGCCTGCCAGGGTGAGCTTGTTTATCGACATAATGACAATAAAAAAGTAAGCGCCCCCGGTAACGAGGGCGGGTTAACTATTTGCGTCGCCAGGTGGTGCCCTGAGGTCCATCTTCCAGCACGATGCCCATCGCCGTCAGCCGGTCGCGGGCTTCGTCGGCTTTGGCCCATGCTTTATCTTTGCGAGCGTCCAGACGAGCCTGGATTAGCGCTTCGATTTGCGCCACTTCATCATCATTTTGCTGCGCGCCGCTTTGCAGGAACTGTTCAGGACTCTGCTCCAGCAGGCCCAGCACCGCACCAAGCTGACGCAGGCGAGCAGCCAGACCGTTGGCCGCCGCGCTGTCTTCGCCTTTCAGGCGATTGACTTCGCGAGCCAGATCGAACAGCACGGAATAAGCTTCCGGCGTGTTGAAGTCGTCGTCCATTGCCTCGCGAAACCGCGCTTCGAACGCTTCTCCACCGGCGACGGCAGCGTTCGGATCGGTGTGACGCAGCGCGGTGTAAAGCCGCTCCAGCGCGGCACGGGCCTGCACCAGATTATCTTCGCCGTAGTTGAGCTGGCTGCGATAGTGGCCCGACAGCAGAAAATAGCGCACCGTTTCGGCGTCAAAATGCTGCAGCACGTCGCGTACGGTAAAAAAGTTGCCCAGTGATTTGGACATCTTTTCCCGATCGATCATCACCATGCCGGAGTGCATCCAGTAATTGACGTAGGTGCCTTCATGCGCACAGCTGGACTGCGCCAGCTCGTTCTCATGATGGGGAAACATCAGGTCGGAACCACCGCCGTGCAGATCGAAATGTTCACCCAGCTGCTTGCAGTTCATCGCCGAGCACTCAATATGCCATCCCGGGCGCCCTGCGCCCCACGGCGACGACCAGCTCGGCTCGCCTTCTTTGGCCATTTTCCACAGCACAAAATCCATCGGGTTGCGCTTCACCTCCGCGACCTCGACGCGGGCGCCTGCCTGCAGCTGTTCAAGATCCTGACGCGAAAGCTGACCATAGTCGGCATCGCTGTCAACGGCGAACAAAACGTCGCCGTTCTTCGCCACATAGGCATGATCGCGGGCGATCAGCTTTTCAGTCATTTCGATGATTTCAGCGATATGGCGGGTGGCACGCGGTTCGAGATCCGGCGGCAGAATATTCAGCGCGCTAAAATCGCGATGCATCTCGGCGATCATCCGGTTAGTCAGCTGCTCAACGCTTTCACCGTTCTCATTAGCGCGCAGGATAATTTTGTCGTCAATATCGGTAATATTGCGCACATATTTCAGGTCAAAGCCGAGATAACGCAAATAGCGCGCAATGACGTCAAAAGCGACAAAAGTACGGCCATGGCCGATATGACAGAGATCGTAAACGGTGATACCACACACGTACATGCCCACCTTACCGGCATGAATGGGTTTAAATTCCTCTTTTTGACGACTCAGGGTGTTAAAAATCTTTAGCATTGAGACATTCCGTTCGTACGTGTGGTTATAAGTTAATGCAGCTCTGTTCTCTTATTGTGCCCTGGTGTTGTCGTGAGCGCTACGGTAAACAGGAATTCTCCGTCCAGGTCGGGTGCTGACGCCAGAGGGCATTTTGTGATATAAGTCGATGCTGATTGAGCCCGGGGTCAGAGCGCCCACGGGAATGCGAGACGTTAACCTTTACAGGAACAGATTATGGTTACTTTCCAGACAAACCACGGCAATATCGTGATCAAAACCTTTGATGACAAAGCGCCCGCCACCGTTCAGAACTTCCTGGATTACTGTCGTGAAGGTTTTTACGACAACACCATCTTCCACCGGGTGATTAATGGCTTTATGGTTCAGGGCGGCGGTTTTGAGCCAGGCATGAAACAAAAAGCGACGAAAGATGAAATCAAAAACGAAGCAAACAACGGCGTAAAAAACACCCGTGGCACGCTGGCAATGGCCCGTACTCAGGCTCCGCACTCCGCCACCGCGCAGTTTTTCATCAACGTGGTCGATAATGACTTCCTGAACTTCCGTGATGAAAGCCTGCAGGGTTGGGGTTACTGCGTATTTGCCGAAGTGGTTGAAGGTATGGACGTGGTCGATAAAATCAAAGGCGTTTCCACCGGCCGCAGCGGCATGCATCAGGACGTGCCGAAAGAAGACGTGGTTATTGAGAAAGTGACTATCAACGAATAATGCCCGCCACGCTTTTTATTGCAGATATTCATCTGTCACAAGACGAACCGGCAATTACTGCCGGTTTTCTTTCCTTTCTCGCTCGCGAGGCGCCGGGCGCGGATGCGCTTTATATTCTTGGCGATCTGTTTGAGGTATGGATTGGCGATGACGATCCTAACCCGCTGCATCAGCAGGTTGCCGCCGCGCTTCGTCAACTCAGTGAGAGCGGCGTGCGCTGCTACTTTATTCACGGCAACCGGGATTTTCTGCTGGGTCAGCGCTTTGCGCGCAGGGCCGGTATGCAACTGCTACCTGCTGAGCAGATCGTCAATCTGTACGATCAGCGGCTACTGATTATGCACGGCGATACCTTATGCACCGATGATGCTGGCTATCAGCGTTTTCGCCGTCAGGTTCACCGGCGCTGGCTGCAACGCCTGTTCCTTGCCCTGCCCCTTGCCGTGCGCCAGCGCATCGCCAGCCGCATGCGCAATAATAGCCGTCAGGCGAATCAGCACAAATCGCTGGAAATCATGGATGTTAATCAGCAGGCGGTTGAACAGGTAATGACGCATTATCAGGTGCAGCGTCTGATACACGGCCATACTCATCGTCCCGCCGTACACGCCTTAGAGGTAAACCATGCTGCGGCCGAACGCATGGTGCTCGGCGCCTGGCATCATGAGGGTTCAATGATAAAAGTGACCCCTGACGGCGCGCAGTTCATCGCTTTTCCACTGTAAATTTCTCCGGGACGGATGTTGCCAGCGCGCCAACGCAACCGTTTTCCTTGCCCGTTGGACGTGCTATTCTCTGTGCCCTTCATACTGACCGCCAGATGCCTGCGTTATCGTTCAGCAGGCTGATAATCACAGGAGCCTGACCGCATGTCTTCAACCGCCACACCGGCCCGTATCGCTATCGTTATGGGTTCTAAAAGCGACTGGGCAACCATGAGCTTTGCCGCTGAGATCCTCGATAGTCTGCAGGTGTCCTATCACGTTGAAGTGGTCTCAGCGCACCGCACGCCAGATAAACTGTTCAGCTTTGCCGGGCAGGCCGCTGATAACGGCCATCAGGTGATTATCGCCGGCGCCGGCGGCGCGGCGCATCTTCCGGGCATGCTGGCGGCTAAAACGCTGGTGCCGGTGCTTGGCGTGCCGGTTCAGAGCGCGGCGCTTAGCGGCGTTGACAGCCTGTATTCCATCGTGCAGATGCCGCGCGGCATCCCGGTTGGCACTCTGGCGATCGGTAAAGCCGGCGCGGCTAACGCTGCCCTGCTGGCAGCGCAGATCCTGGCGCTGCACGATGCACCGCTGTCACAGCGACTGGCGGACTGGCGGCAACGCCAGAGCGATGAGGTGCTGGAAAATCCCGATCCGAGGGCGCAGGCATGAAGCCGGTTTGCGTACTGGGCAACGGCCAGCTTGGCCGTATGCTGCGCCAGGCGGGCGAACCGCTGGGCATCGCGGTCTTTCCGGTCGGCACCGACGCACAGCCGGAATCATTGCCGATTCAACAAAGCGTCATCACCGCTGAAATCGAGCGCTGGCCAGAGACGGCGTTAACCCGCGAGCTGGCAAGCCACAGCGCGTTCGTTAACCGTGACATCTTTCCACGCCTGGCGGATCGCCTGACGCAAAAGCAGCTGCTGGATGAACTGGGGCTGGCCACCGCGCCCTGGCAACTGCTGCAGGATGAAGCCGAATGGCCGCAGATTTTTACCCGGCTGGGCGAACTGGCCATCGTTAAGCGCCGTACCGGCGGCTACGATGGTCGCGGTCAGTGGCGCCTGCGCGCCGATGAGGTCGCCAGCCTGCCCGCTGAATGTTACGGTGAATGTATCGTTGAGCAGGGGATTAATTTCTCCGGCGAAGTGTCGCTGGTCGGCGCCCGCGCCAATGACGGCAGCACGGTATTTTATCCACTGACGCACAATTTGCATCAGGAGGGCATTCTGCGCACCAGCGTGGCGCTGCCGGAGCCGGATGAACGGCTTCAGCGTCAGGCTGAGCATATGCTGAGCGCCATCATGAACCAGCTCAGCTACGTCGGCGTAATGGCGATGGAGTGCTTTATCGTCGCCGACGGACTGTTGATTAACGAACTGGCGCCGCGCGTACACAACAGCGGCCACTGGACGCAAAACGGCGCCTCAATCAGCCAGTTTGAATTGCATCTGCGCGCCATTCTCGAGCTGCCGCTACCGACGCCGGTGGTCAGCTCGCCGGCCGTTATGGTTAACCTGATCGGCACCGAGCTGGATTATCAGTGGCTCGACCTGCCGCTGGTGCATCTGCACTGGTATGAAAAAGAAGTGCGTTCCGCCCGTAAGGTCGGCCACCTTAATCTCAGCCATCCGGATGCGATGACCCTCAGCCTGACCCTGAAAGCGTTGCAGTCGATGCTGCCGCAAGAGTACGCTTCCGGCATTAGCTGGGCGCTGAGTCGGCTGGCGTAATCTGGCGCTGTCTGGCGCGCCATCCGAGAATAATGCCTGAATCAGCCGCAGCGAGTCTGCGGCTGCCCGCCGCTAATGCGGGCCTGCCCCGACAGCATTTTGCCTTGGCGCAAAGCCTGCCGGATGACCTTCCCCTACCGGCAGGTTACGCTATCGCTTAGCTAACGCGTCGTTGCATCGGCTATTCCGCGTTATACAGGCGGTACAGCGCTTTGCCCTTAAGCAGACGCACGCCGAGCCAGCCTCCGCACAGCGCCAGCAGCAGCGCGCCGGTCAGCGGCAAGGTCAGCCACAGCGCCCAGTCTGGCTCCCAGGGAAAATCAAAGACCTTACGCTGCAAACCCCAGAGCGCGGCTTCAGCGCCGATGGTCGCCGCGACCCCGGATATCAGCCCCAGCAGAGCAAACTCACTCCACAGCGTGCGCTGTAGCAGGCGCTTACCGGCGCCAAGGGTACGGTATACCATCAGTTCCTGACGCCGCTGGCGCATCCCGACCTGAATCTGCGCCAGCAGCAATAGCAGGCCACAGGCTATCACCAGCACCACCATCACCTCCAGCGCCCGACTAACCTGATTCAGCACCTGACCAACCTGGCGCAGGATGTTGCCAACGTCGAGCAGACTCAGGGTCGGGAAAGCGCGATTTAGCTGAACCAACAGCGGATTGTTGTCATGCAGGCGGAAGCTGGTCAGCCAGCTTTGCGGCTGCTCGTCGAGCGCGCCGGGTGGGAAGATAAAGAAAAAATTGGGCCGCAGGTTTTCCCAGTCCACCTTGCGCAGGCTGGTTATTTTCGCCGAAAAATCCTGCGTATCGCCGGTAAATGTCAGGGTATCGCCGATGCCGACGCCAAGCCGTTCCGCCACGCCCTGCTCCACCGAAACCTCACCGGCACGCGGCGGCCAGCTGCCGCTGACCAGCGGGTTCTGCGGCGGCAGGCTATCGCCCCAGGTCAGGTTCAGCTCACGATTCAGCGCATTGTCGAGATTCGGATCGGCTGGCTGGTGATTCAGTTGGGTCAGCCTGGCGCGTACGATAGGATAAAACCGCTGCGGCGTAATCTGATGCTGGCGCAGAAAATCCTGCACCTGCGGCACCTGTTCCGCCGTCAGATTGAGCAAAAAATAGTTAGGGCTGTCTGGCGGCAGCTGCTGCTGCCAGCGGTCCAACAGATCGCCGCGCATAATCAGCAGCAGCGCCAGCAGCATAAAAGAGAGTGAAAACGTCGCCAGCTGGCTGAGGGTCACCCACGGCTGGCGCAGCAGTCGGTTAATCGCCAGCCGCAGCGCCAGCTGGCGTACGTTTAACCGCCGCAGCCCCTGCAACACCAGCCATCCTAGCACCGCCAGCATCAGGGCCAGCAGCACGATACCGCCCGAAAGGGCCCATAGCAGCTTGCTGCCGCCGACCAGCAGCGCCAGCATTGCCACCACGATCAGCGCTGCCGCTGGCAGATAATATTTCAGCGGCCAGACCCGGGCTATGGCATCGCGGCGCAGCACCCGCAGCGGCTGGGTTGCCAGCAGCAAACGCCAGGGACGCAGCCCCACCAGCAGCGAAATGACGAACAGCGAGCCCAGCGCCCACAGCCACGGCCAGCCGCTGGCGGCGGGTAAGGCGGCGGGCAACACCGGTTTGAGCATCACCAGCAGCAGCGCTTCAACGCCCTGACCGACCAGCGCGCCGCTGACGGCGGCCAGCAGCAGGATTGCCAGCCACTGGCCGATAAGCAGTTTACGCAGCATCGCTTTACCGGCGCCGAGGGTTTTCAGCACCGCGACCAGATCGTAACGGCTGCGGCCGTAGTGGCTCATTGCGACCGCAACGGCGGCAATCGCCAGCATCAGCGTCAACAGCGCCGACAGCAGTAAAAACTGCTGGGCTCGCTGCATGGAAAGCCCCAGCGCATCCTGCGAATTCTCCACGCTGAGCCAGCGCTGATCCGGGCGGATATGCTGCTCTATGTAGCTATCGTAAGCGGCTAACTGACTGGGATTGCCGGAAAATTTATAGCGCCAGGTCAGGCGGCTACCGGGCTGCACCGCGCCGGTGGCCGCGACGTCGGCCAGATTCATCAATACCCGGGGCGCGGTCTGAAAAGGATTGAAGCCGCCATCCGGTTCCAGAATGACCTCACCGGCCACGCGCAGACGGGTGTCACCAACCTCCAGGCTGTCGCCGGTTTTTAGCCCCAGCAGCGCCAGCAGCCGCGGCGCCACCAGCACCGTGCCTGCCTGCGGCTTAAGACCCGGCGGCTCGGTTTGCAGCGTGCCGAACATCGGGTAGCGATCGTCAACGGCTTTCACCGACGCCAGCTGCGGGCTGTCAGCGGCAAACGTCATGGTCATAAAGCTGAGCTGCCGGCTGACCTGCAAGCCAGCCTTTTGCGCCTGCTCAAGCCATGCTGATGGCGCCTCGCGCGGCGAGCTAAGGGTGCGGTCGCCAGCCATGAAATCCCGGCTTTGCTGGGTGAGTCCTTTTTCCATGCGATCGCCGATTGATCCTAACGCCAGCACGCAGGCCACCGCCAGGCTGAGCGCCAGCCAGACAATCAGCAACGAGGGCGAGCGCAGTTCGCGCCAAAACCAGCGGGCGATCATGACTCCTCCCATAATTTGCCATCGCGCAGGCGCAGACGACGCTGGCAGCGGGCGGCCAGCTGTTCGTCATGGGTTACCAGGATTAAGGTTGTGGCATGATCGCGGTTAAGCGAAAACAGTAAATCAGCAATGCGCTCGCCGGTGTGGCGATCAAGATTACCGGTAGGTTCATCGGCGAACAGCAGGCCAGGACGCCCGCTGAATGCCCGCGCCAGCGCTACCCGCTGCTGCTCACCGCCGGAGAGTTGTGCGGGCAAATGCTGTAAACGCTCGCCAAGCCCCAGCTGCTCCAGCAGCGCTCTGGCCTGCTGGCGGCTGCGCTTATCGCTTTCGCCGCGCAGCAGCGCCGGCAGCTGAACGTTCTCCAGCGCATTCAGAGTCGGCACCAGCATGAATGACTGAAACACGAAGCCAACATGCTGCGCCCGCAGCGCGGCGCGCTGTTCTTCGTTTAACCGATGCAGCGGTTGTCCCATCAGCATCACTTCACCATCACTGCCATCATCCAACCCGGCAAGGATGCCTAATAGCGTCGACTTACCCGAACCTGACTCGCCAATCAGGGCGATGCTTTGCGCTGGTTTGACAACCAGCTCAACTCCGGTAAGGATGGAGAGCTGATTTTCCCCCTGACCGACGGACTTACTAAGACGATGAACTTCAACAATGTTTTCCGCTGGCATTACCTGTTCCTGTTATTATTAACCCTGTTTGCCGTGCCGGCTGGCGCGGCGCAAAAGTTACTGGTTCTCGGCGACAGTCTCAGCGCCGGGTATAGGATGCCGGCCGGGGTCGCCTGGCCGCACCTGCTAAACGACAAGTGGCAACACGCTCCTGAAGTGATTAACGGTAGCATAAGCGGCGATACCGCCGCGCAGGGACTGGCGCGTCTGCCCGCGTTGCTGAAGCAGCATCAGCCGACCTGGGTTCTTATTGAGCTGGGCGGCAACGATGGCCTGCGGGGATTTCCGCCACAGAATATCGCCAGCGACCTGCAAAAAGCCATCGATGCGGTTAAGGCAGCGCACGCACAGCCAATGCTGATGCAGATCCGCCTGCCCGCTAACTATGGTCGGCGCTATACCGAGGCCTTCAGCGCTATCTACCCTGAGCTTGCCCGTAAAAACGACGTTCCGCTGGTGCCATTTTTTATGGAGCAGGTTTACGTTAAGCCAGAGTGGATGCAACAGGACGGTATTCACCCTAACCCGGACGCGCAGCCTTTTATTACCGGGCTAATGGATAACGCGCTTAAGCCGTTAGTTAAACACGAATAAAACGGGCTTCGTTCCCCTGACAGGTAAAGTTATGCAAAAAGCGGTATTAATTACCGGATGTTCCAGTGGTATCGGCCTTGCCGCCGCCAATGATTTGCTGCAACGCGGCTATCAGGTTCTGGCCGCTTGTCGTAAAGCTGAAGATGTGGAGCGCATGAATCAGCTGGGTTTTACCGGCATTCAGCTCGATTTAGACGATGCGCAAAGCGTGGATCGCGCCGCACAGGAGGTGCTGGCTGCCTGTAATAATCGCCTGTATGGCCTGTTCAATAACGGCGGCTACGGCGTTTATGGTGATTTGCAAACGGTTAGCCGCCAGCAGCTTGAGCAGCAGTTTTCCACCAATCTGTTTGGTACCCATCAGCTGACCATGCAACTGCTGCCGGCTATGCTGGCGCAGGGAGAGGGGCGCATTATTAACACCAGCTCGGTGATGGGCCTGATTTCAACCGCCGGTCGCGGCGCCTATGCGGCCAGCAAGTATGCGCTGGAAGCCTGGAACGATGCGTTGCGCCATGAGCTGCACGGCAGCGGCATTCGCGTCAGCCTGATCGAACCCGGTCCGATTGCCAGCAGCTTCACCGCTAACGTCAATCAGACCCGCCACGATAAGCCGGTGAAAAATCCCGGTATCGCCGCCCGTTTTACCCTGCCGGCCGAGGCGATACTACCGCCGCTGCGTCACGCGCTGGAAAGCCGACATCCAAGACTGCGCTATCCGGTAACCTTAGTGGCCTGGGCAATAACCGTTTTGCGCCGCCTGCTGCCAGCGGCGATAATGGATCGGATACTGCGTGTAAAATAAACCAACAGGGATCTTGCCCCTTGATCATCGCGGCAATGCCCCCATAAGTGATCGAAACCCAGTTAAAAGAGACTTTCCGCATGTCACCACAAGCTACCGTTATTAATATTACCGAGTCGAATCTGCACCAGACGCTGGAACAATCCATGCAAATGCCGGTGCTGTTTTACTTCTGGTCAGCGCGCAGCCAGCACTGTGAACAGCTGACGCCGGTGCTGGACCGACTGGCGCAGGAATATGCGGGACAGTTTATCCTCGCTAAGCTGGATTGCGACGCCGAGCAAGCGGTCGCGTCCCAGTTCGGCCTGCGCGCCATCCCAACCGTTTATCTGTTCCAGAATGGGCAGCCCGTCGATGGATTCCAGGGACCGCAGCCTGAAGAAGCTATCCGCGCGCTGCTGGAAAAAGTGCTGCCGAAGCCTGAAGAGCTGAAAGCGCAGGAAGCGCTGGCGCTGATGGATGAAGGCAAACACCTGGAAGCGCTGCCGCTGCTAAAAGAGGCCTGGCAGCTCAGCAACCAGAGCAGTGAAATCGGCTTTTTGCTGGCCGAAGTGCTGATCGTCTTAAACCGCAGCGAAGAGGCAGAGGCGGTGTTGAAGGTCGTACCGCTGCAGGACCAGGACACGCGCTATCAGGGATTAATTGCACAAATTGACTTATTGAAGCAGGCGGCAGACACCCCGGAAATTCAGCAGCTGCAGCAGCAGCTGGAAAGCGAACCGGAAAACGCCGAGCTGGCTAGCAAGCTGGCGCTGCAGCTGCATCAGGTCGGGCGTAACGAAGAGGCGCTGGAGTTACTGTTCAGCTTCCTGAAAAAAGATTTAGCCGCCGCCGACGGCCAGGCGCGCAAAATGCTACAGGAAATTCTGGCGGCGCTCGGCACCGGCGACGCACTGGCGGCTAAATACCGCCGTCAGCTCTACTCCCTGCTTTACTGATCGGCGCGGCGGGCAATGCCCGCCGCTATTTTTTACCGGCGCAGCAGCCCGCCAGATTATTAATTATCGGGCAATCGGCGCTGTCATCTCCCGGACATTGCTCCGCCAGCGTCAGCAGACGCGTTCGCATCCGGTTTAGCTCGGCAATGTGATTTTCAATCTCCGCGACCTTTTGCAGGGTGCGCTTTTTGACGTCTGCGCTATGCCGCTGTGGATTATTAAACAGCTGCACCATCTCGCGGCATTCGTCCAGATTAAAGCCCACCTGGCGCGCCTGACGCAGCAGCGTCAGCTCTTCAATATGCCGGGCATCGTAGCGGCGATAGCCGTTCTCGCTGCGCAGCGGCGGCGTTACCAGCCCCTTTTCCTCATAAAAACGGATGGCCTTATTGGTCAGCCCGGTGCGTTTTGCCACATCGCTGATATTCACGCTTTTACTCCTTGACCTTAACCTTGATGGAAGGTCTAACCTTGATAGCACTAGCAAAGCAGGATTACAAACTACAGGAGTCAAACATGTCTCACACTATTTTGCTTAGTCTGGAGGGCCTTTCCTGCGGCCACTGCGTTAAACGGGTAAAAGAGGTGCTCGAACAGCGCAGTGATGTACAGGACGCTGAGGTGTCGCTGAATGAAGCCAGAGTAACGGGTGAAGCCAGCGCGGAAGCACTGGTCGCCGATATTGAAAATGCCGGCTACCACGCCGCTATCGCTAACGGCAGCACCTCCCCAAAAACTGAACCGCTGGCAGACAGCCATCAGCCGCCGGAAGCGCTGGCAGCGGACAATCAACGGCTTCCGGCAAGCGATGAAACCTACCATTTACTGATAGACGGAATGAGCTGCGCCAGCTGTGTCAGCCGGGTGGAAAAAGCCTTGAACGCCGTTACCGGCGTTCGCCAGGCCAGGGTTAACCTGGCGGATCGCAGCGCGCTGGTGCTGGGCGAGACCGATCCACAACGGCTGATAGCCGCCGTGCAGCAGGCGGGCTATGACGCGGAGGCGATTGAAGATGATGAAAGCCGCCGCGCGAAACAGCAGGACACCGCTCGCCGCGCGGTGCGCCGCTATGCATGGCAATCAGCGCTGGCACTGACCCTCGGCGTGCCACTGATGCTCTGGGGAATGATCGGCGACAATATGATGCTGACCTCAGCCAACCGCAGCGGCTGGCTGGCGATTGGCGTTGCCACGCTGCTGGTGATGGTACTGGCGGGTGGGCATTTTTACCGCAGCGCCTGGCGCAGCCTGCGCAACGGCAGCGCGACAATGGATACCCTGGTCGCCCTGGGCACCGGCGTGGCATGGATATACTCAATCAGCGTCAACCTGTGGCCCGATCGGGTGCCGGTCGAAGCGCGTCACCTCTACTATGAAGCCAGCGCGATGATAATCGGCTTAATCAACCTCGGCCATCTGCTGGAGCAGCGGGCGCGCCAGCGCTCTTCCCGGGCGCTTGAGCGCCTGATGGATTTAACGCCACCGATGGCAAGGGTGGTGGAAAACGGCAGCGAGCGCCAGCAGCCACTCAGCGAAGTGCAGACGGGCATGACGCTGCGAGTGATGCCCGGCGATCGGGTACCGGTGGACGGCGATATCATTCAGGGAGAAGCCTGGATCGATGAAGCGATGCTTACCGGCGAGGCGCTGCCGCAGCATAAAAAACCGGGTGACCCACTGTCTGCCGGTACCGTGGTTCAGGACGGCAGCGTGCTGTTTCATGCCAGCGCGGTAGGTAAGCAAACTACCCTGGCCCGCATTATTCAGCTGGTACAGCAGGCGCAAAGCAGCAAACCGCGTCTCGGTCAGCTGGCCGACCGTATTTCCGCCGTTTTCGTGCCGGTAGTGGTCGCAATAGCGCTAATCAGCGCAGCTATCTGGGCGCTGGTGGGGCCATCGCCCCATCTGGTCTACAGCCTGGTGGTCGCCACCACGGTATTAATTATCGCCTGCCCCTGCGCGCTTGGGCTGGCTACGCCGATGGCGGTGATCGCCGGCACTGGCCGCGCAGCGGAGCTTGGCATACTGGTTCGCGATGCCGATGCCCTGCAGCGGGCCAGCAGCGTCGATACCCTGGTTTTTGATAAGACCGGCACGCTGACCAAAGGCATCGCGGAAGTTATTTCTATTGAGACCTGGCAAAGCGTGAGCGAAAAGCAGGCGCTAAGCTGGGCAGCCGCGCTGGAGCAGGGCTCCGCTCATCCGCTGGCGCAGGCTATCCTGCGGCGCGCTGAAGGCATGGAGCTGCCGCAGGTAGAGCACTTCCGCCAGGCGGGCGGGCTGGGCGTCAGCGGCAGCGTTGCGGGACGCAGCCTGCTGCTGGGCAACGAAGACTTTCTGCGTCAGGCGGATATCGCCACGCAGCCGGTTGCCGATCGGCTACGCGCGCAGGCAGAACGCGGCGCAACACCGGTGCTGCTGGCCGCCGACGGCAAGGTCATCGCCCTGTTCTCGCTACGCGATCCGCTGCGGGATGAGAGCCAGCCCGCGCTGGCGCGTCTCCATCAGCAGGGCTATCAGCTCATCATGTTGACCGGCGATAATCCGATCACCGCCAGCGCCATTGCCCGTGAAGCCGGTATCGATCGGGTGATTGCCGGCGTGCGCCCGGAGGGTAAAGCGGCAGCGATCCGCCAGTTGCAGCAGCAGGGACATCAGGTGGCGATGATTGGCGACGGCATCAACGATGCGCCCGCGCTGGCGCAGGCAGAGTTAGGAATGGCAATCGGCAGCGGCAGCGACATCGCGGTGGAAAGCGCCGGCATCACGTTAATGCGTCCCCATCCCGGCAGCGTGGTCGATGCGCTGGCGCTGTCGCGCGCCACCCTGCGCAATATGAAGCAGAATCTGCTGGGCGCATTTTTCTATAACGCCTGCGGCATTCCGCTGGCAGCCGGGGTTCTCTGGCCGCTGACGGGCACGCTGCTAAGCCCGGTAGTTGCCGGCGCGGCGATGGCGCTCTCATCCATCACCGTGGTGGCAAATGCCAATCGCCTGCTGCGCTTTCGTCCCGATAAAGCAGACTAAGGCTGACCGCTGTTCTTACCGCCCGTAAGCAGGTAGCATGTTAAAACTAAACGCGGGAGGCGGTAATGGGCAAATTTGGCAGGGCAATTCAGACCTTATTTAAGGCACTTCTGCCGGGACGTTACAGCTGGCCTGCCATCGATATCCGTCTGGGCGGCAGTCATTTTCATCTGGTTGGCAGCATTCATATGGGGACGCGGGATATGCAGCCGCTGCCCCCGGCCTTGCTAAAAAAGCTGCTGCAGGCCGATGCCTTGATTGTTGAAGCGGATATCACCTCTGGCATCTCACCCTTCGGCCACAGCGCGCCCTGCGAGCCGCTGGAGTCTCGCCTCAGCCCCGCTCACTGGCAGCAGCTCAGCAAGCTCTGCGGCGAACTGGGCATTGATACCGGGGTTATCTCAACGCTGCCCGCCTGGCAGGTCGCGCTGATGCTGCAAGCGCAGCAGGCACAGCAGCTCGGGCTGCGCGCCGAATACGGCATTGACTATCAGCTGTTGTCATCGGCCCATGGTCGCGGGCAGCAGGTGATTGAGCTGGAAGGACCGCAGACGCAGCTGAGCCTGCTGGAGGCGCTGCCGGAGGGGGGGCTGCCACTGCTGGCAGATACGCTGATGCACTGGCATACCAACGCCAGGCTGCTTCAGACGATGATTAGCTGGTGGCTGGATGTACCGCCGGGCAATCCTGACTCACCCCTGCCCAGCACCTTCAGCAGCGGGCTGAACGATCTGCTGATGGATAGCCGCAACGATCTCTGGAACCAGAAACTGCGGGAACTGCCGGCGGGCAACTATGTGGTCGCCGTCGGCGCGCTGCATCTTTACGGCGAGCATAATCTGGCGGATTTGCTGAAAAAACGCTAAAAAAGAAGGCCAGTGTTGCTACTGGCCTGTCAAAGAATAGGTGCTTTTGATTCTGGTTATTGATCAGCAAGCGGTTTGCTGACGCGGAGCGCATTGTCACCCAAAGCGCAATTTTTAGCCAGCTCTTTTTTTCATCACTCTGCCTGCTGCTAACAGGTTTAAGGAACCAACCGTTATGACCCCTGCGGTAAAACTTCTGGAGCAACACCACATTTCCTTTACGCTGCACCCTTACGAACACGACAGCCAGGAAACCAATTTCGGTGATGAAGCCGTACGCAAACTGAATCTTGATCCAGCCCAGGTGTATAAAACGCTGCTGGTCGCCCTGAACGGCGATGCAAAGCAGCTGGCGGTCGCGGTCACGCCGGTCGCGGCGTTGCTGGATCTGAAAAAGGTTGCCAAAGCGCTGGCGGCGAAAAAGGCGGATATGGCCGATCCGCAGCTGGCGCAGCGGGTAACGGGCTACCTGCTTGGCGGCATCAGCCCTCTGGGGCAAAAAAAGCGCCTGCCGACGGTCATCGACAGCAGCGCCGGGCAGTACGCCACCGTCTTTGTTTCGGGCGGCAAGCGCGGGCTGGATATAGAGCTGGCGCCTGCCGATCTGGCCGATCTGCTTGCGGCCACCTTTGCTGACATCGCTAAAGACTGATCATCAACGCGGCGGCTGCGCAACCAGCCAGTCAACGATCCAACGCCCGGCGGGTCCGGGCGGCGAACGTCGCGACCATACGGCGTCCACCTGAATCTTTTGCGGCCAGCTTTTTACTGGCAGTTCCTTTAACTGCCGGTGACCAAACTGCTCTACCAGCCAGCGCGGCAGAACGCTCCAGCCAAACCCCTGCTCCGCCATTTCCAGCAGTAGCGGATAGGACGAGGCCAGCCAGCTGCCAGGAGACGGCGGCAGCGGCGATTTTTCCAGATAGGTATTGAGGCGCAGCTGACGGACTTTACTCAGCTCTTGCTCGGTCACCGAGCGCTGCGCGGCCAGCGGATGACTGCTATGCAGATAGATAGCCATCTGGCTTTCGACCTGCAAACGCGCGGTCATAATATCCGACGGATAAACGTGCTGGGCCCGCACCACGCCGACATGTACCCGGCCCTGCTGTAGCAGATCGATGACGTCTTCATCTTCAGCAATCATGCATTCAAACTCAATGTCAGGATAGCGTTGAGTCAGCTCGCGTAGCAGCAGCTCATGATGATCCGCCTGCCAGAAATCAGAAACCGCCAGCGTCAGGCCCGGCTCGATGCCGCCGGCCAGCCGTACGGCCAGCTCATCCAGCCGGGCACTGGCCTGCAAGATTTCTTTAACCTGCGCCAGCGCGCGCGTTCCCTGTTCAGTTAACACCGTAGCTCGCCCTTCGCGATGAAACAGGGTGAATCCAAGATCGCTTTCCAGATTAGCCACGGCGCTGCTAATGGTGGACTGACTTTTACGTAACGTCCGGGCGGCAGCCGAAAAGGAGCCGCTTTCGACAGTCTGCACGAATGCTTCCAGTGATTCCGGTGAATAACGCATTTATCTATCGCTTTTTTCGATGGCTACTAATTTCATTCTAGCAAAAACCCAGGAGAAAATGATGGCTGTTTTTAAGGAGGCATTATGCGTAACCGTACAATGAAAGAGCGTATAATTCACGCTGTTACCTTTGAGGTGCTGGCGATTGTGACCGTTTCACCCCTGGCCGCCTGGGTGATGAACAAGCCCCTGTTCCTGATGGGCTCGCTGGCAATAATGCTGTCGACGCTGGCGATGATCTGGAACATGATTTACAACGCCGGATTCGACCGCCTGTATCCACCAGGCGAGGCACGAAGCCCGCTCGTGCGCGTGCTGCACGCTTTAGGCTTTGAGGGTGGATTTATTTTAATCGGCCTGCCAACGGCAGCCCTGATGCTGAAGATTACGCTGCTCCAGGCATTTGTGCTGGAAATTGCATTCTTCCTGCTCTTCCTGCCGTTTACCATGCTGTATAACTGGGCTTACGATCGCCTGCGCGCGCGCCTGCTGGCCAGACGACAATGTTGCTCTCAATAAAAAACGGATGCCGTTTCTAACAACCCTGCGCCAACAGGCTTTTCTGCGCCAGGCGAATGAAGCCCGCCAGGGTGAGCCGCAGGGAGGCGGCGAAAGTGAGCGCGGCGTCGGGAACGGCCCGTACGGCGGGCAAACGGCATACCCTCATTGCTGCATGCCCGGCACCCAGGTCACAGAAGGCCCGACTGCTTTCCGCACCGGCACAAGCACGTCCGTGTGGCGAACTATGCAAACGGCATACCCTCATTGCTGCAAGCCCGGCACTCGGGTCGCAGAAGGCCCGGCTGCTTTCCGCACCGGCACAAGCACGTCCGTGTGGCCTGGCGCACGGCCATCCCTGGCCGCGAGCCTGCTGAAATCAGCCGGGCCTTCTCCTCCCCCGTAAACTTCCTCATCGCTTTAAGTAAAAAGATAAAAGCAGGTCTGCGCCGGGTTAAACACCAGCAACCTCACCTTAGCTTTTAAGCAGAAAATAATCACTGTCGTCAAAAACCCGCACCCAACGCCTTCATTGATTAAAACGGATGCCGACTTCAGCAAATCTATGCCCACGGTGTTATCGATTAAAAACGAATGCCATTTCTCACAAACCTGCGTTATCAGGCTTTTCTGCGCCGAGCGAATAAAGCCCGCCAGGGTGAGCCGCAGGGAGGCGGCGAAAGTGAGCGCTGCGTCGGGAACGCATCGCGAACGGCCCGTACGGCGGGCTGAAGTAGCAAGGGAATGGCGCAGCCACGCAGAAACCGCCGGAAGTCCGGGGTCAAGGGGCCATGACGTTTGATGGCCCCTTGCCGCTCGCCCGCAGCGGCGGGCAAATAAGCCACTCGCCGCACAGGCGAACGGAATACTTCACCGCAGGTGAAATAAGCCACCCGTCTGCCAGGCGAACGGAACAACCCACCGGCGGTGAAGAAATCAGCCACCCGTCATAACGCCGTTATCGATTAAAAACGGATGCCGTTTCTCACAAACCTGTATCAACAGGCTTTTCTGCGCCGAGCGAATGAAGCCCGCCAGGGTGAGCCGCAAGGAAGCGGCGGAAGTAAGCGCTGCGTCGGGAACGCATCGCGAACGGCCCGTACGGCGGGCTACATGCGTGAGGGAAGGGCGCAGCCACGCAGAAACTGCCGGAAGTCCTGGGTCAAGGGGCCATGACGTTTGATGGTCCCTTGCCGGTCGCCCGCAGCGGCGGGCAACTATGGCACCTGCCGTGCAGGCGAACGGAACAACCCACCATAGGTGAAATAAACAACCCACCTAAGGTGAATAAATCAGCCAGCCTGTAGCGGCGAAAAATTTTCTGCACTGATTTGGATGAATTTCTGCACTCGCGGGTATGGTGATGGTGAGTGCAGAAATTCGTGCAAATTAGATTAAAATACAATCAGTTCTTATAACACGGTTTC
>NZ_MRUL01000031.1 GCF_002006995.1 Izhakiella australiensis | reverse complement strand
CGACGCGGCGTGCAGCCTGCTGTCGCGAGGTGGCGTATATTACGCTTTCCTCTTTCAGAGTCAATTCATTTTTCAGAATTTTTCTCCGCTCCGGCGCCTGCCGGACTGACCTGCCAGCGTTGCCGCCTTGCCGTGTCAGTGGGTGCGCATTATAGGCGGCCGGACTAATTGCACAAGTCCTTTTTGGATCTTTTTTATCGTTCGTCTATTTTTCGTTCGTTAGCCCATTTCTGTCGGTCTGAAATACAAAAATGGTGCTTTGCGTTTATACCTGTTGATCACAGTGCGCGTTATGCGCCAGGCTTTGATCTTCACAATAATGGAGAAGGTACTATGTCTGTAGCTTTACGCACCTTTAATGGAAAGACTCCAACAGCCGGTCAAAGGGTAATGATCGACGAGAGTAGCGTGGTCATCGGTGAAGTCGCTATGGCGGATGATGTTGGCATCTGGCCCCAGGTCGCTATCCGTGGGGATGTTAATTACATTACTATCGGCGCCCGCACGAACATTCAGGACGGCTGCGTGTTGCATGTTACCCATAAATCAAACGCTAATCCGCAGGGAAATCCCTTAGTTATCGGCGCCGAAGTCACCGTCGGCCATAAAGCAATGCTCCATGGCTGTACCATTAAAGATCGGGTGCTGATCGGAATGGGTTCGATCGTGCTGGATGGTGCTGTGATTGAAGAAAATGTCATGATAGGGGCCGGAAGCCTGGTCCCGCCGGGCAAACGACTGGTAAGCGGCTTTCTGTATCTCGGTAGCCCTGTGCATCAGGCCCGGCCGTTAACAGAGAAGGAAATCAACGACCTGCGATACTCGGCTGATAACTACGTAAAATGGAAAGATGAGTATCTATCTCAGGAAAGCCATACCCAGCCCTGAGCGTCCTCAGAACCATCCCGGATTGCATCGCTGGCTTCGTCTTCAAGGTCCCAGCGATGCTGCTGAAAAGTCGTAAGGGGAGAGGCATCACGGCCGTAGCGTACAGATAAAGCCGCACTGGAAATCGCGCAAGTTACCTGAAAACCATTGACCAGCGCGATAAAACAGACCGCCTGATACTCAGCGTTCCACCATTCCCGTTCCGGAAACTCTATTGACTGATTCACTCAGGCAGCTCAGATTTCAGACTGGCGATTACCGGTGCGATATCCGGCATTACGCCATGCCAAAGATAAAATGAATGGGCGGCCTGCCCCACCAGCATTCCTAATCCGTCGGCAAGGTGTTGCGTTCCTTGCTGCTGACACCAGATAAGAAAAGGCGTTAATTCCTGACCATAAAACATATCGTAGCAGCGGGTTTCACCATCAATGACAGGAGCAGGGATTACGGGAATATCACCTTCTAAGCCGCTGGAAGTTGCATTAATAATCAGGTCAAAATGCTGCTCAGCCAGTTCAGTTAAAGCACAATACTGTATATTGCCATACTGCTGAAACAGCCGGACCAACTCTTCGGCGCGCCCAGGCGTCCGGTTAGCGATAGCGATATCGACACCGTACTGAAGTAAAGGCAGGATGACGCCTCTGGCCGCGCCTCCTGCGCCAATCAGCAGAACCTTATATCCCGGCTGGAGCATATCCAGGCGCTGGAGGTCGGTTAGCAATCCTATCCCGTCAGTGTTATCGCCCAATAGTGATCCATCATCTCTGCGCTTTAAGGTATTTACCGCCCCGGCCAGAGAGGCTCGTTCTGTTAGTTGATTCGCCAGCTGACAGGCTTCCAGCTTAAAGGGCATAGTCACATTGGCTCCCTGACCGCCGGCGCTGAAAAAAGCCTCAATGGCTGCTGCAAATCTATCGTGCGGGGCCAGAATGCGTCCGTAAGGATGCGCAATCCCCGTCTGCAAGGCGAATAACTGATGGATATGTGGGGACTTGCTGTGCTTAATCGGGTTACCAAAAACCACATAGGGCTGTTCTGACATTATAACCTTACCCCTGCCTGATCTGATTACCTGTTAATACATCACGGATTTCGGAAGGATTAGCTCGCCCGCCAGTTTGCCCAACCAGCACCGGAAATTCAGCACCGAACTGAGCGTAAGCCTCTTTCGCGCTGCGGCAGGGTTCCTGTCCACTGAGGTTGGCACTGGTTGAAACCAGCGGTTTGCCAAATTCGCGGCAAAGTTTTTTAACCAGTGGATGGTCGGTCACGCGCACCGCCAAAGAATCAAAACGCCCGGTTAACCAGCGCGGCGTCTGAGGCCGGGCAGGTAATACCCAGGTCACTGGACCAGGCCAGCTGGCGAACATGCGTTCTTTTTGCGTCACCGATAACTCCTGTAGCGCAACGTAGGGTTCCAACTGAGCAAAAGTATCGGCAATCAGAATCAACCCTTTCTCAGCAGGACGCTGCTTTAACGCCAGAAGTTTCATAACTGCGGTTTCACTATCCGGATTACAGCCTAGCCCAAATACGGCTTCGGTTGGATAAGCGATTACTTTGTTTTTATGCAGCGCATCGAGGCACAGCATAAAATTATCGTTTTTAACTTCAAGGTTCACTGGTATTTCCTGAATCAACGGGCTTACCGCAGGCCTTACTGGCACAAAATCGCTTCACGCCACGTGCATTTTTTTTCTCAATTAATAGCGGAAAGTGGCAATACGCGCACTGGCCTTCTATCGGAGTAAAGTTGACGGCAAACTGGCAATCAGGATAACGATCGCAGGCATGAAAGGTTTTGCCATAGCGTGAGCGGCGCTGCACTAATTTACCCTGCCGGCATTGAGGGCAGATAATAGACGTTTCGTCAGGGCGGTCAATTGTCTCAGTATGCTCACATTGCGGATAGTCGCTGCAACCAATAAACATGCCGTAACGGCCTTGCCGCAATACTAGCTCAGCCTGACATAATGGACAGTGCTGACCCGCAAGAACTTTAACAATATGACCATCGGCCTGCTGTTTCAGCGGGCGAATATAATCACATTGGGGATAGTGGGAGCACCCCAGAAAAGCGCCGTGTTTTCCTGAGCGTATAACCAGCTCTGCCCCACACTGGGGGCAGAGCTCATTTTTTGCCGCGCTGAACAGCGCTGTTTTACTCATAATTCATTGCACGAGCGGTGTAGTCTCAGTGCATCATTCCTTCATTGACGTCGAAAAGTAGCTCTTCCATCTGCTGATAGGCGTTTTCACATCCAGGGATGTTAAACAGCACCATCAATACGACCCATTTGAGGTCTTCCAGATCAAATTCGAGGGTATCAAGCGCCATCACGCGTTCGATGACCATCTCCCGGGTATCCATATTCAGCACCTGGATCTGCTCCAGGAACAGAATAAAACCGCGGCAGTCGGCATCAAGTCGCTGACTCTCATCCTCGGTGTAAATCCGCATTGACAGCGGGTCGGTTGCCAGTTGAATAGGTGCAGCAAGTCCATCCTGGTAGTCTGCCAACTTCTCTAACCAGTTCAACGCATTATAGATATCTTCCCGATGAAAACCTGCATCGGTCAAATCATCAGTCAGCTTATCCTGATCCACGCGCATTTCAACTTCATTGTGGATATAAGTTTCAAATAAGTACATTAGTACGTCGAACATGGCTTGCCCTCCTCAATCGGACATAGCCGCCGGGTACAGCTGCGATCCATCCTGCTAACTCCAACTCAAGCAGCTTAGCTACGATGACTGGCACAGGTTGGCCGGCACGTTCAGCGACGACGTCAACAGGTGTAACCTCATCTCCTACGTTAGCCAACACGTCAGCAAATGGCAATGGCGCAGTGGTATCATCTGATGAAAATAGTGAGTTTTCTGGAGTATTTGGCAACCAGCGCAAATTACCGTTGAGCTGCTCAAGAATATTATTGGGATGAGCCACCAGTAATGCGCCTTGTTGAATCAATTCATGGGTTCCTGCGCTGGTCGGATTACCCAACGCGCCGGGTAAGGCAAAAACATCCCGATTTTGTTCAAGAGCGTGCCGGGCAGTAATCAACGATCCGCTGCGAGAAGCTGCCTCCACGACCAGCACGCCAAGGCTCAGACCGCTGATGATCCGGTTGCGCCGGGGAAAATGCCATCCCAGCGGCGGCGCATCTAAAGCACACTCGGACACCAGCGCGCCGCCCTGCTCAATGATTGATTCGGCCAGGGGAAGATGACATCGCGGGTGGCAGCGCAGCAGCCCACTTCCCAACACCGCAACGGTCTTGCCGCCCACATTCAACGTGCTGGTATGCACAATGCCATCAATTCCCAATGCCAGGCCACTGGTCAAGGTTAGCCCACTCAGCGCCAGCGCCTGGCAAAACAGCGTCCCCCACTGCTTGCCATATACCGATGCCTGCCGACTACCGACCACGGCGAGCTGCGGGGTATGCAGCGCAGCGACAGATCCCTGTACAAACAGCATCGCTGGCGGCGTGGCAATCTGCGCCAGTAAAGGCGGGTAGTCCGGTGCACCCCAGGTAATTAAATGATGGTCAGGCTGCGCCAGCCAATTCAGCGCCTCTGCAATTTCTCGCTCTTGCTGCTGCCAAAACAGTCGCTGCTGGTCGCCACTAAGGCCAGCTTCATCCATATCAGCTTGCTGCAGCGAAGAACTTTTACTCAGTTGTTGGACGATGCTAAGGCGCTGTTGTGGCGTTAAACCCACGACATTTTGTAGCCTCAGCCAGATGGTGGTTGTAGTCATTGCCCTGTCCCTGATAATTGAGCCGCCTCCATAGCGGTCTGAATGCTGTCAATCAGGCGCTGAAATGTCTACAATAAACAAAATATATTCTCTCTCTTAGAACACAGCTCTGGAAAATTATGTCCGTTTTGCAGGTTTTACACTATCCGGACGATCGGCTACGTACCGTTGCCGAGCCGGTTAAAACAGTTGATGCCAATATTCAGCGTATCGTTGATGATATGTTCGAGACTATGTATGGCGAAGAAGGCATTGGCCTGGCCGCCACGCAGGTAGATATTCATCAGCGTATTATCGTTATCGACGTTTCGGAAAACCGGGATAGCCGCCTGGTTCTGATCAACCCGGAGCTACTGGAAAAAAGTGGTGAAACCGGCATTGAAGAAGGCTGCCTTTCTATTCCCAATTACCGGGCGCTGGTTCCCCGCGCCGAAAACGTGAAAGTTCGGGCGCTTGACCGTGATGGCAACAGCGTTGAAATCGTCGCAGATGGTCTGCTGGCAATTTGTATTCAGCATGAAATGGATCATCTGCTGGGCAAGCTTTTTATTGATTATCTTTCTCCGCTGAAACGTCAGCGCGTACGTCAGAAACTGGAGAAGCTTCAGCGCCAGAGCACACGAGATTAATAATCGACAGCCGAGTGACAACCCACGTGTCTGAATCATTAAATATCATTTTTGCCGGCACGCCTGATTTCGCCGCCCGGCATCTCACTGCGTTGTTGGCTTCAGCTCACAATGTCGTTGGCGTATTTACTCAACCCGACAGGCCCGCAGGTCGGGGCAAGCAGTTGATGGCCAGCCCGGTAAAAAGGCTGGCGGAAGCTGAAAACATTCCGGTATTTCAACCTAAATCACTTCGTCAGGAAGAAAACCAGCAGCTGATATCCGCATTGCACGCTGATGTCATGGTCGTCGTAGCCTACGGTCTTATCCTGCCTCAGGCGGTACTTGATATGCCAAAGCTGGGCTGCATAAACGTCCACGGTTCGCTGCTGCCGCGCTGGCGCGGTGCCGCGCCCATTCAGCGAGCGCTCTGGGCCGGAGATGCAACAACCGGCGTGACCATAATGCAAATGGATGCCGGTCTGGATACCGGTGATATGCTCTGTAAGCTCAGCTGCCCGATCGAATCGGACGATACCAGCGCGACGCTTTATGACAAGCTGTCCGCGCTCGGGCCGCAAGGTTTGCTGGAAACCATCGACCAGCTTGCCGCCGGCAGGTCCAGCGCCGAAAAGCAAAATGACAGTCTGGCAAATTACGCCGAAAAGCTGACCAAAGAAGAAGCGCGCCTTGACTGGTCTCTGCCCGCAATTCAGCTGGAACGATGTATCCGCGCCTTTAACCCATGGCCGGTGAGTTATCTTATGGTTGATGCTCTGTCGATTAAAGTCTGGCAGGCCTCGGTGCTGCCTGCCGTTGCCAACAGCCAGCCCGGAGACATTCTGGCGTCTGATAAAAATGGTATCCAGGTCGCCACCGCCGACGGTGTTCTCAATCTGGAAATACTGCAACCGCCAGGCAAGAAGGCAATGCCGGCGCGGGATCTGCTTAATTCACGCCGGGAATGGTTTCTACCCGGCAATAAACTGGCCTGATAAACAAACCCGGCAAACGCCGGGTTTTTAACTTAAAACTCGTTATGAAAAAACAAAATAATGTGCGTAGTCTCGCCGCCGGGGCGCTTGAGCGCGTGGTTGAAAAAGGTGAATCACTCAGCACCATACTGCCCGTTTTGCAAAAGCCGCTGAATGACAAAGATAGCGCGCTGTTGCAGGAGTTATGCTTCGGCGTTCTGCGCATGTTACCTCGCCTTGAGGCGCTGACAGGTCAGTTGATGGAGCGAACCCTGAAAGGTAAGCTTCGTCCCCTTCATTTTTTAATCATGGTGGGCCTGTATCAGCTCATAGCGATGCGCGTTCCTCCGCACGCCGCCCTGGCTGAAACCGTTGAAGGTGCCGTGGCCTTAAATCGCCAGCAGATGAAAGGTCTGATCAATGGCGTTCTGCGTCAGTTTCAACGCCGTCAGGGAGAACTGATGACCTCGGTTGATGACGCCAAAGTCAATTACCTTCATCCCGGCTGGCTACTGAAACGACTGCAACTTGCCTGGCCTGATAACTGGCAGCAAATCGTTGCCGCCAATAATCAACGTCCGCCAATGTGGCTACGGGTTAACCGTCAGCTTCATTCACGCGACGCCTGGCTGGCGCTGCTGCAGGAAAAGGGTAAGGATGCTTATCCGCATCCTGATGAACCGGATGCTCTACGGCTTGATACACCTTGTACCGTAAGCCAACTACCGGGCTTTACTAAAGGCTGGATTACCGTGCAGGACGTTTCAGCGCAAGGCTGTATACGCCTGCTTGAGCCGCAAAACGGCGAGACAATCCTCGATCTCTGCGCCGCGCCCGGAGGAAAAACAACTCACATTCTGGAAGCCGCGCCGACGGCCAGGGTGATGGCGGTCGACGTGGATGCCCAGAGGCTGGTAAGGATAACCGAAAACCTGACGCGTCTCGCGATGCAAGCCGAGGTTATTCAGGGAGACGGACGCACCCCATCAGCCTGGTGTGGAGAACAACAGTTTGATCGCATTTTAATCGACGCACCCTGCTCTGCAACCGGCGTCATACGCCGCCATCCGGACATCAAATGGCTGCGGCGCGATCGCGATATTGATGAACTGGCGGCCCTGCAATCAGCGATTCTCGACGCCGTGTGGCCACATCTGAAACAAGGCGGCACGTTAGTCTATGCAACCTGCTCCGTATTGCCGGAAGAGAATCATCAGCAGATAACGGCCTTCCTCTCCCGCCATAGCGACGCTCAACTGACTGATACCGGTACGCCCGCGAAGCCAGGACTGCAAATATTTCCTGCACCCGATGGCGGTGATGGTTTTTTCTACGCTAAATTGATAAAAAACGTTAACGCTGTATAACCGGCAGGCTGAAGTGCTATGAAAATAATCATTTTAGGTGCGGGCCAGGTTGGCGGTACCCTGGCAGAAAACCTCGTTGGTGAAAATAACGATATCACCGTAGTGGACACCAATCCTCTGCGCCTGCGTCATTTGCAGGATAAATTCGATTTACGCGTTGTCGTTGGTCCAGGTTCACATCCGCGAACGCTGCGTGAAGCTGGCGCAGGTGATGCCGATATGCTGGTTGCCGTCACCAATTCAGATGAAACTAACATGGTTGCCTGCCAGGTCGCTTATTCACTTTTTAATACGCCCAACCGTATCGCCCGTATTCGCGCACCGGATTACATCCGCGATGCAAGTAAACTGTTTATACCCGAAGCGATTCCAATCGATCATTTAATATCGCCGGAGCAGTTAGTAATCGATAATATTTATCGCTTGATCGAATATCCCGGCGCCTTACAGGTGGTCAATTTCGCTGAAGGTAAAGTTAGCCTCGCCGTCGTCAAAGCCTATTATGGTGGCCCGCTGGTAGGTAATGCTCTTTCAGTAATGCGCGATCATATGCCCCACATCGATACCCGGGTAGCGGCTATTTTTCGCCACGACCGCCCTATTCGTCCACAGGGATCAACCATTGTTGAAGCGGGCGATGAGGTATTCTTTATTGCCGCCAGCCAGCATATTCGTGCGGTAATGAGTGAATATCAGCGTCTGGAAAAGCCGTATAAGCGCATTATGATCGTCGGCGGTGGCAATATTGGTTTTGGTCTGGCACAAAAGCTGGAAAAACAGTACAGCGTTAAGCTGATCGAGCGCGATCAGCAGCGCGCCGCCGATCTTGCCGAACAGCTGCAGGATACCATCGTATTTTATGGTGATGCTTCAGATCAGGAACTGCTGCTCGAAGAGCACATTGATCAGGTTGATCTGTTTATCGCTATTACTAATGATGACGAAGCTAACATCATGTCAGCAATGCTGGCGAAACGCATGGGTGCTAAAAAAGTGATGGTGCTTATTCAACGCCGCGCCTATGTCGATTTAGTACAGGGAAGCGTTATAGATATTGCTATTTCGCCTCAGCAGGCCACCATCTCAGCCCTGTTAAGCCACGTCCGCAAAGCCGATATTGTCGGAGTTTCTTCTCTGCGCCGCGGCGTCGCGGAAGCAATTGAAGCGATTGCGCATGGTGATGAATCAACCTCACGCGTTGTTGGCCGGTTAATCGATGAGATTAAACTGCCGCCCGGCACAATTATTGGCGCCGTAGTCCGCGGGGATGATGTCATGATCGCTAACGACAACCTGCGCATCGAACAGGGCGATCATGTCATTATGTTCCTGACGGATAAAAAGTTTGTGCCAGATGTAGAGCGTCTGTTCCAGCCAAGTCCATTTTTCCTGTAACGCTATTTTCATTTATAACTTACAGTGATTGCTAACTTTATTAGCAATCACTGTGGCAAAAGCCCAGCGGTTTGTTAGACTTTAAAACTGGCAAAGGACAGGAGATAACAATGAGTATTTTCAAAGAGTTTCGCGATTTTGCTATGCGCGGCAACGTGGTCGACCTTGCAGTTGGTGTGATCATCGGTGCCGCGTTCGGCAAGATCGTTTCATCACTTGTAGCAAACATAATCATGCCACCACTGGGCTTATTAATTGGCGGAGTGGACTTTAAGCAGTTCAGCTGGGTGTTACGTCCGGCTCAGGGTGATGTTCCTGCCGTGGTAATGGAATACGGCGTTTTCCTGCAAACAATCTTCGACTTTGTCATCATCGCTTTCGCCATTTTTATCGCGATCAAGCTGATGAATAAGCTCTACCAGAAAAAAGAAGTCGAAAAACCTGCCGCCAAACCCAGCGCTGAGGAAGTACTACTCACCGAAATCCGCGATCTGCTCAAACAGCAGAACAATAAAATCTGATAGCGCTGCCGTAAGGCGGCTTCATACAATTAATCAGAAACTAATCCCCGGGCACGTACATCAGTATGTCCCCGGGGATTAGTTTAAGCAGCCAGATTTCGCCCTACGGCAAGGCGGCAACACTCATCCCCGCGAGCATACACCAGTATGTGACCGGGGTGAGTTTAAGCAGCCAACGCCGCCGTGGTGTGAAGGCGCCCCCCGCGCTTAGCAGCCAGATTTCGCGCTACGGCAAGGCGGCAAGTACACTCATCCCCGCGAGCATACACCAGTATGTGACCGGGGTGAGTTTAAGCCGCCAACGCCGCCGTGGTGTGAAGGCGCCCCCCGCGCTTAGCAGCCAGATTTCGCGCTACGGCAAGGCGGCAAGTACACTCATCCCCGCGAGCATACACCAGTATGTGACCGGGGTGAGTTTAAGCAGCCAACGCCGCCGTGGTGTGAAAGATGGCTGCTAAGCAGCAGGAGGGCAGTGGTAAAGCTATCCTTACCACTGCCCTCCCAGTTCCCCTTCCTGCCATGTTTCTCTTTCCGCCGATAGCTGCCTTTCCCATTCAGATTGACTTCAACGCGCTGACGAAACAACGGATCGTGCAATAACGCCTCGAGGGCATTATCCCGGATCTTACCTTTTTTGTGCTGATAACCAGCCATAAACCTCTCCACTTAATGAACGCTCAGCATACATGCCTGGCGCAGAAAAAAAATTTAATTTGATGAAGCAACATTATGCCGGGCGCCGTGCTCAAGCGCTTCAAGAATCGAACATGAGACGCTGCTATGGGCGGTGCCGCAACACAGGTCGTGAAGATGCTGCAAAGAACCCTGCATTTTTTGCAGTTCGCTAATCATATTTTGTACCTCAACCAGCCTGGCCTGAACAATCGCTTTTGATTCACGGCAAGTATGGTGTTCGGGATCAACCCTGATCGAGAGTAGCTCCTTGATAGCTTCAAGGGTAAATCCAAGCTGGCGCCCGTAGCGTATAAATTTAAGCCGCTGCAGATCGTTATCGCTGTAAAGCCGGAATCCTCCCTCAGTGCGAATTTCATGGTCCATCATGCCCTGCTTTTCATAAAAGCGAACGGTGTCAGGCGTGACATCGGCTAGTTTAGCCAGTTGTCCTATGCGGTACATCAGGCCCCCTTAGAAGTAAAATGGTCGCGAATTAGCGGTCCGTAATCACCACGCAGGAAATCTGTATTCAACCCGGACTGCTGCAGTTTTAACTCCAGTAAGCGCAGTTGCTTGAGCGAAAGTTCATAGGCATCATCAGTCGGCTCCAGGGTGCGCAGCAGCGCGCTGAGCTCAACAGCATCCTTTTGCATTTGCAGTTCCGGTGGCAGAAAGCCGGCATTTTTCAAAATACGATAGGCCACCCGCAGCTGCTCAGGAACGAGGCTGTCATCATCAAGCTCAAGAGGCAATCCCTCACCAGGCAAATTATCGAATTCACCTTTTCGTTGTGCTTCCATGATCTGTTGCTCAACCAGCCGATCGATAAACAACATTGTTGAAAACTCCCTTCCGGGACATAGCAGGAGAGTTGTATTTAACAGAAGAAAAATATAGCAGACAGAAAAAAACCGGGCAAAGCCCGGTTTTTTTTAGCCTGTCACCGCGCGGATTACTCCGCAGCAGCTTCAGCCTGAGCTTCTGGACGATCAACCAGCTCGATGTAAGCCATCGGAGCGTTGTCACCAGCGCGGAAACCACACTTCAGAATACGAGTGTAACCACCTGCACGGCTCGCGAAACGCGGGCCCAGCTCATTAAACAGTTTTGCCACGATCTCGTTATCACGAGTACGGGCGAATGCCAGACGACGATTAGCAACGCTGTCGGTCTTGGCAAGAGTAATCAGCGGCTCAACCACGCGACGCAGCTCTTTCGCTTTAGGCAGTGTCGTCTTGATGATTTCATGACGAACCAGAGAACCTGCCATGTTACGGAACATAGCCTGGCGATGGCTGCTGTTGCGGTTCAGTTGACGACCACTCTTACGATGGCGCATGACCTTATCCTTCTCAGTGGAACCTTAACCTGCGATCCGGTTATTCATCAGCAATGCTTGCCGGCGGCCAGTTCTCAAGGCGCATGCCCAGAGACAAACCGCGTGAGGCCAGCACGTCTTTAATCTCGGTAAGAGATTTTTTACCAAGGTTAGGCGTTTTCAGCAGCTCAACCTCGGTACGCTGTACCAGATCACCGATGTAGTGGATAGCTTCTGCCTTAAGGCAGTTAGCAGAGCGGACAGTCAATTCCAGATCGTCAACAGGGCGCAGCAGGATCGGATCGAATTCTGGTTTCTCTTCTTTGACTTCCGGCTGACGTACATCACGTAAGTCAACGAAAGCTTCCAGTTGTTCTGCCAGGATGGTAGCCGCACGGCGGATCGCTTCTTCAGGATCCAGAGTGCCGTTGGTTTCCATTTCGATGACCAGCTTGTCCAGGTCGGTACGCTGTTCTACACGCGCTGCTTCAACATTGTAGGCAATACGCTCTACAGGGCTGTAGCAGGCGTCGACCAACAGACGGCCGATTGGGCGCTCATCTTCTTCCGAATGAATTCGGGCAGAAGCCGGCACATAACCACGACCACGCTGCACTTTGATACGCATGCTAATAGCGGCATTATCATCGGTCAGATGGCAGATCACATGCTGCGGCTTGACGATTTCGACATCACCATCATGGGTAATGTCGGCTGCAGTCACAGGGCCAATGCCAGATTTATTCAAGGTTAAAATAACTTCATCTTTACCCTGAACTTTCACCGCAAGCCCTTTCAGATTGAGCAGGATTTCCAGAATATCTTCCTGGACCCCTTCTTTGGTGCTGTACTCGTGCAGTACACCATCAATCTCAACCTCGGTCACCGCGCAACCCGGCATTGACGAAAGCAGAATACGGCGCAGTGCGTTACCCAGAGTATGGCCAAAGCCACGCTCTAAAGGTTCAAGGGTCACCTTGGCGTGCGTCGAACTGACTTGCTCGATATCTACCAGGCGCGGTTTTAGAAACTCTGTCACAGAACCCTGCATTGTGTCCTCTCTTTGGTACTAAGCTTTACTTGGAGTAAAGCTCGACGATCAGGTGTTCGTTAATGTCCGCAGACAGATCGGTACGTTCAGGAATACGTTTGAACACACCTTCCATCTTAGTTGCATCAACTTCCAGCCAGGTAGGCTTTTCACGCTGTTCAGCCAGCTCCAGAGCGGCTTTCACGCGAGACTGCTTTTTGGCTTTCTCGCGGATGCTAACAACGTCATTCGGAGATACCTGAAAAGAAGCGATGTTAACAACGCGGCCGTTTACCATCACAGACTTGTGGCTAACCAGCTGACGTGCTTCCGCACGAGTGGCGCCGAAGCCCATACGATAAACTACGTTATCCAGACGACCTTCCAGCAGAGCCAACAGGTTTTCACCGGTGTTGCCTTTCAGACGTGCTGCTTCTTTGTAATAGTTACGGAACTGACGCTCAAGGATGCCGTACATACGACGAACTTTCTGCTTTTCACGTAACTGGACGCCGTAGTCAGACAGACGCGGTTTACGCGCACCGTGCTGGCCAGGAGCCTGTTCAATCTTACACTTGGAATCAATCGCGCGAACGCCAGACTTCAGGAAGAGGTCTGTACCCTCGCGGCGGCTCAGCTTGAGCTTAGGACCCAAATATCTTGCCATTTTCTTTCTCCAACTATCCTAAAAACGTACGTTAAACGCGACGTTTTTTCGGCGGACGACAACCGTTGTGAGGGATCGGAGTCACATCAGTAATGTTCGTGATGCGGAAACCAGCGGCGTTCAGAGCGCGAATGGTAGATTCGCGGCCCGGACCCGGACCCTTAACCATAACTTCCAGATTCTTAATACCGTAATCTTTCACGGCCTCTGCGCAGCGCTCAGCAGCAACCTGTGCGGCGAACGGCGTAGATTTACGAGAACCACGGAAACCGGAACCACCGGCTGTTGCCCAACCCAGAGCGTTACCCTGACGATCGGTAATAGTAACGATGGTGTTGTTAAAAGAAGCATGGACATGAGCCACGCCGTCTGAGACTTGCTTTCTTACACGTTTACGTGCACGAACTGGTGCCTTTGCCATTATTCAATCACCCCGATTATTTCTTGATCGGTTTGCGCGGACCCTTACGGGTACGGGCGTTGGTCTTGGTGCGCTGACCGCGTACCGGTAGACCACGACGATGACGCAAACCACGGTAGCAGCCAAGGTCCATAAGACGCTTGATGCTCAGGGTGATTTCACGGCGCAGATCGCCTTCGACGACGAATTTGCCAACTGCATCACGCAGTTGTTCAATCTGCTCTTCTGATAGCTCACTGATCTTAACATCTTCAGCAATACCCGTTGAGGCACAGATGGCTTTAGAACGAGTTTTGCCGATACCGTAGATCGAAGTTAATGCGATAACGGTATGTTTATGATCAGGAATGTTAATGCCTGCTATACGGGCCACTATGCACTCCTATTAGGTTAAATATGCGCTCCATGCCGAAAAGCCCGTTTTCAGGATACTCAAATGGAAACGCATAGACATAAAAAAGATTGGCTGGCTAATCTAGCCAGCTCAACCCGACTTTGCAAGAAAAATATGCAACTAAATCAGCCCTGGCGCTGTTTGTGCTTAGGCTCTGCACTGCAAATCACACGTACGACACCGTCGCGACGAATGATTTTGCAGTTACGGCATAATTTCTTGACGGAAGCACGAACTTTCATTTTTACTCTCCGTAACTTCTCAGGCCCCTGATTAGCGGCTATAGCCTTTCAGGTTCGCCTTCTTCAAAGCAGACTCATATTGACTGGACATCATCAGAGTTTGCACTTGAGCCATAAAGTCCATGATGACAACGACTACGATCAGCAGTGAAGTACCGCCGAAGTAGAAGGGAACTTTCATCGCATCACGCATGAACTCCGGGATCAGGCAGATAAAGGTAATGTACAGTGCGCCAACTAAGGTCAAACGCGTCATTACTTTATCGATATACTTCGCCGTTTGCTCTCCCGGACGAATTCCTGGTACGAACGCACCGGACTTCTTCAGGTTATCTGCTGTTTCACGCGGGTTGAACACCAGCGCCGTGTAAAAGAAACAGAAGAAAATGATTGCAGTCGCATAGAGTAACACATAAAGCGGCTGTCCCGGCTGCAAATATAGTGAAATATCTGACAACCAGTTCCAACCGGAACCGCTTCCGAACCAGGACGCAATGGTCGCAGGAAACAGAATGATACTGGAAGCAAAAATTGCCGGGATAACCCCTGCCATGTTTACTTTCAGCGGTAAATGTGTGCTCTGTGCAGCGTAGACCCGACGTCCTTGCTGACGTTTCGCATAGTTCACCACAATGCGGCGTTGACCACGCTCAACGAAAATAACGAAGTAAGTCACTGCAAATACGAGCGCTGCAACCAATACCAACAGAAGGAAGTGCAAGTCGCCTTGCCGCGCTTGCTCGATGGTATGGCCAATGGCCGGCGGCAAACCCGCAACGATACCAGCGAAGATAATGATTGAGATACCGTTTCCGATACCTCGCTCAGTAATCTGTTCACCCAGCCACATCAGGAACATAGTCCCGGTCACCAGGCTGACAACAGCGGTAAAGTAGAAGGCAAAGCCAGGATGAATTACCAGGCCCTGCATCCCAGGCATATTCGGTAAACCGGTAGCAATACCGATTGACTGAAAGACTGCCAATACCAGCGTGCCGTAGCGGGTGTACTGGCTAATCTTGCGACGGCCAGCCTCCCCTTCTTTCTTAATCTCCGCTAACGCCGGATGAACCACCGTTAACAGCTGGATAATAATAGAGGCCGAAATATACGGCATAATACCCAGCGCAAAGATCGAGGCACGACTGAGGGCACCACCAGAGAACATGTTAAACATTTCAATGATGGTGCCGCGCTGTTGTTCAAGCAGTTTGGCAAGTACAGTGGCATCGATACCAGGGATCGGAATGAAAGAGCCAATGCGGAACACAATCAGCGCACCGATCACAAACAGTAGTCTGCGCTTCAGTTCACCTAACCCACCTTTGGCACTTTGAAAATCTAATCCCGGTTGCTTAGCCATCTGCTACTTATTCCTCGATTTTACCGCCAGCAGCTTCGATTGCAGCACGAGCGCCTTTAGTCACACGCAGTCCACGAACGGTTACCGGCACTTTCACTTCACCAGACAGGATCACTTTCGCGAACTCAATCTGAATACCGATTACGTTTGCAGCTTTCAGCGTGTTCAGGTCAACAATACCGCCATCAACTTTCGCCAGCTCAGACAGACGCACTTCTGCGGTGACTGCTGCTTTACGAGAAGTAAAACCGAATTTCGGCAGACGACGATACAACGGCATCTGACCGCCCTCGAAACCGCGACGTACGCCACCGCCAGAACGAGATTTCTGACCTTTGTGACCACGACCACCGGTTTTACCGAGGCCAGAACCGATACCACGACCCAGACGCTTAGGCGCGTGCTTAGAGCCTTCGGCTGGAGACAGAGTATTTAAACGCATCTGTTACTCCTCCACTTTAACCATGTAGTAAACCGCGTTGACCATGCCGCGAACAGCAGGAGTATCCTCGCGCTCTACAGTGTGGCCGATGCGACGCAGACCTAAGCCAAGCAGCGTTGCTTTATGCTTAGGCAGACGACCGATCGCGCTGCGGGTTTGTGTGATTTTAATAGTCTTAGCCATGGTCAATTACCCCAGAATTTCTTCAACGGATTTACCACGCTTGGCAGCGACCATTTCAGGGGAGTTCATGTTGGCCAGGCCATCAATAGTTGCACGCACCACGTTGATCGGGTTAGTGGAACCATAGGCTTTAGCCAGAACGTTATGAACCCCTGCAACTTCCAGAACGGCGCGCATTGCACCACCGGCGATGATACCGGTACCTTCGGAAGCTGGCTGCATGAATACGCGAGACCCTGTGTGAACACCTTTAACCGGGTGCTGCAGAGTACCGCCAGTCAGCGCGACATTAATCATATTGCGACGGGCTTTTTCCATCGCTTTCTGGATGGCTGCCGGCACTTCACGCGCTTTACCGTAACCAAAACCGATGCGGCCGTTACCGTCACCTACCACAGTCAGTGCTGTGAAGGAGAAAATACGACCACCTTTTACGGTTTTAGATACACGGTTTACCGCGATCAGCTTTTCCTGCAGTTCACCAGCTTGTTTCTCGATGTGTGCCATCTTAGACCTCTACCTTAGAACTGAAGGCCAGCTTCACGAGCAGCATCTGCCAGTGCCTGGACGCGACCATGATATTGGAAACCGGAACGATCGAAAGAAACACCTTTAATGCCTTTTTCGATAGCGCGCTCTGCAATAGCTTTACCTACAGCAATAGCGGCGTCTTTGTTACCGGTACTCTTCAGTTGTTCAGAAATAGCTTTTTCTACAGTAGAAGCAGCAACCAGAACTTCGGAACCGTTCGGTGCAATCACCTGTGCGTAAATATGACGCGGAGTACGATGTACTACCAGGCGGGTTGCACCAAGCTCTTTGAGCTTGCGACGTGCGCGGGTCGCACGACGGATACGAGCAGATTTCTTATCCATAGTGTTACCTTACTTCTTCTTAGCCTCTTTGGTACGCACGACTTCGTCGGCGTAACGAACACCCTTGCCTTTGTAAGGCTCAGGACGACGGTAGGCGCGCAGGTCAGCAGCAACCTGGCCGATCAGCTGTTTATCAGCGCCTTTCAGCACGATTTCAGTCTGAGTCGGACACTCTGCAGTGATCCCCGCCGGCAGCTGATGCTCAACAGGATGTGATAAACCCAGAGACAGGTTTACTGCACTTCCTTTGATCGCTGCGCGATAACCTACACCAACCAGCTGCAGCTTCTTAGTGAAGCCTTCGGTAACACCGATTACCATACCGTTAAGCAGCGCACGTGCGGTACCCGCCTGTGCCCAACCATCTGCATAACCATCGCGCGGACCAAAGGTCAGTGCGTTGTCAGCATGCTTAACTTCTACGGCATCATTGATAGTACGAGTCAGCTCGCCGTTTTTACCTTTGATCGAAATAACCTGACCGTTGAGTTTTACCTCTACGCCGGCAGGAACAACGACCGGTGCTTTAGCAACACGAGACATTTTTTCCTCCGATTAAGCTACGTAGCAGATAATTTCGCCGCCAAGACCAGCATGGCGGGCTGCACGATCGGTCATAACACCTTTAGAGGTAGAAATTACAGCAATACCCAGACCGGCCATAACTTTTGGCAGCTCATCTTTTTTCTTATAGATGCGCAGGCCCGGGCGGCTAACACGCTGGATGCTTTCTACGACTGCCTTGCCCTGGAAATACTTCAGAGTAACTTCCAGTTCAGGCTTGATGTCGCCTTCGATTTTGAAATCTTCAATATAACCTTCTTCCTTCAGCACGTTGGCAATTGCCACTTTCAGCTTGGAGGAAGGCATGGTGACCGCAACTTTGTTCGCGGCCTGACCGTTGCGGATACGGGTCAGCATATCCGCGATCGGATCTTGCATGCTCATCTGTCTTTACTCCCGTGATTCAATTGGTGACAATTACCAGCTAGCCTTTTTAAGACCCGGGATTTCACCGCGCATAGCGGCTTCACGGACCTTAATACGGCTCAACCCGAACTTCCGCAGGAAAGCGTGCGGACGACCAGTTTGACGGCAGCGGTTACGCTGACGAGACGGGCTGGAATCACGCGGCAGAGTCTGCAGCTTCAGAACGGCATTCCAACGATCTTCATCAGAAGCGTTCACATCAGAAATGATAGCTTTCAGTTCAGCGCGTTTTGCGAAGAACTTGTCTGCTAATTTCACACGCTTGACTTCGCGTGCTTTCATGGATTGCTTAGCCATTTAGTAACCCTTACTTGCGGAACGGGAAGTCAAAGGCAGTCAGCAGAGCACGGCCTTCATCGTCAGATTTCGCAGTAGTGGTAATGGTAATATCCAAACCACGAACGCGATCGACCTTGTCATAGTCGATTTCTGGGAAAATGATCTGCTCACGTACGCCCATGCTGTAGTTACCACGACCGTCGAAAGACTTCGCGGAAAGACCACGAAAGTCACGGATACGCGGAACAGCGATAGAGATCAGACGCTCAAAGAACTCCCACATGCGTTCGCCACGCAGAGTTACTTTACAGCCGATCGGATAGCCCTGACGGATTTTGAAGCCTGCAACAGATTTGCGAGCTTTGGTGATCAACGGTTTTTGACCGGAGATTGCTGCCAGGTCAGCTGCTGCATTATCCAGCAGTTTTTTGTCAGCGATCGCTTCACCAACACCCATGTTCAGGGTGATCTTCTCGACCCGAGGGACTTGCATGACAGAAGCGTAGCCAAACTCTTTCATGAGTTTATTTACTACTTCGTCTTTGTAGTAATCATGCAGTTTCGCCATCGTACTACTCCAAATTACTTGATAGTTTCGCTGTTAGATTTGAAAAAGCGGACTTTTTTGCCGTCTTCAAACCTAAAGCCTACACGGTCAGCCTTGCCAGTTGCCGTATTGAAGAGCGCTACGTTGGAAACCTGAATTGCAGCTTCTTTTTCAACGATGCCACCTGGTTGGTTCAGAGCCGGAACCGGCTTCTGGTGTTTCTTAACCAGGTTGATACCTTCAATAATGACCTTACCAGAAGACAGGACATTCTTAACTTTACCGCGCTTACCTTTGTCTTTACCGGTCAGCACGATAACTTCGTCGTTACAACGGATTTTCGCTGCCATTGTTCGCTCCTTAGAGTACTTCTGGTGCCAGAGAGATAATTTTCATGAACTTTTCGTTACGCAGTTCACGAGTTACCGGCCCAAAAATACGCGTTCCGATAGGCTGCTCGCTGTTATTGTTCAGAATAACGCATGCGTTACCATCGAAGCGAATGACAGAACCGTCCGGGCGACGAACACCCTTCCTGGTGCGCACCACTACCGCCTTCAGGACATCACCTTTCTTAACTTTACCGCGAGGAATTGCTTCCTTGATGGTAACTTTAATGATGTCGCCGACGCCTGCGTAGCGACGGTGCGAGCCACCCAGAACCTTGATACACATTACGCTACGTGCGCCGGAGTTGTCGGCCACGTCCAGCATAGTCTGTTCTTGGATCATTTTAGTGCTCCGCTAATGTCAACTACTACTTCGAGACCCAGAAACGGGTCGTTTGAAATCCCCATAATTGAGGGCGCAGCATTATAACACCGCTTCTCGCAGATGGGTAGAAAAAATAAACGGCCCTTGCAGGCCGTTTATCACTTTTTTAGAGAGGCAGATTCTATTACAGAACTGCTTTCTCTACAACGCGCACTAACGTCCAGGATTTCGTCTTTGAAAGAGGACGGCATTCGCGGATTTCAACCACGTCACCGATACCACATTCATTGTTTTCGTCATGGATGTGCAGCTTTGTCGTACGCTTGATGAACTTACCGTAAATCGGGTGCTTCACGAAACGTTCGATAGCAACAACAGCAGATTTCTGCATTTTGTCACTAACAACACGACCCTGCAGAGTACGGATTTTATCGGACATTACGCACCCGCCTTCTCAGTCAGTAAAGTCTTAACGCGTGCAACATCACGGCGAACTTGTTTCAGCAGATGGCTCTGCTGCAGTTGACCAGATGATGCTTGCATGCGCAGGTTAAACTGCTCACGCAGCAGGTTAAGCAGCTCAGTGTTCAGCTCTTCAACGCTTTTTTCACGCAGCTCAGTTGCTTTCATTACATCACCGTCTTAGTTACAAAGGTGGTTTTGATAGGCAGTTTTGCTGCTGCCAGCTTGAATGCCTCACGGGCCAGCTCTTCCGGCACACCGTCCATTTCATACAGGACTTTACCAGGCTGGATCAGGGCAACCCAATACTCAACGTTACCCTTACCTTTACCCATACGCACTTCCAGCGGCTTCTCGGTAATCGGTTTGTCCGGGAATACACGGATCCAGATTTTACCTTGACGCTTAACTGCACGGGTCATAGCACGACGTGCTGCTTCGATCTGACGGGCAGTCAGACGACCACGGCCAACAGCTTTCAGACCGAAAGTGCCGAAGCTAACATCCGTACCGGCAGCCAGACCGCGGTTACGGCCTTTGTGCACTTTACGGAATTTTGTACGCTTTGGTTGTAACATCAGCGACTCTCCTTACTTACGGCCTTTACGCTGCTGCTTTTTCGGTTGAGCAGCCTGTTCAGGTTGTTCAACAGCAGCCATACCACCCAGGATCTCACCTTTGAAGATCCATACCTTAACGCCGATTACACCATAAGTGGTGTGCGCTTCAGAGGTGTTGTAGTCAATGTCAGCACGCAGAGTGTGCAGCGGTACGCGACCTTCGCGGTACCATTCGGTACGTGCGATTTCCGCGCCGCCCAGACGGCCGCTAACTTCAACTTTGATACCTTTAGCGCCAAGACGCATGGCGTTCTGAACAGCACGCTTCATCGCACGACGGAACATCACGCGACGCTCCAGCTGTGAAGTGATGCTATCAGCAACCAGTTTTGCGTCCAGTTCCGGTTTACGGACTTCAGCGATGTTGATCTGTGCAGGAACGCCAGCGATATCCGCTACGCCCTTACGCAGTTTTTCGACGTCTTCGCCTTTCTTACCGATAACGATACCAGGGCGAGCGGTGTGAATAGTCACACGGATGCTCTTAGCCGGACGCTCGATAACAATGCGCGATACAGACGCTTTTGCCAGTTCTTTGTTCAGGTACTGGCGAACTTTAAAATCGCTGTCCAGGTTGTCAGCGAATTCTTTGGTATTGGCGAACCAGGTAGAGTTCCAGGGTTTAACAATACCCAGTCGAATACCATTAGGATGTACTTTCTGACCCATTGCTAGTCTCCAGAGTCTTAGCGATCGGACACAACCACAGTAATGTGGCTGGTGCGCTTCAGAATGCGATCTGCACGACCTTTAGCACGTGGCATGATGCGTTTCATGGTCGGACCTTCGTCAACGAAGATTTTCGTGACTTTCAGATCGTCAATGTCAGCGCCATCGTTGTGCTCGGCGTTAGCAATGGCAGATTCCAGGACTTTCTTGACCAGTACAGCCGCTTTCTTATTGGTGTACGTCAGAATGTCCAGAGCCTGCGACACTTTCTTACCGCGAACGAGATCCGCAACAAGGCGAACCTTCTGCGCAGAAGAACGAGCATGGCGATGTTTAGCGATAGTTTCCATCTCTTCCTCCTGGCTTATTTCTTCTTGGCTTTTTTATCAGCCGCGTGACCGCGATAAGTACGTGTCGGCGCGAATTCACCCAGTTTATGACCGACCATTTCATCGGAAACAAAAACAGGAACGTGCTGACGACCATTATGGACAGCGATGGTCAAACCGATCATGTTTGGAAAGATCGTTGAACGACGGGACCAGGTGCGCAGGGGCTTCTTGTCACCGCTTTCCACCGCTTTCTCTACCTTCTTCAGCAAGTGCAGGTCAATAAAAGGACCTTTCTTGAGAGAACGTGGCATGGCTTATCCTCTATAATTATTTGCTACGGCGACGTACGATAAATTTATCAGTACGCTTGTTGCTGCGGGTCTTCTTACCTTTGGTCTGAACGCCCCACGGAGTTACCGGGTGCTTACCAAAGTTACGACCTTCACCACCACCATGCGGGTGATCTACCGGGTTCATCGCAGTACCGCGAACGGTAGGACGAATACCACGCCAACGGGAAGCACCAGCTTTACCCAGAACGCGCAGCATATGCTCAGCGTTACCGACTTCACCCAGGGTGGCGCGGCAGTCAGATTCGACTTTACGCATTTCACCAGAGCGCAGACGCAGGGTAACGTAGGAACCTTCACGCGCAACGATCTGCACGTAAGTACCAGCAGAGCGAGCCAGCTGGCCGCCTTTACCTGGTTTCATTTCCACGTTGTGAACGGTAGAACCAACCGGGATGTTGCGCATCGGCAGGGTGTTACCTGCTTTGATTGCAGCATCAACGCCAGACTGGATCTGGTCGCCAGCTTTCAGGCCTTTAGGGGCCAGGATGTAACGACGCTCGCCGTCTTTGTACAGAACCAGTGCGATATTCGCAGAACGGTTCGGATCGTACTCAAGACGTTCAACAACTGCCGGGATACCGTCTTTGTTGCGTTTGAAGTCAACGATACGGTAAGCCTGTTTGTGACCACCACCGATATGACGGGTAGTGATACGACCGTTGTTGTTACGACCGCCAGATTTGCTGTTTTTTTCCAGCAGCGGGGCAAAAGGTTTGCCCTTGTGCAGCTCTGGGTTCACCACTTTAACAACGTGGCGACGACCCGGAGATGTCGGTTTACATTTAACAATTGCCATTGTTTCTCTCCTCCGACTTACTCTGCGCCGCCGACGAAGTCCAGATTCTGGCCTTCTTTCAGGGTGACGTAAGCTTTTTTCCAGTCGCTACGACGACCAATACGCTGTCCGTGACGCTTAACTTTACCCTTCATGATCAGGGTGTTTACGTCTTTAACTTCAACTTCGAACAGTTGCTGTACGGCAGTTTTGATTTCTGCCTTGGTCGCGTCTTTTGCAACTTTGAGAACGATGGTGTTAGTTTTTTCCATCGCAGTAGACGCTTTTTCAGATACATGCGGCGCGCGCAGTACTTTTAGCAGACGTTCTTCACGGATCATGCCAGCATCTCCTCAACTTGCTTAACTGCATCAGCAGTCATAACGACTTTGTCGAAGGCGATCAGGCTAACCGGATCGATGCCAGTTGCATCACGCACGTCAACCTTGTACAGGTTGCGCGCTGCCAGGAACAGATTCTCATCCAGTTCACCGGTGATGATCAGCACGTCTTCCAGCGCCATGTCTTTCAGTTTCTGTGCCAGCAGCTTAGTTTTCGGAGCTTCAACAGAAAACGTCTCGACAACAATCAGGCGGTCCTGACGTACCAGTTCGGACAGAATGCTTTTCAGCGCGCCGCGGTACATCTTTTTGTTAACTTTTTGACTGTGGTCCTGAGGCTTCGCAGCGAAGGTCACGCCGCCTGAACGCCAGATCGGGCTCTTGATAGAACCTGAACGCGCACGGCCTGTACCTTTCTGGCGCCACGGTTTTTTACCGGAACCGGTTACTTCAGCACGGGTCTTCTGAGCACGAGTACCCTGACGAGCACCTGCAGCGTATGCAACTACAACCTGGTGTACCAGCGCTTCGTTGAAATCACGACCGAAGGTAGTTTCGGAAACAGTCAGCGCGCTTTGCGCGTCTTTCAATACTAATTCCATTGCTATCCCCTTACGCCTTCACAGCTGGTTTAACGATCAGGTCGCCGCCGGTTGCTCCCGGGACTGCACCTTTAACCAGCAGCAGGTTGCGCTCAGCGTCAACGCGTACTACTTCCAGGCTCTGAACGGTCACACGCTCATTACCCATCTGACCTGCCATTTTTTTACCCTTGAACACTTTGCCCGGAGTCTGGTTCTGACCGATAGAACCCGGAACGCGGTGAGACAGGGAGTTACCGTGAGTCGCGTCCTGGGTACGGAAGTTCCAGCGCTTAACGGTACCGGCGAAACCTTTACCTTTAGAGGTACCGGTTACGTCTACTTTTTTAACTTCAGCGAAAATTTCAACACTGATGCTCTGGCCAACGGAGAAATCATCACCTTCAACGGTGCGGAATTCCCAGGCGCCACGGCCAGCTTCAACGCCAGCTTTAGCAAAGTGACCTGCTTCCGGTTTCGTTACACGGCTGGCTTTCTTGGTGCCAGTGGTAACCTGGATAGCAGTGTAGCCGTCGTTCTCCAGGCCTTTGACCTGAGTTACGCGGTTCGCTTCAATTTCGATTACGGTGACAGGGATAGAAACGCCGTCTTCTGTGAAGATACGGGTCATACCCACTTTTTTACCGACTAAACCAATCATTGTATCAACCTCTCAATCGCTCGATGACCTGATTAACCCAGGCTGATCTGCACGTCTACGCCGGCAGCCAGATCCAGACGCATCAGAGCATCAACGGTTTTCTCAGTTGGCTCAACGATGTCCACTAAACGCTTATGAGTGCGGATTTCGTACTGATCGCGCGCGTCTTTGTTAACGTGCGGAGAAATCAGAACGGTAAAGCGCTCTTTGCGGGTCGGCAGCGGGATCGGACCACGAACCTGCGCACCAGTGCGCTTGGCAGTCTCAACGATTTCCGCGGTTGATTGATCGATCAGACGATGATCAAACGCTTTAAGACGAATACGGATTCTTTGGTTCTGCATGAGACCAGAGCTCCAACTATTTATAAACGAAAAAAATTACTCCTCACACCCATTACGATTGATGGGGGAGTGTAATCGTTCAGCTATAACCCCCATATCGGGAGTATTGTAGGTGTCCGCAAATTGCGGCCGACCAGCGATTCAGCCAGAATCGCGCCTGCAATATCTGCAAGCCCGCGCATTATACGTGGATCTGTGTGGAAAGCAACCGCCCGCGCGCAAAGAATCTGTATATAAAAACGACAGGCCTGAGTCCCGGCCTGTCGTTACTGGCAAAGCATCGCGGTTAACCCCACGGGCAAAAAAACCGCTTACTCCTGCTGCTTAATTTGCGCCTGCAGGTAATTCTGAATGCCCAGTTTTTTCACCAAATCCAGCTCGGTTTCCAGCCAGTCGATGTGATGCTCTTCATCAGCAAGGATCTCAATCATCATGTCGCGGCTGACGTAGTCATGAACTTTATCTGCGTAAGCAATCGCCTCCCGGAGGTCTTTCGCGCCCTCCAGCTCAAGCGTTAAGTCCGACGCTAGCATCTCCTCGACATCTTCGCCAATCCGCAGCCGGCCGAGGTCCTGTAAATTAGGCACGCCTTCCAGAAACAGGATGCGCTCGATATATTTATCAGCATGCTTCATCTCATCAATAGACTCATGGTATTCAACATCGTTGAGACGCATTAACCCCCAGTTTTTAAACATGCGCGCATGCAAAAAATATTGGTTAATCGCAACCAGTTCATTACCGAGTAATTTATTGAGATGGGTTATGATTTTGTTATCACCCTTCATAGTACTTCCTCCGCTTCCAGTTTAATTAGAGCGTAGATGCGGTTAGCAGGAAGTCAAAAAGACATGACAAAAAGCATGGGTTTTATCCTGTCAGGGCAGGAAAACCAACGCTAATCCAGGTCGTGGAAGGATAACCGGGCTTATCAGGCAATCTCTTTATAGGGCGGTAAATTCTGCAACTCTTCGTGCATGATTTCCCGGGCAGCACGGATGCATTTTCCGCATTGTTTGCCAACGGGCACCAGCTGACGTAAATGTTGAATAGAGGTGGGCTGATAGCGGCGGACAGCATCGCGAATGGTTTTATCACTGACGGCATTGCATAAACAAACGTACATATAACTACGGCTCCCGATCGCTTTATGAGCAATATATTAAATGCGAACGGTTATTATTACAAACAATAAAAAATTATCATTCCCTTTCCTGAGCCTGAATTTGCGTATAAAAAAAGAGCGCCGAAGCGCTCTTTTTTACGACTAACGGGATAACCCGTTAAGTATTATCGCAATTAAGCGATAACTTTAGCTACAACGCCCGCGCCAACGGTACGGCCGCCTTCGCGAATTGCGAAACGCAGACCGTCGTCCATGGCGATCGGGTGGATCAGCTCAACATTCATTTTGATGTTGTCGCCTGGCATTACCATCTCTACGC
>NZ_MRUL01000030.1 GCF_002006995.1 Izhakiella australiensis | reverse complement strand
TGGCGTATATTACGCTTTCCTCTTTCAGAGTCAATTCATTTTTCAGAATTTTTCTCCGCTCCGGCGCCTGCCGGACTGACCTGCCAGCGTTGCCGCCGTGCCGTGTCAGTGGGTGCGCATTATAGGGGCTTCTTGCTGTCGTGCAATCATTAAAACGATCATTTTTGATCGTTTGCTGCATTCCACAGCAAAAGCGCTGCTTATACCCACTTGTACACAGATTTATCCACAGAGCGCGGTCTCGCAGAATTTTTCCGAGCGCCACGCAAACGATTTCGTTACAATGCCAGCGCAAAAATTTCCGAGCGGCCTCCAGAATGCAATAAAGGACGTTACCTGAATCAGGTCTTCGCAGACTAAGATTCAGGTAACGCTCTTAACCTGAAATATATTTGTCGCTAACAAAGCCAGGGGATTTTATCCATGCAACAACTTCGTCCTGTACGTCGCGCGCTGCTCAGCGTTTCTGACAAAGCCGGTATTCTTGAATTTGCCAGGGCGCTTTGCCAACGTGGCGTGGAGCTTCTTTCTACAGGCGGAACCGCCCGTCTACTGGCGGAAGCAGGCTTGCCAGTTACTGAAGTATCTGACCACACCGGCTTTCCGGAAATGATGGACGGACGCGTTAAGACTCTGCACCCAAAGATCCATGGTGGCATTCTGGGACGTCGGGGACAGGATGATGGCATTATGGCAGAGCATCAGATCGCGCCGATTGATATGGTGGTCGTCAATCTTTATCCCTTTGCTCAAACCGTCGCCAGGCCCGACTGCTCTCTTGAAGATGCAGTGGAAAATATAGATATCGGCGGACCAACGATGGTTCGCTCGGCAGCAAAAAACCATAAAGACGTTGCCATCGTGGTAAATAGCGGCGACTACCAGGCCATCGTTGCAGAAATGGACAGCAATGAAAACTCACTGACTTTAGCCACGCGCTTTGATCTGGCCATCAAAGCCTTCGAACATACAGCAGCCTATGACAGCATGATTGCCAACTACTTTGGCACCATGGTCCCCGCCTACCATGCTGACAGAAACAAAGCTTCCGGCCGCTTTCCCCGCACGCTGAACCTTAACTTTATCAAGAAGCAGGATATGCGCTACGGTGAAAACAGCCATCAGGAGGCGGCGTTTTATATTGAAGAAAACCTGCATGAAGCCTCGGTGGCTACCGCACAGCAGCATCAGGGCAAAGCGCTTTCCTATAACAACATTGCTGACACCGACGCGGCGCTGGAGTGCGTGAAAGAATTTGCCGACCCCGCCTGCGTTATCGTTAAGCACGCCAACCCCTGCGGTGTAGCCGTTAGCCATTCGATTATTGATGCCTACGAACGCGCGTGGAAAACCGATCCCACCTCTGCTTTTGGCGGCATCATCGCCTTCAACCGTGAACTGGATGAAGAAACCGCTCAGGCAATAATCAGCCGTCAGTTTGTCGAAGTAATCATCGCGCCTGCAGCCAGCGAAGCGGCGCTAAAAATCACCTCAACTAAGCAAAACGTACGCGTACTGACCTGCGGCCAATGGCAACAGCGCGTCGCCGGGCTGGATTTCAAGCGCGTTAATGGCGGATTACTGGTTCAGGACCGGGACCTCGGTATGGTTGACGCAGACCAACTCCGTGTCGTCACTAAGCGCCAGCCTGATGCTCAGGAGTTGAGTGATGCCCTGTTCTGCTGGAAGGTGGCGAAGTTCGTCAAGTCCAATGCCATCGTTTATGCCAAAGAGAACATGACGATCGGCATCGGCGCAGGTCAGATGAGCCGGGTTTATTCCGCGAAAATTGCCGGCATAAAAGCGAGCGATGAAGGGCTGGAGGTCAAAGGATCGGCTATGGCGTCAGATGCATTCTTCCCCTTCCGGGATGGCATTGATGCTGCCGCAGCCGTCGGCGTGACCTGCGTAATCCAGCCGGGAGGTTCTATTCGCGATGACGAAGTTATCGCCGCCGCTGATGAGCACGGCATTGCAATGATATTTACCGATATGCGCCATTTCCGTCATTAATCAACGAAGGATGCGACAATGAAAATTTTAGTTATTGGCAATGGTGGCCGTGAGCACGCATTAGCCTGGAAAGCCGCACAGTCACCGCTGACTAATACGGTATATGTTGCGCCAGGAAACGCCGGAACCGCACTGGAACCCGCCTTAAAAAATATTGATATCAGCGTGATGGATATTGCTGCGCTGGTTAATTTTGCCAAATCGGAAGGTATCGATCTGACTATCGTTGGTCCTGAGGCGCCGCTGGTAGCCGGTGTGGTCGATGCGTTTCGCGCTGAGGGGTTGATGATTTTTGGTCCGACCAAAGCCGCAGCCCAACTGGAAGGCTCCAAAGCTTTCACCAAAGATTTCCTTGCGCGTCATTCGATTCCATCGGCGGAATACCAAAACTTTACCGAAGTGGAACCCGCACTGGCCTACATCCAGCAAAAAGGCGCGCCCATTGTTATTAAAGCCGACGGCCTGGCTGCCGGTAAAGGCGTGATCGTCGCAATGACGCTGCAGGAAGCGGAGGAAGCCGTTCGCGATATGCTGGCAGGTAATGCGTTTGGCGATGCTGGCAGTCGGATAGTGGTAGAAGAGTTTCTTGATGGCGAAGAAGCCAGCTTTATTGTCATGGTTGATGGCGAACACATCCTGCCGATGGCAACCAGCCAGGATCATAAACGCGTTGGCGATGCGGACACCGGCCCTAATACCGGGGGAATGGGAGCTTACTCACCCGCCCCGGTGGTTACCGATGAAATCCATCAGCGCATCATGGAGCAAGTTATCATTCCAACCGTGCAGGGTATGTCCGCAGAAGGCAACGTCTATACGGGCTTCCTCTACGCCGGTTTGATGATTAACAAAGACGGACAGCCGAAGGTGATCGAGTTCAACTGCCGCTTTGGCGACCCGGAGACGCAGCCCATCATGCTGCGTCTCCAATCCGACCTGGTTGAGCTCTGCCTGGCCGCCTGCGAGGGTAAGCTACATCATAAAGACTCACAATGGGATCCACGCCCTTCCCTTGGCGTGGTTCTGGCCGCTGGCGGCTATCCCGGGCATTACAACACCGGCGATGAAATTCACGGTTTGCCACTTGAAGAAGCAGAGGACGGCAAGGTGTTTCATGCCGGAACCCGTCTGGTCGCAGAACGCGTGTTAACCAATGGGGGGCGCGTTCTGTGCGTCACAGCGCTGGGTGAAGACGTGGCGGCGGCGCAAAAACGCGCCTATGAGCTGGCGCAGCATATCAATTGGCAAGGCAGCTTCTGCCGCAAAGATATCGGCTATCGCGCAATTAACCGCCGGTAAGCCTGCTGTTCAGGCGGGAGCCTATCCCGCCTTTTTCAGAAACTCTGCTCTTTAGGTTCTGTCGCGCACAGATCCTGTGTTGTTACCAATAAGAGTTGCGTCCCCTGCGCCGCCTGCAGCCAGGCAACGCTGACTGGCGTCTGGCCGGTGCCCTGAATTTGCCGGATGACCTGACGCGCATGTTCATCAAAGGATGGGTCAACCTGTTGATTGTGGCAGCTGATTACCGTGTTATCCGGCTGCCAGCGCCCCTGATGTAACACCACCCGCCCATCCAGCAAGGCATCGCTAATCTGCAGCATTCGCTGCGCATCAAACTGGTAGAGAGCAACGTCATCGTCACTCAGCGCCTCGCGATGCCCGGCGAGCTGACGCTGCATGAAACTCAGCTTTCCGCCGCTGTCAAAACGCAGGGTGACATCATCAGGCTTGCTGCCCTTTATATGACGTTCCACTGACATCAAATGTTTTTGCTGCCAGGTATAATCAGTCACTTCTACATTTGCGTCTGAAAACGGCGTGTAGACGGTTAGCATATGAACCGTATCGCCATGATTTTTGCGCCAGATGCGCACTGCGCCACGGTCTGCCAGGTAACCGCTGGCGGTAAAGTCAGGTAATGCCTTATGGGAGCTGCAGCCAACCAGCAGAGCCAACCCACACAGCAGGAAAAGGGTGCGAATACGCATCGGTACGTCCGATTCGAGAGGTCTAACGAGTACAGTAAAACAAAAGGGGCGAAATCGCCCCCCTGTTTAATTCTTTACTGCTCGTTATTACTTAACAGCGTCTTTCAGAGCTTTGCCGGATACGAAAGCCGGAACGTTTGCAGCAGCGATTTTGATTTCTTTGCCAGTCTGCGGGTTGCGGCCGGTACGCTCAGCACGGTGGTTAACTTTGAAAGTACCAAAACCAACCAGTTGTACAGCATCACCTTCTTTCAGAGACTCGGTAATTGCAGCCAGAGTGGATTCCAGAGCAGTTTTCGCCTGGGCTTTAGACAGGTCCGCTTTGTCCGCAATTACATCAATCAGTTGAGTCTTGTTCATAAGTTATCCTTACAGTGTATTTATCGCTTGCTAAGCATCGAGTGCGAGGGGAAAACCAGTTTCTGGCACTCTCCAGCAGTCACGCACCGATAGCCACATTTTTCAGCCCCCCAAATGTAGACCAGAGTGGGGGCTAATGTGAAGCCTAAAGGCACGACAAATCAGGCCTGAAGTCACGTTTTATTGTCTTATTGCTGAAAATTTATACCGATATTACTTATTGGGGCTTCGCGCAGGTCGGATCGTAGCCCTTTAATCAACTCCAGATCGCGCTCTTCACAGGCGCTCAGCAGGCGAAAAATTTCCCACTGAATGTCCCATTCCTCTTCCACAGCAGGGTTTTCTTTTAACTCATCATCGCTCATTTCTCGACCAGCCTGGGTCATTTCCAGCATTGCCACCGAGGTAATCGAGGCCTCACTGACGGCGACGGCATGAGAAAGCGTATCGCCGCTCAGACGCGAGTGAAGTAATTCGCTCAAACCAACGCAGGAATCAATCGCCGGATAGACTCCGTAAACGTCGAACTCTTCTGCTGCCGGAATCGCCTCTTCGAACTTTTCCAGCTGGGAGTCGAAATTGACTTTGGCGTCTTTGACTACCAGCGTCTCCCAGACAAGATCGAGGATACGGCGGTAGAGCATGCCATCCGCAAAGCCAGTCTGCTGACAGAACGCCCAGTAATTAGGGAACATTCTTTCACACAGGCAGGCCATGAAGGTAACGTGCTGCCAGCTTTCAAGCTTCTCAAGCCGCAGATGAATAGGGTTACGTAACATAGCACCGTCTCTTTAATCACAATTCTGGCGGCATTGTACCTGAAACCCGCATCGCGGATCTGTTATTCAGCTGTCCTGCTGCCAACGTAAAAACGCCGGACGCCGCGAAGCGACCGCATCGGCCCAGCGCGTCGGTTCAGGCAAGCGGTAGCCGGCCATCACATTTTCAACCCACTGCAAGGCCGTATCATGGCTGACACGGTGACCGGTAGAAATAAATAACGGATTACAGCGGGCTTTACTGCGCCACACCCAGCCTATCTTCTCTCCTTTATGATGCAGGGGCTGACAGGAGCCTGGCGCGGCATCAAGCGGCTGATACTCGCCGCACAAACGCTTTTTCGCTACGCCGATCGTTGGCGTATCCACCAGCAAGCCAAAATGCGCCGCAACGCCCAGCCTCCTTGGATGGGAAATACCGTGACCATCGACGTACAGCAGGTCAGGTTTGAGTTCGAGCTGCGACCATGCCTGCATCAGAGCCGGCGTTTCACGGAAGGAAAGGAAGCCTGGAATATAGGGCATCTGCGTTGCTATACGCGCCAGCTGATACTCAACGGGCTTCAGCGACGGGTACTCAAGGATCACAATCGCCGCGCGGGTAATGTCTCCGCCCTGCTCAAATCCAACATCGGCGCCGGCAATCAGGCGCGGCGGCATAACGTCAAAGTCATCTGTCCGTATAATTTCCGTCGCCCGCATAATCTGCTGTTGGCGCAGTGCCTGCATATCCATAATCAGCTCTGGTGATATTTCCGTGATAGCGTGTGAACGGCCTCAACAAAAGCACCGGCATGTTCAGGAGGAACATCCTGATGAATACCGTGGCCAAGGTTAAACACATGGCCGCTCCCCTCGCCAAACCCGGCAAGGATAGTTGCAACTTCCTGCTCAATGCGTTCTGGCGCGGCATAAAGCATTGACGGGTCCATATTGCCCTGCAGAGCAACTTTATCGCCAACGCGCCGGCGGGCATCACTAATATCCGTAGTCCAGTCCAGCCCCAGGGCGTCACAGCCGGTATCGGCCATCGCCTCCAGCCACTGACCGCCACCTTTAGTAAACATGGTGACCGGCACCCGGCGGCCTTCGTTTTCATGCAACAAGCCATCAATAATCTTATGCATGTAATGCAATGAAAAATCGCGATAGTCCCGCCCGGTCAGCACGCCGCCCCAGGTGTCGAAAATCATTACCGACTGAGCACCGGCGCGGATCTGCGCGTTCAGGTAGAGCATCACGCTGTCCGCCAGCTTATCCAGCATCAGATGCAACGTTTCCGGTTCGGCGTACATCATCTTTTTAAGTTTGGTAAACGCTTTGGAGCTACCGCCTTCAACCATATAAGTAGCCAGCGTCCAGGGGCTGCCGGAAAAACCGATCAGCGGTACCTCACCCTGTAAATTTTTACGGATGGTGCGTACTGCATTCATCACGTAGCCTAGCTCCTGCTCAGGGTCTGGCACCGGCAGTTTATCCACGTCTCTGCGGCAGGTTACCGGCGAAGAGAAGCGCGGCCCCTCACCGGCTTCAAAGTAGAGACCCAGGCCCATTGCATCAGGGATGGTGAGAATATCTGAAAACAGAATTGCGGCGTCCAGCTGATAGCGGCGTAGCGGCTGAAGCGTCACTTCACAGGCCAGTTCAGCATTTTTACACAGCGCTATAAAATCACCCGCCTGAGCGCGAGTTGCTTTATATTCGGGCAGATAGCGACCGGCCTGGCGCATCATCCATACAGGCGTCACATCTACCGGCTGGCGCAGCAAGGCGCGCAGGTAACGATCGTTCTTCAGTTCACTCATATCCATTCTCTCAATATAATTACCCGCCAATGTAACACGCGGCCCCATCCTGGTTTACTGGCGGGTTTACTATTCCTCCGCGACGCGACATAGCGCAACGGTGTCTTCAATCAGGCGCCGGGCGACGGTTCCCGGCGGTGGCAGCAGCGGCAGCGCATCGTAGCGATACCAACCTGCGTCCAGTAGTTCCTTCGGATCATGGCGCAGCTCGCCGCTCTCATACTCCGCCATAAAAGCCGTCATCAGTGATTGCGGGAAAGGCCAAGGCTGTGAGGTGACATAGCGTAAATTTTTAACACGGAGATTGCTTTCTTCCATGACCTCACGGGCTACCGTCTGCTCAAGGGTTTCGCCAACCTCGACAAACCCGGCAAGTACGGTATAGATACCGTTGCGATGGCGAGTGTGCTGGGCCAGTAAAATCTCCGGTCCACGGCGGATAGCGACGATAATACAGGGCGCGATCTGCGGGTAATAGCGCTGACGGCAGTGACCACAAAGGCTGGCCCATTCTGTTTTACTGGCATGCATTTCATGGCCGCAATAGCCGCACCAGCGGTGGGAGCGATAAAACTCCGCCAGCTGTACACCGCGCCCGGCCAGCTGAAACAGCCCAGGATCGAGATCGATCAGCTGTCGAACCGATCCCATATGTTCCGATCGATTTTCACGGATCAGCCAGACCGGTTCCCCTTGCCATTCCCCGATCGGCGATCCTCGCGATCCCGCCAGGGCAAAATCCGCGGCAATACCATAGGGTAAATCACCTTTTGGTAACCAAAGTTTATGTTCATGGCTGACAATCCACCAGCCAGAGTCTAAGCTTGAAATCTCACGTTCCATAACATACATATCCTCAGCTTTCCGGATTTCCCATTTTCTGGTGTCAGGGCCAATGCTGATAATCACTCACGGAGTAGTAGCACATGCTTAACCAGTTGAATATTCTGACCGAACGCGTAGGGGGTAGTAACGATCTGGTGGATCACTGGCTGCATTCCCGCCGTCAGCTACTGGTTGCCTATTACCGCATGGTTGGCATCAAGCCTAACAGGGATTCTCTAACTGCGCTCGACGAAAAAGCGCTTGATGATTTCTGTCAGAACCTTGTCGATTATCTGTCTACCGGTCATTTCAGCATTTATGAACGGATCATCGAAGAAATGACTGAAGGCAATCCACTGCAGGCTGCGGCACAAATTTACCCGGCGCTGCAGGCGAATACCGACGCGCTGATGGAACTTTATGATACGCATCTTGAAGCGGCGATCGATCAGGATAACTGCCTTGAGTTTCAGACTGCGCTGTCAGAAATTGGCGAAATTCTGGAGTCACGCTTCACGCTGGAAGATAAGCTGATTCAGCTAACGCTGGATAATAATCTGGGAAAGCCAGTAGCGGCAAACGACGGCTATCTGGTTCGACCGGCATAAAGGCCGCCCCACAGAATTCATCCTTGTAGTTTGTTACCAGCCTCTCTATGCTGGAGGGGTTTTAAATTTTGAGCGCCAGGTTTGCTGGTCTTCATGAGAGATCAGACGCTTAAACAGCGCAGGGTAGACTCAATCTTTAAATTCTTGTCGGAGTGCCCTACGGGGCTGAGACCGTTAATTCGGGATCCGCGGAACCTGATCAGGCTAATACCTGCGAAGGGAACAAGAGTAAACACCATCCTGCGGCATACGTTGTCCTGTTCGCACGCTTACTCCCTCCGGGCTCCAGACAAGCAACTTCCATTGAACTTAAGGAACGTGCTATGTCGACCAGCAGTAAATCCGGCCATCGTGAACCGCGCGCCGCAGTTCGATTATTTATTCAGGCTTTATCGCCCTCCACCTTGCCAAATTCCGGACGCTTATGCTTTCAGAACGCTCAGCGGACTATTCGTCTGACGGCGTGTAAAACCCTGTGCCATCCAACCTTTTCCACCCGCGAATTTTATCATCAGAGAGACGGCGGCCAGACGAGGAACAAAGTATGAATCGTTCACCTTTCCCGACCGTGCCACAGCGGATGGGGCTTTACCCGGTGGTCGATTCGGTTAGCTGGCTTGAGCGCCTGCTGGAAAGCGGTGTTCGCACCCTGCAGCTGCGAGCAAAGGATCTGTCAGACGATGATGCTGAGCCTGCGGTAATTGCCGCTATCGCGCTGGGCCGTCGCTATCGCGCCAGAGTATTTATCAATGATTACTGGCGGCTGGCTATTCATCATCAGGCCTATGGCGTCCATCTGGGGCAGGAGGATCTGGACGTGGCCGATCTTGATGCGATTCACGCCGCCGGGCTGCGCCTGGGCCTGTCTACGCATGATGACAAAGAGATCGACCGGGCGCTCGCTGCCCGTCCCTCTTACATTGCGCTGGGACATGTGTTTCCAACCCAAACGAAGGAAATGCCCTCTTCTCCCCAGGGATTGCCAACGCTCAGACGCCATGTTTCCCGCCTGGCAGGAATACCGACCGTGGCTATCGGCGGCATCTCGCTGGCACGGGCGCCCGACGTGCTGGCGACCGGCGTCGGCAGCATTGCGGTAGTCAGCGCAATAACCCAGGCCACGGACTGGCGAAAAGCCTGTGCACAGCTGCTGGCGCTGGCCGGTTCCGGGGGAGATGTATGTCGCTAAACGATAACGATTTCCTGCGCTATAGCCGCCAGCTATTGCTGGAGGAATATGGCCTGGAAGGGCAGGAGAAACTAAATCAGGCACGCGTGTTGATTATTGGACTGGGTGGGCTTGGTTCGCCTGCCGCCCTGTACCTTGCCGCAGCCGGTGTCGGCACGCTGCATCTGGCGGACGATGATCTGCTTCATATTAGCAATCTGCAGCGTCAGGTGCTGTATCGCAGCGATGAAACAGGGCAAGCCAAAGCAGAGCTGGCGCGCAATCATCTGCTGGCACTCAACCCGCAAATCGAGGTTATCGCTCATTGCTGTCGCGTTGATGAGAAAACGCTGCCTCCCCTGCTGAGTAATATCGATCTGGTGCTGGATTGCACAGACAACATGATCGCCCGTCAGACGATCAATGCCGCGTGCGTTGGCAGTAACACGCCGCTGATTACCGCCAGCGCCATTGGTTTTAGCGGTCAGCTTTTGCTACTGACGCCCCCCTGGACGCAGGGCTGCTACCGCTGTCTGTGGCCGGATGAAGCAGAACCGCTGCATAACTGTCGGACAGCCGGCGTTCTCGGCCCGGTGGTGGGCATCATGGGAGCTCAGCAAGCCCTTGAGGCACTTAAACTGCTCGCGGGCTGTCGGGTGGATAGCGGCAAACTGCGCTTGTTTGACGGCCGCCAGCAGAGCTGGCATCACCTTACGCTGGCAGCCAGCCAGTACTGCCCGATATGCGGAGGACCTAATGCAAATTCAAGTCAATGATGCCCCGTTAGAGCTGACGACAACGCTGACATTAAGTGAACTGCTTATCAAACTGAACATTTCGCCTGAAGGCAGCGCACTGGCGGTAAATCAGCGCATCGTGCCGCGCGAATGCTGGGACTCTCAACATCTCCGGCAGAATGACAACCTTATTATTTTTCAGGCAATTGCCGGGGGCTGATATGTTGACGATCGCAGATGAAACCTTTACTTCGCATCTATTTACCGGCACCGGAAAATTTGCCTCACCCGCGCTGATGCAAGCGGCACTGCAGGCTTCCGGCAGCCAGCTGGTCACACTGGCAATGAAACGTATCGATTTGCGTCATCAACAAGACGACCTGCTAGCGCCGCTGAAACGTCTGGGCATTCATCTGCTCCCGAATACCTCAGGCGCCAAAACTGCCGATGAGGCGATTTTCGCCGCCAGGCTGGCACGTGAGGCGTTAGGCACCCGCTGGCTGAAACTGGAGATACATCCCGATGCACGCTATCTGCTGCCCGACCCGATTGAAACGCTGAAGGCCGCCGAAAAGCTGGTTGCCGAGGGGTTTGTGGTTTTGCCCTACTGTGCCGCCGATCCGGTTCTGTGCAAACGCCTGGCCGAAGCGGGATGCGCGGCTGTTATGCCACTCGGCGCGCCGATCGGGAGCAATCAGGGGCTAAAAACCCGGGATTTCTTACGTATTATCATCGAACAGTCCAATGTGCCGGTTGTGGTTGATGCGGGCATAGGGGTACCCAGCCACGCAGCGGAAGCCATGGAGCTGGGCGCCGATGCGGTACTGGTGAATACCGCCATGGCGGTCGCCCGGGATCCGGTTACTATGGCGAACGCCTTCCGGCTGGCGGTCGAAGCCGGGCTGCTGGCCCGCGCCGGTGGGCCTGGCGCCGTGTTGAGCCACGCCTCAGCCACCAGCCCCCTGACCGGCTTTTTACAGCCGGTGGAGGTGAGCCAGTGAACAGCTTTGTACAAAGCTGGGAAAATCTGGACTGGGATGATATTACCTGCCGTATTCACGCACAGACGGCGCAGGATGTAGAGCGCGCGCTGGCAAGCGAAACCCTGAGCTCCGGGCACTTGCTCGCCCTGCTATCACCGGCCGCCGAGGCTTATCTTGAGCCGCTGGCACAGCGTGCTCAGGCACTGACCCGCCGGCGCTTCGGCAACACGGTGAACTTCTACGTTCCACTCTATCTGTCCAACCTGTGCGCCAATGAATGTACCTATTGCGGTTTCTCCATGAGCAATCGCATAAAGCGTAAGACGCTGGATGCCGAAGAGATTGAGCGTGAGTGTCAGGCTATACGCGCGCTGGGCTTTAACCAGCTGCTGCTGGTCACCGGTGAACATCAAAGTAAAGTTGGCATGGACTATTTCCGCCAACATATTCCGGCGATTCGACGCCATTTCAGTTCGCTGATGATGGAGGTTCAGCCGCTTTCGCAGGACAATTACGCGGAATTGAAATTTTTGGGCCTGGATGGCGTGCTGGTTTACCAGGAAACGTATCACCCGCGCACCTATGCGCAGCATCATCTTAGGGGAAATAAGCAGGATTTTATTTTTCGGCTGGAAACGCCGGACCGGCTGGGACGTTCCGGCATTGATAAAATCGGCCTCGGCGCCCTGACCGGCTTATCGCCGAGTTGGCGAACTGACTGCTTTATGGTAGCGGAACATCTGCAGTGGCTACAGCAACGCTACTGGCAGTCGCGCTATTCGGTATCCTTCCCGCGTCTGCGCCCCTGCGCCGGCGGTATTGAACCAGCTTCGGTGATGAGCGAAGCGCAGCTGGTGCAAACTATCTGCGCTTTCCGCCTGTTTGCACCGGAGACCGAGCTGTCGCTGTCTACCCGCGAGTCGCCTCACTTTCGCGATAACGTGGTGCCGCTGGCAATTAACAGCATCAGCGCCTTCTCGAAAACGCAACCCGGAGGCTATGCTGATGGCCAGCAGGAACTGGAACAGTTCGCCCCTCACGACAATCGTTCACCGGACCAGGTGGCTCAGGCAATGCAGCGCGCCGGACTGCAACCGGTATGGAAAGACTGGGATGATTATCTGGGACGTCGTTCGCAGCAAAATGTTTAGTCGCGGTAAATAACCAGCCAGTACGGAAGCAATGCCGCACATCAGCCATCCGGCTGACAAATCTGAACGCGGTGGCGCTATGGTGGTTTTGCCGGGTATCCGGCCAGGGTCGGCCCTCCTCTCATCTCCCCGCCGGCCCTGCCTCTTCACCTTCAGCCACCGTCGTTTAACGCTTGCTCAGTCGCCTGTCCCAGCAGTCTGATGGCCTGTTCGCTGTGCGTATCCAACGGCAGAGCATAATTTATGCGCAAGCAGTTGCGGTATTTGCCGGAGGCGGAAAATAGCGACCCGGCTGCAATCTGTACGCCGTGCTCCTGCAAACGGCGATTGAGACGTACAGCGTCAAAGTTTTCCGGCAGTTCCACCCACATCAAAAATCCCCCCTGCGGACGGCTAACGCAGATATTGGCGGGAAAATATTGACGTACCCAGCAGGTCATCACACTTAGATTACGCTGATATTGCTGACGCATTCTGCGCAGGTGCGGCATATAGTGGCCCTGACGAACAAACTCTGCCGCTGCCATCTGCGGCTGCACGGCAGTCGATCCTGTATTGATATACTTCGTATGGAGCACCCGATCAAAATAGCGCCCGGGCACTACCCAGCCAACGCGCAGTCCCGGCGCCAGCGTCTTCGAGAAAGAGCTGCACAGCAGCACCCGTCCGTCGCCATCCAGCGATTTCAGGGTGACGGGGCGCGGATAATCAAACGCTAGTTCGCCATAAACATCATCTTCAATAATGGCGATATCAAAGCGCTGAGCCAAAGAAATGAGGGCGCGTTTACGCGCATCAGGCATGATAAATCCCAGCGGGTTGTTGCAATTTGGCACCACAATCACCGCTTTTATCGGCCACTGCTCAAATGCCAGCTCCAGTGCCTCAAGGCTGATACCGGAAACAGAGTCGGTCGGGATTTCAATAACCCGGATCCCCAATCCTCGTAAGGTTTGCATGGTTCCGTGGAACGCTGGCGATTCCACCGCGACGATATCGCCATACTGACAAACGGCGCGAATGGAGATAGACAGTGCCTCATGGCAGCCGGTGGTAATCACGACATCATCGGCGTTGAACCGGCAGCCGCTGTCTACTGCCAGCCGGGCAATCTGTTCGCGCAGCATGCTCACGCCATACAGGCTGTCATAGTTCAGCAGACGGGGATCCTGTAAATGCCCCAGCCGCACCATCTCCCGCCATAGCGGCTTTATAGTAGAACGGGAAATATCGGGAATACCGCTGCCAAGCTGCATGACAGCGCCACTGCCACGCGAGCTGAGCAACTCCAGCACCGACTCCCACTGCGTAATTTCCACCGGGCGCTGTACCGGGCGAGTGAGCGCTGGCACCGGCGGCGTGGCCTTGCGCGGCGCGACGAAATAGCCTGAGCGTGGCTGCGGCTGAATCAGCTGCCGCTCCTCAAGCAGATGATAAGCCTGCTGCACGGTGCTGATGCTAACACCATGCTCGCCGCTCAGCATCCTCACCGACGGCAGGCGTTCGCCGCTCTGATACAACCCCTGTTCGATGCGTTCGGCCAGCAGGCTGGCGAGATGCTGATAGCGAGTCATTACATTCGTCCCCAATGATACCAGTACAGATTGCGCTTATATCCGCCATTCAGCGTTACTATGCGCCAATCTGTATGGTAAAAAAAGTAATTTTTTGCATCTGTATGGTATGCGTATCAGGCGAGAAAATAGGTCTCAGGTTAGCGAAGGAGTCCACTATGACAATTCATACCGTTACGCATACTGTTGTACAACAGGCACGCCCTCGTCGGCGCCTGGGGAGCTGGCTATATCGCTTTTATCTGCGTCGGCAAACGCGGCGTATTCTGGAGAGGCTAAATGATGATCAGCTTAAAGATATCGGCTTGCGCCGCACGGATATCCGTCGCGACTGGTAATCGATTTCAGACATAAAAAAACCGCGCCGGAGCGCGGTTTTTTAGTGCTTAACAGAACGATTAATCGTCGTTACCGTTCAGTCCGGCATTCAGCAACTCAGCCAGGCTGGCGGATGCTTCATCTGCAGTAACCTGCGGTGCGGCAGGAACTTCACCTGCCTGACGGCGGCGCATACGATCCTGATGGTAGGCATAGCCGGTACCAGCCGGGATCAGACGACCCACGATGACGTTCTCTTTCAGGCCGCGCAGTTCGTCGCGTTTGCCCGCTACGGCTGCTTCGGTCAGTACGCGGGTAGTCTCCTGGAAGGAGGCCGCGGAGATGAACGACTCAGTAGCCAACGACGCTTTGGTGATACCCAGCAGATCGCGGTCGAAGTTGCAGCCCAGTTTGCCTTCCGCTTCCAGATCGCGATTCGCAACCTTGATGCGGGAGAACTCAACCTGCTCGCCTTCCAGGAACTCAGAGTGACCCGGAGCGCTGATGGTGGCTTTACGCAGCATCTGGCGCACGATAACTTCGATGTGCTTATCGTTAATCTTAACGCCCTGCAGACGGTATACGTCCTGCACTTCGTTGACGATATAACGAGTAACCGCATGGATACCGCGCAGGCGCAGGATGTCGTGCGGCGACTCCGGTCCGTCGGAAACCACGTCACCACGCTCTACACGCTCACCTTCAAATACGTTGAGCTGACGCCATTTTGGAATCATCTCTTCGTACGGGTCGCTGCCGTCGATTGGCGTAATCACCAGACGACGCTTACCTTTGGTCTCTTTACCGAAGGAGATAACCCCGCTAATTTCAGCCAGGATTGCCGGCTCTTTCGGACGACGCGCTTCGAACAGGTCGGCAACGCGCGGCAGACCACCGGTAATATCTTTGGTACCGCCAGATTCCTGCGGAACGCGCGACAGGGTGTCACCAGAGCTGATCTGAACGCCATCTTCAAGCTGAACGATCGCTTTGCCCGGCAGGAAGTACTGAGCCGGCATATCAGAGCCAGGGATCATTACATCGTCACCCTTGGCATCAACGATCTTCAGTGCCGGACGCAGATCTTTACCGCCAGCGGTACGCTCAGAGGTATCCAGAACCACGATAGACGACAGGCCGGTCAGCTCGTCAGTCTGACGGGTAATGGTCTGACCATCGATCATATCCACAAAGCGAATGAAACCATTCACCTCGGTGATAACCGGCATGGTATGCGGATCCCAGTTTGCTACGGTTTCGCCCGCGCTAACTTCCTGACCATCGCCTTTCGCCATAACCGCACCGTAAGGCACTTTATAGCTCTCTTTAGTACGACCAAACTCGTCGATCATCTTCAGTTCGGTATTACGTGAAGTAACCACCAGTTTGCCTGAAGAGTTAGTTACCGACTTAGCGTTGCTCAGCTTGATAGTACCCTTGTTTTTCACCTGGATACTGGACTCTGCCGCCGCACGCGATGCCGCACCACCGATGTGGAAGGTACGCATGGTGAGCTGAGTACCCGGCTCACCGATGGACTGCGCAGCGATAACCCCGATGGCTTCACCTTTGTTAATCAGGTGGCCACGCGCCAGGTCACGGCCGTAGCAGTGAGCACACACGCCGAAGTCGGTTTCACAACCTACCACGGAGCGTACTTTAACGCTGTCGACGGAGTTTTCTTCCAGTACGTCACACCAGTGCTCATTGAGCAGAGTGTTACGGGAAACCAGAATATCCGCCGTGCCCGGCTTGAGGATATCTTCAGCCGTCACACGGCCCAGAACGCGCTCACGCAGCGGTTCTTTAACGTCGCCGCCTTCGATAACCGGCGTCATCAGGATGCCTTCGTGCGTACCGCAGTCATCTTCGGTAACAACCAGATCCTGCGCCACGTCAACCAGACGACGGGTCAGATAACCGGAGTTCGCCGTTTTCAGTGCGGTATCCGCCAGACCTTTACGCGCACCGTGCGTGGAGATGAAGTACTGAAGTACGTTCAGACCCTCACGGAAGTTAGCGGTGATCGGCGTTTCGATGATTGAGCCATCCGGCTTAGCCATCAGACCACGCATACCCGCCAGCTGACGAATCTGTGCCGCAGAACCACGCGCACCGGAGTCAGCCATCATAAAGATGCTGTTAAAGGAAACCTGTTTCTCTTCCTCACCGTCACGGTTAATCACGGTTTCAGTTGAGAGGTTTTCCATCATCGCTTTAGCTACGCGCTCGTTGGCGGCAGCCCAGATATCGATGACTTTGTTGTAGCGTTCGCCCGCGGTTACCAGACCAGACTGGAACTGTTCCTGGATTTCGGCAACTTCAGCTTCTGCTTCGCTGATGATTTCGACTTTACGCGCCGGGATCACCATATCATCGATGCCAACAGAGGCGCCGGAGCGCGCTGCATAGGCAAATCCGGTATACATCGTCTGGTCAGCGAAGATAACCGTCGGCTTCAGGCCCAGAATGCGATAGCACGTATTCAGCATTTTGGAGATGGCCTTTTTACCCAGCGCCTGGTTAACGATGGAGAACGGCAGGCCTTTCGGTACGATCATCCACAAAATAGCGCGGCCAACGGTGGTATCAACCAGACCGGTTTTTGAGGTGAACTCGCCCTGCTCGTTTTTCTCGTATTCAGTAATACGGACTTTAACACGCGAATGGAGCTCAGCCAGGCCTGCACGGTAAACGCGTTCGGCCTCTTTCGGACCGGACAGCACCATGCCTTCGCCTTTACCATTCACTTTCTCACGGGTCATGTAATACAGACCCAGAACCACGTCCTGAGAAGGAACGATGATCGGCTCGCCGTTAGCAGGCGACAGAATGTTATTGGTCGACATCATCAGCGCACGCGCTTCGAGCTGAGCTTCCAGCGTCAGCGGTACGTGTACAGCCATCTGGTCGCCGTCAAAGTCGGCGTTATATGCCGCACAAACCAGCGGATGCAGCTGAATCGCTTTACCTTCAATCAGTACCGGCTCAAATGCCTGAATACCAAGACGGTGCAGCGTCGGCGCACGGTTCAGCAGAACCGGGTGCTCACGGATAACTTCGTCCAGGATATCCCAGACCACCGCTTCTTCGCGCTCAACCATTTTCTTGGCGGCTTTGATAGTGGTCGCCAGACCACGCAGCTCCAGCTTGCCGTAGATGAAGGGCTTGAACAGCTCCAGCGCCATTTTCTTCGGCAGACCGCACTGATGCAGACGCAGGTAAGGACCAACGGTAATAACGGAACGACCGGAATAGTCGACGCGTTTGCCCAGCAGGTTCTGACGGAAACGACCCTGCTTACCTTTGATCATGTCAGCCAGTGATTTCAGCGGACGCTTGTTAGAACCGGTGATGGCACGACCACGGCGACCGTTGTCCAGCAGCGCATCAACCGCTTCCTGCAGCATACGCTTTTCGTTGCGTACGATAATATCCGGCGCGGCCAGATCCAGCAGGCGCTTCAGACGGTTGTTACGGTTGATCACACGACGATAGAGATCGTTCAGGTCGGACGTCGCGAAACGACCGCCATCCAGCGGTACCAGCGGACGCAGGTCCGGCGGCAGAACCGGCAGCACGGTCAGAATCATCCACTCCGGCTTGTTGCCGGACTGTACGAAGGCTTCCAGCAGCTTGATGCGCTTGGTCAGCTTTTTGCGCTTAGTTTCAGAATTGGTTTCATTCAACTCTTCGCGCAGCTGTTCGCATTCCTGCTCCAGATCCATATTTTTCAGCAGGCCCTGGATAGCTTCGGCACCCATTTTGGCGTCAAATTCGTCACCGAATTCTTCCAACGCGTCAAGGTACTGCTCTTCCGTCAGAATCTGACGTTTTTCCAGGTTAGTCATCCCGCCTTCGACAACCACATAGGATTCGAAGTAAAGCACGCGCTCGATATCGCGCAGCGGCATATCCAGCAGCAGGCCGATACGTGACGGCAGTGATTTCAAAAACCAGATATGGGCAGTCGGAGACGCCAGCTCGATGTGACCCATGCGCTCACGACGCACTTTAGTCTGGGTCACTTCAACGCCGCATTTCTCGCAGATAACGCCACGGTGCTTCAGGCGCTTGTACTTACCGCACAGGCACTCGTAGTCTTTTACCGGTCCAAAAATACGGGCGCAGAACAAACCATCGCGCTCCGGCTTAAAGGTACGGTAGTTAATGGTTTCCGGCTTTTTAACTTCACCGAAAGACCAGGAACGGATCATGTCTGGCGAAGCCAGAGCAATTTTGATCGCATCAAACTCTTCGGTTTTAGTTTGCGCTTTCAGAAACTTAAGTAAGTCTTTCACGGATTAGCTCCCGTCGGAGTGAGACTCTCAGGAACGCCCGACCCCAGCCGGGCGCTCCATAACCAGTACAATTGCGAGCTAACTTCGGTTACTCGTCTTCCAGCTCGATGTTGATACCCAGCGAGCGAATCTCTTTCAACAATACGTTGAAGGATTCAGGCATGCCCGGTTCCATCTGATGGTTGCCGTCCACGATGTTCTTATACATCTTAGTACGGCCGTTCACGTCATCAGACTTAACGGTAAGCATTTCCTGCAGGGTATACGCGGCGCCGTAAGCTTCCAGCGCCCACACTTCCATCTCACCGAAGCGCTGACCACCGAACTGCGCCTTACCACCCAGCGGCTGCTGAGTAACCAGGCTGTAAGAACCGGTAGAACGAGCGTGCATCTTGTCGTCGACCAGGTGGTTCAGTTTCAGCATGTACATGTAACCTACGGTTACCGGACGCTCGAACTGTTCACCGGTGCGGCCGTCAAACAGGGTAATCTGACCGGAAGTCGGCAGATCGCCCAGCTGCAGCAGCTCTTTAATTTCCGCCTCTTTCGCACCGTCAAACACCGGCGTAGCAATCGGCATACCTTTCTTCAGGTTCTCAGCCAGGCGCAGCACTTCGTCATCAGAGAAGGTGCTCAGGTCAACCTTCTGACGCACGTCAGCACCCAGATCGTAAGCACGCTGGATAAACTCACGCAGTCTGGCAACGTCTTCCTGCTTCTTCAGCATCGCATTGATTTTCTCACCAATGCCCTTCGCCGCCATGCCCAGGTGGGTTTCGAGAATCTGACCGATGTTCATACGCGATGGTACGCCCAGCGGGTTCAGTACGATGTCAACCGGCGTGCCGTTTTCGTCATAAGGCATATCTTCGATCGGGTTGATCTTGGAGATAACACCTTTGTTTCCGTGGCGGCCCGCCATTTTGTCACCAGGCTGGATCTGACGTTTAACCGCCAGATAGACTTTAACGATCTTCAGCACGCCAGGTGCCAGGTCGTCGCCCTGAGTGATTTTGCGGCGCTTAGCTTCGAGTTTTTTCTCAAACTCGTGCTTCAGCTCATCGTACTGCTCAGCCAGCTGCTCCAGAGAATTCTGCTTCTCTTCGTCAGTCAGACCGAGTTCCAGCCAGCGCTCACGCGGCAGCTTATCCAGTTTCTCCGCTTCAACGCCGCCGGCAACCAGCAGAGTACGAATACGGGTAAACAGGCCAGCTTCAAGGATCTGCAGTTCTTCAGTCAGGTCTTTTTTGGCCTGCTTCAGCTGCATCTCTTCAATTTCCAGCGCACGCTTGTCTTTTTCCACGCCATCGCGGGTAAAGACCTGAACGTCGATAACGGTACCGGATACGCCATTTGGCACACGCAATGACGAGTCTTTCACGTCAGAGGCTTTTTCACCAAAAATCGCACGCAGCAGTTTTTCTTCCGGCGTCAGCTGAGTTTCGCCTTTAGGCGTCACTTTACCGACCAGAATATCGCCACCGGTTACTTCCGCACCGATATAAACGATGCCTGATTCATCCAGCTTGGAGAGCGCAGCCTCACCCACGTTGGGGATATCAGCGGTGATCTCTTCCGGCCCCAGCTTGGTGTCACGCGACACGCAGGCCAGTTCCTGAATGTGGATAGTGGTGAAGCGGTCTTCCTGAACCACGCGCTCAGACACCAGAATGGAGTCTTCGAAGTTATAACCGTTCCACGGCATGAACGCGACGCGCATGTTCTGCCCCAGCGCCAGCTCACCCAGGTCAGTAGAAGGACCATCGGCCAGCACATCGCCACGTTCAACCGGTTCACCCAGCGACACACACGGCATCTGGTTGATGCAGGTGTTCTGGTTAGAACGGGTGTATTTGGTCAGGTTATAAATATCGATGCCGGCTTCGCCCGGATACATCTCGTCTTCGTTAACTTTGATAACGATACGAGAGGCGTCAACGTACTGCACGCTACCGCCGCGTTTCGCAACGGAGGTTACGCCGGAGTCAACCGCAACCGCACGCTCCATACCGGTACCAACCAGCGGCTTATCAGCGCGCAGAGTCGGCACCGCCTGACGTTGCATGTTGGCACCCATCAGCGCACGGTTAGCATCGTCGTGTTCCAGGAACGGTATCAGTGACGCACCGACGGAAACCACCTGCTGGGTGGATACGTCCATGTAGTCAACCTGATCGCGGCTGAACAAGCTTGATTCGCCTTTGCTACGGCAGGTTACCAGGTCATCAACAAACGCAAAGTTATCGTCGAGGTTGGTGTTCGCCTGGGCAATGACGTAGTTACCTTCTTCAATAGCAGAAAGGTAATGAATTTCATCGGTAACGATGCCGTCAACGACGCGACGATACGGCGTTTCAAGGAAGCCGTATTCGTTAGTTTGCGCATAAACAGACAGCGAGTTAATCAGACCGATGTTCGGACCTTCAGGCGTTTCGATCGGACATACGCGACCATAGTGAGTCGGGTGTACGTCACGCACTTCAAAGCCTGCACGCTCACGAGTCAGACCGCCTGGACCCAGCGCAGAAATACGACGCTTGTGGGTAATCTCAGACAGCGGGTTGTTCTGGTCCATAAACTGAGAAAGCTGGCTGGAACCAAAGAACTCTTTGACTGCGGCGGAGATCGGCTTGGCGTTGATCATATCCTGCGGCATCAGCGTATCAAGGTCGCCCAGTGAAAGACGCTCTTTCACCGCACGCTCGACGCGCACCAGACCCACGCGGAACTGATTTTCTGCCATTTCGCCAACGGAACGGATACGGCGGTTGCCGAGGTGATCGATATCATCGACTTCACCTTTACCGTTACGGATATCGATCAGCTTTTTCATCACTTCGATGATGTCATCGTTGCTCAGAATGCCTGAACCTTCGATCTCATCACGGCTCAGCGAACGGTTGAACTTCATACGTCCAACGGCTGACAGATCGTAACGATCGGCTGAGAAGAACAGATTCTCAAACAGATTTTCTGCGGCTTCACGCGTTGGCGGCTCGCCAGGACGCATCATACGATAGATTTCAACCAGCGAGCTCAGACGATCGCTGGTCGGGTCGACGCGCAGCGTTTCCGCCATGTACGGACCGTGGTCCAGATCGTTGGTGAACAGCGTTTCAATACGCTTGTGACCGGCATGGCTCAGTTTAGCCAGCAGATCCAGCGACAGTTCCATGTTAGCGGAAACAATCAGCTCGCCAGTGTTCTCGTCAACGTAATCACGCGCAACAACTTTACCGGCAATATATTCAACCGGTACTTCAATATGCTCAACGCCATCTTTTTCCAGCTGGCGGATATGGCGCGCTGTGATACGACGGCCTTTTTCTACGTATACGGTACCGTTTGTTTCGATATCGAAAGAGGCCGTTTCGCCACGCAGACGCTCAGGCACCAGCTCCATCTGCAGCTTATTGTCACGAATTTCAAACACCACCTTCTCAAAGAACATATCGAGGATCTGTTCCGTGGTGTAATTCAGTGCGCGCAGAATAATAGTGGCCGGCAGCTTACGACGGCGGTCAATACGAACGAACAGGTTATCTTTCGGGTCGAACTCAAAGTCCAGCCATGAACCGCGGTAAGGGATGATGCGTGCGTTATAAAGCACTTTACCCGAAGAGTGGGTTTTACCTTTATCGCTGTCAAAGAAGACGCCAGGGCTACGATGCAGCTGAGAAACGATAACACGCTCGGTACCGTTGATAACAAAGGTACCGTTTTCGGTCATGAGCGGAATTTCGCCCATGTACACTTCTTGTTCTTTAATGTCTTTTACGGTGCCTTCAGGCGCTTCACGCTCGTAGATCACCAGACGCAATTTTACGCGTAGCGGTGCAGAGTAGGTTACGCCGCGGATTTGACATTCTTTAACGTCAAATACCGGCTCGCCCAGGCGGTAGCTGACATATTGCAGCTCGGAGTTACCGCTGTAGCTCTGGATAGGAAAGACAGAACGGAATGCGGCTTCTAATCCGTACTGGCCTTCAGGGTCTTGCTCGATAAACTTCTGGAACGAGTCAAGCTGGATAGAAAGGAGATAAGGTATGTCCAACACTTGCGGACGTTTACCAAAATCCTTACGAATGCGTTTTTTCTCGGTATAGGAGTAAACCATAGGGTTCCTCAGCTAGCTGACAAGTCGACCCACTCTGTCCGTCCTGGAGGACAGTTCATGCAACACTATTTTCTTTGTGAAAGGCGTTCCGCCCTTCTAATACGTCTTTCTATCACTCTTAAATCATTTCATTGCTTTTGCATGGGCAGGGAACCCGTGCAGGAAAGCAGTATATTAAGTCGTCGATAGAAAAAGATATTAAGCTAATCAATGGCTAAACAGTGCGAAATCCCATTGATGCTCTACAGCGCAAAAAGGCTGGTGACCAAAAAAGTCACCAGCCATCAGCCTGACAGGTCAGGCTGCAACCTGGAGGGTTGGCTTATTTAACTTCAACTTCAGCGCCAGCTTCTTCCAGAGATTTTTTCAGAGCTTCAGCGTCGTCTTTGCTGATGGCTTCTTTCAGCGCAGCTGGTGCAGACTCAACCAGATCTTTCGCTTCTTTCAGGCCCAGGCCAGTTGCGCCACGTACTGCTTTGATAACAGCAACTTTGTTAGCGCCAACAGCTTTCAGAACGACGTCGAACTCAGTTTTTTCTTCAGCAGCTTCAGCTGACGGGCCAGCAGCTACAGCTACAGCAGCAGCAGCAGAAACGCCGAATTTTTCTTCCATTGCAGAAACCAGCTCAACAACGTCCATTACGGACATAGCGGCAACGGCTTCCAGGATTTGATCTTTAGTGATAGACATGACAATTGTTCCTAACAATCAGAAATAGTTTATACGTTAGCGACCGCGTACGAAAAAGGCTTATGCAGCTTCTTTCGCATCGCGAACGGCGGCCAGAGTGCGAACCAGTTTGCCGGCAGCGGCTTCTTTCATGGTCGACATCAGACGTGCCAGTGCTTCTTCGTAAGTCGGCAGAGTTGCCAGACGGTCGATTTGGGCCGCCGGGATCAGCTCACCTTCAAAGGCTGCAGCTTTGACCTCAAATTTTGCATTCGCTTTCGCGAACTCTTTGAACAGACGAGCAGCAGCGCCCGGGTGTTCCATAGAGTATGCAATCAGGGTCGGACCGACGAACGTGTCTTTCAGGCACTCGAAAGGAGTACCTTCAACAACGCGGCGCAGCAGGGTGTTACGAACAACACGCATGTATACGCCAGCTTCACGACCTGCTTTACGCAGTTCGGTCATTTTATCTACGGTTACGCCGCGAGAATCGGCAACAACCGCAGACAGCGCGCCTTTGGCTACTTCGCTGACTTCAGCAACAATCGCTTGTTTGTCTTGAAGATTTAATGCCATTAGCTTTTTGCTCCTGGATTTGACCGGAGAATAATTTCTCCGGAACTCACTTCACTCATTACCTGAAAACAGGAGATGAGCGCTAAAACACGGTGAGCAGAATCCAGTTAAGAAAAAATTCTTTTCGGTTCTGTCACCGTCTACGCAGGTAAGGATTAAGTCTCAAAGAGACGCCTGCGGTCTTGGACGGAGGTCAGGATAGGGCCTGACTCCAACCTCCTCTTGCGGTAGTTAGCTGCTACGACACCAGGCCTTCGCAGTTGACTTCCCACAAGAGTCAAAATCGTTCCGCACTTAAAATGCAGTGGGCGTAAGATTCTAGATGAAAAATTCGCCCACTTCAAGCAGCAAAACTTAGTTTGCTACAGCGCTCAGACCAGACTGATCGACGGCAACGCCGGCGCCCATCGTGGTGGAGATGCTGACTTTCTTGATGTAAACGCCTTTAGCCTGTGCAGGCTTAGCGCGTTTCAGCGCAACCAGCAGAGCTTCCAGGTTTTCTTTCAGTTTGTCAGTATCAAAGTCCACTTTACCGATGGTGGTGTGGATGATGCCGTTTTTGTCGTTACGGTAACGAACCTGGCCTGCTTTAGCGTTTTTAACCGCTTCAGCAACATTAGGCGTTACAGTACCTACTTTCGGGTTCGGCATCAGGCCGCGCGGGCCCAGAACCTGGCCTAACTGGCCAACAACGCGCATTGCATCCGGAGAAGCAATAACAACGTCAAAGTTCATTTCGCCTTTTTTGATCTGCTCAGCCAGGTCTTCCATCCCTACCAGTTCAGCGCCTGCAGCCTTAGCGGCTTCAGCGTTAGCACCCTGGGTAAAGACGGCAACGCGTACTGAACGGCCAGTACCGTGCGGCAGAACGGTCGCGCCGCGTACGTTCTGATCGGATTTACGTGCATCGATGCCGAGGTTTACAGCAACGTCCACGCTTTCAACGAATTTAGCGGTCGCCAGTTCTTTCAGCAGAGAAACAGCTTCGTTGATGTCATACAGTTTAGTTGCATCAACTTTTTCACGGATCACGCGCATGCGCTTGGTCAGCTTAGCCATATCTTAGTCCTCCACGACCAGGCCCATGGAACGAGCAGTGCCTTCGATAGAGCGACTCATCGCTTCTACATCGGCACCAGTCATATCCGCAGCTTTGGTTTCTGCAATTTCACGTACCTGAGCACGCGTCACTTTACCAACTTTGTCTTTGTTCGGCTTACCGGAACCAGACTTAATACCAGCCGCTTTTTTCAGCAGAACAGCCGCCGGCGGGGTTTTGGTAACGAAGGTGAAAGAACGGTCAGAATAAACGGTGATAACAACCGGAATCGGCAGACCCTTTTCCAGCGATTCTGTTTTGGCGTTAAACGCTTTACAGAATTCCATGATGTTAACACCCTGTTGACCCAGAGCCGGACCGACCGGCGGGCTTGGGTTTGCCATACCAGCTGCAACCTGCAGCTTGACATAGGCCTGGACTTTCTTAGCCATGATATATCCTCTATTGGGTAGTAGCGCTTCAGAGAAGCTCCCCGACGTTAATATTCATGCGCCCGATTCTGAAAGCGCATAAAAACAAAAGGCGCGAAATTTTAGACCAATTTCACGCCTGCTGCAAGACTTAAAAGTTAAACGCGATAAGCGAAGCGTTAGCCTTTCTCAACCTGGTGGAAGTCCAGCTCAACCGGTGTTGCACGGCCAAAGATGGAAACCGAAACCTTCAGGCGGCTTTTCTCGTAATCAACTTCTTCAACGACACCGTTGAAGTCGGCAAAAGGACCGTCGTTAACCCGAACCATTTCACCCGGTTCAAACAGCGTTTTCGGACGCGGCTTATCGCCTACCTGCTGCAGACGATTCATGATCGCATCAACTTCTTTATCGCTGATAGGCGCGGGGCGATCGGAAGTGCCGCCGATGAATCCCATTACGCGGGGTACGCTACGCACCAGGTGCCAGCTGGCGTCGTTCATTACCATCTGAACCAGTACGTAGCCTGGGAAAAACTTGCGCTCGCTTTTACGACGCTGGCCGCCACGGATTTCCACGACTTCTTCAGTCGGAACCATGACTTCGCCAAACAGCTCTTCCATGTTGTGCAATTTGATGTGCTCACGCAGTGATGTGGCTACGCGGGCTTCAAAACCGGAGAACGCCTGGACGACGTACCAGCGCTTTTTTGGAGCTTCAGACATCTCAGAACCTCAGGCCAGTGATAAACGATACAATACGAACCAGAATACCATCCAGTCCCCACAAAATCAGTGACATCACGGCAGTAACCGCGGCAACGATTAAAGTGGTGTGCAGCGTTTCCTGACGCGTTGGCCATATAACCTTGCGCACCTCGGTGCGAGCTTCACGAGCAAAGGTAACGGTCGATTTTCCGGTAGTTGTCAGCAAAGCAATGCCGCCTGCCGCTGCGAACAGGATAACTACAATCAGTGCGCGAACCGGCAGCATCACGTCGCGGTAAAGGAAATTGCCGATAATCGCAGCTAACAGCAGTGCGATAACAACCAACCACTTGATAACTTCGAGGCCGCGACCGCTTCCTTGAGCTTCGGTATTCGTACTCATAAAAACAACCTGCCACAATAAACAGAAACTAATTTTCCCTGCATTGCAGGGCTTCCAAACCGAATGAGGCTGTCAGGCGTAACTCGGTGCTCAACGCCGATCAACAGAGCCTGCCTCAGCAATGATTATGCAGCTGAATCACTGATGAGCCAGGTTCTATATCGCAGCGCACAAAAAGGGCATCAAATGATGCCCTTTCCGTCAGGTCGCGTCAAATGTTATCGAAATTAAGCGATAACTTTTGCCACAACGCCCGCGCCAACGGTACGGCCGCCTTCGCGAATTGCGAAACGCAGACCGTCGTCCATGGCGATCGGGTGGATCAGCTCAACATTCATTTTGATGTTGTCGCCTGGCATTACCATCTCTACGC
>NZ_MRUL01000002.1 GCF_002006995.1 Izhakiella australiensis | reverse complement strand
GGTGCGCATAACCATTATATCGATATGGGCGCGCACGGTCACAGCGCCACCATTGACGCGACAGGCAATGCGGAAAACACCGTTAAAAATATTGCGTTTAACTACATTGTGAGGCTTGCATGATTAAGCTGATTCTTTCCGCGCCGGTTCCGGCGATGGCCCGGGCCTTCGACAGCGCGTTTTCCGCTATACCGGACGTCACCGTGCATCACGGTCCGTTTGAAACACTGGGGGCGTTTGACTGCATGGTCAGCGCCGCCAACAGCTTCGGGCTTATGGACGGCGGCGTGGATGCGGCCATTACGGCGTTTTTCGGCACCCAGTTACAGGCCAGGGTTCAGCAGCATATTATCAGGGAGTATCTGGGTGAGCAGCCGGTGGGCACTGCATTTGTCATTGAAAGCGGGAACAGTAATCATCCCTGGCTGGTGCATGCCCCGACCATGCGAGTGCCACAGACTATCGACGGCACTGATACGGTGTACAGCGCCACCCGCGCGGCGCTGCTGGCCATCCATCACCATAACCTGAATGCCAGCGACGACCAGAGGATTCGGACGGTGGTGTTTCCGGCGATGGGCGCAGGATGCGGGCGGGTGCCACCGATAAGCGTTGCCGCACAGATGAAGCTGGCCTGGCTGAACTTCATCTCACCGGCACAGGGCATCAGCTGGCAGTATGCGACACAGCGTCATCAGGCGGTGGTTAAGGCCTTCGGATGCACTGCAGCAACAGACTGGCACCCGGACATGTGGCCCCTGCGGGGCCGGGGTTGTGACTGCGGTTGCGGCTGGGGCAGCATGGCCGCTGGCACTTATGGTGCGACATCAGACTCCGGACGCGGGCATCATTCCGGTGAATACACTCACAGCATCAAATCGCCAGAATGCAGATGTGGCAGGCATAACCATTACATCCATACCGGCGCTCACACTCACAGCATCCTGCCATCATTACCGGGTTGCCATGATCATCGCGATTTCATCAGTACCATCGCACATCACCACGGAGTAAAAAAATGACCTTTAAAATGAGCGAAGACGCACAGACCATCACCGTTTATAACCTGCGTGCAGATACCCTGGAGTTTATTGGTGCAGGCGATGCTTATATCCCGCCCCATACCGGACTGCCGGCAAACTGCACGGACATTGCACCACCTGATATCCCTGCCGCTCATGTGGCCGTATTTGACCCGGATAAGGCCGCATGGTCACTGGCAGAGGACCACCGGGGCAGGGTGATTTTTGATACCGGAACGGGGAGAGAGATTTATGTTACCGGTCCGGGACCTCTGCCCGACAACACGACTTCAGTTGCGCCCGACGGTCGGTATCAGAAGTGGGACGGCAAGAAGTGGGTGAAGGATTATGAGGCCGAAAAAGCGGCACAGCTGCGTGATGCAGAAAACCAGAAAAGCCGGTTTATGCAGGCAGCGAATGACAACATCGCCCCGCTTCAGGATGCGGCGGAGCTGAATATGGCGACGGACGATGAAAAAAATCAGCTGGCAGCCTGGAAGAAGTACCGGGTGCTGCTGAGCCGCGTTAATCCGGCGGATGCGCCCGACATCAGCTGGCCGCCGGTGCCTGCATAAAACAACCGCAAACAAACGCCAGCGCTGAGCTGGTTTTTTTTGCACATTAAAAAGCGAAAGCCCCGGACTGTTGCAAGCAGCCGGGGCTTCTTCATATCCACAGGGAAAGTCATGCGCAGATGGAATTGACGATGAGAGGGCAAAAAAACTCGCAGTATCAATTTACCCGCTTCGTCGGGCGCTCTCACGCTTTCAGCGCTCCGGCGATTACCCTAACGCATTGAGTTGGTTTTGCATATCCCTGTTCTCATTTTGCAGTACTCTTATTTCACCGTTTACACTGTCGATGTCAGCTTGCAAGCGCCTCATGTCCCGCTCCGCCTCCTCAATCGACCGCTGCATCTGATTATAATCCGCGCTGCCTTCAGCCATATTTCTCAATTGGTTACGATCGTTATTGCATGCCCGCTCCAGCTGAGCTAAATCTCTCTGTGCTCTTGACACCATCCTTTCTAAATTGTCAATATCTCTTTGATTTCTATCAATTCCTGAGTTGAGTCTGCATCGTGCTATTATATGATCTGGATTTTCAGAGTTCCCTGACCATCCAGCTCCGCCTTTCAACATGAATCGGTCAATGACTTTAACGGGGCAGTTAATATCTTCTGACTTTATACCGTTAGAAAGAAATCCTGGGACATTACGAACCGAAGTGATAGTTTTTAAAATATCACTCGAAGGGGATGACGCCCGGATATTATCGACTGCATTCGGGAACATATCCCGCTTTAAATTTTCTATCTGCATAGCTCTCTCTTTTATGTTTTTTCCGTATAATTTCATGAAATTTATACAAACTAAAAGTAAGCAGAAATATCAAAAAACGGTAGTTCCTGCAAATAGTTGGCTGTTGAGCTTGTAATGAATACATGACCCTTTAGCTGAATATGTCGTCCGGCCTGGCCGAAGAAGCAGCCATGAGCATCAATCCGATGGCATCCGGTGCGGCCTCAGGGGGTAGCGTTTCCTCGTAAAGCTCCCGCTTCAGATTACTGCGCATTCACTGCAAATTCCATCCGTCCTGAGAACGGACGTATTTTATGCAGGATGTGGGTTTCTCCCGGCTCACCTTAACTGGCTGTTTTATTATCTGGGTCGGGTTGCAGCCCTGTCAAAAAGTGGTGGGCTGGCGGGAGTTGAGTCCTCGGCCATTTAACAGCAAGAAGGTGAAAAAACAGTTATCAAAACTCAGGAAGTGTAGCGCAAAATCAATAAGTTATCGAGAGTGTGAAATCACTCATTTAAACCTTCAAATCATATTTTTTATTAATTTTATCAAAGAATAATGATTTTTACATGGAACTACTGCTGCGTCATCTGGAATGGTTCGAAGCGGCTGACCTGATTGTTAAAGGCATGGAAGGCGCGATCGCTGCCAAAACCGTGACCTACGACTTTGAGCGTCTGCTGGACGGCGCTAAGCTGCTGAAATGTTCAGAGTTTGGCGACGCGATCATTAAGAATATGTAATACGGTATCGACACTATATAGCCAGCATAGATGCAAAATTTATGCTGGCTTTTTTTTGTCAGCCCTTTCCCCAAAACCTCCCTAAACTGTACATAAAAAGTACGATTCAGACGCTAACCACTATCCAGTCTTTTCCGCATTTTCTCCAGCACCCGCCCTGAATCCTTATCAGACAAAGCGCTGGGCGGCTTATCTGGCCATGCCCTGTTTCGATGTCAACAGGCAGTGGCATCATGTTCGGATGGTTTATATAGCTGCGTCAGGCGCGAAATATCTACAGACTGCTCGGCCTTATGCAGGCTGTAGGCATCCTGTAATCGCATCCATACCTCTGGAGAGCTGCCAATTACGTTAGACAGCCGCACGGCCATTTCTGGCGATACAGATGTTTGCTCCGACACCAGCCTTTGCAGCGTGGACGGTGCGACATCCAGTGCCCGCGCCATTTCCCTGATACCAACGCGTAATTCTTCCATAGCGTCAGCAATAGCGGCTCCGGGGTGGGGCGGGTTAAACATTTTCATCAATGGTAATCCTCATAATTAACGATGTAGGCATCGCCATCCTGAAATTTAAACGTCATGCGCCAGTTGCCATTAACAGTAATTGACCATATTTCATTACGGTCGCCCTTGAGTGCGTGCAATCTGTAGCCGGGAAGATCCAGATCGCTGGCTTTATCTGCCTGGTTCAAAAATGCCAATTGCACTTTAAGTTTTTTGGCGTGTTGCGGCATAATGCCTGCGGTTGAACCGGTTTCAAAGTATTGCTTCAATCCCTTGTGTTTAAACGACTTGATCATCAACTGGTCCCTGTATGCTATAGGGTAATTATGACCATCTGTTGCGTGTTGTGCAACATTTTTCGCTCAATTTCCTTGGGGCGTTTTGGGCAGTTGTGTACAGAGCCAGCCGGGAAGCCGCGATCGCTGCCAAAACCGTGAACCTTAATCATTCAATGTGGTTATTGAGCACGCCTCTTGTGAGGCTGCACGCTGTTCTTTTAAACAATATTTATCAATTTTAGTTATCAAAACCCATGCTTTTGCGCCAGATTATTATGGATAATGCTGAAGGATTAGCCGCTCAACACGGTGAGTTCATTATCCCAGCGCGTTGATTAACATATACCCCAGCGCTGTCATGATCAGCGAGCCGGTGACATGGACGAAAATCGAGGTGAAGGCCCAGAGAACGTTACCCGCCTGGAGGGAGCTGACCACTTCAGCGGAAAAGGTGGAGAATGTGGTCATTCCACCGCAAAGGCCGGTCGTAATCAGCAGCTTCCATGCCGGATCAAGATGTGGGTTTTTCATAAACCAGGCCATCGCACCGCCGATGATAAAGCCGCCCAGCAGATTAACCAGCAGCGTGCCGGGGGGTAAAGAAGGGAAAGTTGGGTTAAGCTTTACCGCCAGTAGCCAGCGAATGACGCACCCAATGGCACCGCCAACAATGACCGCCAGTAACGACTTCATCTGAATGACCTCTCTGTAGCAGCGTGGGGAAAGGCCAGTACGCAGGAAAACAGCAACGCCTGGCTCCCCTAAACGTTAAGGGTTAGTTTGCCAGGCGTCATCAGCCCAGAAGGGCGGTTGGGGCAGGTGGAACGCCATCACCCGTGGTGGGCAATATAGCTTGCATCGCCTAAAGAATCAATCTGCACTGCCCGCAGTTTGGGCTGCGTTGATAATGGATATCACACCGCGTCATCAGGTGTTTTTTGTACCACTACTTCCAGCGCTTTACGCAGAATGTCCTGATTCACCGGCTCCTGCTCTATCTCCAGACGTACCAGCAGGGCGCTTGCTCACGAAGCTTTTCTGAGCGGACAGTTCAGCCAGAATATGACTTATGACTTCAGATTCACTTTGCAGCACTTCGGCGCTGTCTTTAAAAAACTCTGCAATCCGGTCAGAGTGCGGCGCGGCAGTTACGGAAATATCGGTCATTATGTAGCCTCAAATAATAATCTTGCCGGAAAAGTGCCGAGTCATAAAAAATCACTCTGCAACAGTTTTTAAAATAGTTGTACAATATTCAGCACCGACGAAAGCTTAGTGTTACCGCCCTCCATCGCAGGCTGCATTGCTTGTCTATCAGTATAGACGTTTAAAAACCGTTTAAACTTATACAATAAATATAAATGTGTACAATTAATTTTTGAGCATTTAGTGCTTTTCCTGCACCCGTCGCTAATCATGGCGTGTTCAACTCCGCTGGTCTGATGTGACAACCGCTTAAAACGCAACAAGCCAGCCGCGGGGCTGGCTTGTTGCAGACAGCAAAAATGATTAATTACAGGGTGCCGGTGCCGCCGTCTGAGCACCATACCTGGCCGGAGGAATAGCTGCTTTCAGGGGAGGCAAGCGTGACGTAAAGTGGGGCAATTTCCACTGGTTGACCCGGCCTGCCGAGGGGCGTTGAGGCGCCAAACTGCGCCACTTTCTCCATTGGCTGCCCGCCGCTGGACTGCAGCGGTGTCCAGTAGGGACCCGGCGCAACGGCATTGACCCGAATTCCCTCTTTACCCAACTGTTGGGCCAGCGTTTTAGTGAAGGTGACAATGCAGGCTTTGGTCTGAGCATAGTCCAGCAGTATCTCGCTGGGGCTAAAGGCCTGCACCGAGCTGGTATTGATGATTGCCGCCCCGCGCGGCAGGTAATCCAGCGCGGCTTTGGTTATCCAGAACATCGCGTAGACGTTGGTTTTGAAGGTGGCATCGAAATCTTCAGTGGAAAGGGTTCGAATCGATTGGTTAAATTGTTGCCTGCCGGCGTTGTTAATCAGGATATCCAGCCCCTGTAACTGTTCTGCCGCGCTTTGTACCATCTGGCGACAGAATGCCTCACTGCGAATATCGCCCGGCAGTGCTACCGCTTTACGGCCCTCAGCTTTAATCAGTGCGATCACTTCCGCTGCATCGGATTCCTCTTCAGGCAGATAGCTGATGGCCACGTCGGCGCCTTCACGGGCATAGGCGATAGCGACTGCGCGGCCAATGCCGGAATCACCGCCGGTAATCAGCGCTTTGCGCCCCTGTAGCCTGCCTGTACCCCGGTAACTTTGCTCACCGTGATCGGGGCGAGGCACCATTTTACTGGCAAGCCCGGGCGCGGTCTGGGGTTGTTCAGGGAAGGGCGGAGCCGGATATTCCGGAGTCAGTGCTTTGTAGGCTGAATTACGCTGCTCTGTCATCGTTTTCTCCTTGCGCTAAGTGAAGGCTAATTGTAGACGAGGATCACGTTTTTTTCCGTAGTGAGAGCAAGGCAGTTTCGGCAGTCACCGCCTGCGCTCTGGCGAGAAGCTGTTGAATCTTCTTCAAATCTTCATCGCCTGCCGGTTGATAAATCATCAAGCCCAGATCGGGCTGACGGTCGATGGCAAAAGTGGCATATTCCAGCTTCAGCGGCCCGCACTGCGCATGCCAAATCTCTTTCGTGCCTTCGCCAAAACTTTCAACGTCATGCTGGTGCCACAGCTGGCGAAACTCCTCGCTGACGGCGCTTAGCTCATCCACCAACGGCTGAGCATCAATGCCGTTACGTGCCGTATCGCGACGCAGCGTGGCGACCAGAAAGCGTACAATTTGCGGCCAGTGGGGCACCCTGGCTTTCTTCTCCGGATCGGTGAACATCATCCGCAGCAGGTTGCGATCGCGTGGCGCCATACTCTCGTAATTTGCCAGCACCACCGACGCGGCCTGGTTCCAGCCAACGATATCCCAGGTCGCGTTTTTCACCAGCGCCGGACAGAAGGTCAGCGCATCCAGAATGCGCTGTAGCCGCGGTGAGATCGCCTGGGTTTGCGCGTGGCGGATTTGCGGCAGGCGGTTCTGTGCCAGAAGAAACAGATGTTCACGCTCAATATTATTCAATGCCAGCGCCCGCGCCAGCCTTTCCAGCACTTCGGCTGATGGCGCACCGCCGCGACCCTGTTCCAGCCAGGTGTACCAGGTTGCGCTGACATTAGCCAACAGAGCGACTTCTTCACGGCGCAGGCCGGGCGTGCGTCTGCGGCCTGGCGGAAAGCCGAGCGTAGCGGGATCCAGGCGCGCCCGTCTGTCTTTCAGATAGCGTCCCAGCTGATTACTGTTCTCTTCACTCATTGATTCATCCTGTCAGGTCTCCGCCGGCTATCGGCGCATATCGCCCGCCACTTTTACCGCCATGCCAATCAGTACGGTTCCCATCAGATAACGCTGTAGCGACATCCATAGCGGGCGTTTTAACAGAAAGCGGGCGATAACGCCGGCCATGAATACAATGCAGCCGTTAACCAGCACGCTAATGACGCACTGCGTTGCGCCTAATAGCAAAAACTGTTGAAACAAATGGCCGTGCTGCGGGCTGATAAACTGCGGCAGCAGCGACAGATAAAGCACCGCTACCTTGGGGTTAAACAGGCTGGTAAATAGCCCCATCAAAAATAGCTTGCGCGGCCCGTCCGGACGCAGTTCTCGCAGTTGAAACGGTGAACGGCCACCGGGTTTTAGCGTCTGCCAGGCCAGCCATAGCAAATAGCCTACGCCGGCAAGACGTATGGCGTCATAGGCAAACGGAACCGCCATTAACAGCGCGCTGATCCCAAGGGCTGCGCACAGCATGTAAAACACAAAGCCCAGCGCCACGCCGCATAAGGACAGCATTCCTGCTCGCGCTCCCTGACAGAGCGAACGTGAAATCAAATAGATCATATTGGGGCCGGGGGTCAGTACCAGCCCCAGCGCTACCAGAGCGAACGCCAGGTAATGGCTTAGATCGGGCATGTTGACTCCTTTATGAGCAAGGCCGGCATCCGTTTGATGTAACTCAATAAACGCCGCGTCTGAATAAGTACGGTGGTCGTCGCGTTGTAAATCCAGCTATCAACATAATCGTTGTAATGAATTATCGCTACGACCTTTTCCTCTTTACAGTGAAAACCAGTTGTTAACACTTACGGTGGAGACTCACAATGAGCAATGAAAGGAAGACTTTAACAACCGCCAGCGGTATCCCGGTTGCTGATAATCAAAATTCACGTTCTGCCGGTCCACGTGGTCCGCTGATGCTGGATGATTTCCATTTAGTTGAAAAGCTGGCGCATTTTAATCGGGAAGTGATCCCGGAGCGTCGCGTACATGCCAAAGGCTCCGGTGCTTTCGGCACCTTTCGGGTAACGCAGGATATTACCGCTCTCTCAAGGGCCGCGCTGTTTTCTGATATTGGTAAAGAGACGCCGGTTTTTTTACGCTTTTCCACCGTCGGCGGCGAGAGAGGATCGGCGGACACCGAGCGTGACCCGCGCGGCTTCGCCGTGAAGTTTTATACCTGTGAGGGCAACTGGGATCTGGTCGGTAACAATACGCCGGTCTTTTTCATTCGCGATCCGCTGAAGTTTCCCGATTTTATTCATACGCAAAAGCGCGATCCGGCCACTAACATGAAGTCGCCGCAGATGACCTGGGATTTCTGGTCACTCTCGCCGGAAGCTTTACATCAGGTCACTATCTTATTCTCCGATCGCGGTATTCCCGACGGCTATCGCCATATGCATGGCTTCGGCAGTCATACCTATAGTCTGATCAATGCGCAAGGCGAGCGGGTGTTCGTTAAGTGGCATTTCAAGACGCAGCAAGGGATACGTAATCTTAGCGTAGAGGCGGCCAGTGAGCTGGCCGGCAGCGATCCGGATTATGCGCAGCGCGATCTGTACCAGGCCATTGAGCGCGGTGATTTCCCGCGCTGGCGGGTTTGTATTCAGGTGATGACGGAAGCAGAGGCTGCCAGCCGTGATGAGAATCCGTTCGACGTGACGAAAACCTGGTCGCAAAAAACCTATCCGCTGCAGGAAGTCGGCATTCTTGAGCTTAACCGCAACCCGGCTAATTACTTTGCCGATGTTGAACAGGCCGCCTTTGCCCCCAGCAACGTGGTGCCCGGCATCGGTCTGTCGCCGGATAAAATGCTCCAGGGACGGGTTTTTGCCTACGCGGATGCGCAGCGCTATCGCGTTGGCACAAACTACCAGCAGCTGCCGGTCAATGCGCCCGCCTGTCCTTACCACAATTATCAGCGCGATGGTGCGATGCGCTTTGACGGTAACGGCGGCGGCGGCGCAAATTATGAGCCCAACAGCTATGGCGCCGAGCCGAAGCAGAACGCCGCTTTTCGCGAGCCGCCGCTGAATTTTAGCGGTGCGGCCGATCGTTACGATCACCGGGAAGATGAGGATTATTACAGCCAGGCCGGCGATCTCTACCGGCTGATGAACGCCGGGCAGAAAAAGATCCTGACCGACAATATCATTCGGGCTATGTCATCGGTCAGTCGTGACGTGCAGCAGCGGCAGATTGCTCATTTTCTTAAGGCAGATGAAGATTACGGCAATGCTATTGCCCGGGGTTTAGGCATTAATATTGTCTGATACTCAACATCTCTTATGACCATGCTGTACCTGGTTTGACGCTGAGTCTGCCGCGCCGCTGGCGGCCAGCGTCACGCCTCTGAGCGCCCCCGGACCCTGACTTGGCTTAGCGGATAAGGGGGAACTCGCCGGTCTGGCGCCCGGCAGGCGTTTTATCGGGCGTCCAGCCCAGCTCATGCGAAATTTTTTGCGCGGTATCGATCACCAGCAGCGAGAGTCCCTCAAGCCGGGCCAGGGGCAGGCGTTCGGCGGGGCCGGAAACGCTGATGGCAGCAAAAACCTGGCCGTTAGCCCCAAAGATCGGCGCGCCGACGCAGTGGATATCCAGCTCATTTTCCTGCAGATCGAGTGAATATCCGCGCTGGCGGCTCAGCGCTAAGTCGGCCTTCAGTGCGTCACCCTCGGTGAGGGTAAATGGCGTGCGCGCGGGCAGCGTGTCGGCGATGATTTTGTTAATCAGCGCCTCGCTCTGCCATGCCAGGAACGCTTTGCCGACGCTGGTGCAGTAGACCGGCGCCGCTTCAATTCGGGTTATCATGGTATTGCCGCTGGTATTCATCGTCTGGCGCTCTACGTAAGCCATCTGCGCGCCGTCAAAAATACAGAGGTGCGTATTCTCACCGGTGATCAACTGCAACTGCGCAGTCCAGGGGCGGGCATGGCTATCCAGATCCAGATTATGCAACACCAGGTTGCCGAGCTGGAATAATTTCATTCCCAGCTTATAAGTATCCCGCTTGCCATTCTGCTCAAGTAAACCAATGTCACGTAATGATGAAACCAACCGGTGGGTGGTTGCACGCGGCAGGCCGGTGCGTGTGGCAATCTCTGCTGGCGTCAGATTAGCGTCCCGACGAGAAAAACATTCCAGTACCTGCAACACTTTGGTCAGGCTTTTAATTGATGCCTGTGCTCCGTTAACCGCTTCACGTTTGTTCATGGAACTCCCTGCTTAATAACGCGCCTGATTGCTTTCCACCTGGGTGAACAGGCGCAGTCTAGCATGGGTGCTTAGCAAAGCTTGCGGCAAGGTGATAAATATTGGCAAAACCGTCGATTTCTCAAATATAAAACCACAATGTGGGATAATGCTGATTAATTTTTTCACTTTAATCCATGTTTATTTTAATCAACGTGACGCCGTTGGTGCTAATTCTGTTCGCTGGTTTTGTTTTAATAGCTTGTTTTTTATTATTTTTCGTTTCTTCTGGCTGTTTTTTCATAATATGGGTTAGTGATTTGTTATTGTGATCTTAGTTCCACATTAAGGGATTTATGGTTGAAAGTGTTTATCTTATCTCGCATAGATTAATAGACGAGGGCGTAACCGGTGCCCGTTCGATAACTTTCACCAGTCTGGAGTGAGATGATGAGTCAGATCCTATCCGATGAGCTAAGAAAAAAACTGCGTGGCGTTCTGCCGCCGATAGCCATGCCTTTCGACGCCAGTGGCGAGCTGGTTAAAGGCGGGCTGAGAGAACAGATCGACTTTATTATTGATGCCGGCGCCAGCGCGCTGGTGGTCGGCGGCAGCACCGGTGAAGGGCATACGTTGTCAGACGGCGAGTTTCGTCAGGCCATGACTGAAGCGGCAGAAGCGAATAATCATCGCTTGCCTTTTATTGCCGGTTTAATTGTAAACAGCACCCGCCAGGCCATCAGTCGGGTAAAAATGCTGGAAGGGATAAAAATCGATGCGCTGCAGGTTACGCCGGTCCACTATCTGTTTAAGCCGGATGAAGAAGCCACTATTCGACATTTTCGCGAAATTTATGACGCCACTGGCATTCCGATCCTGATTTATAACGTTATCCCCTGGAACTACCTTAGCCCGCAGCTGATGATCCGCATTATGGATGAGGTGCCCGGCGTGGTCGGCATGAAACAGAGCTCAGGCGACCTTAAATCCCTTTCAGATCTGCTGCTCGATAGCCCGAAAGATAAGCTGATTTACAGCGGAATTGATGCCTTACTCTATCCCGGCTTCGCCCTTGGCTGCACCGGCGCGATCTCCGCGTTAGCCAGCGCCGTACCCGGCGTCATCGCCAAACTGTATGGCCTGGTTGAGCGCGGTGAACATGAGCAGGCGCGCGCGATTCATTTCCGTCTGAACGCGCTGTGGAACGTACTTTGCCATGACAATTTGCCAGCCTGCGTGAAGTATCTGCAGCATTTGCAGGGCGTCACTTTATATCAGCCGCGCGCGCCAATGCCGGCAGTGAGCGATGCCCAGAAAAAAGCGATCAAGGCGGCCTTTGATCATCTGATGTCCTGAGCCTCCGATACTCCCCTGCGCCAGCTGGCGCAGGGCAATAAAAACATAACAGCGCCCAACGATCCCCCTGGCGCACAGGAGGCGTTATGCAAAGTAAATCTTACCCCTCGTCCCTGGCATCTGAACCAACACCTTCTTCTGAACATCTGAATCTGGCGCGGCCAAAAAAACATAATTTGCGCTGGATGATCGTTGGCATTATTACCCTGCTGGCGGTGACCAACTATCTCGACCGCGGTAACCTTTCCGTTGCGGCGCCGCTTATCATGCAGGAACTGCATATTAGCAACGCCATGATGGGGGTTATTCTCTCTGCTTTCGTCTGGCCTTACGCCATCATGAATCTGCCAACCGGCTGGGCGGTTGACCGCTTTGGCGTTAAGCTGCTGCTGGCGCTGGCGGCAGGGTTGTGGTCGATTGTCGCCATTCTGACGGGCTTCGCTCGCAGCGTAGAAGTATTTATCGGCCTGCGCGTTGCGCTGGGCGTTAGCGAAGCGCCCCTGTTTCCTGCGGCGTTAAAAGCTACCGATAAATGGTTCCCGGAGCGCGAAAAAGCAGCGGCGACCAGCGTGTATATCGCCGCAACCCAGGCGGGGTTAGCGCTGGCTCCGCCGGTTTCAACCGCGTTAATCGCCGCCTTTGGCTGGCCGCTGATGTTTATTATCATGGGCATATTCGGTCTGATTGCCATGTTAGGCTGGCTGGTGCTTTATCGTGAGCCGCATCAACACCCCTGGCTGCACAGTGATGAACTCCGCTACATCACGGCCGGACAGCAGCACCAGTCGCCGCAGGAAGTAAAGCAGGGCAACCGCATTCCGTTCAGCGAATGGCTGGCGCTGTTTCGCCATCCTTCTCTGTGGTTCATGGTCACTGGCGGCTTCTGCCTGCAGTATGTGTTCTGGTTTTATATCAGCTGGCTGCCAACCTACCTGCAGCAGGCTCAGGGCTTCACCCTGAGTAAAGCCGGTATCCTTTCCGCGCTGCCCTATATTGCTGGCGGCCTTGCGGTGTTAATTGGCGGTCGTTTTTCCGACCGGCTGGTGATACGCGGTACCGATCCCTTCAAAGCCCGGCGGCTCTGTATTGCCGGCGCGGCGGTGCTGACGGCGCTGGCGATGTTCGCCACTGCCCATGCGGGCAGTCCGAGCATGGCCGTGGTTTTATTAACGCTGGGCATGTTTACCTACAGCCTCTCTTCCGGCAATTACTGGACGCTGGCCGCAGAAGCCGTAACCACAAAGCGCTTTGTTGCATCGGTTGGCAGCATTCAGAATTTTGGCGGCTTTCTCGGAGGGGCCTGCGCGCCGATCGTGACGGGCATTGTCGTCGATCGTTTTGGTGGCTTCGTTCCGGCGCTGACGTTGGCGGGGATCCTGGCGCTGGTATCCGCCTGTATGTACGGCCTGGCGCTGCGCCAGCGTCTGCCGATATAAGAGGTGAAAAATGGCAAACGATACCCTGTCACTTGACGCGCAGCATGGCGATGAAACGGCGCTGACAAAGCGTCAGCTGCGCCTGACCTTGCTATCATCGGTGGTTGGAACCGCACTGGAATGGTATGACTTTTATCTGTACGGCACCGCAGCGGCGCTCATCTTTAATCATCTCTTTTTTCCGCAGTTCAATCCCATGCTGGGAACCCTGGCGGCGTTTGCCAGCTATGGCGTCGGTTTCCTGGTCAGGCCGCTGGGCGGTCTGCTGTTTGGTTATATCGGCGATCGCTATGGACGGCGGCCGGTCCTGATCTGGACGCTACTGCTAATGGGACTCAGCACCACGCTAATCGGTCTGCTGCCGGGCTACGGACAGATTGGCTTTGCCGCGCCGTTGCTGTTGACGCTGTTGCGTTTACTGCAAGGATTGGGCGCCGGGGCGGAGTTTAGCTCGGCGATTACGCTGTGTGCGGAGAAAGCGCCGGCGGAGCGTCGCGGCTACTATGCCAGCTGGTCAGGCGTGGGTATTGGCTGCGGCGTATTGCTGTCAGCGGCGGCCTTCGCGCTGGTTCAGCAGCTGCCGGAGCCGGATTTTCTCAGCTGGGGCTGGCGGATACCCTTTGTTCTTAGCCTGCTGGCGGTGGTGGTCGGAGGACTCATTCGCCTGTATGTCAGCGAATCACCGGTGTTTAATCAGCTGCGCCAGCAGAAAAAGCAGGTCAGGGCGCCATTCGTACGCGTCTGGCAGCATAACTGGCGTAATTTTCTGGTTGCGCTGGGGGCGCGGATGGCGGAAAACAGCGCCGGTTTCTTTCTGCAAGTCTGGTCGCTTTCTTATGTGACACAGCATCTGAAAGTCGCCAGCATGGTGCCCGTTACCGGCGTTCTGCTTGGCGCAGCGTTCGGCTCGCTGGCGATTCCTTTTTATGGCGCATTGTCGGATCGCATCGGACGTCGGCCGGTCTATATGGGCGGCGCTATTTTATTCGGCGTGGCCGTGTTCCCTTATTTCTGGCTGCTTAATACCGGCAATCCGTGGCTTATCATCCCGGCGATGGTGTTTATGATAGCGACCGCGAATTATTCGATGTTTTCGGTCCAGTCGGCCTGGTTTGCCGAGCTGTTTGAATCGCGAACCCGGGTCACGGCGATTTCTATGTCGCGGGAGATTTCTTCTATTTTTGCCGGCGGTCTGGCGCCCATGATAGCCAGTGCGCTGCTGGTCTGGTCAAACGGGCACTATGCCTCGGTGGCGGTTTATATGATTGTGCTAAGCGCGATCACCGCCGTAGCGGTGGCTTTGGGTCCGGAAACCAAGGGGATTTCTCTTGGTAGCTGATGCGTAGTCGCCATGTTTGGCTTGTCTGGGGTGATTAATTTTGCCGTCTGGCTCTCACGCGTACGCATTTATACGCTTATTATTTAAAAAATGTTCGCAAGCGTTGCAGCAATGCTGCAATCAGTCGCCCCGCCCTGGCGGGGTTTTTTTATGCCGTTTTGTACGGTGAGGTTATAAAAAACAGGGCGTTAAGCTTGCTTCAGCTGCCAGCCGTTATGAGCCGGACTGGTTCGCCGCAGACCTCCAGGGGGGAGAGGCATGATAAAGGTGAGCAAGCAGCAATCTTATCTGTCAGTCGATCACCAGGCTCAGTATTGCGTAAGGGGGCACTATGTCCAGTCAGCATGTTGTACCCGCTCTGAACGCGGTCGCATCATCAACGGGCTCCCATCACTGGCTGTCAGGGACGGATTACAGCGTAATGTTTGGCGCTTTTGCCGGCGCGGTATTTTATGTAGCCAGCGCGGTCGAGCTTCGCTTACTGCAAAGAGCGGCTTACTTTGTGGTTTCTTACATCATGGGGATTTACGGCTCTGGCCTGGTTGGCGCGAAATTAGCCGAATTTCTTGGTTATCAGGACCATCCATTAGATTCGCTGGGGGCGGTACTGCTCTCCGCTCTGGCGATAAAAACGCTGACATTTTTCAGCAAGCAGGACCCAGGATACTGGCTCAAGCGGCTGAAAGGAGGAAATCATGATGCTAAGTGATCTGATGGTATGGAGTAACGTAATGATTTGTAGCGCTATCGTCATCCGGCTGATGTTTTTCAAAAGGCCGGACTCGCAGCATCAATGGTGGGCCGCGTGGTTAGCCTATGTGATCATCCTCGCTTACGCCTCGGTGCCTTTTCGCTTCCTGTTTGCCCATTACGGCCCGATACACTGGGCGTCGCTGCTGATCAATTCCATTTTGTGCGCGGCGGTATTTCGCGCCAATGGTAATATTGCGGTCATTTTTTACGTGCTCAAGCCGGGTCGGCGTTGAGGATCTTTTAGCGGGTTTCCTGATGACCTGTTTTGGCATTGCCGCCGCCAATCCAGTTAACATAATCTGTTAATCAGACTGGTACTAATCTGTTTTTAGATAAAACTGAGAAAAAAGCGATTATTCTGGCCGTTATACGGTTGGAAGCTGGCCTTTGGGGCTATAAGATAGGTCCCAAAGCCAAATGAGGAGAATCACGTGTCAGAAGCCGCAACTGTTGAAACCCCACCGGAAGACCGACTGGAAGAGGCCAAAAACATTGCGCTGGGATGGCGTATTGTCGGCCAGGTTGAACCTCAATCCCTGGAAGAAGCGAAAGACATGTTGCAAAACAGTGCTGAATACGCCGCGCGCGTTTATGACATTCTCTATCAATATACCCGCGATCGTCAGAGCTGAGTGGCTGGCACGTTATTCGGTTAAAAAAAAAGCCCGGCTCAGGCCGGGCAAATTTATTCTGTTTTCTTTTAGTTACGGAACCAGCAAGTTCACGGCAGGAATTTTCTGCTTTTTTGATTAGCTGCGCAACGCGATCTTTGCTTCAGAATGATAAAATTTACTTATTATTGACGCGCTATTTCTTTGGGTTAAAACCAGTTGAGTTCTATTTTTTCAAGTTAATTATTTGAATTTTATTAATTAATTTTAATTTTGCCATTGCCGGCGCTGTGATATCCAATAAGACAGATTGCTGCTGCGGCTGATTATCCGTCACTATTCTCCACACCAATTCCCATCTGACCCGCTTTTAGCGGTGAGGGCAGTTACAGGCGGCTGATCTATACTTACTTCGCTAATGAAAAGGAGATAAAACAATGAAAAAAATTATTCTGCTGCTGTCTGGCGTATTGCTTAGCGCGACCCTGACAGCCTGTGCGTCCAATGCCTGGATGTTACATATGAAGGACGGTAGTTCGGTAGTAGCCCAGGGCAAGCCGGAAATGGACAGCACTACCCATGAAGTTATTTACACCGATGAAAATGGCCAGCAACAGGCGGTCAATGAAACTGATATTCAGTCAATGTCGCGGGTAAACTAAATCAGTGACAGCAGGAAAACGGCGCCGGTTTCTGACCCTGCAATGGCGCCTCCTGTCGACTCCCCGATAGCGGGCTAATAGCCTGCTATCCATTCAGATAAGCCTTAGTTTCTTCATTACTCATTCAGGCAGTTTCTTTATTCCAACACGCCGACGGGTGAATAGCTTATTCACCGTTGCGTGTCAGCTTTGTCAGCAAGCCCGGGATTTTGTTACCGATTGCCGTCGCTGGCGTCAGCGCTTTTATGCATACTTAGTCAGCCATCAGGCTGCTGATTTACAAGCGGCGTTCATCCGGCGGCGGGTTTTCTTGCACGGTTCAGGCTGTGCTAAGCTCCGGCTACGGAAATTTTTCACATGGAGAGGAATTTGTGTCTGTTTACCTTCCGGCTGGCCTGCTGTTGCTTGCCGCCAGCCATACCAACGTCGCCAAAGGGGTCTTCGAGTTTCAATTAACCTGTCCCGGGCGCGCCACGATGACGGTTTCAAGGGTCTATTATGGGTTAACCACCCTGTTGTGGCCTGAACATCAGTTTCAGATTGCCGCAGGCAAAACGTTCTCTCGTCTCGATAACGGTGATAGAGTTTCGGTTACTCTGTTTCGCAATGGCGATCAGATGATGGTGGATGATCGTACCGGGGAAACCTTTTTTTCCTACGCCGGCAGCAACAAAGTCATCCCCTGCCAGCGCAGCGCGAACCGTGCGATCCAAATCGTTACGCTGCCGTCATGGCATCCCGCCAGCGATCGACATTCTTAACTTTTCCCTCGCCCGATTTGGCTATCAGCGCGGGCTTCACGCCAGGAGCTTAAATGGATATCGTTCTGACCCATAATCCCAGTCATGAAGATTTGCATGAAATCCGCTGCGGTTTACTCAATTACAACCGCCAGTTTATGGATATCAAACGCATTACGCCGTTGGGATTTTTTATTAACGGTGAGCAAGATCAAAAGCTGGCCGGGCTGACGGGCAGCATCGCCGGCGACTGGCTGCGCATTGATATGCTGTGGGTCAGCGAGGCGCTGCGCGGTCAGCAGGTAGGATCGCGGCTGATACAGGCGGCAGAAGAGGAGGCGCGTCGGCAGCAGTGCCGCTATGCGCAGGTTGATACCGCCAGCTTTCAGGCGCGTCCTTTCTATGAAAAGCTGGGCTACCACCTTGGCTGGACGCTGGATAATTATCCGCACCCAGGCCAGCAGCGTTTTTACCTGACCAAAGACCTCTAGCGTTCACTGCTTATCAGGCGTCAACCTCGCCGCGACGTAAGTCCAGCGGCGAGTTTTCCGCCTCATCGAGGATCGCCAGCCAGCGCGGCAAATCAACCTCCTGCCAGGGGACATCGCCGGACGTGGTGCTCAGCAGCAGCACATCGGGTCGCAGCGCCCGGTAAAAGTCGAGGCTTTGGTGCAAATCCGCTTCATTGCTGTCCTCACCCAGCATGGTTACCCATCTGCCGTCATACAGCGTGAGCGTATCGCCGACGAACAAATAGGTCTTTCCATTGGGCGAGGCATATAGATAGCTGGTGCTGCCGGGGGTATGCCCGGGCGTTGGCACCACGTGGAAGCTGCCGCAATGGACTTCAGCCTGGCTGAAGGTATCATCCGGTTCGGCAAAATGCGTTACGGCGCCCAGCGCTTTGTTATGGCAGTAGAGCGCAGCGTTAAAACGCTGCTGCAATAGCGGCAGAGCGGGGCCGGCCTCGTGCCAGTGCGTCAGATAGTGGCGAAAAATTCCGCCGGCTTCTTCAATCGCCTGATGATCAATTGGATTTTCCATGCGGGAAATCAGAATATTGCCGCGCGCATGTTTCAGCAAAAATCCATGCATCATCAACGGCGGCGTCACCGCACCTTCCGTTAACTCCTGGGGAATAGACACCCATAAATCTTCATAAAGCTGCATCATGGCGCACTCCTGCGGCCGCGATCAGCGTAGCGTTGGGTGGCCTGAAAGCGTCAGACGACAGTCTGTCCCATTGACCTGCAGATGCCCGCGGGCACCCAGCGGCAGCGTTACAGTATCCCGGTCATGACCGAAAGGCAGACCGGTAACCACGGGTAAGCCGGTTCTTTCGCTTATCAACGCCCAGACGCTATCGAAGTCGTAGCCATTATCATATTCGGTCAGCTTGCTGCCGGTAAAACTGCCGGCGATGATGGCGCTCTGGCGTGCGAGGATGCCGCAGTCAGCCAGTTGTAATAGCATTCGCTCGGTGCGAAAAGGATGCTCATTGATATCCTCGATCACCAGAATGCCGCCTTCAATCGTCGGTAGCCAGGGCGTTCCCACCAGAGAGGCCAGCATAGCCAGATTTCCTCCCCAGACGGTACCGCTGACATTCAACTGCCTTGCAGATGTTTGCCATTCAACCTGTAATGTAGGGGAAGTCATCGCTCGCCAGAAGTGGCTGAGTGTGAATTCAGATAAATGCTCAGCGCCAAAATTGCCGGCCAGCATCGGGCCGCTGAAGCTAATAACCCCGCACTGACTGAGCAGCGCCATCTGCATGGCGGTAAAATCGCTATGACCGCAAAGCGCCAGCGGCTGGTCGCGTAACCTGGCACCCAGCGCGGCAAAATCCAGCGCTGGCAGCAGCCGGGTAGCGCCGTAGCCGCCGCGCACCGCCAGTACGATATCGGGCAGGTGTTGGCAATCGAGCAAATGCTGCCAGTCGGCAAGGCGTTGCGCATCGCTACCGGCGAAGCGCTGAAACCGACGCGCAATCACGTCTTCGCCGCTGACCTGATGGCCCAGCTGCTGGAAATAAGCGACGCCTCGCCGGGCTGCGGCCTGATTATGGCAGTAGCCGGAAGGGGCGATCAGCTGCAGATGTCGGGAAACGGAGGTGCTCATTACTGATATTCCATTCGGTACTGCGAAGGCAGTCATGGTTAAGTAACTTTAAGATTATCGGTAATTTTACCAGAATTACAGCCTGATATGATTAAGCGCGAAACGGCGACTCAGGAATAAACGGGTGAATAAACGTACGCTATCTCTTTGTGCATTAACGTTACTACTGGCGGGATGTGCCAGCGAGCAGGCTTATCATCCGCAGCGAGCAACAACGCCAGAGCATAAAACGCCATTGACCAAAGCGCCACCCAGTGAAGTGGCAGACAGCTGGTCGTTGTTTACCGAACAGGCTTCAAAAGTATATGGTGTCGATCAGAAGCTGATTGACGCGATTATCAGCGTCGAGTCGGGCGGTAATCCGACGGTCGTCAGCCGTTCCAATGCCATTGGTCTGATGCAGATTAAGGCCTCAACGGCGGGCAAGGAAGTATACCGCTCGCAGGGGCGTCACGGTCAGCCAAGCAATCGTGATCTGCGTGACCCGGCGATTAATATTGATATCGGCACGGCCTATATCAGCCTGCTGCGGGAACAGTCGCTGGCGGGGATACGTAACCCTGAGACCATGCGCTATGCGCTGATTGTTTCTTACGCTAACGGCGCCGGCGCGCTGTTACGGACCTTCTCCTCCGACCGTAACAAGGCGATTGCCATGATTAACGCCATGTCTCCCGAAGCGTTTTATCAACACGTTCAGCGCAGTCACCCGGCGGCTCAGGCGCCGCGCTATTTATGGAAGGTGACTACCGCGTATCGCACCATCAGCTGAGGCTGTTACTGAAAGCGGGTCGCCTTTTCCCGCGCCAGGCGTTCAAGGGCAAAGATAACCTGCTGTAGCTGGCGCTCCTGAACCGGTGGAACATAGGAAAAACGGAAGCTGAGGCGCGGCGTGACCAGCATTTCATTTTTACTGCTGATAACGCTGCGCTTACCGATACTGATTAGCTGCACGTCCATCTGAAACTGCCCATAGTCACCCATTTCTACCTGTAGGTTTTTCAGTATATCGCCAGGTGCCAGGCCTTCCGGCGGTTCGCTGTCGCATAGCACGCCAATGCCTCCCAGAGAAAGATCCTGCAGGCGAAAGCGCTGGGTGCTGCCGTCCGGCCAGACGCAGGAGCACCAGAATATCGGATCGAGCGGTGGATAAACGCGGAAAAATTCCCGCCGCTGAATCGCCCAGAGTGTTTCTGGTAACGCGGCGGAAAAGGCCGGCAGGTTTTCATAGCTAACGCTGCTGAACGACGGGACGGTCAGCTCGATACGCGCTCCCTGGGCGTCTGCGGTCAGGTAGATATTTTCCGCCGTGAGCGCCAGCTGGTTATCAAAGCTGCTACTGCCGTAATCCAGAATCAGCTGCTGCTGGTCAACATACAGTAATTTGGAAATAAACTGCCCGCGTGAGTGTGAAACCATCACCGGCGTTTGAGATTTAAGCAAATCCTTCAGCGTATTGCTGACTGCCAGAGGGCCCCTTTTAAGAAACTGCTCGTTATCGACCTCTTTCACATCCCGCTCCGTTATTATTCTTACTAGCTTAATCAGATTTGAAGTCTTATCGCCAGAGTATCGGCGGTGGCAGGAGAATCTTTAGCGGTTAACTTACTTTTGCTACCTTTTCGCATGAGATTACACTTGGAATATTCTTACCCCTGATATTTCCTTCTATACTTATCAGCATAATTTCTCAGTAAATCAACATCAGGAGCGATGATATGGTCACTAAAAGGCAGGTTAAGAAAGCGGTAGCAGACAGCGAAGAGTCGGTGAAGAACAGCAGCTGTGCAGCGATGGATGAGCTGTGCAATCTGACCCAGGCATCCTGTCGCTATATTAAAGAAAACCCCTGGGCGGGCGTCGGCATCGGCGCCACCCTGGGTCTGGTCGTTGGTGCATTACTTAGTCGTAAATAAGGAGAAATAACAGATGGGCATTATTGCATGGATTATTTTTGGTTTGATTGCCGGTATTCTGGCTAAGTGGATTATGCCGGGCAAAGACGGCGGCGGTTTTATTGTCACCGTCATTCTGGGTATCGTCGGCGCCCTGGTGGGCGGCTGGATCAGTACCTTGCTCGGCTTTGGCAAGGTTGATGGCTTCAACGTTGGCAGCTTCGCCGTCGCGGTGGTTGGCGCGCTGGTGGTGCTGTTCATCTATCGCAAGCTGCGCAGCTGATCGACTGAATACAAACAAAACGAGCAGGCCAATGCCTGCTCGTTTCCGCTTATCACCCGCGAGCTTAAAGCCGACTTTCCGGCAATATCGTCTTAATTAGAGCCGTAGCGCTGGCGTCATTTCTCAGCTGCCATCAGAAATCATAGCCGAAGGTTGCCACCACTGAACGCTCCACCCCCCAATAGCAATTATTTAGCGTATAGCAGGCAGCCACATATTTACGGTCAGTCAGATTATTCGCATTAAGCTGTAACCAGGCGCCTTTCAGATTGCTATTGATGCTTGCAAGGTCAGCGCGTACCGATAGATCAAACAGGGTGACAGAGGGCAGGCGGGTGGTATTTTCGTTATCCGCCCACTGTTTGCCGATATAGCGTACGCCTGCGCCGGCGGAAAGGCCGTAATCAAATTTATAATGCACCCAGGCATTCGCCATGTTATTCGGCGTCAGAATCGGCGTATGGCCTTCGTTGCCGTCAATGGAGTCCTTAAAGCGCACTCTGCTTAAGGTGTAGCTGGCAATGGTGCTCAGACGCGGCGTCAGCTGATTATGCGCTTCCAGCTCAATGCCCTGCGAATGAACCTTACCTGCCGGTTCAAAATAAGAACCGACAATCACCCGGTTACCGACGTTTTTTTGCGTCAGATCGTAAACCGCCAGGGTATACAGATCCTGGGTGCCAGCAGGCTGATATTTTACCCCGGCCTCATATTGTTCGGCGCTGGTCGGCTCCAGCAGGTCGCCGTTGGCGTCGGCAAGTACCTGTGGCGTAATGGCCTGGCTGTAGCTGAGGTACGGTGAAATACCGTTATCGAAGGCATAAAGCAGCGCGGCGCGGCCGCTGAGATGGTCATCCTGACGTCGGTGCTTGCTGCCGGTTGCGTAGGCTTCGCTTTGTGACACGATGCGATCGTAGCGCCCGGAGAGATCCAGGTGCCAGCGGTCCCATTTCATCTCATCCTGCAGATAAAGGCCGGTTTGATAATAACGACGCTGGCTGCGGGAAAAATCATAATTATACTGGGGACCTATTGCCTCGCCGCTCCGGGCATTCAGCGGATTAGCGGCGCCGGCGGCGTCCCGCAGATCGTTGGTAAACTGGTGATATTCAGCACCCAGTACCATTTTATGCTGTAATTCCCCGGTATTGAAATCCGCCTCCAGCTGATTATCAATGGCCCAGGCATTGAGTGACGAGCGCGAGCCGGAATAGTAACGGCTCAGCAGGTCAGAATCAGCGCTCAGCCAGCCGGTCTGATAGACCTGGTCAACATCCACAGTGGAGTGCGAATAGCTGGCATTTGAGCGAAATGCCCAGGTGTCATTAAAGCGGTGCGAAAATGCCAGGCTGTAGATCTGCTCATTGCGTTTAAACTGATCAAGCGCGCTGTCGCCATCGTAAAATCCATTGCTCAGCTTATAGCCATTATGCCCGTTGATGCTGCCTTCGCCCGGAACCGAACTGTGATAGCCGCCGGAAGGATCTTTTTCCAGATAAGCGCGCAGCAAAAGCGAAGTATCTTCACTGGGCTGCCATAGCAGGGAAGGCGAGATGGCATATTTTTCTTCCCGGGTATGCTGATACTGCGTATCGCTGCTGCGCGTCAGGCCGACCAGGCGAAACGCCAGCCGATCGTTAATGGCGTTAGTATAATCAAAGGCGGCGCCGCGGGTGTTGTTGGTTCCTCCCAGCAGGCGGAAATGTCCTTGCTCACTGAATAACGGACTTTTTGAGGTATCCATCACCAGGCCGCCGGGCACCGTCTGACCATACAGCGCAGAGGAAGGTCCTTTAATCACATCCAGCCGCTCAAGAAACCAGGGATCGACCTGCAGCACGTTAAAGCTGCCGGCGTCGCTCATCAGTCGCAGGCCATCCAAAAACGTGTTGTCAACGTCGCCGCCGTGGAAGCCGCGCAGGGAAACGGCGTCATAGCGGGTCGCGGCGCCGGCGAAGTTGCTGAAGGCACCGGCGGTGTAGTTGAGCGCATCGTTTACCGTCAGCGCGCCCTGATCCTCCATCTGCTGCCGGGTGATGACTGAAACCGACTGCCCGCTGGTAATTAAAGGCCTGTCGGTTTTGGTTGCGCCTTTGCTGGAAGGCGCCGTATAGCCGCGGGTCGGGGCATCGGCGCTTTCTATTGGCGCGGCGCTGACCAGCATATTCTCTTCAGCAAAACTGTAATTTGGCAACGCAGCAGCCAGACTGCACAGCAGAACTGAACGCTTAACGGTAAAGGCTATTTTCATCATTAAGTCCGTACATATGTTGTGCTTGCCGCAATAATTCGCATTAAGCATGTTCTCATTAGCAACTAATGATAATAAGAACTTTTATGATAATATTAACGAGAATTATTATCTTTTGCTGCTAAGCATGCAACTGTTTGTTTTTCTTATCTGTTAACATTATAAAATGTACGGATAAACCGAGGGATTGCTTATTGTGGTGCTGAAATCTCGCTATGGTCAGCTGCTAAAGCTCTTCTAATGGCGCACTTCTGAAACTTCTCAAACCGATCACTTTAAGTGCGTCCCGGTATAAAAATATTTTTTCTATCGGGCTCGTCTGTCTGTTCGTTTCCTGTGCTTTCTCACTGTCTGCAACAGAAAGATATTCAATGTTTCGGGGGCCAGTTTGCCGGCTTGCCAGGGTAAATAGCAGTTTGCTGCGTCTGAGATGGCCGGGAGAAGTGACAATCAGCGCGCGTTTTATTTTTTGCTGGCTGAGAATATAACGGGCAAAAAGCGCATTTTGCACGGTGCTTGTTGAGTAATGATCGGCAAATATCCGGCGGTTATTTACGCCATGTTTTATCAGCCATTGCGTCATTGCCTGTGCTTCCGTCCGGTTATTTTTCGGCGCGCCACCCGTGACGATCAGAATAGCCTGTGGAAATTTTTGCGCCAGCTGCAACGTTTTCTCAAGCCGTGCAACCAGAACGCTGTGCATTGAACCGTCAGCGTTGAGGGCATAGCCCATGGTCACGATAGCCAGTTTATCGGTGCGCTGCTGGGGCGCTGGTATTTCATCCTGCCAGGGAGAAATAAGGATACGATCGATGGTGTGCAGTAATCGCCTCACTTCTGATTCTCGTTCAGAAGAAAGCGTTTTCAGTTGATCCATGCTGTTTTGTTGCGCGTTAAGGTTGCCCTGCATATGTCGCCAGACTGAAAGATAAGTCAGTGCATCGATATCCTGAGGGGCAATAAGTAAGATTTGTTGATAAATACAAATAGCCTTATCAACATCATTAAGATGAATATAAGCACTGGCCTGACTGAATAGCAAATCGGCACGCCAGGGGGCTAATTTAAACGCTGCTTTAAGCTTTTCGATAACTGCAGCCATATTATCAGCAGTTTTTTGTGCCATTCCTGGCTTTCTTACTCTTTCAGGCGAGTTATAAATGAAACTTGCTTCCTGAAGTAAACGTCCGACGTCTTTTGTCGTCAGGCTTTCATCTTTGGCGTAGTTAGCGTCCTTGGGATCTTTTGCGATAATGGCATTTGAGAAGAAAATAACCGTTAAAAAAATAAATAGTCTTATCATCAGGATGTCGCATTAATATTTAAACAGGGGCAGGGGGGAACCATCAGCTCAGCTGATGGTTTTATCGGTGAATATTTATCTGAATTTAACGTCAGCAATGCTATGAGTTTATATTCCTTTCGATGCTTGCAGTAGATTGGTCAGTATTATTTTTAGGGGATGCTCCGATGGTTAAAATATTAGCTACCGGGCGCAATTTTTCATCGCCTTTTGCAATCTGGTTGATTTTACCTGACGCACTTATGTAGCCCATTGAGATAGAACCTGCACCATCCAGGTTTAACGATGTAGCGTTTGGCGCACCCTGTGCCACAATCTCTTTCCATTCAGACATCGTAACGCCTAAATCACGCTTATAGCGGTCAGTTGTCAGCGTATGCAAGGTAACGTCTTTTTCGTCATTAATGGAGATCGCCGCTCTGGGATTTGGATTGCCGCAATGAGTAAGATTACCCTGAAAATAGGCTGCAAGATTTTTCTGGCCGTTGGCATAGTAATAGTTAAAACGCTGATCGGCGAAATTCATATTCTCATCGTTAAGATACGGTCCGCACGACAATAATGCCCTTTTATCTTTGACAATGTGGCCATAGTCATCCCGCCACTCTCCCGGTATCGGCAGTTTATTGTCGCAGCCATCGGCATGGCCAATCTTATGCCCCTGGTATTTATCTCCGGTGGCAATGGCGCTGGAATCTCTGTTGGGATCCTGCCCGGGTCCCGTTGCCGGACGGACTATCAGCATATGTGACAAAAAAGCTGAAAATCCGCCGTTGATGAATGCCTTTGGCCCTTTAACATTGTTGTCTTTTAACAAGTCATTGCTGTTTTTGCCAAATACATTATCAGGCGTATGTAATACATTGAGATCGTTCGCGCCGTGGGTAATATGCATCGCATCATATCTTGAGCCAACCTTCATGGTGGCATATATTTTTGCTTTATTACTGCCCGTTGGCGGATAAAAAAACGTATCACTCTGCTTGTTAACCTTTTCATGGGCGATGCCATTGGCAAACACTTCGTACGAGATGACGCTGTCAACGGCAAGCGCTCTTTCTTCGCCAATAATCCTTTTTAATACCTCAAAGGAGGTGATGAGTGGTTTCTCTGCTGTATTTGAAACGTTAGCTATCCGTTTAGCCAGCAGAGTTGCCTTCTCACCGCCTGTATTATCCGGAACAGGACAGGGTGAGTTAAAACTCACGCCCGAAATTTTCATAACCAAACTCCTTGTCTCTCCAACGCTACCGGTATCATCGCTTTTACCCACGCCCTGGCGTTCTGGCCTGATAAACCTACCGAAGCTATTTATCGACGCAGTTTGACTGATAAGGGCGAGTAGTCAGGCCGTTTATAACCTAATATCTGGCGGCTTTTTTTTAAAAAACGCTTATTTCAGCGCGCTGATGGGTTTTTTTATATTTTTTGCAACCGGGTTAATATTTTTAACGTTCAGCGAAAAATTTATCTTCGTTAATCCAGTTATTCACCGTTGTCGTCATTGGCAACGGTGATTTAACCGGGTCTGAAGTGGTGATCAGCGCCCACTTCGGCCGCGTCGCAGCCGTGGAAAGCGAGCATGCATCTTCAGGCTGCGCAAATTAATAACCGCAATGGCGGTGCCGAGCATCACCAGCAGCGAACCGCAGATTTTAAACTGGTTCATGCTGTCGCCGAGAATAACCACGCCCATGATTACCGAAAACACCGGCGTCAGCAGGGAGTAGGGCATGATCAGATTGATGTTATAGGTTCTCAGCATGCCGTACCACAGTGAGTAGGCGATGATTGAAGAGAAAATCGCGCTGTAGAGAATGCCGAACCAGCCACGCCAGCTGGCGTGGCTGAGGGCGTACAGCTGGTGGGTTTCCTGACTCAGGCTGGTCAGGCCGACGATTGGTATTGCAAACAGCGCCATCCAGCCGGTCATCGCCAGCGGATGGATAGCCGGGGTTTTTTTCACCACCAGGTTGCTGATAGCCCAGCCGCTGGCGCTGCACAGCAGCAGACACAGTACCCACCAGGCCGGAATGGTCGGGCTGCCGCTGAGTACCGCTACGCCGCTCAGTGAAATGGCGATACCAAATAGTTGCACTGGCTTCAGCCGCTCCTGCAGCACCACCATTGCCAGCACCATGGCTATCGGGGTTCCCATCTGCACAATCACCGCGCCGGTACCCGCATCGGTATATTTCATGCCGACGAACAGCAGGGAAAAATGCATAAAGCCGAAGGTAAAACCCAGCGTCAGCAAATAGGGGAGCTGTCTGCGGGTGATGCGGGTAAAAGGCACCAGTAACACAGCCACCACCACAAAGCGCATCAGGGTGAGAAACAGCGGCGGTATTTCCAGCAGCCCCCATTTCACCGCGACGTTATTAAATGCCCAGATGGAAACCACTAACAGAATGAGAAAAAAATGCCGTACCGCCACCTCGCTTTCCTTACGCTCTCCCGATGAACGCTTGCTATATCACCTGAATATCATGACATGAATTGCCGCGCTTGCGCGGGGAAAGCGCGGTTTTTTTTAAATTTTGTCCGCTTATTACCCTCCGTTATCGGCCCTCAGTAAACGTTATGAGGCCGTGGCGGTAATTTTTGCCGCACAGGCGGTACGTTAGCGCCGCCGTCTGAGGATTAAGCGGACGATGAGAATGGCATTGCCGCTGGCTATTATCCAGCGTGAAACCCGCCTGATGGTAATCGCCGCGCCACGGCAGGCAACGATATAGCAAAGCGCGGCGGCGCTCACAATTCTCGCCTTCCATCGGTTTTTGTTATGGTTTTGTTACTTGCTGGCCTGCAGCAAATATGGCAACGTAATTTATGGTTGTCTATACAAGACTGAACAACTCAGCGGCACCCACATTATCTGCCGTCCGGCGCCGATGGCGTAGCTATCCGTCCGCGACATTATTACTACAGGCAAGGAGTTAAATTATGTCGTTTGCATCATCTGATGATGCGCGTCCGTCGGCGCGTGGGGAAAAGCGGCTGGTTGAACGCCGCTCCATTGATTATATCCCTGATGCTGAGCGTCATGGACGTCCGGGCAGTCAGTTTACCCTCTGGTTCGGTGGCAATTTACAGATCACCGCCATCGTTACCGGCGCGCTGGCGGTGGTGCTGGGCGGTGACGTAGTCTGGTCACTGGTCGGGCTGCTGGTGGGGCAGGTTATCGGCGCTGGCATTATGGCGCTGCACGCCATCCAGGGGCCGCGGCTGGGTCTGCCGCAGATGATCACCTGCCGCACGCAGTTTGGCGTTTACGGCGCGGTGATCCCGCTGCTGCTGGTGTGCGTCATGTACGTCGGCTTTTCCGCCAGCGGTACGGTGCTGGCCGGTCAGGCGCTGGCGCATCTTACTGGCGCCAGCGATAATATTGGCATCATCGCTTTTGGCGCGATCATCATCTGCGTAGCGATGCTCGGTTATCGGCTAATTCACGGCCTGGGTAAGGTGGCCAGCGTGGTTGGCGTGCTGACGTTTATCTATCTGTTTGCCCGACTGCTGATGGAAAATGACCTGAGTTCGCTGCTGGCTAACCGGCATTTTTCGCTGCCGATGTTTTTACTGGCGGCGTCGCTCTCTTCGTCATGGCAAATCGCCTTTTGTCCCTATGTTTCTGACTATTCGCGCTATCTGCCGCGTAACTTTTCTTCCGGCAAAACCTTCTTTGCGGTATTCGCCGGCACCACCCTGGGCACCCAGGCATCCATGACGCTGGGCGTGGTGGCTGCGGCGCTGGCGGGCAAGGCTTTTTCCGGCAATGAGGTTGGCTATATTGTCGGGCTGGGTTCAACCGGGGCGATGGCGATGGTGCTGTATCTTGCCATTTGCTTTGGCAAAGTAACCTTTACCACCCTTAACGCCTACGGCAGCTTTATGTCGATTACCACCATCGTTTGCGGCTTCCGCCGTACAACCGCGATATCACCACGCGGACGGCTGCTGTTTATTGTTCTGATGGTGCTGATTTCCTGTGCGATCGCTATGCTGGGAGAGCCCTCATTTCTCAAAGCGTTCACTCAGTTTCTGCTGTTTTTACTGGCATTCTTCGTACCCTGGAGTGCGATGAACCTGATGGATTATTATTTTATCAGCCGCGGACACGTGGATATCCCGGCGCTGGCCGATCCGGACGGGCGCTATGGTCGCTGGAATCTGAAGGGCATCGCGACCTACACGGTGGGCGTACTGGTGCAGCTGCCGTTTGTATCTAACGGATTTTTCAGCGGCCCGCTGGTGTGGATATTTGATGAAAATGATATTTCGTGGATTATTGGCTGGGTCTTTACCGCCTTGTGTTGGCTGGTGGTAAACCGTCGCCGCGACAAGGTGTTAACCGCCACGGTTTATCCCGAATAATCACCAGAGCTTAGCAGACTGGCGATCCTGTCGGGGGGGATTGCCTCTGAAAACAGATAGCCCTGCAGCTGGTTACAGCCCGCTTCGGCGAGTGCGCTCATCTGGCTGCTGGTTTCTACCCCTTCAGCAGTAACGGTCAACCCCATCGCATGGCCCAGCTTGACCACTGATTCTATAATTGCCGTTGCATTTTCACCGCTGTCCAGCGACTGAATAAAAGAGCGATCGATTTTAATTTTATCGACCGGAAAGTGGCTAAGATAGTTGAGGCTGGAATAGCCGGTACCAAAATCATCCAGCGCAATGCGAAAGCCCGCAGCGCGTAAACCATCAATAATGACCTTCGCTTCCTGGGTGTCATCCATCAATACCCCTTCGGTGATCTCCAGCTCAATTTGTTGGCTGTCCGCCTGCTCGCTGCGCACAATTTCGCTAATGCGCTCAACAAAGCCCGCGGAGCGGAACTGTATCGGCGACACGTTGACCGCGATGCTAAGCTGCGGCCACTGGCGGGCGACGCGGCAAGCTTCGCGCAGCACCCACTCGCCAAGCTGCACGATTTGGCCGGTTTCTTCGGCAATGGGAATAAACTCGGCGGGCGGAACAAAGCCTTTTCCCGGATGATGCCAGCGCAGCAGCGCTTCCAGCCCCATAACCCGGCTGCCGTCAATATTCATTAGCGGCTGATAATAGACCTGCAGTTTTTCCTGCTGCAGAGCCTGACGCAGTTCTGATGCCATAAGCTGGCGCGTTTTGATCGACTCATCCATCCGGGCGGCAAACAGGCAGCACTGCCCGCGCCCCTGATGCTTCGCTTCATACAAGGCGATATCAGCCTTACGCATCATTTCCTGACGATCGACTGCATCCTGCGGAGCGATGGCCACGCCAATGCTCACGCCAACCCAGGCTTCGTTCCCCAGTAGCATAAAGGGGCGGTTCAGCGCATCAATAATGTTCTGGCACAGCAGCGCCACGCTGCGTGCGCTTTTTTCCGGGTGGTAAATGATAACGAACTCATCGCCGCCCAGGCGGCCAACCGTATCCACGTTGTTGACCAGCGGGAGCAGGCGGTTCGCGACCTCAACGATCAGGCTGTCACCGGCGTGATGGCCGAAAGTATCGTTAACGTTTTTAAAACGATCGAGATCGAGCAACAGCAGGGCGACGCTCTGCTTCTGGGCAGCAAGCAGGCTATGATTAAGCCGGTTTTCAACCAGCGCCCGGTTTGGCAAGCCGGTCAGAACGTCATGAAAGGCGATGTGCTGGGCCTGCGCTTCGCTGGCGCTAAGTTGCAACAGGGTGCTGGAGAGCCGCAGCGAGGAAAGCCACAGGCGGCGTATCATCACGATGCAGATTATCGTAATGATGATGACCACCACCAGCACCACCGGACCGATAAAACGCAGCATCCGGCTGCCGGGCTTGTCGGGCTGCCAGCTGAGCACGCCGACCGCTTGTCCCTGAAGATTACGTAAGGTATAGCGTGCAGGAAGAGGCAGGGGATTGCCGTCTTCGATAATCCGCAACCCTTGCAGATGGCTGCGTTCGCTAAGCGCTTGCAAATAATCAGCGTCGATAAAACGCACGCTAATCAGCAGATCGGCATTGCGCGGATCGCTGGACGCGCCGATGCTACTGACCGCCAGCATCGCCGGGCGGCCGCCTAAACGGATTAGCGCGACGCGCTGTAGCGGCTGAATGGCAGGGGCGTCAGCTTGCCAGCGTCGGGCGTTCTCTACTACTTCGTCAGCGTATCCATTCGCTGCCATTCCTGGCCGCTCCCAGCGATAACGTATCTGCTGCCCGGCACTCAGTATGTATACCAACTGATGGTTAAACATCTGCGACAGCCAGCCGCCGATATTTTCATCCATCCAGGGGACGTCAAGGGAGGCGGCTTGCAGATGCTCTATGAGCAACCGCCATTGGGCCAGACTTTGCTGCTGTTGGCGCATCTCTTCGGCGCTTTGCAGCAAAGATGCGTGGATGATGCCATGCTGAACTTTCAACGCATCCTGATTATTTTTTACGGTGGCCCAGGATAAGGTGGCGCTGGCGGCGATAAAGGTAATAACCAACACGGCAACCAGCGGGAGTAAAATCTCACGAATGAAATGGCTGCGAAAGCTGTTAGTTATTTTTATCAACAAGGTTTTGCATGTCCGAAATGAGTTATGCCGGGTACCATCAGACTAGCACAAAAACCGCCAGGCACTCGTGAGGGCGCCGCGCGCAGTGAGGACAATAGAAAAGTCTTGCCGGACGACGGAGGATGCTTTTTGACCATTGGGTGACAGAGGCGTTGGGATGGCTATTTTCTGTCTGAAATTTGGCTGGTTGTTAACGAAAGTTGGTATTAATCCGAAAAAAAGCATTATCGGAATAATGCGGATTCTTTTTTTTAATTCAGGTTTAAATCAACAGGAAATATATTCTCTTTTCTATTTTCCCGGTGCGCGCGTACGATTATTTATCCATTTAAACAGGATGTCACTCTTTTGTAACTGACCGCTGTCACGTTATTAAGCATTATCCTAATCAGCAGCGTAATTATGCTTGAGTGTTGACGCGCCAGAAAATAACTGGGGATAATTTGATCTGAGACTAAATTTGATAACTTCTTAGGGGTATTTTATGGCAACGCAACCTTTGTTGTCGGTGATCCTGCCTGCTTATAACGTTGAGAAATACATCGTTGAATGTCTGGATTCATTACTGGCACAAATTCCTGCGCCGAATGAACTGATCGTCATTAACGATGGCTCCACCGATAGTACCCTGACATTGCTGGAGAAACATTATGCCGACTACCCGCATGTGAAGATCGTCACCATCCCTAACGGTGGCCTGGGCAATGCGCGTGATACCGGCATTGCCATGGCCGAAGGCGAGTTCATTTTCTGCTGCGATCCCGACGACATTGTTTGCGATGGCTTTTTTGCTGAGCTGAGCCAGGTTGCCAGTCAGCACCCGGATCTGGAGCTGTTTTGTTTTAACTCATTGATGTTTGATGATGATAATCCCACGCAGACCTGGTCGAAAGTTGAACACCACCAGTTTGGTCAGCTTCCCTCGCGTAGCGTGCTCTGTGATTTGCTGCGCAGCGGCGCCTATACCTCTGCCACCTGGAATTATGTGCTGCGCCGCCAGGTGATCGTTGATTATCAGATGAAATACGTTGCCCGACTGCATGAGGATCACGCTTACACGCTGGAGGCGTTTTTGCGTACCCGCCACGCCTGGGTCAGCCGTAATATCTATTATCGCCAGCGCGTTCGTCAGGGATCGTTGACCAACAGTACCAAAGGCGATGCCTTTTTCCGTCGTCGTTATGAAGCCTTCATTGAAAGCTACGACAAACTTAATGAGCTGGTGACTGATGAACAGGAGCTACGTCAGCTGCGCCAGCTGTATCTGCTCCATTCGTTCCGCCTGATGATTCATCTGTCGCTGGCAAACGGAACGCCGGTGCCGAATTACGTCACTGAGGCTATTTATTCTCTGGGAAAAAATCTGAAACCAGGCGGTGTGGTTGACTGGTTACTGCTAAACAAACCGCAAGTGTATTCTAATTTAATCCGAATTAAGCGTGGCTACAAAAAAGCGGCATGACATTTGGTCACGATAGAGGTTGATAGCTAATGGCTAAAGTTTTCGATAAAGGTCTGGTGATAAATATATTATCGCTGCTGGCATATCGCGGGGCTTCATTTATTTTCCCGCTGGTTACGCTGCCCTATCTGGCCCGCGTACTGGGCGTGGAACATATGGGGCTGTTGGCGCTGGGCCTTGCCTGCGTGATGTATTGCAGTACGATTTCAGACTGGGGTTTTAACGTCTACACCACCAAAGATATCGCGCACCACCGCGACGATCCCGCGCGGGTGACCCAGCTGTTCTGGTCAACATTTAACGCCAAGCTGCTGATGGGTTGCTCAACGCTGTCGGTCCTGTTGCTGGCTACCTGGTTCCGTCCTCAGTGGCATCACCTGTTTTTCATCGTGCTGGCAAATTCGACGGTGCTGTTCGGTGGCCTGTTTTCATTTGGCTGGCTGATGCAGGGTTATGAGAAGCTGGGTAAAACGGCGATAATTTCCACCATCGGCCAGTTTTGTTCAATTCCGCTGACCTTCCTGCTGGTGAAAGGCCCGGATGATACCTGGCTGGCGGCGCTGATCCCCGGGCTGACGATGATTATTTCCGCCCTGATAACCCTGGTGTTCGTGGTCAGGATGCGGGTGATTGGTTTTTATCGCTTCGAGCCTGCGGAAATCTGGCAGCGAATCAAAGATAGCGTACATGTTTTTCTGGCGATTTTCGGCGCCAACATGTTTAACAACATCAACGTATTGATTCTCGCCAGCGTCACCAGCACCTATATGGTCGGCCTGTATAACGGCGCTGACCGGCTGAAAAAGGCGGCGAACTCGCTGCCCGAACAGATTGGTAACGCCTTCTTCCCGCGCGTCAGCTTTCTGTTTCACCGTGACCGCGCGGCGGCGATTGCTTCAACCCGTAAAAGTATCTCTTTTTCGTTTCTTATCAGCCTGTTTATCGTGCTGTTTACCTTCTGCTTTGCCGACCTTATCGTGCGCATCCTGCTGGGACCGGAATTCCATGAATCGGCCAACGTGCTGCGCATTGCCGTCTGTGGTTTTATCTTCGGCAACGTCAGCTATCCGGCCGGTCTGCAAATTCTCATCCCTCACGGACTGGCGCGTCAGCGCATGTACGTGATGCTGGCTGCCGGATTGATCAACCTGCCGGTGTGTGGCCTGCTGGCGTGGCAGTTCGGTGCAATAGGTGCTGCCAGTTCGCTGGTGCTGGCCGAGTTTTTGGTCTTTGCCGGTGTGGTCTGGCTGATGGCGAAACACGGTATCCTGAAAGAGTATCTGGCGCGCGACCCGGCGGCGGTTCTTGAAACCTCTCAGGGTGAAAACGCCTGATAAAACGGCGGCCGCGCTCTGCGGCCGCCGCACTGCGCAACGCAATGATATTCACTTCTTTTTCCAGCAGATAGCCTCTGCGGGTATTACACTTTCTCTGAGAGCATCGGCCGTTGCGGGCTTGGTGCTTTTTCTTTTAGCCACGTATTGGCAACGGGGCTGCACCCGTGTATAACGCGTGCAGCCAACACTGGCCGCATAAGGACCTGCACCGCGAGCCATGATGCTTTTCGGCCGTTTTTATCACTGACATTTATTTAACCGTATGGCAAAAGAGGGCCTTATGACCAAAGTAACAGTCGCTGCAACCCAGATGGCGTGCAGCTGGGATCTGCCGAAAAACGTTCAAAACGCTGAGAAGCTGGTCAGGCAGGCCCACGCGCAGGGCGCGCAAATCATTCTGATCCAGGAGCTGTTTGCCGCGCCTTATTTCTGTATCGACCAGAGCCCGGAACACTACGCGCTGGCTGAAGAAGTTGATAACAGCCCGTTAATTAAGCATTTCTCCGCGCTGGCGGCTGAGCTGCAGGTCGTGCTGCCGCTGAGCCTCTTTGAACGTGCTAACAATGCCTATTACAACTCGCTGGTCATGATTGATGCTGATGGCAGCGTGCTGGATACCTACCGTAAAACCCATATTCCGAACGGCCCGGCTTATCAGGAGAAGCAGTTCTTCGTACCCGGCGACAGCGGCTTTAAGGTATGGCAGACCCGCTATGCTAAAGTCGGCGTTGGCATTTGCTGGGACCAGTGGTTCCCTGAAACGGCCCGCAGCCTGGCGCTGATGGGGGCGGAAGTTATTTTCTATCCAACGGCGATCGGATCCGAACCGGCCTATCCGGAAATAGACAGCCAGCCGCACTGGACCCGGGTCCAGCAGGGCCATGCCGCAGCCAATCTGGTACCGGTCATCGCTTCTAACCGCATTGGCACCGAAGCCAGCAAATATGTCGACGGGCTGGAAATGACCTTTTACGGCTCCTCTTTTATCGCCGATCAGACCGGTGCGCTGGTCGCCCAGGCCGGGAAGAGCGAAGAGTGCGTGCTGGTACATGAATTTGATCTGCGCGCCATTGCCGCCCAGCGCGCGGCCTGGGGCCTGTTCCGCGACCGTCGTCCGGAAATGTACGGACGCATCGCGACTTCCGATGGCAAATCATGGAGTAAGTAAGATGGCTGGAAATGCCGTATTAAGAATGCCCGGTGAGTGGGAGCCGCAGCAGGCGGTATGGATGCTGTGGCCTTATCGCCCGGATACCTGGCGCGATAAGGCCGTACCGGTGCAGCAGGCTTTTGCCGCGGTCGCCGCCGCTATCAGCCAGCGCACCCCGGTTTTCATGGGGGTGCCGTCCACCATGATGGCGCAGGCGCGGGCAGTCATGGATGCGCGGGTGACGCTGGTGGAAATGCCGAGCGATGACGCCTGGATGCGCGATACCGGGCCAACGGTGGTGGTCACAGCTGACGGCCAGCGCAAAGGTATCGACTGGCAGTTTAACGCCTGGGGTGGCCTCAACGGCGGTCTGTATGACGACTGGTCGCAGGATGAAAAGGTTGCCGCGGCGGTGCTGGCGCAGCTCGACATACCGTGCCTTGCCGCGCCACTGGTGCTGGAAGGCGGTTCTATCCACAGCGATGGCGAAGGAACGCTGCTGACGACGGCTGAGTGTCTGCTCAACCCTAACCGTAATCCTCATCTGTCGCAGTCGCAGATCGAAAGCCTGCTGAGCCAGTATCTCGGTGTTACGCATTTCATCTGGCTGCCTGAAGGGGTGTATAACGACGAAACCGATGGTCACATCGATAACATGTGCTGCTTTGCCCGTCCGGGCGAAGTGATTTTGCACTGGTGCGATGATCCGGCCGATCCGCAATATGCGCGTTCGCATTCCGCGCTGGCGGTGCTGGAGCAGGCGGTCGATGCCCGTGGGCGACGCCTGAAGGTGTGGAAAATGCCGGCGCCGCCGGTCCTGTACGTCAGCGTTGAAGAAACTCAGGGCGTCAGCAGCGGTAACGCGATTGAACGCCGCGAGGGCAACCGGCTGGCGGCGTCATACGTCAACTACCTGGTAAGCAATCAGCAGATTATTTTCCCGCTGCTTGATGCGCAAACCGACGAGCTGGCGCGAAGCCTGCTACAGCAGGTCTTCCCCGACTATCTCATCACCGGCGTGCCGGCCCGTGAAATTTTGCTGGGCGGTGGCAACATCCACTGCATCACCCAGCAGATCCCGCAGGGCTAAGCGTGGCAGGGTAGACAATCGTGTATTGTTTACCCTGCCTGCGGGTGCGCCTGATTGTGGCTATTACTGACGCTTAATGGCGCACATATAACAGCCAAAGCGCGCGCTGTGCGCGTGAATATATGAGGTTTGCGCGTTAGCGAAGAGTTGAAAGATTAGGTTTTCAACGTCGGCGCCTTCTGCAACATGCGCTGCGATAATCATATGCGCCTCATTAAATGCCCTTAACGAAATCTGCCGGGTAAACAAATACTCCGGAACCTCATTTTCATATCTCCCCTGTCCGCTAGCGCCTTCATGAATAAAAATCGCATGGCGACCAAAGTAGGGTGATTTTGCCGGTTGATAGACATGGTTTACCAGTATGGCATTCTCACCGACGGGAACGTTGCGCAGCGCGATGCGGTCGGGATAGTCCGATTCGCTCTGCGCTTTGACTCTGACGGCCTGATGCGCCGCCAGATAGTCATCACTTTGCCCATATAAATGCGTAAATTCGCTGCTATCCAGCCCGAGAACGGTGTAATTCATAAAGCCTCCAAAAGTGGGTTCAGCGCTATTACACACCCGAAGGAGGCCTGGTGCTGGCCGTTTACGGACACCGGATTTATGCATAGCCCGTTAGCATCTGCCGGTTGCCCGCGCTGAAAAACGCGCTTTGCGGGACGAGCGCGCCGCCCCACGACGCTGACGGAACGTTTAGCTAAATTCATCGTCAATTCAGACGCTTTCCGGAAACGACTCACGGGGCGCTTGATCGATCGCGGCTTTTGGTAATACTGTATATAAATACAGTAATTCGGGGGTCAATATTATGCAGCTCATCAAACCCAGCGTGCGTCACGCAACGGCCAGCCTTCCACTTTTTATTGAGCGCGTACCCTGCGGCTTTCCGAGTCCGGCCCAGGATTATGTTGAAGACCGGCTGGATGTTAGCAAGCTGCTGATAAAGCACCCAAACGCCACCTACTTTATCCGGGTCAGCGGTGATTCGATGCGCGGGGCGGGTATCAACGACGGCGATCTGCTGGTGGTCGACCGCTCTCTGCCACCCCGGCATGGTGATATCGTTGTTGCGGCGGTGGGCGGTGAGTTTACGGTAAAAGAATTGCGCACCCGCCCGTATATCCAGCTGATGCCGCATAATAATAATTACTCGCCGATTGTATTTCAGCGCGAAGAAGAATTAGAGGTATTTGGCGTCGTCACCTTTTCTCTGAAAACGCACAAGTAACCATGTACGCGCTGGTTGATGTAAACAGTTTTTATACGTCATGCGAAACGGTTTTCCGCCCTGACCTGCGCGGGCAGGCGGTTGTCGTGGTTTCTAACAACGATGGCTGCGTGATTTCACGTTCGGCGGAAGCTAAATTACTCGGGATAAAAATGGGCGAGCCTTATTTTAAAATAAAAAATAATACTTACAGCGCCAGGGTTCATGTCTTTAGCTCTAACTATGCCCTTTATGCCGACCTCAGCGATCGCGTTATGCAGACGCTGATGGAGATGTCACCTGCGGTAGAAATCTATTCCATTGATGAAGCTTTTATTAACCTTAGCGGCGTTATTAACTGCATGCCGCTGGCTGCGTTCGGCCAGCAGATGCGCAGCCAGGTACGCATAAATACCGGGCTTGCGGTTGGCGTGGGTATCGCGCAAACCAAAACGCTGGCTAAGCTGGCGAACTATGCCGCGAAAAGATGGCCCGCTCGCAACGGGGTTGTCGATTTGTCGGATAATAACCTTCGCCAGAGATTACTGGTGCGCGTGCCGGTCGGAGATGTGTGGGGCGTCGGCAAGCGTCTTGCCGGCCGGCTGAATCTGATGGGCATCAATTCTGCTCGCGACCTGGCCGACAGTTCACCGTGGGTGATCAAAAAGCATTTTAACGTGGTGCTGGAGCGCACCGCGCGCGAGCTTCGCGGCGAGCCCTGCCTTGAGATGGAAGAGTTTGCGCCGATCAAACAGCAGATCGTTTGTAGCCGCTCTTTCGGTCACCGCATTACGCACTATACCGATATGCATCAGGCCGTATGCGCCTACGCCGAGCGCGCGGCGGAAAAATTACGGCGCGAGCGGCAGTTCTGTCGTTTTATCAGCGTGTTTTTGCGTACCAGCCCTCATGCGGAGGGTGAGAGTTATTATGGCAATCAGGCCGCGACGACGCTAATGACGCCAACAAATGATACGCGGGATATTATCGGTGCCGCGACGGATTCGCTCGATCGCATATGGCGTGATGGACATCGTTATATGAAAGCGGGCGTCATGCTGGCTGATTTTTTCAGTAACGGCGTGGCACAGCTCAATCTGTTTGATGAGAACGCGCCAAGGGCCGACAGCGCCGCCTTGATGAAGGCCATTGATTCGATAAATACCTCCGGTAAAGGAAAAGTCTGGTTTGCCGGGCAGGGAATAGAGAAGGCCTGGGCCATGAAGCGGGAAATGCTTTCCCCCGCCTGGACAACAAGATACTCTGACCTACCGATTGCTAAATAGCAGGCGCTGTCCTGTTAAAAAATCAGCGCTGCATTTGTGGCTATTTTGTTATAAAAGAAGGGTATAACCGACAGACGTATTCTGTTACCTTGTGCCCCTGGTCTCTACCTGCTATCAGGATCTTCCCATGCTCTCCACTCTGATTTATCGCAGCCATATTTGTGATGACGTGCCGTTGAAAGAAATTGAAGAAATGGTGGCGTCGGCAAACAAAAAAAATGAGCTGTTCGATGTAACGGGTATTTTGCTGTTTAACGGTACGCATTTTTTCCAGCTGCTTGAGGGACCTGAGAAAGCTGTTAGCAACATTTATGACCGCATCTATGAGGATTCGCGTCACCACAATATTGTTGAGCTGATGCGCGATTATGCGCCAGAGCGACGCTTCGGCAACCTGGGCATGGAGCTGTTCGATCTGCGTGAACACGACAGGGATAGCGTGTTGAGAGCGGTATTGAGCAAGGGAACCTCAACTTATCAGCTAACCTATGACGATCGCGCGCTGGGCTTTTTACGCACCTTTGTCGAAGCCACGGAAAAGGAAACCTACTACGAGATCCCACTGCCGGGCCACTGGGTATTTGCCCGCGATGACGACGCGGCGGTAAAAACCGCTGAAGTACCGGATGAGTCTGCCGACTGCCGTTTTGCTTTTCAGCCGGTGGTGGACCCTTTTGCCCGTGAAATCGTTGCGCTGGAAGCGCTGATCCGTAGCCCGGAGGGCGGCCTGTCAGAGCACTATCTGGCCAATCTGCCACCGGAGCGCCTTTATGAGGTTGATCTGAGTAGTAAGGCCCAGGCATTTGCTATGGCAAAACGGCTTGATATTGGCGAACAAACGCTGACGGTTAATCTGCTGCCGATGTCGCTGGTTATGGTTCCGAACGCCGTAGAGCGGCTGCTGCAGGGAATTCAGGACGGTGGCCTGGTGCCGGAGCAAATTATCGTCGAGTTTACCGAAAAGCAGGTTATTTCCCGCCTCGACGAGTTTGGCGCGGCGATACGTCAGATGAAAGCCGCGGGAATTAGCCTGGGGATTGATGATTTCGGCGCCGGTTTTGCTGGTTTGCAACTGCTGACGCGTTTCCAGCCGGACAGGATAAAAATCAATCGCAGTATTATTAGCGACGTTCATCGCAGCGGCCCCAGGCAGGCGATCGTCCATGCCATTATCCGCTGCTGCACCTCACTGGAAATTGGTCTTACCGCCTCCGGCGTGGAGAAGCCAGAGGAGTGGATGTGGCTGGAGGCTGCCGGTATTTCTACCTTCCAGGGCTTTCTGTTTGCCGAGCCGGTGCTAAATGGTATCCCGCCGGTCGCCTGGCCTGATAATAAATGATATCGCGAGAGTCAGGAATTATCCGTAAGTGTGCTGGCTGAAAGGCTATCTCCAGATAACTGAACTACAGTTAGGATTACGCAGCCAAATTAACTGCGCATCAGGCTGTCAGACGATAACGCTGACACAAAAGGAGAGCACTTATGAACGAAGATCGCCTCAGCGGAAACTGGAAACAGTTCAAAGGAAAAGTGAAGGAAAAATGGGGTCAGCTCACCGACGACGATCTGGACGTGGTGGAGGGCAAACGCGACCAGCTGGTTGGCCGTATCCAGGAACGCTATGGTTATGGCAAAGATCAGGCGGAGAAAGAGCTTAAAGAGTGGGAAGATTCAAACCACTTTAACTGGTAGCGACCGCCAACCCCGGCACCAACGGGCCGGGGTTGGGACCGCAGCGAAACAGTAAACGCTGTTAAACGGGTAATCCTCACCAATAAATGATGTTTAACTGACTCTGCGCGTACTGCATTCGGAAAAAACGTCATTAAGTCAACGACATGTAATCATCACACATGGCTGATTAACGCGGTTTTGCTGTCGCCCTGAGTCCTGGCAGGGCAACAGCCATTATCACACCTCAGGGGCGACGGAACAGGGTAAAACTGCGGCTCGCCAGCTCATAATCTTTTTCGCGAGTGATGATGCGGCCATGCTGCGCCGGGTCGGCGGTAGAAAGCTCCAGCACCCAGCCGGCTTCACCAAACTGGGGTATGCGGAACTGAACGCTTTCCTGATAAGGGTTCATTAAAATCAGTGCATCCTGCCAGATGCCTTCCTCGACGACGCTATCAGCATATCCAATGTAAACGCCAAGCGTAGTTCCCTCTTCCCAGTGTTCGGGCAGCTGAAAGCCGCCACCGGCGTTAAACCATTTGATATCCATGCCGTCGCGCCAGTTCTCGCGGCGCAGCAGAGGTTGCAGCGCGCGCAGGCTGATTATCTGCCGGGTAAACTCGCGTAGCGCTGTGGCGGCAGGCGACAGATCTTCCCACTGCACCCACGAGATATCGCTATCCTGGCAGTAACCATTATTATTCCCCCGCTGGGTGCGCCCGGTTTCATCGCCTGCCAGCAGCATCGGCGTACCGTGAGAGAACAGCAGCGTGGCGAGGAAATTGCGCTTTTGCCGTTCGCGCGCCGCGTTAATATCGGCATCGTCCGTCGGGCCTTCCCAGCCGTAGTTGGCAGAGCGATTGTCATTATGACCGTCATTATTATCTTCGCCATTATCCTCGTTATGCTTCTGGTCATAAGACACCAGATCGTTGAGGGTGAAGCCGTCATGGGCGGTAATAAAGTTGACGCTGGCCCACGGCCGTCGGCCGCGCAGGTCGTAGAGGTCGCCTGAGCCGAGCAGCCGGGCGGCGAAATCACGCGAGACGTTATCGCCTTTCCAGTATTCTCTGACCGTATCACGATATTTATCGTTCCACTCCGCCCAGCCGGGAGGAAAACCCCCGACCTGATAGCCTCCCGGACCGATATCCCAGGGCTCGCCAATCAGCTTAAGCTGACCAAGGGTCGGGTCCTGAGTGATGGCGTCAAAAAAGCCGCCGCGCTGATCGAAGCCTTCCGGCTCGCGGCCGAGAATGGTGCCGAGGTCGAAACGAAAACCGTCGATCTCCATGGTATCAGCCCAGTAGCGCAGCGAGTCGGTCACCAGCTGTAGCACGCGCGGGTGCGAGGTATTAACGGTATTGCCGGTGCCCGTGTCATTAATGTAATAGCGCGGCTGCTCGGGTAGCGTACGGTAATACGAGAAGTTATCGATACCTCTGAAAGAGAGGGTAGGACCAAGCTCGTTGCCTTCCGCCGTGTGGTTATAAACCACGTCAAGAATGACCTCGATGCCGGCATCATGAAAAGCACGTACCATATCGCGAAAACCGTGCAGTCCGTTTGGACCATAATAGCGCGAGGCGGGCGCGAAAAAGCCCAGCGTATTATATCCCCAGTAGTTGACCAGCCCTTTATCAAGCAGGTGCTGGTCGTCGGGGAACCAGTGAACGGGAAGCAGCTCCACCGAGGTAATGCCGAGGCTTTTTATATACTCAACTGAGGCGTTGTGGCCCATCCCCTCGTAGGTGCCGCGCAGCTCTGCGGGCAGCGCCGGATTTAGCTGGGTAAAACCTTTAACGTGCGTTTCGTAAATAACGGTTTGGGGCCAGGGAATGACCGGGCGGCCGGGAGAGTGGAGGTTAAATCCCTGGGGATCGATAACCCGGCATTTCGCGGTAAAAGGCGCGCTGTCACGGCTGTCAAAGGTCAGGTCGCGGTCATCGTGGTGTAACTCATAGGCGAAATGGGCTTCGTTCCAGTCGATGTTTCCCGCCAGCTCGCGGGCGTAGGGATCGATCAGCAGCTTGTGCGGGTTAAAGCGGTGGCCAGCCTCCGGTTCGAACGGGCCATGCACCCGGAAGCCATATAGCGCACCGGGCTGCAGCCCTGGTACATAGCCATGCCAGACTTCGTGGGTATATTCCGGTAACGTCAGCCTGGCAATTTCCGTTTTTCCGTCCGGCGCGTACAGACAGAGTTCAACGCGTTCAGCGTAGGCGGAAAAAATGGCAAAGTTGACGCCTTCACCATCGTAATTTGCTCCCAGCGGATAGCTGCTCCCAGCCAGAATGCTATGCGTCTTGCGGTCCGACATACATCTCTCCAGTCAAATAAACGGAATATTGCCAACGGGTAAGGTTATTGTTCATCGTGGTTTTTCAGCCGCTCAGAATCAGAAAGGGAAGCGGGCCGGCGATACTGGCGATGTCAACGCGCTGGGAGAGTGTGACCTCTTCGTCGCGCAGAAGATTCAGATAACGGCGCCCGGCCAGCGGCTCCGGCAGCATGATGCTGGTACCGGACCAGCACGCGGCAGCCAGTAGGCTGTAGGGGCCGTGCAGCGCGTCAAGAGTCAGCCGCGGTAAAATCACAATCAGCGTCTGCGGGCCGTGCTGGCGGGCAAAGGCGATGACCTGCTGCGGATGCTGGCCGGTGACGGTGAGCGGCAGAAACTCACCGTGGCTGAACAGTCCTGGGTGCTGCTGGCGAAAATTAAGCAGCGTGCTGATAACATACTGTTTAATGCTGCCGTCCAGCCAGCACTGATCTGTCGCCAGCTGCGCGGTACGCATCTGCTCAGCGCGTTGGGCCAGCGCGGTAAAATCGGGTTCGCGGCGGTTATCCGGGTCGACCAGGCTAAAATCCCATCCCTCGCTGCCCTGATAAATATCTGCAATGCCCGGCGCCGTCAGCTTTATCAGGGTTTGCGTCAGGCTATTAACCAGACCGGCGCGAATAAATGGCTGCAGCGCGTCGATAAATTCCGCACGCCATTTGCGGGCCGCAGGCGAAAAAATGTAGCGGGCATACGCCAGCACGGCGTTTTCATAGTCGCTGTTGTTATCCCCCCAGTTAGTACGCAGTTTGGCTTCGCGCAGCGCTTTTTCGACATAAGGAATAAAGCGGGCCTCCAGCGCGTGCAGTCCCGCCTCGTCATCGGCGCTCAGCCTGAGCGGCCATGCGCCGGCCAGCCCCTGGCAAATCATCCATTCGACGGCGGGTTCAGGCGCCGGGCCGTCAGCCAGCAGGGTAATCTGGCGCCGGTGCGCCTTACGCCAGCTGGCCATAAGCGCGCTCCAGCGCGCGGGCGCTTCCGTCAGGGTATACAATCTGGCCCGGGCGTCTTCGCCGCGCTTGGTATCATGGGTTGAGGTCGCGCACAGGCCGCCCGGCTGCTGTTCAAGCCGCGCCTGCATCAGCGCGTAAAAGCGGGTAAGCGAAAATTCCGTCATCAGCGGATCGGCGCCGACTTCATTGAGCGCCAGCGCCATATGCTGGCGGTAAAACAGCGTATCCTCGACCGCTTTAGCCATAAGCGGTCCCGTTAGCTGCTGAAAGCGGATGCAAAACCGCAGGGCCGTATCCCGGGCTGCTGGCGCCACGGCGGCGGTAAGCATATCGCTTAGCAGGCCGAGGGCGCGGCGGTCAGGCGGCGGCAGGCGGGCTTCGACTGCCTGAACCACCTGCTGCAACAGCACCCGATCATCCTGCGGCAGGCCGTGCTGATTGCCATAAGTACGGTACACGGGGAAAGCCAGCAGCAGCTCCCGCAGCGCGGTGGTAATCTGCTGCTCCCGCGCCAGCCCTTCTGTCGCCGCGTAGTCCAGAGCCAGCTGGCGCAGGGTGGCGAATTCACCGGCAAAATTCACTTCCACCATCTGTAACTTTGCGGCGCGCAGCTGGGCGTCTCTCTCCTGCGGCCCGGACAGCATCGCTTCCCAGCTCTGGCGCAGCGCGCTGACGCCCTCAGCGGCAATAAGGGCATCAGGCAGGGCGCTAATAAACTCATAACCGGTGGTGCCGGCAACGGGCCAGTCTGCTGGCAGGCGTTCACCGGCGCCGAGAATTTTTTCAACGATAATGTAGCATTGGCTGCCGACGGCCTGGCGCAGCTGTGTCAGGTAGCCTTTGGGGTCGGAAAGGCCGTCGACGTGATCGATTCTGAGGCCGCTGACGGCGCCGGAGTGGACCAGTTCGAGAATCAGCGCGTGGGTTGCATCAAACACCTCCGGCTCTTCGACGCGTATGCCGACCAGACCGGTGATTTCAAAAAAGCGACGGTAGGAGAGCGTATGGCGGGCATCGCGCCAGCTCATTAGTCGCCAGGGTTGCCGTTCATGAAAACGGGCTATCTCCTGCGCATCGTTGGTTTGCAGAAGTTTGCCTTTGCGCTTTTTCCAGCTGGCAGGCGTGAGCGGATAGTGCTGGTCAAAGTAGCTTAGCGTCGGGTTGCCGGTCTGCGGGTCGGCTTCAATGCGCAGCTCTCCCTTTTCCAGCACGGCGGCAAAGCTGTCACCCAGCACCGGCAGGGTCAGCGGGCGCGACCAGTCAATATCGAAACAGCTGGCGTAGCGACTGTCGCGGCCGTGCTCAATCAGATCGCGCCACCAGGCATTTTCCAGCGAGGCGGCCATGTGGTTAGGGACGATATCAAGGATCAGCTGCAATCCGGCGTCTTGCAACGCGGCGGCCAGACGATCAAACCCGGCGCGTCCGCCCAGCACGGGATCTATCTGACAGCAGTCGGTCACATCGTATCCGTGCGTGGAGCCGCCGACGGCGGTAAAAACCGGAGAGGCATACAGGTGGCTGATACCGAGTTTTTTCAGGTATGGCACCAGCGCAGCGGCACGGTCGAAGGTCATTCCGTTACGAAACTGGAGGCGGTAGGTCGCCACGGGTAACGTCATTTGGTTGCTCCGCGATCAAGGTAAACGCTAATGGCGTTTTGCGGCAGATAGTCAGCCGGAGATGGCCAGCAAAACAGCATCTGGCCCGGCAGAATGGGCAGCGGATGGGATTGCTGGCTCAGGTTGATTGCCATAGAAAGCGTGCCAGCCGGCAGATGCCAGGTCACAACCATGAGCGCTCCATCAATGTGTACGACGCGTCCGCTGTTTCCCCGATCCGCACGCAGTAGGGGGACGATGTGCTGATGGCGCAGCGTAAGCAGCTGTTTAACCAACGCCAGCCAGCGTTTACCTTCGGCACTTTCCGCTTTGCGCCAGTCGAGCTTCGAACGCGCAAAGGTGTCAATGGCATTAGGATCAGGAACGCTGTCGTCCTGATGACCGGCGTGATCGGCAAACTCACGGGCGCGTCCCTCGCGCACTGCGCGCGCAAGATCGCCGTGAAAGTCGGTAAAAAACAGGAAAGGATTGGTTTCGCCGTACTCTTCGCCCATAAACAATAACGGAATATGGGGAGAGAGAAGCAGCGTCGCCAGCAGCGTTCTGACGCAGTCGGGGTCGGCCAGCGCCAGCAGCCTTTCGCCCTGTGCCCGGTTACCGGTCTGATCGTGATTCTGTAAGAAATCGACGAATGCCACCGTTGGCTGAGCATGGCTTTTGACGCCGCGCGGCTGACCTGATTGCGGGGCGACCTCGCCCTGATAGGCAAATCCTTCGGCCAGCAGCCGGGCAAACAGCTTTTCGGGCGCGCCGGCAAAGTCCGCATAGTAGGCGTGGGTTTCACCGGTTGCCAGAACGTGTACGGCATTGTGAAAATCATCATTCCATTCGGCGGTGAAAAGCTGCGGTCTGCCCTCGCTGTCGTAAGGGTGCAATGACGTGATGTTGCGGCAGTCTTCGCTGGTCAGATGAATGGGGCGGTCAGTGATTTCCCGCCGGATACGCTCGGCTATTTCCACGAGTATGTGGCGCCCGGACTCATCTTCAATCTGATCGATAGCGTCAAAGCGCAGGCCATCCAGCCGGTAAGCCTGCAGCCAGTACAGCGGCGCCTCAATAATAAAGCGACGCGGTGCGTCGGCGGCGTAGTCAATGCCGGCGCCCCAGGGCGTCATACGCTGCTGATCAAAAAAAGCTGAGGCCAGCTGGGGCAGAATATTGCCCTCGGGGCCAAAGTGATTGAGAACAATGTCCAACAGCACCGACATGCCTAAGCCGTGAGCGACATCGACAAAGGCGCGGAAATCGTCCGGCGTACCGTAGGCTGAATGGGGCGCATACAGCAGCACGCCGTCGTAACCCCAGCCGCGCGTGCCGCCAAACTGTGACAGCGGCATAACCTCAACCACGGTGATACCCAGCCCGGCGAGGGATGCCAGCTTGCAGGCCGCGGCGCGAAATGTCCCTTCGGGGGTAAAGGTGCCGATGTGCAGCTCATAAATAACGCTCTCCTCCCAGGGACGACCGCGCCACTGCTGATGCTGCCAGGGATAGTGCCAGGGATCGCTGAGTAAGGAGGGGCCGCTGACGTCGGACTTTTGCGCACGTGAAGCGGGGTCGGCCAGCGTTGTGCCGTCAGCCAGTACAAAGCTGTATTCGGTGCCGGCGGCTACGTCGGGCAGGCGTAGCTCAAACCAGCCGTCGCCAACGGCATGCATGCTTTTTTCTTCGCCATTAAGCGCAAGCCCGATGCGTTGGCAGTCCGGCGCCCAGAGGCGAAAGCGGGCCTCGCCCCCCGGCAGAATTTCCGCGCCCCAACTGTCGGTAAATGCTCCTGAAGCCATTCATTTTCCTTATTTAATTGAGTGACATTCGTAAAACGAACGCGCTTTTTCGCGGTTCGCACCAGCTAACGATTTCAGGAAAATGGTCAAAAGTTTGAACAAAATAAGGTCGCGCAGCCTGGCTATCTGCCCGTGCAGGCCGTCAATCAGCATGACTGCGGAGACTGCTGACCGCCGCTGAGCGCAAGATCAATCATAGACTATTGTTCGCCGATGCAAGTCCTGAGCGCTAAGAAACGGCGCTTACGATGACAGAGATCGGCTGGAGTTGACTTGAGTCTGCGCATGCTGGCAGAGAAACGAAAGGGTGACGGACGGGTGTTCGCGCCGGGAAGCGCATGTTAGCTAACACAAAATATTTGTTGATACTATCAATTGTTTGCTTGACAGCCGTCTCGCGATAGCACTAATTTGAATTTTTATTGATAGTATCAACAAAAGAGGAATCAATGTCGGCCATTGCCCAAATACGTGCAGAGTTACGCTCGCTGGTCAGAGAGCTGGGGCTGCTGGATAAAAACTGCTTTCACTCCGGTCTGTCGCTTACCCAGGCCCATCTGCTTAACTATCTGGCAAAAAATGGACAGACGTCCTTTGCTGAACTCTGCCGGCAGCTGAACATGGATAAAGCCTCGCTAAGCCGTACGCTAAGCGTACTGACCGCGAAACGCTATGTGTTGCCGTGCGCCGCGCCGGGCGACCGGCGTCAGAAAAACTTTCATCTGACGTTGGGCGGAGAGCAGATGCTGCGTGCAGCCGATAGCGCAGCCGATAGCGAGCTGGCCTCTGTCGAGGATCACCTCAGCGCTCAGGATGTCGAAGAGGCCGTTGCCGGACTGCGCGCGCTGCGCATCGGCGCTTTCCGACGCAATGTCGGACGCCAGCCTGAACGTATTTGCATCGACGCGCTGAGCGACAGCTATCGTGGCGAAGTGGATGCGCTGTTGTTCGATACGTTTTGCACTGGCCAGAATATTCCGCCCGGGCTGCTGCCGGTAGCGCCGGAACATGAAAGTAAATGGTGGATTGCGCGCTCGGGAGAGCTTTTGCTCGGCGTGGCCGCCAGCTGGCGCGTTGATGGCATCTGGCACTGGGGACGCTTTGCCGTGGACAGTAAATACCGACGGCTTGGCGTTGGTCAGCGCCTGGCGCTGGCGTCGCTGCGCGAGTTGTTGGTCGATAGCGACGAGGTGATTATTGAAGCGCGCGAGACCACGGTAAAGATCATCAGCAGGCTTGGCGGAAAGACCAGCGGCCCGCCCGTTGATTTCTACGGCGCGCCGGTGACGCCCATGCGGCTGGTGAAAGATGAATTTGCCGCTGCCTGCGCGTCGCTTCCGGCCCCCTGAGCCTTAAGGCGCAGCAGCAGATCCTGTTTCACCCGTGACCACTCATCGTCAATAACGCTAAAGCGTATCGAGTCGCGCTTTCTGCCGTCGGCCATGATGCGTTCGTTTCTGACGATACCCTCAAGCTTAGCCCCGAGGCGCAGAATGGCATTGCGCGACTTTTCATTGGTCACGTCGGTGGTGAACTGCACCCGCACGCAGTTCAGGGTCTCAAAGGCATACTGCAACAGCAGAAACTTGGCTTCGCTATTGACCCAGGTGCGCTGCCAGCTGGCCGACAGCCAGCTGCCGCCGATCTCCAGCTTGCGATTGTTGCGGTCAATTTTCCACAGGCGGGTAGTGCCTATCGCCGCGGCGCTGGCAATATCCTCGATGATGAAGGGTAACATCGTCCCCTGTTCCCGGCCCGTCAGGGCGATACGGATGTAGTCGTCAACGGTATCGGCGCTGGGGATCAGGGTAAACGGCAGCTTCCACAGTTCGCCGTCGCTGGCGGCGTTCACCAGCAGCCCGGCATCGGCGTATTCCATCGGGCGTAGTCGGACCCGCGCGCCTGTAAGAGTGGGATAGTTATTCATTCTGTTCGCCTTTTTTTGCGCTGATTGCCGTCCTGGCAAACAGCTTGTTCAGCTCTGCGCCCGATGGCTCAGCGCGCAGGCCGCCGAAGCTGCCGCTTTCGGCCAGCTGGCGCGCGGCATCCAGAAAGCCCCCCCAGGCGCTGCGCGCCAGCGCGCCGCCGAGGCTGATGCGTCTGACGCCAAGGTCGGCCAGCTGCTGTACGGTTAAATCATCCGGCCAGCCGATCAGCACGTTGACCGGCCTGGGGGCCACCGCTGCCACCACCGCCTCGATCTGCTGGCGCGTTTTGATACCCGGCGCATACAGGCAGTCGGCGCCCGCATCGGCATAGGCCTGAAGGCGGACAATGACGTCGTCGAGATGGGGTTTGCCGACAAAAAAGTTCTCTGCCCGGGCAATTAACAGCGTGTCGCCGCCGTTTTCATCGATCGCCGTGCGTGCCGCCGCCAGTCGATCTACCGCTTCGCAAAGCGGACGCAAAGGCGCACGGTCGTTGCCGGTTGAATCTTCAATCGAGAGGCCGGCCACGCCGGTTTCCACCGCGAGGCGCACGCTATGGGCGACGCCATCCGGCGTATCGGCAAAGCCGCTTTCAAAGTCGGCGTTAACCGGCAGCGTCGTTGCCGCGACCATTTGGCGCATATGCTCAAGGGTTTCCTCACACGATAGCTGTCCGTCGGCACGGCCACGGGACCACGCATAGCCGGAGCTGGTGGTTGCCAGCGCCTTGAAGCCAAGCTGCGCCAGCGCCTGGGCGCTGCCGACGTCCCACGGATTAGGCAGCACAAAGCAGCCAGACTGGTGAAGCTGGCGAAAAGCCGCGCGCTTTTGGGCAATAGGGTTCATTTCTGCTCCTGTCTGCAAGGCGTGAGGGTAACCAGCAGCTTAAAGCAGTCGGAGCGATTAGGAAATATTTGTCGCCGCCGCCCCTGGTGATGACAGACGGCAGCCGGAGCGGGGCGATGTTTTCTGCCAGCACTATCGCGCTGGCGCCTGACGGCCAGCGTACGTTCAATTACGGCAGCTCAGCTGCCGGGCGAAAAAAACGGCCATTATCAGCGCGGCCGTGATTCAGCGCGTGCTACCCGCTGGCCAGTCGGCCAGCGTACGCTCCACCACGGCGCTCAGCTGCCGGGCGAAAAAACGGCCATTATCAGCGCGGCCGTGATTCAGCGCGTGCTACCCGCTGGCCAGTCGGCCAGCGTACGCTCCACCACGGCGCTCAGCTGCCGGGCGAAAAAACGGCCATTATCAGCGCGGCCGTGATTCAGCGCGTGCTACCTGCCGGCCAGCCGGCCAGCGTACGCTCCACTACGGCGCTCAGCTGCCGGGCGGAAACCCCGGCTTTTGCCTGCACCGACAGGCCGTAGTTGACCGTCACCAGCCACGCCGCCAGCACGTCACAATCGGTATCGGCGGGCAAATCCCCCGCCTGCTTGTATTGCTCCAGCCTGACGCGCAGCGCCTGTTCACCGTGGGCGCGAAACTGAATGAGCATTTCCCGGATCGGCTCTGCCTGATCTGAGCAAGCCAGCGCGCCATTGACGCCCAGGCAGCCGCGATAGACGGGGTCGCTGGTGGTCATCATGACCGTGCCATAGAGTACATGCTCGGCCATTTTACGCGCGTTGGGTTCTGCCAGCGCCGCGGTCATATGACCAAGGTAGCGTTCGGTATAGCGTTCGACGACGCGACGAAACAGCGCTTCTTTGTTGCCAAAGGTGGCATACAGTCCGGGTCGTTTAACTCCGGTTGCCTGGGTGAGATCCTCGTATGAGGTGCCTTCATAGCCTTTCTCCCAGAACACCTTGACCGCCGCATCCAGCGCGTCGTCAAGGTTAAATTCGCGATGGCGTCCCATGGCTTTCTCCTTTTGATAACGTTCGTTATTTAATAATGAAAGAAATCGCTTGTCAATTTTAATAACGATCATTACTGTACTGATCGTTAGTGTATTTTTCTCTGCGATCTTTGCGGTCGCAGGCTAGGCAATATTCAACGGGAGAGGGCGCAATGAGCAAAACGTTAGCAGGTAAAGTGGCTTTGGTTACCGGGGGATCGCGCGGGCTTGGCGCGGTAACGGCTGTCAAACTGGCTGAGCTGGGCGCCGATGTGGTTATCAGCTATGTTTCGTCCGCTGAAAAAGCGGCAGCCGTAGTTGAAGAGGTGCAGCAAAAGGGCGTCAGGGCGCGGGCAGTGCAAAATGATCAGGGCGATCCCTCTGCGGCGCAGTCGCTTATCGACAGCGTGGTTGCTGAGTTCGGCAAGCTGGATATTTTGGTTAACAATGCAGCCATCGCCGTGCAGGGACAGCGGATAGACGACCCGCAGGCTGACTACGCTGAGCTGGACCGGCAGTGGCGGGTTAACGTACTGGGCGTGGTGGCACTTACGCGCGCGGCGGCGCTAAAAATCAGCGATGGCGGACGCATTATCTTTATCGGCTCCGGGTTGGGCGGACGCGTGGCTTTTCCTCAGGTAACCGATTATGCCGCGACTAAGGCGGCGATCGTTGGCTATGCCAGAGGCGCATCGCGCGATCTCGGTGCGCGCCATATCACGGTTAATGTTGTTCAGCCGGGGGTTATGCCAACCGATATGGCCGCTGCCGCCGCTGACAAGCTGCCGCCGGATGTGGTGAATACCCTGGCAATACCGCGCATATCCACGCTGGAAGAGGTTGCCGCATCCATCGCGTTTCTGGCCGGACCGGATGCGGGCTATATCACCGGCGGCGTGCTGGATATCAGCGGCGGCTACCAGGCGTAATTACGCGGATATTGGCGAAGCACGCTGCCCTGCGTGCTTAACGCGGTGAGGGGACGCACCGCGTGCTGCTATCTATTGCTCGCCTTGCCGGGTCGGCATGCATTGCTGCGTTCTGATCCGGTGCCTGCGCGTGGCGCTCAGCGCGAGCATAATCGCCCCCGATGCTATCAGCATCAAAAAGACGCCCACCGCCAGCATGGCGGAAAATCCTGCCAGCCGGTACAGCAACAGCCCGACAATCCCGCCGCCGATGAAGGAAAACAGCGTCGTCAGGTGGGTCGACAAAACCTTATACTGTGCTCGCTGTCCGCTGCTTGCGTCACGCGACAGCCAGCCTGCGACCATTGAACCCAGCGCAATACCGGCATCGGTAACGGTGCCGGTTATATGGGTGGAGCGCACCCTGCCATTTGATAGCTGGGTTGAAGTGGCATTATGAATACCCATTAAAAAGGCGAGAAATACAATAGATTCACGGCTGTTCTCTGAGGAATGAAATAGCAATTCAAAACATGATAATAATGCTAAAGCGATACCTTCTGTCAGCAGGATCAAACAGTATATTGTGCGCAGCTTTTTCTTTAAGCCTGCGGCCACCGTCAGACGAGCGCTAAATGCGCCGGCAATAAAAGCGGTTAGGATTGCACTGAGAAATACTAAGTCTTTAACATCAGACCCGGAAACTTCGCTCGATATCTGCGAGGTATTACCGCTCATATGCGAGGGAAAAAAGCCAAAGGCGCCGAGAGCCATAGCATTGAGGGTACCGGCACTGGTGGCCAGTACCAGCGCCAGCCAACGATCTTCAAGATGGGAACGTACGCGTTTACGTTTGATTAGCACAGGCGGCTCCAGCAAAATGGTGCATGGAAAAGGAGATCAAATGATAAGAATACAAACAGCCGTCATTACGAATTAAATAATAGCCTGGCACTACGCAAGGAGAAAGGTGAGAAAAGTACAGTTAATTAAATAAATTAAATTTTTGTCAATTAATGGTCGGTTATAAGTTATTCCTATGGGTATTTTCTTATTCTTTATAGCTGACAGAAGATTATTATTTAATAAATTCATATAAGAAAGGTTACTTTCGCAGTAGGTAATAACAGAATCTGCTCTGCTATTACCAGATGAAATTATTATACTGCGTAGTTAAATCAGCATTGCGAGCCCAAATGATGATCTTCCTGACTGCCTTCCAGCAGATAAGTCAGTTCTTCCACGGCGGTAATCCGATCGCCGCGCAAGCTGAACAGGGCGATAACCCGCACTCGCGCCGCTTCGCCGTTGCGCTTCATGATTTCCACATCATGACGGGTGGCTGCCTGGTCACCGCTGACCAGCAGGCGGTTGATGGTCACTTTTCCCTCTGTCAGAACGGACTTAAGCTTGCGGGCATGCTGTAAAAAGCCGTCAAAATCCAGCGTCTTTCCATCAACCCACTGCTGGTAGTCGGCGCTGAAAAACGCGGCCAGTTCGCTTACCGGCCGCTGCGGGTCGAGCAGCGAATCCATTGCGGTCATGATCAGATGCTGTACGGCAGCGACGGAACGATCGGCAGAATCAGTTTGCATAGCAGTTTCTCCTTATCAGTAATAGCGCTATGCTACGGGCATAAATACGTCTGATGTACCTTATATAAGCCAATAAATACGCCATAAAGGACAAATTAATCACGCTAAGGAGTATCAGCATGCTGTTGGATCTGCCGGTAAAAATAGCCGCCGGGGAAGGGCATGCCAGCCTGTTCTCCGCCAGCGAACTGCGTGAGAGCAAACTGCATGTCCATCGCTGCGGCCAGCTGGTGAAAGCCGATAGCGGCGTACTGGCCATTACCCTCGCGACACAGCATATGGTGGTGCCTGCAACGCACGTCCTGTGGTTGCTGCCAGCGACAGAGCATGCCATGCAACCGCACGGCGTATTGAGCGGATGGGGCATATGGCTGGCGGAAGAAGATTGCACCACGCTGCCATCGCAGCCTTGCTGCTTTGTGGCTACGCCATTGCTGCACCAGGCCGTACGGCGCTGGTCCGGCCTGAGCTGCACGCGCGAAGCGGCCTTTCGCCGCAGCCTGATGCAGGTGGTGATCGCCGAGGTAGCAACGCTGAAACAACAGGAGGCCGGCGTTGTGCTGCCGCGTGAACCGCGCCTGAGACGTATTGCTCAAGCGCTGCTCGCCGATCCGGCTGACGATCGCGACGCGCTTAGCTGGGCGACGCTGGTGGGAATGTCGCCGCGCACCCTGACCCGGCGCCTTGTGCAGGAGACCGGATTAAGCTTCAGCCTGTGGCGCCAGCAGCTGCGGGTGGTCAATGCCCGCCAGCGGCTGGCTGCCGGGCAGTCAGTGAAACAGGTCGCTCTTTCCCTCGGCTACGATAATGTCAGCGCATTTATCGCGATGTTTCAGCGGCTAACCGGCATGACGCCCGCTCAGTGGGCAGCCGATCACCATTGCTCAGCGATTGATCGTGCATCAGCCTCCGGCAGGCGTACCAGGCGACGCGCTGGCTAACCGTCAGCGACTTAGCCTGCCTGGAAGAGGGGCGTATTTTCACCGTTTCGCTTTGATTTATTAGTATAAAGCGGCACGGATTTTGCTTCGAATAGGGGGCTAAGCAGGCAATCAGTCTGGTAATTTTCAGGTCAGCGCCTATACTGAATGGCGATGTTGGCCGGTTTAAGGGACAACGAGATGAGTCGCAGATGCATATATATGTGCTGTTATTCAACCTGCTGATAAGGAGTTTTTGACCAGTAAGTTGTTCATGTCTTCTCCCCCCGCTTGCTATCCGTTTTCAGTAAGAAGGGCTGGCAGGCAAACCCTCCTGTCCCATACCGCGTTCAATATCATGTTTCCTCAGTCGCTGGTGATTTCGGGTAACTCACCTGATTCGCATCGCTGAGTTTTAGCGACGGATAAAGCCTGCGTTTGCTATGGACTTTCAACCAATTAATCAGGAGGAAGAGAGTGAATCAACCCGCCGATGTCGCGCCAGTCGTCTCACTGGCTAACCATGCCTTTTTTTTTGACGTCGATGGCACGCTGGCTGCCATTCAGTCGCGGCCTGACGAGGTTTTTATTCCTTCATCGGTGATTACCTGCCTGCGTAAGCTTTCCGCTGCCAGTGATAATGCACTGGCGCTGGTTTCTGGTCGCCCACTATCTGAGTTGGATGCGCTTGCCGCACCTTTAAAACTGCCGCTGGCCGGAGTGCATGGCGCCGAACGTCGCGACGCAGCAGGTTCGCTGCATCGCGTCAGCTTGCCTGAAGAGGTGACCACGCCGCTGGCGCAGCGTCTGCGCCAGGCGCTGGCAGCGATGCCGGGCACGCTGCTGGAAACCAAGGGGATGGCGTTTGCGCTGCATTTTCGTAACGCGCCGGAGTATGCCGGGGCGATACAGGCGCTGGCGGAAGAAATGGTAACGCAGTTTCCACAGCTGGTTCTGCAGCCGGGAAAGTGCGTTGTTGAAATAAAGCCTGAGGGCGTTAATAAAGGCGCTGCGCTGCGTCAGTTCATGCAGGAAGCGCCATTTGCCGGGCGGATACCGGTTTTTGTCGGTGATGATTTGACTGACGAGGCGGGCTTTGAGGTTGTAACGGCGCTGGGCGGCTATGCGATTAAAGTTGGCGATGGCAAGACGCAAGCGACGCATCGCCTGGCAAACGTTGACGCGGTTTACGCCTGGCTGGAGCAACTCACATTACAATTACATCAAGACACAACTTTGTCGGTAAGGAGTTAAGGTTATGAGTCGTTTAGTTGTCGTATCTAACCGTATCGCTCTGCCCGAAGAAGGGAAAGCCAGCGCCGGAGGGCTGGCAGTAGGGATTCTGGATGCGCTGAAATCAACCGGTGGCGTATGGTTCGGCTGGGATGGTGAAATCAGTGAGATCGGTGAAGAGGAAGAGCTGGTCAACACCCAGGAGCATGACGGTATTACCTACGCGTCATTCGGTCTCAACCAGAATGACTATGATCTCTATTATTTACAGTTTTCAAACGCGGTCATCTGGCCCGCTTTTCACTACCGTCTCGACCTGGTTCAGTATCAGCGTGAAGCATGGGAAGGCTATTGCAGCGTTAATCGTCTGCTGGCTGAACGTTTGCAGCCGATGTTAAAGCCGGATGATATTTTATGGATACACGATTACCACCTGCTGCCGTTTGCCGCAGAGCTGCGTAAGCTCGGGGTAAATAATCCCATCGGCTTTTTTTTACATATTCCTTTTCCGACTCCGGAAATTTTCAACGCGCTGCCGCCCCATGACGCGCTGCTAACAATGCTCTGCCAATATGATTTGCTGGGCTTTCAGACTGAAAACGACAGGCTGGCGTTTCTCGACAGCGTCTCTCAGGTCACCCAAATAGAGAGCCGCGCAGCCAAACAGCACCGCGCTTTTGATAATGACTTTGCCACCGAGGTGTATCCCATCGGCATTGAGCCGGACAGCATTAAAGAAATGGCCTCAGGCCCGCTGCCGCCGAAAATGGCGGCGATGAAGCGTGACCTGGGGGATATTAAAAATATCATTGCCTGCGAGCGGCTGGATTACTCGAAGGGCCTGCCGGAGCGCTTTCTCGCCTATGAGTCGCTGCTGGAGAATTATCCGCAGCACCGCAGCAACATCCGCTATACCCAAATCGCACCAACCTCACGCGGCGATGTGCAGGCTTATCAGGATATTCGTCATCAGCTGGAAACGGAGGCCGGGCGTATTAACGGCAAATACGGCACGCTGGGCTGGACGCCGCTGTATTACCTCAATCAACATTTTGATCGGCGTTTATTGATGAAAATCTTTCGCCTGACCGATGTTGCTCTGATAACGCCGCTGCGCGACGGCATGAACCTGGTCGCCAAAGAGTATGTTGCGGCGCAAAATCCTGACGACCCGGGCGTGCTGGTGCTGTCGCGCTTTGCCGGCGCGGCTAATGAACTCACCTCGGCGCTGATCGTTAATCCTTACGATCGGGATGATGTGGCCGCCGCGCTGGATAAAGCGTTGACCATGCCGCGTGAAGAGCGCGTTGCACGCTACAACGATATGATGGCGGTGCTACGGCGCAACGATATAGCAAACTGGCGTAAAACCTTCCTGAAAGATTTACAGGCGTTATCTTCTCCTCACGGGAACGAGGGAAACGATCCGGTAAAGGACCGGCCTGAACTGGCGTAGCCGCCTGACATCATGTTCAACCTGCGCGTTAGCGCATCAGGGGAGAAGGGATTCACCCCATCTTCGTCTGCTTTTCCCTCCACGCTTGCGTTTAGATAAGACATTCTTTGCCCTGCAACAGATCCTTTATGCGCTGTGCCAAGCCGCCGCACATCCCCTGCCGTTACCCGTCATAAAGCCAGTCGTAAGCAAAAATTCGGCTTAACAACGGCGATAGCTTATTTCCTGCTGTGGTTAACAGAGAGGGGGCTGCATGCAGGCTAATATATTCATATTGCTTATGTAACCAGAAGTTACAGCTTATTACGATTCCTGAACCCCGGCGCGTAACTCTTTACGGAAGGCTGCATTCATTAGCGTAATCTGCACCTGAAGCTGCAGTTGCTTGAATTCATGTGAGATCTCTTAAGCCAAATTTAAACCAGGCGATTGGGTTATTAATGGATTTTTTTAGTATAAAAAACCAATTTAAAGTAATTTACTGGATTTATTGACTGTTAAGCTTGCCGTAATGACATGATTAAATCTGAAATGCTTGAAAATTATCCTGGTAATTATTACCTGGCTCTTTAAGGGGCATAAATTTAACAAAAAATCCACGAATTGATTACTTAGTAAACTAATCAACAGTGTTGCTGATAGGTTTCAGAAAAAAATTTGCCTTAAAAGTGTGACGTGGCTCACACTTTATCTAAAATTTCACGCTTCGCTCGTTGTATGTAGCAAATAGAGGGGATAAAGTTGCCTTGTTTTCGGAATAGTCCTAATAAAGATTCAGACGATTCCGACCTGGTAGTGATTAGTACGCTAATTAAATGCTCGATTCTCAGAAGAAGACACAAGGAAGGCGATTAAAACTCAGGATGTAAAAAACAGCTGAGTTAAGCGATTTCCGGCTGAATTCTTCCGGATTCATAAAATAGATTTTTTAGCACTTTGGCTTTGCCACTATAAATTTTTTGCAATCTTTAGATTTACCAACCAGCAACCAAAAGGTGCGGTCAGATTTAACCGCAAACATTAAAATAGTGTCAGTCAGGGTGGGTACATGGGTACTTCAGAATTACTTAAACATATTTATGACATCAACCTGTCATACCTGTTGCTTGCACAGCGTTTAATTAATCAGGAAAAAGCTTCAGCGATGTTTCGTCTGGGTATCGATGAATCAATGGCCACCGCGCTGGCTCAGCTGACGCTGCCTGAAATGGTAAAACTGGCGGAAACTAATCAGCTGGTTTGCCAGTTCCGCTTTAACGATCACAGCATAATCAATCGGTTAACTCAGGACTCGCGGGTAGATGATCTGCAGCAAGTTCATACCGGTATTTTGTTATCAAGCCGCCTGCTGCGCGATGTCACTAAAGAAGATGAAATGCCTAAGAAGAGGGCAGGTTAATGAGCGACAAGAGTATCGTTCAGGAAGCGCGTGATATTCATCTGGCTATCGAGCTAATTACTCTGGGCGCTCGCCTGCAAATGCTTGAGAGCGAAACGCAACTAAGCCGTGGGCGTTTAATTAAGCTATATAAAGAATTGCGTGGTTGCCCACCACCTAAAGGCATGTTGCCGTTTTCCACCGACTGGTTTATGACATGGGAGCAAAACATTCACGCTACCATGTTCTGTAATGCCTGGACGTTTTTACTGAAAAGCGGTCTGACCTCGGGTATTGACGCGATTATTAAAGCCTACCGGCTTTATCTCGAACAGTGCCCGCAGAGCGATGATGGCCCGTTGCTGGCGCTGACTCGCGCCTGGACACTGGTGCGTTTTGTTGAAAGCGGCATGCTGGAGCTCTCCAGCTGCAAATGCTGCAAAGGGCGTTTTATTAACCATGCGCATCAACCGGTGGGGAGCTTCGTCTGTAGCCTGTGCCAACCTCCGTCGCGCGCAGTAAAAAGACGTAAACTTCCTGCGGAATCTGCCGATAACATTTCACAACTGCTGGATGAACAGGTTAAGCAAGCCGTTTAACAAGTTCGCCTGATTGTGAGATGCATCCAGCAGCGGTTAATACCGCTGCTTTTTTTTTACTCTCACTCCGGCGCCTTGCTGAACATTGCGGATTCTTCCTTCACCCCACACGTTATCAACGTAAGGATTTATTGTGCTGGTTATATTGGGTTATATCCTCGTTATCGGGTCCGTGTTGGGCGGGTACATGATGGTAGGCGGCCATCTGGGCGCGCTTTATCAACCTTCTGAGCTGCTGATTATCGGCGGGGCAGGCATTGGCGCCTTTATCGTCGGTAACAACGGCAAGGCGATTAAGGCCACCGGCAAAGCGTTGCCGCTGCTGATGCGCGGCTCAAAATACAATAAAGCCGTTTATATGGATCTGATGGCGTTGCTTTACCGTTTGATGGCTAAATCACGCCAGCAGGGCATGCTGTCGCTTGAACGTGATATCGATAATCCTCAGGAAAGTGAAATCTTCTCTCAATACCCGCGCATTATTGCCGATAAACGATTAGTAGACTTTATTGTGGACTATTTGCGTCTGATGGTGAGCGGCAATATGAACGCCTTTGAGATTGAAGCCCTGATGGATGAAGAAATCGAAACCTACGAACATGAATGCGACGTTCCGGCACTGGCGTTGCAAACTGTCGGCGATTCGCTACCGGCGTTTGGTATCGTCGCGGCGGTAATGGGGGTGGTTCATGCTCTGGCTTCAGCGGATCGTCCGGCGGCGGAACTGGGCGCGCTAATCGCCCACGCCATGGTCGGAACCTTTCTCGGCATTCTGCTGGCTTACGGTTTTATCTCTCCGCTTGCCGGCGTGCTGCGCCAGAAATGTGCAGAGACGACCAAAATGATGCAGTGCATTAAGGTGACGCTGCTCTCCAGCCTTAACGGATACGCGCCGCAGATCGCGGTAGAGTTTGGCCGTAAAACGCTGTACTCCACCGACCGGCCGTCGTTTACCGAGCTGGAAGAGCACGTTCGTAACGCGAAATCACCCGCGAAACAGACGTCGGACCAAGATGCATGAAGCACAATAATCATCCCATCGTACTGGTTAAAAAGCGTAAGCATAAAAAGCATGAGGGCGGGCACGGCTCATGGAAAATCGCTTATGCCGACTTTATGACGGCGATGATGGCGTTCTTTCTGGTGATGTGGCTGATTTCGATTTCTAACCCGCAGCAGCTGGTGCAGATTGCCGAATATTTTAAAACGCCGCTGAAAGTCGCGTTAAACGGCGGTCAGCGTAGCAGCGATAGCGAAAGCCCTATTCCCGGCGGCGGCGATGACCCTACCCGGCAAAATGGCGAGGTACATAAAACGGTTGAAGGCGATGATAAAAAACGCCTGCTTGACGAGCAAAAGCGCAAGCTGGATGAAATACGCCTTAACCGGCTGCGCGAGCGGTTGGATCAGCTGATTGAATCCGATCCGCGCCTGAAAGCGCTGCGCCCGCACCTGATTATTAATCTGGTTGAGGAAGGGTTGCGCATTCAGATTATCGACAGCCAGGACCGACCGATGTTTAAACGCGGCAAGGCCGAAGTGGAACCCTATATGCGCGATATCCTGCGGGCCATCGCGCCGATTCTGAACGAGCTGCCGAATAAGCTCAGCATTGCCGGTCATACCGATGATTTTCAGTATGCCAGCGGCGATCGGGGTTACAGCAACTGGGAGCTGTCGGCGGACCGCGCGAACGCCTCGCGCCGCGAGCTGGTGCAGGGCGGGCTGGACGGCGGAAAAATGCTGCGGGTGGTGGGAATGGCCGACACCATGAGACTTAAGAATCGCGGCGGGGATGAGGCAGTAAACCGACGCATTAGCCTGCTGGTACTCAATCACGATACTGAACAGGCAATTGAAAAAGAGAACGCGGAAAGTGATGCGGTTTCGCTGCCCGATGATGGCAACCTGCAGAATCTGAAGCAAATAGCGGCGCCGGCAGTACCTGCGGACGCCAGTAAAACACCAGAACTTCAACCTTCAGCGGCAGCGCCCGCCGTATCGCCAGCAGCACCGGGAAATAATGCCCAGGCTGAGCAGCAACCGGCAGCGCAAACCGATCGCGACTCACAGCAGAGGTGATACCGTGAGCATGGATATCAGCGATTTTTATCAGACGTTTTTCGATGAAGCCGACGAATTGCTGGCCGATATGGAACAACATCTGTTGGGGCTTGACCCGGAGGCCCCGGATTCCGAGCAGCTTAACGCTATCTTCCGTGCTGCCCATTCCATCAAAGGGGGGGCAGGCACTTTTGGATTCAGCGTACTGCAGGAAACCACCCATATCCTGGAAAATATACTCGATGGTGCGCGTCGCGGCGAAATGCAGCTGAGTACCGATATCATCAACCTGTTTTTGGAAACGAAGGACATTATGCAGGAACAGTTAGATGCTTATAAGTCTGCTCAGGAGCCGGATGCTGCCGCCTTTGAATATATCTGTCAGGCGCTGCGTCAGCTGGCTCTGGAAGCCAAAGGTGAAGTGATCGCCGCGCCGAAGACCATAGCCCTGACACCGTCAGCCGCGCCTGACGTTGCCGCGCCGACAGCGGCGGCCGACAGCGGCGCTCTGCGCATTATGCTTTCCGATCTGAAAGCCAGCGAAATCGATCTGCTGATAGAAGAGCTGGGTAATCTCGGTACCGTCAGCGATATCCAGCGCAGCGAAAATAGCCTGCAAGCGTCATTAACATCGACCGTCAGCAAAGATGACATCGTCGCGGTGCTGTGCTTTGTCATCGACGAAAAGCAAATCGCCTTCGGCGGCAGTGCCACCACCATGGCTGAAGCCATGGTCGATGACGTAGTCGAAGCGGCGCCGGTTGAAGTGGTTGCCGCCGTCCAGGCGCCGGCCGCGCTTGCCGCTGCGCCAGCCAAACCGGAACCGGCTAAAAAAGCGGCGCCGGCCCGCGGCGGCGAATCTAACAGTATTCGCGTGGCGGTAGAAAAAGTTGACCAGCTGATTAACCTGGTCGGCGAACTGGTTATTACCCAGTCGATGCTGGCACAGCGCTCCGATTTGCTCGATCCGGTTCAGCACGGCGATCTGCTGAATAGCATGGGACAGCTGGAGCGTAACGCCCGCGACCTGCAGGAATCGGTAATGTCGATCCGCATGATGCCAATGGAATACGTCTTTAGCCGCTTCCCGCGTCTGGTGCGCGATCTCGCCAGCAAGCTGGGCAAAGAAGTAGAGCTTACCCTGCTGGGAAGTTCCACCGAGCTGGATAAGAGTCTGATTGAACGCATCATCGATCCGTTAACGCACCTGGTGCGCAATAGCCTTGACCACGGTATTGAACTGCCGGAAAAACGCAGTGCCGAGGGCAAAAGCGCGAGCGGTAACCTGACGTTATCTGCTGAACATCAGGGAGGGAACATCTGCATCGAAGTGGTGGATGATGGCGCGGGACTGAACCGTGAACGCATTCTGGCGAAAGCCCTCTCTTCCGGCCTGCCCGTTCATGACGGCATGAGCGACGACGAAGTTAACATGCTGATTTTCGCGCCGGGCTTCTCCACGGCGGAGCAGGTTACCGATGTTTCCGGGCGCGGCGTCGGCATGGACGTAGTGAAACGAAATATCCTCGAAATGGGCGGCCACGTAGAGATCGCCTCGAAGCAGGGCAAAGGTACCACCATTCGCATCCTGCTGCCGCTGACGCTGGCCATCCTCGACGGTATGTCGGTACGGGTCGCCGACGAAGTCTTTATTCTGCCGCTGAACGCCGTGATGGAATCTCTGCAGCCGCGTACCGAAGAACTGAAGGCGCTGGCGGGCGGCGAACGAGTACTTGAAGTACGCGGTGAATATTTGCCGCTGGTCGAACTGTGGAATGTCTTCGACGTTAGCGGCGCTAAAGAAGAAGCGACGCAGGGCATCGTCGTCATTTTGCAAAGTGCCGGAAAGCGCTATGCACTGCTGGTTGATCAGCTGATTGGTCAGCATCAGGTTGTAGTAAAAAACCTTGAAAGCAACTATCGCAAAGTGCCGGGAATTTCTGCCGCCACCATTCTTGGCGATGGCAGCGTGGCGCTGATTGTCGACGTCTCGGCGCTGCAATCTCTTAATCGTGAAAAGCGTGTGGCCGGAGCCGCAGCCTGAATTAACAGCATAAGGGTAAAAAAATGACTGAAATGGCAACTGTCACCAAACTTGCTGGCGAAACCGTCGGTCAGGAGTTTCTGGTATTTACACTGGGCGATGAAGAGTACGGCATCGATATTCTTAAAGTGCAGGAGATCCGCGGTTACGATCAGGTAACGCGCATCGCCAATACCCCGGCGTTTATTAAAGGGGTGACCAACCTGCGCGGCGTTATCGTACCGATCGTCGACCTGCGGCTTAAATTCTCGCAGCCTGATGTTGACTACAACGAGAATACCGTGGTCATCGTGCTGAATCTGGTGCAGCGCGTGGTCGGTATCGTAGTGGATGGCGTTTCCGACGTGCTCTCGCTGACCCAGGAGCAGATCCGCCCGGCGCCGGAATTCGCTGTTACCATGTCAACGGAGTATCTGACCGGCCTTGGCGCGCTGGACGAGCGTATGCTGATTCTGGTTGATATCGAAAAGCTGCTTAACAGCGAAGAGATGGCGCTGGTCGATACGCTGCGCGCTTCCTGATTAGGCGCGATGGCCGCGACCGCCGTTTGTTCACCGGCAAAATAGCCCGGTGGATATCCGGCGGCAAAATCTGAGATTGTCAGTCAGACCGCACTCGCGAGATTGCGGTCTGATTTCTTTTGCGCCATCGCCCGTTAGCTTTTGTCCGATGCGCATTGCTGATGATCGTCGGCGGAATCTCGTGCTGATAATCGCGCCGTTTTTTACTCTGTAAGATTTCATTTCTGAGGCTAAATCTCCTGCCTGCGCCGCCGATAAATTCATTGCGGTCTCCTTTTTTTAACCAGGGTTTAACATGCTGACAAAAATACGTGTAGTGACCAGTCTCCTGCTGGTGCTGGTGATCTTCGGCGCGCTGCAGCTGGTATCCGGCGCACTTTTTTTCAACGCACTGAACAAAGACAAAGAAAATTTTACCGTTGCCCAGATCTCCGGTCAGAACGTCAATGAATTTATTGATGCTTTTATGGCGCTGGATCAGGCGCGCACCGCGCTGACGCGCGTTCAGCTGCACATTGCCAATGCGAAGCTGGCCGGCAGCGAAAGCGGCCTGGAGGACATGTTTAAAACCAGCGATATGTTGCAGACCTCGGCGGCGGCGCATTTTAAGCGCTACAACGAGATTCCCGATACTCCAGGACAGGACAAGGTGCTCACTGATGAGATGAGCGAGGACTATACGCGCTATGCCGCCGATCTGGGGCAGATGCAGCAGGTTTTGCAGCATAACGATCTTGATGCTGCGGGAAAAATCCCGCTGGCTGCCAGCCAGAGTAAGTTGCAAAGCAGCTATCTGAAATGGCGCGCGATGCAGCAGCAGCTGTCACAAAAAGGCACCCAGGAAAATAACCATGCCTACCAGAAAATGCTCTGGCTGCTTGGCGCCATCGTGCTGATGGTGATTGGTTTGATCGCGCTGAGCTGGGTTGTATTGCGCAAAGTGCTGATTAAGCCGTTGCAGGAAAATATCGTGAGCATCGGCGCGATAGCCAAAGGCGATCTGACCGGCGTCATCCGCGTTGAAGGGCGTAATGAAATGACCCAGCTGGCGCGCAGCCTGTTGGAGATGCAGCAGGCGCTGATCAATACCGTTGCCACCGTGCGTGATGGCTCTGACGCCATCTTCCAGGGAGCCGGTGAAATTTCCAGCGGTAACCGCGATCTTTCTTCGCGCACCGAGCAGCAGGCCGCTTCGCTGGAGGAAACCGCTGCCAGTATGGAGCAGCTTACCGCCACCGTGAAACAGAACGCAGAGAACGCCCGTCAGGCCTCGCAGCTGGCGCTCAGCGCTTCTGAAACCGCGCAGAAAGGCGGGAAAGTGGTCGATGGCGTGGTGCAAACCATGAGTGATATCGCCGGCAGTTCGCGCAAAATTGCCGACATTATCAGCGTGATTGACGGTATCGCCTTCCAGACCAACATCCTGGCGCTGAACGCGGCGGTGGAAGCGGCACGCGCCGGTGAGCAGGGACGCGGCTTTGCCGTCGTTGCCGGCGAAGTCCGTAACCTTGCCCAGCGTAGCGCCAACGCCGCGAAAGAGATCAAAACCCTTATTCAGGACTCGGTGGCGCGCGTTGATGAAGGCTCGACGCTGGTCGGCGATGCGGGGGTTACCATGAATGAAATCGTCAGCGCGGTGGCGCGGGTGACCGATATTATGGGGGAAATCGCCTCCGCCTCCGATGAGCAAAGTCGCGGTATCGATCAGGTGGGCATCGCGGTAACGGAAATGGACCGCGTTACCCAACAAAACGCCTCTTTGGTGCAGGAGTCGGCCGCGTCAGCCGCCGCGCTGGAAGAGCAGGCCAGCCGTCTGAATAAAGCCGTCGCGGTATTTCGCCTCGCGCGCAGCCCGCTGGCTACCGCTGCCAGTGCTGCCAGCGTGCGGCTGCCGGCGCCGACGGTAAGTAACAAACCGGCCGTTGCCGCCGCCCATGAAGGAAACTGGGAAACCTTTTGATAAAGCCTCATCGCCCCGTTGACGGGGCGACAACGCCACCATGCTATAGCTGTCGTTGACTGCGCGCCGCTGGTACCGGCAGGCGCGTTATTCCGGGGCCGGAGTGTCAGGCCCCGGCACTTTTTTTGCCGTCTGCACCCTGCCGGGGGATTGCACCCTGAGCGTTATAAAGTTCAGTTAAACCCTGCCGATAACAGAGCCATTCAGCGCGATCCCGAGGTTAATTATGTTCAAACGTATCAAAGTCGTCACCGCTCTGGTGACGGTTCTGGCGGTGTTTACGCTGCTGGAACTGGCGACCGGCAGCATGTTCTTTCGTACGGTGGCGGTTGATCGGCAGAATTTTGCTATTAATCAGCACCTTAATAAGCTACAGCGTGACATGGGGAACGCCTGGGTTGCGCTAGTGCAGGCGCGGGTAACCCTGGCGCGGGCAGGAACGCGCTATGCGCTGAATCCCGCTCAGGCTGCCAGCGATAGCGGTATCCAGGCATTACTGACGCAAGCTGGCGGTAAGCTGGATGAAGCCGATCAGGCGCTGACGCGCTTTAATAGCGCCCTGACGGATGAGGCGCGCGCCGCGTCGGCAGTGCAGGCGCTACAGTCCAATTACAAAATCTATCATGATGCGCTGGTCGAGCTGGTATCAATGCTGAAAAGCAATCGCTTTCAGGATTACCTTGACCAGCCGACGCAGCGCTATCAGGACCAGTTCGAAAAAACCTATAACGACTGGCTGGCTATCAACAATGCGCTGATAAGCCAGGGACTGGTGAATAACAATAGCGCCTGGCAGCACACGCAGATCATTTTGCTGATGGTTGCGCTGCTAACGCTGCTGGTTATCACCCTGGTCTGGACCGGTATGTATCGCATCCTGCTGCGCCCGCTGACGCAGTCGATTGGTGATATTCGTCATATTGCCGGCGGTGACCTGACGCAGCCGATAGCCGTTGACGGTAAAAACGAAATGGCCCAGCTGGCGGCCAGCCTGCGCGATATGCAGCAGTCGCTCATTCGCACCGTCAGCACGGTACGCGACGGTTCGAACGCCATTAACAGCGGCGCGGTGGCGATCTCTGCGGGCAGCAGCGATCTGTCGACGCGTACCGAACAGCAGGCGGCTTCGCTGGAAGAAACCGCCGCCAGCATGGAACAGCTGACCTCCACGGTACGACAGAATGCCGATAACGCCCGCCAGGCGTCGAAGCTGGCTCTCAGCGCTTCGGAAACCGCCCAGCGCGGCGGCAAGGTGGTTGACGGCGTGGTACAGACGATGAACGAAATCGCCGGCAGCTCAAAGAAAATTGCCGATATTACCAGCGTCATTGACGGTATCGCCTTTCAAACCAATATTCTGGCGCTGAACGCGGCGGTGGAAGCTGCGCGCGCCGGCGAGCAGGGGCGCGGCTTTGCGGTGGTAGCCGGCGAGGTGCGCAACCTGGCGCAGCGTAGCGCCAGCGCGGCCAGAGAAATCAAAACGTTAATTGAAGAGAGCGTGTCGCGCGTTGATGCCGGCGCAGTGTTGGTGGAAAGCGCAGGCGAGACCATGAGTGAAATCGTCAGCTCGGTTACCCGTGTTACCGACATTATGGGCGAGATCGCCTCAGCCTCTGATGAGCAGAGTCGGGGTATCGATCAGGTGAACACTGCGGTCAATGAGATGGATCGCGTCACGCAGCAGAACGTGGCGCTGGTGCAGGCATCTGCCAGTTCGGCGAGCGCACTGGAGCGTCAGGCCAGCGCGCTTTCACAGGCTGTCTCTTTGTTTCAAATTAGTAAAGAAAATCCGCCAGCCGCCGTTAATAACAATATGGCACTGCCACTGCCGCGGCTGACTCAGCCCGAGGCAGTGCAAAAAGCTTTGCCGATCGCGGCGCGCACCAATGATAACTGGGAAACCTTCTGAGCGGGTAGTCGCCGGAATACAGGGAATACAGCGGTCTTTAACCTGATAATCGGCATGTTGCCAGGTGGTTTGCATGAAAAAATCGACGTTGCTGGATGTTCAGAACAACGCCACGCCGTTAATGCAGGCATTTCAGCGCCTGCCATTATCTGATACGCATTTTAAGCGTATCAGCGAGCTGATTTATCAACGGGCAGGGATCGTTCTCGCTGACCATAAGCGCGAGATGGTTTACAACCGCCTGGTGCGACGGCTGCGGACGCTGAACCTGGACGATTTTGGCCGCTATCTGGCGCAGCTTGAAAACAACCCTGGCAGCGCTGAGTGGCAGGCATTTATTAACGCTCTGACCACTAACCTGACGGCTTTTTTTCGCGAAGCCCACCATTTTCCGGTGCTGGCTGAGCAGGCGAAACGTCGTACCGGCAGTTTTAACGTCTGGTGTGCGGCGGCCTCTACCGGCGAAGAGCCTTACTCGATCGCCATAACTCTGGCGGAAACGTTAGGTTCAGGTCCAGGTAAATTTCAGGTTCATGCCACCGATATTGATACGCAGGTATTGGAAAAGGCGCTGGGCGGCATCTATCGTCAGGAAGAACTGAGAACGCTTTCGCCACAGCAGTTACAGCGCTTTTTTATGCGCGGCACCGGGCCCCATGCCGGCATGGTGCGGGTGCGCAGCGAGCTGGGGAGCGCCATCCATTTTGCCCAGCTTAACCTCCTGGCTAACGAGTGGGCGCTGCCGGGACCCTTTGACGCAATATTTTGTCGCAACGTAATGATTTACTTCGACAAAGAAACGCAGGAAAAAATTCTGCGCCGCTTTGTTCCACTGCTGAAACCCGGCGGCTTGCTGTTTGCAGGCCACTCAGAAAACTTCAGTCAGCTCAGCAAGGATTTTTATCTGCGCGGACAGACGGTGTATGGGCTGAGCAGGGAAAGAAAATGAAAATGATTAAGGTGCTGTGCGTCGACGATTCGGCGCTAATGCGGCAGCTGATGACTGAAATCGTCAACAGTCATCCTGATATGGAAATGGTGGCAAGTGCGCCTGATCCACTGGTTGCCCGCGAGTTAATCAAGCAGTTTAACCCGGACGTACTGACGCTGGACGTCGAGATGCCGCGCATGGATGGCCTCGATTTTCTGGAAAAACTGATGCGTTTGCGTCCGATGCCGGTCGTGATGGTTTCCTCGCTGACCGGGCGGGGGTCTGAGGTAACGCTGCGGGCGCTGGAACTGGGCGCGGTGGATTTTGTCACCAAGCCGAGTCTCGGTATCCGAGAAGGAATGCTGGCCTATCGCCAGATGATCGGTGACAAGCTGCGCGCCGCCTCGCGGGCGCGGCTGGGCACCCGGACCTCGATACCGGCACCGGCGATACTGAAAAGCGTCCCGCTGCTGAGTAGCGAAAAATTGATAGCCATCGGTGCGTCAACCGGTGGTACCGAGGCGATTCGCCATGTATTGCAGCCGCTGCCGGCCACCAGCCCGGCGCTGCTGATTACGCAGCATATGCCGCCGGGTTTTACCCGCTCTTTTGCCGAGCGTCTTAATAAGCTGTGCCAGATTACGGTGAAAGAAGCGGAAGACGGCGAGCGGGTTTTACCCGGCCATGCCTACATCGCGCCGGGGGCGATGCATCTGGAGTTGACGCGCAGCGGCGCGAACTATCAGGTGAAGCTTAATGAAGGTCCGCCGGTTAACCGGCATAAACCGTCGGTCGACGTTTTGTTTAACTCGGTAGCGCAGTTCGCCGGTCGCAACGCGGTGGGGGTGATCCTCACCGGGATGGGAAACGACGGCGCGGCCGGGCTGTTACAAATGAAGCAGGCTGGCGCCTGGACTATTGCCCAGGATGAAGCGAGCTGTGTGGTATTTGGTATGCCCCGCGAGGCAATCGCGCTCGGGGCTGCCAGTGAGGTGGTTGACCTCCATCAAATCAGCCAGCATATGCTGGCAAAAATTAGCGCCGGACAGGCATTACGTATCTAAAAAGCGCCCGTCCCGCGGGGCTGGACAAAACAGGAGTAAGTATGACCGACAAAAACCTGAGATTTCTGGTAGTGGACGACTTCAACACCATGCGTCGCATCGTCCGCAACCTGCTAAAGGAACTGGGTTTTAACAATGTGGAAGAGGCGGAAGACGGTGCCGATGCGCTGAATAAGCTACGCGCTTCCTCCTTTGACTTTGTTATATCCGACTGGAACATGCCGAATATGGACGGGCTGCAACTGCTGCAGACCATCCGTGCCGACGGCACGCTTTCTAAGCTGCCGGTGCTGATGGTAACGGCGGAGGCCAAGAAAGAGAACATTATTGCGGCCGCTCAGGCCGGGGCCAGCGGCTACGTGGTGAAACCCTTTACGGCGGCAACACTGGAAGAGAAATTAGGCAAGATATTCGAAAAACTGGGTATGTAAGGAGCTGTCATGAGCGAACTTGCTAAACAGAACGACGACTCTGCGACAGCACACGATATTATTGCTCGCATTGGTTCCCTGACCCGCATGCTGCGCGAAAGCCTGCGCGAGCTGGGACTGGAGCGCGCGATTGCTGAGGCTGCGGAAGCGATTCCCGATGCGCGCGACCGTCTGGATTACGTGGTCAAAATGACCAGCCAGGCGGCTGAGCGGGTGCTGAACGCGGTTGATGATACCCAGCCGCGGCAGAATCAGATGGAAAAGGGCGCCAAAACGCTTTCAGCGCGCTGGGACGAATGGTTTGAAAATCCGGTCGAGCTGGCTGATGCGCGTTCGCTGGTAACGGATACCCGTTCATTTCTGTCAGAAGTGCCGGAGCACACCGCGTTTACCAATGCTCAACTGATGGAAATCATGATGGCCCAGGATTTCCAGGATTTGACCGGGCAGGTCATCAAACGCATGAATGATGTGGTTCAGGCGATTGAGCGCGAGCTTCTGATGGTGCTGCTCGATAACATGCCTGAGGAAGTCACCAGTAAAGTTAAAGATAACGCCAGCCTGCTCAACGGCCCGCAGATTCACGCTGATGCTGAAGGCGTCGTCGCAAACCAGGCGCAGGTGGACGACTTACTCGACAGCCTGGGCTTCTGATCCATTTAACCTCTCTCCGACCAGCGGTGGGGACTCTGTGCCCCCACTGACTGCCGTCGCTTTCCGCCGCTGGCAATCTCATTAGCGGAAATACCCCTTATTTACGCGCTTTCTCGCGGCATTATTCCTGCGCGCAACCTGGCAAAATAGCCCCATGACTGACTGGCGGCGAAGGTAACCTGCTGTGGCTGAAGATAGCGACGAGGAAAAAACAGAATCCGCAACACCCCACCGATTGGAAAAAGCCCGTGAAGAAGGGAAGATTCCGCGTTCGCGTGAGCTGACTTCCTTTCTGATGCTGATTGCCGGCCTGGGTATCCTGTGGGTTGGCGGCGAACACATGGCGCACGAGCTGGGCGCGATGCTTTCCGATGGGCTCAGCTTCAACCAGGCGCTGCTAAAAGACGATAATCGCATGTTAATTCAGCTGGCACAGCTGGCAATGCGTGCGGTCGGCGCGGTCGTGCCGATGATGTTGGGATTGGTGTTGATGGCGATCGCTGCGCCGATGCTGCTTGGTGGCATTGTCATCAGCGGCAAAGCCATCAAGTTCGACCTGACTAAGCTCAATCCGCTGTCTGGTCTCGGGCGCATTATTTCCGCCCAGACGTTTGCTGAACTGCTGAAATCGATTCTGAAAGCGGTGCTGGTTGGCGCGGTTGCCGGCTGGTATGTCTGGACCCGATGGCCGGTGATGCTGCATTTGATTAATGAATCGCCGGTCAGCGCGTTATCTGGCGCGCTGAATATGCTGGCGATGTGCAGCATGCTGGTGGTGCTCGGCCTGCTGCCGATGGTGGCATTCGACGTCTTCTGGCAGCTCTACAGCTACTACAAAAACCTGCGCATGACGCGCCAGGAAATCCGTGAAGAATTTAAAAGTCAGGAAGGCGACCCGCATATCAAAGGGCGTATACGTCAGGCGATGCGCGCCGCCGCCCGTCGCCGCATGATGGCGGACGTGCCGAAAGCGGATGTGATTGTTACTAACCCGACGCACTATGCGGTCGCGCTGCAATACGTTGAAAACAAAATGAGCGCCCCGAAGGTGCTGGCGAAGGGCGCAGGGGATATTGCCCTGCGTATTCGCGAACTGGGTAAAGAAAACCGCATTCCGATTCTGGAAGCGCCGCCGCTGGCGCGCGCGCTTTATCGCCATAGTGAGATTGGTCAGCAAATCCCCGGCACGCTGTACGCGGCGGTGGCGGAAGTGCTGGCCTGGGTCTGGCAGCTGCGCCGCTGGAAGCGGGAAGGCGGCCTGATACCGAAGAAACCTGATAATTTACCGGTGCCTGAAGCACTGGACTTTGCAAGCGAGATGAAAACTGATGGCTAATCTGGCCGCTTTATTACGGTTACCCAACAACTTCAAACAGACGCAGTGGCAGGTGCTGGCCGGACCGGTGCTTATCCTGTTAATTCTGTCGATGATGGTGCTGCCGCTGCCGCCCTTTATCCTTGATTTGCTGTTTACCTTTAATATTGCGCTTTCCATTATGGTGCTGCTGGTGGCGATGTTCACCCAGCGCACGCTTGAATTTGCTGCCTTTCCGACCATTCTGCTGTTCTCCACGCTGCTGCGCTTGTCGCTCAACGTGGCCTCAACCCGCATTATTTTGCTGGAAGGCCATACCGGCGGGGCTGCAGCGGGGCGGGTGGTTGAAGCGTTCGGCCACTTCCTGGTCGGTGGTAACTTCGCCATTGGTATCGTGGTATTTATTATCCTGGTGATCATCAACTTCATGGTTATTACCAAGGGTGCCGGACGTATCGCTGAAGTTGGCGCGCGCTTCGTACTCGATGGTATGCCTGGTAAGCAGATGGCTATCGACGCGGACCTTAACGCCGGTCTGATTGGCGAAGACGAGGCGAAAAAGCGTCGTTCAGATGTGACTCAGGAAGCGGACTTCTACGGTTCAATGGACGGTGCCAGTAAGTTTGTGCGCGGCGATGCCATCGCCGGCATTATGATCATGGCGATTAACGTGGTCGGCGGTCTGCTGGTCGGCGTCGTGCAGCACGGAATGCCGTTTGGCGATGCGGCGGAGAGTTATACGCTGCTCACCATCGGTGACGGGCTGGTGGCGCAGATCCCGGCGCTGGTTATTTCGACCGCCGCCGGCGTTATCGTAACTCGCGTCAGCACCGAGCAGGATGTTGGCGAGCAGATGGTTACCCAGCTGTTCAATAATCCGCGCGTGATGCTGCTTTCCGCCGGGGTTCTTGGGCTGCTGGGTCTGGTTCCCGGAATGCCGAACCTGGTATTTTTGCTGTTTACTGCCGCGCTGCTCGGCCTTGCCTGGTACATGCGCGGTAAGCAGATGAAGCCGCAGGCCGCGCCGCAGGCAGTAAAACCGACATCTGAGGCCGCTTCCGGGGCAGTAGAAGCCTCATGGACCGACGTCCAGCTGGAAGATTCGCTGGGGATGGAAGTGGGCTATCGCCTGATCCCGATGGTTGATCATCAGCAAAATGGCGAGCTGCTGGGCCGCATCCGCAGCATTCGTAAGAAGTTTGCCCAGGAGATGGGATTCCTGCCGCCGGTGGTGCATATCCGCGACAATATGGATTTACCGCCTGCCCGCTATCGTATTCTGATGAAAGGGGTAGAGATTGGCAGCGGTGATGCCTATCCGGGCCGCTGGATGGCAATCAACCCCGGCACGGCAGCAGGTTCACTGCCCGGCGAGCCGACGGTGGATCCGGCCTTTGGTCTGGCGGCGGTATGGATTGATAGCGCGCTGAAAGAACAGGCGCAAATTCAGGGCTATACGGTGGTTGAAGCCAGCACCGTGGTGGCAACGCACCTTAATCATCTGATTGGTCAGTACGCCAGCGAGCTGTTTGGCCGTCAGGAAGCACAGCAGCTGCTGGATCGCGTCTCCAGCGAAGTACCGAAGCTGACCGAAGATCTGGTACCCGGCGTCGTCACTCTGACCACGCTGCATAAAGTATTGCAGAACCTGCTGTCTGAGCGGGTAGCTATCCGCGATATGCGTACGATTATTGAAACCCTGGCGGAGCATGCCCCGGTGCAGAGCGACGCTCAGGAACTGACCAGCGTGGTGCGTGTTGCGCTGGGTCGCGCGATTACCCAGCAGTGGTTCCCCGGTAACGGTGAAGTGCAGGTGGTGGGGCTGGATACCACGCTTGAACGTCTGCTGTTGCAGGCGATGCAGGGCGGTGGCGGACTGGAGCCGGGCCTGGCCGATCGCCTGCTGGATCAAACATCACAGGCGTTGCAGCGTCAGGAATCTCTGGGCGCGCCGCCGGTGCTACTGGTTAATCATCCGCTGCGCGCTTTGCTCTCCCGCTTCCTGCGGCGCAATCTGCCGCAGCTGGCGGTGCTGTCAAACCTGGAGCTGAGCGATAACCGCCAGATCCGCATGACCGCCACTATCGGAGGTCTGGGATGATAAAAAACCTGTCTGCAATGTTACTCAGTATACTGCTGGCGCCAGGCCTGGCATTGGCCGCCAGCGGCGGCGCCTGGCAGTCATCGGATATTGGTCCTTCGCTGGACAATCGCGGCGTGGCGGCTTCCTCGCGACCGCTGTCGCCGCCGCATACGATGAGCGGAACCATGACGACCATCTGGTGGCGCTACGAGCTGACCGCACCGGCGCCGGTGGGGCTGGTGGTGCATTTGTGTAGCAGTACCCGCTGCGCAGTGCTGGAAGGCCAGAGCGGCGAAACGCGCGGGCTGACCAACGTGCCGGCAGGGGAAACGCTGCGTTTTATTTATCAGGTGGAGGGGGCGGGCCGCCTGTGGCCGGCGCTGCGGGTGAAGAGCAATCAAATAATGGTCAATTACAGCCAGTAGAGCGCCCGGTTCTGTCGCATTAAGGCTAATTCCCCGAAAAACCGGCGCTGTCGTTAATACGACAGCGCCTTTTCCGTTTTCTCTCGCCATCGCTCAGTATTACCTCTTCGCTACCCTCGTCCCGACGCTCTTGAGGTATGGAGCATTGCAGCCTGTATCGACTAAAAACAGGAAGAATGTGCCATTTCGCCGGCAGCTGGACTGATTAACGTGACAACACCGTTTACGGGATTTTTACCGCTCAATGCTGATGTTGTCATGCGATCGGCCTCTGTCAGCGAGTTTACTCACCGAGTCGCGCGTCCATTATTTTTGCATAAGAGAAAACATCGCTTTTTGAAAGACTCTGCCAGAAAACGATCATACCCTCGACATAAATTATACGTAACTATAAAAAGGAGATAAAAACGCCATGAATAAAATTAATATTTTCCCCGGTTTATCGTTATATCTGAAGGCCCATTTTTTAAATAGCTCTTCATCAGCAGTTAAATTAGCTGAAAGAACAAAATCAGAAAAACACATTGCATTTGCAAAAAAATTACTCTCTGTAAGACAGGGGTTCAATGAGATTAACATTAAGAATAATTCTGGCGATGCAAATTATCAGATGACAAAGAGTAAATACATAAAATTGTCGCAAAGGATTAACGCTATTGATACAGAAAGCTCGCAGCAAAACCCTGTGCCTTTTGATGAAGTGAATATTAGCTTTAATCGAAAAGGTGAATTATCTCAGAATAGTGCAAATACAATGATTAACCAGTTAAATGTTGCATCTCAGAAAAGAGAAGAAGGAGGATTCAATCTATACACGTCTCGCCAACTCAATGCGCGCTGGGGCGGGCAAGTCAGTATACTTGAAAAGCGTCCAAAACTTGACTTTGATCGTCCGGCAATCTGGCCTGGTGCCTCAAAAAAAGGATACTTTGGTTGTTTCATTCCCGGACAAAGTTACATGCGGTCAGATAATCTTCGCGCCATCGATAGGATTTTCGCCAACCAAAATATACAACCAAATTTGGGAAGTGATGCTCATATCATGGCTACCAGCACCAATTTATCCTCGATTGCCAGAAAAAAGCTGGCAAATAAACATCAAATAGCCATTACCCCCGTGAAGTTAAACGGAAAGGAAATCGCTTATATATTCAGTAACCAGCATCAATACAGTAATACCTTATTTTTATCCGCTCACGCAGGGGGGGATAATGTTGGAACCTTCACTAAGCCTGATGGCATCGAGTTTAATTTCGTTGCTCCGAGTAATCACTTGTTGCAATCAAACACGATGCTCTTTGCTGAAAAATACAAAAAAAATGAAGTGCTATTTAAAGAAGATAGTCAGATATATGCATCTCCGCATCGGGAGGCTACAAACTATTCACTCAACGGAAACATTCATACCCAACCTGAGCAAGTTGCCAATTTCATTGGAAAAATGAATCCGGAAGAAGGGGGGCAGCGATTTGATTTTGTACTGCTTAATAGAGAGGCCCGGGGGGGCCATTTTACCGACTTAATACAGGGGTTAAAGGATACCTTAGATTGGATGCCAGAAAGATTGATATGTCACTTCTGCCGCAGGCAGAATAAGAACGTGAAAATATTTCCAGCAAGTAACAATTATACCGATCGCTCTGATTCTGAATAACAGCAAATGGGCTCGAAATCGATTGCGGTTCTGTCGCATTAAGGCCGCAATCGGGTCACCAGCGGCAAGTCAGGACGTAATGCTGAAAACAAAGGGCTCATCCACGGATGAGCCCTTTGCGCAGGATGGCACTCAACACTACATGCGTTCGACGGTCTGAATACCCAGCGTATCCAGGCCCTGCTTCAGTGTACGGGCGGTCAACAGCGCCAGCTTCAGGCGGCTGTTGCGCGTGTTCTCATCGGGCGCGGCAAGTACCGGGCAGTGCTCATAGAAGCCGGAGAACAGGCCGGCCAAATCGTAAAGGTAGCTACACATAACGTGCGGCGTGCCGTCGCGTACCACCTGCAGCAGCGTTTCTTCAAACTGCAGCAAACGGGCCGCCAGCGCTGCCTCGCGCGGCTCGCCGATAATGACCTGACCCTGGACGGCGTTTTCATCGATTCCCGCTTTACGGAAAATGGAAATCACCCGGCTGTAGGCATACTGCATATAGGGCGCGGTGTTGCCCTCAAAGGCCAGCATCAGGTCCCAATCGAAGATGTAATCCGTGGTGCGGCTCTTAGAGAGGTCGGCGTATTTGACGGCGCCGATGCCGACCACTTCCGCCAGCTGTGACAGCTCGCTGTCGGGCATATCGGGGTTTTTACCGGCAATCAGGGTACGGGCGCGGCTGACCGCTTCATCCAGCAGATCGGAAAGGCGGATAGTGCCGCCGGCGCGGGTTTTAAACGGCTTGCCGTCTTTACCCAGCATCATGCCAAATGCATGATGCTCAAGCGGCACGGCGTCAGGCACATAGCCCGCTTTACGCACGATGGTCCATGCCTGCAGCAGATGCTGATGCTGGCGTGAATCAATATAGTACAGCACGCGGTCGGCATGCAGGGTTTCATAACGGTACTTAGCGCAGGCGATATCGGTAGTGGTGTACAGGTAGCCGCCATCCTTTTTCTGGATGATAACGCCCATCGGTTCACCTTCTTTATTTTTAAACTCATCAAGGTAAACCACGGTGGCGCCATCGTCTTCCACCGCCAGCCCTTTGGCTTTCAGATCCGCCACTATGCCGGGCAGCATATCGTTATATAAGCTTTCGCCCATAACGTCTTCGCGCTGAAGGGTGACGTTCAGACGGTCGTAGACCTTCTGGTTTTGCGACATGGTTATGTCGACCAGGCGTTTCCACATTTTGCGGCAGTATTCGTCGCCGCCCTGTAATTTAACCACGTAGCGACGCGCGCGCTCGGCAAATTCAGGATCTTCGTCGTAGGTGCGTTTAGCTTCGCGGTAGAAGTTTTCAAGATCGGCCAGGGCGATCTCTTCATGGTTCTCGTTCTGTTTCCTTTCCAGAAAAGCAATCAGCATGCCGAACTGGGTACCCCAGTCGCCAACGTGATTAGCCCGGATAACATGGTGGCCGAGAAAGGTTAGCGTGCGGGCGGCCGCGTCGCCGATAATCGTAGAACGAACGTGTCCGACGTGCATCTCTTTCGCCACGTTTGGCGCAGAGTAATCAATGACGATGGTTTGTGATTCTTGCTGCGGGATGCCGAGGCGCGAAGAGGCCAGCGCGCTATCAATTTGCGTTTGCAGCCAGTCGCGCGCGAGGAAAATATTAATAAAGCCGGGACCGGCAATTTCGACTTTCTCCGCAATGCCGCTCAGGTCGAGCTTTTCCAACAGCTGTTCGGCCAGTTGTCGCGGCGTCATACCCAGTTTTTTGGCAACGGCCATGACGCCGTTGGCCTGATAATCACCAAACTGCGGCTTAGCCGACTGACGCACCTGAGGTTCGCAATCGGCGGGCGCGCCCGCCGCTACCATCGCCTGACTGACTTTTTCTGCAAGAAGAGCCTGAATATTCACCGGGTTACCTTAACATTTCACATCAGATCTGCGTTAAATCGCAAATCGCTACATTAATCCGCCGCCGTTATAAGCAACTGACAGCGGTAAAAAATAATACCGGAGTATACTGATTTTTCCGTTGAGTGTCGTTATTCACTCGCGGTCTGTGCGGCTAAATAACGCAGTGTAAAATGGAAAAACACTGCCTGCGCTGGACCTGTTATCCGCGCTGGCGGGTAACGTAATTATCAGCATATCCGTAGATGCCAGTCTGAACAGGCTGCCGCTCTCAGAACAGCAGCTGGGGCTCAGCGCCAGCAATATATAACAATATCAACTTATAGCGGCCCTTTGAATGGCGGTACTGATAATCTTTCAAAAAGGGTAACATTGTCGCCCTGGCTTGTTACTTTTTTACGTAACGAAAATACAGGCAACAATTTTATTGCGGAAAACGCTCACAATAAAAGCAGAGAATTCAGCGGGGATATGGTGAAAAAGTGGCAGGAAATTGAACAGTTGCAGGATCTGGTTGACGATCTCCCGCATTTTAACGGCGCGCTGGCAGGCCTCGCCGGGCGCCTGTCACTGGAGCCTGACGTGCTTGAGGCCGATCACATTGCCTTACGCTGTCAGCAGGACAGTACCGCAGAACGCTGGAAAAGCGGATTTTTACAGTGCGCGAGCCTGCTGTCGGAGAAGATAATCAACGGTCGGCCAATCGCGCTGTTTGAACTGGCGCAGCCGTTGACTATCCTGGGGCAGGATTTCTTTATCGTCGAGCTGCCCTGGCCGGGAGAAAAGCGTTACCGGCATGATGGTTGGGAGCACGTGGAATACGTGCTGCGCGGCGAGCCGGACAACCTCGGCCAGCGCGCCATGGCGCTGTTTTCCGATCGCGGATTAATACAGCCCGGCATCTCTTTTAAAACCAGCGCGCCAAAAGGCGAGGGGGAGCGATTGCCGAACCCGACGCTGGCGGTCACCGATGGCGAAGTGACAATTAAGTTTCACCCCTGGTCGCTGAAGGAAATCATCGCCAGCGAAGCGTAAAACCCCGGCTTACAGGCTGGCGATGGCGGCTTGCATCCGGCGTATGGCCTCGGCCAGCAGGTCATGAGGGCAGCCAAAGTTAAAGCGCACGAAGCCGTCGTCGCCAAAATCCCGTCCGGGGGAAAATCCCAGTCCGTGCTTTTCAAAAAACAGCGCCGGGCTGGCGACCTGTAAACCATGACAGTCAATCCAGCCCAGATAGGTGCCCTCCGGCGCGTTCATTTGCAGCCCCGGCATGTGATTCACCTCGCTGACCAGCCGATCGCGGCTGGTGCACAGATAGTCAAGCTGTGCGTCCAGCCAGCTTTGGCCGTCGCGCCAGGCTGCCGTTGCGGCGACGATGGCCAGTACATCCACCTGGGGCACGATGCCGCTCCGGGTTTTGATAAAGCGCTGGCGTAGCGCCGGGTCTGGCACGATTGCCACCGAGGCGCCCAGCCCGGCAATATTAAAGGTCTTCGATGGCGAGATCAGGGTAATACTGCGCGCGGCGGCATCATCACTGAGGCTGGCGAAGGGAATATGACGCGCGCCGGGTTCCAGTATCAGATCGCAGTGGATTTCGTCCGAGCAGACCAGCAGATTATGACGTTGGGCAAAAGCCAGCTGCGCCTCCAGCTCCTCGCGCCGATAGACAGTGCCGCCGGGGTTATGTGGATTGCACAGCATTAGCAGTTTTTCATTGCCACTCAGCTGCGGCTCCAGTGCCTCCAGATCCATGAGCCAGCGCCCGTCCTTGTCCGGTCGCATCTGCGCATTAATTTGCCCGCGCGAGGCTAACGAGGCGGCGCTGCGAAATGGCGGATAGATAGGGGTGGGTGCGATGGTGCTTTCATCGGGCCCGGTCCAGGCGCGTACGCTCAGGTTCAGGGCGCTGACAATGCCGGGTAAAATTACCACCCATTCCGGCTGTATCTGCCACTGATAGCGGCTGGCCATGCGCTCGACAACCGTTTCCGTCAGCGCAGTCGGCTCCTTACCATAGCCAAAAACGCCGTGGGCAATGCGCTGCTGCAGCGCAGTAACAATGCATTCGGGGGAACGAAAATCGGTGTCAGCAACCCACAGCGGTAGAATGTCCCGCTCGCCATATTTTGCCCACTTCAGACTATCGCTGTGACGTCGGTCTATACGCTGATCGAAATTGAATGCCATGATTGATAATCCCGCTAAAATCTGTAACCAGAAGCCTAATCTTGATAGCAAGAATAGACAACTGACATTGACCTGAATATGGAGGTGGCATGGCGAAACTGGAGGTTTGCTGCTACGGCGTGGATTGCGCGTTGCAGGCAGAGAAAGCAGGGGCTGACCGGGTGGAGCTTTGCGCTGCGCCGTCAGAAGGGGGGCTAACGCCATCGGCCGGTATGTTGCGTCAGGCTCGTCAGCGACTGACCTTGCCGGTTCATCCTATTATCCGCCCGCGCGGCGGGGATTTTTGTTATTCTGCCGAGGAGTTTGCGGTAATCTGCGACGATATTGCATTAGTTAAGGAGCAGGGTTTCAGCGGACTGGTTGTCGGCATCCTTGATCCTGATGGTCACATTGATATGGCCCGAATGCGCAGCGTGATGAAGCTGTGTGAAGGCATGGCGGTCACTTTTCACCGGGCGTTCGATCTTTGTCATAACCCACGTCTGGCGCTGCAGCAGCTGACCGATCTGGGCGTTGCGCGTATTCTGACATCCGGGCAACAGCAGAACGCAGAAAGTGGACTTGGCTTGCTTAAGGAACTAACTGCGCTTAGCCGTGGTCCTATCATTATGGCGGGTGCAGGCGTCCGGTTGAGTAACATTAGTAAGTTTCTTGATGCGGGAATATTCGAGCTGCACAGTTCCGCAAGCCAGCAGGTGGCTTCGTCGATGCGTTATCGTAAAGCGGGCGTTACCATGTGCTCCAACAGCGAAACCGATGAATTCAGTCGGCAGTGCGTTGACGGGGACATGATCGAAGCGATGAAAAACGTCATGGCGTCGCGTACCCTGGCAGTAGCAACCTAGCCCTTTTAGCCGCACAGCACGCCGAATCTGACGTGATGTTTGCCAGTACCAAGCCCCAACGTCTTGTTGGGGCTTTTTTTATGCAGTCTGCCTGACCGCTTTCCGCTGCGCTCTGTTTTTTTTGGGTAACGGCGTATATTTGGCTTAAGTTGAACCTCTTAACGCCGGGAGAATGCGGATAAATATGAATGCCGATGACTTTTTTAAACTCTGGGACAAGCTGTCTTCCGTTAAGCCCGACTTTATTCTGTTCGTCGGATTTCTCTTTCTGATCTTTAAATTTAAAGATGTGGTCGAGGTGTATTTCAGGATTAAGCTGAATAAGTCTATGCAGCTCAGAGAGGCGAAAAGCCTGCTGGAGCTCTCCGGCCACGCCGACTCCAAAGATATGGAGGTTATCAACAACCGACTGCGCGGGGCCGCGCTGTCGCTGATTACCAACGGCGTCAAAGAGCGTCATCGGACCCTTTGCTATTATCTGATGCACCTGTCAGCAGAGCGGGGAGATTCGATAGATTCGGCGATCTATAAGTGCATTGCCTTTATCGCCAGCGACGCTGAGCGTTTTTATTTCAACCAGCAGCAGTTTAATCAGTGGCAGATTAAATCGGTAATTATAGCCTTACTGATTGGCCTGATGATGTTAATCGCTTCCAGTTTCGGCTGGGGAGACTCCGGCGCGTTTAAGCTCTCCTGGCTGATGAATGCGATGACCGTTTGGTTCTTCGTCTCGCTGGGATGGATATTTTTATTCACTAAGCCTGACTCCGGCGATATAACCCTGGTTACCAATCTGCTTGCCGATGCCAGCGTGGCAGATTACAACCAGTTCAAGCGTAGCAATTCAGTGATTATTACCTGAAAACGCGGGATATCACCGGCGCAGCGGGGTCGGTGATATTCTGCTGCGCCGGTGATGCCGCTGAGCGCAGCGACAAGTCACAGCATGCCGCCGGTCATAGCAGCTTGTTCATATTAAATCCTGTCACTTTAAAGCCGTTGGCTTCATAGACGCGTTTGGCGCGATCGTTACCGGCCGCCACGCGCAGTTTTATCTGGCTGTAGCCCTGAGCCGCGAGCAGTTGCTCCAGCTGCTGCAAGGCTTTGCGCCCCAGTCCCTTGTTGCGGTGGGCGGTAAACAGATAAAAGTCGTAAATAAAGGCGCTTTTTGCCGAAAAATCAGGCGAGTACCACAGGTAGCCAACCTGCTGCTGTGCCTCTTTATCCTGCCATATTATGCTCATCAGCTGCTGGCCTGGGGTATTCTCTCCCTGTGGCAGGCTGACCGTAATTTCATGCTTTGCCTGCGCCAGAGCGGCCTCCGGGGCCAGTCCGTAGTTAGCGGCAATTTCTTCAGCATAATCAGCGAGGAAATAGCTTAAATAGCCAGAGAAGTCGCTGCCCGACATAGGCTGAAAGCTTACCATTATTTATCCTTATATCGGATTGATAAATTTGATGTTTTCGTCATCTTAACATACTTATCCTTGCGGCATCTCAACCATGATGACAGGCCGATGGCCGGTGAGTTTGACAGAGAGAAAGCGGCTATTTTTCCTATCAATAGTCAGCTATTCGCCTTTGTCTGAAGTGCCAGTATCAAATCTGCCTGCTCTTCGGGTCGTATGGCGGCGATCCCATGGGTGTTTTTATGGACCAACAGCTTAAATAATTACAGACGGATAATATTCTTATCTGTTTGATATAGCTGTATTATACTTTGATAAGCGTTGCTACATTCATCTTTGCCAGTCGGCCTTTCCATTTATACTTTTATGCCGTCGATAACCATGCAGGGATATATTGAAAAAATTGACCGTTTACCGAGGTGTCGCCATGTCCCGACCCGCTATCTCTCTCCTTGCTCTGCTGATAGCCAGCGGTCTTATCGCGCCGGCGGTGGCCAGCGCTGCCTGCGCGCCGCAGCGTCAGAAAATTAACGATAACAACAGCCTGATTATGCTCGGCGGCACCGCTAAAGGGGCAATAAAGCAGTTTTCGATGGGTGAGTTCGGTAAAAATGTCAATCATCAGCGTCGTCTGCTGGGTGAGTTTGATAGCTGCGGCGCGCTGAGCCGGGCCGACCTTAACTACGTCAGGCAGGAAGGCGGGGTCACCATCAATATGGGGCAAAGCATCCTCAGGGTGAAAAGCGGCTGGGAAGAAATGTATGAACTGTCGGTAGTGGTTGAACGCGATGGTAAACAGACCGAAATTAACCATAAGCAGGGCACCGTCAGCTACATGCTTGGCAAAGACGGTAATATCATTAGCGCCACGGACAAATTTTTACTGTTGAACAAGCCGGGATCCACGGAAACCCGCTACAGCTACGATCGTCGTCGCAGACTGATAAAAAGCGTCGCCAGTGGCACTGATGCCAACAGCAATGGTACCACCCACTATAAGTGGAACGCTGGCAACCAGCTGCTGGCCATTAACAGCGACAGCAGCAAAATGTCGTTCTTTTATGATACGCAGGGGCGTGAGCAGCGTCTGACGGCGGCAACCACCAACGATATTAGCTCCTCCAGCTCAACCGATAGCTGCCAGCTGTGGGATGAAACCGGTAACTGCACGCTCAGCTATAGTCATGAAACGGAAGTGTTCGCGAATGGCAAAATTAACCGCGATATTACGGCAGCCTATCGTTTTGAGTACTGGGATAAAGCTAAAAAACCGGCTGAGGGGATGCCATAAGTCCGCTGTTAAGGGCAGGACGCCAACTGTTATGAAAGCCCTGAGATTCTATTCAGGCATGGCGTCTTGTATTGTTGAGGCCCTGATACTCTGATACAGAAAGGCGTAAAAATGCCCGGGCCTGTATCATCCTGAACAGTCGCTAAGCCAGCCTTTGATGATGTAAACGAGAGGGCTGCAACGGTGCTTTAAAGGCTGCCTGCTGAATAGGACCGTCGGTCCGGTCCTCTTAAACGACAACCGCAATTACCGCCGAGTAAAATTGAGCAGGTATTCTTTATCCTATTCGCAGTATCTTAATTATTTTTAACCCATAAAATAAACTAAAGGTTTTTTTATTATAAAGTAAATTAATTGAATGATAAATATAGTGGCGATAGATGACTTTATTGTTTGAAAACAATGTTGAATTTTATGAGTAAATATATGCCATTAATTAATTCCTGCCATTTTTCATCACCTCTGGAAAAAAACGCAATACACCGTAAAGATCTTATCACTGATGAAATTAATTCCCTCACTAAAAACAAGCACATCATGACTTTTAGCGAGCCTTCCGGGTACAGCGATGTAACCTATTTATTTAAAAGCTATGTACGGAATGAATTATCACATGCAATAGAAAAATATGGTCAATATGGGTTATGTCTGGCCATTGATACTGACGCATCTCATGCCCGGATATTAAGTGAAATTGCGAATGAAATGGGAGTGTGGATCCTTGCTCTGGCGAAAAAAGAAGATGAAAAAGATATTGATAAATCAGCTTATCTTGAAAGTATTTTTACTGATAACGGATGTTTAGTCTATCTTCCACGACTTAATGATAAACAGGGTAATGACTATTTTTACAGTCTATTGACAGAAAATTCGTCTATAGACAGAACCGGTGAAATTCTCGCATTTGATGCAGGTGATATAAGACCCGGCGTATTAGAGAAAGCTGAACGCCTTAGAATTAAGATAACAACGCATTCCCAACCGAATATTTTTACTGACCAGTATCGTTCACACTCACAACAACGACTTTTCTCAGAATTAAACCAGACCCAACATCGCAATGTTCAACTTCTCGCTATAATTCGAACGCTGATAATAAATATTAGTTTGCGTTTAATAGAAGATCGGGTAATGCCGGTATTATTAACCGAATTCACGGGGAAAAATCGTTCCGGCATCGACAAATTATCGCAATACCACAGGTTATTGCATGAGACTTATCATGAAATAAAGCAATTATATGAATGTGAAGGCCTGCGGCCGATTGAAAAGGTTCGAGAACTGGCGGCTTTGCTGCGTTATCTATCTCAATGCGGCTCGAATTATCTTTTACCTGATACCCAATGTTATATCGATAATCTGTTGTCGCTGTTCAGTTATGTGGCTGAACAATGGGAAACGTTGAGCGGTGAGTACGGCATGGAAGCCGTACTTGATGAGTCGACAAATTTACTGAAGCAGATTACGCCATTACTTGGTGATTTAAATCTCAATGGAGGAGAAGCGGCAGCAAATCTTGCTAAACTTCGTGATTTCCTTGCTACCCTGAGCCAGGGGTGTGCTCTGACGAAACAGTTAATTGTCGCTGCTAATGAAACGCATGCTGCGGATGCTATTCTGAGTACCTTGCTGGGCTCATCACTTTTTCAGGGGACATCAATTGACCCTCTGCTGGCATTTTGTAAAGACATCGCCAGAGCTGTCACCGGATTACCGCCTTATCCTGAAAACAGTACCCTCGCTGCGCAATCCTTGTGGCTAAGTAACGTGATATCAATACCTGAAGTGCGTGGCTATATCAGAGAAAAAGTGGGAGACGATTGGGAAAGTATATTGCAGGTTGCTATAAAATTTCCGGTTGCAGGAACATTTATAAACCAAATTTCTCATTTGCTTTCCGTAGCGATGAAAATATGCGGAATTAATGGGTGGATGCAGAATAATGGCCAATATATTCGTGAGCGATTTTATTTTGAAGAACAAACTCTCGACTTATTAAAAATATTGTTTGGTGATTATATCCAGGGGAAAACTCTCGGAGGAGCTGTTTATGATAATGCATTTGCTATTTCAAAAGTGTTGTTCAGAAATGCATCCCATCATTTCTCCGGGCCGGCAGCTCAAGCTGTTGCAAGCCATTACCTTGGGCCGGCTGCTGGGATCCTGACATCAACAATTATTAACACCTGTCAGCATCGTTCAGTTAACGATAGTTGGTCAACGCTAAGCTCAAAATTTGGCTCAATACTTTTTGCTGAATTTACCGCTTCGCTTACTAAAGATGAATTGTATAGCCAAACGCTGATCGTAGCTAAAAAATTAGCCGCTACCCTTGACCAATCTGATAGTTTTGAGGATAGCATTGCGGCAATTCTGGCTCATGGGCGTGTTTGTAACGAAAGCACGCTATATTTTTTGAAAAAATGTTTGAATGGCAGTCTGGGGCTGAGACTTTATCAGATCTTTAATGAACCGGATGTTATGGTTCAGAAAGCGCAATTGCGTACCCTGTGCATCGAGCTGAAAAAATTAGTCGGGATAGCAAATTGGTATTATCTGATAAATTTTATCGATCTTATTCCTATGCTGCCGGACTTGCGCGTTTTTATTCATCAGGGCAGTGAATTGAGCGCGCATTTTAATCGGGGAGACTCATGGTTTGACCTCGGCCAGCACCTGCTAAATGACCTGGCGACCAATCAACATCCCCAGGTGCAAAGACTCCGAAATGAACTTTCAGAGAAAGTCGAAACATGGGGCGTGCAGGCAATCCTGTCGCTCACTTCATCGTTTGATTTAGTGAATCCGGTTCCGGAAAAAGCTCCTGTTTCTACCCAGGAAAATGCGGGATGGAGTAGTGGTATCACTGACAAAATAGGAAAGCTAGTGAGTGACACCTGGCGCGCTTTGCCTACGGTTAACCTCGGTATCCTGCCATGTGCAGATGCCGCACCGCAGCCAAACCCACTCGCCCGCCGGATTGTTATTCCACAAAGCGCTATTTACAGCGTGTTAAAACCCGTTAATCAACCTTTAAAAACAATTGTGGCTACACGCGAGAGCGACACTCCTGAAGATATCGAAACCGATGATGAAGACGAGAGGGAGACGGACTATGAGATAAATGACGACTCAATATTTGATGAGGAGTCAGAGTTCGACGAAAATGGAATGAATCAGGATGAGTTTATTCTGGATGTTCTCGACGATAATGTTAAAGAAGAAGATGTATCATGGTATAAAAATCCAGTCTGTATCATAGGGATTGGCAGTACGTTAGCAGCAGGCGCTGCTTTGTATTACTATCTGAAAAAAAATCAGTCTCCCGCTTTAAGTTCAACTGATATTGAAATGAAAAATATTTCTGAGTGGCGGCGTGATGCGCAAAAATTGTTAAAAATTACAGACGATAATGGGGTCTGTTTAAATACACTTAGCGATGATAATGGCAGTCTGGCAACTGACCGTATGCTTATGCCATCGACGACAGTAACTGAAGCTGCTTCACCTGAAAGATTGCAAGATAGTCGGTCAATAGTTTCTGCACTGAAGGTTATGAAAAGTCAAAATGAAGATTCAACAACACGCCATTCTTTGGTAGGAAAAAATAATAAATTAGCTATTTTAAATAAGTATAAAGTTCCACTTGCAATAGAGGGTGTTACTATTTTAGCTGCAATATTTAGCTGGTGGTATAATCGGTCATTATCAGAAAGTAAAGGTGTTTCTGAAGTTCAATTAAACGCGCAGGAGTCGCTGGAATTAAAAGCCAAACTGGATTTGGTGCCGTCAGAATATTTGGATGCCGCAGAATACAGATCAATGCGCACTGGACGTTCGGTAAAGAAAAATGAAAAACCGGCATCTTTATTTACCCTAAGAGAAATAGCGTATTTAAGAAGAAACAAGTTACCAGTCCATCTATCCATTAATAACTTCATCCACTATTTAGAAGTCAAACATCAAGTTAAAATCAACAAAGACAAACCGCTTATCCTTTATAAAAGAATAACAATGCACTATGATCAACCTATGAATAAGGAGTCATACGAGGTTAGTATTGAAGACTTTCTCAATGATACATCTTCTGAGTTTAAGTATAAGGCCATCTCTTTACATTTGTTAATTTCTACTAAACTATTAGATGATAAATTCATATTAGATGATTTCAAACAGTTTCAGAGGCGCACAAAAGCAACCATTTCCTCATCGATATCTCTTTTTGAAAAAATAAAGCAAAGCGAAATTGAGGAATATAGAAAATACAAAGGAAATTTAAATGGATTTATTAAAGATCAGATTGAATCAGTGTTGAGAATAAAGTCAACTACGTTGGTTGAGTACTATGAGTCGGGTAAAGATGTACCGCAATCCTGTACATTAGAACGAGCTATTTTTACGCTGGAACCTACTATTACAATCATTTATCCCGCAGAGTGGCACTCTTATAAGACAAGGCGATGCATTGAAAAGTTAGAGAATTTCCGCGTTGCCAGTTATATGTTTAATCACAGCGAAAAAACCACGTTAAGTGCGATTGGAAACATAACGGGGAGCACTCTCGCGCCTTTAGTATCTGATGATGATAAATTAAAAAAAGAATTAGGTGTTGAAATTGTTGATAAAAGTAAGGAAGCATTTTCAAAAATAGAAAAAAATACGCCAAAGACATTGCCGAAAATTGGCTTAAAGAAAAGTTTTCAGTTGGCTTATTATAATATCTACTCATGTCCTGGAAATAAACGTGAAAATGCACTATTTATTGAAAAAGTGATTGAGAAATCCAGAAAGAAAGAGTGTGAATACTTTGGTAAAAGAAATGTGAAGTCTTATGCTGACGTTATGAATGGTTTTAAAAGTATAATAAAAAATATTGAAAATGAACAGCAAACTAGTGTTAAAAGTGATCTGAATATACAAAAGAGTGTCATATTACAAAGAAAGAATGAGTTTAATGCGTTATATACAGATTTAAAGCAAGCCAAAGTGCCTGTTATTGATAAAGAGAGTATTGTTAGTTATGTTGTCGCATCCAGAGTTGCAGCAATGCGCCATATTTTCCGTGCGTCACAGGTATCTGACTATGCTTTTGCAGATGATGATCTATACCGGATATCAGAAGAAGTATTGAAAAAAAATCCTGCATTCAAAAAAAGCTATCCTCTGTTAATATTCAGATTAAGAGAGCTGGAGGTCATGTACTTTTATATTTTAAAATTTAAAAAGGATGTCCCTTCAGGGAGTGACTATATTCATTTTCATGGTGCATCGTTATTTCCATGGCAGTCACATGGTTTAACAGAAGATTTTATCTTTTCTATTCTCTGTCAGGATCATAATCCAGTGTCATTACCTTATCTAAGGCGAATTTATAAGGAAAATAACGATGACATTGAGATAGCGCTAAATAGTCAGAATTTTAAATCGAGCAATTCATTCAGCAGTGATAAAGAGTTCTATGATTCTTTCAATGAAGGTTATTTAAAAAATAGCTTAATAAAAGATGCGAAAAATCTGGTAGTGTTGAATTCATTAAAGCAGTCTGATGAATTATCCAAAGGTATTAACCTGAGCGTTGGATTAAAAAAAATTAAAGCCATCACGCCTGTAGATACTGATAGATTATTAGTGAAAACTTTTGAGGCATGGCGCGATGCGATGCTAAGCAGCAGCCGCGACTCAATTATTGATATTATTACCGATGCCATTCAAAAAAAAGACAGGTGTCTTGCTAAAACAACCAGTCGTGTATTAAAAAAATATCCAATAACAAGAGAAGCCGTTTTGGTTTTTGAGTTATTAGGTAACTCGATAAAATCACTATCTGATGCGATGAAAAGTGATATGGAAACTGCAGATTATCTTGTTATTGAAACTCAGGATGGCAGTTATTATGTTGTTTCTCCGGTTAATTCGCCGATATTGCCTTCAGTTTCTAAAATAACAAAGGAAAATGCAGGGAGAATTAAAGGGTCCGCAAAAACATACATCAATAACAAAATCAATGTTGAACATTTATTGTATGTTTTGAATCGGACGTCACTTAAGGAAACTATCGAGGTTCTAAAACAAGAAAAGAAAGATAAAACGGTTGCTGAATGTCTGGCAAGTTTAATTCCGTTCTATGACGTTATTAAGCGTTCAATTGATGACTCCCGCTATATCACTTCAATGGAAGATTGGTTTTTTGACGTTTTAGATTTAACTATAACGTTGCTTTCTATTGGGATACCCGTTGCAAAATTAGGCACGGCTGGTATTCGCGCTTCACAGCTTGTATATAAAGAAGGCATCAAGCAAGGGCTTAAGAAGAGTATGATCAGACAACAGATATATCAGGCGGCTAAGCCATATCTGATGGTGGCAGCGAAAACAACTGGAAAAGAAGCCGCCAGCTTTATCATTCCGCTTTATGATCCAGCAACCGCCGGTCTTAGTAGCTTAAAGAAGAGATGGAAGCGAAAAAATACAGGTAAAATCAATAAGAAGCCTGATAATATTCGTGCAAGGCCGGTTGCATCTGTCGTCTGTCCTTTGGCTAAGAGGGTTGCTCGCTCACCCTGTATCCCACTATCCTTTGATGAATCTGAAGCATTGTTACAATACACACGGGCAGTAAATGGTTATAAAAACATCAATGGATATCTTAGGAAAAAAGTAAGGCTATACTCTGCGGATCTAACAAAAACAATACAGAATATAGATTCTGCGTTGAAACAAATTCCGGCGGCAAAAGGGCCATTTTACAGGTTTAACAATCGAATTGAGGTCGAATTTTTGAAAGATAATTCGATACATCCACAGGATGGTCGAAAATTTGTTGCAGGTGCAGAAGTGACTTTCCAGAGTTATTTGTCAACCTCAATTAATTCATTTATAAAACAGGATGGTAATAACCTGGATTTTTATGAGTACATAAAAGATCAAGCGCAATCTATGGTGCTGTACGAAATACGGGGTAAAAATCGTGCTCACCCTCTACCGGATGAATTCGTTGAAAAAAAATTCGGAGATGAAAGTGAAGCGCTATTCGAACGGGGGACGACGTTTGTAATTAACAAAATAGAAGAAAAGCAACGCATCGTAAACGGGCGGGCATTTTCAGATTACTATGTCAAGATGGAGGAAATTGGTAGCAACCCAGTGAGATTATTAGAAAGCCCTGATGTGGGAAATAAAACTGTGATGAAAAAAGATGATGGCATAGGTAGTGAGAGGTCAGAAGGTACTCACATGGAGGAAAAATTCAAAGCGCTGAGTTTCTGTCCATTGACAGCAAGTAGAACAAAACGCCAGCTGGAATGTATAACCCTCTCGGCAAATGAACAAGCTGCGCTTCATAAGTATACTCATTATGAGTCTGGTAAGGTTAATAGTTACCTCAGGCTGAAAAAAAACCTCAATAGCATTTATTTAAATAAATTAGTGAGGGATATAGATGGTGCGCTGAGAAACATTCCGCCTTATAAAGGACATGTTCACAGGATAGGGTATTATCATGAGGTTCAATTTTTAAAAAATAATGTAGTTTATGATAAAAAAAATATGAAGTTTGTTATCGGTTCGGAAGTGACTTTTCAAGGTTATTTATCAACTTCAATTTTAGATTATATTCCAGGTTGGGCTTTAAATGTTAAAGATCACCCACAGTCGGTTGTCCGTTATGAAATACATGCCATAAATCGCGCTCACCACATTCCTTATCAGCTAACGGACGTTAGTGAGATCATTGGGGAGATATGGAATGTTGAAAATATCAGAAATAATTTGAGTGAGATTATTAAGACTGACAATCCAGCCAGGCTTAAGGAGCTCACGGGCATTGATGACGAAAATCGGGTATTCGAAATCAAGCGAGAACTTGGCATCCTCGCAGAAAATGAGGTGCTTTTCGAGAGGGGGACGCGATTCAGAATTACACGCTTAGAAGAAAAAAAACGCTTTACATCCCGGGGGACCAAAGTCATTGATTTAGATATTACGATGGAGGAGGTCGGCGGTAATATAGTACAAATGCCTGGTCATTCAAACTCAGGTCTGATGTCAATCGATGAGGGAGAGTAATAATGAAGGCCAATACCTGAACCAGGGGCGCTGAGGCCAGGTTAAAGAGCGTTATCTAAGAAAAGCCTATTATATGCGTGATCGTTCAGGCGATCACTGTATTTAATAATAAAGCGATTCACCATGTCATTGAATGAGCGTGCGGTTAATTCTGCTCTTTTGCCTATTATTGCTTAACAACTGAATAAGAATCTGGCATGATTCTGTGCTTTCCGGAGGTGTCCGTGACCGCTTCTCTGATCTCTTTCCTGATTGCCATCACCATTCTTACTCTCACTCCTGGTTTTGATACCGCGTTAATACTGCGAACTTCAGCTGCCAATGGCTGGCGTAAAGCTGCTATGACCGCGCTGGGAATTAATCTCGGTTGCCTGGTATGGGGCGCTGCGGTTGGCTTTGGACTTGGCGCGCTGCTGCTGGCTTCGGAGCTGGCGTATAATCTGCTCAAAATTGCCGGTGCGATATATTTGCTCTGGCTGGGACTCGGCCTGCTACGGCATCCGCGCAGTTCGCTGGTGACGCCGGAAACAGATAAGAGCAACAGCCAAGGCTACGGCGCTTTCTTTATGAAAGGGTTCCTCGGCAATTTGCTCAACCCGAAGGTTGGCGTATTTTACGTCTCTTTCCTGCCGCAGTTTATTCCGGCGGATGCTTCCGTGGCGCTCTGGAGTATTGCCATGGCGGCGACGCATGACGTTATTGGCCTGAGCTGGGCGGCGGTATTAATTGCTTCGACGCAGTTTTTTGCCGGACACCTGCGCCGGCCGGCAGTAATGAAAATTATGGATCGCCTGACCGGGCTGGTATTTATCGGCTTTGCGGCAAGACTGGCGCTATCCCGGCGTTGAACGCCAGTGTCAGTACCGGCCCGGATGTTCGCCTTGCTTTTGCCAGCCGTGACCCGGCTGGCAATGCTCAGGGCTTGCTGGCAATCAGCACCGCGCGCAGTGGCGCCGGATAGCCCTCAACGGTTTTGCTGCTGTCATTCGGGTCGAGGAATTCAGCCAGCGACTCGCTGGTCATCCAGTCGGTGCGCCGCTGTTCGTCGACGGAAGTCAGCGCGCAGTCAACAATGCGCACGTCAACAAAACCGCATTTTTCCAGCCAGTTTTTCAGCGCCCCGGTTGAGGGGATAAAGTAAACGTTGCGCATCTGCGCATAGCGCTCGCCCGGCACCAGCACTTCACGATCGTTACCTTCAATAACCAGCGTTTCCAGTACCAGCTCGCCGCCGCTTAGCAGCTGATTTTTTAGCTGAACCAGGTGATCGAGCGGGGAGCGGCGGTGATAAAGCACGCCCATCGAAAATACCGTATCAAAAGCCTGTAGCGTCGGCAGTTGTTCAATGCCAAGCGGCAGCAGATGGGCGCGGCGATCGTTGCCGAGCAGCTTACGTACCGCCTCGAACTGACAGAGAAAAAGCTGCATCGGGTCAATGCCCACCACCAGCTGTGCGCCGGCGCCGACCATGCGCCACATGTGATAGCCGCTGCCGCAGCCGACGTCGAGCACCGTCTTGCCGCTTAGCGGCGAGATATGCGGCAGCACCCGCTGCCATTTCCAGTCGGAACGCCATTCGGTATTAATATCGACGCCGTACAGCGAGTAGGGGCCTTTGCGCCATGGCATCAGGTTACGCAACAGCGTTTCAATTCCCTGACGCTGACGATCGCTGAGATCAGGCGTGTCGGCGCTGACGCTGTGCAGCAAGTCGAGGACTTTCGGCTCTGGCTGCGGCAGGTGTTCAACTGAGCGCTCCCAGCGGGGAAAATGGCCGTGCTGCGCCTCGCGCTGCCAGGTGCCGAGCTGCGCCGGCAGGGTTTCCAGCCACAGCGCGAGGGGGCCGGTAGCAATTTGCTGATAAAAAGGGCCGAAATCTATCATTACTTAGCGTTTTCCTTAACTGCCACCAGCGAACCGAAGTTAAAGCACTGAAACCAGACGCCGGCGTGATGAAAGCCAGCAGAAGCCAGCCGGGCTTTATGATCGTCCACACTGTCGGTCAGCATCACGTTTTCCAGCATGCTGCGTTTCTGGCTGATCTCCAGCTCGCTATAGCCGTTGGCGCGCTTGAAGTCGTGGTGCATATCAAACAGCAGCTCGCCCACCGTTTGATCGGCAAAGCTAAATTTTTCCGAAAGCACCAGCGCGCCGCCGGGATTGAGTCCGGCGTACACTTTTTTCAGCAGCGCCAGCCGATCGTCCGGTTGCAAAAATTGCAGTGTGAAATTCAGCACTACCAGCGAGGCGTTTTCAATAGTCACTTCGCGAATATCGGCTTCGCGCACCTCAACCGGCGTTTGCGCCCGGAAAGCGTCAATGTGGCGACGGCAGCGTTCAACCATCGCCGGTGAGTTATCGACGGCGATGATGCGGCAGCCTTCAGCCTGGATATTGCGACGTACCGACAGGGTAGCTGCGCCGAGCGAGCAGCCGAGATCATAAACCTGCGAACCGGCGCTAACAAAGCGCCCGGCCAGCATGCCTATCATGGATATGATATTAGAATAGCCCGGCACCGAGCGTTGGATCATATCCGGGAATACTTCGGCGACGCGTTCATCAAATGTCCAGTCGCCAAGCTGGGCGATTGGCGCTGAAAACAGAGTATCGCGGTCAGACATTGTTTCTCTACCGGGGTGGTTTCAGGGAAGGCGCTATTCTGGCAGAAAGCGCGCCGGGCTGCATCCGTTCTGTCAGTGGACCGACAGCACCAGCTCCCAGGGAAGATAGACCAGATTAACGACCAGCATGGCGATAATCGCCGCCAGCGTCATCATCATACCGTTGCGCCGCCAGAACAGGATGCTGTGGCGCAGCCCCCGGGCGTGTAGCGCGCGTCCGATAAAGAAAAGCACCGCCAGCGCGTGCAGTATCCAGATCTCCGCGCCGTTCATCTCAGCCAGCAGCAATAAAATCAGGGTGATGGGAATATATTCTATCGAGTTACCCTGTACGCGAATGGCCAGGCGCAGTTCGGAAAAGCCGCCATCGCCGGTTGGCACGCGATACTGGCGCCGCAGGCGAATAACATCAAATGAAAACTTCAGAATAAACAGTGTGCCGATTACAGCGTAAAGTGCACTGACCATCGGAGGCTCCGGATTGGTTATTGTCTGGCGGCTATAATAGCGGCGAAGTGCGGGTAGCGAAAGAGAGGCGTTTAAACGCGCTATCTTATTAAAACAGGCTATCCTGGCGCGGCCAGTCCGGCATCGGACCGAGAGCGGGCAGCGCCTGCTGCAAATGCGGCCAGAGGTGCTGAACCAGCGCCGGGGCGAAAGCAATATCCGGCGTATGAATAAATAACCATGGCTGACCCTGCTGCAGCCAGTGCGGCAGCTTTTCCAGCCAGGCGCCAAACCAGTTAAGGTTCGCCGCCGGATCGTCGCCGCCGATAAAGCGAATCATTGGCTGGTCGGCGGTCATTAGCGCATGTACCGGCAGCCGCGGCTTCTTGCGCTGGGCCTCAATGACCGCCGGGCTATTGGGAACTGCGCTGTGTACGCCGCGGGTATCCAGTATGACGCGATTAACGCCCCGCTGGCGCAGACCCTGATTCAGTAAGCGCTCGGCATCGCCCTTGGCGAAAAATTCAGGATGACGAACTTCAACCCCGTAGTGAAAATCGGCGGGCAGCAGCTGCAAAAAGTCCCACAGCGCGGGCAGATCGGCAGGGGAGAAGGCTGCGGGCATTTGCAGCCAGTACTGGCCGATGCGTCCCTTCAACGGTGCCATCAGGGAAAAAAATTCAGTCAGCAGATCCTGACAGTTACGCAGCGCTGCCTGATGGCTGATGGTGGCGGGAAATTTAAAACAAAAGCGAAATTGATCGTCGGTCATATCGTGCCAGCGGCGGACGATTTCCGGGCGTGGCAGAGCATAGAGCGTGGTATTGCCCTCAACGCAGTTAAAATAGCGCGCGTAATCCGCCAGGGTTTCCATCCCCAGCCTTTTCCACTGAAGGTGCTGCCACTGCGGCAGGCCAATCCACGGGCGGACCATATTCTTTCCTTAATCAGATACAGGCAATGCCAGTGTAGCCTGGCCGTTTCACACAGCCAAATCAGCATCGCTGCCAGCCCGGCACCCAGGTCACAGAAGGCCTGGTTGTTTTTCGCGCCGGCGTAAGCGAGTTCGTTTGGTTATGCCGGGCAAACGGCGGACCGTCATCGCTATAAGTCCTGAGCCCAGGTCACAGAAGGCCCGACTGCTTTCCGCACCGGCACGAGCACATCCGTGTGGTTAGAGCAGGCAAATGGCAGGCCTTCGTCGCTGTAAGTCCTGAGTCCAGGTCGCAGAAGGCCCGGCTGCTTTCTGCACCGGCACAAGCACGTCCGTGTGGCCTGACGCGCGGCCATCCCTGGCCGCGAGTCTGCTGAAATCAGCCGGGCCTTCTCCTCCCCCGTAAACGTCTTCATCACTGTGAGTAAAAGATAAAACCTGGCCGGTGCCGGACAGAGTACCGGCAACATAGCCTTTGCCTTTAAGCCAGGCCCGTTTCCACGCTGCTAACAACCTGTTTAGCCTGGCTTTTCTGCGCCGAGTGAATGAAGCCCGCCAGGGTGAGCCGCAGGGATGCGGCGAAAGTAAGCGCCGCGTCGGGAACGCATCGCGAACGGCCCGTCAGGCGGGCTGAATGAGTGAGGGAATGGCATAGCCACGCAGAAACTGCCAGAAAGTCCGGGGTCAAGGGCTATGACGTCTGATAGCCCCTCGCCGGTCGTCCGCAGCGGCGGGCAGCGATGGCACTGGCCGCCCAGGCGAACGGAATATTCCACCGTTGGCGAACTAAACAACCCACGGCTGGCGAACAAATCAGCCAGACAGGCAAACGAAACACTCCACCGCAGGTGAAATAACGCATGCATACGCAGCCCCACCGCAGATGAAAATACCCGCTCCGGGCTCAAAGGGCCGTAACGAAACGGCCCTGCAACTCAAAGTGCGGCGATAATCTCATCGCTCTGACGAACGCGCGCGATGCGCGGAAATATCCACTGCAGGCTGCCATTGTGCTGCTCAGCGCTGGAGGCGGCGCAGGCGTCTTCGGCAATCACCAGATTAAAGCCCAGCTCCCAGGCGTTGCGTGCGGTAGATTCCACGCCGATATTGGTCGAGATGCCCGCCAGCACGATGGTATCGATAGCGCGGCGGCGCAGCTTCAGCTCAAGGTCGGTGCCGTAGAATGCTCCCCACTGACGCTTAGTGACTTCCAGATCGCCCGGTTGTTTGCCCAGCGCCGGCGGATAGTTCCACCAGTTTTCTGGCAGCGCGTGCCCCGGATTCGGTGCGTCGACCGGCTGTTTCAGGGCCTCGGAAAAATCAGCCGTCCAGCCTACGCGCACCAGGATTACCGGGGCATTATGGGCGCGGAACGTTTCCGCCAGCCTGGCGGCCCGGCTGACCACCTGCCCGGCGCTGTGCGGACCGCCGGCGAAAGGCAGGATCCCTTCCTGTAGATCGATCAGGACCAGTGCGGTCGATTTAGCATCTAATTTCAACATAGCGACTCCATAAGTGAAAATGACAAGAAAGGGGGGGTTAATGCGGCAGAGGGCATCTATCAAACGCTAAGCGCTGCGCTGAAGAAAGCATAAATGTGTTAACGATTGTTATTATAAGAACGCAAAGCGTTAGCAACGCGAAGAAACGCTGGCATCGGGCGCTGTCAGACTCTTATCCTGCCACGGTTTTTCTATTATACTGGCTGCCTTTTTCGCGGCAGCGTCTCTTCAAACGAAGGGCGACAGAATCTGGCATGGGTTCATGCCACAGCAGTAAGTCAAAAGGATATCCTAATGCGTACTCTTTATTGCGGACAGCTCAACCTGTCTCACGTTGGTCAGCAGGTAACCCTGTGTGGCTGGGTTAATCGTCGGCGCGATCTTGGTAGCCTGATCTTTATTGATATGCGTGACCGTGAGGGAATTGTTCAGGTGTTTTTTGACCCTGACCGCAAAGAGGCATTTGATTTGGCGTCCGAGCTGCGCAACGAGTTTTGCATTCAGCTCACCGGCACCGTGCGTGCGCGCGAAGAAAAGAACCGCAATTCTGATATGGCGACCGGCGAGGTAGAAGTTTTTGCCACCGAACTGACGATTATTAACCGTGCGGAACCGCTGCCGCTCGATGCGAATCAGAATAACAGTGAAGAAGCGCGGCTGAAGTTTCGCTATCTCGATCTGCGTCGACCGGAAATGGCGCAGCGTTTGAAAATGCGCGCGCGCATCACCAGCTTTGTGCGCCGCTTTATGGACGCCAACGGTTTTCTTGATATCGAAACGCCGATGCTGACCAAGGCCACGCCGGAAGGGGCGCGCGACTATCTGGTGCCAAGCCGGGTTCACAAAGGCAAATTTTATGCATTGCCGCAGTCGCCCCAGCTGTTTAAACAGCTGCTGATGATGTCCGGTTTTGATCGCTATTATCAAATCGTTAAGTGCTTCCGCGATGAGGATCTGCGCGCCGATCGTCAGCCGGAATTTACGCAAATCGACGTAGAAACCTCGTTTATGACCGCCGACCAGGTGCGCGTCATGATGGAAAAGCTGATTCGCGAACTATGGCTGACGGTCAAAGAGGTTGATCTCGGCGACTTCCCGGTCATGACTTTTGCCGAAGCCATCCGTCGCTATGGCTCTGACAAGCCTGATCTGCGCAACCCGATGGAGCTGGTGGACGTTGCTGACCTGGTTAAAGACGTTGAATTCAAAGTCTTCTCCGCGCCGGCCAACGATGTCAAAGGGCGCGTGGCGGCGCTGCGGGTGCCGGGCGGCGCGCAGCTGAGCCGTAAACAGATTGATGATTACGGCAAGTTTATTGAAACCTATGGTGCTAAAGGTCTGGCCTGGATTAAGGTCAATGAGCGTGCTAAGGGCCTTGACGGGATTACCAGCCCGGTCGCGAAGTTCCTCAGCGCAGAAATAGTTGACGCTATTCTGACGCGCAGCGCAGCAGCGGACGGCGACCTGATATTCTTCGGCGCAGATAAAGCCAACGTGGTGGCTGATGCTCTCGGTGCCCTGCGTCTTAAGCTGGGGCGCGATCTGCAACTTACCAACCTTGCTGCCTGGGCGCCGCTGTGGGTGATTGATTTCCCGATGTTTGAAGGCGACGACGAAGGCGGACTGGCCGCAATGCACCATCCATTTACCGCGCCGCGCGATATGTCGCCAGAAGATTTGCGCCAGGACCCGGAATCGGCGGTGGCAAATGCTTACGATATGGTGATCAACGGCTATGAAGTCGGTGGCGGTTCGGTTCGTATTCACAATGGTAAAATGCAGCAAACGGTCTTCAGTATTCTGGGCATTGAAGAAAAAGAGCAGCAGGAGAAGTTTGGCTTCCTGCTTGATGCGCTGAAGTACGGTACGCCGCCCCATGCCGGCCTGGCGTTCGGTCTTGACCGACTGGTCATGCTGTTAACCGGCACGGATAACATTCGTGACGTTATCGCCTTCCCGAAAACCACTGCGGCAGCCTGCCTGATGACGGAAGCGCCAAGCTTTGCAAACCAGGACGCGCTGGCAGATTTAGGGATTCAGGTGATGGAAAAGTACAAAGCGGAAAACCGTCAGTCTGGCTCAGGAAAGGCGTAATTAGTGGCTTTTAAGCAGCCGGTTTCGGTGCTGGTCGTCATCTGTGCGGCGGATACCGGACGGGTGCTGATGCTGCAACGGCGTGATGATGACAGCTTCTGGCAGTCGGTCACCGGCAGTCTGGAGGTGAACGAGCGGGCGCAGCAGGCTGCCGTTCGTGAAGTGCTTGAAGAACTGGCGATTGATATCCGGCGTGAAGGATTGCGGCTTGACGATTTGCAGCACAGCATTGAGTTTGAAATCTTTGCTCAGTTTCGTCACCGCTACGCGCCGCAGGTCACCCATAATCGTGAGCACTGGTTTCGCCTGGTTCTGCCCCATGAGCGGCAGGTTACCCTGAGCGAACACCTTGCGGCGCGCTGGCTGGATAAAGCCGCCGCCGCCGCGCTGACAAAATCCTGGAGTAATCGCCAGGCTATTGAAGAATATGTTTAAAATAGTGGCGTAATCTAGCCCCCGTATTATATAGAGAGATATCCCGATGGCCGGACATAGTAAATGGGCGAACACCAAACACCGTAAAGCAGCGCAGGATGCTAAGCGCGGTAAAATCTTCACCAAAGTTATTCGCGAGCTGGTGACGGCCGCAAAGCTGGGCGGTGGCGATCCGGGCTCGAACCCGCGCTTGCGCGCGGCGATGGATAAAGCCCTGGCTAACAATATGACCCGCGACACCATGGATCGCGCGATCGCACGCGGCGTGGGTGGCGATGATAACAGCAATATGGAAACCATCATCTATGAGGGATACGGTCCGGGCGGCTCGGCCATTATGGTGGAATGCCTGAGCGATAACCGTAATCGTACCGTCGGCGAAGTGCGTCATGCATTCACTAAAACCGGCGGCAACCTCGGTACCGATGGCTCCGTTGCCTACCTGTTCAGCAAAAAAGGGGTGATTTCCTTTGCGCCAGGACTGGAAGAGGATGCGGTAATGGATGCGGCGCTGGAAGCCGGCGCTGAAGATGTGGTGAGCTACGACGACGGCGCGATCGACGTCTTTACCGCCTGGGAAGAGTTCGGTCAGATAAAAGACGCCCTCGACGCCGCCGGACTGAAAGCGGACAGTGCAGAAGTTTCCATGATCCCTTCGACCAAAGCAGAAATGGACGCCGAGACCGCACCGAAGCTGCTGCGTCTGATTGATATGCTGGAAGATTGCGACGATGTGCAGGAGGTTTACCACAATGGTGAAATCTCCGATGAAATAGCTGAAACCCTTTGAGGATGATAGCTAAGCCGGCGGCGGCAGGAGACGCGTAATGGCGATTATTCTGGGCATCGACCCTGGCTCCCGCGTCACCGGCTACGGCGTAATCCGCCAGTTGGGCAGGCAATTGACTTACCTCGGCAGCGGCTGTATTCGCACGCAGGTCGATGATTTGCCGAGCCGGCTGAAGCTAATCTATGGCGGGATAAGTGAAATCATTACCCAGTTCAGCCCGGATTTTTTCGCTATCGAGCAGGTATTTATGGCGAAAAATGCCGACTCGGCGCTGAAGCTGGGCCAGGCGCGCGGAGCGGCGATTGTCGCGGCGGTGAATGCCGAACTGCCGGTATTTGAATACGCTGCGCGCCAGGTTAAGCAGACGGTGGTGGGCATCGGCAGCGCGGAAAAAAGTCAGGTGCAGCATATGGTGCGCACGCTGCTAAAACTGCCTGCGAATCCTCAGGCCGACGCCGCCGACGCGTTGGCGATTGCCATCACCCACTGCCACGTCAGCCAGAACGCTAACCGCCTGAGTGAAACGCGGCTGAATCTGGCGCGCGGGCGACTGCGTTCCTGAGTACAGGCTGGATATCCATCCAGCCTTTTTTATGTTATAACCAATCCACTTCCTCATTAGCATAAGGTAAACACGGTGATCGGTCGTCTTAGAGGCATTATTCTGGAAAAACAGCCCCCGCAGGTTCTGCTTGAAGCCAACGGTGTGGGCTATGAAGTGCATATGCCGATGACCTGTTTTTACGAGCTGCCGGCGCTGGAACATGAAGCCATTATCTTTACCCATTTCGTGGTGCGTGAGGACGCCCAGCTACTGTTTGGCTTTAACAGCAAGCAGGAACGCGCGCTGTTCCGCGAGCTGATTAAAGTTAACGGCGTAGGGCCGAAGCTGGCGCTGGCGATCCTCTCCGGCATGTCTGCCCAGCAGTTTGTCACCGCCGTGGAGCGCGAAGAGGTGGCGTCACTGGTTAAGATCCCGGGCGTCGGCAAAAAAACCGCCGAGCGTCTGGTGGTGGAAATGAAAGATCGCTTCAAAGGGATGCATGCCGACCTGTTTGCACCGGATACGGCGTTCGCCCTGACCAGCGAATCGCCTGCGGCGGCCGGTAATGATGCGGAGTCTGAAGCCGTTGCGGCGCTGGTGGCGTTGGGGTATAAACCGCAGGAAGCCAGTCGGATGGTGAGTAAAGTAGGGCGGCCGGATGCCGATTGTGAAACGCTGATCCGCGAAGCGCTGCGCGCGGCCATCTGAGGTAAGCATGATTGAAGCCGATCGCCTGGTTTCACCGGGCACCGTGAGTGACGAGGAGATAGCCGACAGAGCTATCCGCCCCAAACTGCTGGAGGAGTATGTCGGCCAGCCTGTGGTGCGCGAGCAGATGGAAATCTTCATCAAAGCGGCCAAAATGCGCGGCGACGCGCTGGATCATTTGCTGATTTTTGGGCCGCCAGGCCTTGGCAAAACCACCCTGGCGAACATCGTCGCTAACGAAATGGGCGTCAATCTGCGTACCACTTCCGGACCGGTGCTGGAGAAAGCCGGCGACCTGGCGGCGATGCTGACCAATCTTGAACCCCACGACGTGCTGTTTATTGACGAAATTCATCGCCTGTCGCCGGTCGTTGAAGAAGTACTCTACCCGGCGATGGAAGATTACCAGCTGGATATTATGATCGGCGAAGGTCCGGCCGCGCGATCGATTAAGCTGGATCTACCGCCCTTTACCCTGGTCGGCGCCACCACGCGCGCCGGCTCGCTGACCTCGCCGCTGCGCGATCGCTTCGGCATTGTGCAGCGCCTTGAGTTTTATCAGGTACCCGACCTGCAGCATATTGTGTCTCGCAGTGCGCGCTGTCTCGGACTCGATCTCTCCCCTGAAGGGGCGCTGGAAGTGGCGCGCCGCGCGCGCGGCACCCCGCGCATCGCCAATCGCCTGCTGCGCCGGGTTCGCGACTTCGCCGAGGTGCGCGCTGACGGTGAGCTGAGCGGCGAGGTGGCGGCAAAGGCGCTGGATATGCTGAACGTTGACACCGAAGGCTTTGACTACATGGACCGTAAGCTGCTGTTGGCGATTATCGATAAGTTTACCGGCGGCCCTGTCGGGCTGGATAACCTGGCGGCGGCTATCGGCGAGGAGCGTGAAACGATCGAAGACGTACTGGAGCCTTATCTTATTCAACAGGGTTTTATCCAGCGTACCCCGCGCGGGCGCATGGCGACACAGCACGCCTACCGTCATTTCGGTATTACCCGCGAAGAGTAGTAGCCACTGGTCGCCGCCTGCATCCCCGCTGGCAGGCGGCGGTGACGATTTCACTGTCGCCTGCCGCACCTGCGGATTTTCATAAGCAAACCCTCATTCCCGTTGCCGGCAGTTTGAATCCTGAGGCTGAGGAATAATCCTTAACCAGCCGATCAGGTTTTACTTGCCAGCCAGGTCATTTTCTCCGAGCCTAAGAGAAAAACAGGAGTCATGACATGGATATTATTTACTATCACCCTTCGTTTAACCCGGAAACCTGGCTCAATGGTATGAAGCGGCGCCTGCCGATGGCAAATGTGCGGCTATGGCAGCCCGGCGATGATGCGCCGGCCGACTACGCGCTGGCGCGTCAGCCGCCGGTAGAAATGCTGCAGGGGCGCACCGATCTTAAGGCGCTGTTTGCCCTTGGCGCCGGGGTGGACGATATTCTTGAACAGCTGAAACAGCATCCTTCGATGCTGACGCCGCAGATCCCCCTGTTCCGCCTTGAAGATACCGGCATGGCGGTGCAGATGCAGGAATATGCCTTGTATCACGTACTGAGCTGGTTCCGCCGCTTCCCGGAATACCAGCAGCAAAAGCAGCAGCATTACTGGCATCATCTTAAAAATCGCCGCCGCAGCGAGTTTGCTATCGGGATTATGGGCGCCGGCGTGCTGGGTAAAAGTGTAGCGGCGTGCCTGCGGCCGTTTGGTTTTCCGCTGCGCTGCTGGAGCCGATCGGCGAAGCAGATAGACGGCGTGACCAGCTATCATGGCGGCGAACAGCTGGCGGAGTTTCTTAGCGCCAGCCAGGTGCTGATAAACCTGCTGCCCAATACGCCGCAGACCGCCGGCATCATCAACCGCACGCTGATGCGTCAGCTGCCGCGCGGGGCGTTTATTCTGAATCTTGCTCGCGGTGCGCACCTGGTCGAAACAGATTTGCTGGCGGCGCTGGACGACGGAGAGATAGCCGGTGCTGCGCTTGATGTCTTTGCCAGCGAGCCGCTGAGCAGCGACCATCCTTTCTGGGCGCATCCGGCGGTGGCGATCACACCCCATAACGCAGCGGTTACGCTGCCGGATGAAGCGATGGACTACATCGCCGCGGCCATTCTCAAGCTTGAGGCCGGTGAAGCGCCTGCCGGCAAAGTGGATCGTAATCTCGGCTATTAGTCCTGACTCTGGCGGGATGCATGCTATCCTTGCTTTGACATTGAGGAGAATTTATATGCAGTATCCGGTCGACCTTCATATGCACACCGTTGCCAGCACCCATGCCTACAGTACGCTGCGGGACTACGTTTTACAGGCCCGGCAGGTTGGTATCAAGCTGCTGGCGATCACCGACCACGGCCCTGACATGGCCGATGCGCCGCACTACTGGCACTTTGTCAATATGCGCGTCTGGCCACGGCTGGTGGATGGCGTAGGCATACTGCGCGGCATCGAAGCCAACATTAAAAATATCAGCGGTGAAATTGACTGCAGCGGGCCGATGATGGATGCGGTGGATATTATTATCGCTGGTTTCCATGAGCCGGTGCTGCCGCCGCAGGATAAAGCGAGCAATACCGCAGCGATGATCGCGGCGATGGCGAGCGGCAAAGTACATATCATCAGCCATCCGGGCAACCCGAAGTATCCGGTAGATATTCCGGCAATAGCCGAGGCGGCGGCGCAGTATGAGGTTGCGCTGGAGCTCAATAACTCCTCATTTACCACCTCGCGCGTGGGAAGCGAGCCAAACTGCCGGGCGATCGTCGCGGCAGTGAAGCAGGCCGGCGGCCGTCTGGCGCTCGGTTCTGATTCGCACACTGCGTTCACCCTCGGTAATTTTGAACACTGCATTCGCATTATGAATGAAGTGGATTTCCCGCAGGAACGCGTGTTAAATGCTTCGCCGGCGCGTCTGCTGTCGTTTCTCGCGCAGCGCACCGGCAAAACGATTCCTGAGTTTGCTGAATTAATATCGTAACGGAAACCGATCAATGAATGAATTTTCCATCATCTGCCGCGTTCTTGGCTCGCTGTTTAACCGCCAGCCGCAGGACCCGCTGCTGGTGCCGCTGTTTACCCTGTTGCAGGAAGGGAAGCTGCAGCAGAGCTGGCCGCTGGAGCAGGATGATCTGCTAAACCGGCTGCAACAGAGCAGCGATCCGCAGGCGCTGGCGACTGACTATAACGCGCTGTTTGTCGGTGAAGATTGCCGCGTTCCGCCCTACGGTTCACGCTGGGAAAACGGTCCGCAGGAGGCAGAAGTCCGTCAGTTTCTACAGGGATTGGGTATGCCGTTGAGCGATGCGCCAGCCGATCATATCGGGCAGATTTTGCTGGCATCATCCTGGCTGGAAGATCAGGAATCTGCCGCCATCGGCGCTCAGATAACGCTGTTTGATGATTATCTGATGCCCTGGTGCGGACCGTTTCTTGGCAAGATGGAAGCGCACGCAACCACGGCTTTTTATCGCACGCTGGCGGCATTAACCCGCGACGCGATTCAGGCGATGCGTGAAGAGTTAGAAGAAGAGGACGAAGAGTAAGCGGAATTGCGCCACCGTCTTGAGCGATGGCGCCAGGTCGTTTATTTTTTTCCTTCGGCTGCGGCGGGAATATCCGTTACGTTATTGCAGGTAACGCCCGTCGGGCACCAGCTGTCCATCAGCTTTAGCGTAACGCCGTTTGTCCAGCCGAAGCCGTCCTGCAGCGGATATTCACCGCCGCCGCCGCCGCCCATGTTCTTGCCTTCCACGACGTACTTCTCAACCAGCTTATGTTCCTTATCATAGATTTTCTGCACGTTATTGAGAAAGCGCATGCCGATATCGCGTGCCAGCGCTTGCTTACCGTAATGATTCAGCCCTTCCACTGCCACCCACTGTAGCGGCGCCCAGCCGTTCGGCGCATCCCACTGCTGGCCATTATTTATGGTGGTGGTGACCAGACCGCCGGGTTTTAGCAGCTGGCTTTGTACTGCCGTGGCCGTACGGTCGGCCTGCTGCTGGCTGGCGATGTGCAAATAGAGTGGGAACAGCGTGGCCGCAGTCAGCTGCCCATGGAGGGCTTTTTTCTGCCAGTCATAATCGCCGTACCAGCCCTGTTTTTCATCCCACAGGACGTGGTTAATTGCCTGCTGGCGGGTTTTAGCCAGCTTGTCAAAGCGGTTACTGGCGGCGGCGTCCTTATTCAGCTTACTGGCTTTCGCCAGCGTCAGCTCAAGATGATAAAGCAGTGAGTTTAAATCCACCGGCAGCAGTGAGGTGGTGCGGATCGATGCCAGATCGTTGGGATTGTCAAACCAGCGCGAGCTGAAATCCCAGCCGGAGGCTGCGCCGGAGCGCAGGTCGCGCCATACCTGCTGCTTAGATCGCGACGGCGCTTTTTGCGCAGTTTGCACATCGTCCAGCCAGGATTCGGTGCGTGGCGCATCCCGGTCATCCCAGTAGCGGTTAAGGATGCTGCCATCACTGAGCTTAACTACCCGCAAAGCGGCATCGCCCGCTTTAAGCTTATCGGCACCGGCCATCCAGTAGCTGTATTCCTTCTGCAACTGCGGCAGATATTTGCGATAGACGCCGTCGCCGTTATGGCTTGCCAGCAGGTCGACCATCATGCTGAAAAACGGCGGCTGCGAGCGGCTGAGGTAGTAGCTACGATTGCCGTTCGGAATATGGCCGTAGCGGTCCAGCAGCGAGGCGAAGTTATCAACCATGTTTTGCACACTATCCCAGCGTCCGCTTTCGGCCAGGCCGAGCATGGTAAAATAGCTGTCCCAGTAGTAGACCTCGCGAAAGCGTCCGCCCGGCACGACGTAAGGTTTTGGCAGCGACAGCAGAGAGTCCCAGCGTGCCACCTTTTCGGAATTGCGCGTCAGAACCGGCCACAGTCCGTCAATGTGAGCTCGCAGGCTCTGTCCGGCGGGCGGAACGTACTTAGCACCGCTGCCGGGCAGGGTAAAGTTAAGTTCAATAAAATGCTTCAGATCGAAGTTACGCTGATGTTTTTGCATCTGCCAGTCAGCAAGAATGGTATTTGGATCGGATCTGGGGATAGCGTCTGCAAAGGTTTTCTGGTCCGGAAAGAGTTTGGCCGATTGCACTGCGGTATAAAGCGGTCCGAAACGTATATCAGGGGGTTGAGCACTTTCGTTGAGCATACGCTGCGGGCTGTCTGCCTGCGCAGGAAGGTTAACGCCAATCAGTAAGCCCGATAGCACCAGGGGCAGTACATTTGCGGATATGCTGCGGCAGTAACCGGCAGATTTTTGCATTGGTCTCTCCTTGTCATGTCTGACCCAGCTGTAACTAACTGAGCCTCAAACGACTTTAGACGAAGCTGGCAATTTTTCCCGTTTTTTGCCTGCAGACTGTGAAGGTGGTAATCGTACCAGTGGTCGTTAAAGGATTTTTGCCACCCCGGCGATGGCCGCGGCGCGCTCAGCGCACAGCTGACAAAAAGCCTGTGCGGCGCTGGTCTGCCAGCCCTGAGCGCGCTGGAGCAAAATAGCCGTACGGCGTAAGACGGCGTTGCGCAGCGCCAGCGCGGTCAAACCCGAAGCCGGATGCGCGATTGCGGCTGGCAACAGGGTAGCCAGCTGGCTGTGACGCACAATTTCGCATACTGCGCCGGGGGAGCTGGCCTCCATCATTACCGTGGGCGCAATATTATGGTGCAAAAAGAAATCATCAATCTGCCCGCGCGTAGCAAAGTCTCGCGTGAGCAAAATTAGCCGCTGATCGCCAAGCTGTGTTAATGACAAATCGGGGACGGCTGCAAGTGGATGCTGACGGCTGACCACCACCGCGAGAGTTTCATCAAACAGCGCTGTGCAGTTGAGACCGGCAGAGCGCGGCGCATCATAGGCCAGTCCGCAGTCTGCGTCATCGGACAGCAGCGCCGGTTCAATACGCTCCTGCGATAATTCATTCAGCCTGACGTGAATGCCCGGATAGCGGCAGGAAAACTCGGCCAGCAGCGGTCCCATCAGCCAGGCACTAAAGGTTGGCGTTACCGCCAGGCGCAGCTGGCCGCGACTTAAATCCTGCACATCATGAATTGCTCGCCGCCCTGATTCAAGCTGTTGCAGGGCCTGGCGCGCATACTGCAAATAAACCGCGCCGGCATCCGTTAGCCTGGTGGTGCGTCCGCTGCGGTCAAACAGCGGACTGCCGAGGTTTTCTTCCAGCTGTTTGATCTGCTGAGATAACGCCGGCTGCGAAACGTACAGCGCTTCGGCGGCGCGGGTGAAGTTACCGTGGTCGGCGACGGCAATAAAATAGTGGAGATGACGCAGGGACATGTTAATACCTATAAGGTTTACTTATAGCCATGATTGATATTCAGTATTTTAACTTATAGTAAAACGCCGCCATACTGCAAAAAGGTTTATTTTCAGGCGCAGATGCCTGATGCCAACAGTGAGGTGAGTAATGGATTTTATTAAGCGGACTATCGATCTGGCGATGAAAAACGTAGAAGAGGGGGGCCGTCCGTTTGCCACCGTTATTGTGCGTGCAGGGGAAATTGTCGCGGAAAGTCCTAATAAGGTCGCGCAAACTAATGATCCGACGGCCCATGCGGAAATTCTGGCGGTGCGCGACGCCTGTAAAAAACTGGGCAGAGAAAATCTTAACGATTGTGAAATTTATATCCTCGCCAGCCCTTGTCCGATGTGCCTTGGCGCACTGTATTACTGCAGTCCGCAACGGGTGAATTATATTACTACCCGCGAGGACTATGCGCCTTACTACCGTGACGATCGCCAGTATTTTGAACTTGAGACTTTTTACGATGAGTATTCAAAGCCGATCGCAGAAAGACGCATGCCGATGGTGCATCACGCCCATCATGACGCGATCAAAGTGTATCAACGCTGGAATGAACTGAATCAAGATTGATGCTGCTGATATTACCCGCCGGATTCTGGCGGGTAACACCCAGTGGCGCTAAACGGCAAATCGTGCCGCTAATTGGCTCTGACGACCTGCACGACGCGAAACGTCTGGAAAACTAACTCCATATTTTCGCTGAAGGTGCCTTCCCGGCTGAAAAAGTCCTGGTGGCCTTTACGCCAGTACGCCAGCGACAGATCGCCTTCGCCTTCCATCGCCGCCAGCGCTTCAGACATATCATTAAAACGGATAAGACCCAGCGACTGCATGCGGATAACGCATACCGGTTGTTCGCGGCCGTCGAGAATAATGTGGTAGCTTCCCAGCTTGACATCATCAGGCGCGTCCTGCTGATAGCAAGCCAGCGAGCAGCAGGACGCGGTTTTTATGCCGCGCACTACCAGCGATGCCAGCGTATCCGCCAGCTCGGCCGAGTCGCCGAATGCCCATGCCTGAGCGCCAGGATATAGCTGCTTGAGTTCTTCAACTGTCTGTGTCATCGCAAAATATTGCCTATCGGTAAGGGTCGCGCGTCGGCGACTTAATCATTAATCAGCCAGCGTTGATTGGCTGTCCGCGCTGATTTCCGCCGCAACGGCGCTTATTAGCTCGCGCAGCCAGTGCTGCGCCTGTGCGGCCTCGCTGCGGCGGTGCCAGATCAAGCAGAAAGTGATATCCGGCAGCGTCAGCGGCGGCTCAAACAGCCGCAGCTGCTGGCAGAAGGCGGAGTGGAGCACCACGCGTTTTAACAGCGTGGCGGCCAGATCCGAGCCGGCAACGATTGCCGGTACGGTAAACATGCTTTGCAGCGTCAGGCGCAGGTTACGCTGTAGCCTGCGCTGACGCAACTGCTCATCCACCAGGCCGTAGCGGTTGCCCTCAGGCGATACCAGAATATGCCCCAGCTGCAAAAACTGTGATTCGCTAAGGGTTTCGCCATCGTTGTGGTCTGAGCGGCGGACAATGGTAGCAAAGCTGTCCTGCAGCAGCGGGCGGGTGGCGATGCGACTCTCCGCACGCGTGGGCGCAATACCGATCGCTGCATCGGCTTTGCCGCTGTCCAGCCAGCTCACCGCTTCGTCACGATCGTTATACAGCTGGACGTGCAGAGTGACCTCCGGCGCCTGCTGCTGGAGGTGGCGCATGAGCGACGGCAGCAGGATTTGCTGGGCGTATTCGGCCATCGCCAGGTTAAAACTCAGCGGTTGCCTGGTGGGTAGAAATGGCTCGTCGGCGGCAACCAGTGCCGAAAGCGGACTCAGGGCCTGGGTAACATAGCGGCCAATTTCCTGCGCGCGCGGCGTGACGCTAAGTGAGCCGCCGGCGCGAATAAACAGCGGATCGTTAAAATGACGCCGCAGTCTGCCGAGGGCGGCGCTCATGGCCGGCTGGCTGACGCCGGCACGCTGTGCGGCGCGGGATACGTGGCGCTCGCTGAGTAGCGCGTCGAAGGCAACCAGCAGGTTTAAATCCAGACCGTAAAAATCCATGGTGCCTCTTTAGCTGTATTGATCAGAGTCGCTCTCTGAGCTGCTGCGCATAGTGAGACGGCGGCAGGCCGACGTGGCGCGTGAAGGCGGTGCTGAAAGTGCTGGCCGAACTGTAACCGACATACAGCGCAATCTCACTGAGGTTTTGCTGCTGGCGGCGCAATAAATCCTTGGCCAACGCCATGCGCCAGCTGAGCAGATACTCCATTGGCGGTACGCCCAGTGCGTTGCTGAAACGTTCAAAAAAGCTTGTGCGGGACAGGGCGGACTCTTTGGCCAGCGCGGCGACCGTCCAGCCATGAGCCGGACGATCGTGCATTATCCTTATCGCGGCGGCCAGGCGCGGATCGGCCAGCCCGCGTGCCAGACCTGGCGTTGTTGCACCGTTGTGTTCGGAGCGTAATGCCTCGATCAGCATCACTTCCAGCAGGTGATTCATTACCGCATCCCTGGCTGGCTTATCAGCACGGGACTCTTCGTTGAGCAAGGCAGCCAGCCGCGCAAGGCGGGGCTCTCCCTGGAGGTGAAGCAGTGTGGGCAGCAGGCTGAGCAACAGGCTGGCATCTGGCGAGCCAAAGGCGAACACGCCGCCCATCATGCGCAAATCGGGCGTTTGCTGACGATCGCCAAAATGCACCACGCCGGGGGCGAGGGTGGTGACCTGTGCGGTATGCAGCGGGGCTTGATCGTCGCTATGGGTCGAAACCGTGAATCCTGGATTCGCGGGCATCAGTATGAAATCACCCTGCCGTAGAGCAATTGGGGGCTGACCGTCAAAGGTCATCTCGCAGTGCCCTTCCAGCACGGCGCAGAAAAAGGCGTGCCCGGCATGGGGCTGACGTACCTGCCATCGACCGGAGCCGGTGACCAGCTTGGAGTAAGCTGCGCCCGGCTGCAACAGGGCAACGACCTGAGAAAGTGGGTCCATATCCGGACTCCTGCAAATGTCTTGCGGACTTTCGATTGTAGTTCATCCGCCACGTGCGATCTATGCTTAGCTTCTCTGATCGTCAACGGGAGCATTAAAATGAAAACTATTCTGATTACCGGCAGCTCTTCAGGGTTTGGCCTGGAGATTGCGCGCTACTTTTTGCAGCAGGGCTGGAAGGTGATAGCGACTATGCGGACGCCCAACACCGATATTTTACCTGCCAACGCTAATCTGAAAGTGCTGGCGCTGGATGTTACCGATGCAGGCAGTATTCAACAGCTCATCGCCGATGCCGGACCGATTGATGTTCTGGTAAATAACGCCGGGGTTGGTCTGATTGGCGCTGTGGAGTCCACGCCGCTGGCTACGGTGCGCGATATCTTTGAAACCAACACGATTGGCACCATCGCCATGACTCAGGCGGTGCTGCCGCAGATGCGCGAGCGCCGGTCGGGGACGATTATTAATGTGACGTCAGCCGTGACCATGACGCCCTTTACGCTGCTGGCGGTTTACAGCGCCAGTAAAGCGGCGGTAGAAACCTTCAGCCGCTCGCTGGCGAAGGAGGTTGAGGCCTTCAATGTGCAGGTGCGGATTGTGCAGCCCGGTCGCAGTCCGGAAACGCGCTTCGGTGAAAATGCGATGCCGCGGATGCAGGGAACCATTTCCGAACCCTATGCTGCGCTGGGTGAGCAGGTATTCAACAGCGTGCGCGGTGGCGGACCTGTTACCACCTCGCAGGACGTGGCCGAAGGCGTGTGGCGTGCCGCGACCGACAGCCAGGCGCCAATGCATATCCCGGCGGGAGAGGACTCGGTAGCGCTGGCCGCCTCGCTGGCGAAATAGCCGTAGCCTGGAGCGGATTTTTGCGCAGGCATCGCTTTATTATCACCCGGCCGCACGCCCGGTAAACGGCAGCCCCTTATTGCTGTAAGCCCGGCACCCCGGTCGCAGAAGGCCCGGCTGCTTCCCGCACCGGCACAAGTACGTCCGTGTGGCGAAACTACGCAAACGGCATCCCTCATTGCTGTAAGCCCGGTACCCAGGTCACAGAAGGCCCGGCTGTTTTCCGCACCGGCACAAGCACGTCCGTGTGACCTGGCGCACGGCCATCCCTGGCCGCGAGCCTGCTGAAATCAGCCAGGCCTTCTCCTCCCCCGCAAGCTTCTTCATCGTTTTAAGTAAAAAGATAAAAGCAGGTCTGTGCCGGATTGAATATCGGCAACCTGGTTTTGCTTTTTAATAAAAAACGGATGCCGTTTCCCACAAACCTGTACCAACAGGCTTTTCTGCGCCGAGCGAATGAAGCCCGCCAGGGTGAGCCGCAGGGAGGCGGCGAAAGTAAGCGCAGCGTCGGGAACGCATCGCGAACGGCCCGTACGGCGGGCTACATGCGTGAGGGAAGGGCGCAGCCACGCAGAAACTGCCGGAAGTCCGGGGTCAAGGGGCCATGACGTTTGATGGCCCCTTGCCGGTCGCCCGCAGCGGCGGGCAACTATGGCACTGGCCGCACAGGCGAACGGAACAGCCCACCAAAGGTGAAATAAGCGGCCACCGCAAAGGCGAATGGAACAACCCACCTAAGGTGAAGAAATCAGCCACCCGCTCGATAACAACGTTGAGGTACCAGCAAATCTGCTTCCTAACGCCGTTATCGATTAAAAACGGATGCCGTTTCCCACAAACCTGTACCAACAGGCTTTTCTGCGCCGAGCGAATGAAGCCCGCCAGGGTGAGCCGCAGGGAGGCGGCGAAAGTAAGCGCAGCGTCGGGAACGCATCGCGAACGGCCCGTACGGCGGGCTACATGCGTGAGGGTAGGACGCAGCCACGCAGAAACTGCCGGAAGTCCGGGGTCAAGGGGCCATGACGTTTGATGGCCCCTTGCCGGTCGCCCGCAGCGGCGGGCAACTATGGCACTGGCCGCACAGGCGAACGGAACAGTCCACCAGCGGTGAAATAAGCAGCCCACCGCAAAGGCGAACGGAACAACCCACCAAAGGTGAAATAAGTCGGGCTGGCAGGCGGGGAAACCCTCTTGCGGGATTAAAAGGGCCGCGACGCACCGGCCCTTAACTCACGACGCGAAATTACTTCAGGCAGGCTGCGCACTGGTTGTTGATCTGCTGGAAGAAATCATTCCCCTTATCATCAACCAGAATAAATGCCGGGAAGTTTTCTACCTCAATTTTCCAGATCGCTTCCATTCCCAGCTCGGCATATTCGACGCATTCCAGCTGCTTGATGCTTTGCTGTGCCAGCACCGCTGCCGGGCCGCCAATGCTGCCAAGGTAGAAGCCGCCGTGTTTGTGGCAGGCATCGGTCACTTGCTGACTGCGGTTCCCTTTCGCCAGCATAATCATGCTGCCGCCGTGAGACTGCAGCGAATCGACGTAGGAGTCCATCCGCCCGGCGGTCGTCGGGCCGAGTGAGCCGGAAGCATAGCCTGATGGCGTTTTCGCCGGCCCGGCATAATAGACCGGATGATCTTTAATGTATTGCGGCAGGCCTTCACCGCTATCGATGCGCTCTTGCAACTTGGCATGGGCGATATCACGGGCCACGATAATGGTGCCGTTGAGTGACAGGCGGGTCGAGACCGGGTAGGCGGACAGCTGCGCCAGAATCTCGTTCATCGGTCGGTTAAGGTCAACCTGCACCACTTCGCCTTCGCCCTGCTGGCGCAGTTCGGCGGGAATATAGCGGCCCGGATTATTTTCCAGCTTTTCAATCCAGATGCCGTCACGGTTAATTTTGGCTTTGATATTGCGATCCGCCGAGCAGGAAACGCCCATGCCGATCGGGCAGGAGGCGCCGTGGCGCGGTAGGCGGATTACCCGGATATCATGGGCGAAATATTTACCGCCAAACTGGGCGCCGAGGCCAAGCTTCTGGGCTTCCAGCAACAGTTCCTGCTCAAGCTGCAGGTCGCGGAATGCCTGACCGAGCTCATTGCCTTCGTGCGGCAATCCGTCGTAGTAGTGCGTGGATGCCAGCTTGACCGTTTTCAGGGTACTTTCCGCTGAGGTGCCGCCGATAACAAACGCAATATGATAGGGCGGGCAGGCTGCGGTGCCGAGGGTACGCATTTTATCTACCAGGTAATTTTTCAACTTCGCCGGCGTCAGTAACGCTTTCGTTTCCTGATAGAGATAGGTTTTATTCGCTGAACCGCCGCCTTTAGCGATGCAGAGAAACTTATATTCGTCGCCGTCAACGCTGTACAGGTCGATCTGCGCCGGCAGGTTGGTGCCGGTGTTGACCTCCCGATACATATCCAGCGCGGCGTTTTGCGAATAGCGCAGGTTATCTTCGATATAGGTGTTGTACACCCCCTGCGACAGCGCTGCTTCATCGCCACCGCCGGTCCAGACGCGCTGACCTTTTTTCCCGCTAATGATTGCGGTGCCGGTATCCTGGCAGGTTGGCAATACGCCTTTAGCGGCGATTTCAGAGTTGCGCAGAAACTGCAGTGCCACGTAGCGATCGTTTTCGCTGGCCTGCGGATCGTCAAGGATCGCAGCTACCTGTTGCTGATGCGCCGGGCGCAGCATAAAGGAGGCATCATGAAACGCCTGCTGTGCCAGCAGCGTCAGTGCTTGCGGATCGATTTTCAGCACTTGCTCACCGGCAAAATCAGCGACCGAAACGTAGTCACTGCTTAGCAGATAATATTCGGTGTCATCTTTTGCCAGCGGGAAAGGATCTTGGTAATGAAAGGGTTTATTCGACATTTCAGCTCACTTAATCGCCGGCAGTCCGGGCCATCTGGCAGGCAGGGATGCAGCGTTGGTCTTTGCTATTTGTTGTTATTGCGCCAGTCCGTTTTTGGGACTGGCGCGGTAGTCTAACACTTTGCGAATCTATTTTAACTCTTTGTTAACTCTATCAGAACATCATCACCATCCACGGATAGGCGATGGCCATCAGCGCGACCAGGAAGATAGCGCCGAAAATTGTGCCGAGACGCCAGTAATCTTTAGTTGGCAGGTAGCCGCTGCCGTAGTAGATAGGGCTGGGGCCAGTACCGTACGGAGTGATAATGCCCATTACGCCCAGCGAGGTCACCATCATCAGACAGAATACCGGCATATTGATGCCCGGAATGGACGCGGCGATAGTCAGCATGGCCGGCAGCAGGGCGGTGGTATGCGCGGTGGTGCTGGCAAACAGGTAGTGCAGCAGATAGAAGGCGACCAGCAGCATTACCGCTGAGACCTGCGGGTCAATGCCGTGCAGCAGCTGACCTCCTTCTTTACCCAACCAGGCAATAAAGCCCACTTTTGCCAGACCGTCTGCCAGCGCCACCAGCGTGGCGAACCAGGCGAAGGTATTCCAGGCCGCTTTGTTACTGGTAATGTCGTTCCAGTTCAGCACGCCGGTCCACAGCATTAACACGATAACCAGCAGGGCGGCCATTGCCGGTTCAATCCACGCGGTAGCGAAAATCCACATCATCAGCGCGCAGATGACAAACACCAGCAGCAGGATTTCATTACGAGACAGCTTGCCCAGTTTCTCCAGTTCCTTGCTGGCCCAGCGCGGCACCTCATCGTTGAACTTCACTTCCGGCGGATAGAACCAGTAGGCTAGCAGCGGCATGGTGAGAATCAGCAGTACGCCAAGAGGCAGGAAGGCAAGAAACCAGGTGCCCCATGAAATGTCGAAACCGACCACGCTTTTCACCAGCGCCAGCGCCAGCAGGTTGGGCGCCAGGGCGGAAAGAAACATTGAGCTGGTGATACAGGCCGCAGTGATAGCGACCCACATCAGATACGAACCGATGCGGCGCGCACTGGGGTCGTTTGGTTTTGAATCATACAGCGGCGGCAGGTTGGCGATAATAGGATAAATTGTGCCACCACTGCGTGCGGTATTTGACGGCGTGAACGGTGCCAGCAGCAGGTCAGCAAAGGTAATTGCGTAACCGAGCGTCAGGCTGCGCCGACCGAGATATTTCACCAGGATCAGCGCCAGGCGGCGGCCGAACTGGGTTTTATCATAGCCAGCGGCGAACATGAAGGCGCCGAAGATCAGCCATACGGTCGAGTTACCGAATCCGCTAACCGCCCATTTAAAGGCCTGCGATGCCGGATTAAACTTCGGCGTTGCCAACTCGGCCGGGCTGAACAGCAGCCACTGGCTGAATAGCGCGATCACCACCACGCCGGTCAGGCCGATTACCGCCCCCGGCAGGGGTTCAAAGATCAGGCCGACGATCACCCCGACAAAGACAGCGAAGAAACGCCAGGTATAAGGCTCCAAACCGCCGGGAACCGGAACCAGCAACAGCAGGACAGAGACAACGACCGGCAGGAACAGCATTATCAGCCGATTTTTTTTACCTGGAGAAGCCGATACGGCTTTTGCAGGTTTACTGGAAGTTGATAGTGGTTTCATAGTATTGGTCTGCAAGTTAGGAAGAATGCGTTATACGCCCCGGTATTTCATGTCTACTTTTTTAGTTGCTCAATTGCTTTTTTTCAACTTTATAACCGTGACATCGATAGATCTTATTTATTCTTGGGAAAGGTCTTAACTGAAATAATAATGCCACCCATAGCGGCATAATGCGATTAATTAGATCTGGCACTTTGATCTGGATCAATAAAATTTCACCGTGAAATTTATTTTTTCTATTATTCTAATATATTCGGATAAAGCTCACTTAGTCAGAGTCATCCTGGTAAGTTTGAATGTACAATATTAGTCTTTTTTGTACAAATGCTATTGTTTAACTTATTGATTTAAATGCCATTTATGTTTAATGTGAACGCGGGTTGCTTTTTCATAACAATTGAATAACAATTATGTTGGCATGATTAAACTGAGCGATAAATAAATTACCTGAGTTAATTTAAAAGTTAAATAAGTAAATTTATCGGTTATGTAATTAAGGAAATTGCTATATTGGCACTATTAAGTCGGACCACATAATTAATTAGAAATAAACTCGTCTGATACCGAATTCTAAACTTTTATATTTTTTTGGAGTTGCTGACAATGGGTACAATTACACCGATTCTGAATCCGCTTACGCTGCCTGACGGCGCGGTACTGAAAAATCGTCTGGTCATGGCGCCGATGACCACCTGTACCGGTTTTTATGACGGTACGGTCACCAGCGAGCTGGTGGAGTACTACCGCGTGCGTGCTGGCAGCATTGGTACGGTGATTGTTGAATGCTGCTATATCGATAACAAGGGACCGGCTTTTCCCGGCGCCATCGCCATTGATAGCGATAACAAAATTCCCGGGCTGGCGAAAATCGCCGATGCAATAAAGTCACGTGGATCGAAAGCCATTCTGCAAATCTATCACGGCGGCCGTATGGTTGAGCCAGCGCTGATTGGCGGCAAAACCCCTGTGGCGCCGAGCGCCATTGCCGCTCCGCGCGAAGGCGCAACCACGCCGCAGGCGCTGAGTGCTGAAGAAGTGGATGTGATGATCACGAAGTTCGGTGACGCAGTTAACCGCGCGATTAAAGCGGGCTTTGACGGCGTTGAGATCCACGGCGCCAACACGTATCTGATTCAGCAATTCTATTCACCAAACTCCAACCAGCGTGATGACAAATGGGGCGGCAGCCGGGAAAAACGCGCGCGTTTCCCGCTGGCGGTGCTGGAAATTACCCATCAGATGGCGGATCGTTTCGCCCATGATTCCTTTATTATCGGCTACCGTTTTTCACCGGAAGAGATTGAGGTTCCCGGTATCCATTTTGACGATACCCTTTATCTGCTGGAAAAACTGGCGGCGCGCGGCCTGGATTACGTTCACTTTTCGGTAGGCTCGCTGCTACGCCCTTCAATTGTTGATACGCAGGACCCGACGCCGCTGATTGATAAATACATCGCCATGCGTTCGCCTGAGCTGGCGAAGGTGCCGGTCATCGGCGTTGGCGGCGTGGTCAATAAAGCCGATGTCGAAACGGCGCTGGCGCACGGTTATGATCTGGTGGCGATAGGTAAGGCCTGCATCGCCTACCCGGACTGGGCCGATCGCATTCTGAATGATGAACAGCTTGAGCTGTTTATTGATAGCACCCGGCGCGAAGCGCTCACCATTCCTGAACCGCTGTGGCGCTTCTCGCTGGTTGACGCCATGATCCGTGACATGAGCAGCAGCGGCCGTAAATATAAAGCTGGCGTCTTTCAGGAAAAAGTGGAGGCCGAGGCGCTGAAGCTGAAAATTAACGTCACCCTGGATACCGACCGTATTACTGATATCTCGCTGGTACCGGACGATACCCTCGACGTTGATTTCAGCGCCACTTTTGAGAGTCTGCGTTCACGCATTCTGGTCGCCAACAGCCCGCACGTTGATGCGATTACCGGCGCCACAACTCAGAGTGAGGCGCTGAAAAAAGCCGTGTCGCGCGCGTTAGCGACCTCCAGCAAAGAACATGTGATTGACGAGGGTGGCAACCCCAGCGCGCCGGTGGTTTACGACGTGGTGGTGGTCGGCAGCGGCGGTGCCGGACTGGCGGCGGCTATTCAGGCGTGTGATGAAGGCGCCCGGGTCGCCATTATCGAAAAAATGCCCACCATCGGCGGCAACACCATCAAGGCGTCGGTAGGGATGAACGCGGCGGAAACCCGCTTCCAGGCGCTGAAAGGGATCAAGGACAGCAAAGATCTTTTCTACGACGAGACGCTGAAAGGCGGCAAGTTTAAAAATAATCCGCAGCTGCTAAGAGAGTTCGTTAACCTGGCGCCGGAGGCTATCGAATGGCTGGCCTCACACGGTATTGAACTGAATGATATTACCATTACCGGCGGCATGAGCATTGACCGCACCCACCGTCCGGCGGATCGTTCTGCCGTCGGCGGTTTTCTGATAAGCGGCCTGGTTAAAAATATCAATACCCGCAACATTGAGGTACTGCTTGAGACCTCCGTGGCCGACATCCTGTTTGAAAACGGCGCCGTTACCGGCGTGAAGGTGGTGGATGAATACAATGACACGCGTATTCTCAACGCCAAAAGCGTGATCGTCGCTACCGGCGGCTTCAGCGCTAACCGTGAAATGGTGGTTAAATATCGTCCGGAGCTGGATGGTTTCGTTACCACTAACCACAAAGGCGCGACCGGTAGCGGTATTGCCATGCTGCAAAAAATCGGTGCCGATACCGTTGATATGGGCGAAATACAAATCCACCCGACGGTGGAGCAGACCACCTCTTATCTGATTTCAGAATCGATTCGCGGCGGTGGGGCGATGCTGGTTAGCCAGGCGGGGCAGCGTTTCTTTAACGAAATGGAAACCCGCGATAAGGTGTCAGCACAAATCATCGCTCTGCCAGAAAAAAGCGCCTGGATTATCTTCGACGAACAAATCCGACTTAACAATAAGGCCGCCGACGAGTATATCGGCCGTGGTTTTGTTATCAGCGCTGCGACCCCCGAAGAGCTGGCGGCGAAGATCAATATGGACCCGACGGCGTTGCAACACACCCTGGAACGCTTTAATCAGTTTGTCGAACAGCAAAACGATGAGGATTTCGGCCGCAAAACGGCGCTGCGTCATCCGCTTAACCAGGGGCCATATTATGCTATTCGCATTGCGCCTGGGGTTCATCACACCATGGGCGGCGTGACGATTAACGTTGATACCTCGGTGCTCGACAGCCAAAAACAGATTATCCCCGGCGCATGGGCTGCCGGCGAGGTGGTCGGCGGTATTCACGGTGCCAACCGTATCGGCGGCAACGCCGTCGCCGATATCATTATTTTCGGTATCAAAGCGGGCCACAACGCCGCTGTACATGCGTTGAGCTAACCTGCGTGCCGGCGTCGCTGATGAGGCGGCGCCGGCGCCTGAGGTCTGTCTGAGCGCGGAGGCGATGCGTGTCTGAAGATGCCGGTGTATATAACTATTCTGCTGTAATGATGGGCTCTCCCATCCTGCTCAAACTTTTCCAACCTGATGAAACCCTGGCGAGACGGGTTTTTCAGCTGATTAAGCAGCTGGAAAATCTGCTGACGGTTAATCGTTCCCCTTCACAAGTAATGGCAATTAATCAGGCGGCAGGGCGCCATGCGGTCAGCGTCAGCCCGGCGGTTTATCAGCTGATTAAGTTGGCGCATGAGGTAAGCCTGCTCCCCGGCGGCTGTTTTAATTTTGCCATCGGCCCGCTGGTTAAACGGTGGAAAATTGGCTTTCAGGGACACAGCGTGCCGCCGGCGGATGAGATAGCCAGGCTGTTGCCGTTAATTAACCCGCGGGATGTCGAGCTGGATGACGCCGGGCAGTCGGTATTTCTGCGCCATGCGGGTATGGAGATTGATCTTGGCGCCATTGCTAAAGGCTGGATAGCCGACCGGGTGCAGGATTATCTGCGTACTCAGGGGATAAGCCAGGCGCTGATTAACCTTGGCGGTAACGTGCAGACGCTGGGTTTTCCGCCACACGGCGGGCAACAGCGCTGGCACGTAGGTTTGCAAAAGCCGTTCGCGGCACGGGAAGAGCTGATCGGTACGATTAACGTCGAGGAGATGTCGGTGGTCACCTCCGGGGTTTATGAGCGCTTTTTTACGCTCGGTGAACGTCAGTATCATCATATTCTTGACCCGGCGACCGGCTATCCGCTGGATAATGAATTGCTTAGCGTGACCGTGGTTTCCCGGCGCTCGATCGACGGCGATATCTTCACCACCTTGCTGTACGGCATGGGCATTGAGCAGGGCAGCCAGATGCTGGAAGCCCGCCCTGATATTGAAGCGATTTTCGTTACCCGCGATCGGCGGGTGGTTTGTCGCTCGCAGCGGCTTTTCGATTTTACCCTGACCAATCCGCAATACCGGCTGGCGCAAAGCTAATGGCAATACTGCTTTAGCAGCATATGGAACTCGGGTTGCAGCCGATAGCGATAGACGGGTCTGCCGGTCACCCCGTAATGAATGCTGGTAAACAGAATATTGTTTTGCGCCAGCCAGATCAGGTATTTACGGCAGGAAACGCGCGAGATTCCCACTTCAGCGGCCAGCTCATCGGTTGAAAACTCCAGCGCCGGGTGGCTATCAATCCACTGGCAGAGCGTTCGCAGGGTTTGCACCGTCAGCCCTTTGGGCAGCCGTCGCGGATCGCTGGTAGCGGCGGCTCCGCCGTGAAGTAGCTGATCTACTTCTGCCTGCTGATAATAGGGCTGGTTGTCGATCAGGTTCTTTTTCTGCTGCCAGTTGAGCAACGCCTCTTCAAAACGCGGGAACTGGAACGGCTTGATGAGATAGTCAGCAACGCCGTAGTGCATTGAGGTTTTAATGGCCTGCGCGTCCGCTGCCGATGAGATGATAATCACATCCAGCGAGCTTCTGGCGCTGCGAATTTCCGGCAGCAGGTCCAGGCCGCTCTCCTGATGCAAATAGATATCCAGCAGCACCAGATCGAGGTTACTCCCCTCATGCAGCCATTGTCTGGCCTGCTGAAGCGTCGATGCCACGCCGCAACAGGTAAAGCCGGGGATCTGTGCGATATAGCAGCGATTCAGCTCCGCGACCATGGCATCATCGTCAACTACTAATACATTGATCATGCTGTTGTACCGCCTCCATCCCAGGGAAGTTGAACTAAAAATTGAGTAAATACGCCGGGCTCTGATTCAACGGTAACCGTGCCGCCGAGGCTTTCAGTTTGCTGGCGTAATAACCAGAGACCAACGCCGCGATCCTCGCCTTTTGAGGAGACGCCGCGGGTAAAGATGCGAGTCAGATTTTCGGCACTGATGCCCGGCCCGTCATCGCTGACTTCGCAGGCCAGCCAGCCGTTCTGATAGTGTAATAACAGATGGATCTCGCCTTCAGGCTGATCGTCCAGCGCTTCAAGGGCGTTTTCTATCAGGTTGCCCAGTACGGTAATCAGCGTGCTGGTTTGCTGCTCATTGCCGACATCGGGCAGCCAGCTGGCATCGCTGAGGATTAGACGATGCCCCTGGTCCAGCGCCCGGCCGATCTTACTCAGAATAAACCCGGCAATCACCGGCGGCCTGATACGTCCCAGCAGCGAGCCAATCTCCGTCTGATAATTATTCGCCGTATTAACCACGTATTCTTCAAGCTGAGCGTAGTTTTTCAAATGTAGCAGGCCGAGAATGACATGCAGCTTGTTCATAAATTCATGGGAGCGTTCACGCAGGGCATCAATATAGTTGACCATGCCGCTCAGCCGCTGCATTAGCTGGCTGACTTCCGTCTTATCCCTGAAGGTACAAACCGCGCCAATAAGCTCTCCCTGAGTGCGCACTGGCAGGGTATTGGTCAGCAGAATACGCCCGTTAAAATCCATCTCGCGATCGCGCAAAGGCTCACCGCTGGCCAATACCTGGTGCAGGCTGTCGATGACCGGCGAGGGGGCGCCCGGCGGTGAAGCATCCACCGGATTGCTGCCGTTGAGTAGCAGGCGGGCCGCGTGATTAATCAGCGTAATCTGGCCGAGCTGGTCGACGGCCACCACCCCCTCTTTCATCGATTGCAGCATGGCCTGACGCTGTTCGAACAGGGTAGATATCTCATAGGGCTCGAGGCCAAACAGAATGCGCTTTAGCCAGCGCACCAGAAACAGCGTGCCGAGGGTGCCGACCAGCGCGCCGAATAAAATCGTACCGGCAATGCGCCAGCGGCTCTGACTGATAAGCTCCGCCACGCGCGTCAACGAGGTGCCAATCGCGACCACGCCAATTTGCCGATGCTGGTCGTCATAAACCGGTGTGAACACGCGCAGCGCCCGATCCAGTACGCCGCGATTAACCGAGACGTTCTCGTGCCCCGCAAGTGCCGGATTGAGATCGTCGCCAATAAAGTGTTGGCCGATAATCTGCTGATTAGGGTGGGAATAGCGAATGCCCTGCATATTGGTAATGACCACGAATAGCAGGTCGTTACGCTCCTGCACCTCGCGGGCGATAGACTGAATGTCGCTTTGCTGCGGCGCCAGCAGGAGGCCATGGCGGATTTCCGCTTGCAGGGCCAGCGTGCGGGCCACCGCCATCGCTTTCTCTTTCACCGCCGAGCGGGTGATATCGCCGGCCTGCCAGAAATCGAGCAAATGAACGCTGAATAGAACGGAAACAATCACCGCGCTGACCATTAGCGTGACGGTCGTGCTGAATTTCAACGGGCGCTTGCGTACCCTGGGCATCGTTTTTGGTCCGCTCATGAGCGCTCTCAGGTCAGCTGGTAAGGAAAAGTATTATCGCTAAGCGTTGGGTGTTGTAAACCAACGGTTGAGATAATTCCAAACGATAGGGCGTCGCGAGCGGGGTGAAGCGGGTGAGCAGGGCTGGTTAATAATCTTGTACAGGTTTGGCCCGCAAACTTGTTTATCTTTACCGGCATTGTCTATTATTGGTTGTGCATCGGCTTTACGTTGCCTGGCAGAAAATCTGCTATCGGGCAGGAGAGCGTCCCGGCGCTGACCGGATTTTAGCCGCGCCAGCAGCTTATGGCGAAACTGGCTAAGCATAGCGGGGGCAGGGGCGGCGGGCGGTTCACGTTTTTAATGGTAGAAAAATTCCGCCCATAACGCTTAGCGTATTAAGAATTATCCGTATGTTTTATTGCCAGCTAACGATCGCACTTTTTGCCAAAGCTTTACTGCCCGAAATCTGTTCTCCTTAGTTGTACATTAATATTTTAGCTGTATAACTTTGCCACGCAGGAGCGCCTGCACTTTATTTGGATGGGGTACATAATGCGTCAGAACGGATATAACCTTAATACAGCGGATGCCATTGCCCATTATTTCAGCAAGGCCAGCTTACCCTCTCAGCAGGAAACGCTGGGGCAGATCGTGGTTGAAATTCTGCGCGACGGTCGCAATCTGAATCGCAAATCAATTTGTACCAAACTGCTACGTCGTCTTGAACTGGCCGGTGGGCCAGAAGAAGAAAGCCATTACCATGAGCTTATCGGACTGCTGTTTGACCGCCAGCGCTAATACTACCTATATAAGGATATCGCGACGATGAACGCGGTGTGAAATAAGCAGGGAGTTCCGAAGATGACGTTGCAGCCTTGGTGACCCCATTCTGCTGGAAACTAAACCGTTGCCAGCAGAATTAAGGTTTACAGCAAACGTAACGGCAATCAGAGATGCAGTAATGAACAGAAGCGATGACGATAAACTCATTGATAAACTGATCGGTGAAGCCGTGATGACGCTACTGGAGTCTGAAGGCCCGGTTAACAGCAGAGCGTTAACCGATGAACTCAGACGTATGGCCGCGCAAGAGCAAAATCTGATGCGGCGTGAGTCAATTCTACGTGCCACCAGAGAAGTTAAACAGAGCATTGACGCATACCGGCACCAGACAGCTCGGGATGCCGCCGGACAGCAGAACGGTCCAAGATCAGTGTTTGATCATCACAGCGCTGGCAGCGGCTCGCGCAAGCATTGACGCCACGGCGGATCAACGCCGCCGCGTCACGGTAAATGCTACGCGCTGTCCCCGTCTCTTTTCTGCTTGCCAGCTATTCCTGCCGGGCGCTGATAACTGCCTAATCCGAAATTGTTGCTCACCGTGGTAGCTGCATACCCCACGTTTTTCTGTCTGCCGATTATTCCTGCCGGGCGCTAAGATCCGCTAAATCCGCAATCGCAACTCACCGTGGTGGCTGCATACCCCACGTTTTTCTGTCTGCCGATTATTCTGCCGGGCGCTAAGATCCGCTAAATCTGAGATCGCAATTCAACGCGGTGGCTGCACACCTTTTTTACTGCTTGTCGGGCGCTGATTGGCGCACCGGCAGTTTCGTCGCTGGGGCCTGAGCTGGCGCGTTTTCCCGGCGGCTGGCTGAAATAGACGTTAGTTACCGCTGCATTATCCAGGAACGGTTTGCTATCACCTTTCTTCAGACGGCGCGGCTATTGCCGTAAAAAACCAGGCGACGGGCTTTATCGATCAGCTGGCGCCAGCGGCTTCGCCATCGCTGGCGGCGGTTTGATTTTTGCGCTGCACGATATCGGCCATGACTGCCAGCGCAATTTCAGCGGGCGTTTTGCTCCCCAGCGGCAGGCCGATAGGCGCATTGATGCGGCTTAGCTGCTGGTCGGTAAACTCAGCAATGGTTTGCAGCCGCTTGAGGCGCTGCTGACTGTTGCGCAACGATCCCATCGCGCCAATATAAAACGCTGGCGTATCAATGGCCTCCATTAACGTCAGATCGTCCATGCGCGGATCGTGGGTCAGGGCAACCACCGCGGTATTGGCATGGCAGCCGTTTTGCTCAATATACTTCGCCGGAAACTGGCGCAGCAGCGTGATTTCTGAGGTCAGCTGCGGGGCAAAATTCTCCAGTGCTTCGGCGCGGTTCTCACACACGATGACGTGAAATCCCAGCGCGTTGGCAAACTCCGCGCAGTAAAGGGCGACGCTCGACAGCCCGGCGATTAACAGCTGCGGCGCGGCGGCGATAAATAATCTGACCTGACTGCCGCGGCGCACGACCTGGCGCGTACCGGTAAAATTTTCACACCGACGGATCTCGCCGGCCGCCGGCAGGGTGATGCTTTTCTCCAGCGCATAGTGGCCGGTTAGCGCGGCGGCAATCTGCCGCAGATAACTCATGCTGGCTTCATCTGGCGTTAAATACTCAATTAATACGTCCAGCGAGCCGCCGCAGGGTAGCGCAATATTCGGCGTCAGGGCGCCTTCACCATAGCGGATAATCTGACTTGCCGCCTGATATTCGCCGGCGGCGATGCGCTGCAAAAAATCCTCTTCAATACAACCTCCTGACAGCGAGCCGCAATAGCGCTGCCGGCCATCAGCCACCATCAGCGAACCGGGCGCGCGCGGCGACGAGCCATAGGTGCTCAACACGGTACACAGCCAGACCGGACGCTGAGGCAGCCAGTCGATGGCCTGATTGATGACGGCAATATCAAGATGTTGCATGTCGTTGGCTAATTATCCGGCGCTAAGAGGAAAAATCATCGGGTGAGTATGCATATAGTGCGCATCCTAAGTTTGCATATTGCATGCTAAAACCGGCGTCATTATTATCGCGTTTACGCATTGAGCACAAGGCGTTGCGCAATAATGCAGATGTCCAGTCTGAAGCAAAATCCGTCCCAAAAACCCTCCCGTTGCATCCGGCGCTGGTGGTTTGCACAAGCTTTGCTGCGGGTTAAATACGTTGTCGACTTCATCTTTCGCAATCCGCATTGAGGCGACGCTCACACCCCGTTCGCGGTCAGTCGGCTTAATCAATCGCGTCATGCGCATACAATTTATCCTCTTGTAAACCTGATGTGTTATTAAATCGTGTTTTTTCTGAAAACGATACGTTAATCACCTAATTATTATGCTGATAACATTAATCTCATCATCCTGGAAGCCGCATGAAGTACGATTGCGCAACAAAACAGCTAATTACTATAAAATATGCAGGTTATTTATGAGCAATATTAATTCATCACGGCGCCGCTTTCTTAAAGGCGCTGTGATTGCCGGGGTTGCTGTCTATCTGGCTCCACTCCATAGCCGGGCTTATGCCGCGTTGTTTGAAGATAAAATTCTTCAGCTACCGGACTGGGATGCCGATAAAAAACGAATCCGCCTGCGTATTGACGGTCGCGCCAAGGTGACCGGCAAGAAGGTGTTCGCGCGTGATATCCGGGCGGCGGATATGCCGCACTGGCCGCAAAAGCAAGCCCATGCTTTTATTGTGCGCACCACGCGCGCCGACCGCCTGTTTACCGGTATCAACCTTGAACTGTTAGCTGATGACCTGCAGCCGGACCGGCTGGTAACGGCTGACGATCTGGCGCGTGACGGTCTGGCTTTCCCGGCGTTTTACGGCGACGACATGCTGTTGCCGACCGGTAAAACGCCCGCCTACCTCGGTCAGGCGGTGGCTATCCTGATTTACCACGACTTTGCCCGCTTCCGCTTTGCTAAAGATCGGCTGAAATTTAAAGATGAAGTGATCAACTATGGTGCAGAAACCGGCCCCCTGGCGCGCGACCCGTGGGGAACGTTTCGCTTTGTGCGCGTGGGTGGCGCCAGCCCCTTTGACGACGACCATTTTTCCAGCCTGAAAGACACGCCAATCTTTCCCTCGGCGATGAAAAAGCACCTGCCGGTGTGGCCGCAAGGGAAGGAGGGCGGCAAGCTGGATCAGCAGGGCATGTATTATGCAGCAACCATAGCTGATGAGTTGCAACAGCCACCGGCCGACTGGCTGGTAATGTCGCGTCGCTATACTACGCAGTCGATCGACACTGCCGCGCTGGAGCCGGATAACGCTAACGGCTGGTTTGATCGGGCTGCCGGTGTGTTGCATATGGTGGTGCCGACGCAGTCACCGCAGGAACTGGCGGAAGGCATGCCGCAGATGCTGGGCAGCAGCCGCCATCCGGTGAAGCAGCTGATCCTGCATCCCTGCTACACCGTGGGGTATGGTTCAAAAGACCACTGCAATTTTCCTTACTATGGCGCGGTTGCGGCGCTGTATGGCGACGGCTATCCGGTACGGCTGGCTAACGATCGCTACGAACAATTTCAAACCGGGCTGAAGCGCCACGCTTTCAATCTTAATTACACCATTGCCGTGGACAAGCGCAGCGGTGAAATGCAGTCATTTTTCGGTGAGATGACGGCTAACGGCGGCGGACGCAGCAATTTTACCCCCTCCGTATCAATGGTTGGCGCCACCGCCGCGCAGTCAATTTACTATTTCCCGAAAAGCGATCTTTCCGCCGTAGGCCTTGCCACGCGTGCTATTGATGCTGGTTCCGCGCGGGGCTATGGCACCTTGCAAAGCATGGCCGCCACCGAAATGATGGTGGATGAACTGGCAGCGGAACTGAAGCTGGACCCCATCGTCTTCCGCCAGCGCAATGTGCTGAAATCCGGAATGAAGAACACTCAGGGCGCGATACCCGCCGGCGCCATCCGCGCCGACGAGGTGTTGGCAAAGGCCGCGCAGCATGAAATCTGGCAGCAGCGCAAACAGCGCAAGGCTGATTTTGAGCATAACAACCCCGGCAAACGCTACGGTGTGGGCTTTGGCTGCGTGCAGAAAGACTTCGGCACCGGCGCGGAGACCTCATTTGCCAGGGTTGAACTGAGCGAAGATGGACGGATAACGCTGCATCACAGCGGAGCAGAGATGGGTACCGGTATGTCGACCTCGCAGTCGGTAGTTTGTGCGCAGTGGCTGGGTAAGCCGGCGGATGAAGCACATTTTTCGGTTACCGACTGGTCTTCGCTGCCGATGGTAACCAGCGGTGACCCCTACCTGATGTCACAGCAGGATATGGACAGCGCCAGCGTCAATCCCAACTGGACGCCTTCTTACTGTTCGCCTTCAAGCGCCAGTAACTCCGCCTATTACTTTTCCCATAGCACGCGAGAAGCGGCGCGCCTGTTGTTTGACTACGGCCTGTGGCCGGCGGCGCTGGCTATCTGGCAGTCTGGTATTGGCGGTGGGCAGGCTGCCCCGCTGATCGTTCGCAAAGAGGATGCGCGCTGGGTGGAGGGGGGCCTGACGGCGGATGGTATGCAAATTCTACCGTTGGCGCTGCTGGCAAAAAAAGCCTGGCAAATGGGCGGCGTCACCGGCGCGACGGTGCACGTATTCAATCGCTGGCAGTGGGGCGAAGCAGAGTTTTTGCTAAATGGTACGCAAACTCGCCTGCCGATCGATGGCCTGGCGCTGCGCCATGGCAAGCAAGACTATCGCACTCTGGCGCGCAGCAAGGTGTTTTATCCGCCGATGCAGCGTAACAACGCTTCGGTAACCTACTACAGCGCCGTTGGCACCCTGGTTGAAGTGGCGGTAGATCGCGCCAGCGGACAGGTAGAACTTCTTAATCATCATTCCATTATGGAGTGCGGCAATCTGATTGTGCCTGAACTGGTCTCTGGCCAGCTACAGGGCGGTCTGGCTATGGGGATCGGCCATGCGCTGCACGAATATTTACCGCTGTATGAGGATGGGCCTGGCAACGGAACCTGGAATTTTAACCGTTATCAGCTGCCGCGCGCCAGCGACGTAGCGGTCTGGAAGCAGACCGGCGACGTGCTGCCCGCGCTGTCGGAAACCGACCCGCCGAAAGGCATCGCCGAGGTGGTGATGATCCCGGTGGTCGCCGCGTTGATTAACGCTATCGCCGATGCAACTGGTCATCGTTTCCGTGATTTGCCCGTCCGTGCAGAAAATATTCGTGAGGTATTACAATGAGCATAAAAACCCGTCCCTGTTCTCTGACCATCAATGGCCGCTCGTACGGCCCGATTGAGGTGCCGGAGGGGCTGATGATGATCGATTTCCTGCACGAGTATGTGGCGCTGACAGGCTCCCGACTCGGCTGTGGTCAGGGGATCTGTCACGCCTGCGTGGCAATCGTCGATAACCCGGACGGTACCAGCGAGGAGGTGCGAACCTGTATCACCGGCGCCCATTTCTTTAACGGTAAAAAAGTACGTACCGTTGAAGGACATAGCCAGCAGAACGAGCAGGGCGAAGTGATTGCTATCTCACCGGTGCAGCAGGCGTTTCTCGAACATTTCAGCTTTCAGTGCGGTTATTGCACTCCAGGTTTTGTTAACGCCGCCACTATTTTTATCGAAAAGCTCAAACATCAGCCGGTTGAGCGTGACAAGCTGGAAGATGCCATCGTTGAAGCGCTAAATAATCATATCTGCCGCTGTACGGGCTATGTGCGCTATTACGAAGCGGTGCGCGATCTGGTGCTGAAAACGCCGGGTCTGGTGAAGGAGACGACACAATGATTAAACGTCTCGCTTTACTGATTCTACTGGCGATTATTATCATTATTGCCGTGTTGTGGTGGCGGGAAAACCGGCACAATGATGCACCGGTGCAAAAGGTCACCGCCAGTGCGCAGCAGCTGGCGCGCGGGCGCTATCTGACGCGCGCGGCCGACTGCGCAGCCTGTCATACGGCGGAAGGCGGTGCGCCGCTGGCCGGTGGCTATCCGCTAAAAACGCCGTTCGGCACTATTTACGGCAGCAACCTGACGCCCTCAGCCGATTATGGCATCGGGCGCTGGACGCGTGACGATTTCTACCGGGCGCTAACCGCTGGCATCGCGCCCGGCGGACGTCATCTCTACCCGGCGATGCCTTACACCTCGTATAAAGGAATGACCCGTCAGGATTCCGATGACATCTACGCCTGGCTGATGACGCAGCCGGCGGTAGAGGTCGCGCCGCCGAAAAACAACCTGCCATTCCCGTTCAACCAGCGCATGGCGATGATTGGCTGGAATCTGCTGTTTTTCAACCATGATCCTTTACCGGCAGTTTCTCAGGGCAACTCAGCCCTCTGGCAGCGTGGGCGCTACCTGGTCGACGTGCTTGGCCACTGCGGTGAATGTCATACCCCGCGCGGCAAGCTTGGTCAGATGGATCTGGATAAAACGATGCAGGGCGGCGTACCGGAGCGATTTAGCGCGCCAGCTATCACCCCGCAGGCGCTGGCGCAGCGCGGCTGGCAGGCTAATGATTTAAATAGCTTTCTGGCAACCGGTCTCGCGCCGCAGGGCTCCGCCTTCAGCGATATGCATATGGTGGTGGATCTAAGTACGCGCTATCTGTCACCCGATGACCGTGAAGCGCTGGTGACCTATCTGACAGGCGATAAGCCAGTAGCCCCATTGCCGGTTAGCAGCGTAGCGCAAACTGCGACGTCCGGCGATCGCGGTCACATGCTTTATCTCGACCAGTGCTCCGGCTGCCACGCCCGCGAAGGCGAGGGGAAACCGCACGTAGCGGTAGCGATGCAAAACAACGCCACGCTGCGCCAGCCCGATAGCAGAAATCTGATTGTTTCAGTGCTTGATGGCCTGCCCGCCCAGCAGTTTCCGCACGGCGAAAGTATGCAAAGCATGCATGGTTTTAGCAGCCGCCTGAATGATGATGATGTTGCCGCGCTGGTGAACTATCTGCGCGCCAGATGGGGGGGGCTGCCGGCGAACGTTACGCCGCAGCAGGTGAAGGCGCTGCGTAAAAGTCATTAAATAAGGATGGGGGGAGGTTCAGGGCCGTCTGGCATCACGGCCCTTTGACCCGGATCTGTAAATCCCTCCCAGCCTGCCCGATTTGTTTCACCTTCGGTGGGTTGTTCCGTTCGCCGGGCCGTTGGCTGATTTCTCCACCTGCGGTGGGTTGTTCCGTTCGCTTGCACGGTAGGCCGCTTATTTCACCTTTGGTGGGTTGTTCCGTTCGCCTGCGCGGCCAGTGCCATCGTTGCCCGCCGCTGCGGGCGACCGGCAAGGGGCCATCAAACGTCATGGCCCCTTGACCCCGGACTTCCGGCAGTTTCTGCGTGGCTGCGCCCTTCCCTCACGCATGTAGCCCGCCGTACGGGCCGTTCGCGATGCGTTCCCGACGCAGCGCTTACTTTCGCCGCCTCCCTGCGGCTCACCCTGGCGGGCTTCATTCGCTCGGCGCAGAAAAGCCTGTTGGTTCAGGTTTGCTGAAACGGCATCCGTTTTTAATCGATAACGGCGTTAGGGCTGGTTTGTTGCTGTTCACCAGCGGTGGAGTATTCCGTTTGCCTGGTTGGCTGCTTTCAGCTGTGATGGATGCTTCGTTCACTGTCGGTGGGTTGTTCCGCTCGCCTGCCAGGCTGGTGGCATAGTTGCCCGCCGCTGCGGGCGACCGGCAAGGGGCCATCAAACGTCATGGCCCCTTGACCCCGGACTTCCGGCAGTTTCTGCGTGGCTGCGCCATTCCCTCACTGCTTCAGCCCGCCTGACGGGCCGTTCGCGATGCGTTCCCGACGCAGCGCTTACTTTCGCCGCCTCCCTGCGGCTCACCCTGGCGGGCTTCATTCGCTCGGCGCAGAAAAGCCTGTTGACGCAGGTTTGTGGGAGACGGCATTCGTTTTTAATCGATAACACCGTGGGCATAGATTTGCTGAAGGCGGCATCCGTTTTAATCAATGAAGGCGTTGGGTGCGGCAGTGATTATCTTCTGCTTAAAAGCAAGGAAAGGTTGCTGGTGTTTAACCCGGCGCAGACCTGCTTTTATCTTTTTACTGAAAGCGATGAAGAAGTTTGCGGGGGAGGAGAAGGCCCGGCTGATTTCAGCAGGCTCGCGGCCAGGGATGGCCGTGCGCCAGGCCACACGGACGTGCTTGCGCCGGTGCAGAAAGCAGCCGGGCCTTCTGTGACCTGGATACCGGGCTTACAGCGATGAAGGTCTGCCGTTTGCGTAGTCAGGCCACACGGATTTGCTTGTGCCGGGCTTACAGCACTGAGGGTATGCCGTGCACTGACAGGTGCTGGTGCTGTTTAGATTCACCTTAGCGCAAAATTATCTAATTGTGACGTTGTCACTTTATCCGCCACGTACTGAGCCGCGCCAGACCAGCTCGGGCTGATAGAGGCGGCTGTCGTTGCGTAATTCTGCGCCAGCTGCGGGTTCTTCCTGCTCGCCGGTGACCAGCCATTGCACCGCGTCGCAGGCAAATTGCTCGGCGGGCTGGGCGAAGGTGGTGAGGTTGTAGGAGGACCAGCCCGATTGCGGAATGTTATCAAAGCCGACAATGCAGAGGTCGTCCGGTACCCGCAGTGCAAAGCGGTGACGCGCTTCATCCATAAAGCCGCAGGCGACCAGGTCGGTGACGCAAAACACCGCGTCCGGGCGCTGATGGCGCGTCAGCAAGCGCTGCGCCAACTGGCGACCACTTTCATATGAGGTGCTGCCAACCCGTTCAACCACCGCTTGCAGTCCGGCCTGCGCGGCGGCGGCGATAAAGTCGCTTTCGCGGCGGGTCAGGCTGGGGGTTCCGGCCTGCGAGTTCGCGAAGGCAAGATGGCGGCAGCCCGCGCGTAAAAAGGCCATTACCGCCGTTTCTGCGGCGTTGGCAGAATCAAGATTAATATTCAGCGAGTCGGGCAGGGTTTCGTCGCGATTGATCAGCACCAGCCGCTGACCGTGCTTGTAGCAAAGTTGGGTGATGGCTTTATCCGGCATGCCGGAAAGAATGATCGAAGCATCGGCGCGAAAGTTTATCGCCTGCTGTAGCGCCAGCGACACGCTGTTATCGGAGCGGTCGGTATTGATCAGCATTGCCACTTTGCCGGCCTGCTGTAAATAGTGGCTTAGCCAGCGTACCAGCGAGGCGCGATAGGGGGTGGCGATTTCCGATACGATCAGGCAGACAATGCCGCTGCGGTTGCGCACCAGACCACGAGCAAGGTGATTAACGTGATAGCCCAGTTCTTGCGCCGCCTTCATGACGCGAGCGCGGGTATTTTCCGAAACACTGGCGCCCGGCGTAAAGGTGCGCGACACCGCAGAGCGCGAGACGCCTGCGCGCCTGGCCACATCCTGCGCGCTTATCGCTGTCTTTACATTGGCCATTCTCAGCCCCGGAGACAAAAATAATTACGCAGTTTGCCTTACTTTGCAAAGCTGTGCAAAAAAACTTGTCACTCTGTCACGAGAAAGTAACAAATCTGCTAAGTTCACTGGCGCCAGCGCACGCTTAAGCGCGGGGCAGGGAATGCTGAATTGAGCTACACCCTGCGTCTCAGATTGCTACGGGCCGCAGGCGAAAATGCCGGTGTTACCGGTTCGTATACCTTATTTTCGCCTGATATGATGGGCTGTAAGCGGTTTTGGTCTGCCGTTAAAGCTCGCGGAACGGGTCAGCAAACGCAAATCTGTAAATATATTGTTTCATTTTTGTGACATTGATTATCAAATGCTCTACATGTGCATTGACAGGCTATTTGTTGTTCTCTACTAATTTGCACACATGTGCAAAGAAAGGTGCCAGTGAAGCACCATCCCTATGGACCAAGGAGAACATCATGCGCCACACCCTGTTACCCGTTGCTATCGTCTTAGGCTGTAGTTCGCTGCCACTGGCCGCTTCAGCGGCGGGCAATCTTAATATGATCTGCTCGGCGGATGTAGTGGTCTGCGAGCATATGACGCGCATCTTCAGCAAAGAGCACCCTGACATCCACGTCAGCATGGTGCGCCTGTCTGCCGGTGAAGCCTATGCGCGTCTTCGTAGCGAAGCGCGCAATCCGAGAACGGATATCTGGTGGGCGGGCACCGGCGATCCTCATATGCAGGCTGCCGAAGAGAAGCTGACCCAGGAATACAAATCGCCGCTGCTTGACCAGCAGCAGGACTGGGCTAAAAAGCAGGCAGAGATTTCCGGTTACCGTACGGTGGGGATCTATGCCGGCGCGCTGGGCTGGGGTTACAACACCAAGCTACTCGCCGAAAAGAAAATTAAGCCGCCAGCCTGCTGGGCTGACTTGCTGAACCCGGCGCTGAAAGGTGAGATCCAAATCGCCAACCCTAACTCCTCCGGCACTGCCTATAACACCCTGGCGACGCTGGTGCAGATCATGGGCGAAGACCAGGCCTTCGATTACCTGAAAAAGCTTAACGCCAACGTCTCGCAGTACACCAAATCCGGTTCGGCGCCGGTCAAAGCCGCTGCGCGCGGTGAGACTACCGTCGGCATCGTGTTTATGCATGACGCCGTGGCAATGCAGGTCGACGGTTTTCCGGTGAAATCGGTAGCTCCTTGCGAGGGAACCGGCTTTGAAATCGGTTCGATGTCGATCGTTAAAGGCGCCCGCAATCTGGCCAATGCGAAAGCGTGGTACGACTGGGCGCTGAGCGCCAAGGCGCAGTCGCATATGAAAGAAGCCAAATCTTTCCAGCTCCCATCTAATCGTGATGCCGAAATTTCTGAATACGCACCGCGTTTTGAGAATATCAAGCTGATTGATTACGACTTTAAAACCTACGGTGACTCCGCCAAACGCAAGGCGCTGCTCAGCCGCTGGGATAAAGAGATCGGCGCCAGCGCGCAGTAAACGCACCAATAATCGTCCGGCGCGTAGCGCCGGATGCACGCTTATCTTGCTGAAGAGCGGGGGCCAAGGCCTGATTTCCGCATCAGCACGCATCGACTGGTCGGGGTGATCCATGAATGCGAACAATCGCCGTCTGACAGGCGCACTGATTATCGGCGCCGCCGCCTTGGCGCTACTGCCCTGGTACAGCCTGGAGTCGGGTTTCTTTGACGGGCAGTGGTTAACCACCCTGTGGAGTGACGCCGCCAGCGCGCCTGCGCTGTGGCAAATGACATTTTATCAGCATCCCTGGCTGGCGCCGGTCGTGGTTCTTTACGCGCTGTGCGCGGCGGCTGGGCTGCTGGCTCCCGGAAGAATGCGCAGCTGGCTGCTGCTGGTGTGCAGCGCTATCGCCATTGCTTATCTGGTTTTTGAAGGCCATGCGATTGGCTACAGCGGCTGGAGCTGGCTATGGCTGGAGAATCTGTTCGGCGCCCTTGAGCAGGGACAGCCGGCGATGGGGGCCGGCGCGCTGCTGATGCTGGTGACCTTTCTGCTGCTGTTTTCTTTTGCCCTTGCTGAGCGCGGCGTGCTGAAAGGGGATGCTTTCGTTGTGGCGTCGATCCTGATGCTGGTAGCGCTGGTAAGCACCTTTGTACTTTATCCGGTGCTCAGTATGTTTGCGGTATCGGTGCAGGATGTCGACGGTAGCTTTCAGCCAGATGGCCTGCTGACTAACCTGCGCGATCCGTCAATCTGGAGTCTGTCATGTTTTGCCGGCGGCAGCTGTGGAACCGCCTGGCGCACGCTGTTTCTGGCGTTAATGACCGCCGGCGGCTCGACGCTGCTCGGATTGGCATTCGCGCTGGCCGCGACCCGCACCGCGCTGCCGTTTAAAAAAGCGCTGCGCATGCTGACTATTTTGCCGATCATTACGCCGCCGTTTGTTATCGGCCTGGCGCTGATCCTGCTATTTGGCCGCTCAGGCGTGGTAACCGGCCAGTTGGCAGCGCTGTTTGGTATTGAACCCGGGCGTTGGCTGTACGGTATGACCGGCATCTGGATCGCTCAGGTACTGTCGTTTACACCCATTGCTTTTCTGGTGCTGATTGGCGTCGTTGAAGGCGTCAGTCCGTCGCTGGAGGAAGCCTCCCAGACGCTGCGGGCCAACCGCTGGCGTACCTTTAGCCGTATTTCTCTGCCGCTGATGGCGCCGGGACTGGCGAACGCCTTTTTGATTAGCTTTATCGAAAGCATGGCGGATTTTGGCAACCCGATGGTACTGGGCGGCAGCCACGGGGTGCTCTCCACCGAGATATTCTTTTCCGTGGTCGGTGCGCAAAACGATCCCAGCCGGGCGGCAGTGCTGGCAATGATCCTGCTGTGCTTTACCCTGGCGGCATTTATTCTTCAGCGGCTGTGGCTGGGAGGCAAAAACTTTGCCACCGTCACCGGCAAAGGGGACAGCGGCAGGCACGGAGAGTTGCCAAAAGCGCTGCGCGCCGGGGTGTACGGCATGGTTATTCCCTGGGGACTGTTTACCCTGGTTATCTATGGCATGATCATGGTTGGCGGCTTTGTCCAGTCCTGGGGACTGGACAACTCGCTAACGCTGAATCATTACATCCGCGCCTTCCGTGTCAGCCTTAGCGATGGGCATCTGGCATGGAGCGGGGTGGCCTGGAACTCATTCTGGACGACGCTTGAGATCGCGCTGATCGCGGCGCCGCTGACCGCTGCGGTTGGCTTGCTTACCGCCTGGCTTATCGTGCGCCAGAAGTTCGCCGGCCGGCAAACCTTTGAGTTTATGCTGATGCTCAGCTTTGCCATTCCCGGTACGGTGATTGGCGTCAGCTATGTGATGGCCTACAACCTGCCGCCGCTGGAGATCACCGGTACGGCAATGATCCTGATCGCCTGCTTCGTTTTTCGCAATATGCCGGTTGGCGTTCGTGGCGGCATCGCTGCTATGTCGCAGCTGGATAAGAGTCTTGATGAAGCCTCACTGACGCTGGGCGCCAACAGTTTCCGCACTTTGCGTAAGGTGGTGCTACCGCTGCTGAAGCCGGCAATCAGCGCCGCGCTGGTGTATGCCTTTGTCCGGGCGATAACCTCGATCAGCGCGGTAATATTTCTGGTCAGCGCGCAGTACAACATGGCGACCTCATACATCGTCGGGCTGGTGGAAAACGGTGAGTACGGCGTTGCCATTGCCTATTCTTCGGTGCTTATCGTCGTGATGTTGACCATTATCGGCCTGTTCCAGCTGCTGGTCGGCGAGCGTCGGCTGCGCCGCGTCGCTAAGCCGGCGGTGCTTGCCGCCCCTTCCGCACCAACCTCATTAACTCAGGAGAGCGCCGTATGAACGCGGGTTCTGTCGTCTTCGAACATGTCTCTAAACGCTTCGCCGGCTTTACCGCCTTGCCCGATCTCTCCCTGACGGTGGAGGCCGGTACGCTGGTTACGCTGCTTGGGCCGTCCGGCTGTGGTAAAACCACGACGTTAAGGCTGCTGGCCGGGCTGGAACACCCCACCTCCGGGCGTATTTTGATCGGCGGTAAAGATGTTACCCACCTGCCGGCTAACGAGCGTGACGTCGCCATGGTGTTTCAGTCCTATGCGCTTTTCCCCCATATGACCGCGCTGGAAAATATCATGTACGGCCTGCAATCGGGTGGCGTGGCAAAGCGTGAAGCACAGGATCGCGCCCGCGAAGGGCTGCGGCTGGTCGGGCTGGAGAATCAGGGCGGCCGTCTGCCCTCTGAGCTTTCCGGCGGGCAGCAGCAGCGCATTGCAGTGGCGCGCGCGCTGGTGCTGGAGCCTCAGGTGCTGCTGCTGGATGAACCGCTTTCCAACCTTGACGAGCGCCTGCGCCGTCGGGTGCGTACTGACATCCGCGACCTGCAGCAGCGGCTGGGTTTTACTGCGGTATACGTTACCCACGATCAGGAGGAGGCGCTAGCGGTCTCCGATAAAATCATTGTCATGAAAGAAGGCGATATTGCTCAACAGGGCGCGCCGGAAACCCTTTACCATTCGCCGGAATCGGTTTTTATTGCCGACTTTATGGGCGAGGCCAATATCCTCCCCTGCGAAATAGAGCGCCATGAAGATGACTACGCGCTGGTCAGGCTTGGCCGCCAGCAGTATCGCGTGCGCGGTCATGCGGGGCGTACCGGCGCGGCGCAACTGTCGGTACGTCCGCAGTTTATCACCCTGACGGATAACGACGCCGGAGCGCTGCGCGGCGAGATAATTCACCGCACCTGGCTTGGCGACCATATTGAATATGAAGTGCAGACTGAACTGGGTGCGCTATTTATCGTTGACGCATTAATGGAACAGCAGCTCGCCATATCGGCCTCGGTTGCGGTGGATTTCAAGCCGCAGGGGCTGGCGTTGATTGCCAACTAATTTTTATAAGGATTGGATATGAGTGATAAAAATCAAAATCATTTGCAACAGCGGCTGGCGTTAGCGGAAGAGCTGGCGCGCGCGGGCGGAGAGGCCGCACTTGGCTGGTTCCATCGTCGGGAGAGCCTGGTGATTGAGACCAAGCATGACTTGCAGGACGTGGTATCAAAAGCCGACCGTGAGGTGGAGCAAATGATCGCCGCACGCGTGCGTGAACGGTTTCCGGATGACGGCTTTCTTGGCGAAGAGTACGGACTCCAGCGGGGCAGCTCCGGCTTCACCTGGGTGGTCGATCCGATCGACGGCACCAGCCCGTTTCTTAACGGTATGCCCAACTGGTGCGTCTCGGTGGCGGTGCTGCAGGATGCGGTGCCGGTCATTGGCGTGATTAACGCGCCTTGCTTTCAGGAAAGCTACGTCGCGGCCCTCGGTCAGGGGGCAACGCTCAATGGCCGCCGCCTGCAAGTCGACCCGACGCGGACCCTGCAAAACCACGTTACCGGCTTTGGCGCCAACAGCTATGTCAGCCCGGAAGCGGTCGGGGAGATCGTCGCGTCGTTGCTGGCCGCCGGCGGCAACTTTATCCGCATCGGCTCCGGCGCCCTGATGCTGGCCTGGGTTGCCGCAGGACGGGTGGTGGGTTATTACGAGCCCTATATGCACGCCTGGGACTGCCTGGCCGGCTACTGTCTGGTAAAAGAGGCGGGCGGCTGGTATCACCCGTTCAATATCGAAGGCGATCGCATCACCAAAGGCGCTAAGGTGCTGGCGGTGGCGCCGGGGGCCGAGGCCGATCTGCGCAAAATTGCCGGGCTGTAGCGGCGGCGTCACTCAGCCCGTGAACCAACCGGCCAGTCTGGCCGGTTATGCTGCGTGAAATGATTGGGTTAACTCTGACGGGCTGCATGGTCACTGGTCGAGATTTGACGACTCGCCAAGAATACGCCGCAGGCTATCCAGCGCCGGCGAGCGCAATGCTTTGCGCCAGATAAGCTGGTTAACGGCGCTGCCAGCCGGCAATACCCTCAGGCCTGTTGGCCGCTGTAGCAAATTCAGCACGCTTTCCGGCAGCAGGCATAGACAGCCGCCGGACGCAACGCAGGCCAGCATGGCGTGATAAGAACTTACCTCGTGGATCTGAACCCCTTTTTCTACGCCACTGCCAGCGGAAAGCATATTTATGGCGATATCGCGATAGCTGCAGCCTTGGGCAAAAGCGACCAGCCTGGCGCCGCGGATCTCGCTGATATGCCGGACCGGACTCATGCTGGCGGGCAGCACCAGCAGCAGCGTTTCGGCGTAGAGCGGCTGACAGCAAAGGTCAGGGGGGCAGATAACCTGGCCGTGGTTGTCCGTTGGCAGCGCCACCAGCGCGCAATCCAGCGCGGCGCTGGCCACCAGGCCTGTCAGCTGGCGGGTGGGCTGGGTGGTCAGTATCAGCCTGATGTCCGGGCAGTCACGGGCAAACTGCGCCAGCGGCTGCGGCAGGCGGCTGGCTGCCGTACACTCCATCGAACCGAGGGTAAGCACACCGGCTGGCGGGCGCGGATGCAGACTCTGGCGCGCTTCCTCGCCGAGGCTCAGCAGCTTTTTTGCATACACCAGAAACTGGCGGCCCTGCGGCGAGAGCTGTAGCCGCTTGTTTTCGCGAGTAAACAGCTGTGCATCCAGCTCTTCTTCCAGATGCTGGATGCGGGTAGTGACGTTTGACGGCGCCCGCCCCAGCCTGCGGGCTGCCTTCACGATGCCCAACTCTTCCGCCACCACGCAGAAAATTTCCAGCGAGCTGTGGTTCATGCTTTATTCTCTTTTTGGGAATAAGATTGATTTATTATGCATGAAAAGAGATTTTATGTCGGGTAACGTTCCACAGTTAGCAGGCAAAAATGATGACGACAAGTTTGTGCAATGCTCTTAATCTGCAGTATCCCATCGTCCAGGCGCCAATGGCCGGGGTATCAACGCCGCAGATGGCGGCAGCGGTAACCGCAGCCGGAGGGCTGGGATCAATCAGCGTTGGCGCATCGACGCCAGCACAGGCGGAAAAAATGATAGCGGAAACCCGCGCCCTTAGCGCCGGTCCCTTCAACGTTAACGTTTTTTGCCATCAACCCGTGGTAAGAAATGAAGCACTGGAAAGCGCATGGATTGAACGCTTTAATCCACTTTTTCAGCGCTATCAGGTGGCGTTACCGTCAGGCCTGACGGAAATTTACCAGACTTTCCATCAAAATGAGCCGATGCTGGCGGTGCTAGAGAAAATGCGACCGGCGGTGGTCAGCTTTCACTTTGGCATCCCTCCGGCAGAAGCCATCGGCCGCCTGAAGCAGTGCGGTATTGTGACGCTGGCGACCGCAACCAGTATTTATGAAGCGCAGGAGATTGCCGACAACGGCATTGATTTTATCGTTGCTCAGGGGATTGAAGCCGGTGGTCACCGCGGCATCTTTCATCCGGAGGAGAACGACCAGCAGCTGAGTACCTTCACGCTGTTGCAGGCAATCCGCAAGGTAATTGACCTGCCGGTTATTGCCGCCGGCGGCGTTATGGATGGGGCGGGCATTGCTGCGATGCTAACGCTGGGTGCGGCGGGTGTGCAGCTGGGCACCGCGTTTGTCCTGTGCCCGGAATCCGCCGCTAACGCTGCCTACCGCGCCGCGCTGAAAAGCGAAGCGGCCAGTCGGACGATGATGACCTCCGCGATATCCGGCCGGCCCGCCAGGTGTATCGCGAACGCCTTCTGCGCGCACGGCGAGCAGATTGCCCGCCATGAAGTTCCTGTCTATCCGTTAACCTATTCGCTAGGTAAAGCCGTGGCCGCCGCCGCGCGAGCCCAGGGCGAGTACGGCTATGATGCTCAGTGGGCTGGGCAGGGCGCTCACCTGGCGCGGGAAATGCCGGCGGCTGAACTGGTGCGCAGGTTAGTGGCGGAGTGGCAGCAGGCGGCAGGCGGCGTAACCCCGGTGGCTTAATTTGCTGCCACGGTCATTTGCGGATGCCGCTCATGAATCGCCTGTTGCACGCTATCGTACAGGGTATCAAGCAGCGGCTGCAGCAGTGGGTTATCGTTTTCCTGATGCCAGACCAGCAATAATTCGCTGTATAAATCTTTTAGCTCCGGCAGCGTGCGAAAAACCACCTTATCAAAACGAATATCGGCACTGCGCGCAGGCACCAGCGCTAATCCCAGTCCGCCATTAACCAGTGACAGGATCGCCACGGTTGAGCCAATGGAATGTACATATTTCGGTTCAACGCCGTGGCGACTCAAGGTCAGGTTGATCATGTCATGAAACGGGCGCCAGCTAGTGACTTCATAGTTAATGAATGGCTGATGATGCAGACAGGAAAGGGTCAGCTCCGGTTGATGGGCAAGAGGATGCCCGGACGGGATAGCCAGCACAAATGGCTCTTTAAGCAGTTGCCGGCCGGCAATGCCTTCAGGCAGCGGCGCAACGCGTACAATTCCCATATCAACCTGGCGTAAGCGCAGGGCGTTGAACTGAAACATTGACGGCATTTCACGCAGGTGGATAGCTATCTGTGGGTGAAGCTGCTGCATGCGGTCAATGAGCGTTGGTAAATAGTGATAGATAGCGCAGGAAACGAAGCTAAAGGTCAGGTTGCCGAGTTCGCCGGCAGCGATACGCTGTGCGTTACTGGTCGCGTTGGCGGCCAGCTCCAGCAGCTGGCGTGCTTCAGCCAAAAAAGCTCTGCCGGCGGCGGTCAGGGTCACTGAACGCGTCGAACGATCAAGTAATTTCACCCCGACCTGATGCTCCAGCATCTGAATCTGGCGGCTAAGCGGCGGCTGAGTCATATGCAAACGCGCGGCGGCGCGGCGAAAGCTTAACTCTTCTGCCACCACGATAAAGCAGTTTAACTGACCTAATTCCAGCATTGATACTTTTCCCGCAACAATACATTCACTGTTTAAAATGGACAGTATTCATAGCTGTTTGCAAGATAGTCCAGCCCAGTTTTTAAACAGTAAGGAATTTATGATCGTGGACACAAAACAGCAAACAGCGTTCCAGGACCGTATTCGCCAGGTGACGCTTACCAGTATTAACGTGCCGCTGAACATTGCGGTCAGCGACGCCAAGGTACTTACCGGGCGGCAAAAAGCGCTGACGGATGTCTCATTACTGATCGCTGAAATTGATACGGATCAGGGGGCTTACGGGCTGGGTTTCACCTATACGCTGCGCGTTGGTGCGGCGGCGCAGATGGCGCTGGCGCAGGAAGTTGCGCCGCTGCTTATCGGTGAAGATCCCAATGATATTGCCCGCCTGTGGAGCAAGTTGGTCTGGGCGTCGGCGTCGGTCGGTCGCAGCGGCGTGGCAACCCAGGCGATTGCCGCCTTCGATACCGCGCTATGGGACCTGAAATCGCGACGTGCAGGCTTACCGCTGGCTAAACTGCTTGGCGCTTATCGCAATGGTGTGCCCTGCTATAACACCTCGGGCGGCTATCTGCAGGCGTCAGTTGAGGAAATTACCGAAGCGGCAGCACAGTCACTGGCGCAGGGCATTGGCGGTATTAAAATGAAAGTCGGCCATCCTGACCGATCCGCTGACCTACAGCGGGTGGCAGCCGTTCGTCAGCAGTTAGGCGACCGGGTCGCGCTGATGGTGGATGCTAATCAGCAGTGGGATCGTACTACTGCGCTGCGTATGGGCGCTGCCCTTGAAAGCTTCAATTTACAGTGGATAGAGGAACCGCTGGACGCCTATGACATCGAAGGTCACGCCGCGCTGGCGCAGGCATTGATCACTCCGATTGGCACCGGAGAGATGTTAACCAGTGCTGGTGAAGTTGAACGCTATATTGAGCGTGGCGCCGTTGACCTGGTGATGCACGATGCGCCACGTATTGGCGGCATTACGCCTTTCCTCAAGGTCGCCGCGCTGGCGGAAAGCCGGGGGATGATGATGGCGCCACACTTTGTAATGGAAATCCATCTACATCTGGCCGCTGCCTACCCCCATGAAACCTGGGTCGAACATTTCGAATGGCTGGAGCCGGTGTTCAATGAGCGGCTGAACATTCACGACGGTAAAATGTGGATACCCGACCGGCCAGGACTAGGACTAAGCCTGCATGAGCGCGTCGCTGGCTGGACCCAGGCTCGCAAAGTGATTCAGCAGCCGACGTGATGCCTGGTGGCAAAATATCGTGCTGAAAACCCGGAGCGATTACGATCGCAGGGTGTTAATCCGGGCAAAACATTATTACCCCCCTACATAAAGTCAGGCACGTTACAGGATAAAAATGATGAACCATCAACCCGTAATGCAGAACGCCGGGCGGGCAACTCGTACCCGTTACATTATTTTGTGTTTTATTTTTTTAGCGACGATTTTTAATTACGTCGACCGCGCTACGCTGTCGGTAGCCGCACCTTTTATGAGTAAAGAGCTGGGCTTTGACGCCAGCCAGATGGGATGGGCGTTTTCTGCCTTTGGCTGGGCCTATGTCATTATGCAGATCCCCGGTGGATGGCTGCTGGATAAAGCGGGGGCGCGGTTGGTCTACGGACTGTCGCTGCTTATCTGGTCGCTGATTACCATGATGCAGGGATATATCTATCTTTTTTCCGCGCCGCTGCTTGCTTTGCTGATTCTTCGCTTTCTGATGGGCGGCGTTGAGGCACCGGCTTTTCCCGCAAACAGCCGGCTGTCGGTACAGTGGTTTCCTGAGCGCGAGCGCGCCTTTGTCACCTCGGTGTATTCAACGGCTCAATACGTTTCGTTAGCGTTATTTACGCCGATTATGACCTGGATTGTGCAGGGCTGGAGCTGGCACTATATTTTTTATTACATCGGCGCGGTAGGCGTGGCGCTCGGCTTGCTGTGGCTGTGGTATCTGCGCGATCCACTCAGTCACCGCCACGTCAATCAGGCGGAAATTGATTATATTGCGGCAGGCGGTGGTATCCCCGATCTTACGCCGATGCAAAAACCTTTACGCCAGCAATGGCCGCAAATCAAAGCGCTACTCAGCCATCGAATGATGATCGGCGTTTACATCGGTCAGTTTTGCCTGACTTCGATCACCTGGTTTTTCCTGACCTGGTTTCCAACCTACCTCTACCAGGCGCGCGGCATGACCATCCTTAAAGTCGGCCTCGTCGCGGCTATTCCCGCCATCGCCGGTTTCATCGGCGGCATCCTCGGTGGTTTATTTTCTGACTATTTACTGCGCAAGGGTTACAGCCTGACGCTGGCGCGTAAGCTGCCGATTATGGCCGGTATGATTGTCTCAAGCGTCATTATGCTGGCGAATGTGACGCAGTCTGACGTAATAGTGGTCCTGGTAATGAGCGTTGCATTCTTTGCCAAAGGTTTCGGCAATATTGGTTGGTGCGTGCTCAGCGATACTTCGCCCAAGCAGCTGCTGGGAATAGCCGGCGGTCTGTTCAACTTCTTTGGCAATATCGCCAGCATCGTGACGCCGCTATGCATTGGCTGGATCTTATCTTCAACCGGGAAATTCGATCTGGCGATTATTTACGTTGGCGCCATGGGGCTGATTGGCGCTGCCTCATACCTGATTATCGTCGGACCGCTGGAGCGTCTGCACGAACAACCAATGCATTAATCCGCGTAGAGCGCCAGGCCAGAGTGCTGTTAGTGGTAATAAGAATGCCTGGTTGGCTATCGATCAAACGCTGCGCTATCGCCGAAGGTCCGCCGGTCTTAGCGCAGTGTGCCGCAGCAGATTACAGCCCCTCTTCGTTACGCAGCATGACTCGCGTGAGGATAAACGACAGCACCAGCGAGATAATCACCCCTGATATCGCCCAGACGAAGTAGGGGCCGATATATGCCGGCAGGCTGAAGATGCTGGATAAGATGTACCCGTACAGGCGTACGCCGAAGAAACCGATAAAGGCGGAAGCCAGCGCGCTGGAAATGGTGGCGGCGATAAAGGCTTTTTTATAGCGGGTGAGAACCCCGAACAGCGCCGGTTCGGTGATGCCCAATAGCGCCGAAATGGCCGCCGAAAGGGTGACGGACTTTTCCGCCCGCTGGCGATTCAGGTGCCAGACGGCGAAGGTTGCCCCGGCAATCGACATATTGGCCATAAACATCATCGGCATCAGCATGTCATAGCCGCGATCGCTGAAATTTTGCAGCGCTACGGGCGTCATGGCGTGATGCATACCGGTGAGTATGGCCAGCGGGCGGATCGCCCCGACCACCAGTCCGGCGAAGCTGGCTGAAACGCCGAATAGCCCTTCGATAAACCAGGCGAGCGCTTTGCCCAGCCAGATGCCAATGGGGCCTATGACGACTAATGCGGTTAATGCTGCAAGAAACAGGGTCAGGGTCGGGGTAAAAACCGTTTTCAGCACCTCCGGCATAATGCTATCCACCCAGCGGTGAATGTAGCTCAGCGCCAGAATTGAAAAGATCACCGGTATCACGCTGGATGAATAGTTAAAAACCGCCACCGGCAGGATATCCATAATCCAGAACGCGCTGACCGCATCAGGCTGATGGGCAGCCAGGGCTTTGGCGGCGTCAATCAGCGAGGGGTACATCAGGCAGGCGGCAACCGCTGCGGCCAGATATTCGTTGGTTTTAAATATCTTAGCGGCGGAAACGGCCAGAAAAAACGGCAGAAAGTAGAAGACGCCGCTGGCGATCAGGTCGATAACCATCACCGTATCGCTTTTAGCGGATATCAGTTTCAATGCCACCAACCCCGCCAGTAAACCTTTAATCATACCGGCGCCGGCAATGGCGGGCACAATCGGGCCGAACACGCCGGAAACGGTATCCATAAACAGCGAGACCAGGCCTTTACGCCCTTTAGCATTCACGGGCTGTGGGTTATCTTGTTTGCCAAGCGCGGGCAGCAGCAACTGATACCAGCTGTCTACTTTAGGACCAATAATTATCTGAAACTGATCGCTTTGCATCTGCGCGCCAAGTACGCCGGGGACTTTCTTTATTTCATTTTGGTCAACTTTATTCTCATCAATCAGATCAAAACGCAGTCGGGTCATGCAATGCCAAACTTTATTTATATTTTTCTCACCGCCAATTAATGCAATGATCTTTTTTATAGCTTGCTGCGTTTCCATATCCTCTCCCGAGGCTGTTCTATCACAATAATTGCATTCATGATAAATAAGGCGTTGCAGCAAAACAAACCAATAAAAGTTGACTTGCTTCACAAAAGCCTGCTGATAAGCGAGTCTATTAACTTGTTTTAGTCAATTGGTCCGTTTTAATTGCGGTTTAATTACGTTTTTCTGACCAATAAAATTTAATTAAAAAAGCATTTGCGCCGCTGCTTTTTTGCAATGATTATAATATTAACAATAGCTATTTAAGCGTTTAAATCTCCGTCAAGGTCAAAGCAAGGGAGCGTATTCTGTGACGCCGACTATTATTGAAAATATTAGCTGTTTCATTACCCGGCCGGACCGGCATAACCTGGTCACCGTGCGGGTAACCACCAATAAAGGCGTGACGGGATATGGCTGTGCAACCTTCCAGCAGCGCCCGCTGGCGGTTAAAACGCTGGTGGATGAGTACCTGGTCCCTTTAATCACCGGTCGCGACGCCAATAATATTGAAGACCTGTGGAATCTGATGAACGTCAACGCTTACTGGCGCAACGGCCCGGTAAGCAATAATGCCATTTCCGGCATTGATATGGCGCTATGGGATATCAAAGCGCAGCTGGCCGGCATGCCGCTCTATCAGCTCTGGGGCGGTAAAGCGCGCGATGCCATCGCCTGCTACAGCCACGCCAGCGGCGAAACGCTGGCGGAATTGTTCGATGCCGTCGATAAGCTGCTTGATCAGGGCTATCGCCATATACGCTGCCAGCTTGGTTTTTATGGCGGAACGCCGGGCAATCTTCATATGCCGCAGAATGCCACGCCGGGTGCTTATTACTCGCAGCAGGAGTATATGCAAAACACCGTCGAAATGTTCAGTGCCCTGCGGGAGAAATACGGCTCACGCTTTGAAATTTTGCATGATGTCCATGAGCGGCTTTTTCCGCAGCAGGCGATACAGCTGGCCAGGCAGTTGGAGCCGTTCAATCCCTACTTTCTTGAGGACGTTGTGCCGCCGCATCAGACTGCCTGGCTCGATCGGCTAAGGCAGCAATCAGCGGTGCCGCTGGCGCTGGGTGAACTGTTTAACAATCCTGCGGAGTGGCATGAGCTGATTATTAACCGCCGCATCGATTTTTTACGCTGCCACGTTTCACAAATTGGCGGCATTACGCCGGCGCTTAAGCTGGCAGCGCTGTGCGAGGCCTTCGGCGTCAGGCTTGCCTGGCACGGGCCAGGCGATATGACGCCGATTGGCGTGGCGGTGAATACCCATCTTAATATTCATCTGCACAACGCGGCTATTCAGGAGTTTATTCCGCCATCTGCCGCTACCCGCGCAGTATTCCCCGGCGCGCCGGAGGTCAGGGAAGGGTATATTTATCCGCCTGAAAGCAACGGGACTGGTGTTTCATTTAACCCGTCTTTGGCTGAGAAGCACCCGTTGGTTTACCGTCCCCATGAATGGACGCAAAGCCGGCTACCGGACGGAACGATGCATACGCCCTGATCTAATGCTGCTGGCGAAACTGCAAATTATCGCGGTTATGGGGAATTAAGTAGGTGCAGGAATAATCGATATCGATAATATCGCTGATCTCGTAAACCTGGCCATCATGCAGGAAGCCGCGGTTGATTATCTGCATAGCCGGGCTGCCTTTTTTACAGCCGAGCAGCGCCGCCTGCTCGCGCGTCACCACGGTTGCCCGGTAGCTGGTCAGCAGGTGCGAAATCTGATACCCCTTACTCAGTACGTACTGTTGTATCGATTGCTCAATGATTTTACCGCTGAGATCGTCAAAAGCTGCGGCCGGCATCCGGGATATTTCAATCTGTACCGCCGTGCCGTCAACGTAGCGCAGGCGGCAAAACTCCCAAATAAACGCCGCATCATTAATGGTAAATATCTGCTGTTCATCGCTGTCGGGCCGTCTTTTATGCAGGCTGATCAGGCGATAGCGCATGCGGTTAAAGTGCTTTTCGGTTATTGAGTTATAGACCAGCGGATTGTTACGCACCGACTCATTTACCCAGATGCCTGAACCCTGCACGATGCGCACCGCGCCGATATTAACTAACTTTTCCAGCGCCTGGCGGATGGTAAAGCGGGAAACGCAATACTCCAGCGCCAGCTGCCTTTCCGGCGGCAGTCTGCGTGGCCCGTCGTCAGGAAGGCGATAAATTCTGCTGAGTAAGTCCTGGATGACAAATTCTTTCTTTCGCATCTGCTGATTCCAACTGCGGCTGCTCAAACCAGACTCAATCATAGCGTTAAACAAGGCGCGAAATCTCACCCTCCGGCAAAAGACATTGACAGCAGGTAGTAGGGTGTTACATTTAGCCTGTAAAGTGTAATATATTACATTTCATTACCGCTGGAGAAAATTACATGGGCGTTAAAACAGATAAAGGTGTGGTTTTGAGCTGTCTGGCAATCATGTTTTATGCAGTTTCATCCCATGCTGCACCGGTTCAGAGCGCAGCCACAGGCGAAAATGGAAAGGTTGAGCCGGTGGCGGACGTGGTGGCGCTGGTGCCTGAAGCCATTAAAAAGCGCGGCGTGCTGCGCGTGGCGACCATGACCAAATATCAGCCCTTTTCTTTTGTCTCCGGCGGCAAGAACGTGGGCATGATCCCGGAAATGGTGACGGCTGTTGCCGAAACGATGGGGCTGAAAGCAGAAATACAAGGGATGGACTTTCCTGGCATCCTGCTCGGTCTTCAGGCGCAGAAATATGATATCGGCATGGGTGAATTCTTTGTCAGAAAGGACCGTGTCGAGGTGGCCGATTTTGTCACCGAATGGAGTAATTATGATGCTTTTGTGGTGAATAAAGACAGCAAGTATATGCCGCAAACCATTGATGATGCCTGCGGCCATAAGATAGCCATCCTTGCCGGCTCCTCCGGCGTGCCAACAATGAATGAAGCCAAAGAGCACTGCGCAAAGGTGGGTAAACCGTTGCCTAAGGTCAGCGTGTTTCCACAAATGTCGGATGCGGTGCTGGCACTTTCCAGCCATCGCGCTGAGGCGGTGCTTACCGGGCGGGAAGTCGGGCTGACGCTGGTTGCTTCAGGCCAGCCTTTTGTTCCGAGTGGGCGCGTGGGTGGTGGTCCCTGCGCGACGGCGGTGGCGCGCAATGCGTCGAGCGATAAATTAGCGCAGGCGCTTCAGGCAGCCTATCTCTCTTTGATTAAGTCCGGTAAGTACGCGCAAATCCATAAAAAATGGGGGACGGATTACGGGATGATCGCTAACCCGACTATCTATCGTAAAGGCGATACCCTGCCAGAATATAAAATAGAGTAAGCGTCAGCAGTACGGCCGTCAGGTGAACTGAGCGGGCTTATCTGACCCGCTAAGGTGTTTTTCCGGGAGATAACATGTATTCGCGACATCATTACTCGGTTATTGATATGCATTCCGCCGGCGCGCAGGCGCGGGTGGTTATTGGTGGAATTCCGCAGGCCAAAGGCAGCACCATGAATCAGAGACGGCAGTATCTGGCTGCTAACTTCGATTATGTGCGCAAGCTTTTGATGTATGAGCCGCGCGGTGGCGCCCAGATGAGCGGGAGTTTGATCGTCGAACCTTGCGATCCGCGTGCTGATGTCGGCATTTTGTTTATCGAAAGCGGCGGCTGGCTTACCATGTGCGGCGCCGGAACCATCGGCGCGGCAACGGCGCTGGTGGAGTCAGGAATGTTCCCGGCTATCGAGCCTCAAACGTCGATTGTGTTCGACACGCCCGCCGGGTTGGTGACCGCTTGTATTGAAGTCAGAGATGGCTGCGTGCAGAGCGTGTCCCTTGAAAACGTTCCTTCATGGTTGGCGGTTAAAGATCACCACATTGAGCTGGCGCAGTACGGCGACGTTGAGGTTGACATCGCTTATGGCGGTAATTTTTACCTTATCGCTCCTGCGGAGCGCTTCGGTCTTGATATCACCCCGGCCTGTGCCGAGGCGCTGATCGCCGTGGGGCGCGCGCTGCGGGAGAAGACCAACGCCACTATCAGCGTTCGTCATCCGCTGGAAGAGGTTACCGCTCCCATCCCTAACGTTATTTTCACCGGCCGCGGATCGCAGCCCGGCGTCTACCGCAACATGGTGCTGTTTGGTGAAGCCGGCGTGGATCGCTCACCCGGTGGCACCGGCACTTCGGCACGGATGGCACAGCGTTATGCACGCGGCGAGCTGGCGCTAAATACGCCTTTTATGCATGAAAGTATTATTGGTTCCCGTTTTGAAGGTCGCCTGATTGGGGTACAAACGGTGGCCGGGCAGGAGATGGTTACCCCGGTTATCAAAGGTCGCGCTTTTATTACCGCACTGCGTAATTTTTATCTCGACCCGCAAGACCCTTTTCAGGAAGGCTTTGGCGTTGGCTATGCTGCCGATGCGCGGCGTCCTGACTTCTCCAGCCGGGAGGGACAGGCATGAAATCCAACGTTCAGTATTCGGTAATTGACGCACACAGCGCCGGCGCGCCGGCGCGCGTGGTCATCGGCGGCGTGCCGCCGGTGCCGGGCTCCACTATCCGCGAAAAGCGCGCTTATCTGATGGCCCAGCGTGATGACATCAGAAAGCTGCTGATGTATGAACCGCGCGGTAGCTCAGAGATGTGCGGCAGCATTCTGATGCAGCCCTGTAATCCACAGGCGGATCTTGGCATCGTTTTTATTGAGAGTGGCGGTTGGCCATTGATGTGCGGCGCAGGCACCATTGGCGCGGCGACCGTGGCGGTGGCGAACGGCTATGTCGAAGTGACTGAGCCGGTTTGTCAGATTATATTCGATACGCCGGCAGGCCTGGTGACGGCGCAGGTTGAGGTGGTTAACGGCGCGGTACAAGGGGTAACCATTGAGAACGTTGCTTCTTATATGGTTGCTGAAAATCAGCCGATATCGCTGCCTGAGTCAGGAACGCTTGCCGTCGATATCGTTTATGGCGGTAATTATTATGCGCTGGTTTCGGCTGCCAGCCTTGGGCTTAGCGTGCAGCCGGAATTCGCCGAGCAGCTGGTGGCGGCGGGACGGGCGATCCGCGATAGGGTGAATAGCGAGCTGAATATTACCGATCCGCAGACCGGAAGCCCTTTCACGGTGCCGATGGTTATTTTTACCGAAGAGCAAAACGCGGCGGGCAGCTACCGCAATCTGGTGTTCTTCGGCGAATCGGGCGTTGACCGCTCGCCCGGCGGCACCGGCACCTCGGCGCGCATGGCCCAGCGTTTTTATCGCCGCCAGCAGGCCGTGGGCGAAAGCTTTTTGCACGAAAGTATTATCGGCTCGGTTTTTCAGGGCACCATTGCCCGCACCACGCTGCTTAACGGCGTTGAGGCGATAATCCCCAGGATACGCGGCTGCGCATATATTATTGCGCAGTCTACTTTTCTGCTCGATCCCGACGATCCGTTCTGTGAAGGTTTTGGCGTTGGCTATGGCAGCGATGCCCGTTTTCCCGGCTAGCTGCGGGGTTAATACGTAATAGTCTTTATCCGGTCTGCTGTAAAATAACCGCTCAGCCTGCTGCGCGGTTATTTTCACTGCTCAGAATGCAAGGCGCTTCTCTCTGCGCTATGCGCCCACGTTATCGCTTTTATCACCTTTGTCATCGCCGCTTGCGCCGCACAGACGGGTCTGGCTGACTGCAAGCCGCTCATCGGGCAACAGCAGAGAGAAAACCACCCCGATCGCAGCGACGGCGGCCACCGCGCTATAAATGCCCTGAAAGCTACCGGACAGTGACTGCAGGTAGCCGCTGATCGTATTGCCAGCGCTGGTGCCGATGCCGAGAAAAACGTTGGCAACAGCAAAGATGGCGATGGAAGTCTGCGGGGTAGCCGTCTTGCTGATATAGGCCGGAATCAGCCCGTAGACCGCATAAAAAGAGAGGCCGAAAGCGACTGCTGCCGTTCGCAGCGCGCTTGTTCCGCCGCCGCTCGCCACCAGCCAGCCGGCGCTCAGCAGAATACCAAACGCCAGTGCCAGCACGAGACGCACGCCGACCTTGTCAGCCAGCAGACCAAAAGCGAAGCCGCTGACAAAGCCAGTGATGCCAATAATTGACCAGAGCTGGCCGATAAACGAGATTGAAAAATGGCGTTCATTACCGAGAAATGAGGCCAGATAATTCTGCCAGGGGCCGCAGGCAATACCGCTTAGCGCCAGTAGCGTCCACACCAGCAGATTGCGGCCGGTGACCAGCGCGACGAATCGTCGCGGTCCAGTCGAATGTGTTTGCCGCAGCGCACCATGCTGATGCGTGTCCGTTTCAAACGCAGCCGCGGCAAGTTTACGTAATATAAGATAACCGATGATGGCTGCGGCAAGCGAAACCGAACCGATGACCATCCAGACGGCTCGCCAGTCATAGTGATTGATAAAAAACGGCACCATCAGACCTTTAGCAAACTGCCCGTAGGCTGTTCCGCTGGAGATCAGTCCGTTGACGCTTGATTGCCAGGCGGGCGATACGGTTTTTGCTACCACGCCAACGGTTGGGATCACCATCATTGCGGCGCAGGAACCGAGAGCGATTAATAAAATGCCCATCTGCCAGACATTTTGTACTGCTGAAAGCAACATTAGCAGTACGCCAGCCGCCAGTACGGCTGCCACGATGACGTTTCCACCGCCGAACCGGCGAGTGACCGCTGAACAGAGCAGTGATGCAGCCAAAAAGGCTATCTGCGCTCCGCCGGTAATAAAGCCGACAGACAGAATGTCAAAACCAAGACTATTACGCATATAGCTGACCAGTACCGCAAACAGATACAGCCCAAAACCGAAAACGATGGCCATATACAGCGTAAGCACCACTGCTACGCCAATCGCCGTTATCCGTCTGGCATGACGCACGCTGTTTTCTTCAGATTGCATAACCAACCGCTCCTTTTGCAATATCACAGGGATTTGTCAGACCCATGCACTTAGTCTTTGCCTGGATGTCCGCGCTTCAGTTATGATTCATATAGGCTTGCATCTATATAGATTAAATACTATATAGCTATTTGTCTATGTAGTTATTTGTACTTCGTGATGGAGAGAGCGTTTATGTCGGGAGTGAATGCGTCGCCTGAGTCAGGACTGCAAGAAGCGTTACACGCGCTTGCTAACCGCCATCGCCTGATGATCGTTGGCTGGTTGGCCGACCCTAAAGCCCATTTCCCCGAACAGCAGGATGGGGACCTTATTGACGATGGCGTCTGTGTCGGATTTATTACCGCCAAAACCGGCCTCAGTCAGCCAACGGTGACCACCCATATGCAGGTGCTGGCGAGGGCAGGGCTGGTGACGGCGAAAAAGATCAAAAACTGGGTTTATTACCGGCTTAACAACCCGGTGACAGAACAATTTCTGGCACAGCTTGGCGCTCACCTGCGCCGGCCATAGTACCGCGTTTCGGTTGGTGTCGGCCGCCGGATAGCGTGACATCCCCCATAATGTTATGGCAGGAAGGCTATAACCGCCCGCAGCCGATCGCTTCAGGCCTTCACCCGCCGCTTGCGCCGCACGCAAATAAATCGCGTTGGTAAGCCGATAGTTCTTTTTCTGTTGCAGACTTTTCTCCATTTACGACTGATTATTTTCTGTTCTTGCCGAATTCAGGTTCCCTGCAGCCTGGCCTCGCCGCACGCCGGTAACTGCGTGTTAGTATCGCCGCTCTTTTGCTTTCTTAATGAGGTTAATATGCTGGTCTCACTTTTTTTTGCATTAGTGGGGGCAATCGTCGGAAGTTTTATTAACGTGGTTATTTACCGGCTGCCGCGTATTTTACGGGGAGAGTCAATTAACCTGTCATTACCCGCCTCGCACTGCCCGCAATGTAAAACGCCGGTTAACATTCGCCATAATATACCGCTGCTGGGATGGCTGCTGCTGCGTGGGCGCTGCCATCACTGCAAACAGCGTATTAGTCCACGCTACCCGCTGATTGAATTATTGGTCGCGGGGCTGTTTTTCCTGACGATTTATCTGCATGGCGTGACGCCGCAGGCGCTGATTGCCTTACTGATTATCAGCCTGCTGGTGCCGCTGTTTTTTATCGACCTGGATACGTCCTTATTACCTAACCGGCTGACACTGCCGCTGCTGGCTATCGCGGCGGGTAGCGCGCTGTGCGGCTATGGCCTGGTTAGCTGGCAGGAGTCGCTGCTGGCGGCGGCGACGGGCTTTGCTCTGCCCTGGCTGTCAGACCGTTTCTATCGCTGGCGCAGCGGTAAAGCGGGTATGGGGATGGGCGACATGAAGCTGTTCGCTGGCGTGGGCGCCTGGCTGGGGCTGGAAGCATTATTTCAGGTCATGCTGGTGGCTTCGCTGCTGGCTATCATCAGCGCGCTGTGCATATTGCGCCGTAAAGTTGGCGAAACCTTTCCCTTCGGTCCCTATCTGGTGCTGGCTTCTGTTATCGGTTTTTTCTGTTTTATCTGACCGGAGAATGTTCTTAATAACGCCGCCTGAGTTCTTAAATACATAGTTAATATTAATTTTTATTCTGTTTTCAGAATGGTGCGCGCGAGCGCTGTCCCATTTTTATCGTTTTTATCCGTTTGTTCGCGTCGGCAGCTTATTCGCTACGCCCATTACGGATGAAATATTGGATTTTTAACCGGGTTAAATAAAGAAATAAACTCCATGAAAAAAGTACTGAAACGTACAATGCTGGCCAGCAGCATATTGCTGGCCGGAATCTCAGCCAGCGCTTTTGCCGCTGCGCAGGACGCGGCCTCCGCCATGCCGGATATGAGCGGTAAAAAAATCCTGGTAGGATTCTGGCATAACTGGGCCAGTAAATCAGATGGCTATAAGCAGGGCACTTCTGCTGAAATGCCGCTGAGTGAAGTGCCGGAAGCTTATAACGTGATTACCGTGGCCTTTATGACCGGTGATGGTATTCCGAGCTTCACGCCGTATAACCTGTCCGATGAAGCGTTTCGCGCGCAGGTTGCACAGCTGAACGCTGGCGGTCGGGCGGTTTTGCTATCACTCGGTGGCGCTGATGCGCACATTCAGCTGAGCCAGGGCGATGGGCCAAAATTTGCCGAGGAAATTATCCGGCTGGTAGAGAAATATGGCTTTGACGGCCTGGATATCGACCTCGAAGGTTCTGCTATTACTGCCGGCAAAAACGTCACTGAAATTCCGGCAGCGCTTAAGATCGTTAAGCAAAAATATCCGCATTTTATTATCAGCATGGCGCCGGAGTTTCCGCACCTGCGCAACGGCGGTATGTACCAACAGCTGATCAAAAATCTTGAAGGCTATTACGATTTTATTTCGCCTCAATTCTACAACCAGGCCGGTGACGGCGTGTACGTTGATGGCGTTGGCTGGCTGGCTCAGAACAACCTGGAAAAGCAGGGTGATTTTCTGTTCTATCTGACCGATTCGCTTATTCACGGTACGCGCGACTATATTCAGATTCCCGCCGATAAATTTGTCATCGGTCTGCCTTCTAACCCGGATGCGGCCGGCAGCGGCTACGTTAAAAATGAAGCCGACGTGCGTACTACGCTGGAAAGGCTGGCCGCTCAGGGAACGCCGATTAAAGGACTGATGACCTGGTCGGTGAACTGGGACGCCGGACGAAACGCCAGCGGCAACGCCTATGGCTACGAGTTCGCAAACCGCTACGGCAATCTGATTCATGAGGATCATGTTGATGCACCGGATACTGAAGCCCCGGGCGCGCCGGGCAAACCGGCTGCGATGGTGAGTGCATCAATGATCAGCCTGCAATGGCGCGCTGCCGTTGATAATCAGGGCGTCAAACATTATGAAGTATTGCGCGACGGCAATGCGATTGGCCAGCCGATGCTGCCAGAGTTTCACGATACCGCGATTAAACCGGCTACGCAGTATGCTTATCAGGTTATCGCGGTGGATAACGCCGGAAACCGTTCGGCGGCCAGTGAAACGACCTATGTCACCAGCGCGGACCAGGAGCAGAAGCCGGAGCAGGACGTTCAGGCACCTTCTGTGCCGCAGGGATTGCAGGCCTCCGGCATTAGCCAGACCAGCGTACAGCTGAAGTGGCAGGCTGCAAGCGACAACGTTGCGGTGACCGGCTACCGGGTGTGGCGTGATAATAAACTGGTGCATACTGGCGCCCATACCCAGTGGACAGACAGCAGCCTGAAAGCAGGCAGCACTTACCATTATCAGATCTCCGCCGTGGATGCGGCGGGCAACCAGTCGGTAAAAGGACCGTCGATTACGGTTAAAACCGATGCTCAGCCCGATAACGGCGGCCCTGATAACGGTGGCGATCACAGCCAGTGGAGCAGCCAGACAATTTACCATGGCGGCGAAGTGGTGAGCTGGAAAGGCAAGCAGTATAAGGCAAAGTGGTGGACGCAGAACAATGAGCCCGGCGCCAGCGACGTCTGGCAAAGTATGAGCCAGGATGTTAGCGGCGAGTGGAATGCCGGCAACGTCTACCTCGGCGGCGATGAGGTGAAATACCAGGGTAAAAGCTGGGTAGCGAAATGGTGGACCAAAGGTGATAAGCCCGACAGCAGTGACGTCTGGCGCTTAAAGTAAGCGAACAGTTAAGCCCGGGAAGCCGGGCTTAACTTGCGCACAGAAGCCTATCGACTAAAAATACGTTATCGCCTGACAGGCGCAGCTGCGAACCGGGTTGCACAGAGCAGATTGGCCCGGCAAAAGCGTCAGCCTGCGGATGCCGGGGCGCGGCGTTCCCGCTTCGGCGTATCAGCGAATATTGGCGATGAGGCCGACCCAGAGCCTTCGCCCCCGACGCAGAATTTTCTTTATCCTCTCTCCCCTGGTTCTTAGCTTCACAAAGAGCCGCCTGATAGTCGCGCCATAGCGCGATCGCTAATCTTAAGCCCGACAACAAATCTGACTACTTCTTGTTTATAAAGGGCATATCGCATTATGAAAGTATCAAAAACGTGTTTTGCGCTGGCGGCATTGCTGAGCGCATCAGGCGCCTGGGCGCATGGCTATGTTAGCGAGCCTGCCTCACGCGGCTACCTTTGCACTAACGATCAGGGCAACCAGAATAAAGACTGCGGCGCCGTGCAGTACGAACCGCAGAGCGTGGAAGGCGGCGATGGATTCCCGGCCTACAAAACGGAAAGCAGCGGCGGAAGCATCGTAAACGCCCCCAAAGATGGTGAGATCGCCGGCGCAGGCCTGGCAACCATGAGCCCGCTGAACGCGCAGAGTGATAGCCGCTGGCATAAGCATGCCATGAGTGCCGGTAAGTACAGCTTCGCATGGACTTTTACCGCGCCGCATCGCACCAAAGACTGGCGTTATTACATCACTAAGCCGGACTGGAATCCGAATAAGCCGCTGAGCCGTGCGTCATTCGAGACGACGCCGTTTTGCGTGATTGACGGTAAAAATCAGATCCCGGCTTTAGGTAAAAGCCAGCCTCATGAGTGTAACGTTCCGGCGCGTGAAGGTTATCAGGTAATCCTCGCCACCTGGGACGTGGGCGATACCGACGCGACTTTTTATAACGTGATTGACGTTGATTTCGGCGGACATAACCATCCGGGCGATAACGATCATGAAGATAACGTAACGCCGCCGGACGACGGTAACAATGGTGGCAATGACAACGTAACGCCGCCGGACGACGGGAACAATGGTGGCAATGATAACGTCACTCCGCCGGACCATGATGACGGTAACAAACCACCATCAGGTGATTACCCGGAGTGGAAACTGGGTCATAAATATCACGGTGGGGAAGTGGTGCACGGCCGTGATGGCAATCTGTACAAGTGTAAAAGCGCCCATGGCGCTAACGGCTGGTGTGGCGCCAGTCCGGTTTACGAGCCGGGAGCCGGTTGGGCATGGGCACAAGCCTGGGATATTAAATAATCGCTAACCGCCGGGCATCCTCATCGCCCGGCTGCGCGGCGTAAATAAAAGACCGCCTCCCATTGTTCAGAACGGGAGACGGTCTTTATGTTTAACGGCCGGCCTTCAGCCTTTCAAACAGCGTTTCGTACAAGGTGCTGGCGGAGCCTACGTCATTTTGCCATTCGCCTTTTTGGATAACCTCTTCAGGCGGATAGAGCGTCTGATCGCCGCTGATCTCTTTTGGCAACAGCGCTCTGGCCGCGAGGTTCGGCGTCGGATAACCAATCGTTTTGGCAACCTTCGCGGCGACTTCCGGGCGAAGCAGGAAATTGATCAGCTTTAATGCGCCTTCCTTATTTTTAGCATTCGCCGGAATGGCCAGACTGTCCATCCAGAAAATACCGCCTTCCTTCGGCCAGATGACCTGCAGAGGCGTACCGGCCTGACGTGCAACGTAAGCAGAGCCATTCCACACCATCCCGATATTCACTTCGCCCTGCATAAACGGGTTGCCGGGATTATCGGAATTAAACGCCAGTATGTTCGGCATCAGCTTTTTCAGCTCTTGCGCGGCGGCGTTGATCTCGTTTGGATCGGTGGTGTTGCCGGAATAGCCCAGCTTACGCAGCGCAACCTGAAAGACTTCGCGCGCATCGTCGGTCATCAGGATGCTTTCTTTATATTCTGGTTTCCAGAAATCAGCCCAGCTGGTCACGCTCGCGGGATCGATAACATCGCTGTTGACGCCGATAGCCGTCGCTCCCCAGATATAGGGGATAGAGTAATCATTGTTCGGATCGAAAGGTTTATTCAGCAACGCCGGATCGAGATTATGAAAATTGCTTAGCTGGCTCTTGTCGATTTTCTGAATCATCCCTTCTTTGCGCATTTTGGCGACAAAGTAGGTTGAAGGAACCACCAGATCATAGGCCCCGTCTTTATAGGTTTTAAGCTTGGCGTACATGCTTTCATTTGATTCATAGGTGGAATAAATCACCTTGATGCCGGTCTCTTTGGTGAACTGCTCCAGCAGGCCCGGCGGCACGTATTCCGTCCAGTTATAAAAATAGAGCGTATCGCCGCCGTCGGCTCTTACGCTCTGCGTGCTGAGCGCCAGCATACCGGCTGTAAGCAGGTAACCCCATTTCTTCATAACTGCGTCTCCTTATTTGGTTTTATCACGTAACAGCAGCTGACTGATGGCAACCAACAGCAGCGACAGCGCCATTAATATGGTTGCCAGCGCATTAACCTCCGGCGACACGCCGACCTTAACCATGGAATAGATTTTCAGCGGTAAGATTTCAAAGCCTGGGCCGGTGACAAACGAAGAAACCACCACATCATCCATCGACAGCGTAAAGCTGAGCAGCCATCCCGCCGCAACGGCGGGCAGCGCCAGCGGTAGGATAATTTTGCGCAGAATAACGATTTCGCTGGCGCCAAGATCTCTGGCTGCCTCCAGCATGCGAACGTCAAATCCTTTCAGGCGTGACCACACGGTGATGGTGACAAAAGGCAGACAGAAGGTGATATGGGAGAACAGCAGCGACCAGAAGCCCAGCGAGATGCCCAACAGCATAAACAGCACCAGCAGCGAAATCGCCATCACAATGTCAGGCGACATCATCACCACAAACAGCATACCGCCGACAAAAGGTTTGCCGCGAAAGCGGTAACGATAGAGGGCAACGGCAGTCAGCGAGCCGATCACCGTGGTACAGCTGGCGGAAAGTATGCCCATGATTAATGAGTGCTGGGCTGCCTGAATTAAGCTGTCGTTTTGCATCAGCAGCCTGTACCAGTTGGTGCTGAAGCCTTGCCAGCTAATGCCGAAGCGTGACGCGTTGAACGAATTTACCAGCAGGATCGCCACCGGGATATACAGCCAGGCGTAGATGACAGCCATAAAGCTGCCGCGTAGTATGCGTGCAATCATTTCAGCTCCACCTTTTTATTCAACAGGCGCGTCGCACGCCAGTAGAACAGCAGCATGATGCCCATCACCAGCGTCAGAACGATGCTGGTAGCGGCGCCAAAAGGCCAGTCGCGGATATTGAGGAACTGGCTCTTGATGACGTTACCGATCAGCAGATTCTTGGCGCCGCCCATCAGATCGGCGACGTAAAACAGCCCCATCGCCGGCAGTAGCACCAGCAGGCAGCCGGCGACGATGCCCGGCATCGTCAGCGGTAAAATGATGCGAATAAAGGTTTGCAGCTTGCTGGCGCCTAAATCGCGCGCGGCTTCCAGGCAGGGTTTATCGAGCTTTTCCAGACTTGAATAGAGCGGCAGTACCATAAACGGCAGCAGAATATACACCAGGCCAAGGATGACCGCCTCGGAGGTAAACATGATGCGAAAAGGCTTTTCAATCACGCCAACCCACAGCAAAAAATCGTTCAGCCAGCCGCGCACGCCGAGAAAAAGCTTCAGGCCATAGATGCGAATTAGTGAGTTTGTCCAGAAGGGAACGATCAGCAAAAACAGCATAAGCGGTCTGAGCCGCGCAGACAGTTTGGTCAGGCACCAGGCGAACGGATAGCCGATTAGCAAACAAAACAGGGTCGCAATCAGCGCCATGTTCAGCGAGTGCAGCAACACATCGGCATAGAGCGGATCGATAAGCCGCAGATAGTTGTTAAAGGTCAGCTTCAGGCTCACGAATTGCTGCTCGTCGCGCGTCAGGAAGCTGGTGGCGATAATCAGCAGGTTCGGCAGAAAGACAAATAGCACCAGCCAGCCGATAATCAGCGCAATAACGCCTTTCTGAAAACGGTTACGCATGGGAATCACCCGGCAGAACCACCTCCCAGCTTTCCACCCAGTTAATCGACATTTTCTGGTTAATTGAGTGGTCAAAGTCAGGATCGTCTTCATTAAAGAATTCACTTACGGTGATCAGCTTGCCATTTTCAAGCTCGACGGTAGATTCCAGCGTCATACCTTTATAGTTGCGCTCGCGCACATAGCCAATGAGCCCCGCCGGCGCCGCTGAGTCGCCGTCGCCGATTTCATCGACTCGCAAATCTTCCGGACGCAGCAGCACGTGTAGCTTCTGGCCGGCGCTGAGCGGGAAGGGGGCCTGAATATCGCACAGGAAGCCTTCGACGCGGGCGCGGGCGCGCTGGTTATCCAGCGGCGTTACCACTTCGGCGTCAAACACGTTGATTTCGCCGATAAAACGCGCCACAAACAGATTTTTCGGCTCTTCGTAAATTTCGCGCGGCGTACCGTCCTGTTCAATCTCGCCATCGCGCAGCACGACGATGCGGTCGGACATGGTCAGCGCCTCTTCCTGGTCGTGGGTGACGAAAATAAACGTGATACCCAGTTTGCGCTGTAGCGCTTTAAGTTCGTTTTGCATCTGCCTGCGCAGCTTGTAGTCCAGCGCGGACAGCGATTCATCGAGTAATAATACTTTCGGTCGGTTCACCACTGCGCGGGCAATCGCTACGCGCTGTTGCTGGCCGCCGGAGAGCTGATGCGGGCGGCGATCGGCGAAGCTATCCAGCTGTACCATCGCCAGCGCCTGATTTACGCGTTGATTTATTTCTGCATTGGGCGTGTTTTGCATGCGTAAACCAAAGGCGACGTTGTCGAATACCGTCATATGCGGAAATAGCGCATAGCTCTGAAAAACCGTATTGACATGGCGATGCTCAGCGGGCTTGTGCGTAATATCCTCATTATCCAGGAGGATAGTGCCGCTATCGGCCTCTTCGAGGCCGGCAATCAACCGCAGAATGGTGGTTTTACCGCAGCCGGACGGGCCGAGAAGGGTAATAAACTCACCGTGATTAATGGTGAGATTGAAATGCGAGATGACGGCTTTACCATCAAAGGATTTGCTGATATCGCAAAGCGTTACCAATGCCTGCTGGCTTTCTACTGGCGCCATTATTCTTCCTCCTGGGAAAAATGAGGAACTCGCTTTTGCTGCCGCGAGTCCTTCAGCGGTTTATATAATCTTAAGGTCTTGCTTCAACGCCTGTCCGGGTAGTGGAAATAACGTTGTAACTCGCGCTGAGGGTGGAAAAAGTAAGCCGTTCATGCCGATGAGGTGTTTCTTCACCCGCGAGCCAGGTTGCAGAGGCAATTCTTGCGGGCAAGGCGCTGAAAGCCGACGCCGATAGCAATCGGGTGAGAATAGACCTTTCCATTACAGTTCCTTTTGTTTATGGCGAGTAACATTCCCGGTGATGCCATGAACCTTGTTTGCAGGGTGAATATAAGTCAAACGGTGCTGTTTTGTAATAAAATTCATTAATTTTTACCTAAGGTAACGTGGATGATCGGCGTTGCAAGCGATGCCATCAATAAAAAAGCCCCTTTCAATATTCTGATAGGGGCTTATCATTTTCTACGCGATAAATATTATTGAATGTGCTTTATCAGCAAAGATATCTGTCGCCTTAGCGTGCCTGCCAGACGTCGCTGTGGCCTGGTTTGTCGCCCTTAGTCCACCATTTTGCCACCCAATTCTTACCCTGATATTTCACTTCATCGCCGCCGTGGTAGACGTTGCCGGCATTCCACTCGCCGCCAATCTCCTGGCTCATACTTTGCCAAACATCGCTGGCGCCGGGCTCATTGTTCTGCGTCCACCATTTGGCTTTATACTGCTTGCCTTTCCAGCTCACCACTTCGCCGCCGAAATAGGTTTTACTGCTCTGCCAGGCGTCGTGGGCGCCGTTATCCGGGTTGCCGTTGTCTGGGTTACCATTGTCGGGATTGCCGTTGTCCGGGTTGCCGTTATCGGGATTGCCATTGTCCGGGTTGCCGTTATCCGGATTACCGTTGTCGGGGGTCTCGTTATCGCCGCCGTTATTGACTTCAGCTTTGTGCTTAATGGTAAAGGTCACCGGCACCGAGTCCTGCTCGCCGTCATTCACGGTCAGCTTGAAGCCCAACAGCACATCCTTCTGCGTGGCGCCGACATCAAAGCTTGCCTGCGGCTGATTTTTGTTATGCAGGACGACGTGCGGACCCGAGATTTGCTCCCAGCTAAACTGCAAGTTGGCATTTTCAGGATCAGTTGAGGCAGAACCGTCCAGCACCACGTGCGTCGCGCCGGTTATCTCGTCAGGATATTTCACAATGGCCGTTGGCCGCTGGTTATCAATATCGCCCTGAGCATTCTGTGCAGCCTGATGCATCTGATTGATGTAATCAACCTGATCGCCAAAGCTGAGCTGCTGGTTATTTGAACCCAGCGTCCAGACAAAGAAGCCGCCGTAGTGATTAGCTGCTTGCCACGCGGCGCGTTCGATATTTTTCTCACGGGATTCAACGTAGCGGCCATCGGGGCCCCACTGACTGTTAATGGTGTTGCCTAACAGGATTTTTGCCGGGTTGCCAACCGCTCTGGCGTAGTTTGCCATCGCAATTTTGTACTGGAAGTTAGGGCCGGCGTCATAGGTCATGACGTTGAAAAAGTCGAAGACATCTTTGCCCCCGGTCAGCAGCGGCAGCACTTCGCCGTGGTGAGAAGAACGCTTATCTTCGATGAATGAGCAGTCCTGCGTCACGCTGGCATTGATACAGGCTTCCGGATCGGCGCCGACGTGGTAGGTGGTCAGGCTGAGCAATTTCTTGCTGTCAGGTCCAAGTAGCTGACGAACACGCTGCGCCAGCTTAAGCAGATTATCGTTCTCTTGCGGCGTTAAGCGAGCGGCTTTTTCGAAGTCAAAATCGATCCCGTCAAGATAAACGGTGCCGGCTTTTTGAAAGTGGCTCATGTCACAGACTTTGCCATCCCAGCTGTGGGATAAACATTCACCAACCATCTCTTCCGGTTTGAGATTTTTTTTATACACCGGGAAGCCGGTTTTCAGCAGGCGAACCAGACCCTGGGCAATTTTTTCACGGTTAGTATCATTGGCCAGATGTGACCACATCGCTTCGTACGTTTCACCGCCAAAGGCAACCAGCATTTTTTTCTCAGGATGCGCCAGCTTGGCCTGGGTCCAGGTCAGGTAGGGCGTATCCAGATACCAGGCATTATATTCAGGAATGTCCAGCAGCTTGTCAGATGAAGAGATTTTGCCCTCGGCATCCCAGCCGCCGAAGGAGAGCAGATAGGTATCTACTTTGGCGTTATTCAGCTGAGCGGCCGCGTCTGAGGTTAATCCCCATGAGGTTAAATAACTCAGCGTGCGGTTATGCTCTGCCGACATTGCCGACTGTGCAAAAAGGGAGGAGCCTATAAGTAAAGCTAAAGATAATTTTTTCAAGATGGTTTCTCTCAAGGGTTTAAATAAACAGCAGAAATAATGTAACCGCTCAGGCAGAGAGAAATGTCTATATATAGCTAAGATGAGCAGAAGCAAATTAAGGACGAAAGAATGCCATCAGGGAAATAACACAACCGAAGGGAAACGATAGTAAGAATATTCGTATCTGATGGGGAACATGGCTTCCGCAAGCGGGGGCACTTCTGCTACCCTCACTTCAGCAGGAGCAGGCATGCCTGCGACTCAGGGGAGGGAGACTCCCCTTACAGGACGGACGCTATCGCGATGACCGGCAAGTAAATTAATCAGGCATCAGCAGGCGCGCGATGCTGACAGCAGTCAATACGCGGGTAGCTTTCAGACTAATTTTGATGACAGGATTCTGATGAAATGATTAAAATCTATATGCTTTTACTTGTCTCAGTGATTGCTGAAACCATTGCGACCTCAATGGTGAAAGCCTCTGATGGCTTTACCCGGCTGGTGCCCTCACTGATTGTTGTGATTGGTTATGCCATCTCATTTTACGGTCTTTCTCACGTGGTGAAAGTGCTTAATTTAGGTATTGCTTACGCCATTTGGGCCGGGCTGGGGATTATCCTTGTATCAATGATTTCTTATTTTTATTACCATCAAAAACTTGATATGCCCGCTATAGTTGGTATCGCATTTATTATTATTGGCGTCGTGATTATTAATCTTTTTTCAGCGTCACTGATTGAAAAGTAACTATTATCAGGCCTGCTTAGTACAGGCATTTTTTGCTGCCTGTACTTGCTCTTTTGCTGGCATATATTCTTTCCTGATACAGACGGGAACTGCAGCCCGGCATCAGATGGCGATATCAAACATCCGCGTTTGCGCCAGCAGACAGTAAAGCTGGCAGTCGCTTTGTACTCCAAGCTTCTCCATGGCCCGCAGTTTATGGGCGCTGACGGTCTTATTGCTCAGATTTATTTTTGCCGAGATGGCGGTCAGCGACAGCCCGCGACACAGCATCCGCAGCACGTCGTTTTCGCGGGTGGTCAGCTCCTGGCCGAGCAGGGTATCGCGGCGAAACAGCGAGTCCATCAGGCCGCGTTCGATATACACTTCCCCGTCGAGCACCGCGTTGATTGCGCGCCACAGCATGCGCTCGCAGGTTTCGCGGCTGACGTAGCCCCGGGCGCCGGCTTCCAGCGCCATGCGGATAACGTTGGTGTTGCGAAACGGAGAAAGTACGACGATCTTTGTCTGTGGGAATCGGCCTGCCAGCCACTTAATCAGGGCGGTGCCGTCCAGTTCTGAAACCGGACTTTGCGTTTTGCGGGTATTAAGTGAAAAGCCGAGGAACAGGATATCAACCTGTGAATGAGAAAGCAGGGTTACCAGCTCGGCCGGTGAGTCGGTATCGCCAATAACGTTGAATTCAATATTGTCCATGGTGGTATTAGTCACGGACATGGTATTAATCATTGAAAGCATACCGCGACGAATCAGCGTATGTTCATCAGCAATTACAATATTCACAGGCATGGTGTAACCCTCAGTAGTTTTTCGTTTTCGTTAGGAATAAATATACAGATGGCGGTCAGCGGCATCTATCATACCAGTCAGAAAAACGCGTATTTATAAAAAGCCCTGTTCATTAAGGTCATGATGCAACACGACCTCTCCGGGCAGTCCCCATGGTTGTTACTCAGTAAGAGTAGCTGAACCATGGTTGTAACCTATTGACTTTTATCTAAATTAATATTTTCCCTGCCTGAAATGTTTGAGTTAATACTGATGAATTCATGATAAATGCTAAGAGTAAAATACGACTTTTAATGAATGAATCATGACAAAATCACAAAACAATAATTGTTAACCTATGGTGCCGGATTGCCTGTTTTATTACCCTGGAGTAAGTGAATGGTTTGTGTTGTTTCAGCCTTTTCCTGGCAGGATAGAGAGAATTCTTAATTAATCAAGGAGAATGCCTTTTTTACAGATAATGAAATATTGCTAATTTAACGATTCAGTAAACATGTCCTTTCTGCGAGAGCAATAGCCAAATGAAGTAGGGGGATTTATACCGCAATGTGCACTGCGAATAAAAATAATATATCAATGCAGGCTCTGCGCAATGGATGAAATTTAATTGTATATTTAAGTGAGTTTAAGTTGAGTGCCATTAGTTATCGCGTCCGAAAAAACGTTGCTTGTGTTGTCATCTTTCATTATGTCTTTACGCTGTTGGTGTTATTTTTTCCCAACGGACTTAAAGCCACTCCTTTGACGATACAAAAAAATGCTGATGCCCCAGGCTATATTCTTTACCAGAAGCCAGCAGACAAAAGCTGGCAGGATGTCGCTAAGCAATTATCGCTGAAAATAAGCGATGTTGACCGTTGGCAGCGTCAGCTGGCGCAGCAGCATGGGCTCACTTTTACTTCATCTTCTTTATTACCCGCCGATGGTCGCTTAGCGCAGATTTATCCGCGCGTAAAGCTGGTTTTAATGCCTGAAAACGAGAGCATGAGCGACTTTGCCTGGCGTTATAAGCTTGCGCCGGAGCAATTAATCAAGCTGAATCGTCACGTAAAACACAGCTCGCAGCTGGTGAATTTGCCGGGGCAGTGGGTGATCGTGCCAGATGAAAGCCGCACGGCGGTAGCGGGTACCAGTGAGGGTTCGGAAAAGCTGCGTAATATACTGGGATCGTTCTGGCAGTCAGCCCAGCATAACGGTGCCGTCAGCAGCGCACGTACTCAGGCGGAAAATGCCCTCAGTGCTTCCCTGACCGCCGAAGTGGAAAACTGGCTTAGCCAGTCAGGCGCGCGCGCGCGCGTCACCGCCGGCGCCGGACTGAGCAAAGGCAGCAGCTCAGATCTGGGTCTGGACTATTTATACCCTTTTATTAACGGGAAACAGGATACGCTGTTTGTTCAGATGAACGGCCATCGCTGGAATGAACGTAATATTTTTAACGCCGGTATTGGTTGGCGGCATAATTTTAATCCTCAGCTCCTTGGCGGGGTGAATGCCTTTTACGATAAAGATGTCACTCGTCATCATAGCCGGCTGGGTATGGGTCTTGAGTTGTGGAGTGATCGCCTGCACGGGGCGTTCAACTATTATCTGCCGCTCAGTGAATGGAAGCGCTCAGATGCGCCTTTCCTTTCAGACAGCGATCACTATGTCCTTTACGAACGTGCAGCGCGCGGGTGGGATCTCAGCTTTGAGGTCGCTCTGGCGCGCACCGTTTACGGCTGGACGGAATTTTATAAGTGGTATGGCGAGAAGGTCGATGTCACTGGCAGTCGTAATCAGGCCAGCAAAAATCCCTACGGCATGAAGATCGGCCTTAAATGGCAGCCGCTGCCGCTGATTGCGCTGCACGGCGAAAAGCAATTTATTAGCGGGCAGAGTAACAACATTAACGTCGGCGTGGAATTTAGCTGGGAATTTGGTCGATCGCTTGCGGAAATGCTCAATGCGGATAATGCTCAGGCGCTGCCTTCACTACAGGCATCACGCACCGATTTTGTTCATCGTAACAACAATATTGTTCTGGCCTATAAAGAGCAGAAGAAAAGCTGGCATATCTATTTTGACCCGGCGGAGCTCGCGGTACGGGCCGGCAGTGTGGCGTTTATTAATGCCGTGAAAGGCTCAGAAAATGCCCATGTCGTATACAGCTCAACGCAGCCGCAAGTCGCCACCGTTGATGTTGCCAGCGGGCGTGTGGTGCCGTTACAGGTCGGGCAGGCGGTGATTATCGCAGAGCTGTTTGCTTCGATGAAAGATACCGCGCCGGCGGCGGTTGCTCAGTACCGTCTGAGCGTACAGCCCGGCGATTTTGCTCCCTCGGCCAGCGATGTGCAGATCCAAGGTGAAGCCGCAATAGGGAATACGCTAACGGGCAGCTATGTGTATAACGCCAATCAGGGTGAGGCGGAGAGCGGTTCTGTGCTGCAATGGTTCCATGCCGATGCGATGACACAGCCGCTGGCAACCGGCGCAAGCTATCAGGTAGCCGCTGACGATATTGATAAGGATCTGGTATTCCAGGTCATCCCTCAGAACAAGAATAATCTACGCGGCGCGCCGGCTATGGCGCAGATCGCCGGGCCAACGCTGAAGCTGGTTGATATGAAATTTGAACCGCTGAATAACGGCGTCAGGGTTGATGACGTGACGGTCAAATATCTCAAATCGCAAACCGGCAAAATCCAGTTCAGCGTTAAAGCGGTAGATGAACATGGTCGTGCGCTGGCCGATCGAGCTATCTGGTGGCATCAAGGGGCGACGTCGCCAGGTTCGCTCAGCTCGGCGCAAACCCGCACCGACAGCGAAGGACGCGCCAGCGTTATGCTGGAAAGCATCACCACTGCGGGGCGCAATGAAATAGTCGCTTCACTGCATGATAGCGCCGCGGTGACCTACGCCAGTGCATCCCCTCAGCAGGCAACGGCCCGGCTGAAGGTGTTGCAGGTAGAGCCGGAAATGCAGCTGTCGGTTAAAGATAATGTTCAGCAGGTGTTAGTTGGCGCCGATCCGTTAACCTTTACGCTGGCGCTGAAGGAGGAAAACCAGCTGGGCGTTACCGATCGGCCGGTACGCTGGCTAAGTAATGGTAAAGAAGCCGCTACCAGCCGTACCGATAGTGCCGGGGTAACCACCGTTGAGCTGCCTGTTCCTGCGCTTTTTGCTGCGGGAACCTGGCGCGTCGAGGCAATTCTGAGTGATAAAGATCGCCGCACCAGCCTCACGCTGGCGCTGCAAAAAAATCACACCGAGCCGCTGTCGGTGGATGATGTTTCGCTCAGCTGGGGGGATACGGCGCCAGCCTTGCAGGTAACCGGTGGCAACAACAGCACACTGTTCTATCACTCAGATAATGAAGCGGTGGTGACGGTTAATCAACGTGGCCAGCTGACGCTGAACGGTATTGGCGCAGCAAAAATAACGGTTAGCCAGCACGAGACTGAAACGCAGCTGGCGCCGGAGAATGCCAGCGCAAAGGTGACGATAGCTAAAGGCCTGGCCCCTGAGCTGATCGCCCCGGCAATAACGGCGACCTACGGCGACAAGTCACGTAGTCTGACGGTCAGCGGTGGCAATGATGGCGGCGCCCTGAGCTATCGCTCCGGCAATGAAAACATTGTGAGCGTTGATGCTGACGGGCAGCTGACCTTTACCGGAGCTGGTAGCACCACGGTGACCGTCAGCCAGGCGGCAACGGCCACCCAGCAGGCGCCGGCGCCGCTGGCGGTGACGGTGACGGTAAATAAAAAAGCACCGAACGTTAACGTCAGCATGGCCAGTACCATGCAGGTTGGCGGCACGCAGCAAGTTACGGTCACCAGCGACAGCGATGGCCGTCAGCAATATAGCCTTGACCTCGGCGCCGGGGTGCTTGAGGTGACCAGCGGCGGCCTGGTCACGGCGCTGAAAACCGGCTCGGGCAACCTGGCCTTCCAGATTGCGGAGTCGGCAAACTACCTGGCCGCTTCATACTCGTGGAAGATAACCGTTGCGCTGGCCGATGCGCCAGTACTGAGCGCGCAGGCGGTCAGAGTGACCTATGGCGATAAGGCGCAGAAGCTGACGGTTGGCGGCGGCAATGACGGCGGCGCCCTGAGCTATCGTTCCGGTAATGACAGCGTGGTCAGCGTCAATAGCAGCGGGCAGCTGACCTTTACCGGCGCCGGCAGCACCACGGTGACCGTCAGCCAGGCGGCAACGGCCACCCAGCAGGCGCCGGCGCCGCTGGCGGTGACGGTGACGGTAAATAAAAAAGCACCGAACGTTAACGTCAGCATGGCCAGTACCATGCAGGTTGGCGGCACGCAGCAAGTTACGGTCACCAGCGACAGCGATGGCCGTCAGCAATATAGCCTTGACCTCGGCGCCGGGGTGCTTGAGGTGACCAGCGGCGGCCTGGTCACGGCGCTGAAAACCGGCTCGGGCAACCTGGCCTTCCAGATTGCGGAGTCGGCAAACTACCAGCCCGCCTCTTACTCGTGGGGGATAACCGTTGCGCTGGCCGATGCGCCAGTGCTGAGCGCGCAGGCGGTTAAGGTTACCTACGGCGATAAGGCGCAGAAGCTGACGGTTGGCGGCGGCAATGATGGCGGCGCGCTGAGCTATCGTTCCGGTAATGACAACGTGGTCAGCGTCAATAGTAGCGGCCAGCTGACCTTTACCGGCGCCGGCAGCACCACGGTGACCGTCACCCAGGCGGCGACGGCCACGCATCAGGCACCTTCACCTTTAGCGGTGGCGGTAACGGTTGAGCCAAAAACGCCGGATATCCACGTAAGCTTTGCTGAGGTAATGCAGAAAGGTGGCACGCAGCAAGTTGCGGTCACCAGTGACAGCGACGGTAAGCGCACGTTTGGCGCTGACGCCGATAAGGGTGTGCTGAGCGTGACGAATAGCGGGCAGGTAACTGCGCTAAAAGCCGGGTGGGGGAGCCTGACTTTCCGCCAGGATGCATCGACGAACTATCGCGCGGCTTCCGTTTCAGTGCGCATCGACACTTACGGCATCCCCGCCATTGCCAGCGCCAGCGTTACCCCGGCGGGATCGGGCCAAATCAATGGCGGTCTCAGCGCCAGCTATCGTGGCTTTGATGCTCAGGGAACGGGCAGTGATGCGTCGCTCTATCAGTGGTACTGGCGCAAAGTCGGCGACACCAGCTGGCAAAAGTCACAAAAGTCCGACAGCAAAAACAAGCAGTTCACCCCGGATGCGTCATACGCTGGCTATGAGGTGCGGGTTGGCGTCACGCCGAAAGGCAGCGACCGCGCGGTGACCGGACAGGAAGTATTCAGCAACGCGGTATCGATTTACGCAGCGCCTGCGGTGCGCAACCAGATGGTTTCTTCTTCGGCGACTGTCAACGCAAACACCTTGCTGACCGGCCGTTATGATTTCGATGCCCAGGGCACCGGCGAGGATGCGTCTTTATATCAGTGGTACTGGCGAAAAGTCGGTGATAGCAGCTGGCAGCGCGCGCAAAAATCTGGCGCGCAAAGCACAGAGTTCACGCCCGATGCTTCCTATGCCGGTTATGAAGTCCGCCTCGGTATTACCCCCAGAGGCAATAAGCAGAGCATCAGGGGAACAGAAGTATTCACTAGCGTAGTGACCGTTTACGGCACGCCCGTAGCGCGCAATCAGTCGGTTTCTCCTTCAGGCAGCGCCGCAGCAGACACGGCACTGAAGGCCCGCTATGATTTCGATGCCCAGGGCACCGGCGAGGATGCGTCTTTATATCAGTGGTACTGGCGAAAAGTCGGTGATAGCAGCTGGCAGCGCGCGCAAAAATCTGGCGCGCAAAGCACAGAGTTCACGCCCGATGCTTCCTATGCCGGCTATGAAGTCCGCCTCGGTATTACCCCCAGAGGCAATAAGCAGAGCATCAGGGGGACAGAAGCATTCACTAATGTGGTGACCGTTTACGGCATCCCTGCGGTGCGCAATCTGTCGGTTTCCCCTTCAGGCAGCGTATTACCAAATACCCCGCTCAGCGGACGCTATGATTTTGATGCACAGGGTACCGGTGCCGATGCGTCTTTATATCAGTGGTACTGGCGCAAAGTCGGCGACACCAGCTGGCAGAAGTCGCAGAAGTCAGATAGCAAAAGCAGGCAGTTCACCCCGGATGCATCGTACGCCGGCTATGAAGTGCAGCTGCGTATAACGCCTAAGGGCAGTCAGCAAAATGTACAAGGCGCTGAAGTGTTAAGCAGCATAGTGAGCGTTAGCGAACCCGTGACCTGGCATATCGCTCAGGTGAAACATTATTACTATTATAATTTTGTTAAGCCCTGGGTTTATGAACCGCAGGTTTATGTTGTTGATAATAAAGGCCGGCCGGTGGGCAACGTTGAAGTTTGTTTTAAAATTTACCGCGGTGCTATTCCGGGGCTTCCCGGGCCAGGCGTAGGCGGCGAACCTCCGTTGGTTATGCCAAGCGAGGCGTCATTCACCACGACCACTGACACTGACGGCGTTACCTTTGTTAAGCAAGCGTCAGGCACTGGTGGGCAAAAACTGCACATCCGGGCCTGGATTTGTAAATCAAACAGAATGCCGTCAACCTCGCTTTATATGGGAGATGGTAAAAAGGATTGGTATACCGCCCCTGCTGACTGGCAAACCACGGTAAAAGCAAACTAAAGAAAACGCCCCGCCTGATTGCAGGCGGGGCGTTTTCATATTCAGCGGTGATATGGGGAAATCAAATGGCGATATCAAACATCCGCGTCTGCGCCAGCAGGCAGTAAAGCTGGCAGTCGCTTTGTACTCCAAGCTTCTCCATGGCCCGCAGCTTATGGGCGCTGACGGTCTTATTGCTCAGATTTATTTTTGCCGAGATGGCGGTCAGCGACAGCCCGCGACACAGCATCCGCAGCACGTCGTTTTCACGGGTGGTCAGCTCCTGGCCGAGCAGAGTATCGCGGCGGAACAGCGAGTCCATCAGGCCGCGTTCGATATACACTTCCCCGTCAAGTACCGCGTTGATTGCGCGCCACAGCATGCGCTCGCAGGTTTCGCGGCTGACGTAGCCCCGGGCGCCGGCTTCCAGCGCCATGCGGATAACGTTGGTGTTGCGAAACGGAGAGAGTACGACGATCTTTGTCTGTGGGAATCGGCCTGCCAGCCACTTAATCAGGGCGGTGCCGTCCAGTTCTGAAACCGGACTTTGCGTTTTGCGGGTATTAAGTGAAAAGCCAAGGAACAGAATATCAATCCGATCGCGGGAAAGCAGGTTTACCAGTTCAGCCGGTGAGTCGGTATCGCCAATGACATTGAATTTAATATTATCCGGAGCGGTGTTGGCTGCGGACATGGTATTAATCATTGAAAGCATACCGCGGCGGATCAGCGTGTGTTCATCAGCAATCACAATATTCACAGACATTTCTTAATCCTCAGCAGATTTTTGGTTTTGTTGCTGAGGAATATACGGATTGCGCTTAGACGCTTCTATCATACCAGTCAGAAAAACGCGGGTTGCGCTGTTTGTTACATCGGCAACCGCGTTAATGAGTTTTTCAGCCAGCGATATAAATTCAGCGTTACAGGGGGAAGGCGTTGAGCGTAGCGTTGGGTGCGAAAACGAGGGGCGTTTCGGGGTGTTTTTTACTCGCAAAGTAGCAGGCTGAGACAGTTTTCACCGACGTTATGGCTGATAATGTTCCCGGCGCCAGCGTTTAATGCCAGCTGTAACAGACGCGGAGCCGTGAAGGGTGAGATGCTAATAATATCAATCTCAGGATAGCGATTTTTGAGGGCGCTAAGCAGAAAGATACTTCGATAGTCGGGAAGTCGGGGCTGCTGCTCATCGAGATCCAGCTGCAAACTGAGAAACAACACGTCAGGTTGCGTTTGCAGGATTAGCTGGTGCAGCTCAACCATTGAGCTGGCTTCACCCACGATGGTTAAACCTTCATTATTTCTGGCGGCAATGCTCTCAATCATTTCCTTCAGTCCACGCCTGATGATAAAGCTTTTATCTGCCAGGATAATACGTTTGTGCATGGGAATATCCCTTCCAGATGTAAATTAATCAGCATTTAAAATTTTGCCAGAACAATAATAATACCTTTTTTTATTCCATTCATCCATAAGTGGTGATGTGATTATCTGTGCATTTTTATATATTTTTATCGCAAGGGTGTGTTGTTCCTTGGTAATAAGAAGTTACTTATGGAATAAAAGAAAAGTCTATTGATGAGATATTTTTTTCCTCAGGCTAAGTTGGTTATTTTTATGCAGGGAAACGCAGTTGGACTTAAATTTTTGCGTTTATAACTAACTTAATGATGGTAAAAAATAAAATGGTTTGCAGTATTCCAGGCATCAGGGCGGCGAAGAAAAAGCGACTGGCCTGCCTGATTGCGCTTTGTTGCGCAAGTCAGCTTAATTTCGCCAGCGCTGAAGAGGTGATGACCGTTACCTCTGCGGCACCGACTGACGCCGGCAAAGTTATCGTCAACACCAAAGACGCCGCGCAGCCATTATCAGCAAGCGATGGCGGCGGCCTGCTGGCAACGCTGCCGGGCTTTAGCCAGATCCGCAACGGTGGCAGCAATGGCGATCCCGTTTTTCGCGGCATGTTCGGTTCACGGCTTAATATTCTGGCGGACGGCGGCAATCTTCAGGGCGGCTGCGGTTCGCGCATGGATTCGCCGACGTCATATATTTCACCCAAGAATTTTGATTTGGTTGAGATTATTTCCGGTCCGCAGACGGTGCTCTGGGGACCAATGGCTTCGGCAGGTACCGTGCTGTTTGAGCGCGCGGCAGAGCATTTTACTGCGCCGGGCATTAAGGGATCGCTTTCTACGTTGTTTGGCGCCAACGGGCGTTCTGACCAGCAACTCAGCATGGCGGTCGGCAATCAGAGTGGCTGGATGCGGGTAGATGCTAATCGTTCAGTCGCCGATGATTTCAAAGACGGCGACGGGCAGCGCGTTCCGGGAATGTGGCGCAAGTGGAATGGTGGCGTCACCCTCGGCTGGACGCCTTCAGCCGATGATTTAGTTGAGCTATCGCTGGGCGGTGGCGACGGTGAAGCCCGCTACGCCGGGCGCGGTATGGACGGCGCAAAGTTCTTGCGCAAGAGTGCTTCGCTGAAGGTGGAAAAATATAATCTGACGGAACATCTCAGCAAGCTTAGCTGGCGCAGCTACTACAACAGCACCGATCACATCATGGATAACTTCTCACTGCGTGAGGCGCCAATGATGAAAATGGCCTCTGAAGTGGGCAGCATTGTCTACGGCACGCGGCTGAGCGCCGAGTGGCAGAAGGATGCCACGCAAATCACGGCGGGCGTTGATGCTCAGCAGAATCAGCATCGCAAGAAGCAGCCGGTGGGATGGGAAGCCGATGCCGAATATCGTCAGGCGGGCGTGTTTGCTGAATGGCAGCAGCAGGTTACTGAGAACGGTAAAACGGTAACCGGTTTGCGTATTGATAACATCCGGGCCACAGACCTGCGCCAGGGCCGCGAAGATATACGTGAAGCGAACTTACCCGGCGCGTTTATGCGCTATGAGCACCGTTTCCCGGATATGCCGGTTATGGCCTGGAGCGGCATTGGCTATACCGAACGTTTTCCCGACTACTGGGAGCTTTTTTCCGGCAAGGCAGGGGGCGATAGTTTCCACCAGCTTAAAAATGAAAAAACGCTGCAGTGGGATAGCGGCGTTCAATATCAGGGCGACGACGTTAGCCTGTGGCTGTCGGGCTGGATAAATAAGGTTAATGATTACGTGCTGTTTGATTACTCAACGCCGGTAAGTCGTAGCAGTAACATTGATGCGTCGACCTTTGGCGGTGAAACCGGCGCTGGCTGGCGTTTTGCCACCCACTGGAAGGCTGAAGCCAGCCTGACCTATACCCGCGGCGAAAACCTGAGCCAGCATCGCGCACTGCCGCAGATACCGCCGCTGGATACTAAGGTCGCCCTGACCTATAGCGCATCAAATTGGGATACCACGCTGACGCTGCGCGGCGTTGCCAGCCAGGGACGGGTAGCAAAAGACCAGGGCAACGTTATCGGCCGCGATCTCGGCCGTTCACCGGGATTCGGCGTGCTGTCGTGGAAAGTCAATTATCAGCTTAGCGATAACCTCAGCCTGGGCGGCGGCGTTGATAATATTTTGAATAAAAACTACGCGCAGCACCTTAATACTGCCGGTAATAAGCAGTTTGGCTTTGCGTCAAGCCAGCGGGTTCCTGAGCCTGGCCGCAGCTGGTGGTTCAATGCGGAGTATAAGTTCTGATCTAATAACCAATGTGAGTGCCCCTTTGGCAAAAGGATTTTACCATTCGTATGTGGGCGGAGTGCCCACATCTTTTTATGTCCATTCGGTATAAAATTGCCGTTGGCAATTAACCTGTTCTCCGCAATATTACTCGCCACCAGTCTGACTTTTGTTTAACCGCGACCGGCGCGGTTTGCCGCATAAAGAAATTTCTTATCCACCGCTCTGAACTTCTCTCATTCACCCAGAGTAATCATCTTCATTTGCCCGGCCCGATACGGAAAATATCAGTGGTAATAACCTTGAAACTTTTCTGATTATTAAGGCACTCAAAATGAAAAAAATGCTTTCTCACTGTCGCCAACAGGATGGATTTACGCTGTTGGAATTGCTGGTTGTACTGATGATTATTGCTTTGCTGGCCGGCTTTGTGGGCCCCAAAGTTTTCTCCAATGTCGATCAGGCCAAAGAAAAAACCGCGCTGCGTCAAATGCGTTCGTTTGCTGACGCGTTAAGCCAGTACCGCCTGGATACCGGCGCCTGGCCGACTGAAGGGCAGGGGCTGAAAGCGCTAACCGAAAAGCCAGCCAACGTGAAAAACTGGAACGGTCCTTACCTCAGCCAGCAGATCCCCAACGATCCCTGGGGAAATCCGTATCAGTGGCATAACCCGACTCAGGAAAAAAACAGCATCAATGAGGTTGATATTTCTTCAGGCGGCAAAGATGGCAAGCCTTTGACATACGGTTTTTAAACATGAAGCGGTGGTTATTGTTCTTTTCGCTGTTAGCGACCACGCTGCCAGCGTTGGCTGATTGCTGGCAACAAGCTGGCAATCGCTACGGTATTGAACCTGAGTTGTTGCAGGCGATTGCAATCGTTGAGTCTGGTTTAACCCCTGAAGCGATAAATGAAAATCGGGATGGCACCCACGATGTCGGATTAATGCAAATTAACAGCCGTCATTTACCGATGCTGAAGAAATTCAATATAACCCGGCAGGGATTAATCAATGATCCTTGCCAAAACGTTATGACCGGCGCCTGGATTCTCGCCGGTAATTTTCGCCAGTATGGTTATTCATGGGAGGCGGTAGGTGCTTATAACGCGGGCACGGGTAAAAGCCAGCGGCGTAAGGCTCTCAGGAATAAATATATTAAAAAAGTCATTCCTCATTATTTGAAATTAAAACAAATCAGTCATCAGGGCACATGACAATAATGAAAACCTTCGATGTTATTTTCCTCGAACAGGGCGAACGTAAAACCATGCAGATTACCGCCAGCTCGGCGGCGGAAGCGCGGCAAAGCGTATCCGCGCAAGGCCTTACCGTCATGCGGGTCACTGCGCGCCCGGCAGGACGGACAAAGCGTTTTTCGCTAAACCTGTTTATTCAGGAGCTGGTTGCGCTGCTTGAGGCCGGGCTGGTGGTGACTGAGGCCATTGAAGCTCTCCACGCCAGCAGCAGCGAGCCGCAGGCGCGCAATATGCTCGATGCTCTGCTGAAAAAACTGTATGAAGGCTGCCAGCTTTCTCAGGCAATGGCCGCTCTGCCGGCGGTATTCCCGCCGCTGCTGGTGAATACCGTGCGCTCATCGGAGCAAACCGGTCATTTACCAATGGCGTTAAAACGCTTTCAGCATTACGAACAGCGAATGGAAACCCTGCGTAAAAGGGTCAAGGCGACGCTGATGTACCCAACCATTGTGATGGCGGTGGGCGGTCTGATCCTGATTTTTCTGTTGGGCTTTATCATTCCGCGCTTTGCGGTGGTTTTCGAAGGGATGAAAGATCCCGACGGCAGCGCCCGTTTTATATTGTGGTGGGGACGGCTGGTGGAAAATCACGGAATGATGCTGCTGCTGGCAACCTGCGTGCTGGGCGCGGGTCTGGTCGCGATGCTGCGTACCGCCGCGGTGCGCCAGGGATTGACCAACCTGCTGCTGCGCCTGCCGCAGCTACGCCGTCAGCATACGCTAACCATTCTGGTGCGTTTTTATCGCACGCTTGGCCTGCTGTTGCAGGGTGGGATGCCGGTGGTTCAGGCGCTGAATCTGACGCGTTCGATCCTGCCGGTCAGCCACCATGCACAGCTGCAGCAGGTGCTCGACAACGTGCAGGCCGGGCAGGCGCTGTCCGCCACGCTGGAGACCCAGCAGATGACCACCCCGGTGGCCACGCGCTTGCTTCAGGCGGGTGAACGCAGCGGACAGCTGCCGGAAATGTGCGAGCGTATCGCCGCCTTTTATGACGAAGCGCTGGAAAGAGCAATTGAAATGTTCAGCAAGGTTTTCGAGCCGTTACTGATGATGATCGTCGGCGGCATCGTCGGCCTGGTGGTGTTTTTACTTTATATGCCGATTTTTGAACTGGCCGGAGGGCTCTCCTGATGTCTCTGTTTAATCATGTTGTCACGGAAAGGCTGGACGCCATTCTGGCGTTGCCGCCAGAGGAACATTGCAATGAGCTGGCGTTATTGCTGGATAGCACCCCCGGACTGCTCCCTGAGGTTGCCGCTTATCTGGGGCTGGCGGCGCTGACGGCGGAGCAGGCGGAAGCCGCCGAGCCTGATTTCAGCCATCTGCCGTTAGCGGAAGCGCTGGCGCAGCGGGTTCTGCCTCTGCGGGTGCAGGAGCAGCAGTGGTTGGTGGTTGCCGATCCGTTTTCACTGCCTTTGCGCCAGTGGGCGCAGCGTTTTCCGCAGCGCCTGGCGCTCACGTCGCTGACATGGCTCGACCAGACGCTGGAGAAGCTGGTTAAACAGCAGCGCACGCTGGATCAGCTGGAGCAGCAAAGCACGGAAACCAGTAGCGAAGAGCTGATTCTCGAAATTTCACCGGCCAGCATCGCCCGCGAAAGCAACGCGGTGATCAAGCTGGTCAACGCCACGCTGTACGATGCGTTGCAAAGCCGCGCCAGCGATATCCACCTGGCCGCCGTTCCTGACGGGCTGGCGGTGAAATACCGTATTGATGGCGTACTGCATTCGATCCGCCACTGCGCCGGATCGCAGCATGCCGAGCAGGTTATCTCGCGCCTCAAGGTGCTGAGTTGTATGGATATCGCCGAGCGGCGTACTCCCCAGGATGGGCGCTTTAAAGCACTGATCCACCAGCGCCCGGTGGACTTTCGCGTCTCGGTAATGCCGAGTATTCACGGCGAAGACGCGGTACTGCGCGTGCTCGATAAATCTCATGACCGCAGTCTGAGTCTGGAATCGCTGGGCTTTGATAACTATACGCTGGGCGCCATTCGCCAGCTGACGCATCTGCCACACGGCATGGTGCTGGTGACCGGGCCGACCGGTAGCGGTAAATCCACCACCCTGTATGCGGCGCTGAGCGAGCTGAACAGCGGTGAAAGTAAAATCATTACCATTGAAGACCCGGTGGAGTATCAGCTCAGCGATGTGCTGCAGATACCGGTAAACGATAAGAAAGGCCTGACGTTTGCGCGCGGGCTGCGCGCCATACTGCGCCACGATCCTGACATTATCCTGGTCGGTGAGATCCGCGATGGTGAAACCGCCGGCATCGCGGTGCAGGCGGCGTTAACCGGCCACGTGGTGCTCTCATCGGTGCATGCCAACAACGTTTTCAGCGTGCTGGAACGCTTTCTTTATATGCAAGTTGAACCCGCCAGTCTGATCACGGCGCTAAACGGCGTGGTTGCGCAGCGTCTGGTGCGCTGTATCTGCCCGGACTGTGTCGAACCGGCGCAGCCTGATGCGGAAGAGCTTGCCGCCTGGCAAGCCAGTGAATTACGCGATATCAGCGCTAACTGGCGCAAAGGCAAAGGCTGTGAAGCCTGCCGCTTCAGTGGTTACCGTGGGCGGCTGGCGCTGGCGGAGGTGCTTTCGTTCAGCGATGCGATGAAAGAAGCGCTGCTGGCGCGATCGTCAGTGCGGCGTTTGCGGGAAGTGGCGGTTTCGGAAGGGTTTGTCCCATTACCGACCATCGCACTGCGGGCGGTACTTGAAGGTAAAACAACATTACAGGAGATCAATCGTGTCATTGCGCATGGCTAAAATCTGGCAGTGTGACATTTTCCCTGACCGCGTTCGTCTGCGCGATGGGCAGCAAGTGATTAATGAAATGCCGCGTCAGGCTGAAGAGGCGCTTGAAGACGTATTGGCGCATTTGCTTAGCGTGCGGCGGCAAACGCTGTCGTGGCTGCCGGGGATTGAATTCTGGCTGGATAATAGCCTGGCGCACACCCTGACGGTGCCCTGGCAGCAAGGGATCGCTACGCCCGAAGAGCTGCGCTGTTATGCGCTTTCGCTGGCGCAGAACGTCTTTCCTCAGCTAAGCGGGCGGCCGCTGGTGGTTGATTTCGAGCAGCTGAATTTTGGTCAGACTTCGTTGGTGGTGGTGCTTGAAGAGGCTTTCTGGCAGACATTAATCGCGGCGGCGCACCAGCAAAAACTGCGGTTTAAAGGCGTGGTGACGCCATTCCAGCATTTGCTGCGCAGCCAGCATCAGCCTCTGCAAGCCTGCGGCATTTATGCCGTGGCCGGCGTTGATGCCAGTAGCTTCGCCTGCCGCGCTGAGGGACAGTGGCAGCATGTTCACCGCATGGCGCTGCCCGACCTGTCATTGCAACAGCAGTTTGCGTTAATCAAACGCCTGTCGGGGTTAAAGGGCGCGCCTTGCTACTGCCTTGATAATCTCAGCTGGCAGGTCAGTGAGTTAAAGGATGAGGCAGCGGTCTCATTCGCCGGGCAGCCCGCGTCTGCGCAGGCTGCCGACGCTATCGCCGCGCAGAGTACCACGGCGCCGCCGCCGCTTTTCTGACTGGTACTATAGGGAAAGTTTCTTTCTGCCCGTATCTTCCCCCTCATGATATCTACGGCTGATATTCATCCATCAGCCATAACGCTAATTTTTCTGAAGGAGCGCCTTGTGACGCCGCGATTCACCCTATTGCCGCCCTGGTCATTGCGTGCAGTGTTGATGGTTGCCGTGATGACGCTGCCTGTGATGGTGGGCGCCGTTGGCGCCTGGCAAACTCAGCAGCAGCTGACGGCAATGACCGATCGGGCTCAGCAGCAGCTAAATGCCCATCAGCAGGCGGCACGAAAAATTGTTGAGAAAATGCGTCGGCAGCAAAAAGTGAAGGCCGCCTCGCCTGACGCGCTCAGTTTACTTAATCCGATTGGCAAAGCGTTGTCTGCCGAGGTGTCGCTGTTACAGGTTGATGCCAGCTTCCAGCAGCAGCACGTCAGGATGGAAGTCGCGGCAAAGTCATTGCCGGCGCTGCTTGATTTTAGCGCACGTTTGCAGCGTATTCCGGCGAAGGTGGAATTGCAAAATCACCGTCCGGCGCAGGATAAATCAGGCCGCTGGCCGCTGCAGGCAACCCTTAACCTGAAGATGGATACTCACACGGAGGCAAAACATGGATAAAAAGTTTAGCCAAACCGCGCCGGCAAAGCTGCGCTGGAAAAGTGCCCGTCTGGTGGAAAAAACCGGTAAATGGCCGCTGGCGGCCGCAGCGATACCGCTGCTGCTGGCGGGGTACTGGCAGCTATGGCTGGCACCGGATAATGCCCGGCAGCTGAGCGCGCTGAAGACCATGCAGCAGCAGCTTAAAGCGCCGCTGCCGGTAATGGCGGAGAGCGACGAGCCGGCGTTGCAGACGGCGCTGAGCGTGACCGAATACCAGCAGGTCAAGATGTTATTTGCCATCTTAGCGCGCAATAAATTGCAGGTAGAGGGCAGCAGCTATCACTTTCCCGCCGCGGGCGAAGAGGCGGAGAAAAACCTGAAGCTTTCTATTCCGCTGCGCGGCAGCTGGTCGTCGTTAGCGCAAGCGTTGCAGGAAATCACCCGGGTTTTGCCGGTTGCAGTGGAACGGCTGGACGCCAGGCGTACGCAGGCTGATGTCTCGCAGCTGAGCATTACCTTACAGCTAACGTTACACCGGGGGCAGGCATGAGGATCCCGCGTTATCTGGTTATTGCGCTGGCGGTGACTGGCGTCATTGTGGTGGCAAGTCAGTTCTACGATCGACCGACAGAGGTCGCGCCGGTCGCCAGGGCGCTGAAACCCACCCGCAGCGTCACTCCCGGCGCCGCGGCGGCGCGCCAGGCTGAAGCGCCCCATGAGATCATCGATCTTTTTCCGGTGCCTGAAGTGCTAAAACCCGCTTCCGCTGCGCAGAAGCCGCCGCCGCCGAAGAAGGTGGAGCCGCCTTTTACCTTTCAGGTTATGGGAGCCTGGTGGAAGGAGGGCAAGCGCATCGTGATTATCAGCGATGGTATCCAGAGCCTACTTCTGTGCCAGCGCTGCCGGGCGGCAAACGTGATCCGCCCCGGAGACAACATTACCCCGGAATGGCAATTACGGGCACTGGCGGATGACCACCTGGAGGTGGAATGGCTGCCGCAAAAATTACTCAAGCGAATTGAGCTTGGCGATCTGAAATCTGAACCGACACGATAAAATGAAAAAAATAACTATTGTTATAGCGTTGATTAGTTCAATGCTGGCCGGCTGCGCTCAACAGTACCAGGCCGAACAAAAAACGTTGCAGCCGCAGAACAATTCATCCTTGATCGGCGCGCTGGCGGAAATCGATAAAGCGCGCATCGGCGCGCCTGAAGATCCGGCCTTACGTATTAAGCAGCGCAATCTTGCCGACCGGCTGGTGGCAAACTATATGCGCGAGGCTGAGGATGCCGCCGCACGCAATGATTTCGCCAGTTCGTCGGAGCTGTGGCACAGCGCGCTGCTCTATCAGCCGGGTAACCAACGGGCGCGCCAGGGGCTGCGCAAGCTCGAAGACTGGCGAGCGTTGGATCGCCTTTATCAGCAAGCAACCAAATTAGCGGATAACGAGCCTGAGCTGGCGCTGAAAAAGGTGCAGCAGATTCTGGCGGAAAACCCCAACTGGCCGCAGGCTATCGCGCTGCGCGATCATCTGCTGCGTGAAATTGCCGTGCAGAATCAGCCGGAAACCAGGCTGAATCGCGAATTGCGTAAGCCCGTTTCGCTCAATTTCCGTCATCATAACCTAATGGCAATTTTTGCCACCATCAGCCAGTTAACCGGCGTGAACATTATCTATGACAAAGATGTTTCTGCGTCAGCCACCGCCAGCCTGGTCGCCAAAGACACCACGGCCGAGGATGCGTTGAATCTGCTGCTGCTTTCTAATCAGCTGCGCAAAAAAGTGCTCAATGGCAATTCGCTGTTGATTTACCCGGCTTCACCGCAGAAAGAGAAAATCTACCGTGATGTGGTGGTCAAAACGGTTTTCCTTGGTTACGCCAAAGCGAAAGAAGTGAACGTTGCCCTGCGTAATATGGTGAAGCTGAAGGATGTTCACGTCGATGAACGTACCAACTCAGTTACCATCCGCGGCCCCAGGGAGAGCGTGGAAAAAGCAGAAAGACTGCTGTTGACGCTTGATCGACCCGAAGCAGAAGTGACGCTGGCGGTGGAAGTGCTGGAAGTATATTCCAAGGATGTTGAAAAGTTAGGCATCAACTATCCGGGGAATGTCAGCATTGGCTTCAATGGTCTGGAAGGCAGTAATGGCAACATCCCACTGAATGGTTTTAATCGGGCAAATGCCTTTATGAACCTCGGCCCCTCCGGCGCCATCAGTGCCGATATGCAGAAGATTCGCGCTAACGCCAAAGTGCTGGCCAATCCGCGTATCCGGGTAAAAAACAACAAAAAGGCGTTAATCGATATTGGTGAACGCATTCCGGTTCTGACCAGCACGGTTTCTGAAGGATTCTCGCAGGAAAAGGTGGAATACCAGGACGTCGGACTCAAGCTGGAAGTGACCCCGGAAATTAGCGTCGATAACAATATCTCAATGGATGTGAAATTTAATCTCAGCACCGTCGGCAGCGCCGAGCGCTCGAAAGATGGCGTGGCTTATTACCGCACCAATAACCGTGAGGCCAACACCGTATTAAGCAGTCAAAGCGGTGAGACGCAAATGCTGGCGGGATTGATCAAGCAGGATGACAAAGAGGACAACGCCGGCCTGCCATATCTGAGCGAACTGCCTGGCCTCGGTCGCCTGTTTGGTAGCAAAGGTAAGGATTCTGAGCGCACTGAAGTGATCTTGCTGATTACGCCGATGATTGAGCGCAACCTCGATTTGCCTGGCAACCATATCAGCACCATCAATATGGGCACTGACGATTCACAGGGCGACAGCGGATTCCAGCTGCGCGGAGTAGAGAATACCTCTGCCAGCAGTAGTTTTGAGGCCCCGCCGCTGGCGCCGCCTGCGCAGTTCCCGACCAGTATGCGTACGCTTCCTGCGCCGTTAACCAGCCAGGAACTGAATAATAGCGAGGGATGATCGTGCGTAATCAACAAGGATTCACGCTGATTGAAATGATGGTCACCCTGACGCTGCTTGCTACGCTTGCCGCCGCCGCTCTACCGATGGTTCAGCGCTATCAGCAGCAGCGTAATGAAGAGGTGCTGCGTGAGTCATTGCGCGACATTCGCAGCGCAATAGACCGCTACGCACAGGCCAGTGAAGAGGGACGCATTGAGAAGGACGCTGAAGCGTCCTCTTATCCGCCGACCCTTGATGCGCTGGTGGCCGGGGTGATGGATAAAACCTCTGCGGAGAAAAAGAAAATTTATTTTCTGCGGCGCATACCGCGCGACCCTTTCTGTCAGTGCGAGGGAAAACGCGATAGCGAAACCTGGAAGCTGCGCGCATCGACCCAGCCTCCGGGAGAGTTCAGCGGTGGAAAAGATGTTTTTGACATCCGCTCCGGCAGCATTGAAACCGGCCTGAATGGGGTGCCTTATGCGCAATGGTGAAAAAGGTTTTACGCTGATAGAGTTACTGGTAGTGATGGCAATTATCGCGACGCTTATGACGCTGGTGGCGCCGCGCTTCTTCCAACAAACGGAGCGGGCAAAAGTGGTGGTTCTTGAACATAACCTGCACGCGCTACGCTCGGCGATTGACGGGTTTCGCCGCGACCGACTGGTGGGGCCACACGAGCTGGGAGAACTGGTGGATGAAGGATATCTGAGAGAGCTGCCGCTGGATCCGATAGCCAACAGTCGCGACAGCTGGCAGGTTAAAACCGACGACGGCGGGCAGATTATTGACGTCACCGCGCCTTCGCTGTCCGACAAGCAGGAAGAGAATCATGCGTGGTAACATCGCGCGTTCAGCTGCAGGGCAGGATGGGTTTACCAGTTTGCTGTTGCTGCTGGCTCTGACGGTACTGGCGTTATCCATGCTGAAAAGCCAGGATATCATTCAGCTGCGCCACCGTCAGCAGCAGGAGTCGGAGCTGCTATTTCGCGGAGAACAAATTCGCCAGGCCATCAAGCAGTATCGCAGCGCCAGCTATGCTAATGGCTGCTATCCAACGGGTTTTAACGACCTGCTGAAAGATAATCGCGGCGGCAAGGTTCACTACCACCTGCGCCAGTGGTTCAGCGATCCGCTGACCGGGGAGCGCCAGTGGGGAATGGCGTACGATGACAAGGGGCGTTGGATTGGCGTGTACAGCAAAGGGCAGGGCAGACCGCTGCGCAAAGAAGGATTTATTCAGGATGGTGATAAGTTCCGCCAGGCTAAACATTATGAAGAGTGGATCTTCGTCGTTGAAAAAGATCCTGCTGCACCGTTGCCTTCAGCCTGTAAGACGCGCTGAGGCCGGACAATTTTGCCCAAAAGAGAGAAAGGTGATATCAGCATGGTGAGATTTACTCTGCGATGGTTGGCGTTCTGCTTGTGCTGGAGCGGTCTGGCGCTATTAAGCCTGGAGTACCGCGATCCCTGGAGTTTCTCAACCACGACCTGGCTGCCTGCGTGTATTTTATTTGCTACGCTGCTGCTGACGTCCATCAGGCAGTGGCCGCTATGGGTGGTCAGCGCCATGCTGATGCACACGCTGTGCGGTTTTTATATTGGTCGTCCGCTCTCGCTGGCGGCCCTGTTTGCCTTTTTTGACGGACTGAGCGTGCCGCTGTGCGCCATGGCTTTTATTCTGCTGGACCGTATCTGGTCCGAGCGGGAAAGCAACAGACCGCTGTTTTTCTCGCTGGTCGAAGCTATTGTCCTGATTGTCATTACGTTTTCTGTCGGCTCACTGCTAACGCTTTGCCTCAAGCTGAACCGCTATGACGTGGTTTCCTTTCATTTTGTTTCCTGGTCTTTAGCGTTGCTTACTGGCTGTCTGGCTTTCTGGCCGCTAACCTGGAGCTTAAGAAAGCGCCCGCTTACCCGCTGGCGCAAGGTCCGGCGCAGGGATATCGCACTGCTGCTGAGTAATATCGTCCTGATGCTGCTGCTGTTTTGCCAGCCGGCCAACGGGCCAAAAGCTATTTTTTCCGGCTTCAACCCGACTTATCTGCTGCTGAGCAGTATGCTGCTGTCTTCATTGTTGCTAAACGCTCGCATTTTGGGCGTGCTGCTGATTGTGCATTACATCGTGGGGATAAAGGCCACTCTGGCAGGATTGGGCCCCTTTGTGCGTTTGCAGGAAACGGCCTCGTCGGCTATCTGGGGAATATGGGATGTACAGTGGTATATCGCATTTACCTCATTACTGGCATTTACGCTATTTCGCTTTGCCGAGAGCGATCGCCTGCACAAGAAAAAACAGAACAGTCGCCAGGTGCTGGAAATGGCGCTGTCGAGCGCCGCCTCCCATATTACTTTCCGGCTAATTATGCCGCAAAAAAGACTGGCGTGGTCGGCGCCGAGCCACCTGTTTTTTGCCAATGATTACCGGGTGGCAACGCTGGCCCTGCTCGAAGCCTGCAGTGAACCACCGTTTACGGAACAGTTCGAGCGCTGGCAGCAGGGCGATCAGAAAGCGCTATTCAGACAGCAGGTGACGGTATTTAAAGGCGATGAAAGCGTACCGTGCTTATTGGTTATTACCCCTGAATTACCGGATAAAACAATGCTGGGCGGATTAGCGGTACTGGCAAAATAATCTAATTTTCAGTATGGCCAATTAAAAACCGCGACGGTGGCATTTTTTTCGTTATTGGGACGGCTGCAAGGATAGGCTATTTCTGCCTCAGAACTTATTGTTATTTGATAACAGCCAGCTCCCTTTAACTGAAATTTTATTGAATGAAATGTTCTAATAAAATTTAGAGAACATTCTTATCGCTGTAAGCAACTTCTCCTCGTTATTAATATTTTCCTCATTTAGCCAGAGAGCCTTCGCTTAGTTCCTTTTTTCATTGATTGTTAATATTGAGTCGTTCCCTTGTTGTGGGCATTACTGAGTTTATATTTTAACCCGTTCCGGATGAAAGTAGACATTTTGCAGCTTAGCTGTGATTTTTAGATGAAGGAAATATGAGTTTTCTATGATTTTTCTCTCAAAATGCTGGGGTTTTTTTCCCTTTGCTGTCACTTTCTTACGATGCATCACCCTGGGATTCGTCCTGATTTTTATATCTCAGGATAAGGAAGTTTTGTGATTAATTTAATAAAGGTGAGGTTATGACTATCACATCCAGGAGCATTTCGTTGACATCCCAGGTCGAGTTTTTTCCGACTCTCTCGTGTCTGAAGAATGATCGAACTGGTCAGTGTGTTTATTTGACGCCAAGTGAGAAAAAACTTTTCGAAATTGTTCTTGATGGTCAGGGAAGTAAAGAAAACATTATCCATGAAATATGGGTAAAAAACGGTACGGTTGTCGGTGAATCCAGTTATCATCAGCTAATAAAAAATCTGCGACGTAAATTAAAGCTGGCAGGCTTGTCCTGTTCAATGATTAAAACCATACCTCGATATGGTGTTGTGTTTGTTAATTACGATCAGGGATCTATAGCGGAAAGTAATTCATCTGATGATGAAAGAAGAGTAGGGGATGCGTCTGAAGAACTGACAGTATATATCGAAGAGGCTGAATTAGCTAAATGTGATAATGAACTGATTTTACCAGATGATGAAAATGAGGAAAAAAAAAGCCCTCATTCTGTAAAGCCTGATGATGAAGTGAAAATTAAAAAAGTGCCGTATAAACTGGCGTTCATTGTGTTTGTGCTGGCACTTTTATGGCCTCTGGTATTTCTTGTTCATAAGTCATCGTTAACGACGTTCCCATTTGATATTACGGTGGAGAACGTTAAGTTTCATTTTTTAACTTCGGAGCAAATGTCACAGAAGAATTTCAATGAGATAAAAAGAAATGTGCCATCAGGCGTAAAGGACGTTTACATCGCATCGAACGGGCCAAAAGTATGGATAGCTAAGTGCAATAAAGAGATTTCACAAAAGGATAGTCAATGTCAGTACGAATATTTTTCAATTTATTAATTGTTACCGTGATGGCCGGAGTCGGGATTTTCTTTTCGGTTCATCACTACCAGGAAAAGTATAAAGTGCCGCAGGCACCATGCTACAGCACCATAAAACAGGGCGCATTTGTCGATGATGATCAGCAGGCTTATATTTTCAATGGTAATATTACCTGGTGGCCATATCAGGAAAAACTAAGCATTTTTGGTATCAGTAAAAACTCGCAAGGCAGCGTGGTGATTAACCGTTCCCTCGAACTGAGCAACCTCTGGCAGTATAAAAATAGCGTCCACGCCCGGGTGGCTAAAGTCGAAGTGGCAGCCAGCGATCGCTTAGGCGACGGAAAAGCGCTTATTAGTCCGGTCGGTGCGCCAATATCAATTATTTTCAAGCCAATCAGTGAGAGAAAATGGCTGATGATGATTAATGATAACTGGGTTGCCATGTGCGAGAAAAAATAAGCGTAGCCTAAAATGCTCAGGGGCGATGTTTTCTGATACTGCGGGAAAAATCGTCCTCAATGACCGCACCGGCAGGACGTGAGAGGTAACACTGACGCTTCAGCTGTCTGAAGGGGATGACAGCGTTAATAAGACCATGCTGGTAACAATAAAGATCGGCATAGCCGCTCAGCAATATTTTCCAGTTATATTTCACCGCGGGCGAAACTGCCTTGCCATGCCGCAATATGTTAGTCGTGCAGTTATTGCACAAGGTATGGTAGTGCTCAGGATGCTCATTCACTTTTTTTATTCGGCGCAGGTAATCCCTCAGCAGGCTCTGACTTTGTTCCACGCTAATATTTAATGGATAAAGATAGACATCCTCTCTGCGTATATCCGTGCGTACGCCAATCAGATCGCGTTCATCGGCCACGATATAAATAACGGGATATTTACGCAGAAAGCCAGCAAAGGCAGAGTAGGGCTGTCCCTGACGGCGACGGGTTTCAATCGAGATAGCCAGCCAGCGTCCGTCGCGCAAGCCAAAGCTCAAAAATACGTGAGCAATGGCCTTTCCTGACCAGTAGGACATCACCAAATCGGTGGCAACGACGTCACTGAGGCGATAATCCGCAGCGTACCAGTCAGGAAGGTAACTGTTGACATCGAGGTAGCGAAAATTTCTTATATTTTCAATACGAAAGCGATCTTCATCTAACCAGCTAATCGTGGACAGACGTTGATACTCAGCCAGCCAGTCACCGTATTTTTGCTGGGCTTTCGTGCTTGCTTCCGTCATCTGCTGATCTTTCCTCCTTCCACTCAATCACTACCATGTACGCCCGGCGTAAACTGAAATTCACCCGCCAGAGCATCATGCAAGTCTGTTACAGTATGCCAGTCGCAAGATAAACCTTTGCTGTCCGCGCTGCGGTTGACTGTTTAACTACCCGCACTTACAGCACCCGCGCTGTGCCAACTGACTACAAGGTTATAGTTTGGCATAGCTGCGTCTGCGATAGACATTGATTTAATTATTTTTTCAGTTCTTTTTGGGTTTTATGTCAGATAATTATAATGCGCTTTTGCAGTATTATTCAGACTTTGGCTAAGCTGGAGTTAAAAATGCTGGCTAAGGAGTATCTGATGCTGGCCTTGAAAAGGTCAATTATATGAAACAGTATATCTCCGTATCAGGATAGCAGTCCTTTCAGGACGCCCTGCCGTAGGATAGCGACTGGTCCTGATTGACTCTGCAATGGATGGCTATGCGTTGGTTTTTTCATGCTTGCAGGCCCACTCAATTTCGGGGCCGTATACCATTAAGGGAAGATAAATGCGCAAAACGGTGCTAATAGCTGATGATCATCCGGTGTATTTGTTGGGGTTACGTACTTTATTACAGTCACAGGCGGGCCGGTATGAGGTCATCCATGAAGCAGTCAGTGCCGATGAGCTGGTTGAGAAATTAACCAAACAGCCTGTTGATGTTGTGATAACCGATCTGAGTATGCCCGGCCAACAGCACGCAGATGGCCTGGCGCTGGTGCAGTATGTCAGGCGACGCTGGCCTGATATTGTCGTCATTGTGGTGACCATGATCACCAACCCCGGCATTCAGAATTCGCTATCGCGGCTCGGCGTGCAGGCGATCCTCAATAAAAATAGCCTTTCGGTTGATCTGCTACAAACGATGAAATCGCTTTTCTCGCCGACGGCGCGCAAAGCGACGGTGGTGAAAAATGAGGTTGCGGTCGCGCTGTCGCCAAAGGAAATGGAAGTATTGCGCTTGCTGCTGCGCGGGCTGACGGTGAATGAAATTAGCGCCCACCTGAAGCGTACCAAGCAAACGGTTAGCGCCCAAAAAAGTAGCGCGATGCGTAAGTTGGGCGTGACTTCAGAATTTGAGCTTTACCAGTACGCGCAGCAGTTAGGGTTAAACAGTTGACGCAAAGAAAAATACAGCAAGCCGGTCGTGCCGTCCGGCGGCTCTCTTTGTTATGGCTACTGTTGCCGTTCAGCGTCTGTCTGCATGCTGAGGATAAAATTGGCATTCTTAGCCATAGCGCGCCTTTTTCTGCCAACGCATCGGGGCGCAGCGTGCTGGCCGATGATGCCGCCCTGCTCTGGCAGGGGGAGACGCAGACGCCTGAGCTGATTCACTACGCCTCGAAGGATGAAGCGTTACAAGCGCTTTCGCAGGGAAAAATCCACAGTTTGATCGCCGCAGGGGATTTTGCCGATGCCGGTTTGAAGGCAAGCGCGCCGCTAATGACGTTTCGGCTGTGCCTGCTGGGGACGCAAAGCGTTCAGCAGCCGCTGCTGGTGCTGCCAGAAATTCCCGACACGCTGCGGGCGCAGTTCAGAAGCCAATCGCAAAAGCTCCTGGAGGGTGACAGCTCGCTCTATGATGACCTGCGCCGCATGACGCGTAATGAAGCCAGCGGCGTTGTGGCACCCTGTTTTATGGTCAATCAATTTATGCTGCGGGTGCCAATTTCCTCTCTGCCACACTCGGTGATGCCTGATCTTCAACCTATGTACTATCGGGCCTGGGTGCCAGCCTCCAATCAGCCGCTGCTGGACGACATTAATCGCCGCATCAGCCGCCTTGATAAGCGGGATGTGCGCGGACTTGAGCAGCGCTGGGGCCTGCCGACCGGCAGCGTTACCGATCAGCGTACCTGGATGGACGGGTCGATTATCCGTCCTTTGACGCTGCGAATTGCGCTGGTGGGCGAGCATCCGCCGCTGGTGATCGCCGACGAAGATAATGACATCAGCGGGGTGTGGCGCGATTTGCTGAACACCTTTTTCCCGCCCTCGATTTTTTCCATGCAGATAACGCGCGTTGCCAGTAAACAGCAGGCTGAGCAGCTGCTCAGACGAGGAAGCGTCGACCTGGTCATGGGCGATACTGCACCGGTAACAGAGGGATATCAGGGGGTGATTTTCGATCATCAGGTGCAGGGATTAGTGAGTCTGAGTAGCGACCCGCTGAGCGGCAATCTCACCTCGCTCCGCCATAAGCGGCTGGTTATCGTGCGTGATTCACCGCTGATGCCGCTGTTGAAACAGCGTTTGCCCGCCGAAGGCGTTCTGCAGGTCGATAATATTACTCAGGGACTGGCGCTGATTGAGGCCGGGGGCGCGGAAGGGATGATAGCGGACGCCTTCAGCCTGAATTATGAACTTCAGCGCCGTGATAACGACAAGCTGATTTTACGCGGCGTTGATTTACCCGAGCTTCCCCTGTGGTTTGTGCTGCCACGGGGCAACTCCCCGCTCTATCAGCGGCTAAGCGATATTCTGGAGGGAATAACCGTCGCGGATATTCAGAGCAGTAAAAGTCGCTGGCTGGCAAGCGGAGATAACGGCGACAATAGCCGGGTATCGCTCTGGGTCGAACTGCTGGCGATGATTACCTTGTTTGCCGTGATTTTGACCATCGCGATTATCGCCAGACACTTTATCCGCCAGCGGCAAAGCGAACAGACCCACCGCCAGCTTAATGACGCCTTAAGACTATGGCAGGCGCTGCTGAACAGCGCGCCGGTGCCGCAGTTTATCTGCGATCCTGCCGGGCGCGTGGTGCGCTTTAATCAAGCGTTTGCCGAGGCATCTATCGTCCCGCCGGGGATCGTAGCCGGCACCTTGCTGCCAGACCAGACCGGACACCCGCTAGCCGAATGGCTCAGCCTGCCGACGCGCATCGCCGCGCTAAATAGTGCGGAGCCTTTTGTCGATGAAGTGACCGTTGAGCATCAGTCGCATAGCGTGACGCTGTTTCGCTGGCTGGCGCGCTATACCGACAGCGAGGGGATCCCCCAGGGGATGGTGGGGGGCTGGATAGACATCAGCGATAAAGCGGCGCTGGAAAGCGCGCTGAACCGTTCGCTGATGCTGGCGGAGAAAGCCAGTGAAGAAAAATCACAGTTCCTGGCGCGCATGAGTCACGATATCCGCACGCCGTTGAATGTACTCCTGGGACTGCTGGATATCGAAAGGGAAACCCATTCCTCGCTGGAACTGGCCTGGCAGGCCGCCACCACGCTGCGCGACCTGGTCGGCGATATTCTCGACCTGTCACGCATTGAGGCCGGTGAGCTGCTGTTGCAGCCTGACAGCCATAACCTGAGCCAGATTTTGCAGGCTAGTGAGGCCATCTTCGCCAGCAGCGCCCGCAGCAAGGGACTGGAATGGCACTCTGATGTTCAGATCCCCCCTTCGCTGTTTTGCCGCTTTGACCACGTACGCTTCAATCAGATCGTTGCCAACCTGCTGGGTAATGCCATCAAATACACCACAGAAGGGAGTGTTACCCTGCAGGCGCGCTATCAGCATGAGCAGCTGAGCGTCGCGGTGATCGATACCGGTATCGGTATTCCCCCCGAACGGCAGGAGAGTATTTTCCAGCCCTGGTTTCAGCTTGATGCCACAACACCATACAGCAGCGGGCTTGGTCTGGCGATTTGTAAGCAGCTTATTACCCTGATGGCAGGGACGCTGGAAATCGTCAGTGAACCGGGTAAGGGGACCCGGGTGTTGGTTACCTTGCCGCTGGAAACGGCTCAGCCGCCGGTAACGGAAAACCTCAGCGCTGAAAATCTCAGCGGTAAAACCGGCTACCACGTGCTGTTAGTGGACGATTTCCCGGCTAATCTGACGGTGATGAGCATGCAGCTGGGCCGTCTGGGCCATCAGGTGACCGCCTGCGCAACGCCCGGCGAGACGCTGGAATATCTACGCCATAATCAGCCGGATATTCTTATCACCGACAGTCAGATGCCGGAAATGGACGGTTACCGGCTGGTGGAGCAGGTTATCCTGCGCGGACTTAGCGGCGAACTGCACTGCCCGACGCTGCTGCTCGGTTGTACCGCCAACGCGCTGCGGCGCGAAGAGGAGCGGGCGCGCGACGCGGGTATGGATGCGTTGCTACGCAAACCGCTCAGCGAAAGCCGGCTCCAGCAGGCTCTTTCACGCTTTCCTCAGGTCGCAAGTGATGTGCCAGACCTGCAGGAAATTCAGGCAATGGCCGGACAGCAAAGCGAGATGGTGACGCTGATGTTGCAGCAGCTGAAGCAGGCGCTGGACGAAGACTTACAGCAGCTCGATCCTGTCCGACCTGAAGCGGAAAATCTGGCGCGCATCGCGCATCGGTTAAAAGCGTCATGGAGTTTGTTGCGTTTGCACCGGGCGGAGCGATTCTGCCAGATTATAGAAAAATTACCCGATTTGCTGGCTGCGGGTGATATTCAGCAACATGAATTAACACCGCTGGTGACGCGATTCATTGCCGAAATGCGACGCTATCAGCGGCTGCTCCTCGATGGACATCCGGCCTCTTAATACTGCCCGCGCGAATACTGCCGCGGGCATTCTCCATGCGGGAAACTTTCTGAGTTTGCTGTAGAAATTCCTTATGCCCTTCCTGCGCTAAATCAAACACTATCATTCCGTCTGGTGAGCAATAGAAAAGTAAGCCGGATAGGTTTGCTGAATACCCTGAAGTCCTGTTAAACACCTCAGTTATTTTTCAGCATTAATATTGTTTTTTTGAATGTCATATATTTCAGACATCAGAGGTTGTATGAGAATTAATAAAGTTGCAGTAGCCGTTGCTACGCTGCTGGTGAGTACCGCTGCCTGGTCCCATGGGTTTGTGATGGACCCGCCTGCGCGTGCGCTGTTGTGTAAAAATGTCTCTCAGGCACTGCCGGGCTATGCCGGTGAGCTGAATAAAGGCTGTGGCAATATTCAGTATGAGCCGCAGAGCCTTGAAGCGCCGAAGGGCTATCCGGCTGATGGTCCTAAAGACGGGCAAATCGCCAGTGCCAACCAGACTCGCGGTGGCGAAATGGATGCTACCGGCATGAATCGCTGGGTGAAAACCGATATTTCAGCGGGCAAACACCAGTTTAAGTGGTTCTTCACCGCGCCGCATCCGACGACAAAATATGAGTATTTCATTACTAAAAATAACTGGAATCCTAACCAGCCGCTGACGCGCGCCAGCTTTGAAACTAAACCATTCTGTACTATCCAGGAAAATGGTGGTCGTCCGGGCGTTGGCGCCTCGGTTGTTCATACCTGTGATGTTCCGGAGCGTGAAGGCTATCAGGAAATTCTGGCTGTCTGGACGGTAAATGACACCTCCAACGCCTTTTATAATGTTATCGACGTAGAGTTCGCCGGCCATAATAGCGGCGACAGCGACGTTACGCCGCCGGACAACAATCCGACGCCGCCGAATGATGACACTACGCCGCCGGACAACAATCCGACCCCGCCGGATAACGGGGGTGACGGCGCTCATGCCGCACCGGTGATCCATCTTTTACAGGATCATATTGTGGTGCAGAAAATGCCTCATTCCGCTGGCTATGCGATCAACGCTTCAGCAACCACTGGCGCTGAAAAGTTCAAATGGGAAGTTGTTGAAAACTACGGTCCATTCCAGCTGCAGGAAAAACAGGCCGCGCCGACTTATCGTAAACTGGAAGGCAAAACCCTGCACACCGTGCGCGCATGGGTTCGTGCTGACATTACCGGTAAGGCTAAATATCGCCTGACCGTAAGCAACAGCCATGGCGAGTCGGTTAAATACGTTACCGTTGAAGTAAAAGACAGCAATAACGGCGGCACTCAGCCGGGCGTTGCAGACTTTACGCCAGGCAAGGTTTACAAAATCGGCGACAAAGTCAGCTATAAAGGCCAGACTTATCGCTGCCTGAATAACCACACCGGCGCTGCGCACTGGAACCCGGAAGAAGCGCACTCTCTGTGGCAAAAAACCGCATAACGGTCTGTTGATCTAAATTAAATAGCGGCCTCCCCAGGGAGGCCGTTTTTTCAATTTAAGGCCAATAGCTCCGCTTTCCACGGCGGGTTGGCGCCCGCCCGCGATACGGTAATTGCTGCCGCACGGCTACCAAGCGTCACGGCTTCGCGCAGCTGCGAAAGGGTTATCTCAGCCAGCGCGCTTTTGCTCAGTATGCCTTGCTGATGCAGACTGGCCAGAATACCGGCGTTGACGGTATCGCCGGCAGCGACCGTATCCACCACGTCGACGCTGGTGGCGGGAATATGCAGTTTTCCTTGCGCAGTCCAGGCGTCCGCACCCTGGGCTCCACGCGTCACTACCACGATTTTCACCCCCTGACGCAGCCAGCGCGCCACCGTTTCATCGGCGTCACACTGTTCGTCGAACCAGGCAAGATCTTCGTCAGAGAGTTTGACAATGTCCGCCAGCAATAGCATGCGCTGCATGCGCGCCAGGTGTTTTTCACGGTCGTGAATAAATACGGCGCGAATATTGGGATCCAGAAAGATGACCCGCCGTGAAGCCTCGCGCGTCATCAAGGATTCATAAACGCTGCCGCAGGGTTCGGCGATCAGGCTGATGCAGCCAAAAAGAAGCGCCTGCACGCTGTCGCTGAGCGCTGGAAGGTCCTGCGGTGATAACATGCGCCCGGCGCTGTTTTCATCATAAAAGGTATAGTTTGCCTGTCCGTCAACCAGGCGAACAAAAGCCAGAGTGGTTGGCAAAGGCGTATGGGTTGAGAAGGTGTAATCCACGCCGGATGCCGCCAGCGTGGTGCGCAGCATCGTGCCCATAAAGTCAGCGGATAGCCCGGAGAAAAGCCCCGCCGGCAGACCCAGGCGACCAAGGGCGATAGCGGTGTTAAATGCCGAGCCGCCAACGCAGGGGGCAAATGTCAGCTGGTTATCGGCTCCCTGACGCGGGAGCATATCAATCAGCGCTTCGCCGCAGCAGATAATCATGGTGTATCTCCCTGCCGGGGGCCGGATACCACGGTAACGTGCGGCGCGGTTTCCAGCGCGTCGGCCATCTGCGTCCAGTGAGCGGCAAACTGGCCGTAAGCGGTTTTTATCGTCACGCCGACCGGGAGTTCCGGGCATTCGTTTTCGCCATTGGTTCCCCAGTTAACCCAGCCGGACTGGCGGCGTTGTACAATCTGGAAGGCGCCGGACGGCTGCGATGTCCACCATACCATCGCCCGACCGCTGGCTGAGTCATATTCAACGGTCTTACTGGCCGGGCCGGGAAAAATCGTTTCGTGCGCCAGCGTCGAAACTTCTACCGGACTGGCTGACAGCTGCCATTGGCGTTGGTTGAGGTCGGCTCTGATATGCGCGCGGGCGCGAACCTGCGCCAGCCGTTGGCGCAGTTCATCTTCATCAAGCACCTGCTCCCAGGCGCTGAACATCCGCCAGTAAAGATCCCAGTGTGCCGCGGCCATATCGCTGAGCTGCGCGCGGAATTCGGCAAATTTAGCACTTTGATTCGCCGAATGAGCAACGGTGCTACCGACCATGGTCACCAGTTCTTCTGCGTAGGGATCGCCTGCGCGGTAACGGGTGCCGCCATAGGCTTCGAAGCGGTCAAACAGTAATTTACCCACGCCGCTTTCAAACTCATCGCCAACGGTAATTTTGTTGGTGACAGCACGTCCGTTAATTACCGTCTGGAAATCATCCACCTGATACTGGCGCTGGAACCACGGGGTTTGCCAGCTAAATTTCCAGTCGATGGTGAAATGTTTGCCGCGCAGTTCCGCTAATAAGCCATCGGGGATGGTGCCGCGCATCCGGTAGTGGTGCAAAACCGGGCCTTGTTCGAGGACGTCGATCTCGACGATGGTATGCTCGGGTGGATTAATCAGGCCGTTTTCCGGGGTAAAGAAGGGGCCGTAGAAGCCACCGATGGCATTATTGCCTGAGGGTAATAATTCGACCTGATCCTGCAAATGTCTGAAGTGACGAATTCCCCACTTAGAAGCGCCCACTCCCTTAGCCGTGCCGCGGCAAAGCTCAAGATCAAACTGACCGGTATGCAAACGGGCGAAGCAATCGGCTTCTTTACCCTCCAGCAGGCTGATGCCTTCAAGCTGCGCAATTTCGTCGTCACGACATGCCCGGTCAAGGGTGAAGTGCAGCTCGCCGCTAAAGCTGACGCTGGCGACAAAACGGCTGGCGCCGCTGTGGGTTTCATGGTTCAGCTTCTGACAAAGAATGCGTCGACCTTCGGGGGTCAATGCCCACCATAAATCACCTTCCAGCGCCTCAGGGATGGAAAAAATCACCGGTTCGTGCTGCCGTTGCCCGGCCAACGGATCGGTGACCGTAATCAGGTATGACATAGATTGTCTCCATAAAAAAGCGTACAAAGCCCGCCGCCTGTGGGCGGGCCGGAATCAGACTGGACAGGGGCTCACGACGATGGCGGCGTTTCGCTGCGGCGCCAGAAAGTAAACAACTCAGGGTGCTGTTTAAGGCCGTCAATGGCGACCGCAAGGATGATGACGATCCCTTTCACCAGCAGCTGAGTGAAGAAGGGGACATTTAGCAAAATCAGGCCGGTGCTCAGTACGCCAAGAATGACCGAACCAATCAAGGTGCCGATAATGCGCCCGCGTCCGCCTGCCAGGCTGGTGCCTCCCAGTACCACGGCGGCAATCGCATCCAGCTCGTAGCCGGTTCCGGCAGTAGGCTGGGCAGAGATAACCCGCGCGGCGAAGATAATCCCCGCAAGGCCCGCGCAAATGCCGGCAATCATATACACCGAGGCAATAATACGATTAACCCGCACCCCGGCCAGTCGGGCCGCGTGGGCATTACCGCCAACGGCGTAGATGTGACGGCCGTAGCGCGTGCGCTCAAGGACAAACCACGCCAGGATATAGACCACCGCCATAATAATCACCGGCACGGGGACGCCCAGCAGGTAGCCATTGCCGAGTTCGCGAAAGCTGAGGCTGCTGGAAACGATCGGCTGTCCTTCGGTGATGGTATAGGCCAGCCCGCGCAGAAAAGTCATGGTGCCAAGCGTGACGATAAACGGCGCCAGCGCCAGCCAGGCAGACAGCGCCCCGCTGACCAGCCCGCAAAGGGCGCCGACGCCAATGCCCGCGAGAATTGCCAGCGGTGCCGGAATGCCGGTCATGGCCGTTACCACTGAAACAACCCCGGATACCGCGACAATCGATCCGACCGACAAATCAATCCCGCCGGTTAAAATAACAAACGTCATACCGGCCGCCAGAATGGCGTTGACTGAAATGGAGCGGGCGATATTGAGTAAGTTATCTACCCGGTTAAAGTTGGGGGCAAAAACCGACATCAGAATCAGCAAAACCAGCAGAACAATCAGGATGCCCACCCGATCCCACCATTTTGCCAAATCAAACGGCGTTTTTGCGGGCGTATCTGACAGTGACTTACTCATGATGTTCTCCTGAATGGCTGGAAAAGGTTCCCGTGGCGTGCAGCATCACTTCTTCCTCTGTGGTCGAAGCGGATATAAGTTCATGGACGATTTGACCTTGACGCATTACCAGCAGGCGATCGCTGATGCCGATGGCTTCAGGCAGATCTGATGAGATCACCAGAATTGCTTTTCCGCTACGCGCCAGCGCATCGATGAGTTCATAGATTTCCCGCTTTGCTCCGATGTCGACGCCGCGGGTGGGCTCATCGAGGATCAAAATGCGTGAATCACGCAGCAGCCAGCGGGCCAGTACCGCTTTCTGCTGGTTGCCGCCTGATAAGGCTTTGACGGGCAGGGCGATAGCGTTTTGCCGCAAACGCAGGCGCTGCATCTGGGCCAGCACTGCGCTACGCACGCGCTTACGCTTCACCACGCCGCTGGCGACGTAGCGGTCCAGCGAACTGATATCAATGTTGTGCTCTACGCTATGTTCGGCAAACAGCCCCTGGGTTTTACGGTCTTCGCTTACCATTCCAATCCCGGCGGCAATCGCCGCCGCAGGATCGGCCAGACGGGTGGGTTTACCGCTGATGGAAATCTGGCCGTGGGTTTGCCGGTCGGCACCAAACAGCAGCCGGGCGACCTCGGTACGCCCCGAACCCACCAGCCCGGCCATGCATACCACTTCGCCGGCGCGGACCTGAAAGCTCACCGGACCGGTATGCTTGCTGGTCAGCGCGTTGACATCCAGCATAATATCGCCGGGCGTGCGCCGCTGATGCTGATAAAGATCGTCAATCTGGCGGCCAACCATCATGCGCACCACATCGGCAGTGGAGATATTTTCCCGCGCTTCAGTGCCAATGTAGGTACCGTCACGAAAGACCGTCACCCGGTCGGCAAGACGCCATACCTCCTCCATGCGGTGAGAGATATAAACCATGCCGACCCCTGTCTCCTTCATCTGATCGATAATGCGATACAGCGCCAGCGTTTCCGCACGGGACAGCGCCGCAGTCGGCTCATCGAGCACCAGCACGCGCGCCTGTTCACTTACCGCACGGGCAATTTCGACCATCTGCTGATGACCAATACTCAGCGACCCCAGCGGCAGACGCGGGTCAATGTCAGCGTGAATGCGGTCGAGCTTCAGCCTGGCTTCGTGATACATCCGGCGTCTGTCCAGCACGCCGGCAAATAAAACCGGCTCCTGACCAAGAAAAAGATTTTCCGCAACGGTCATTTCCGGCACCGTATTCAGCTCCTGATGAATAATGGCGATGCCATATTTACGGGCGTCACGCGGTGAGCGGATATCGATTTCCTCGCCGTCTATCAGGATCCGTCCGCTGTCGCGCTGTTCGTTGCCAGAGAGAATTTTCATCAGCGTGGATTTACCCGCGCCGTTTTCACCCATTAAGGCATGGACTTCACCGGCGCGCAGGTCGAAACGTACATCATTCAGGGCCTGGGTTGCGCCATAGCGCTTTGAGATACTTTCCAGCTGGAGCAGCGTGGGTTCTCGGTTTTCTGTCATGGTCGTGGCTCCACGGAATAAACGTAGTGTCCGTTCCGTTCAGATTCTCTCAGCGCTTTTGTTTACCAGCCTGCATAGCTGTTCACGTTGTCGCGGCTGACCAGCACGCTGGGAATCAATATGGTGCGGGAGGTAATGGGTTTGTTGGCGGCAATATCCTGAGCCAGCTTAATGGCCTGACGTACCATCTCGCCGGGGTTTTGCGTTGCCGTACCAATAAACGGCGAGCCTGAGCGCTTCAGCTCATCGACAGCTTCAGGACTGCCGTCGACGCCGGTTACTTTAATTGCGCTGGCTTTTCCTGCCTGCTCAACAGCCAGCACGGCGCCGAGGGCTGAAGGATCGTTCATACCAAAAATCCCGCTCACATCAGGATGTGCAGTTAACATATCGGTGGTTACCATCAGCCCGGTACCCCGGTCATTACGTGATGCCTGTTGCCCAACGATATGGATATCCGGGTACTTCGCGGCAACGTTTTTACAGCCTTTTATGCGATCGATAATGGTCTGGATGGGCGTGCCATCAACCAGCAGGACATTGCCTTTGCCGCCCATCTGGCTGAACAGATAGTTACAGGAGGTTTCCCCGGCCTGGATCGCGTTGGTCATGATCGCGGCATCGGCGCCTTTAGCGGGGGTATCAACTGCAATCACAATAATGCCTGCGGCTTTGGCGCGTTCAATCGCCGGTTCAATCCCCGCCTCGTCAACGGCGGAAATAATAATTAAATCCATTTTTTGCTGAATAAAGGCGTCGATCTGGGTGTTCTGGTTGGCCAGATCGACCTGGGCATCCTGGACGTTCAGGCTGGCGCCTATCTCAGCTGCGGTTTTTTTAGCGCTTTTTTCCATGGCAGAGAAGAAAGGGTTCGACATGTCCTGAACCATAAGCCCAATGCGGGCGACTTTTTTGCTGGTATTGTCAGCGGCGCTGGCAGAGGGCACCAGCGCGGGAAGCAGGGTAACCACGCTGGATAACGCGACAGCCAGCCATGTTTTACGGAAGGTATTCATGCAATTCTCCTTTATTCGGATTGCTACATTACGGCACAGTCGGGTAGGGGATATCCTGAGGAATAAGCCCCTGAGATGTTTAATAATCGATGTTTCAGCCGGAATAACCGGCTGATTTTAAGCAATGATAAAGAGCCCTGGTGAGGCGTTGTTTTATGGCATTAATGATTAATTTTTAATTTTTTTGACAACCGCATGACTGGCGAATAACCAGCTGGGCCGGTACACGTATTTGGTAATCAGCCGGATTTTTTGTCTCCTTATCTTTATTTTTAATTATGCGGGTTAACATGTCAGCCGCACGGCGGCCTATTTCCTCGCTGTTTTCATTCAGTACAGTAAGCGGCGGGTTTAATAAGGGCGCCCAGTCAAATTCATCGTAACCGACCACGGCAATATCTGCCGGTATGGTTATTTTTCGGCGCTGTAACTGCTGTAACGCCCCCAGCAATAGGGGGTTGTTACCGGCAATTAACACATCGGGCAGGGTTTGCACCTGGGTCAGATGCTGACCGAGTTTTTCAGAGGCAGAGTGCGCATCGTTATCGGTTTCCAGTAACGTCAGCGTTGCGCCGCACTGACGGGCGCAATCACGAATACCGCGTTCACGATCGAAACGGGTCGTCCAGCGCCCGGGGTAAATTAAAAATAACCAGTTACGATAGCCATGTTCCGCCAGATGATTACCTACCAGCTGGCTGGCATTATAGTTATCTGTCGTGACGCTGGGATAAGGGTGTTCTCCTTGCGGCGGCGAATCGACAAATACTACCGGGATTTCCCATTTTTCCAGCAGTTTTAAATTTTCCGTTTTTAAGGTGACGGTTGAAATAACGCCTGCCATACGCGACTCAATCAGCCGGTTAATCATGCGGTCTTCCTGAGCCGGATCGTAGAGTCCATTAACGGCAATATCGCCTAATACCACCGTCCAGCGTGACGGTTGCAAAACATGCTGGATGCCGGACATTAAATTCAGGTAATAGGAGTTAGATGCGTGCGCGGTGATCACGGCGATCGAGTCGGTACTGGCGCGCCGCAGCTGCTGGGCGGCACGGTTAGCCACATAGCCCAGCTCGCGTGCGGTTTTTATCACCCGTTTACGACTTTCCTCCGAGACACCCTCTCCGCCATTTAAGGCTTTGGAAACGGTAAACATCGAAAGTCCGGTGGCGAGGCTAACATCGCGCATCGTTGCTTTACGCATTTCCCTCTCTCATATCGTTATAGTGAGTTGTCGATAAAGGTTTATTACTGCAACGTTATCTCAACCTAAACGTTTATGACGCTAAACATAAACGTTTAGGTTGGCGCAAACAGTGAGCAATTTCTCGTTTTTAGAATTTGATGTCGGGCTGCGGATCATCGTCGCTATCTGCTAAGTGCTGCGGTGATCATCTGCGGTACGGGGAAGGAGACAGGGAGAGTGCCGCCGCGCTGCGCAGTCTGGCTTCCCGGCGGGATAGCGCAGCGCGTCAGGGCTACCCGAGCCGCCTGAAGAACCCTGAGCGGCGGCTTTCAAATGGTCAGGATAGTGACGTTCTCTGCCGTAAAGGCGTTATAAAAGTCTTTATCAAGCTGTTCTTCAACAATCAGGATGTCTATATCTTCGCAGCGGGCCACTGAAAATCGGGCAATGGCGGGAATTTTTTCTGCGGTCAGGCCGACAATAGTCTGGCTGGATTGCGCGATAACCGCTTTCTTAAACTCACAGTCATCGAAATTAAAGCCGGTAAGTCCGGATTCGGGGCTCATGGCACAGCCGCCAATAAATGCCTGATCGAATAGGATGTTTTTTAACTGCGCTAGTGCGGTAGATCCCACGCAGCCGCCACTGTTTTTTTCAATGCGGCCGCCCAGCATAATGACGTCTATATTGGGATGTTTAAGCAATGAGGCGGCGATATCCGGCGCATTGGTAACCGCAGTCAGAGTGAATGTTTCAGGCAAAGCCAGGGTCATCGCCAAGTTGGTCGTCCCCGCATCAATGAATATGCAGCTTTCATTTTTTATCAGGCTGGCACACTTTTGCGCGATCATGTTCTTTGATGGCTGGTCGTGCTGTTTTCGGATTGCAAAAGTTTGCGCATCAGCAAGCTGCAACACCGCGCCGCCATAGACCTTTTTACAGATACCTTCTTTACTCAGCTCATGGAGATCCCGCCGCACGGTATGCTCTGATACCTGCATTTGTCGTGCGAGGTCGGCACAAATCACCCGCCCCTGATCGCGTAAAATTTGCCGGATGAGGTCTTGCCGCTGTTCCGGGAAAGCTGCATAATCGAGCATTGACTACCTCTTAAATTATCAATTTCGAGCTATAATGAGCATATTCACGCATGGCCGTGGCGTTGTCAATCACGCTGCAATGCTATTTGAGGGGCGATGCCAACCGATGCGCTGTTGCCGTTTGCCGGCGCAGAAAGGGAAGGGGCAGAAACGCCACCCTCCCTGTCTCGCCGTGCCATGGCGCGATGGGTTGGCGCAGTATCATTAACCTGAAACCTGGCCAGAATAAATGACGAGGAAAACCATGAAAATCGCACATGTTGCTTTATGGACGACAAATCTTGAGGCGCAAAAAACCTTCTGGCGTGAGTTTTTTGGTGGGACGTCAAATGAATTGTACATCAGTAAAAACCGACCTGGCTTTCGCTCCTACTTTATCAGCTTATCTGACGGTGCAACGATTGAATTGATGAGCCTCAGCGGGCTGGAAAACGGACCTAACGGGAAAGACGTTACCGGCTGGGCCCACATTGCAATAACCGTAGGCTCCCGACAGCGGGTTGATGATATGGCCAGAAAGGCGGCCGATCGTAAGATATTAGTCAGTGCGGGCCGGGTAAGCGGCGATGGTTATTATGAAGCGGTTATTCGCGATCCGGATGGCAATCTCGTTGAAATAATCAGTTAACCAGCGGCGAGAGCCGGCGCGCATCAAATAAGGCACTTGTGATGTCAGCGACGTCAGCTTCTGCGGCCAATAGTTAACGAGCGCTTTATGCAAGCGCTCTTTCTGCTATTCGAAGTCAGCGTGGCGTTTAAACATGGTTTCGCTGGTTTCATCCAGCTGCTGCATCAATTCAAGCACAATGGCGTCATAGGTAATGAAACAGAGCTGTTCGAAGGCGGAACCCATGGGTTGAGAAAACTGCTCGCGCTGGCGATGGTTTTCCGTTTTGACCGTTCCGGGTAAAACCAGTACGCAGCTGGCCAGTTTGCCGATGGAGGAATCTTTCTTCATGGTAACCAGCCCCACGTCGACCCCGCTTTCGACCGCTTTCTGCGCCAGGCTTTTAAGGCTGGCTGTTTCACCGCTGCCGGAACCAATAATCAACAAATCGCCTGATTTAGTATGAGGTGATGAAATCTCACCCACCACGCTGACCGGGAAGCCGAGATGCAATAAGCGGTTAGCGAATGCGCGGATGGCAATACCACTGCGACCGGCACCTTGCAAAAAAATATGCTTTGCATTGCGGATGCGGGCAATGAAGTTTTGCGCCTGACTGTCGTCGAGCTTCAGTGCATTTTGCTCAAGCTCTCTGAGTATATTTATTGTGTGATCCTGAACGCCCATTTTTTATTCTCCCTGTCAGGCAATAGTTCGGCCGCCGTCCATCAGGATGGTCTGACCCTGAATGTAAGAGTTCGACTTATCTGCAAGGAAGATAGCGAGGTTGGCGACATCCTCAATAGTACCCAGGCGGCGCACTGGAATTTTTTCCAGAACCGCGTCCAGGGCCGCCTGCGTGGGATAGTTCACGCGCATCATTTCGCCGGTATCGATCAGACGCGGCGCGATAGCATTAACGTTAACGCCTTTTGGTCCCAGCTCTTTTGCCAGACCGCGGATCAGCCCTTCGCCGCCCGCTTTACTGGCCGGATAGCTGACACCGCCGCCGGTGCCTGAAAGGGCGGAGCCGGATGAGATATAGACGATGGCGCCCTGGTTGGTCAGAAAATCATCATAGAAGGCTTTTACCGTGTTAAATAAGCCGGTCAGATTAATTGAAATGGTGTGATTCCACTCTTCGAAGGTGATGTCGCTAACTTTGTTGGCGAAGGCAACACCGGCGTTGAGAACCAGAATATCAATTCGCCCGAAGGTTTCGATAACCTTATTGCGTACTTCAACCAGCGCCTGCGGATCGGATACGTCTGTTTTCACAAACAGAGACGTGACATTAGCAAAGGTCAGTTCTTTGGCCGTTTGGATACCGTTCGCTTCGTTGTAATCAACAATGACAGTATGGGCACCGCGTTCAGCGAATTGTCTGGCAATACCTTTACCGATACCGTGCGCCCCCCCGGTGACTAAGGCAACTTTACCTTCAAAATTACTCATCAGCTTGTTCTCCTGAATTTTCGTACAAATGGGGAAGGGGATCTTCCCGCATCGAAAATATGAAACTTCTCAACGCGCCCAATGAAGAGCGCGCGATTTGAACGTAAGACGGAAATTAATGCATTGCAGATTTGAGCGCCTGATAACTTGATTTCGGGTTGTCGTTAAATAACGCGCCGCCGACAACAATTAAATCAGCACCTGCGTCCTGAACTTTTTTCGCTATCTCCAGGTTTACCCCGCCGTCAACTTCAATCTGAATATTGCGTCCTGCAATTAATTTTCTGGTATTTCTTATTTTTTCCAGGCTTTTTTCAATAAATTGCTGTCCCGGCTGGCCTGGATTAATAGTCATAATCAGAATGTAGTCAATGTCATCCAGCAGATATTCCAGCACGTTTTCTGGCGTGCCGGGGTTGATGACAACGCCAGCCTTACGGCCGGCCTTTTTAATTTTCTGCAAAACGAAATGCACGTGCGGCGTTGATTCATAATGCACTGAAATCATCTCTGCCCCGGTGTTAATAACTGCATCGATATGTCTTTCCGGGTTTGCCAGCATCATATGCACATCAAATACCATTTTGCTGGCTTTTTTCATCGCGGAGATTTGGTTGGGACCAAATGCAATATTACTCACATAGGTTCCGTCCATTAAATCAACGTGCAATATTTCAGTGTTTTCTTCTTCTAAAAAACGGATCTCATCTTGCAGGCGTAAAATATTGGCGCCGAAAATTGAAGGTAAAATCTGTGCCATGGTAAGCAAACCTCATTTTTAAACTCAATGGAATACTGTGCTCAACCAATAGGTCAATACTTCCCAGGGGCCGGTTAATACAAAGTCAGTACCCTGACCCTGTAGGCCTACGCCTGCGCCGTGCAGGAATTGTGTTGCGCCAGGGGCGACGTAGCCACCTAAATACATCACCACAATGGTGAACAGTAAAGTTGAAATAATTGAGCGGATGACGTTTCCGTTACTGGCCATGACCGTCATGGTACTCATGTAGATAATTGACATCAGAACGCCAATTGGGAAGATCATTATTCCCGGTAATATCAGCGCGCACAGCATGGTCAGCGGTATAGTGATAACCGTGACCGTAACGGTTGCCGGGTCGCCCAGAGCAAGCGCGCAGTCCATACCGATGTTCAATTCAGCGTCTTTACCCATCTGCTTTTGCATGATTTCTTTGGCGCTTTTACCAATCGGGGAAAGGCCTTCCATCAGCACGCCAACCACTTTAGGTAACAGGACCATTACCGCCGCAACACCCATTGCCATGGGGATAATCGTGGTGATGGGCTGTTTGGTGAGAAGACCTAACAGGCAGCCGACTATTAGGCGACAATCACGCCGATAATCGCCGGTTCACCAAATACGCCGAGGCGCTTTTGGACGCTATTTAAATCAAGATCAAGCTTATTCAGGCCTGGAATGACATCAATGATTTTGTTTACCAGCCAGGCGAAGGGCAGCGTCCAGCCGATGTGGATCATCGTGGTACAGGTGGTGCCTTCCAGACCGTAATATTTCTGCCAGCGAGGGGCAATCAGGTCGCCGATAAACAGTGCAATAACGCTGAGCGCCACGGCAATGCCGAAGCCAATCCAGAAGCTGTCAAACACGAAGTATGCCAGCGCGCCAGGTACCAGGAAATGCATGTAATTCCAGATATCAACGTTCAGCGTTTTGGTTAATTTCAGCCGGACAAGCACCAGGTTGAGAAGAATGCCGACCGGAACAACCAGCGCCGCAAAAGGTGCCACCCATGCCGCCGCCCCTACCGCCGGCCAGCCGATATCAGCAACGGTAAAGCCACTACCAATTTTTGAATAATAGGCAATGGCTGGCTGTAAAGAGCTGCTTAGCAGGTTAACCACTAACCCTAAACCAATAAAACCGATACCGACAGTGATGCCAGATTTAATGGCAGCACCCACTTTCATACGGAAAACCAGGCCTAAAATGAAGATGACAAGTGGTAGGATGGCGGTTGCCCCCATGCTTGTTATCGTTAGCATTATATTTTTTAACATTTCCATCTTGTCATCCCCTGTATTTTTATTATTCGTTTTTCGCCAGTTCGGTTAATAATTCCCCCAGCTTTTTACGCAGCGCACCTTCATTAATGCCGGTGATAAATCCTGCTACGCTCATATGCGGTTTTCCGATATCGCCTTTGTAGTTATTGGTCGTAAGAACCACATCCGCATGCTGCAATTCAGAAGGCAGTTCTGACATGCTGCATTTGTTTACTTTGTATGCGCTGATGCCATATTCCGCACAGACAGATTTCACTTCATCCGCGGCGAGGGTTGAGGTTGCGACACCGCTTCCGCAGGCGACGAGAATATTAATCATAATTATGCTCCGGAACGCTTATTGTACGATTGTGGAAGTAAACAGCACCTTGGCTTCCTCAGCAGGAAGCGCAAGTAAATTATGGTAGAAATCTTTTATTTGCAGGTTACTGAATAAGGCTTTGAGCAACTGCAGCTGATTAGCGGGATCGATAACGACTAAATTAATCACAAGTTTGACCTGCAATTGGTCGTCACCATCTGCCTGATTAACCAGAACAGGCTCAGGTAAACGCATAATGTAGATGGCCGGGCTGTTGGCGTGGTGAGCATCGCAATGCGGGATAGCGACCGAATAGCCGTCCAGCAGTATTCCGGTTGGATACATGGCTTCACGCTCACGGAGTGCTTGCAGATAGGTATCTTTCACCGTCCCTTGCGCACGCTGCTGTTTATAGATGTGCTGCAGCACCTCATCGTAATTCTGGAAAGCTGCGCCATCGGCAACATTGATAGAAACTGTACTCACCCACCGCTCCTTAATTTACTTTTTGCTCATATGAGCAAGATAAGAAATCATATGAGCATTTATAGCACATCGAATTTTCACTGGAACTGACAGCGTGCAAAAGTTATAGCTTGATCACAATAAATATCATTGGAGCGATATTGATAATGCTCATATGAGCATATGAAGCGGGTGGGCAATGGCGGAGTTGTGATTATCCTTTTGATAAATAGTGTTTTTATTTTTCACGTCAATATCACAGCGAAAATCGCCTGCTAAGCTGGAAAATAATCAGATGAGCATAATCCGCCACGGGACTGGCCGGAGCTTGGGGGGGCGGTGAGGATCAATCGATCGACGAACCGGCGCAGGCGCGCTATATGCCGCCAGCCGTTGCCGTTTGCGGCGTAGAATTTAACCCGGAATTTGAAAGCAGAGGGGGAAATATCAGAGAGACGGGGTTTACAGGGCACCGGTGTGCCCTGAGACTGGCAACGTTGTCATACTGACGCCGCTAGGCGTTAACCAGTTTTACCGCGGTATCAAAATCGGTGATCAGCACATCGAGCAAACCAGATTTGAGGGAGGCAACAATGCCTTCATACTTCTGCTCGCCACCTGCCACGCCTATTACGGTTTTGGTATTACGCAATTGCTCCGTTGAGATACCAAAGCCAAGGCGGTTCATCGGGCTATCAAGAATTTCACCTTTGCTGTTAACCAGGGTGACGCAGATATCTGCGGTGATATCTTGCTGGAAAAGAGGCTGCTGCCACGCTTGCGGAAAGATGTCGCACAAGCTTGATGAGCCGGTCTTCCAGGCGCCGATACCGGTGATGACGACATCTAACTGCGAATAATATTGCTGGGTATCAAGCACCGCAGGGTCACTGGCGAGTTTCTCAGCCAGGCTTTCATCATCTACCCACATTGGCACATACATCGGATGCGCTTTCCCTTGAGAAATGGCCGAGAGGCGGTGGATGAGATCGATTGGCCCCTGGCTAAACTCTATACCCGGATGAACGCCTGATAACTGGACAATATCCAGCTGCGGCAGGCTGCTCAATTGGCTCACGGTGCTGGACAGCACGCGTCCCCAGGCGATGCCCACTTTCATCCCTTCGGTTAGATTATCGCTAAGGTAGCTGGCAGTGATGCCACCCAGCTTTTCGTTAAGCTGCTGCTGGCTGGACCAGGACTCTGACACCGAGAGAACCACGGCCTTTTCAAGAGCATACTTTTCACAAATGTTGTGGGCTATCTCTTCATCCAGCAATTGCTGCTTTGGGAAAAGAAACTTCACATATTCCTGCTCGATCGCTTCATCAATAAGACGGGCCGCTTTGAATCGCGAAATCTCAAGCTCTTCAGCGATTTCGGTTTTCGTCTTCATCTCGACAAAATAGCGTCTGACAACGAGGGAGTAGATATAGCGGGGGTCGTAGCCTGACCATCGGCTGTTGGTTCTACGTTTGGGCATAGCAGCTTCCATTTTAAATCAGAGATAACGCCAGCAGGCATTCGCGGGTACCCCTGCAATATTTCTCAAAAGAGTACACTTTAATACGCTCATTTGATATTAACATCTGGGTTTTATCTTCCGATTATGCGACTTCTGCCACTTAATGCCGCGCGCAAGAAGTTCGCGCATCTTCGTCTTGCCTAATCCTTTCTTAATGCCTCTCTGACCCTGTGTCGCAAGCGGATATTTCATTTAAGTTTTGATGCGTTTCTTATCTGAATAAATGACCAGACTAATACCAAAGATGATAATTGCCGTTGATGTTAGCACTCTCAAACTCATCGGCTCGCTTAGGAAAAACGCCCCACCGAGTGCGGCCAGGCAGGGTACGCTAAGCTGCAATGTACTCGCGGTGGTCGATGAGATATGTGGCACGATCGAGTACCAGACCAGATAGGCGGCTCCGGAGGTGATTGCACCAGAAACAATAGCTAAAATCAGGCCCGCTGTATCAGATTGCGGAGGATAACCAAGAGCGAGTATGGCAACAAGCGATAAAGGAACCGCGAGAAGGAAATTGCCTGTTGTGGCTGCCGCCGCACTTTGGGCTTGCTTACCTCTCAGACTGTAAAAGCCCCATGCCACTCCAGAGAGAATCATCAAGACTGCTGCGTTTAACGGTGGCTTTTCTGCTCCTGGAAGTAGCAGCAGACAGATGCCAATTACTGCTGCAGCTATGCCTGCGCCCTTGAGCAGACCCAGCCTTTCCCCTTTATACAGACCCCACCCAGTCATGACGATCTGGACCGCGCCAAAAAGCAGAAGTGCTCCGGCGGCGGTATTCAAAGAAACGTATGCAATTGAGAATGTGAAAACATAGAGGCAAAGCAATACAGCATTTAACAGATTAAATTCAGGTTTAGCTTTAGCATCTCTTATTTTAAGAAGAAATATTAGCAATATTGCGCCGCTAAATAACCTGATGCCGCTAAAAGTAGAAATATCAATGTGATCTTCCTTAAGCGCTACTCGACAAAGTACAGAGTTAGCAGCAAAGGCAATCATCGCGAATATTATTTTTAGCAGCATGCTGAATATCCTTTAGCTCCACCATATCAATAATAATAGAGAGTAAGAATTACCTCCTCAAATAATGCGCTGAATGTTTCTTCGCGCAACTAAAAAGTCAGGCGTTACGGCCAGCCAGTACCCCTCCATCAACGTCCCAGACCGCGCCAGTCACCCAACTTGCTTTGTCAGAGAGCAGGAATGCAACTGATTCAGCGATATCAACAGCAGTACCAACGCGACCGACTGGATGGAAGACGTCAAAGCTGTCCATGACGCCTTTGACGTCTTCTTTTGCAATAAAGCCCTCATAAATCGGCGTATGAACTACTGCCGGTGAAACGGCATTGACGCGAATCCCCTGTGCGCCAAGTTCAATAGCGAGGTTTTTAGTCAGCGCATGAAGACCCGCTTTAGCCATAGAGTATGCTGATGAAGGTGTTGCACCGATTGCCTGCTGTGCCCACATTGAGCCGATATTAACAATCGCCCCCTTAGTACCTGCAGCAATCATGTTACGCACAACTTCTTGTGTGATGAAGAAAGTCGCGCGGTTGATGGACATATACATGTCGTAATCGCTTTCTTCATGCTCAGTAAACGGTTTCGGGAAGAAAACACCCGCCGCGTTAACAAGCAAATCGATATCTTTGTGTCTGGCGTTCAGCTCGCCAGTCACGAGATTCATCCCATCTTGCTTCATCAGGTCAGCAACAATAATGTCGGTGTGACCATAAGGTGAAAGAGACGCTTTCGCCTGATTGGCTTTATCCTGACGGCTACCGACCAGAACAACGTTTCCACCTTCATTCAGTACCAGGCGTGCTGTTTCAAGCCCCATTCCGCTGGTTCCGCCAACAACTAAAAGTTTTTTACCTTTGAATAAACCTGACATGCTTACCTCTGCTAAACGTGATATTTCGTTTCAGGCTCATTGTTACTCTGTACTGGCCTGTCCGATAACTAAATAGTGCCAGCGCGAAACTATTTACACGAGTCAGAAGATCTTTTGAATCAAGATAGAAAATCTATCAAGTCAGGGACGTTGATGACCCATTAAGGGTAACCCATTTTTCTGGATAATTTTAAGATTGTCGGTTTCATATGCCCACCGACATGAATGGTTGTTAACTGGAGTATACATTTGGTTATCCCCCCCATGCGCTGACAACCTGATATGAAATGATTTCACGCTTGGCTCGTCATAGACGTTCTCATCGAGATCAATTGATTGATGATGACTGCTGCAAAATCCATTTGCGAAAGTGAGACACTTTCGGCAAATTTTCGCAGCCAGGCCGATAAACAATATAGTAAGCCATTGGTGAAGGCAGGGAGACTTCCGGACACAGCCGCACTAAACGGCCATTCCGCAAATCATCGCTGACCATGACACTCCTGGCCAGCGCGATCCCTTGTCCTTCTGCTGCCGCCTGAAGTACAGCCGCAGAGCTGTTAATTCTCAGACCAGGACGTCGCGCGATTTCATGCTCATTAAACCGCCTCAGCCAGTCTTCCCATGTCAGGAAATCCTTGTGATCCTCCATCGATAGATCGTGGATAAGTGTTTGAGAGGGAATACCATTTATACAGTTAACAACCGGATGGGCCGCAATCAGCGAAGGGGAACAGACAGGAAATATTTCTTCGCTCATCAGAAGCTCAACATGCAATCCATCCCATTGACCCAGACCATACCTGATCCCTACGTCAATATCCTGAGCATTGAAGTCGAGCAATTTGAGTGAAGTCTGCAATCGGACATCGATATCTGGCCAGCTGCTCTGAAAGTGTTCAATGCGAGGCAATAACCATTTTGCGGCGAAAGCTGGGCTTAAAGTCACGTTGAGCACACCATCGTTACTGCCTTCTTTTAAGCGCGTCATCCCCATTGAAAGGCTGTCAAACCCTGCTTTGATATAAGGCATGGCCCGCGTAGCTGGCTCTGTGAGTACCAGCCTTACACGCCTGTTATTGCTTCGCTGAAACAGGGGAAAGCCGACAATATCCTCGAGTGAGCGTACCAATTGCCCGACGGCAGCTGGGGTGACATTTAGCTCTTCAGCCGCCAGAGAAAAGCTACCGTGGCGGGCGCTGGCTTCGAAAGCCCTTAACGCGTTTAAATGAATCGGTGTTTTCATCAGAAGAAAGAATTTCTTTGTTGTCAGGCAAGATTATCTCGTTTGTTAACGATAATTTATATTCACATAATGCACAACAGCAGGAGAAACGCAGCGCTTAAATGACGCCAGAGCAATGCTTCACATGAGAGAACGCGAGTGAATTAAAAAGTATTTCTTTAACTGGATTGTTCAATTGATTTCTTCAGCGCACCGCAATACAGGGCGTGCTGGCGTTGTGCGCTTCTGCTGACGACAACGATTAACACGATGACTTTCCCCGATGTGGGGTTAACGCCATCTGAGCCAGGAGTTCGTTATGACTTATCTGCAAATCACGTTGGACATCAGTAACGAAAATTGCCAGGCGGCAGCCGGGGTATACCAGAAATACAAGGCGCCATTCCTGTCAAAAATTGACGGGGCAGTTTCCAAAGAACTTCTTGTCCGCCCGGAAGACGTTCAGGTTCTGCACGGCTTTAACACTGAAGAACAGGCTAAGGCGTATCTAAGCTCTGAGTTGTGCTCTCAGGACGTTGTCGAAGCACTGAAACCCTATCTGAATCAGGCGCCAGACGTTCGTATTTATAACGTCGCTTAAATTAACGCCTTGACGGTCAGCATTTAAATAATTGGAGAACATTATGCTGTTAGACTGGAACGATCACCGAAATGAATTACTGGGCGTAGTCAACAAATATGCGCAATTACAGCCTGAGTTCATGAAAGGCTTGATGAAAATGGATGCGGGGGCTTCAGAAAAAGGTCATCTGGATGCCAAAACTCATGAGCTGATTGCTCTTGCCGTCGCCATCACTACCCGTTGCGACGGTTGCCTGTCAGTACACGTTAAAGCGGCAGCTAAACACGGTGCAACACGCGAAGAGATTGCCGAAGCACTGGCTGTAGCGATTTCACTCAATACCGGCGCAGCGCTTACCTACACCGCACATGCGCTTGATGCTTTTGACGCCCTGAAGAGTTCAAAGAGCTGATCGGCCATGATGATGCCGCGCCAAACGTTGTGATCATGTCAGTAGTGCTTGATCCGGCTTATCAGGGAAAGGGTTATGCCGGTTTGATGATGCGTGCCTTTATCTGTGAGATGAGACAGAGGGGCAAGAAAACAATTCATCTTATGTGCAAGACGCGTCACGTTGAGCTCTACGGCAAATTCGGCTACGCCTATATCAAGCCATCGGAGTCAGATCATGGCGGCATGGCCTGGCATGAAATGATCATGACGCTGTAGTGGTGTATTCCGGCGGGCCGACCGGCCTGCTGTCAAATCCATTTTCTTGTTCGCTGAATAGCTGGACGCCACGGCGTTACTGCGTGTCTTTTTCATCAGGTATTAAGATGTCATCTGGTGAACCGTCCTCGCCTACGGGGCTGCGGCATGTGCTCAAACGCTGTCACATGTTCATAATCGCCATTGGCGGCTCCGTCGGCACCGGATTATTTATCGCCTCTGGTGCCATAATTTCTCCATACGCTATGAAAACAAAAATCCACACGATTGCGTGGATTTTATCGGTTTTTGCGAGCTTCATAAGATGTTCTGACACCTCATGAGGCAACAGAAATCAATCAGACGTTAAACAGGAAGTTCATCACGTCGCCATCTTTAACGATGTATTCTTTACCTTCGGAGCGCATCTTGCCGGCTTCTTTGGCTCCCTGTTCGCCTTTGTAGCTGATAAAGTCATCAAAGCCGATGGTCTGAGCGCGAATAAAGCCCTTTTCAAAATCGGTATGGATTTTACCTGCCGCTTGCGGCGCGGTTGCGCCAACGGGGATGGTCCATGCGCGCACTTCTTTTACGCCGGCGGTGAAGTAGGTTTGCAGGTTTAACAAAGAATAACCCGCGCGGATGACCCGGTTGAGCCCCGGTTCTTCCAGGCCTAACTCCGCCATAAATTCATCGCGCTCTTCGTCGTCCAGCTCGGCGATGTCGGATTCCACTGCGGCGCAAACCGGTACCACAACCGAACCTTCCTGCTCAGCAATCGCGCGCACCTGGTCAAGGTAGGGGTTGTTTTCGAAACCGTCTTCGTTGACGTTGGCGATGTACATGGTGGGCTTCAGGGTCAGGAAGCTCAGGTAGCGGATCGCGGCTTTCTCTTCGGCGGAGAGGCCGAGGGCGCGCAGCATGCCGGCATTTCCCAGATGCGGCAGGCATTTCTCCAGCACTGCCTGCTCGTTTTTAGCGTCTTTATCGCCGCCTTTGGCTTTTTTCTGGATGCGGTGCAAAGCGCGCTCGCAGGTTTCCAGATCTGAAAGCGCCAGCTCGGTGTTGATAACGTCAATATCTTCCGCCGGATTGACCTTGCCGGAAACGTGAATGATATTGTCGTTCTCAAAGCAGCGCACTACGTGGCCGATAGCCTCGGTTTCGCGAATATTAGTCAGGAACTGATTACCCAGCCCTTCGCCTTTGGAAGCGCCTTTTACCAGACCGGCAATATCAACGAACTCCATCGTGGTGGGCACTGTGCGCTGTGGCTTAACGATTTCAGCCAGCTGGTCCAGACGCTGGTCAGGCATGGGAACCACGCCGGTATTCGGCTCAATGGTACAGAACGGGAAGTTAGCTGCTTCAATGCCCGCTTTGGTCAGCGCATTGAACAGGGTGGATTTTCCAACGTTTGGCAGACCCACGATACCGCATTTAAAACCCATGGTTACATCACCTTAATTGCTTTTATTTCAACACGCTATATTAACGGGCTGATGATAACTTGAAAAAACTGCCAGCATTATACACATAAATACCCGTTGATTGGGGGCGATTTAATCGCTAAACGTCAACTTGCCGCATGACTTGCACTGTGCGCTGCGGGCGAGGTCAGGCGCTTTGCTATCGCAGTTAAAGGCAGGCCGGGTTTACCGGGAAACAGGGCGGGGTGATATTGCAATATTGTTGCAGAAAACCAATAAAGTTTGCTGCTGCCGGTGCCGATAAAACAGCTAATCGCGCAGAGACACTCCCGGCTGATGTATTCACCGGCGCGGGAACAGGTGCGATTTTTTTAACCGGCAGTATCGCAACGGCAAACTATATGACCAATGAATTTATTTGCGCGCCAATCCATGCGCCTGACGGCGAGCTAATCGGCGTGGACCTTAGCCTCTGCGCTGAGAGCGAGTGGCAGGATGAACGAGCCGCGGCGCGCGGTAGTTATTCGCAGTTATCGTTTACTGAAAAAGAAGGGTTATTGTTCAGGCAACTGCTGGTGGTTGAGCAGCATGCGGATTTTTTCCTCGGCAATAATCTGGTATGCGGCATTAATATTGATTTTCATCTGGCGCGCATCATTACCGGCTCGCAGGTTATTCAGCAAATTTTAAGCCAGCTGCCGTTTATCCGTCTCAAGCTGTCGGAAAAGTTTCCCAATTTGCATGACGGGCCGGAAAACCCGCTGATCCGTAGCCTGATAGCGCTGCAATACCGGCTGTGGCTTGACGACCTCGGTGCCGGTTTCGGCAACCTGCACGCGCTGCAGTCGCGTATATTTGAAGCGGTGAAACTGGACAGACGTTTTTATCTGAAGAACGTCGGCAAGGCGTTTTTCCCGGTGATCATTAATAAGATTAGCCAGTACAGCGAGCGCATTATTATTGAAGGGGTAGAAAGTAAACAGCAGCTTGAAACCCTGCGCGCCTGTCACATCTGGGGCGTACAGGGGTATTACGAGCCCGCTATGCCGTTGAACTGCCTGACGCGCGGTCTGGGTTAACCCGAACGTCCATTAGCCCTGCGGTTTAAAGGCGTGCAGCCGATTCATCGCTTTCAGGCGATCGTTTTCCCGCAGCCAGAGTTCGGTACAGCGGGCCGCTTCGTCGATAGCGTCATCAATCAGTTTCTGCTCTGCGGGCTGAGGTTTGCCGAGCACGAAGCCGGTGACTTTATTACGATCTCCGGGATGACCAATGCCGATGCGTAGCCGGTGGAAGTTCAGGTTGTTGCCGAGCTTGCTGATGATGTCCTTCAGGCCATTGTGACCGCCGTGGCCGCCCCCTTGCTTAAGCTTGGCTATGCCGGGCGGCAGGTCCAGCTCATCGTGGGCCACCAGAATTTCTTCCGGCGCGATACGGTAGAAGCCAGCCATAGCCGCGACGGCTTTACCGCTCAGGTTCATAAAGGTTGTCGGTACCAGCAGGCGTATATCTTCCCCGGCGATAGCAAGGCGTCCGGTATAGCCATAAAACTTTGGCTCATCTTTCAGCGACTGATTGTGGCGCTGTGCCAGATAATCAACATACCAGGCGCCGGCATTGTGGCGGGTTGCGGCATATTCTGCGCCAGGATTGGCAAGACCGACGATCAGCTTAATTGCTTCCACGTAATGTTCCCGATGAATAACACATTTCAGGGCGTCAGTTTACTGCCTGTCGGAGCTGAACTCAAAGCGTAACGCGATATAGCAATAGTCAATAATTACACTTAGTGATTATTCGCTTTTTTAGGGAAAATCAGCGGTATAGAAGTAAAGTTATGTCAAAATATTAACAATAAGTGTGATCCTGCGCGCAACCTAAACCGCGTTCATTTTCTAAACTGATAGGCGTCAGGCAACGGAGCTTGCCCATTTCCAAATTTTTCAGGAGGTGACAGTCATGAGCAGAAAATATGTTTTTGTTACGGGCAATATACTGATGGCGCTAGGTCTACTGGTAATGATCCTCGGCATTGTCTGTTCGGTGATCAACCAGCTGCCAGCTTTAAATCTGCCGGGATTGCTCTCTCAGGGAGCGATATTCGCCATTTTTGTCGGCGCTATGCTTTGGCTGGCGGGTGCGCGCCTCGGCGGCAGAGAAAAAGTGGCAGACCGCTACTTCTGGCTGCGCCACTATGGCGACAAGCGCTGCCGGCGCCATCATCCGGGACACTAGGCGGATAAACCCGTCGCCAGCGTGGGTGGATTCTGGTGAATTTCCCTGGCGTCCACCACACAGTTTCTTCCCCGGGCTTTAGCCCGGTAAAGCGCGTCGTCGGCTTCTGTCATCAGATTACCCACATTCAGGCTGCCGCCGCCATCGCTGGCGACACCAATGCTAACGGTGTAATCAACGCCATCCGGCTGCGCCTGCGCCGTTTCGCTGCGAATTAGCTCAGCGATGACCAGCGCCTGCGCTTTTTCTACGATCATCACCGCAGCAAACTCTTCGCCACCCAGGCGGGCAAACCAGCCTTCGAGCGGCATATGACCCTGTGCTATCTGACAAAAATTAATCAGCGTCCGGTCACCCTGGGTATGGCCGAAGCGATCGTTAATGCTTTTAAAATGGTCGAGGTCGAACAGCAGTACGCTTAACGGCTGACGGCTGCGCTTGCATTGCTGACGACACTTCTCCGCCTGTTGAAAGAGCGCACGCCGGTTCCAGACGCCGGTCAGCGGGTCGAGCAGCGATGCCTGCTTATATTGCAGCTGGTTGCGCTCGTTAACCATGGCCAGAAAGGTGAAATTGAGTCCGATAACCAACAGGATGGATTCAATAATTACCCAGACAGAGAAGGTGGAGCCGCCGATGGCGCCATACTGCGAACTGGCAACGCCGGCATCCATCAATATGCGCATCAGATTAAAAACTATATGGACCCATAGCAGCAGCTGCGCCGGCCACCAGGTGACCGGCAGGATAGTGCGCGTGCGGTACAGCTCACGGATCATTAAGGCCGTGTAAATAACGCACAGCAGGGCGGAGACCAGCACGCGTTTGGGCAGCGAGTGATAAAACGCCGGAAACAGACACAGCACCGCCCACAGCGTCATACCCAGTAACCAGCCATAGCCGCAGGCGGCGCCGCGAAAAGCGCGAAAAGCATTCAGCAGAATGCCATAGGCCACCAGAATCAGCATGTTTCCCGCGACTACCGGGAAAAACAGCGCGCCATTTGCCCGCAGGCTGCTCAGCCAGAGTCCGCTCAGGGTGAGACAAAGCGCCAGGCACAGGTAGCCCAGGGTTCGGTCATACTGAGCGCCACGCCAGGCGAAAAACATAATGATCACCAGAAACAGCGTCACATAGAGTTCGCAGACAAATAGCGTGTAGACGTCGAGCGTCATAGTCGAAATGGTCCTGAGCAGGGAGGCACTGCAAAATAACACTTATGAATCATGGCGGGTAGGGGGGCGCGTCCGGAGTATGACAAAACGTAAATTTAACGGGAGTAAAGTGGTTTTCGCGGCATTTTATCGTGGGGTAATAACGATGTATCGCGTTTACTACTGACCTGGCGGGATTATTGGCGGTGAAAAGACGGTGTTCCTCAGGCGGGTAACATTGCAACTTTATTAATTTGTGCTACCGGGTGGATAACCGCGGGATGGGGCGACCCATCCCGCGGTGATTAATGCTCGAACATGGCAGAGATAGACTCTTCATTGCTAATACGGCGGATGGCTTCAGCCAGCATGCCGGACAGCGTCAGAGTGCGCACGTTAGGCAGCGTTTTAATCTCATCAGATAGCGGAATTGTGTCGCACACGACTACTTCGTCAATCACTGAGTTACGCAGATTTTCTACGGCGTTACCCGAAAAAATGGGGTGAGTCGCGTAGGCAAAAACGCGTTTGGCGCCGCGCTCTTTCAGCGCTTCAGCTGCTTTGCACAGGGTGCCGCCGGTGTCGATCATATCGTCAACCAGCACGCAGTCGCGGTTAGCAACGTCGCCGATAATGTGCATCACCTGGGATACGTTAGCGCGCGGACGCCGCTTATCGATAATCGCCATGTCGGTGTCGTTAAGCAGCTTGGCGATGGCGCGGGCGCGCACAACGCCGCCGATATCCGGCGAAACAACAATCGGATTTTCCAGTCCTATTTGCAGCATATCTTCCAGCAGGATCGGGCTGCCGAAGACGTTATCAACCGGAACATCAAAAAAGCCCTGAATCTGCTCGGCATGAAGATCGACCGTTAATACCCGGTCAACGCCGACGCTGGAAAGAAAATCCGCAACCACTTTGGCGGTAATTGGCACGCGAGCAGAACGGACGCGACGGTCCTGACGGGCATAGCCAAAGTAGGGGATCACTGCAGTAATTCGACCAGCAGAAGCACGACGCAGCGCGTCGACCATCACGACCAGTTCCATCAGGTTGTCATTCGTGGGAGCACAGGTGGACTGGATGATGAAAATATCACCACCGCGTACATTTTCATTAATTTGTACGCTGACTTCACCATCGCTGAAACGACCGACGGCGGCGTCGCCCAGGCTGGTGTAAAGGCGGTTGGCAATACGTTGAGCTAGTTCCGGGGTGGCGTTACCAGCAAAAAGCTTCATATCAGGCACGAGAAGAACCTCAGGCTTGCGTCCAGAGAATGATCTCAGCAAGCGTCGGCGGGCAGACGCTATGGGATCAGACGGGTATGTGATGAACTGGTTGCTGCATCAGGAACGGAGTGATGCGGTCAGACCAGCTCAGAATGCCCGGAAAGCGTGCGATATAAGGGCGAAAGATTAACGCCTTTAGCCACAAATCCCTGCACTCCTTTCGGGGCCTTTTCCAGCACCTGACGAGCAGCGGACTCGGTGTCAAATTCAGCGAACACGCAAGCCCCGGTTCCTGTCAGGCGCGACGGCGCGTATTCTAGCAGCCAGACGAGAAGTGTATCAACCTCGCGAAAACGATTTCTTACGGCTGTCTCACAATCATTACGGAATTTTTGCTGTAGCAGGCTATTAAGATCGCGCGCTGGCGTATCACGAGTGAGCGCCGCATCGCTAAAAACCAGCGGCGTTGAAACGCTGACGCCGGGGTGCATCACCAGATACCATTTTTCCGGCGGCGATACCGGCTGGAGCTGCTCGCCAACCCCTTCGGCGAAAGCGGCGTGGCCGCGCACAAATACCGGTACGTCGGCGCCCAGCGTCAGACCGAGCCGGGCGAGGGTATCGATATCATAATCCAGCTGCCACAGCGCGTTGAGCGCAACCAGGGCGGTGGCGGCATTTGACGAGCCGCCGCCCAGCCCGCCGCCCATCGGCAGGTGCTTTTCAACCTGAAAAACGGCGCCCGCGCGCGGTGACAGGCGATGGTCGGCAATAGCCTGCTCGCGCAGCAGGCGCGCAGCGCGAACGATCAGATTGCTGTCATGCTCAACGCCGACCACCTCGTTAACCAGGCGTAGTTCACCGCTGTTATTGGTATCAATATGCAGCAGGTCGCCGTAATCAAGAAACTGAAACAGCGTCTGTAAATTGTGATAGCCGTCGGGACGACGGCCGGTTATGTACAAAAACAGATTGAGCTTTGCCGGCGCGGGCCAGGTTGTGATCATTTTAGCGTCCAGCTGTCCATCCGCAGCTTAATGCGCTGGCCGTCCTGGGTGAGCTCCAGATTAGAAGGCAGGGCGGGGTTCTGCTTGTTGTCATAGCTATTAAATACCACCTTCCACTGCTGGCCGTTGCGGCTGTAGTCAACGGTTTTCAGCTGATACTTATCATCAAGCGTGTAGTCGCTGGCGTCGCCCGGCAGTCCCACCATCCACTGACGCAGATCGTTGAGCGGAATATCCATGCCGGTCAGCTGCGAGATCATCTTCTCAGCATCGTCGCTGACGTAGCGTTTGCCTTTATTGTCGATCAGCTGAACCACTTTACCCTGCACATCGAGCTGCAGCTCAGTGCTGCCCAGCGGGTTAGTCAGCAGCAGACGGTAGCGATCGGGGGCGGTTTGCTGCCAGTTGAAGCGAGCATAAACTTTTTGTCTATCGGAGATATAGGCAAAAGCGCCACGGGTTTGATAATGGGTAATCTGGCTTACCGCCTGCTGGTGTTGCTGCCACTGCGGCGAGTCGGGGCTTTTACCCGGGCCCATAGGTTTATTGATGCTACAGGCGGCCAGTAATACGCTGGCAAGCGGCAAAAGCCGCAGAAAACGGGGGTTCCGTGTGAACATAGCTTGGGTCATCTCCTCAGACTCGACGTTAGCATTGTAGCTAAATTTAACCGCTCAAACTAACCAGCCTGATCGGACACGTCAATCGAGAAATTGTCCTGATTTATACAAGAGATGCCTGTTTGTTTACCGGCAGCACGCGGAGTCCCTTTCCTTGCTAACTAGCATCTTGTAGAATGCGCCTCATATAACCCTATCGACTGTGGGATCACTCAGACCAAATCACCATGACGCTTCTGGCACTCGGTATCAATCACAAAACGGCACCCGTTGCGCTGCGCGAACGCGTAGCCTTTGCGCCGGACATTCTCGACCATGCGCTGGAGAGCCTGCTGGCTCAGCCGCAGGTCCAGGGTGGCGTGGTGCTGTCGACCTGTAACCGCACCGAACTGTATCTGAGCGTTGAACAGCAGGCCGATTTGCAGGAAAGATTGGTTAGCTGGCTGTGTGATTATCATAAGGTGAGTGAAGCTGACGTGCGCAGCAGCCTTTACTGGCATCAGGAAAACGAGGCGGTAAGCCATCTGATGCGTGTTGCCAGCGGCCTTGATTCGCTGGTGCTGGGCGAGCCGCAAATCCTCGGGCAGGTCAAAAAAGCCTACGCCGATTCTATGCGCGGCCACGCCAACTCCAGTGAACTGGAGCGCCTGTTCCAGAAAACCTTTTCAGTGGCCAAGCGCGTTCGTACCGAAACTGATATCGGCGCCAGCGCGGTGTCAGTGGCGTTTGCCGCCTGCACGCTGGCGCGACAAATTTTTGAATCGCTGACTACGGTTAACGTGCTGTTAGTCGGCGCCGGCGAAACCATTGAGCTGGTGGCCCGCCATCTGCGCGAACACCGGGTGCAAAAGCTGATGATCGCTAACCGTACCCGCGAACGTGCGCAGCTGCTGGCTGATGAGGTCGGGGCCGAGGTGATTGGTATCGCCGATATCGACGCCCGCCTTGGCGAAGCGGATATTATTATTAGCTCAACGGCCAGCCCGCTGCCGATTATTGGCAAAGGCATGGTCGAACGTGCGCTCAAGCAGCGGCGCAATCAGCCAATGCTGCTGGTGGATATTGCGGTACCGCGAGACGTTGAACCCGAGGTCGGCAAGCTGGCTAACGCCTATCTGTATAGCGTTGACGACCTGCAGGCGATTATTGATAAAAACATGGCTCAGCGTCAGGCCGCCGCGCGCGAGGCGGAAAGCATCGTTTTACAGGAAAGCAGCGAGTTTATGTCATGGTTGCGCGCGCAAAGCGCCGTTGAAACCATCCGTGAATACCGTACCTCGGCCGAGCTGATCCGCCAGGAGCTGGAAAGTAAAGCGCTGGCGGCGCTAAGCCAGGGCGTCGACCCGCAAATAGTACTCAACGAGCTGGCGCACAAGCTGACCAACCGCCTGATCCACGCGCCGACCAAATCATTGCAGCAGGCGGCGCGCGACGGTGACCATGAGCGCCTGCACCTGCTTCGCAACAGTTTAAGCCTCGATTAGATATACTCCGCCGCAGCGAAAGCCGCGGCGGAGTCCATTCTGCCGTACGATTTTTCTCATCTCTTTTGACAAGGTACCTATTACAACGATGAAAGCCTCTATTGTCGCCAAACTGGAAGCGCTTCAGGAACGCCATGAAGAAGTGGAAGCGATGCTCGGCGATGCCGGCGTTATTGCAGACCAGGAGCGGTTCCGGGCGCTGTCGCGCGAATATGCTCAGCTTACCGACGTGACCAGCTGTTTTCGGCGCTGGCAGCAGGTACAAGAAGACCTGCAGGCCGCGCAAATGATGCTTGATGATGTTGAAATGCGTGATATGGCGCAGGAGGAGCTAAAAGCCCTGCGCGAACAGAGTGAAGAGATGGAGCAGCAGCTGCAGGTGCTACTGTTGCCAAAAGATCCTGATGACCACCGCTCCTGCTTCGTCGAGGTGCGCGCCGGGACCGGCGGCGATGAGGCCGCGATTTTCGCCGGCGACCTGTTTCGCATGTACAGCCGCTATGCTGAAAGCCGCCGCTGGCAGGTGGAAATTCTCAGTGCCAATGACGGTGAGCATGGCGGCTACAAAGAGGTTATCGCCCGTATCGCCGGCGAGGGGGCTTACGGCCGGCTTAAGTTCGAGTCCGGCGGTCACCGGGTGCAGCGGGTGCCGGAAACGGAATCTCAGGGACGCATTCATACCTCGGCCTGCACCGTGGCGGTTATGCCTGAACTGCCGGAAGCGGAGATGCCGGATATTAACCCTGGCGACCTGAAAATCGACACCTTCCGTTCATCGGGCGCGGGCGGTCAGCACGTTAACACCACCGACTCCGCAATCCGCATTACTCACTTGCCCACCGGCATTGTGGTGGAGTGTCAGGATGAGCGCTCCCAGCATAAAAACAAAGCGAAAGCGCTGGCGGTACTCGGCGCCCGTATTCGTGCGGCGGAAACGGCGAAGCGTCAGCAGGAAGAAGCCTCGACCCGACGTAACCTGCTGGGCAGCGGTGACCGTTCCGACCGTAACCGCACCTATAACTTTCCGCAGGGAAGGGTGACCGATCACCGTATTAACCTGACGCTCTACCGGCTGGACGAAGTGATGGAAGGCAAACTTGATATGCTGGTTGAGCCTATTGTGCATGAACATCAGGCCGATCAGCTGGCGGCGCTGGCCGGGCAGGAGTAATGCGTATCCGTGAGTGGCTGGCCGCCGCCGCTGCGCGTCTGAAAAACAGTGAAAGTGCGCGACGCGACGCGGAAATTTTGCTGACCTTTGTCACTGGCAAGGGCCGCAGCTGGATACGCGCGTTCGATGAAACCGTGCTGGATGACGCGCAGCTGGCTACCCTTGATACGCTGCTGGCCCGGCGAGAAAAGGGCGAACCTGTCGCTTATCTTACCGGTGAGCGCGAGTTCTGGTCGCTGGCGCTACAGGTTTCACCTGCCACGCTGATCCCACGGCCTGATACAGAGACGCTGGTCGAGCGCGCGCTGGAAAAAATGGTCGCGCCGCAAGGGCTGGCGCTGGATTTGGGCACTGGCACCGGCGCCATCGCGCTGGCGCTGGCCAGTGAGCGGCCCGGCTGGCAGGTCATCGGCGTTGATCGCGTCGGGCAGGCGGTCAGTCTGGCGCAGCACAATGGTAAAACGCTGGCAATAAATAACGCCTGCTTTTTGCTTAGCAACTGGTTTTCCGGGCTGCACGATCGGCGTTTTGATCTGATTGTCAGTAATCCGCCCTATATTGATGCAGAAGATAGTCATCTTACGCAGGGTGATGTGCGATTCGAACCGGCCAGCGCGCTGGTTGCCGATGAGCAGGGGCTGGCTGATATTCGCCATATTGTTCTGCACGCGGCGGCGCACCTGCATAGCGGTGGCTGGCTGCTGCTGGAGCACGGCTGGCAGCAGGCCGACAGCGTGCGTCAGATGCTGTGCGCTGCGGGTTTTGTCAAGGTTGAAACCTGCCGGGACTATGGTGGTAATGAGCGCATTACTTTTGGACAGAGAGCTACGTGAGTAACCCCATGAGTTGGTATCCGCTGATTAAAAACCTCCATATCCTCACTGTCATCATCAGTCTGAGCCTGTTCGTGCTGCGCTTTTTCTGGCTGTTGCGCTCACCGGCGCGCCTGCAGCAGCGCTGGGTGAAGATCGCGCCGCACCTTAATGATACGCTGCTGCTGCTGTCCGGCATTACCCTGGCGACCTTGATGCAGCTTGGCGTATTGCTAACGCAGGATAGCTGGCTGACTGAGAAGCTAATTGGCGTTATTATCTACATCGCACTAGGCTCGATAGCTTTAGGACGTCGTCCTCGATCGCAAAAAATACGTCTGACGGCCTTTATTATCGCGCTGGCGGTGGTAGCTCTGGTCATTCGGCTGGCTATCACTAAAAGTCTTTTACTGGGGTAAATAATGACCTCTCTTACAGAATTTGATTTTCACGGGGCGCCGCTCAGCGAGGCGGCAATTGTTGCATCACAGGCTATTCGCCAGGACTTTCCCGCAGAGCGGGTGCGCGCACAGCTGAAGGCGCTGGTAGCCGAGGCCAGGGAGGTTATTCCCGCTGGCCTTGAGCAGGATATGCAGGTCAGTCAGCTGCTGGAGCTGTTCTATCAGCGCTGGCGCTTTGGCGGCGCCAGCGGGGTTTATCGTCTTTCCGACGTACTCTGGCTGGATAACGTGTTACATACCCGTCAGGGGTCGGCGGTATCGCTCGGCATTGTGTTGTTACACATCGCACACGAGCTTAAGCTACCCCTGATGCCGGTGATTTTCCCCACCCAGTTGATTCTGCGCGCCGACTGGCTGGATGGTGAAATGTGGCTGATTAATCCATTTGATGGCGAAACCCTTGATGAGCACACGCTGGACGTGTGGCTAAAAGGGAACATTGGTCCGGTCGAAGAGCTGTTTGAAGACGATTTAGAAGAGGCAGAGCCGGTAGTCGTTATTCGTAAAATGCTCGATACCCTGAAATCGGCGTTGATGGAAGAGAAGCAGATGGAGCTGGCGCTGCAAGCCAGCCAGGTGCTGGTGCAGATGGATCCGGAAGACCCGTATGAAATTCGCGATCGCGGGCTTATTTTTGCTCAGCTTGAGTGTGAACATATTGCTCTGACCGATCTGACCTATTTTGTTGAACAGTGCCCGGAAGATCCAATCAGCGAGCTGATAAAGGTGCAGATCAACGCGATAGAACACAAGCAGATTACCCTTCATTAAATAAGGCGAAGACATGAAAGAAAAAGTTGTCAGCATTGGCGAGATTAAAGTGGCAAACGATCTGCCGTTTGTACTTTTTGGCGGTATGAACGTGCTGGAGTCGCGCGACTTGGCGATGCGCATTTGCGAACATTATGTCACCGTCACGCAAAAGCTGAATATTCCTTACGTATTTAAAGCCTCGTTTGATAAAGCTAATCGCTCTTCTATCCGCTCATACCGCGGGCCGGGTCTGGAAGAGGGCATGCGAATTTTTCAGGATATTAAGCAGGCTTTCGGCGTTAAGCTTATCACCGATATTCATGAGCCGTCCCAGGCGCAGCCGGTATCCGAAGTGGTTGATGTTATCCAGCTACCTGCTTTTCTGGCGCGTCAGACCGATCTGGTCGAGGCGATGGCGAAAACCGGCGCGGTGATTAACGTGAAAAAGCCGCAGTTTGTCAGTCCCGGCCAGATGGGAAACATCGTGGAGAAATTTGCCGAAGGCGGCAATGACCAGGTGATCCTCTGCGAGCGCGGCGCTAACTTTGGCTACGATAATCTGGTGGTTGATATGCTGGGTATCAACGTGATGAAAAACGCCACTAAAAACAGCCCGGTAATTTTCGATGTTACCCATGCGCTGCAAACTCGCGACCCGTTCGGCGCCGCATCCGGCGGCCGCCGCGCTCAGGTTGGCGAACTGGCTCGTGCCGGCATGGCGGTAGGGTTAGCCGGTCTGTTTATTGAGGCGCATCCTGAACCGAACAGCGCTAAATGCGATGGCCCTTCAGCGCTGCCGCTAAACAAGCTGGAACCGTTCCTGGCGCAGATGAAAGCCATCGACGATCTGGTGAAAAGCTTTCCCGAACTGGATACCTCTCACTAAAGAAAAGTCCCTTCAATTGTTTAAAAGGAGTCGCGGCAGCGACTCCTTTTTTTATCTGCGGTTACAGCATGATGGTCATCAGATAGGCGGCAAACAGCGCCAGGTGGGCAGCACCGTTGAGCACGTTGGTGCGTCCGGTAGAAAACGAAACCTGGCACAGCAGCAGTGCGGCTAACATCACGACCATTTGCGGTGGTTCAAGGGCGAAAATCAGCTGCTGACCGGTCAGGGTGGCGATAATGGTCACCGCCGGCACCGTCAGCGAGATGGTGGCCAGCACCGAGCCAAAAAACAGGTTCATCGCCCGCTGTGTTTGATTGACCAGCACCGCCTTAATTGCCCCCAATCCTTCCGGTGACAGGATCAGCAGCGCCACCAGAAAACCGGTGAATTGCCCGGGTGCGTTCAGCTCGCTGAGCAGATGCTCCAGCGGATTGGCATTCATTTTGGTCACGCTGATAACCGCCAGCAGATGGATGAGCAACCAGAGCGTATGCCAGACCGAAGAGTGCGCCGAGGGCTTGCCGTGATGCGGGTCATCGCCATCGTCCTCGTGCTCATAAACAAACAGGCTCTGGTGAGTTTTGGTCTGAATCAGCAGAAAGACGCCGTACATGGCAGCGGAAATAGCCGCCACCAGCAGAGCCTGGCCGCTGGTAAAGTTACCGCCGGGCATGGCGGCGGGAAAAACCAGCGCGATTATCGCCAGTGGGAATATGGCGATCAGATATTGTTTAATGCCGCCGAGGTTAACGTACTGAGTGGCAAATTTTCGCCCGCCGAGCAGCAGCGCAAAGCCGACCAGTCCGCAGGTGACGATCATAATGATTGAGAATAGCGTATCGCGCATCAGCGCGGGCGCCGCGTCGCCGGTAGCCATCAGCGCGGAAATAAGGCTGACTTCCAGAATAACGACCGACAGGCTGAGGATTAGCGAACCGTATGGCTCTCCCAGGCGGTGCGCCAGCACGTCTGCATGGCGTACGACGCTGAATGCGCTGCTGAGTATGGCGACCAGCGCCAGTAAGTTGATGCCAATGACCGGCAGGAAGTTTTGCGATGAGCCCCATTGCCAGAGTACCAGCAGCGCGGCAACGGGAAGGATCAGACTGTATTCTTTGTGACGGGTTTTTACACCCTCCAGGCCATGCATAACGGGGTTCTCCTTGTTACATTACACCCGACGGGCGTCGCTTAACGCGGGCAGCATAATCGCCGCCAAAAGTGCGTTCGGTATCAATTGCTTTCTAATGAGGAAATTGTAGACATTTTATCAGGAAAATTCATTATTTTTACGGTTTTTTTACTATTTTGTCGTCTTTTTGCATAGCGTTCATAATTGTGCGTATTAACTTAATAAATTCTATTAAATACATGCTGTTAATTTTTTTATATAAAATTAATTTTGGTTTTTATATGGCCTTTATCCACTAAAGTATTATTTAAATGATGATTATCGCTACTTTTTTCCTTAAATCACCTGTTTTTTGCCAGATGGCGCTGGCGGGTATCGCTGCCATACTTTTATTGATTAAAGGAGGTCAGCATGCCGTACTCATCACACGCCGAATTACCGGACAGCGTACGTAACGTATTGCCCGCCCATGGGCAGGAAATCTATCAGCAGGCGTTTAATCACGCTTGGGATCAGTACAAATCAGCGCAAGCGCGCCGTGGCAATGAATCACGCGAGGAAGTGGCGCATAAAGTCGCCTGGTCCGCGGTTAAAAATCAATACCATAAAGGCGATGATGGCAAATGGCATAAAAATAGCTGAATTTCGCCTTTTGCCTTAAGTCAACTCTGGGGTTTTGCCCAACGCTGCCGATATTGTTTATAGCGATATTGGTTGTCAGGCCCGTGCCAAATTTTGACTCTGTTCACATATTTGATCCTGACGGCATATTTGATACTGTCATATCAATTGGCTGCTAAGTAATGACCAGTCTGAATTGGGTTCATTTGGTGGGGGCAAAAGCGTTGGAGGTGCAGGGTGTTAACGCGTGATTTCTTACTCAAGGCCGACTGTAAAACGGCATTCGGCGATATTGAGGCGTCGCTGCTGTGGACTTGCGAGCAGCGCGCTGCCTCACTGGCCGCAACGCTTTCCTGTCGTCCTGATAATTCCTCCGTGTGGATTTTTGGCTACGGCTCGCTGATGTGGAATCCGGTATTTGAAGCTGACGAGATAGCGCAGGGTACGCTTCAGGGCTGGCACCGCTCTTTTTGTCTGCGCCTGACGGCCGGGCGCGGCACCGCGGCGCAGCCGGGACGCATGCTGGCGCTAAAGCAGGGAGGCAAAACTCACGGCCTGGCTTTCTGCTTGCCTCAGGAGCGCCTGCAGGAAGAGCTGGAGCTGCTGTGGAAGCGAGAAATGGTGACCGGCTGCTACCTGCCCACCTGGTGCGAATTACAGCTGGATGATGGTCGGGTGGTGACGGCGCTGGTGTTTGTAATGGATCCGCGTCATCCCTTGTATGAAAGTGATGTCTGCGCCAGCACCATCGCGCCGCTGATCGCCAGTGCCAGCGGCCCGCTCGGCAGCAACGCGCAGTATCTTTTTAATCTTGAGCAGGAATTGCTCAGGCGCGGCATGCAGGATGACTGCCTCACCGACCTGGTGCAGCAGGTCCGTGATATACAATTGCTGCATCACGGCCTGGCTGGCTAAGGTAAGTGGACAGTCAGGCTCAGGGAAGATTTATCAACCAGGTGCCCGGCTGGCTGATTTTTAGCTGCTGGCGCGAGCCGCTGACGCCTTTTAACTCAAATGTGTAGTCGCCGGCGGCCAGCTTCAGTGCCGCAAAGCCGTTGCCATCAGGGTTTAGCGCCGTTGGCTTGCCGTTGACCAGCAGCTGCTGGCTGGCGTTAAGTCTGAGATAAACCGTTGCCGTTGTCGTGGCTGGCGAGGCCGGGGCGCTGGCCGCTGGCGTTGCGTCGGGCTTTGGCGCCGCTGCGGTCTGGGTGCTGGTTGGCTCAGCGTTTACCGGCTTATCGCCGTTGAGCCATACCACCAGCGCGACGACCGCCGCCAGCGCGCAGGCGCCGAGTGCCAGCACCATTGGTGAAAGCTTACGACCGCTGCGCGGCGTAATGACTTCGGCGGCGGCGGCTCCCGGATTAACCACTGCCTGCTGTATCTCCTGCTGCAGCGCCGGATCATCGACCTGAAGCGGTGGGCTGGCGCTACTATCCAGCTGGGAAATTAAATCCTCCACCGCCGGAACCGGCAGGTCGACCAGCTCGGCAAAGGCTTCAATGCTCTGTGGCCGATTTTCAGCTTTCAACGCCAGCGCGCTGTCGATGGCGTGCAGCAGCGGTAATGAATAACCTTCCGGTCGGAGCTGCGCCAGCGGCTGATAATTATCTTCAATGCAGCGCACCACGCTGACCGGCGGCGGGCTGCCGGTAACCAGCGCATGCAGTACCGCGCCGAGGGCATATATATCGCTCCATGGCCCCTGATCGCTTTCACTGTCTTCACTATACTGCTCAATAGGCGCGTAGCCGGGCTTGAGCATAATCTCCGTGTTGTCGCTCAGATTGCCGATTTCACGGCGGGCAGAGCCGAAATCGAGTAGTAAAGGCAGCTGATTTTCCTGGATCAGAATATTATCCAGCGAAATGTCACGATGCAGATAGCCAGCCCGGTGAATGGTGCTGATGGCGCCGAACAGCGGCGGCAGCATCCGACGAATCCAGCCGTCATTGATCGTCTCAGGGCTGTTTTGCTGCCACGCTTTCAGCGTCATCCCCTCATAAAACAAGGTGCCCATATAGGCGGTGCCGTTATCCTCCCAGAAACGCAGTACGTGTAGCAGTCCGGGATGGTTAAAGCGCGCCAGTAACCGCGCTTCCTGAATAAAGCTGTTCAATCCGGCCTCAAACATTTTCTGGTAACGTTCGCTGCGCAGAGTCAGTTGCAAATCATCGCGCCGCATAGCCAGTGAGACCGGCATATATTCTTTTATGGCGATGGTGCGTTCCAGCTGGTGGTCCCAGGCGCGGTATACGATGCCGAAGCCGCCGCCGCCGATGACCTCCTGAATTTCAAACTCATTAAAGCGGTATCCCGCCGGCAGGGCGCTGGAGGGATTTTTTTGATTCTCAGTTGCCGACATAGTCATCACTCTCTGTGAGCCGCTTCAATTAATTCAGTCAGTCAGGGTCCGCCATGCGCCAATAGCAGGATCGGCGAGGTCGGGGTGAATATCGTTAACCAGCATCACGCTGAGATGGCTTCCTGCCGGGACCACATCGGACCATTGCTGGCGCAGGGTTTCAATGCGTTTCTTCAGCGCACTGGTATCTTCCGCCTGCTGTTTATCCATTTTTACCAGCAGCGTCCCTTTAAATTCCCAGACGTGCAGCTGTTTGTTGAAAGGCAACAGCAGCCAGCTGTCGGTGCTCTCTTTACGTCCCAGAAGCATGCGCTGGTTATTAACCGTGACCGTCTTCAGTGCTGATTTTTCTGGCGACAGGATATTTGCCAAAGGATAGCCCTGGAAAAACGTTACCGGTAGCGGCTCGCTTTTGCCATCGTGATTGAGAGTCAGTCGCGTCGCGCCCTCCAGCCAGCCGTCCGCGGCGCAGCGCAGATTTTTATCGTCAGGAATAAACAATGTTTGGGCCCGATCGTCCCACCAGGTGCGGAAATGGCAGCCGCCGGGCAGGTCAAAACGGGGCAAAGCGGCCGTATTCGCCGGCTGCGACAGATCGAGCGGGCTGGCATTATTGTTGGTAGCTGCAGCGGTGCCGTCGGCGAAGACCTTAGGCTGCCAGTCGTTCTCCTGCGTAGCGCTGCCGGTAGCTACGGCCATTCCCTGCTTGTTGGTCAACTGCCAGGAAACCGCTGTCAGCTTGCTGCACTGGCTTTGCAGCAATTTACCGACGCGCGGGAGAAAATTCTGCAGAACGTTGCTGCTGTGCTCGCCGCTGGTGACAATGCGCAGCGCCAGCTTCTCTTTGCACCAGTCGGTCGGCGCATTGCTGGCAACGTCATCGATATAAACTTCAAGCTCAAGGCTGGGTGAATAAATTACCCGATAGTCAGCTGCGTAGGCGTTGCTCGCCAGGGTTAATGCAGCAATGACGGATAACCAGAGTTTCATAGCGTTCCCTGTTTCAGTGACGCGGCGGTAGAAAACGTGTCGAGTCAGAAGTAGATTGCAGCAGCGTCGTTTCCTGGGGCGAACCTACCCAAACGGCTACCGCGCTTAAGTTATCCCTTTTTTCCTGTCCGGAGGCGGCATTCATCATCAGCGACAGCCACTCCTCGGGCGCGGTTACCATACGTAACGCCTGCTCCATCTCAGCCTGACTCAGTCGGCTCCAGAAACCATCGCTGCAGATGAGGAACACATCGCCATCCTCAAGGGGCAGCACTTCACTAAAGCTGGCCGGACGGGCGGTTTCTGCCCCCAGCGCATTATAGAGCAAATTACTGTTAATTCCGGTATTTTCAAAGCCTGCTTCGCGCATTTGTTGCGCCAGACTGTGATCCCGCGTGATGTGCTGCGCATGACCGCGGCGGAAATGATAAATCCGGCTGTCGCCGGCGTGTATCCACCAGGCTAGCGGCTGCTGGCGATCGATAAACAGCGCCGCCAGCGTGGTGCTCATCTGGTGCAGCTCCCGACGGCGTTGCTGCTCGCGGCGTATTAGCCGATCGATATCAGCGACCCACTGTGCGGTCTGCTGCGGTCGAACGGCGCTGTCCTGGCTGAGATGAGTAAGCAAGGTGTCGCAGGCCAGCTGGGCTGCGGTATCGCCGCCATCGGTGCCGGCAACGCCATCGCAGACGGCGAAGCCGGCATTGTGCTGACCAACAAAAGTGACCAGCTGATCCTGGTTACTGGGGCGATTGCCGGTCTCCGTAGTGGTGGCGAAGGTAATTTTCATTGCTCATCCGTTGGCATTTGCGAATCTTTATATTGATGTACTTCCATATCATAGGCGTGCAGAAATGCTTCGCCGAAAAGGGTATGAAAGTCGTCCTCAAGTTCGCCTGCCGTATGTTGATAATGGCGGCAAAAATGGTCCCATAACGCGGCTTTTTTCTGACTGGTGAGCGCCAGGCGCGGTAATACGCCGCTCAGGCGCGCCTGGTCTTCAAGGCGCTGTGGATTGAAGGATTGCAGCATGGCGGCGATGATGGCGCGAATGCCGGCGATCATACCCAGTTGATGGGCCTGCAGGTCAACCAGCGCGTCGCGCACCGCCTGCTCCGGCGGCATAAAGCCGGGCATCTGGCTTTGATACATCTGCATCAGAACCGTTTTGCCCGACGGCAGAATTTTAAACGGATTATTGGCTTCATTCAGGATCATCGTCAGTTCGGCTTTTACGCCGCGCTTGAGAATGGTGCGTGAAGAAAGCAGGGCGACCATCCCCTGGGCAAACAGGCTGAGCATGTGCCCGGTGGTGCGCATTTGCTCTTCGGACAATTCGGTATCATCCGGATTATCCAACCCCATGCTTTCCAGTAACACGCGCATCATTTGTCGATCGCTTGCAGAGCCGGACTGCGTCCTGGCGCTATGAGCAATGCCGTTATCGTGACTGACCGGATTAATGCCCAGACGCGCGTTTGGCGCTTCCGGCGGCAGGGTATCGCTGTTAGTCTGCGGTTTTTCAGCCGGCAATGGCGGATCGTCAAATACCCCCAGCGGGTCGGATTCTTCTGCCGATTGTGGGTGAAAAAAAGCCAGTGGATCGTCGGTTGGCGTGTCTTGCGGCTGCGCAGGATCCTGCACGTTCAGCATGTAGTGACCGATCGTCAGCGCATCGCCATGTCGTAAAATGACCTGTTCGCCACGGGCCAGCGGCTGGCCGTGGAGGATAACCGGCATAACGCTACCATGACTGGTCAATCGGCATTCGCCCCCCGGCGCGATATGCACCAGCGCCTGCAGGCGTGAAATAGCGCGATCCGGGTCGGGTAATACCAGATCGTTGTCGCCGCTGCGTCCGATCGTGCCGCCCGGAGGTTGAAAATCCACCTGGTGGATTACGGTGTCGTTGCTGCTATCAACAAGGGTGAATCGCATTGCGGTTTCCTGAATCAGCGGCCGGTGGCCGGGCTACTCAAACATGGGGGGATAGAGTCCATTTCTGCCCGCCATGGCCCCACGCTCGGGGTTAAATAATAGCGTAAATAACTGCGCCGTGAGTTTACCGCTGTGACGATGGGTTTTTAACGGCTGCTTTTCACTTCGCTGCGTCCACCAGTAGCTGGTGTACTGATGGGGATCAAATTGGCTAGCCGCCTCGCTCCATGGCAGTTGACCTGCGCTGGCCTGCCGGCTCTGACCGGTCACGACTTTATGCGGCAACGCTGGCAGCGCAGCGAGGTTGCTTGCCAGCGTTTGCGGACTTTGCCGCTGATTCACGGCGTCGTGCAGTAATCGTCCTAGCGTAAACAGCCAGTCATGGGCCAGATTGAGCTGTGACGGTTGCCAGCCATCTACCGCGATGCTTTGTATCGCCAGCAGCGGCCAGATGCGTCCGACGCGGTCCTGCGATGGCACCATCACGCCAAGCTGAACGCGCTGTATGCCAAGGGTCGCGGGCAGAATAAAATTCCACACCGGGGCGTGCAAAAAATCATTGCCGTGGCTGTAATTCTGGTGCCATGTCTGCAATCCGCTCTGGATCCAACTGAACCAGCTGCTGACGGTGGTTTCTGTCAGTCGGTGCTGGATAAAGTCGCCGGTGGTTGGTAGCTTGCCATACCAACCAGGGCCGCGTGTCATCGTCATAATTATGACCTGTTTAGCATTATTTAGTCTGCGTCAGCGTCGGGCCGCAAGCCGGTGGACGATGGGGGCAGCGCTGCCTGCTCCGTTATCGCTCAGACCTGCATGATTCAGTTCTACTGCCAGTTTGTGCATCATCAACGCGTTATCGCGCGCATAGGGCGATGATTGAATCTGGCGATCCAGTAGCTGACTGAGATGCCAGTCGAGCTGCTGAAGTTCGCGGCTGGTAACCGAAGCCGGCAGGCTGCGTTGCAGATTTTGCATTACCCAACCGCGTAAAAACTCACCGTCGTAACTGCGCGGCTGATAAAGCATCTGATAGGCGCGCAGCGCGTTGCGACTGTACTCATTGTCGTTACCCTTGTCATCGCGCAAGCTGCTGGTAATCACCTGCGCAACTTTGGGCATCAGCAGCGTATTAAGCGCGTTCTGATACAGACTCCAGGCCGCATCGCTCATTTGCTCCCCCCGATAGAGTCCTGCGCGCATACTTAAAGGCGGATCGTTGAGGTTGAGACCGCCGTTCTGCGGCAATAGTACCAGGTTATTCAGGAAGGGTAGCAGATTCAGTATGGACCCGTTGTTATCGTGCGCAAGTTGCCGTGCCTGTCCGCTGAGGGCTGGCAGGCGCTGGGCGATTTGATTGAGATAGTGGTTATTTTTCAAATAGCTGGTAGTCCAGAAGCAGGATACCAGCACCAGCGCTAATGCCAGCGCGCCGTAGCCGAACCAATGAAACAGCCGATTACGATGTTCCCAGGAGCGATCGCTGCCCGCCAGACCGCGTTCGGGGAAGACCACCTGTTCCAGCATATCGTGAATAAAAAAGCTCTGTCCTTTGCTGGCCGGGATGGGCGCACTGCGATTAACGCTGTCCCAGGCGGCGATAGTCTGATTTTGCTGCTGCGGCAGCTGAAGTTTGCGGCTAAGTTCGCCCATCACCCGATCAAACGGTAATCCTTCCTGCGTACCGCTGGTAAAAAATAAGCCGCGCAGCGACCAGCCGGAGGGGCCTTCCTGGTGGCGAAAGACAATCCCGAGATACTCAGCCAGCAGCGGTTTTATCAGGTTGAACTGCTGAGGAAACAGGAACGCTTCCGCCCGCTCGCTCAGGTCGGCATCGTGAGCCATCCTCTGCGGTAACTGGGCACTAAGGCGCGACGCCAGTAAATCAAACTGGCTGGCAAAGTGCGCTTGCAGCTCAGTATCCTGCTGATGTTGGGGTTGCCAGGGTACGGTGAACCCCCAGATTTGATCCCGCTGCGCTTTGTCCATGCGCGAGAAGTAGCTCATAAAGCCGCGCAGCAGATCGGTTTTGGTGACCATCACGTAAACCGGGTAATGTATTCCGGTATGTTTATGCAGCTCCAGCAGGCGCTGGCGCATGGCATTCGCCTGGGCAAAGCGGACTTCAGCTGAATCGCTTAGCAGGTCGGCGACGCTGATGGTCATCATCACGCCGTTGATGGGCTGACGGGTGCGGTAACGTTTTAACAGGGCGATAAAGGTCTGCCATTCGCTGGCATCGCGCACGTGCTGGCCCTCATGCAGGCTGTAGCGCCCGGCGGTATCCAGTAGTACCGCTTTATTGGTAAACCACCAGTCACAGTTTCGGGTTCCGCCGATACCGCGTACCGGCGCGCGCCCGAAGCGATCCTGTAGCGGAAATGCCAGGCCGGAATTGGTCAGCGCGGTGGTTTTGCCAGCGCCGGGGGCGCCGAGAATGATGTACCAGGGCACTTCATACAGATATTGTGCGCGCAGGCGGCTCAGACCCCAGCGACTTTTAACCGTTTGCTCCTGGGCGAAGGTCACGTTTTTTAGCATGCCGACCGCCTCTGCAAAGCGGGCATCCAGAAGCTCTTTAGCCGCGTGCTGCTCGGCTCTGTCATGGTCATTCTGCGCCAGACTGGTCAACATGCGGCGGTTAAACCAGCGCCGCCAGAGATAGGGCAGCACGCGCAGCAGCAGCCAGAGGCTAATGCACAGCATGATCGCCAGCAGGCGATGACTGCTGGCGTCAAGCCAGTGAGCCTCGCCCAGCGGGAGCATGGGCCCAACCATCCAGATCAGCGCGGACAGGGCGGCAACGCCAATTAAGCCCCAGAACAGACGGTGACTTGCCAGTCGGCGTAAGCGCATCAGGGTTTTCTCCGTGTGGCGGCTTCCCCGGCATTATCGGGGCTGGGATAAAGCGTGACTTCGATACGTCTTTTTAGCAGGCGTTGATGAGTACGCGTCGCGCTGCTGGCCGAGGCATTATTGCCGCGACCTTCAACGCGGATGCTATGAGGGTTTTGCGTCATAACCCGCTGTAGCACCGCCGAAACGCTGCGCGCCTGCGCCAGGGTATATTCATAGTTAGTGGCAAAGCGCTCTTCCGATGGCGGACGACTCTCGGCCCAGGCGCTAACCAGAATTGCGCCGCGCCTGCTGTCCATCGCCACTGCGACGCGTGAAACCAGCGCACGACCCGCAGGCGTTAGCTGCGAGCTGGCGGCGTCAAACAATGCAGCAGAAGAAATAATAACTTTGCTGTCATTGCTGCCTTCAATGACTTCAAGCTTGCCTTCATTGATCAGATCGGCAAGCGGTTTGGATAAATCCAACAGCGACGGCGAGCCGCCGCTGCGATGTGCTCCGCTATTGTCGTTTTCGCCAGGCAACGGCATCTGGTAAATGCCGCTTAGCAGCTGTGCGGCGTGCTCGCTCAGGCGCCAGTTAAAGGTTGAATAAATCAGACAGGCAATGAGCGCAGTTAGCGTAAGAGAAACCCAAAGCGGAACGGGAGGCCGCCATAAAGGACCGTGGCGCGGACGGGCTTCCAGCGGCGGCGATAGCATTGTCGGCGGGGAGCCGCGCGTTTCTTCAATCAGCTTCGACAAACGATTGCGAATTCCGTCACGCTGAGTGCGGCCATTGTCCAGCGTGCGGTAACGGCCTTCATAGCCGAGCAGCAGACAATAATGAATAATTTCTAACAGCCAGATATGCTGGTGGGGCGCCTGCGACGCGCGGGCGAGTATCTGAAAGAACTTTTCACCGCCCCAGCTTTCATTATGGAAGTTTACCAGCAGGCCGTTGCCCGACCAGATGCCGCGGCTACCCCATGGCGTTTGCGCAGCGGCTTCATCCAGCGCGCTACAGAGGCAGTAGCGTGCGGCGATAATCATTTCAGCGGGGATATCAGCCTGTTTGCCACGCTGTTCAAAGCGCCGGATCTCCTCAACCAGCTGCAAGCGCAGCGCCGGCGGATCGTCATGAGTCGCCGCCAGCCTCAGCTGCACAATGGTATTGAGCAGAGGCGCTGCACAGTGAAGTAAAAGGTTATCGCTATTCATGCTGGCTGGCTCATAAGCGATGTTATCCTGCGTCATCAGGCGGTTTCAATTCCGGTCAGCTTCTGGCGGCGCCGTGGCGCTGCCAGATTTAATTATAAATAAGGATATAGCCCTCGCTTGATGAGGGCGATTATTCGAGGATCCAGGTGGCGGTACTATTATTGCGGCAGGCTTTGCTGGCGCCGCCCACGTCAACACACACCTGTTTTGCCGCTTTACGCGGACGTGGGCGATCGCTACGCAGCGTCGCATCATAGCGGTCAGCGATCACCCCGGCGCGCAGGGGCACATAGCCAATAAGCTGCTGCTGGTCGGCTTCCGCAATAGCCAGCCAGCCGTTTTGTACGTTGCCTAAAACGGTAAAGGGTTTACCGTTTTCCAGGTAGCTGACCACTTTGCCGCTGAAATCGGGGCGGGTCATCACCGACGCGTTATATAGCGCCCGCCACTGCTGATTTACCGGTGAAAAACTGCTGGGGGCCTCAACCGCATGACGGTGAGTTAGCGTTACGCCATCAACCTCGCTGGTCACCAGCGTGTCATCATTAACGGACGGCGCGGGCGCTTTGCAGCCGGCAAGTGTAAGCACGGTCAACAGGGTCAGGGCGATGTGAATTTTCACGCTATTCCTCGATATATGCTGAGTAAGCTCACGACAAACACCTGGCGTACCTGTATCTGACCGACTGAAGGCCGGTCTCACTTTCAGACACATCTGTACTTTTCAGGCTGCTGATAACTATCCAAAACCGTAGAGGCCACTGCTTATCTGTCGCTTTTGAGATTCAACTCGATTGCAGGCTGATGATGATCATGTTAAGTGCCTGGTTCAGATGTGACGAGTGTGCCGCAAAGTGCGGCAGGCCGCAAACTGATTCCAATAAAACATCGTCGTTTGTCGTTTTTTTTAACAATTTGTTATCAGGTTGCTGGCCACCGTCCCGAAATTCGCCGCGATTATCATTCCGGGCGCATCAGCCAGGCTTTTTCGCACCGGGCAAAATATGATCTGCATATAAATAAGCCAGACGTAAAATTCTTGCTGAATCGTTACGGATCAATTTTCGGCAGTTTGTGCTTTAGCTTTGATATAAATCAGCGCGACTAATCATTCAGGGCGAGACAATTTGCAGGCGGTACTAACATCGCCAGCAAAAAAATCATCAGGAGGAGTTGTAATGATGAGGCGCAAACCCATTCTCGCCGTCGTCGGTCACGGCATGGTCGGCCACCATTTTCTTCAGCAACTGGTAGAAAAACAGTTGCATCAGCAATATCAGGTAGTGGTGTACGGCGCCGAACGCTACATGGCTTATGACCGGGTTTATCTCACCTCCTGGTTCAGCGGTAAAACCCCTGATGATCTCTCGCTGGTTGAGCCCGGTTTTTTTACCACCAACGGTATTACGCTGCACACCGGCTGCGAAGTGCTGGCTGTTGACTGCGATCGCCATACTCTGCGCGACAGCGACGGCAAAGAGCTGCACTGGGACAAGCTGGTACTGGCGACCGGCTCTTATCCCTTCGTTCCCCCCGTTGAAGGTAACGATCTGCCGGGCTGCTTTGTTTACCGTACGCTTGATGACCTTGAGGCGATTAGCGCCTGGGCGAGGGATGCGCGCCGGGGCGTGGTGATCGGCGGCGGATTACTGGGCCTGGAGGCGGCGAATGCCTTAAAACAGCTGGGGCTTGAGACCCATGTGGTTGAGTTTGCGCCGCGGCTAATGGCGGTTCAGCTTGATGACGGCGGCGCGCAGATGCTCAACCGTAAAATTGAGGCGCTGGACGTACGGGTGCATACCAGCAAAGTGACCGAGGCTATCGAAGCCAGTCCTGATGGAGGATTACAGCTGCGCTTCGCGGACGACGTCCTGCTTGAGACGGACCTGGTGCTGTTCTCCGCCGGCATCCGGCCACAGGATTCGCTGGCCCGTACCGCCGGACTCAGCCTTGGCCCGCGTGGCGGTATCGTCATTAATGATCAATGCCAGACTTCGCACAGCGGCGTTTATGCCATCGGCGAATGCGCGCTGTGGCAGGGTGAAAACTATGGTCTGGTGGCGCCGGGCTATCAGATGGCGAGGACGCTGGCGGCCACGCTTGCCGGCGAAACGGCGGCGTTTAACGGCGCAGATATGAGCACCAAGCTGAAATTGCTCGGCGTCGAGGTGGCTTCGCTGGGCGATGCGCATGGCCGGACGCCCGGCAGCCAGAGCTATTACTGGACCAACGAGCCGCAGGAAGTCTACAAAAAAATCGTCGTTTCCGCCGATGGTCAACGCCTGTTGGGGGCGGTGCTGGTGGGCGACAGCAGCGAGTACAGCATGCTGCTGCAAATGATGCTGAATGCAATGCCGCTGCCGGATGCGCCGGAAAGCTTAATTTTACCGCAAAGTGCCGGTGCGCCAGCCAAAGCGCTGGGCGTCGCCGCGCTGCCGGACAGCGCACAGATTTGTTCATGCTATAACGTCAATAAAGCAACGATTTGCCAGGCGGTTAACGCCGGCGCCACCGACCTGGCTGCCGTCAAGGCCATGACCAAGGCTGGAACCGGCTGCGGCGGCTGCGTACCGCTGGTTAAACAGGTCATGGAATATCAGCTGGCGCAGAATGGCGTCGCGGTGAAAAAAGACGTTTGCGAACATTTCGCCTTCTCTCGCCAGCAGCTGCAGCACCTGATTCAGGTGGAAGAGATCAAATCATTTGACCAGCTGTTGGCTAAGCATGGCCACGGGCTGGGATGCGAAGTCTGTAAGCCGTTAGTTGGATCGCTACTGGCTTCGACATGGAATGAGTATCTGCTGAAACCTGAACATTTGCCGCTGCAGGATACCAACGATCGCTACTTCGCCAATATTCAGAAAGATGGCAGTTACTCCGTGGTTCCGCGGATACCCGCCGGCGAAATTACGCCGCAGAGGCTGATTACTATCGGCGAGATTGCCCAGCGCTATCAGCTCTATTGTAAAATCACCGGCGGGCAGCGTATCGACCTGTTCGGCGCCAGTCTCGATCAGCTTCCGCTTATCTGGGACGACTTAATTGCCGCTGGATTCGAAACCGGCCACGCCTACGGCAAATCGCTGCGAACGGTTAAATCCTGCGTGGGCGCCACCTGGTGCCGCTACGGCGTGCAGGATTCTACCGGCTTCGCCATCGAGATAGAAAATCGCTACAAGGGGTTACGCTCGCCGCATAAAATTAAAATGGCGGTTTCCGGCTGCACCCGTGAATGTTCCGAAGCGCAAAGTAAAGATATTGGGATTATTGCGACTGACAAGGGCTGGAACCTGTACGTCTGTGGCAACGGCGGCATGAAGCCGCGCCATGCCGACCTGTTCGCCAGCGACCTCGACAGTGAAACATTGATCCGCTACGTCGACAGGATCCTGATGTTCTATATTCGCACTGCCGATCGTCTGCAGCGCACCAGCGTCTGGATGGATAACCTGGAAGGGGGACTGGACTACCTGCGCGAGGTTGTTATTGAGGACTCGCTGGCAATTGGCGCACAGCTGGAAGTCGACATGCAGCGGGTGGTGGATGCCTACCAGTGTGAATGGAAAACGACGCTGGATAATCCTGACCGTCGCGCGCTGTTCCACACGGCGGTCAACAGCCAGCAGCAGGACGAAACCCTGCAGCGTCAGCCTGAACGCGGTCAGCTTCGCCCGGCAACCGAGTATCGTGCGCTGACCACGACGCAGCAGCCTTCGGTGGGGTGGCATACGCTGTGCGATCTGGAGTCTATTCCGCCGCAGGCAGGAATTGGCGCCCGCCTGGCCGGTGAACGCATTGCTTTGTTCCGCCTTGACGGCGACGTTTTTGCCCTGCAAGACCAGGAGCCAGGCACGCATGCCAGCGTGATTTCGCGCGGTATTCTTGGTGATGTTGCCGGCGAGCCGGTTGTTATCTCTCCGCTCTATAAACAGCGTTTTCGTTTGCAGGACGGCAAGGGCATTGATAACCCGGATCGCAGCCTGCGCAGCTGGCCGGTGCAGGTTGTGAACGGCAAGGTGCAGGTGGCCGGCGAGCCGCAGCAGAGGGTTGCAATGTGCGATGACCAGGTAACCTCATGATCGCTATGCAGTACAGCGCAGGCCGCGCAACGCGCAAGCACGAAGCGGCCACTCCACCTGCCGCGCGCGCTCAGTCAGGCGCTGTCGGTGAAGTCTGGCTGATGGGCGCCGGGCCGGGGGATGCCGAATTGCTGACGGTGAAGGCTGCCCGGCTGCTGAGTCAGGCCGAGGTGGTGGTCTACGACCGACTGGTTAGCGATGAGGTAATGCAGCTGGTGGCGCCCACCGCCGAGCTGATTGATGTGGGTAAATGTCCAGGCCATCACGGCATGAAGCAAAGCCATATTAATCAGCTGTTGGTGGAGCTAGCGCAAAGTGGACGGCAGGTGATTCGCCTGAAAGGGGGTGACCCTTTCATCTTTGGCCGCGGTGGTGAAGAGATGCTCTGGCTGCAGCAGGCGGGTATTGCCTGCCACATCGTGCCTGGCATTACTGCCGCCTCGGGATGCTCGGCGTCGGCGGGTATTCCGTTGACGCACCGCGATTTTTCACAATCGGTCAGATTGATTACCGGCCATGGCCGCAGCGGCGAGCCGCAGATCGGCGCGGAACTACTGGCGGACAGCCGACAGACGCTGGTGTTTTATATGGGGCTGCGCTGGTGCGAGGCGCTGTGCCGACAGATGCTTTCTGCTGGCCGCAGTGCCGATACCCCCGTGGCGCTAATCGAAAACGGCACCCGACCCGATCAGCGGGTTATCATCAGCAGTTTGCGTAATTTATCTGCTGACGTCAGCTGTTATCAGCTACGATCGCCAACGCTTATTGTCGTTGGCGAGGTGGTGCGCCTGCATCAAGCCTGTGGCAGCGTCACAGGACAAAATCAGTCCGTTTGCTGCTAAACCTTTCCCCTGTCTTGCCGATATTTCCGGAAATCACGTAACGCTTCAGTAATCCGTTAGCCATACTTGATGATATTGGCGATGCAAAGTGGCAGATACAGGCGCTGCCGCTTTGCTTTAGTCCGATTGGATTTATTTTACTTAATATTCACCTGACCAACGGACCAGGGAGCAGAGGTTTATGCAGTTGCATGAAGAGGCCGAGCCTGTCCAGCCTTTTGCGATAAAAATGCTGACCACTGAGGATCGCGTGCGCGATCATTATCTCGCGCGCTTTACCGATCTGACCAGTCAGCAGCTGGGCATGCCATACAGCTACGTCACTTTTATTGCTGACGATAAGCAGTATGTGAAAAGTCACGACTCGCTGTTGCCGGCAGAAACGCCGGTTGAGGAAGCTTTTTGCCGTTTAACGGTTGAGCAGGGGGCTTTACTGATTTGCGAAGATACCCTGGAGGATAGCCGTTTCAACCATCTGCGCTATGTTGTTGAGGCGCCGCATTTTCGCTTTTACGCGGGTATTCCGCTGTACGGCCGGGATGGCACTATCCTCGGATCGCTGTGCGTGGCGGATCTGGTTCCCCGCCAGTTAACTGACATTCAGCAGGATGTACTGGCCAAAATTGCTCAGCTGGTTGAAGCTTATCTGGATGCCCGCCATGCGGTTGGCTTATTTGATGCCGTTACGCTGCTGCCCAACCGCCAGCATCTGATTGAAGACTTAAACACCCTGCCGCGTGAAGATGGCCGCACAGGGTTAGTATTAATTGACTGCCTGAACCTTTCTTATACCTATCAGATGGCCTGTGCGCTGGGTATGGTTGCGGTAGAAAATCAGCTCAAAGACCTGACGCAGCTGCTGCAAACGCAGCTGCCTTTGCAGGATGCGACACTTTATTGCGTGGCGCTGGGCCGTTTTGCGCTGTATTTACCGGAAGAGCGCCTGCACGGATTACTTGAGGTGCTGGATGGTGATGCCGAAAACCTGCATACGCGGATGAGTAAGCACGTACGGGTCACGGTCCAGTGCCATGCCGGCGTGACCTGGTTTCGCGGCGGCGATGACGCGCAGGAGACGCTACGCAGGGCCGTCAGCGCGTTGCACGATGCGATTAATTATCGCCAACCGCTGTGTTTATATGACAGCTTTACCGATCAGATTAAGAAAGACGATTTTCAGCTGCTAAACGATCTCGGACGGCAGCTGGCCCAGGGGCCGGGCTTGCATCTGGTCTATCAACCAAAGCTTTCTTTGCATGACGGAACCATCACCGGCGTGGAGGCGTTATTACGCTGGAACCATCCGGTGTTGGGCGAGGTTTCGCCTGCGCGCTTTATTCCGCTGGCGGAAAAAACCACCCTGATGCCGGCTATCAGTGACTGGGTAATTAATCAGGCGATACAGCAGCTGGCGAACTGGCGGCAGCAAAATATTGCTCTGCCGCTGTCGGTGAATATCAGCGTCAGCGATCTGGGGCGGGCAAACTTTGCCGACCGGCTGATCGCCGCGCTGGCGCGCCATGGGCTGAGCCCGCAGGATATCGAGCTTGAATGCCTTGAAACCGAACGCTTGCTGGAGATGCCCGAAGCGATGGGCTGTCTGAGTCAGCTACGCAAGCTCGGTATGCGCCTGTTTCTTGATGATTTTGGCAGCGGCTACAGCAACCTGAATTATCTACAGCAGGTGCCGCTGGACGTGATAAAACTGGACCGTTCGCTGCTTAAAGATATTACCTGCAGCCAGGTAAGCTGCGTCATCGTTCGTCATCTTATTCTGATGCTTAAAGAGCTATCCTACCAGGTGGTGGCGGAAGGGGTGGAAGATCAAACCACTGCCGGCATGTTGCAGTCCCTTGGTTGTGACGAAATTCAGGGTTTTTGGTTTGCCCGCCCGCTAAGCCCGGAGGATCTGATTCACTTTATCTGTAATCATTCGGCACAGGATATGCTGCAACAGCTAGATCAGCAGCAGTCATAGCCTCGGCGGAATAATTTACAGCAGCAGGTTATCGTCATTGCCGCCAGCGTATGCAAGGCGTGACGATAGCTGCTGGCGTAGTGAAACGTTAAACATAGGTTAAATGAAATTTAATAGTTTGTGAGTGATGTATTTGTTGGCGCCGCAATTTTTCCTATAATTTTTGCGAAATACCTCAGCGTAACGGCCGGGGGGAAGGGATGAGCTAATTGGGGAAATTATTCACGCCATGAAATACATCATTTTGTTTATCTATATCGTCTCTGTGTTGTATGTCCACCGTCGTGGCAAGTTACGCTATGGCTTCTGGCGTCAGCTTTCCGATCATTCAACATTTGTCGCGCCGCTGAACTGCTTTATGTATCTGTTTTCCAAAATTCCCACCACGCCTTTTTTGCCCGTCGAGCGCTTTCCTGAGCTAAAAGTTTTGCAGGACAACTGGCAAAAAATCCGCGATGAGGGCGATGCGCTGCAAAAACTGCAGCAAATTAAAACCTCCGATAAATATAACGATGCCGGTTTTAACTCTTTCTTTAAAACCGGCTGGAAACGCTTTTATCTGAAATGGTATGACGACGCCCATCCCTCGGCGGGCGAACTTTGTCCGTTCACCACCGGACTACTGCGTACGATGCCCGGCGTGAAAGCGGCGATGTTTGCTGAGCTGCCCGATGGCAGTCGTTTGCCGCGTCATCGCGATCCCTATGCGGGGTCAATGCGCTATCACCTGGGGCTGGCGACGCCAAATGACGATCGCTGCTTTATTGACGTAGACGGCATCCGCTATAGCTGGCGCGACGGTGAAGGCGTTATGTTTGACGAAACCTATATTCACTATGCTGAAAATACCAGCGGCGAAAACCGGCTGATTCTGTTTTGTGATATTGAGCGTCCGATGCGCTATCGCTGGGCGCAAGCCGTCAATCACTGGTTTGGTCGTCATCTGGTCGGCGCCGCGGCGGCACCTAATCAGGCAGGCGATCGTACCGGCGGTATTAATCGCGCATTTAAATATATTTACGCTATCCGCAAGGTAGGTAAGAGACTCAAACAGTGGAATAAACCGGTTTATTATCTGATCAAATGGGTTTTATTCGCCTCGATTGCCATTCTGATTTGGCGCGCGCTGTAACGGCGCCAGACCGCACGTAAATTAAAATATCTCAGAGGGAGTATGTTAAGGTAGCCTGAAATTTTTTTGACCTGGATTGCATACTGATTGCTGCGTCGGCGGCGGTCCACTATCAACATGATTAGGCTTGTTTACTCACCGCGCAAATATGCCGCTGTCAGGCTCACGCTTTGTCTGAGCCTGACGTCATTCTGCCTCCACGCCCAGGATGAGGAGGCGCAGATCGCCAGTGCACCTTTCGATAATCCCGCGCGCTTTAGTGAAATGGCGCAGCAATTGCCCGACCTTGGCAGTGATAATTCGCCGACCGGCAACCGCTGGCTTAAGCGTATTGCCGAGGCAGCCAGGTCGATCTCTGAAGCCAGTAAAAGCGGCGATAGCAACAGCTCTTTTGGTGATGAAGCTGGCCAGTGGGCCTTTGAGCATTTTCGTAATGAGGTGGCTAAAAAGGCTGAAAATGAGGGCCAGCACCTGCTTTCACCCTATGGGACTGCGAATATCTCGCTACTGGTGGATAATCACGGCCGCTTTAACGGCACCTCGGCCTCCTTGCTTACGCCGCTGGCTGACCGCCAGCAGCAACTGACCTTCAGCCAGATTGGGCTTGAGCAAACCGATGTTGGCCTGATGGGGAATGCCGGGCTTGGGCAGCGTTGGATGACCCGTAACTGGATGTTTGGCTACAATGCTTTTCTCGACCAGCTGATGGATGAAAACATGCGTCGTGCATCACTGGGCGCTGAAGCCTGGGGCGATTTTTTGCATTTTTCCGCTAACTATTACCAACCGGTGAGCGGCTGGCGTAACAGTAGCGACAACCTGCAAATGCAGATGGCGCGTGGTTATGACATTACAACTAAAGGCTACCTGCCTTTCTATCGCCAGCTGGGCGTATCCATTACCTGGGAGCGCTATCTCGGCAACAACGTCGACCTGTTTAACAGTGGCAATACGTATAGCAATCCTTCGGCAATTGAGCTGGGTATCAGCTACACGCCGGTGCCGCTGTTTACCTTTACCGCCAGCCATAGCGAAGGTGAAAAGGGGGAAAGTCAGGACCAGTTTGGTTTAAAAATGACATGGCGCCCGGGGGTAGCATTAAGCCAGCAACTTTCCGCCGATAACGTTGCGCTGGCCCATTCTTTATTGGGGAGTCGCTATGATGCGGTTGAACGCAGCGATCAGCCGGTGATGGCATTCCGCCAGCGTAAAACGCTGAGCGTTTTTCTCGCCACGCCGCCATGGCAGGTGCAGCCCGGTGAAAACTTGCCGCTGAAATTACAGGTTCGTCATACCAACGCTATCCATGCCCTGAGCTGGCAGGGCGATACCCAGTCACTGAGCCTGACGCCGCCGGCAAACAATGCCAGTCCGGATGGCTGGAGCATCATTATTCCGCCCTGGGACAATTCGCCCGGCGCGAGCAATGAGTATCGCCTTTCGGTGACGGTCGAAGATAGCCAGCAGCAGCGGGTTACCTCTAACTGGGTCACTTTGAAGCTCGATCCGCCGGTCAATGCACCACAGCTGGCGCGGCCCGATCTTGACCTGCTGGCCCCCTGATTTTTTCCGCGTCGGGCTGCTGGCGTCCTGCCTTAATGGAGAGGGAAAGGCAAGATGCCTTTCCCTAATCGTCAGCAAGCAGGTGTTTTCTTTAATCAGAACTGGTAGGTCAGACCTACTACGCTGATATCATCATTCGCCAGTCCCAGTTTATTATCTGCTTGCAGCAGGTTTATTTTGTACTCTGCGTAGATGTTCATATTCTTATTGAAGTAGTAATAAGCGCCGACGCTGACGTATTTGTAGATATCGACACTGCCGATATTTTCTACGTCCTGACCGCGGGAACTTACATAAGCCAGCGATGGACGAAAACCGTTGAGAAATTGATACTGGGCCACGGCCTCAAAATTGGTGGCTTTATTAGCATAGCCTCTGGGAATTGGCGTCGCATTGCGGGTTTCACCGTAGATGCTGGCCAGGTAAATCTGGTTGGCATCGTATTTAATCCCGCCCGCCCAAAGTTCGGCTTTTTCCCCGTCGCCACGCAGCGCGGTATTCTGTGCTGCGGTTCGGTCAAGGTTGGCATAGGCGCCGACCAGACTCAGACCAAAATCGAAGCTGTACTGTAAAGACGTGGCATAACCTTCGCCGTTAGAGCGGCGTAGCGCATCAGTCTGGGTGGCAGACCGCTCATTTTTACCTTGATATTGCGCGGCGATGCTCAGTCCTTTTACCAGTCCGAAGAAATCCTGATTACGCCAGGTGGCCACGCCGCCTGAGCGCCCGGCAAGGAAACCGTCGCTAAAGGCGGCATCGCCACCAAATTTGGGCAGCATATCGGCATAGCCGAGCACATCATAAATCAGGCCGTAGTTACGCCCGTAATCAAGAGACCCCAGGTTGGCGTATTTTAAACCAGCAAAGCCAAGACGCGTGCGGTTATTGTTTTGAGCATCGCTACCTTCAGAGTTATTTAACTGATACTGATATTGCCACATGCCATAGCCGGTCAGCTCGTCGCTGATCTTAGTCTGCCCTTTAAAACCCAGACGGGCGTAGGACATATCGCCATCGTTGGCTTTATCGTTAGACATCTGGTGGCTGACGTTAACTTTGCCCTGTAAATCGAGCTTATTACCGTCTTTATTATAAATTTCACTGGCGTTGGCCGCAGTAATACTCAGCAGCGCTGGGATCAGTGCCGCAATAACTTTGCGCTTCATCATAAATAGTATGCCCTGTTGGTAATTATATATTTTTTTTGCTCACGCTGGGTGGCGAAATGAAAATGTCATAAAGCTCAAAATAAATAAAGATGAGCAAGTGTAACAATGTGTAACCCGTGAATTACCAGGCTAATCATTATGCTGTTAATTAGTTTTCCTGTGATTTTAATTATGTCATTTTATTATTAGGCCATGTTTTAAAACCAGGGTGTTATTTATAATTTCATTTAAATTCAATTAGTTGTTTGTTTATCGCTTTTCTGCTAACGAGCCTGCCTCCTCCATAAGAATAATAACCTTCGTGATGATATTATTTGTGATAACAAAAAATTATCATATGGATAGTAAAAATTTTAATTAAGCAGCGGTGTTATTTCATCGCAGGGGATAGTAATGAAAAACAAACGAGACTGCGTTGAGATGACTTCATTGCGCTCAAAAAAATCTGGCAACCACGCGGGTTAAATTAATGACAAAGGTGATGATTATATTGCTCAGCAAAATAACTGATGCGGGTCAGCGTCATTGACGGCTGGCGGGGTTATTTGTGCCTTCTGCTCAAAATCAATATGCCCATGCTGCCTGCTGAGGGTGCAAATTGCCCGCTATCGGGGCGCTAACTGCCTCATTTCAGGGCGTCTTTTCGGCATCGATCACAAAAGCAATATTTTATTTTACAAATGCATAAATCAGCTTTATATGGTGCGGCAAACTGGCCTTTATCAGACAATTATTCACTTATTATGCATTTTTAATGAATAGTGACAGGTTGTAACTTGTTGATTTTTATTGCATGGAATTATTTTATGCATTTTATTGCTGGCTGGCATGAAGCGTGCAAATTACATTAACAGCGATGGTTTTAACTTATTCATAACATTCAAAGCCCGTAACGGGAATTCCGAGGTCGCTATGCAACAGTCAGTATCACGTGAGAATTTCGAGCAATGGATGATGCCCACCTACGCGCCGGCGACATTTGTACCGGTGCGGGCCGAAGGCTCAACGCTTTGGGACCAGCAGGGCAAAGACTATATTGACTTTGCCGGCGGTATTGCAGTGAATGCCCTTGGACATGCCCATCCGGAACTGCAGCAGGCGTTGACGCAGCAAGCCGCTCAGCTGTGGCATACCGGCAATGGCTACACTAACGAGCCGATACTGCGGCTGGCGAAGAAGCTGATCGATGCGACTTTTGCTGAAAAAGTATTCTTCTGTAATTCCGGCGCCGAAGCCAATGAGGCGGCGCTCAAGCTGGCGCGTAAATATGCCCATGACCGTTTTGATCAGAATAAAAGCGGCATTGTGGCGTTTAGCAACGCTTTCCACGGACGCACGCTGTTTACCGTATCCGCAGGTGGTCAGCCCGCTTATTCAAAAGATTTCGCGCCGCTGCCAGCGGATATCCAGCACGCGGCGTTTAACGATCTGGCTTCGGCGGCGGCGCTGATTAATGACCGGACCTGCGCGGTGATTGTTGAACCCATTCAGGGAGAGGGCGGCGTGGTGCCTGCTGAACCGGCGTTTCTGCGCGGGCTGCGCGAGCTGTGCGACAAACACCAGGCGCTGCTGATATTTGATGAGGTGCAAAGCGGGGTCGGTCGCACCGGCGCGCTTTATGCTTATATGCACTACGGCGTAACGCCGGACGTGCTGACCACCGCCAAGGCGTTGGGCGGCGGCTTCCCCATGGCCGCAATGCTGACCACTGACAACCTTGCCAGCGTCATGGTTGTTGGCAGCCACGGCACCACTTATGGTGGTAACCCGCTGGCTGGCGCCGTGGGTGGGAAGGTGCTGGATTTAATTAATCGTCAGGAAGTCATGGACGGCGTTGAGGCACGCCATCGCTGGTTTATTGACGGCGTAGAGGCTATCAATAAGCGGCTGAATTTATTCAAAGAAGTTCGCGGGATGGGCCTGCTGATTGGCTGCGTGCTGAGCGATGACTTTTCCGGTAAGGCAAAGCAGATCAATCTGGTTGCCGCAGAGGAAGGGGTGATGGTGCTGATTGCCGGCGCCAACGTGGTACGCTTTGCGCCATCGCTGATCATCAGTGAGCAGGAAGTCAAAACCGGTCTGGAACGCTTTGAAAGGGCCTGTGAAAAGCTGGTGCGAGGGCTGGCAACATGATGTTTATTCGTCCTGTTGAGCGCGATGATCTGGCGCAGCTTATGCACCTGGCTGGCAAAACCGGCGGGGGATTAACCTCGTTACCCGCCGATGCCGACACGCTGCAGGCGCGTATTGAACGCTCAATACTTACCTGGCAGGGCGGATTACCGCAAGCCGAGCAAGGTTATGTTTTTGTGCTGGCTGACAGTGAAAACAATCAGGCTGTAGGGATTAGCGCCATTGAGGTTGCCGTCGGGTTACAGGACCCCTGGTATAACTTCCGCGTTGGCAATCAGGTTCATGCTTCACGCGCTTTGAACATCTATAACGTGATGCCAACCCTGACGCTCAGTAATGATCACACCGGCAGCAGCGAACTCTGCACGCTGTTTCTTGACCCCGACTATCGCCGCGACAAAAACGGCTATCTGCTGTCGAAATCACGCTTTCTGTTTATGGCGGGATCGCGCGATAAATTTACCACGCGGATCGTAGCGGAAATGCGCGGTGTCATTGAGGGGGATGGCTATTCGCCTTTCTGGCACAGCGTTGGACAGCGCTTTTTTTCCATGGCGTTTAGCGAAGCCGATTATCTCTGCGGTACCGGACAAAAAGCCTTCATCGCTGAGCTGATGCCAAAACATCCGCTGTATATCGATTACCTTGACGCCGATGCGCAGCGGGTGATCGGCAAGGTGCATCCACACACCGCCCCGGCCAGAGCGGTGCTGGAATCTGAAGGACTGCATTATCAACACTACATCGATATTTTCGACGGCGGGCCGACGCTGGAGTGCAATATTGATGACGTGCGGGCAATACGCGAAAGCCAGCGGCGTCCGCTGCGTATTCAGGCGCCGCAGCCGCAGAACAGTTCGTTAACCCCCTGTCTGGTGAGCAATGAGCGCTTTGATGATTTTCGTACGTTGCTGGTAGCCGCCGATCCGCGTGCGCCAGAGGTGATGCTGACAGCGGAGCAGGCAGATATTTTGCGCAGTAGCCCCGGCGATATGCTGCGCATCGTCACGCTCAACCCCGAGGAGAAAAGCGTATGACGCATTTGATTAATCACCAGTGGCTGGCCGGAGAAGGGCCGCTGATGGAAAAGAGTGACCCTGTAACTTCGTCGCAACTCTGGCAGGGAAAAGCGGCCAGTCGTGAGCAGGTGGCGCTTGCCTGTCAGGCAGCGCGCACCGCTTTTGCCGACTGGGCACGCTATGGCTTTGCCCGGCGTCAGGCGCTAGCGGAGCGCTTTGCTGAGTTGCTTGAACAGAACAAAATCAGTCTCAGTGAGACCATTGCCCGTGAAACCGGCAAGCCCCGTTGGGAGGCGCAGACGGAAGTGCAGGCGATGATCAATAAAATCGCCATTTCCGTGAAAGCCTGGCACGCCCGTACCGGAGAAAGTCAGTCGGCTGATAGCGGACTTCGCCATCGACCACACGGCGTTATGGCGGTGTTTGGTCCCTATAATTTTCCCGGACATTTGCCCAATGGTCACATTGTTCCGGCGCTGCTGGCAGGTAACACCATTGTGTTCAAGCCCAGTGAACAAACGCCGGCAACCGCAGAGCTGACGGTAAAACTGTGGCAGCAGGCGGGCTTGCCCGCCGGCGTGATCAACCTGATTCAGGGGGGACGGGAAACCGGCGAGGCGCTGGCGCAGGATGCTGCAATTAATGGAGTGCTATTCACCGGCAGCGCCCGCACCGGCTATCAGCTGCATCGCCAGCTCGCCGGTCAGCCGGAGAAAATGCTGGCGCTGGAAATGGGCGGCAACAATGCGCTGATTGTCGAAGCGCCTGAAGCGTGCGAAGCGGCGGTGCATCTGACTATTCAGTCGGCCTTTATTACCGCCGGTCAACGCTGTACCTGCGCGCGCCGACTGTTGGTAAAACGCGGAGCGGCAGGTGATGCCTTTCTGCGCCGGCTGGTGGAAGTCGCCGCACGCCTGGTGCCGGGCCGCTGGGACGCCGAGCCGCAGCCATTTATGGGTAGCGTGATCTCTCCGGCGGCGGCGGAGCAGATATGGCAGGCGTGGCAGGCGCGGGTCGCGACTGGCGCCGATGTATTATTGGCGATGTCGTGGCCTGACCGCAGCAGCGCACTGATGACGCCGGGTATTATCGATGTCACCGCCCTGGGGGAACTGCCGGATGAAGAGGTGTTTGGCCCGCTGCTGGCCGTCATCCGTTACGATGAGCTGGATGATGCGATACAGATAGCAAACGCAACCCGTTACGGGCTGTCTTGCGGCATTATCTCACCGCATCGCGCAGACTTTGATCGGCTGCTACTGGAAGCGCGCGCCGGCATCGTTAACTGGAACAAGCCGCTAACCGGCGCCGCCAGCAGCGCGCCCTTTGGCGGTATCGGCGCCTCCGGCAATCATCGCGCCAGCGCCTGGTATGCCGCCGATTACTGCGCCTGGCCGATGGCGTCGCTGGAGAGTGCGGATTTATCGCTTCCCGTGACGTTGTCACCCGGACTTGATTTCAGCCCTGGCGGAGAGCCGCAATGAAAGCCACTGAAGCAAACTTTGATGGCCTGCCGGGATTAACCCATCATTACGCCGGGCTGTCTTTTGGCAATGAAGCCTCTACCCGCAATCAGTTTCAGCTCTCTAACCCGCGTCTGGCGGCAAAGCAGGGGCTGATGAAAATGAAAGCGCTGGCGGATATGGGCTTTGTGCAGGGCGTTATTCCGCCGCATCAGCGTCCGGATATGGCGGCGCTGCGCCAGCTGGGATTCAGCGGTAGCGATGCGCGGGTGTTGCAGGACGTGGTGAAAAAGGCGCCTGGCCTGCTTTCCGCCGTGAGTTCGGCATCGGCGATGTGGGTTGCTAATGCAGCCACCGTGGCCCCTTCAGCCGATACCCTTGACGGCCGTGTGCATTTCACCGTCGCCAACCTGAATAATAAATTTCACCGGGCGATCGAAGCGACAACCACCTCGTCATTGCTGGGGGCTATTTTCCGCGACGCCGACCATTTTGCCGTTCATGATGCCTTGCCACAGGTGGCAATGTTTGGTGATGAAGGCGCGGCCAACCATAACCGGTTTGGCGCTGGCTACGGCTCTGCCGGCGTGCAGCTTTTTATCTATGGGCGCGATGAGTCACATCCCGAACGCGGACCCCAGCGTTATCCGGCGCGCCAGACGCGGCAAGCCAGCGAGGCGGTCGCCCGCCTTAACCAGCTGGTCCCGGGCTGCGCGATTTACGCCCAGCAAAATCCGGCGGCGATCGATCAGGGGGTATTTCATAATGATGTGATTGCGGTCAGCAATCAGCAGGTACTCTTTTGTCATCAGCAGGCCTTTGTCGATCAGCCGGCGCTGTATCGTTCACTGGCGGAAAAAATTCCCGGATTTACGCCGGTTGAGGTGCCCGCCAGTCGCATCAGCATTGCAGACTGCGTGCAAACCTACCTGTTTAATAGTCAGTTACTGACCCGGCCCGATGACAACATGCTGCTGGTGCTGCCGGAAGAGGCGCGTCGGCATGAGGGCGTTTGGCGCTGGCTTAATGAGCTGACTGAACAACAAGGTCCGATACGCGAACTGCGGGCGTTTGACCTGCGTGAAAGTATGTGTAACGGCGGCGGACCAGCCTGTTTGCGCTTACGGGTAGTGCTGACGCCGCAAGAGCAGGCGAAGGTTAATCCGGCGGTGCTGATGAACGAAACATTGTTCGCCACCCTCGACCAGTGGGTGGAGCGCCACTATCGCGATCGTTTGAGCCAGCAGGATCTTGCCGACCCGCAGTTACTGGATGAAGGGCGCGTGGCGCTCGATGAACTGACGAAGCTGCTAGACTTAGGGAATGTCTATAATTTTCAACAATAATCACGGATGAACCCTGAATCTTGCGCTAAGTGAATGAAAGCTTAGCGCATCAGGCAGCAGACAGGAGAGAAACAATAAGGAGCGTAAATGCAGGATTTGTTATCTCTCACCTTCGCCGGTGAGAAGCCCGTAATCAGCCAGGGACGTAATCAACACCTTAGCTGGCTCTGGCGCGATGAAGGTATTATCGAGCTCACGCCATTGCATCCTTCAACCAACATGGCGCTGGTGGTTTCCTGCGGTATCCACGGCAATGAAACCGCCCCGATAGAAATGGTTAATCAGATTGCCAGTGAGCTGATAGCCGGCGATCTACCGCTGGCGATGCGGTTACTGATCATTATCGGCAATCCGGCGGCGATGCGGGAGAATAAACGCTATCTGCAGGCTGATGTGAACCGCATGTTTGGTGGACGCTGGCAGCAGTTTCCTGATAGCGCGGAAGCGCGCCGCGCCCTGTGCCTTGAACAGGCCATTGAAACTTTCTATCTGTCAGGCAGTCACGAAGAGCTGCGCTGGCATCTCGACTTACATACCGCGATCCGCGGTTCCTGGCATACGCGTTTTGGCGTATTGCCGCAGCGCGACAAGCCCTGGCCGCAGGCATTTCTGCGCTGGTTGAGCGCAGCTGGCCTCGAGGCTCTGGTCTTTCATCGCGCGCCCGGCGGCACCTATACGCACTTTAGCCATCACTGTTTTCAGGCCAACAGCTGTACCCTTGAACTGGGTAAGGCGCTGGCGTTTGGTCACAATGATTTAAGCCAGTTCAGCGACGCTGATGCCGCGCTACGGGCGCTTATTTGCGGCCAGGAGGTGGGGGCGGATGCCAGTATTCCGCGCCGCTACCGGGTATTACAGCAGATTACGCGCTTATCTGCTCAGTTCCGGCTGCACATGAGTAAAGATACGCTGAATTTTACCGTCTTTCCGCAGGGGACGCTGCTGGCGGAAGACGGTGAAACGCGCTATTACGTACAGCAGGCGCGTGAATATGTACTTTTCCCAAATCCTGATGTTGCCTGCGGGCTGCGGGCCGGTTTGATGCTGGTGGAAGACAATGCACATAATCAGGCGCTACAGCTGGAGTCGGTAGATGAGCGCCAGCAGGCGGCCTCCTGATCTCTCTTTGCCCGCTACGGCGGGCAACCTGCCAGCGTTAGCAATGATGACCGTCTCCATAATTTCTGCATAAACGCCATTATCAGTCACATTCATTAGCAATTCTTCACGCATTTCTTCTCATTCCCTCCATGATTGCGCCATTAAGTTCTTTTACGCTTGCATGGCTTTACCCGTGATGTGTGTAGCTTGACATTGAGCGTCATACACTGAGTCCCGACATCACGACAGACCGTCGTATCGTTCCGACCTGTAAGGAAAAAAACTATGCGTAAGCTAACCTCTCTTATTGTTGCTACTACACTGGCTTTGGGTGCGGCTAATCTGGTTCATGCTGCCGCTGATAATCTGACTCCGCCACCTGCTGGTAGCGAGAAGCCCATGATGCATAAAGGCCCGCATCATGGCGCACACGGCATGTGGATGTTTAAAAACCTCAACCTGACCGACGCGCAGAAGCAGCAAATGCGCACTATCATGAAAGATGCCCATAAAGATATGCCACGGCCATCGCTGGAGCAGCGTCGCGAAATGCACAGCATTATCGCTACTGACAGCTTTGATGCGGCAAAAGCACAGGCTCAGGCTGATAAAGTGTCCGCAGCTGACAAGGGCCGGGTGCTGAAAATGATGGAAACCCAGAACAAACTGTATAACGTGCTGACGGCTGAACAGAAAAAACAGTTCAATGCCAATTTTGAAAAGCATCTGACTGAAAAACCGGCCCATCATCAGTCTGCGCCCGTTAGCAAAGGTTAATCGCAGCGCAGCGTGTGACCAACTTGCCAGAAGAGACCGCCGGATATTGTCCATCTGATGTGGACAGTTTCGGCGGTTTTGCTTTGGCTACAGGGGAATAACGTCATAACTTCCGCTTAGCAGCGGCTTACAGAGGATCTTATAGCCATCCTGATCGAAGGCGGGCAGGGTGCGCGTCAGCGCGCTGGCCTGCTCAACCTCCGTTACCGATCCGAGATAGTACCAGTTGCACACCACGTGGATCTGTTTGCCATGCAGGCTATCTTCCACTAACCCTACCGGGCCGGGCCACGGCCAGCACTGTACCCTGAGAACCTCAAGCGCCGCCCGTAAGCGCTGAAAGTGGTTTTCTGCTGTTTCCGCGCCGCAGCAAGCGCCAGCGCAACGCCCAAGCGCGTAGCGAAAGCAGGCTTTGCCGCGTGAGGTTGGTTCAAGGCCTAGCAGCGGGTAACAAAGCTGATGGGTGTCGGCCAGCTTTTGCAGCGCTTGCAATGCGGCGTAGCGACTGGGATAAAGGCCAAAAAGGTCCGGTGCCGCGGCAAAATCGACGTTTTTGGCATACACCACCTCAGGTCTGCCATTGAGCAGATGTAATGAACACAGCTGGCGATTCTTGCGCAGGCGCTTATTAAACAGCGGCTGATACTGCTTAATCATCTGCGCTTCCAGCAGTAAGGCGCCCAGTTCGCCGGCGGTGGTAATAAAGCTGATGCGTCTAGCCTGACGTAACATCGATGCTTCGTCGGGGGTGCGTAAATGAGAAAGCACCCGACTGCGAATATTAATACTTTTACCAATATACTGCGGCAGCGTGGTGCTTTCGCCGTGAAAGGTATAAACGCCGGGCTGGCCAGGTAAGGCCTCCAGCGAAGGACGCAGATGTTCAGGGTATTGATAGATTGCAGTTTTATCGTATTCGGGACGACCGGCAGTAAAACGTCTGCTCACAAAAAACTCCACAAGGCTGTTGTTATATACAGTATAGCAGACGATTTTAGTGGCAAACACGCTGAAGTCAGCGCGTCCCACGCCAGCAGAGCAACGACCCCAGGGTCACCATTGCCACCCCTTGCCAGAAGGCAAACGCGGGCGTTATTCCCAGCCAGATAGCCGCCAGCAGCGACGAGAGCACCGGCGTGAAGTAAGAGGCCGCCGCCAACAGGCTAAGGTTGCCGTGCTGTATACCCCAGTCCCAGCAAGAATAGGCTGCGGCGACGAACGCAGCCATGATGAGCACCTCAAGCCAGGCGCCCGGTTGCCAGCTTAACTTTAGCGGTTGAGGAGAACATATCACCCCGGCCCAGAGCGCCAACGCGGTTACCAGGAAGAACAGCGTCACGCCGTTGTGGCCGCGAGCGAAGCGGCGAGTAATGTTATTGTACAGCGCCCAGGCAAGGGCCGCATAACCGGCCAGCCCGTAGGCCAGCGGCTGCTGGTGGATATTGTCCTTCAGCGCCGTCAGGCTGAAGCCATTATCGCCGCCGAGAACCCGGATAATTCCTGCCAGCGCCAGTAACAGCCCAGGCCACAGCCAGAAGCGCCAGCGCTGGCCGTTAAGTGCGATGGCCAGTACGATGGTCAGGCTGGGCCAGAGGTAGTTAATCATGCCAAGTTCAAGGGCTTGCTGGCGGCTTGCTGCCAGACCCAGAGCGGTGGCAAGCGCGATTTCATAGCTAACGAACAGTAAGCCGGCGCTTAACAACCAACCTTTTGGCGCGGTGCGCAAGCGCGGTAAGCCACGCGTGAAACACAATAGCAGAGCGGTGGCGCTGTAAAGCAGGGCGCCGCCGCCCAGCGGGCCGAAGGTTTCGGTTATACTGCGAATCAGCCCGACCGAGGTGCTCCAGAGGATAATGGCCAACAGGCCGATGAAGGTCGCGCGTTGTAAATTATTGGCCATGCTGTCCCTGCGAAAGCGGATGAAGCGCGCGGCTTCATCCGGGAGTGAGTCTTAATTATTATTTCCAGAAATCGTCAAATACCGTAATCGGCGGGCGTCTTTTATGCTCGGTTTTTAGGTACCAGCTTTCGATGGTTTTTGCCGCCTCGGCAGCGATAGTCTGGCCTTCGAGGTAGGCATCGATCATCGCATAGGTGACGCCGAGCGCCACCTCATCCTGCAGGCCGGGGCGGTCATCTTCCAGATCTGCGGTGGGGTGCTTGAGATAAAGGTGTTCAGGACAGCCAAGCGCCTTAAGCAGCTGCTTTCCCTGGCCTTTATCAAGGCGGAAAATAGGGTTGATATCGGTGCCGCCGTCGCCGTATTTGGTAAAAAAGCCGGTAACCGCTTCTGCTGCATGGTCGGTACCCACTACCACCCCGGCGTGCATCCCGGCGATACTGTATTGCGCTTTCATTCGCTCACGGGCTTTTTCGTTGCCGCGAATATAATCGGAAAGCACCACGCCCGCCGCCTGAAGCGCCCGCTCGCTTGCCAGCACCGCCTCTTTAATGTTTACCGTCAGCAGCTGGTCAGGCTGGATAAAATCGACGGCATCCTGGCAATCCTGTTCATCGGCCTGCACACCATAGGGAAGGCGAACGGCGATAAAGCGGTAATCGTTATTGCCGGTCTGCTGGCGTAGCTCAGTGATTGCCATCTGGCACAGTTTTCCGGTCAGCGTGGAATCCTGGCCGCCGCTTATTCCCAGCACCAGACTTTTAATAAAGGTGTTTTTTTTCAGGTAGGCTTTGAGAAAGTCGACGCTGGTGCGGATTTCCTGCTGAACGTCGATGGTGGGTTTTACGCCCAGGGCGGCAATAATTTCCTGCTGCAGAGCCATTTATCACTCCTTGGTTAGGTGACGCCGCGCGCCGGCAACGCGCGATGATATCATTATGGGTTAAAGCTAACGCGCCTCGTGCTAAACAACAAGGCGCAATCCTGCCGGTCGGTGCTGGCTGCGGCGAAATCAGACAGATTGCCTCTGTGGCTTGCGGGCCAGCAGGAGGAACAGCAACGTGGCCAGCAGGCAGCAGCCGAAAATGGTGACGGCCATGCTCATCAGCGATGTCCCGCCAAGTCCGGTCAGCGGCACGCTGGCGCCGCCGAGAGTAAAAGCCGTGACGCCAATGATCGCCGATGCGCTGCCGGCGCGCTCTCCCTGACTTTGCATCGCCAGCGAGCCGGCGGTTACCGTAATGATGCCGGTACAGGCTACGCTGAAAAATAACGTCAGCAAAACGCCCCACAACGGTGCATGGAGCAGGGCGCTGACGACCAGCGACGCTGACGAAATTATCGCTAATGTCAGCCCGCAGCTGAGTATCCGGTATTCCCCCCATAGCTGGCTAAGGCGCGCGCTAATTTGTGAAGCAAGAATCAGGCCGATACCGTTGGCGGCAAAACAAAAGCTGAAAGCCTGCGGTGACAGACCATAAATTTGCTGCAGAACAAACGGAGAGGCGCCGATATAGGCAAACATGCTGGCCATCATAAATCCTTGCGGCAGGCAGAAGCTCATAAAGCTGCGATGCTTGAGCACCACTCCCAATGCGGCCCAGGATTGCAGCAGACTACCCTGACTTCGCCGCTCAGGCGGCAGGGTTTCATGCAGATTAATGCGCGCGACGACGAACTGAACGGCGGCGATAATCGCCAGCGCAATGAACAAACCGCGCCAGTTAAGGAACGACAGCAGCACGCCACCCAGAACCGGGGCGAATACTGGCGCAAGCCCGTTAACTAACATCAGCAGCGCAAAGAATTTTGTTAACTCATGGCCGTTATACATATCGCGGGCAATGGCGCGCGCCAGCACTGAACCGCCAGCGCTGGCCAGACCTTCAAACAGGCGCGCGCAGAGGAACTGGTTGATAGTTTGCGCCGCCGCGCAAGCCAGCGTGGCCAGCAGTAGCAGTATAATCGACAGCATCAGCGGGCGCAGGCGACCATATTTGTCGCTCAGGGTACCAAACAGCAGCTGCCCGAGTCCCAGACCAACCATGCCCGCCGTCAGGCTCAGCTGAGCGCTGGCGGTCGGGGTTTGTAGATCGGCTGCCAGTGCTGGCAAAGCCGGAAGGTAGAGATCAATACACAGCGGCCCCATTGCCGCCAGTAAGCTCAAAGTCAGTGCATATACAATGCGGCGGTGCGCAGCAGGTGTGGTCATAGCGCCTCAGTAAAGCAGGTTTGTTAATTAGTCGTTACCAACAGGTTGTGCAGAATAATCATGACCTGCACCTTTGGCAATGGGGGACTAAAAGTTTAATCACGCCAATAACTTGATAATTCAGCAACTCTATTCCAGGCTTATGCATGACATGGATAATAATGAGGATTAAAAGATGACTAAGTTAATGGGACTGATGGGCGGCGTTGTGGCTTTGTCGATTTTATCTGGCTGTACGGCTTACGATCGTGCAGAAAATTTTGTTACCAAGCCTGTGGTTCAGGATGTGAAGAAGGGGATGACCAAGCAGCAGGTACGTGACATTGCCGGTCCTCCTGCCACGGAAATCAGCATGGTGCATGCGCGCGGAACCTGCCAGACCTATGTCCTTGGTCAACGTGATGGCAAGCAGCAGACTTATTTTGTCAGCTACAGCGATACCGGGCGCGTGATGAACTACGGCTTCCAGAGTTGTAAAGAGTACGATACCGACCCGCAGAGCGGTCAGTGATTTAACACCTGTTATAAAACAGCGGCCACCTTTGGTGGCCGCTGTTGTTTCTGGCTACAGGCCAGGCGGGCGGGGAACTTCCAGATACTGGCCGTTAATATCACGCCGATAGTAATGCCCATCCTGCACATAAAAGCGCTGGCCGTTATAATCCAGCGCGCGCATTGGCTGATCGCTATAGCTGCTAACCTGCTGCGCCGGCGGCTGGACGACATAATAAGTGTCTCCCTGGCGCTGATAATAAGTGCCGTTTAACAAATAATAGGTCAGGCCGCCGACCAGTATCGCCGTTGCTATGCCGGGCAGGATGGGGATGCCTCTGCCTGGGGCGCGATGCCATCCCGCCCCGGGGCCCCAACCGCGTCCGTGGCCCCAGCCGCCGTGAGGCCCGCCAGGTCCTGGCCCCCATGGATGCGCACTGGCCGTGATCGGCGCCAGTAAAGCGGTGCTGAGCAATAAAGCAATCGTTGTTTTCATAGCGCATGGCTCCGGGTGAATCGGCTATCAGCATTCACCCGGCCACGCTAAAACACAAGCTGAAAGCCGTGGTTTTTGCGGTTAATTACAGCGCTTAACGCTTTCTTAACGCCGCCTCCACGATCGCTATCAGATTACCGCATCAGATAATAAAAAAGCCCCCGGGAAATGTTTCACGGGGGCCTGATAGCGTTGGTTTTCAGCGCCGGAGCTTAACGATTAGCTAACTCAAAATTTTGCTCGGCGTCAGCGTGCAGCAGTTTTTTATCCGTCTGCCGCAGCCACTGGCTGGTCAGCGTACCGGCAGTGATTGAACCGTTAACGTTTAGCGCAGTGCGTCCCATATCGATCAGTGGTTCAATGGAAATCAGCAGGGCAACCAGCGTGACCGGCAGGCCCATTGCCGGCAGGACGATTAGCGCCGCGAAGGTCGCGCCGCCGCCGACGCCGGCCACGCCGGCTGAACTCAAGGTCACAATACCGACCAGAGTGGCGATCCACGCCGGATCGAGCGGATTAATGCCAACCGTTGGCGCCACCATCACGGCCAGCATAGTTGGGTAGAGGCCGGCACAGCCATTCTGACCGATAGTTGCGCCAAACGAGGCGGAGAAGGTGGCAATAGATTCCGGGATGCCAAGGCGTCGGGTTTGCGCTTCTACGCTCAGTGGAATGCTGGCGGCGCTGGAGCGGCTGGTAAAGGCGAAGCTCAGAACCGGTGCCACCTTACGGAAAAAACGCAGCGGATTGACGCCGTTTACCGACAGCAGCAGCGCGTGAACGCCGAACATGATCGCCAGTCCCAGATAAGAGGCAACGACAAAGCCGCCAAGCTTGATGATGTCGTTAACGCTTGAGCTGGCGACCACTTTGGTCATTAACGCCATTACGCCGTAGGGCGTCAGCTTCATCACCAGACGTACCAGCTTCATTACCCAGCTCTGTAGCGTATCAATCGCCGTCAGTACGCGTTGGCCTTTTTCTTTATCATCCCGCAGCAGGTGCAGGGCGGCAACGCCGAGGAATGCAGCGAAAATCACCACGCTGATAATTGACGTCGGGTTAGCGCCGGTCAGGTCGGCAAACGGGTTTTTCGGCACAAATGACAGCAACAGCTGCGGCACCGTCAGATCGGCGACTTTACCGGCGTAGCTACCCTGAATTGTCGCCAGACGCGCCGTTTCCTGCGCACCCTGTACCAGACCATCGGCCGTCAGACCAAACAGCGTGGTAACCAGAACGCCGACCAGTGAAGCAATTAGCGTGGTAAACAGCAGTACGCCGATGGTCAGTACGCTGATCCTGCCAAGGGAAGAGGCGCTGTGAAGCCGCGCGACGGCGCTCAGTATTGAAACAAACACCAGCGGCATAACGATCATCTGCAAGAGCTGAACATAGCCATTACCGACAATATTAAACCAGCCAACTGAGGCTTTAAGCACCGGGCTGCTGGCGCCATAAATAAGCTGTAAAGCAAAGCCAAAGCCGACGCCAACCACTAAACCGGTCATCACTTTACGTGACAGGCTCCAGCTGGCGCGCGTGGTTTTCGCCAGCGCAATTAGCAGGGCAAAAAATACGATGACATTGGCTATTAATGGATAATTCATCCCCGTTCTCCTTCTTTCCCGCAGTTTTAATCTGGCCGGGAGCGTTCACGGTATATATTCCGCGTTAAGTTGTAGCAAAAATGCATAATAGCATGGGCCCCGGAGCGTCCTCTTATATCCAAATAGAATGGCTTATTACGAATAGTTCGATTTCGAACATTTACTGGGCAGTCGATTTTGAGAACAGCCGCTGGAAGCCGCTTTGCGCGAGATTAACCAGATGTGCGGACCAGCCATCGGCGCCAAATGGCGGGGCGTCGGCGGGGAACCACAGAGCAAGTATCATCAGTGAAAGACTCAATACCCGCTCCAGCTGGTTGCCTTTCTGACTGTTTAACAGCGGCAGGCAAAAACGCCAGCGGCAGGGCCACAGTAAAGGAACGCCGGCCGGGGTGAGCATATCTGCCGCGATATGGCTGAGATAACCGACAACCATGCCCTGAAAGGCATCCGGCGGAATCCAGGCATTTTCAGGAAAGTGCAGCTGAAGCAGCATAATGCCGCCACAAACCGCAAGCAGGCTATGGGTAAACCCGCGATGACCAACTATGCGGGCAACCGGATGCGATATCCAACGCAGGCGCTGTCCGAGAAATGATTTGGGATGATCGATATCGGGCAGCAGGCAAGTTAGCAAGGCGGCGGAGATAAGATGCCACCAGTCGGCGTGCGCCAGCTCCGGCGTCAGCGCCGCGCGCTTGGCAAAGATCGCGCCGGCAATGGCAACAATAAGATGACCTTCCGCCGTCATGGGATTTTCCATTGATTACTGGTGATTTGTCCAGTATAGGGAATTTATCCAGTATCCGGCAATGGTGACCCTGTAACTAAAAATAAATCATAATGGTTACAGGGGATGGGTGTTTGTAAGTGCGCCGTTTCCTCGTCTCAGCGTAGTGCGCCGGGATGAGGGTTTAATCAGGGCCGTTGCCGGACCGTCGTCGCTCTTGAGGGGCCGGCTGCCTTAGCCGGCCAGGTGGCGGCTGTCCAGCTCTTCAAGGGAGCCCAGTTTGACGTCCGCCAGCGCCCAGCGGGCATCCTGTCTGAATTCTGCCGCAGGTACGACGATGGAGCGCATGCGCGCGGCTTTGGTCGCTACCATGCCGTTAAAGGAGTCTTCCAGCGTAACGCAGTTAAGGGGATCGACGCCCAGCTGCAATGCGGCGTCCAGATATACCTGCGGATGCGGTTTGCTGTGGGGGAGTAGCTCTGCGGAAACCAGCACATCAAACCACGGCCGAATGGCGAACATTTCAGTGACCTTTTCCAGCATGTGCAGGGGGGAGGCGGAGGCGAGGCCGATTTTTAGCCCCTCGGCTTTGCATAAGCGCAGAGCCTGCTCGACTCCCGGCAGCAGCGGACGGGTTTCTTCGACCTTTTCAATCGTGCGGGTAATAATGCGGGCGGTGACTTCCTGACGATCCGGACCCTGCCAGGGCAGCACGTCGTACCATAGATTTACCGTCTGATCGATACGTAAACCCAGCGTTTCCGGCACTTCACCGGCGCGTGAAAGGTCAACGCCGAGGCTGGCGAAAATTTCCATTTCGGACTGTTTCCACAGAGGTTCTGAATCAATCAGCAAACCATCCATATCGAATATTGCCGCCTGCACCGGTCTTGTATAAGACATACTGCGTCTCCTGAAAAGTTTTGCGACACATTATCATGTGATTCGTGGCTTACCAAACCGTGGTTTTTTTGTTATCAGAGTGCTATAGACGCTGAACCGAGGGAATTTACAGGCGCTTTTATGCAACTGCAGGTAGAATTATTGCCAGAATTGTATCCGGATGGGAGAGGACATGACTTACCAACAGGCAGGTAAAATTGCCATCGCCAAGCGCATTTTGGGCTGGGTGATTTTTATTCCTGCATTTCTGTCGACGCTGATTTCTCTGCTGAAGTTTCTCGACCTGCAACACGACAAGCGTGAAGGAATTAATGCGGTAATGCAGGACTTTGTTCATGTGATGATCGACGTGGCGCGCTTCAATACGCCGTTTCTTAACAGCTTATGGAGCAGTTCGCCGACGCCGAATTTTAACGGCGGCAGCAATATCGGCTTCTGGATTATTTTTATTCTGATTTTTATCGGGCTGGCGCTACAGGCATCCGGCGCGCGTATGTGGCGTCAGTATCGTTATATACGTGAGGGCATTGAAGATCGCCTGATTCTTGAAAAGGCGCGCGGTGAAGAAGGGCACAGCCGGCAGGAGCTGGAGAACAAAATTGTCATGCCGCACCACACCATCTTCCTGCAGATTTTTCCGCTCTATATTTTGCCCATTATTATCGTGGTTGCCGGCTACTTTATTCTTAAGCTTGTCGGCTTTATTCACTAACTTCAGGCCGGGCGGGCGTGCTGCTTGCCCAATACTTGATCGTTATCCAGCAATATTCCAACCGCTTGCTGGGCTTCGCCCAGCCACGGACCGCCGAAAACATTGGCCCGATTAAGCAAATAGTAGAGCTGATAAGCCGGCTGGCGCTGGGCATAACCGACCGTTAGCGGCCAGACCGACTGATAACCTTCGAAGATTTGACCGGGTAATTGAGGAAACCAGCTGAGCATTGCAAGGTCACACTCGCGGTCTCCCCAGTAGCAGGCGGGATCAAAAATCCATGGGCCTTCGTCGCTGCCACCGCAGTTCGCCGGCCACAAATCACCGTGCAGCAGAGAGGGCTGCGGGTTATGGCCCTGTAGCGTGTTCTGCACGCAGTTAACTATCAGGTCGACATCGCCATACTGAATGCCTTTTTCTGCCGCCAGCTCCAGCTGCCAGCCGATACGCTGTTCGGCAAAAAACACGGACCAGCGCCTTAGCCAGCTGTTGGGCTGTGGGCTGGTGGTCAGATTATTGTCAAAATCGAGGCCGTACTGCGGCTGTTCGCTCCACTGATGAAGCCTTGCCAGCTGTTGACCAAGCAGAAATGCATCGGCTTTATCCAGCGGTTCCAGCGGAATATATTCCATTAGCAGGAAGCTGCCGTCGCGATAGCTGCCGACGCCATATACTTCAGGTACCCGCACGGTATCGCTGCGGGCCAGCAGCGCCAGCTGGTCGGCTTCCCAACTGAATAAGTCGAGCATTTCCCGCTTATTGCATTTGACGAATATGTCATATTCGCCATAGCGCAGGCGCCACGCCGGGTGAACATCGCCAGCGGGCAGGGGAATGCGTTCTGTGATTTCCGCTTCACCGAGTTGTTCGCTTAACATACGAGCAATGGCTGACCACATAGCGGTTGTCCTCTTGTCGCGATAATAACGAATTCAGCGTCTAAATATTAAACAATATTCAGCGAAGCGCCAGCGTTTACGCTGTTTTAACGGCGATTATCAGCGTGTTGGCTTAAAAATGCTTCAAATGTCGCAATTTTTACCGCCGGCTTTTTGTCGAGGGCCATTTCCGCTAACCCTTCAGCCTGTTTGCACAGGGTGTCCTCGTCATTGGCGCTGATGATGCCGAAGCTGTTGGTTCCTAATTCATGGGGATGACCATCGCTATCATGCAGCGCAGTTTTAAATCCACCGTTAATCATTGCGCTGTTTAGCTCCATAAGGTCGGCAAGTCCCTCTTCATGATATTCAAGGGTGACAACATAGGCTTTGGGGTTACGATCGTTCATGGTTGCTCTCCTATCGGCATAACGCTAAGCATAGCCTGGTAAGCCCATTTCACCGCAGCCGATGGCGGTAAACATGCAAATACACTGTATTTTTAACTTTGTCGGCTTATAATATTGTGCGCATCAGAAAGTTCTGATTTGATGGGGTAAGTCTGTCAGGATGTTTAGTTATAAGAGTGATTTAACAATTTGTTACGATACTTACCGTAAATTGCATTGATCGCCTTGCAAAACTCTTCAGACTCAACTTTTTTAAATAAGTTGTAACGGGTCTTAATTTAATGAAAACGCTTAATAAGCTGTCTGCAGTTCTTCTCATCTCGGCTGGGATCGTTTCGCATCAGGCTTTCGCCGACAACGCAGTTTTCACCGTCATGGATGACCCATCCACAGCCAAAAAACCCTTTGAGGGTGATGTTGCGGCTGGCTATCTGGCGCAAAGTGGTAACACCAGAAGCTCTTCAGCAACCGCTTCGGCAAATGCTACCTGGTATCAGCCGTCAACCGCTTACAGCTTATGGGGCAATGCGTCTAACGCGTCTTCAAACGATGAGCGCTCTTCGGAAACTTACACCTTAGGCGGCCGTTCTCGTTACAACGTGAATGATTTTGATTATCTGTTTGGCCAGGTGAGCTGGCTCAGCGACCGCTTTAATGGATACGATGGCCGTACCGTTGCTGCTGTGGGTTATGGTCGCCAGATCCTTAATGGTCCTGTTCACTCACTGCGTGCTGAAATCGGTCCAGGCGTTCGCTATGACGATTACCACGATGGTGGTCATAAAACTCAGGCGCTGGCATACGGTGCGCTTACCTACCAATGGCAGCTGACTGATAATACCAAGTTTATCCAGGGCGTGTCGGTATTGGGCAGTGACGACACTACGGTAAACTCCGAAACCGGGCTACAGGTTGCGTTGAACGAGAAGTTTGCCCTCAAGCTGGCCTACAACGTCACCTGGAACCAGCGTCCACCTGAATCAGCGCCAGATCACACCGATACCAAAACCATTATTCAACTTTCGTACGCCATGTAACGCTGAGTTGCTGCAATGTAAAAGCCGCCTTCATAAAATGAGGCGGCTTTTTTGTATTGCGCACTATCTTGATGGTCTATGCTGCGGCTTGCTTATCTGCGGCCAAGCAGGTAACCGAAAATAACGCCAACGCCAGCGGCGATTGCCAGACCGGAAATCGGGTTATCAGAGACCTGGTCACGCACGTTGCTGGTTACTTCACGTGCGGTATCGCTGGCCTGAGCCGCATAGCGGCGAGTCGCGCCACGTAAGCGATGGCCAGGGGCGTCAGCGGCTTCACCGTAGGCTTCCTCTGCTAAGCCAGCGAATTCTTCTGCTTTATCTTTCGCTTTGCCTGATAACATGTTTTGCTCCTTTTTGGTTTGTGGATTTTAAAGTGTAGCAGCCGGCTGGAAACCCGCTTATTACCAGAGGTGGCAATCTATTAAAGAATAATTCTGTTGGGCGGGCTGCTACGTCCTGGCTACTCCTGTTTAACCCCGTAGTCATTAAGCAGTTGCAAAAGCACCACGCGGGGCATTTCATTCGATGAAAGCCTGAAACTATTTCTGAGAACCGAAACGATGTTTGCGCTGGACAGTTTGTTGCCCTCGTAATAGACAGACAACCTCTTGCCAATGTTCGCTCGCGTGAGTTCCGCCAGTCGCTTTCCGCACTCAGCGTTTAAGTTGAAATCAAGGTTTTCATTGCCAACTTCGTCCTTATCAACATAACCAATTGACTCAAAGCAAGTACGGGAATAAACCTCAACTTTTTCTTCAACTTTGAAGGTTAAATCCCCCACGCTTGCTATCGCTGGCGATGCCACCAGTACCGCCAGCACAGAGACGACCCGAAACATAATATTTCCCTTCCTTATGTAGCGATAAAAGACTGAATACACCCTTAGCCTGGGCCAGACGCAGCCCCAGGAAAACCTGCGGTAAAACACATCTGCGCTTTAGTATCGCCGTCGGTGTGTGTAAAATGATTACCCTTCAGCGACAGGAACGAGATGAGGCATTTACGCTGTGTATCATGTCGTGTACCAAATTGGCAAACGTGGGTTAATTTGAGTCCCTATGTGGCTGAAAGTACGTAATAAATTAACCAATGCAAGTATTCCTGCGTGTGGAATACCACTGCAATTAAGGATGTAACATGCCCGTAATTACTCTTCCCGACGGCAGCAAGCGCGAGTTTGACCATGCCGTTAGCGTCATGGAGATCGCCCAGGATATCGGCCCCGGTTTGGCTAAAGCCTGCATTGCTGGTCGGGTAAATGGCGAACTGGTCGATGCTGTTGACCCCATCAGCGAAGACGCCGCCGTTTCAATCATTACCGCTAAAGACGATGCCGGCGTTGAAATCATTCGCCACTCCTGCGCGCACCTGCTGGGTCACGCGATTAAGCAACTGTGGCCGGATACCAAAATGGCAATTGGTCCGGTTATCGACAACGGTTTTTATTATGACGTCGATTTGGACCATACCCTGACGCAGGAAGACCTTGATCTGCTGGAAAAGCGCATGCATTTGCTGGCGGAAAAAAATTATGACGTGGTGAAGAAAAAAGTAAGCTGGCAGGAAGCGCGTGACGCATTCGCGGCGCGCGGCGAAGCATACAAAATCACCATTCTTGATGAAAATATCGCCCGTGACGATCGCCCGGGACTTTATCATCACGAAGAATATGTCGATATGTGCCGCGGTCCGCACGTGCCGAATATGCGTTTTTGTCATCACTTTAAATTGCAAAAAACCGCGGGTGCCTACTGGCGCGGTGACAGCAGCAACAAAATGCTGCAGCGCATTTACGGTACCGCCTGGGCTGATAAGAAACAGCTGGCGGCTTATCTGCTGCGCCTGGAAGAAGCGGCCAAGCGTGATCACCGTAAAATCGGTAAGCAGCTTGATCTCTACCATATGCAGGAAGAAGCGCCGGGCATGGTATTCTGGCACAATGATGGCTGGACGATTTTCCGCGAGTTGGAAGTGTTCGTGCGCTCCAAACTGAAAGAGTACCAGTATCAGGAAGTGAAGGGTCCATTTATGATGGACCGCGTGCTGTGGGAAAAGACCGGCCACTGGGAAAACTACAAAGAAGCAATGTTCACCACCTCTTCAGAGAACCGTGAATACTGCATTAAGCCGATGAACTGTCCGGGACACGTACAGATTTTCAATCAGGGGCTAAAATCATACCGCGACCTGCCGCTGCGCATGGCGGAGTTTGGTAGCTGCCACCGCAACGAACCGTCTGGCGCGCTGCATGGCCTGATGCGCGTTCGCGGCTTTACCCAGGACGACGCGCATATCTTCTGCACCGAAGATCAGGTGCGTGATGAGGTCAATAGCTGTATCCGCATGGTTTATGACATGTACAGCACCTTTGGCTTTGAGAAAATCGTGGTTAAACTCTCTACCCGTCCGGAAAAACGTATCGGCAGTGACGATATGTGGGATCGCGCGGAAGAGGACCTGGCGGCGGCGCTGAACGAAAATAACATTCCTTTTGAGTTTCAGCCGGGCGAGGGCGCTTTCTACGGGCCGAAAATTGAGTTTACGCTGTACGACTGCCTCGATCGCGCCTGGCAGTGCGGAACCGTGCAGCTGGACTTCTCGCTGCCGAAGCGCCTGGACGCCACCTACGTAGGTGAAAATAACGACCGGCAAACGCCGGTAATGATTCATCGTGCTATTCTTGGTTCGATGGAGCGCTTTATTGGTATTTTGACTGAAGAGTTTGCCGGTTTCTTCCCAACCTGGCTCTCTCCGGTGCAGGTAGTGGTGATGAATATCACCGATAGCCAGTCTGATTATGTATCCGAACTGACGAAAAAATTGCAGAATGTCGGCATTCGGGTAAAAGCAGACTTGAGAAACGAGAAGATAGGCTTTAAAATCCGCGAGCACACTTTACGTCGCGTACCCTACATGCTGGTCTGCGGTGACAAAGAGGTTGAGGCCGGCGCTGTCGCCGTGCGCACCCGCCGTGGTAAAGACCTTGGTACCATGGACGTAAACGATGTAATCGAGAAGCTGCAACAAGAGATTCGCAGCCGCAATCTTCATCAATTGGAGGAATAAGGTATTAAAGGCGGAAAACGAGTTCAACCGACGCGTCCAAATAAAATCAACGGCGAAATCCGTGCAACTGAGGTACGTCTGACAGGCGTTGAAGGCGAGCAGCTAGGCGTTGTCAGCCTGCGTGAAGCCATTGAAAAGGCTGAAGAAGCAGGTGTAGATTTAGTTGAGATCAGCCCTAACGCCGAACCGCCGGTTTGCCGTATTATGGATTACGGCAAATTCCTCTACGAAAAAAGCAAATCTTCTAAGGAACAGAAGAAAAAGCAGAAAGTTATCCAGGTTAAGGAAATTAAATTCCGTCCTGGTACCGATGAAGGCGACTATCAGGTCAAACTACGCAACCTGATTCGCTTTCTGGAAGATGGCGATAAAGCCAAAATCACGCTGCGTTTCCGCGGTCGTGAGATGGCGCACCAGCAAATCGGCGTTGAAGTGCTTAACCGCGTCAAAGAAGATTTGAGTGAACTGGCAGTAGTCGAATCCTTCCCATCGAAGATCGAAGGCCGCCAGATGATCATGGTGCTCGCACCCAAGAAGAAACAGTAGGCCATCAAGTAATAATGCCGCGCAGCGTTCGCGCTGTGCGGATTTTTATTCGCCTGTCTGATTCGTTTTATTAACAATGCGAAGTGGATATTTTTTAAAATGCCAAAGATTAAAACAGTACGTGGTGCTGCAAAACGCTTCAAAAAAACCGGTAAAGGTGGATTTAAGCACAAGCACGCTAACCTGCGTCATATTCTGACCAAAAAAGCAACCAAGCGTAAACGTCACCTGCGCCCTAAAGCCATGGTGTCTAAAGGCGATCTGGGTCTGGTTATTGCCTGCCTGCCGTACGCATAAGTTAACTTTTTTCAGCCCGCTAACTTGCGCAGTGCAACGGCAATACGCAGGTGGGTAACAACAGAATTTGATACAGGAGAGTCCAGATGGCTCGCGTAAAACGTGGTGTAATTGCTCGCGCACGTCACAAAAAAATCTTAAAACAGGCTAAAGGTTACTACGGAGCACGTTCGCGTGTTTACCGCGTTGCCTTCCAGGCCGTTATTAAAGCTGGCCAGTACGCTTATCGCGACCGCCGCCAGAAAAAACGTCAGTTCCGTCAGCTGTGGATCGCGCGTATCAACGCAGCAGCGCGTCAGAACGGTTTGTCTTACAGCCGTTTCATTAATGGCCTGAAAAAAGCCTCTATTGAAATCGACCGTAAGATTCTGGCTGACATCGCCGTATTCGACAAAGTGGCATTCACTGCCCTGGTCGAAAAAGCAAAATCAGCACTGGCGTAAGCCTTACGAAGAGGGAGCTTTGCTCCCTCTTTTGTTTTGCGCACTAAGCCGCAAATAGCAACCGGCGTCACTTCAGCCATCATCCTGTGCTGAGTGGGCAGCAAGTTCAGAATCCGGGCTAAAAGCAGGCTAACCTGAGCAAAAGATTGACTTTTTAACGCCAGCGATTTTCAATAGAGCTGACACGTAATTCAAACTTAGGTAACGCAAGCATGAATGCTGCTATTTTCCGTTTCTTTTTTTACTTTAGCACCTGACATTCGGGGGCTTTTGCGCAAAGAAAAGAAACGGAAAATCGCGCGAAAAGCCTCCCTTGTGGAGGTTTTTTTATGTCCGCGACCTGCAGCTTTTACCGTTAATGATAAAACCAGCCGCTGGGGCTGGAAGAAGGGGAAATAATGTCACATCTTGCAGAACTGGTGGCCAGCGCCAAAGCGGCTGTCGCAGCTGCTCCGGATGTTAACACGCTGGATAACGTCCGCGTGGAGTATCTGGGCAAAAAGGGGCATCTGACGCTTCAGATGACTTCACTGCGCGACCTGCCAGCTGAAGAGCGTCCGGCGGCGGGGGCAGTGATCAATGATGCTAAAGTGCAGGTGCAGGAAGCGCTTAATGGGCGTAAAGCCGCGCTGGAATCAGCCGCACTTAACGCGCGTCTCGCCGCGGAAACCATTGACGTTTCATTACCGGGGCGGCGTATTGAAAACGGCGGCCTGCATCCGGTGACCCGCACTATCGACCGCATTGAAACCTTTTTTGGCGAGCTGGGTTTTACCGTCGCCACCGGTCCTGAAATTGAGGATGACTATCATAACTTTGATGCGCTAAACATCCCGGCACATCATCCGGCGCGCGCTGACCACGATACCTTCTGGTTCGATGCAACCCGTCTGCTACGCACTCAGACCTCCGGCGTGCAAATCCGCACCATGAAGGCGCAGCAGCCGCCCATCCGGGTGATTGCCCCCGGCCGCGTCTACCGCAACGATTACGATCAGACTCATACGCCGATGTTCCACCAGATGGAAGGGCTGATTGTTGATAAAAACATTAGCTTCACCAACCTGAAGGGAACGCTGCATGATTTCCTGCGTAACTTCTTTGAAGAAGATTTGCAGGTGCGTTTTCGTCCCTCCTACTTCCCGTTCACCGAGCCAAGCGCTGAAGTCGACGTCATGGGCAAAAATGGCAAATGGCTGGAGGTGCTGGGCTGCGGCATGGTGCATCCGAACGTATTACGTAACGTCGGCATCGACCCGGAAGTTTATTCCGGCTTCGCTTTCGGCATGGGGATGGAGCGTCTGACCATGCTGCGCTATGGCGTAAATGATTTACGCGCATTTTTCGAAAACGACCTTCGTTTTCTCAAACAGTTTAAATAAGGGCAGGTTATACCAATGAAATTCAGTGAACTCTGGTTACGTGAATGGGTTAACCCGGCCATCGACAGCGCCGCGCTGGCGGAACAAATCACCATGGCCGGTCTGGAAGTCGACGGCGTTGACGCCGTTGCCGGTCCGTTCAACGGCGTGGTGGTCGGCGAGGTTGTGGAATGCGCGCAGCATCCAAACGCCGATAAGCTGCGGGTGACAAAAGTTAACGTCGGCGGCGAACGCCTGCTTGATATCGTCTGCGGCGCGCCTAATTGCCGTCAGGGGCTGAAGGTTGCGGTTGCCACCGTCGGCGCCGTGCTGCCGGGCGACTTTAAAATTAAAGCGGCAAAGCTGCGCGGTGAGCCTTCAGAGGGCATGCTGTGCTCATGGTCGGAGCTGGGTGTCTCCGACGACCACAGCGGCATTATTGAACTGCCGCTTGATGCCGAAACGGGCCGCGATATTCGCGATTATTTGCAGTTTGATGATAATACGATTGAAATCAGCGTCACGCCGAACCGCGCCGACTGCCTGAGCATTATCGGCATTGCACGCGACGTGGCGGTACTGAACAAGTTGACGCTGACGCCTCCCGCAATGGAACCCGTCAGCGCGACGATTGACGATACGTTCCCGATTCGCGTTGATGCGACGCAGGCCTGTCCGCGCTATCTGGGACGGGTTGTTAAGGGGATTAACGTCAAAGCCGACACGCCGCTGTGGATGGCAGAGAAGCTGCGTCGCTGCGGTATTCGCTCCATCGACCCGGTGGTGGATATAACCAATTTCGTCCTGCTGGAACTGGGACAGCCGATGCATGCGTTCGACCTTGATCGCATCGACGGTGGCATCATCGTTCGCATGGCGCAGCAGGATGAAACGCTGACGCTGCTTGATGGCAGCGAGGCGAAGCTGAGCGCTGATACCGTGGTTATTGCCGATCACCATAAAGCGCTGGCGATGGGCGGAATTTTTGGCGGTGAACATTCCGGCGTCAACGCTGAAACGCGTAATATTCTGTTTGAATGCGCGTTCTTCGATCCGCTGGCCATTACCGGGCGCGCTCGTCGCCATGGTTTGCATACCGACGCTTCACATCGCTATGAGCGCGGCGTCGATCCGGCGTTGCAGCATAAGGCGATGGAGCGCGCGACGGCGCTGCTGTTAGCAATATGCGGCGGTGAGGCCGGACCGATAATTGATGTTACTCACGATGCGGCGCTGCCGAAAGCGGCAACCATCGTGCTGCGCCGTGAAAAACTCGACCGCTTAATTGGTCATCACGTCAGCGATCGGGATGTATCCGATATTTTACGTCGTCTTGGCTGTGAGATAACGGAAGAGGCGGGTAAATGGACGGCGGTCGCACCAGGCTGGCGCTTCGATATGGCTATCGAAGAGGATCTTATTGAAGAAGTCGCTCGCGTCTATGGCTATAACAACATTCCGGACGTCCCGGTGCAGGCCAGCCTGGTAATGACGGAACATCGCGAGGCGGCGCTGTCTCTCAAGCGCGTCAAATCGATGCTGGTGGACAAGGGCTATCAGGAAGCAATTACCTATAGTTTTGTCGATCCGAAAGCGCAAAAGCTGATACATCCGGACGAGGAGCACCTGCTGCTGCCGAGTCCGATCTCGGTTGATATGTCGGCAATGCGTCTCTCGCTGTGGAGCGGTTTACTCGGGGCGGTGGTGTATAACCAGAACCGCCAGCAGGGGCGAGTTCGCCTGTTTGAAAGCGGACTGCGCTTTGTGCCTGATACTCAGGCGAACCTCGGTATTCGTCAGGATGTTATGCTGTCAGGGGTTATTAGCGGAAATCGCTATGAAGAGCATTGGGATCTGGCGCGTCAGGCCGTTGACTTCTATGATTTAAAAGGCGATTTAGAAGCGGTATTGGATTTAACCGGTAAACTGGATACAGTTGAGTTTCGCGCCGAAGCTAATCCGGCATTGCACCCCGGACAAAGTGCGGCAATTTATCTCGACGGCGAGCGCGTCGGTTTTATCGGCGTGGTGCATCCGGAGCTGGAGCGTAAGCTGGATCTCAACGGGCGTACGGTGGTGTTTGAACTGCTGTGGCAGGCACTTTCGCAGCGCGCGTTGCCGCAGGCCAGCGAGATTTCTCGCTTCCCGGCGAACCGCCGCGACATCGCTGTGGTGGTCGATGAAAAGGTGCCCGCAGCAGATATCATCGCAGAGTGTAAGAAAGTTGGCGTAAATCAGGTAGTTGGCGTAAACTTGTTTGACGTGTACCGCGGCAAGGGTGTAAATGAGGGTCAGAAGAGCCTTGCTATCAGCCTTATTCTGCAAGATACCGCCCGGACACTGGAAGAAGAGGAGATTGCCGCAACCGTCGCCAAATGTGTTGCGGTATTAAAAGAGCGATTCCAGGCAACCTTGAGGGATTGAACCTATGGCGCTTACAAAAGCTGAAATGTCCGAATACCTGTTTGAGAAGCTTGGGCTTAGCAAACGGGATGCTAAAGAACTGGTAGAGTTGTTTTTCGAGGAGGTCCGCAGGGCTCTCGAAAACGGTGAGCAAGTCAAACTCTCCGGCTTTGGCAACTTCGACCTTCGCGACAAAAATCAACGCCCGGGTCGTAACCCGAAAACCGGTGAGGATATTCCAATCACCGCTCGTCGGGTAGTGACTTTCCGTCCAGGGCAGAAGTTGAAAAGTCGCGTTGAGAACGCTTCACCGAAAAACGATTGATTTCAGTGACCGGGAACGGCAGTTGCCGTTCCCGGTAAAAAGCGCCGCACCATCTCGCTGGAGCAACCAGGTTGTTCCAGCGATTGTGTTTCTGCTATTTTATGATTCCCCCCGCTGACGCCTGTCATATTTCTCCTTAATTGCTGCTTTTATCACCGGTTTTCTTCATATTCTCTTCATAGTGTAATGATGGTGTAATTGATTGATAAAGCTGTGAAAATAAGCCCATGCTGATGGTTCAGGGTGGGCGGTCAGGGTAGTCTTTAGCTGTTTCATCAGCAAAAGGAAAACCCAATGAAAAAAGCAGCTGCGTTACTGTGTATTTTGCTGGCTGTGCCGATGTTTGCTAATGCAGGCATGTCGATTGATATCAGTACGCCGGGCGTCTCTTTCCACATCGGCGATCGCGATCATCGGGGTTATTACTGGGACGGCTATGGCTGGCGCTCGCCAGGTTGGTGGCATCAACACTGGGGGCATAGCTACGGCGAACGTGGACCTCACGGCTATTACTGGAACGGACGCGGCTGGGGTCCGCGCGGCCCCCATCGTGAACGCTGGCACGATGATCGCCGCTGGCATCATGCTGACCATCATCATGACGATCGCCGCTGGCATGGCGACCACCATCACGACCACAACCACCATTAATACATCGGGCGGTGCGCTCAGGATGCTCAGACTCGCGGCTGAGCATCTTTGCCGCTAAGTCTTAGTGCGCCCGCACCGCGATTGTCGGCAAGCGACAGCGACAGCCGGGCTGGCGCTTTATTTTTGCCAGCCAGCGATTACAATGACTCCTTTCATTTCCCGACCAGACTGTCTCAATGTCGCCATTTATTCAATTTCGTCAGCGCGCGCAGCAGCGCAGCCTGCATTTATGCCTGCTGCTACTGGGTATTTTGCTATTACTGGCGATTTACAGCCTTTGCGCGGGGGAGGTCTGGCTATCGCCTGCGCGCTGGTTTACCCCGGAAGGACGCCTGTTCGTCTGGCAGCTGCGTCTGCCGCGTACCCTGGCGGTAATTTTGGTCGGCGCGGCGCTGGCGGTTTGCGGCGCGGTGATGCAAGCCCTGTTTGCCAATCCGCTCGCTGAACCGGGGCTGCTTGGCGTTTCCGGCGGCTCTGGCGTGGGGGTCATGCTGTGTATCATGCTGGGATGGCAGCTACCCTGGCAGCTCAGCGTCGGCGCCATTAGCGGCGCCATTCTGGTAACCCTTATCCTGCTGTATGTTGCACGACAGATCCTATCTGATAACCGCCTGCTGCTGACCGGCGTTGCGTTGGGCATTATTAGCAGCGCATTAATGACCTGGACGGTCTATTTCAGCACCAGCGTTGACCTGCGACAGTTAATGTACTGGATGATGGGGGGCTTCAGCGGCGTTGACTGGCAGGATCGTTGGTTAATGCTGGCGCTGTTGCCGGTCATTCTTTGGCTGAGTATTCAGGGGCAGCAGCTTAATTTGCTGGCCCTTGGCAGTGTTAGCGCCCAGCAGCTCGGCGTGCGCTTATTATTCTGGCGCGCCATTTTTGTCTGCGTTACCGGCTGGTTGGTTGGCTTCAGCGTGGCGCTGGCCGGGGCTATCGGTTTTATTGGCCTGGTTATCCCGCATATATTGCGGCTATGCGGCATCAGCGATCACCGGGCGTTACTGCCTGCCTGCGCGCTGGGGGGCGCATCGGTACTATTGCTGGCGGATATTATCGCCCGTCAGGCGCTGGCGGCGGCGGAGTTGCCGGTCGGCGTGGTTACGGCCACCCTCGGCGCGCCGCTATTTATCTGGTTATTACTGCGCAACCCATGATAGCCTGCGTTATCAATAAAATGCAGAGGGGAAAGGTTATGAGTTTGTACGCAACGCCGTTAACCACGCTCGATGGCGAAAAGACAACCCTGGCCCAGTGGCAGGGCGACGTTCTGCTGGTGGTCAACGTGGCTTCAAAGTGCGGTCTGACGCCGCAGTATGAGCAGCTGGAAGCGCTACAGAAGCAGTACCATCGCCAGGGTTTTAACGTTATCGGTTTTCCTTGCAATCAGTTTCTGGAGCAGGAGCCGGGTGATGAGCAGGCGATCAAAACGTTCTGCAGCACCACCTATGGCGTCAGCTTCCCTATGAGCAGCAAAATCGACGTTAACGGTGCGCAGCGCCATCCGCTTTATCAGCAGCTGATTGCTGCGCAGCCGCAGGCAACGGCTCCCGAGGGCAGTGGTTTCCTTGAAAGAATGGTGAGTAAAGGGCGGGCGCCGCAGCAGACCGGCGATATTTTATGGAACTTTGAAAAATTCCTGATCGACAGGCAGGGCAACGTGGTCGCGCGCTTCTCTCCGGATATGTCGCCGGATGACGCGCAAATCGTCGGTCAGATAGAAAAAGCACTTGCCGCCTGATGTTAACGCTGCGGGCGTTGGCGCTTCACGGACGGCTGAAATCTTTTAGCGCCGACGTTGCCCCGGGCGAGCTGGTTCACCTGATCGGACCCAATGGCGCCGGGAAAAGTACGCTACTGGCGTTGCTGTCAGGGCTGCAGCGCGGCGAAGGCGAGGTTGCGCTTGACGGCCAGCGGCTTTTCTCCTATTCAGGGCGCGAGCTGGCCAGAGTGCGTAGCTACCTTAGCCAGCATGCGCCGCGCCCGCCGGCAATGCCCGTCTGGCATTATCTGATGCTGCATAACGTTTCCCCGGCGCCACAGCGCGAAGCCGCGCTGATGCGGCTGGTCGAAACGCTACAGCTTAGCGATAAGCTGCGTCGTCCGCTTCAGCAGCTTTCCGGTGGCGAATGGCAGCGCGTGCGCCTCGCCGCCGTTTTTTTTCAGCTGGCGCAGCCTGAAGGCAGGTTGCTGTTACTTGATGAGCCGCTGACCGGGCTGGATGTCGCGCAGCAAGCGGCATTCGATGCGCTGCTGCCTCCTTTACTGGCCGCGGGCGTCAGCATTGTAATGAGCAGCCATGACGTTAACCACACGCTGCATCATGCGCACCGCGTCTGGATGCTGCGCGCCGGCGAAGTCGTGGCGCAGGGCGATACCGATACGGTTATGACGGCAGACAGTTTGCAGTCGCTGTTCGGTATCGTTTTTCATCAGGCCCGGCTGGCGCATCAGCGCTGGTTGCTGGGAGAGGCGTTGCCATCAACGGCTGAAAACAGCTATCGTTAATTAACCCGCACAGGTTGCAAAGGAAAGGCTATGTTGCGACTGAGTCTAATGCTGCTGATTTTAATTCTGGCTGGCTGTAGCAGCCACCGCGCGCCGCCGCCAAACGGTCGACTTGCCGATTCAATTACGGTTATTGCCCAGCTTAACGAGCAGCTCACCCAGTGGCGCGGTACCCCTTATCGCTACGGCGGCATGTCACGCGGCGGGGTTGATTGCTCCGGATTCGTCTATCTGACCATGCGCGATCGTTTTGCGCTGAAGCTGCCGCGTACTACCGAGGCGCAAACGGATATCGGTACCCGGATTGATAAAGATGACTTATTGCCTGGCGACCTGGTTTTTTTTAAAACCGGCGCCGGGGAGAATGGTTTGCACGTCGGGATATACGATACAGATAATCAGTTTATTCATGCTTCAACCAGCCAGGGGGTAATTCGTTCGTCACTGAATAACGTTTACTGGAAAAAAAACTTCTGGCAGGCACGCCGTTTGTGATGCGCAATCAAGTGATGGCGATATCTGGTTAAGGATAAATTCAGAGTAAACTCAGGATCAATCCAGAGTGAATGATGTCAGGATAATCTTATTGTTAAAATAAGCGCTATTGATTGTCACAAAGGGTTGATATAGGATGCGCCAGTTGCCACTTGATAATGGCTGAACGACATGAAAATCCATCTGGAAGCGGATTACATCAGCTCAACAGTTTTTTATCCCACCTATCGACTTGACGGGAGACTTCTGTCCGTCACATTACAGCTTCATTTCCACCAAATCAGCGCCAACGTATCTATCCCGCAGGAGTTAGTTTTACTGCAGCTGGATGATGAGCAGCGTCTGAGTTTGCTACAAAAAAAACTTCAGGTGGCAGAAAAAATATCGCCTTTTTTGCTTGAGCATCAAATCAACGTGATTATTGCTGTCGATGAATGGATGGCGCAGGCCATCGTCGACAGTGAGTTTCTTCAGCATAAGGTGGCAGCAATTGCGGCGCTAGAGCTGGAAATGACAGAACAGTTTGCGGGTATTAATAGCGGCATTGAAAATGCCCTGCTAAAAAAATTACATCAGATTACCCCTTTGGCGCTGGCTAATTATGGCGCGGGGAAGGCTAACTCGAAAGCGGTATATGATTCGCTGTTTCAACGCATAGCGATTGATAAAGGTTTTATCCAACAACAAATGGGCAAGCTTTCCTTTAAGCCATTTTTCAATGCGATTGTGACCAATATCCGACCCTACTGCCAGCAGCTGGTGGTGCAGGGCGTTGATAGCGCGGAAATGATGCAGACAATCCGCCAGTTTGAAGTCGATGGTATCACCAGTATTCTTTTTCCTACGGTCAGTGAAGATACGTTGACGACGCTGATTGTCTCCCCGCCAATACTTGTTACCGATCCGGGCTGATTCAATCAGCCGGTATTTTCCTTTGCCAAATCTGTCTACACTGACGCTAAGCGTAATCATTGATGATCAGCGCATCATCCGACTGGCGGAGTGGCTATGAAGTTTAATAACAGCTGGTTCAATGAACTCAGCGGAACCTATACCGCGCTTTCCCCAACGCCGCTGCGCGAAGGGCGATTACTGTATTACAGCCGCCCTCTGGCGGAAACGCTGGCGTTGGACGACAGCGCGTTCAGCGCTGAGCAAAGCGGCATCTGGAGTGGAGAACGTCTGGCTGCGGGTATGCAGCCGCTGGCGCAGGTTTACAGCGGTCATCAGTTTGGCGTCTGGGCCGGGCAACTGGGTGACGGGCGCGGGATTTTGCTGGGTGAACAACAGCTGGCGGATGGTCGAAAGTTTGACTGGCATCTGAAAGGCGCAGGCCTGACGCCCTATTCGCGTATGGGTGATGGACGCGCGGTGCTGCGTTCAACGCTACGCGAATTTCTCGCCTCTGAAGCGCTCTATGCGCTGGGGATCCCGACAACCCGCGCGCTGACGGTGGTCACCAGTGACGAGCCGGTGCTGCGTGAGCAAACGGAGCGGGGAGCAATGCTGCTGCGGGTGGCTGAAAGCCATCTGCGTTTTGGTCACTTTGAGCATTTTCACTACGCCGGCGAGCCGGAAAAGGTCAGACAGCTGGCTGACTATGCTATCCGCCACCACTGGCCGCAGCTGGCCGATAGCAGCGAACGCTACCTGCTGTGGTTTACCGACGTGGTGGAAAGAACCGCACGCCTGATTGGTCTCTGGCAGAGCTGCGGTTTTGCTCACGGCGTAATGAATACTGACAATATGTCGTTATTGGGGCTGACGCTGGATTATGGTCCCTATGGTTTTATGGATGATTATCAGCCTGGTTTAATTTGTAATCACAGCGATTATCAGGGGCGCTATGCCTTTGATAATCAGCCAACCATTGGCCTGTGGAATCTGAACCGGTTAGCGTATGCCTTATCCAGCCTTATGAGTCGCGACCAGCTGGCTCAGGCGCTTGGCGCCTATGAACCGGCGTTGCTGAAAGTCTGGGGCGAACGAATGCGCGCCAAGCTGGGATTGATGACCGCCGCTGAAGATGACAATCATATTCTTAGCGGGCTGCTGGCATTAATGGCAAAAGAAGGCAGCGATTATGTGCGGGTGTTTCGTTTGCTCAGCGACACCCAGCAGCAGCAGCGACGTTCACCGCTGCGCGACGAGTTTATCGATCGGCAAGCATTTGACAGCTGGTATGATCTGTATCGCCAGCGACTGCTGTGCGACGAGTGCAGCGATGAGCGGCGTCAGCTGGCGATGAAGGCGGTTAATCCCGCCCTGGTTTTGCGCAACTATCTGGCGCAGCAGGCGATTGAAAAAGCGGAAATGGATGATATCAGCGAACTTGAACGCTTACATCAGGCGCTACTGCATCCCTTTGACGTTGCACAAAGCAACGCTGACTATCTGCAGCGGCCGCCCGATTGGGGAAAAAGGCTGGAGGTGAGCTGTTCAAGTTAAACGGGCCCGGTATAGATTCGCCGGGTGAAGCTCACGGCCGGCGCTAAACTGGTCCCGCAGTGAAAGCTGCGGGATGAAGGTTGCTACAGATTGACGCCGGGCGCGGGCTTTGCGCTTACAGTCGGCTGCCGACCGCATCATGCAGCAGTTCCAGTACCGACTGCGTATCGTTCCAGCCGAGGCAGGGATCGGTAATCGACTGACCATAAGTCAATGGCTCACCGGCAGTGACTTTCTGATTGCCTTCCTGCAAAAAGCTTTCAATCATTACGCCGGCTATTGCGCTTTGTCCGTCACGGATTTGCTGCGCAATGGCTGCGGCCACGTCCCGCTGGCGGCGGTGCTGCTTAAGGCAGTTGCCGTGGCTGAAGTCAATGACCAGCCGTTCGGGCAGGGCGAATTCGCGCAGGCTATCTACCGCCGCTGCGATGTCCTGCGGATGGTAATTCGGCTGCTTACCGCCGCGCATTATAATATGGCCATCGGGGTTGCCACTGGTCTGGTAAATGGTCATTTGCCCCGACTTGTCGGGCGAGAGGAACATATGGCTGACGCGCGCCGCGCGAATCGCATCGACGGCGATCCGGGTATTGCCATCGGTACCGTTTTTAAAGCCAACCGGGCAGGAGAGCGCCGACGCCATTTCGCGATGTATCTGGCTTTCAGTGGTGCGCGCGCCAATCGCGCCCCAGCTAATCAAGTCGGCAATAAATTGCCCTATCACCATATCAAGAAACTCGGTAGCGGTCGGCATGCCCAGCGCATTGATATCCAGCAACAGCTTGCGGGCGATCGCCAAACCTTCATTAACCTGATAGCTGCCATCAAGGTGCGGATCGGAAATAAGCCCTTTCCAGCCGACCACGGTACGCGGCTTTTCGAAGTAGGCGCGCATCACGATTTCAAGGCGGTCGCCGAGCTGGGTACGCAGCGTTTGCAAACGTTGTGCATAGTCCAGGGCGGCGTCAGGATCGTGTAGTGAGCAGGGGCCCACAATCACCAGTAAGCGGCGGTCGCGCCCGCAGAGGATATCGCTGGCACGCTTGCGTGACAATGTCACATTTTCGGCGATTTGCGCGCTAACGGGCAGCCTGCGCGCCAGTTCGCCCGGCGTAATCAGGCTGTCGATGCGCGCTGTGCGCAATTCATCGGTTTTGTTCATGGGGTTCTCTGAAATTTAGTGCTTCGCAACGGCATCAGCGCCGGGAAGTGATGACGATCACAATAAACCAATGGCTGGCAATTTCAACCGTACGGCAACACTTTTGCGCCCGGCGGCGTTGCGATGCCCACAGGTGATAAACAAATTTACGGCCTGCGGGCTGCGGCGCTAGAACATGCGGCGATTGAGGCCGACAATATCGAGGATGCGGGTGGCTATCTCTTCAACCGAGTAGTTAGTGCTGTTGAGGTAACGAATCTGGTGAGTACGGAACAGGGCTTCGACTTCACCGACCTCCAGCCGGCACTGGCGCATAGAGGCGTAGCGGGTGTTTTCCGCGCGCTCCTGGCGGATCGCCGCCAGGCGTTCAGGATCGATCGTCAGACCAAAAAGCTTATGCTGAAAGGCTTTAAGCGCGGCGGGCAGCTTCAGATTGTCCATATCATCGGCAATAAACGGATAGTTGGCAGCGCGTATACCAAACTGCATGGCGAGATAGAGGCTGGTCGGCGTTTTCCCGCAGCGTGACACGCCCAGCAGGATGATTTGCGCATCTTCAAGCCCGCGCAGCGAAATGCCGTCATCGTGGGCCAGGGTATAATCAATTGCCGCGATGCGCGCATCGTATTTGCCCAGGTTGTTAGCGGTCAGGCCGTGGGTGCGGTTTGCAACCGGCGCCGGCGCAATGCCGAGTTCCTGCTGCAACGGCGCCACAAGCGATTGCACGATATCCTGACAGAAGCCTTCGCTTTGCAAAATAATGTCGCGTATTTCCTGGGTAACGATCGAAATAAACACCAGCGGGCGCACGCCGCTCTGCTGATACAGCGCATTAATTTGCGCTTTAACCGCCTGAGCGCGCTGTACGTTCTCCACAAACGGCAGCGTAACGCTATTGGTGCCGACCGGAAACTGCGACAGCACAGCGTGGCCTAACACTTCGGCGGTAATCGCGGTGCCGTCGGAAATGTAAAACACGCTGCGTTCATTGCTGGTGTCCATGGGTTCTCCTGAAAGCCAGATAGGTATTTGCAAAGCGTAACGCAAAAACGAATTTGTGAGCGAAACAAAATTTTAAAATTTCATAACCGTTATCATAAGCGATGAACTTTTAATTTCAGATTTGATTTATTGGCTAAATTATTAAGTAAAAAGAAATGACGTTTCTATTTTCCATTCCCTTTTATTGCGCTTCTTCGCTAAATCATTCCTTTTATTCATTAAATTTCGTTGCGCAACTGATGCCTTAAGCAGAACGTCGCCATGCGAAGAATCTTAATTAATTCATGTAGTTCTTAGTTTCTTCTTGTTGCGCAACTTTGCATTCCGCGCGGAGTTTTCTTAAAAAACCCATTTTTGCATCGCTTTAACGATTCACCACTTTATTTAATCCAACCAATTATGCCAGGCTCAGAATGGAACATGTAACGCCAATTTTTGGATCCCATTCCTGACTGAATGATAAAAGGATAGTTTCAATGTCCACGAAAAGTGATATGCCGCTTGTGCTCTGGTACAACCAATTGGGCATGAATGATGTTGATCGGGTGGGAGGCAAAAATGCCTCTCTGGGTGAAATGATTACTAATTTGTCGTCTCTGGGCGTCTCTGTACCCAATGGTTTTGCAACCACCTCAGATGCTTTTAATCAGTTTCTCGATCAAAGCGGCGTTAATCAGCGTATCTATGATTTGCTGGATAAAACCGATGTGGACGATGTGGATGAATTGGCCAAAGCGGGTAAGCAGATCCGCCAGTGGATCGTCGAAACGCCATTCCAGCCGGCACTGGAAACGGCGATCCGCGAAGCTTATGAAACCCTTTCTTCTGATGACGCAGAGGCTTCATTTGCCGTTCGCTCATCGGCAACGGCTGAGGATATGCCTGACGCCTCCTTTGCCGGGCAGCAAGAAACATTTCTTAACGTGCAGGGCATTGATGCGGTGATGATCGCCGTCAAACACGTCTACGCCTCGCTATTTAATGACCGTGCGATTTCCTATCGCGTGCATCAGGGCTACGATCATCGCGGCGTCGCGCTTTCTGCCGGCGTACAGCGCATGGTGCGCTCTGACCTGGCGGCGGCCGGGGTGATGTTTACCATTGATACCGAATCCGGATTCGACCAGGTGGTGTTTATTACCGCTGCCCTTGGGCTGGGTGAAATGGTGGTGCAGGGCGCGGTTAACCCTGACGAATACTACGTACATAAACCGACGCTGGCTGCTGGCCGTCCGTCGATCGTGCGGCGTAACATGGGTTCGAAGAAAGTGCGCATGGTATATGCCGACTCGCGCGAACACGGCGAGCAGGTCAAAGTGGAAGATGTGGCGGAAGCCGAGCGTGACCGCTTTTGCCTGAGCAATGATGAGGTGGAAGCGCTGGCGCGTCAGGCAGTGCAGATAGAGCAGCACTACAAACGTCCCATGGATATTGAATGGGCAAAAGATGGTCACACCGGCAAGCTGTTTATCGTGCAGGCGCGGCCGGAAACCGTACGCTCCAATGGCCAGGTGATGGAACGCTATACCCTGCAAGGAAAAGGCAAGGTGGTGATTGAGGGACGCGCTATCGGGCATCGCATCGGCGCGGGTGAAGTGAAAGTGATCCACGACATCAGCGAAATGAACCGTATTCAGAAAGGCGACGTGCTGGTTACCGATATGACCGACCCTGACTGGGAGCCGATCATGAAAAAGGCCTCGGCGATTGTGACTAACCGTGGCGGACGTACCTGTCATGCGGCAATTATTGCCCGTGAGCTGGGCATTCCTGCCGTGGTCGGCTGCGGTGATGCCACCGATAAAATTAAAGATGGTCACAAGGTCACCGTTTCCTGTGCGGAGGGTGACACCGGCTATGTTTATAACGATCTGCTCGATTTTGAAGTAACCAGTTCGCAGGTTGACGAAATGCCGCCGCTGCCGCTGAAAATCATGATGAACGTCGGCAATCCCGATCGCGCATTTGATTTTGCCTGCCTGCCGAACGAGGGGGTTGGTCTGGCGCGCCTGGAGTTTATCATCAACCGCATGATTGGCGTTCATCCCCGTGCGCTGCTGGAATTCGACCAGCAAACGCCGGAGCTACAGCGCCAGATCCGTGACATGATGAAAGGCTTTGACGATCCGGTTGAATTTTATGTTGCTCGCCTGACTGAAGGTATCGCGACGTTGGGCGCTGCCTTTGCACCTAAGCGGGTGATTGTGCGTCTTAGCGACTTTAAATCTAATGAATATGCCAATCTGGTTGGCGGCGATCGCTACGAGCCGGAAGAAGAAAACCCGATGCTGGGCTTTCGTGGCGCTGGCCGCTACGTGTCAGAAAGCTTCCGCGCGGCCTTTGCGCTGGAGTGTGCGGCGGTAAGGCGCGTGCGCGATGAAATGGGACTGACCAACGTTGAGATTATGATCCCGTTTGTGCGTACGGTGGCGCAGGCGAAAGCCGTTGTTGAAGAGCTGGCGCGTCAGGGACTGAAGCGCGGCGAGAACGGCCTTAAGCTGATCATGATGTGTGAAATTCCGTCCAATGCGCTGCTGGCAGAACAGTTCCTCGAATACTTCGATGGCTTTTCTATCGGTTCTAACGATATGACCCAGCTGGCGCTGGGACTGGACAGGGATTCCGGCGTGGTTTCCGAACTGTTTGACGAACGCAACGACGCGGTGAAAGCGCTGCTGTCGATGGCGATTAAAGCGGCGAAGAAACAGGGTAAATACGTCGGCATATGTGGTCAGGGTCCGTCAGATCATGAAGACTTCGCCGCCTGGTTGATGGAAGAGGGCATCGATAGTCTTTCGCTGAACCCGGATACCGTGGTGCAGACCTGGCTGTCATTATCGCAGCTGAAGTAACGAACCTGAACCGGCGTCGTTGATTCCGCGCCGCCGGTTTTGCATCAGCAATCTGCGTCCCGCGCCGTTTATACGCCGCGGGACGTTTTATTTTTCGCTCATAGCGACTCAGGACCGCTACAGGCCAGAGGCTGGCGCCCGATTGGGAAGATTAACTGGCAAGCGAAGCGAAGGTTAATTAAGCCTGGAAAGAATTATCCTGGTCGCTTTGAGCAGAAAATGGGGGGCGGATTTTAGACAAAAAAAAGCCCATCGCATGGGATGGGCAAAGACTACACACAGCAATTCTTCACTTTACTCAGGGGAAAAGGTTGTTGAAAAATCATAGGGTTGATCTCAACATATCAACCATACTATTCAGTGTGGTCTAATGCGTCTCTAAGAATCATCTTAATAGTTTAGTACCGGTAAACTTTCGTCACAAAGCAGACGGCGTTATTAATATAAAAGCGGATAAAAGCATCACTAAGAGCAAATGTTTTTTAGGGAAATTAATTGGAGAAGATGGATTTCAATCAGTAACTCTAAACAATGGCGCTGCGCTGAAATTTCCACACTGGCGCCCGCCGCGGCACTGAATACCGCGGCTACAGGCAGGGCGCCAGGGAATTAACTGCAGCATTGATAATTAATGGTCGGCGTCCAGCTGTTCCTGCTCATCACTGAGCTCTTCGACAACCTCATCTGGATCGTCCTCAGGCGCAGGGGATTCATGCATCCAGACCGACACCAGCCGATAAGAAACCGCCAGAACTACCGGGCCAATAAACAAGCCAATCATGCCAAAAGCGATCAGCCCGCCGATGACGCCGGAAAGAATGAGTATCATCGGCAGGTCAGCGCCCATGCGAATCAACATCGGGCGCAGCACGTTGTCGAGGGTTCCTACCACGCAGCTCCATACCAGTAAAACGGTTCCCCAGGTGGTATCGCCGCTCCAGTACAGCCAGATAATGGCCGGGATTAACACCAGCAGCGGTCCCAGCTGCACCAGGCAGCAAAGGATCATCAGAACCGTTAGCAGCGTGGCATAGGGGATACCGGATATCGCCAGCCCGATGCCGCCAAGCACCCCCTGAACAAGGGCGGTAACTACTACGCCGAGCGCCACCGCGCGTATTGCCTGTGCTGCCAGTAATACGGCGGCATCGCCGCGCCGTGATGCCAGACGAAAGGCAAAGTGGCGGATACCCTGGCCGACCTGTTCACCGCGCCAGTAAAGCAAAATGCTGAACAGCAGCATGACGCCAAGATGCATCATAAAGCGGCCAAAATGGCCCGCCTGCGCCATAAAGAAGCCGGTCGTGCGGCCAATGTAGGGTTGAACTTTTGCCATCAGCGCGCCGCCGCCGCCGGCCACCAGGCTATGATAGCCAGAATAAAGTTTGTCGCCGGCCAGCGGAATGCTTTTAAGCCATTCCAGCTCAGGCAGCTGGAGATGTCCTGAGGTGACCCAGGCGACCACCGGCGCGCTGTTATCGATCAAGCCGCTGACCAGCAGCGCAACGGGAATAATAAATAGCAGCAACAGTAACAGCGTCATGACAATCACGGCCAGACTGCGACGTCCCCAAAGCCAGTGCTGGATGCGCAGCATCAGCGGCCAGGTGGCGATTACCACCATACTTGCCCATGCAAAACCCAATATAAAAGGCTGGATCACCCAAAAGCAGGCGAGAATCAATAGAGTAATGAACATCAGTAAGAATATGATTTGCGTTAAATCCCATTCCTTTTGCGACAAGTTCATACAGCGACGCTTCCTTTAATAAATGATTAAGATAAATCGCCCGACTTTCAGCACAGAACGGTGCAGGCAACGTCTTTAAGCATGATGTATTTCTGCGATTTTTTACAGAAACAAACTTGTTGGCATCATGATAAGTCGCAGATTAGACGACAGTAAGCGGAAAAATATGATAAAAACAACACTCCGGCATAGCGAGTGCCGCAGATAAAGCCCTGGATTTCATCTAACCGAGTTGGTCACCTGATAATGATCCCACAGATTTCCCAGGCACCAGGCCTGATTCAACTGGTGCTGACATTTTTAGACACCCTGAAACAGCAAGGTTTTACCGGCGACAGCGCAACCAGCTATGCCGATCGTCTGGCGATGTCGACCGATAACAGCATTTATCAGCTGCTGCCGGATGCGGTCCTTTACCCTCGCTCGACGGCGGATGTGGCGCTAATTGCCCGTATCGCCGGTGAAGATCGCTTTAGTCAATTGGTTTTTACCCCGCGCGGCGGCGGTACCGGTACTAACGGGCAATCGCTTAATCAGGGGATGGTGATTGACATGTCGCGCTACATGAATCGCATCCTGGAGGTAAACCCGCAGGAAGGCTGGGTGAGAGTGGAAGCCGGGGTAGTAAAAGATCAGCTCAACGCCTGGCTCAGGCCCCATGGCTACTTCTTCTCTCCCGAACTGTCTACCAGCAACCGCGCGACGCTCGGCGGTATGATTAATACCGACGCGTCGGGCCAGGGCTCGCTGGTTTATGGTAAAACCTCCGATCACGTGCTGGGTCTGCGCGCGGTGCTGCTGGGCGGTGAAATCATTGATACGCGCGCGATGCCGGTGGCGCTGGCGGAAACCCTCGCCGCTGAAAATACCCCGGAAGGACGCATCTATAAAACCGTGCTGGAACGCTGTCGCGAGCAGCGCCAGCTGATAGTCGAAAAATTTCCCAAACTCAACCGTTTTCTTACCGGTTACGATCTGCGCCATGTCATCAGTGATGATTTACAGCAGGTGGACCTGACGCGCATCCTGTGCGGCGCAGAAGGCACCCTGGCGCTGATTACCGAAGCGCGGCTGAATATTACGCCGCTGCCAAAAGTGCGCAGACTGGTGAACATTAAATATGATTCATTTGACTCTGCGCTGCGTAACGCGCCGCTGATGGTGGAAGCCAACGCGCTTTCGGTAGAGACGGTCGACTCGAAGGTGCTGAATCTGGCACGTGAAGATATCGTCTGGCATTCGGTAAACGATCTGATAACCGACGTCGCTGATAAAACCATGCAGGGATTAAATATCGTTGAGTTTGCCGGTGACGATAGCGAGGCCATCGAAAAGCAGCTTGATTCGCTGTGTCAGAATCTGGATGGGCTGATGGCCGCACAGCAAGGCGGTATCATTGGTTATCAAGTTTGCGGCGATTTACAGGGAATTGAGCGTATTTATGCCATGCGTAAAAAGGCGGTGGGCTTATTAGGAAATGCCAAAGGCCGCGCCAAGCCGATCCCGTTTGTCGAGGACACCTGCGTTCCGCCTGAGCGCCTGGCGGATTATATTACCGAGTTCCGCGCGCTGCTGGATAGTCACAATCTGAGCTACGGCATGTTTGGCCACGTTGATGCCGGCGTACTGCACGTTCGCCCGGCGCTGGACATGTGCGATCCGCAGCAGGAAAAGCTGATGAAGACGCTGTCTGACGAGGTCGTTGCGTTGACGGCCCGCTACGGCGGATTGCTGTGGGGTGAGCACGGTAAGGGCTTTCGCGCCGAGTACAGCCCCGCGTTCTTTGGTGCGGAGTTGTATGATGAGTTACGCCGCATCAAAGCCGCCTTTGACCCGCAAAACCGCCTCAATCCGGGTAAAATTTGCCCGCCTTACGGCGTTGATGCGCCAATGAAAACTGTTGACTCTCCGACCCGTGGCAGCTTCGACCGCCAGATCCCGATTACCATACGTCATTCGTTTCGCGGCGCGCTGGAATGTAATGGCAACGGCCTGTGTTTTAATTTTGACGTCAACAGCCCGATGTGTCCGTCAATGAAAATTACCCGTAACCGTATCCACTCGCCAAAAGGTCGCGCTACGCTGACGCGAGAATGGCTGCGGCTGCTGGCGGAGCAGGGCGTCGATCCCCTTACGCTGGAAAAGCAGCTGTCGGAAAACCGTATCAGCCTGCGCGCGCTGATTCAGCGCACCCGTAACAGCTGGCATGCCCGCCGCGGGGAATATGACTTTTCCCATGAAGTCAAAGAGGCGATGTCTGGCTGCCTTGCCTGCAAAGCCTGCTCCACGCAATGTCCGATTAAGATTGATGTTCCTGACTTTCGATCGCGCTTTTTGCAGCTTTACCACACGCGCTACCTGCGTCCGGCCAGCGACTATCTGGTGGCCAGCGTTGAAAGTTACGCGCCGCTAATGGCAAAAGCGCCGAAAACCTTTAACTTCTTTCTGCGCCAGCCGTGGATGCGTGAGCTGAGCCGTCAGCATATTGGCATGGTTGACCTGCCGCTGCTCTCCTCGCCAACGCTAAAACAGCAGCTGGTTGGCCAGCGTAATGTCACCATGACCCTTGAACAGCTGGAAGGATTGAATAGCGAGGCGCGCGCGAATACCGTGCTGGTGGTTCAGGACGCCTTCACCAGCTACTATGAGGCGCAGCTGGTGGCGGATTTTGTCCAACTGATTTCCCGACTGGGCTATCAGCCGGTGGTGTTGCCGTTCTCGCCCAACGGTAAGGCTCAGCATGTGAAAGGCTTTCTGCAACGCTTTGCCCGCACCGCGAAAAAAACCGCTGATTTTCTCAATCGCGTCGCCCGGCTGGGGATGCCGATGGTCGGGGTTGATGCGGCACTGGTGCTATGCTATCGCGACGAATATCGTCAGCTGCTGGGAGATAAGCGCGGCGACTTTCACGTTTTGCTGGTACACGAATGGCTCCATCAGGCGCTGGCCGGGCGCGAGGCGCCGCCTGCTGGCGGCGAAGCCTGGTATTTGTTCGGTCATTGTACCGAGGTGACGGCGCTACCGTCTGCGCCGCAGCAGTGGCAAGGCATCTTTGCCCGCTTTGGCGCCACGCTGAAGAATATTAGCACCGGCTGCTGCGGCATGGCGGGAACCTACGGTCATGAAGTTGCTAACCATGAAAATTCGCTGGCTATTTTCGAGCAGTCATGGCATCCGGCGCTGGAGAAACTGCCGCGACAACGCTGTCTGGCAACCGGTTATTCCTGCCGTAGTCAGGTAAAACGCTTTGAGGGCAGCGGGGTGCGCCATCCGCTGCAAGCGCTGCTGGAACTGATGCCGGAGCGGGCCGTCTCGCGACAGCATGATGCAGCAGAAACGTAAGCGATGGCAGTGTTCACCAGGCGTATTTCACAAACTCCGTTTGCAAGGCGCTGGCCTTTTGCCACTCGCCGTTAACCGCCAGCTGGTGGCATAAGCGCGTCAAAGAATGACGCGCCAGCTGCCAGGCCTGCATGCGAAACAGCTTATCGCGGCGGTCGTTGCTCACCTCGGTCAGCAGGCGCTGGTGCAAACGGCTAAGCGCATGAAGATAGCTCTGGTCGTCGCCATTCATTTGGCATAGCTCGGCCATGTTCATGCAGGTATCATTAAAACTGCGCAGCTGATCAAGATTACATTCCGTACGATTAAGCTTGGCCTGAGCCATATAGAAATCTACGGTAAGATCGCGCACACGAAATTTATATTGGTCAATTTGGTGCTGAAGCCAGGCGTTAATAGATTGCGACATCGTTAACAGCTACCCTCCACGGTAATGATAATTATTATCATATACACCCGTGGCAAATTATCAATATGGTCGCCGCATTTAACCAAATATGCTGTCTGTTGCAAAAATCGGTAAAACCAATCTTTCCGGACGAAAATAATGTTTCCGCCGGCGCCAGGCCGCGTCTTGTCGGCAGGCCTTAAAAAATGTCTTTAAGAAACAGCTGGATAGTTGCGACAAATATTAAAATTTCTCGCCGGCGCAAGGGGGCAGAAAGGGTCTAAACTTAGTCAATAACTGCGGAAAAAGGGCCATTTCATATTATCCCTGCAAAACAAGAGGTTGAAGTGGTTATTGTTATCACTACCATAGAGGTAAAAGCGCAGGGCTACCGCATAGTGAGGTAATTTATGCAATCTGTAAATCCCGCATCATTTTCACCGGAAGATTTCGTCTGGAAAGGACTAACCATCACCGACGGAGCTGCAAGGCAAATCCTGACTCTGACCGCTAGCGACCCGGAAGTGAAGGGGCTGAAGCTAGGCGTTAAGCAGTCCGGCTGCGCCGGATTTGGTTACACCATGGATTTGGTTAAAGAGCCCGCCAGTGACGACCTGGTTTTTTCTCACCAGGGGGCTTATTTGTATGTGCCGCTGCAGGCCATGCCTTTTATTGACGGTACCGAAGTGGATTATGTCCGCGAAGGGCTGAACCAGGTGTTTAAATTTAATAATCCTAAAGCGCAGCACGCCTGTGGGTGTGGTGAAAGCTTTGGCATTGAGTGATTCTTATGTCTCGTAACAGCGATACCTCAGCATCTGAAGAGGTACATATCTGGGAAGGCGGTCCGCAAAAGTATAAAGAGGGCTTCTTTACTCAACTGCAAACTGATGAGCTGGAACATGGTATTAGCGAAGATGTCGTGCGTGCCATTTCCGCCAAGCGCAACGAGCCAGAATGGATGCTGGAGTTTCGCCTTAAGGCCTATAAAGCCTGGCTGCAAATGGAAGAGCCGCACTGGCTGAAAGCCCATTACGAATCTCTGAACTATCAGGACTACAGCTATTATTCAGCGCCGTCGTGCGGCGTCTGTAATGACAGCTGCGCTTCTGAACCGGGGGCCACCCAGACTTCCGGCGCTCAGCCTGCCAGTAACTTCCTCACTCAGGAAGTCGAAAAAGCCTTTGATCAGCTCGGCGTTCCGGTGCGTGAAGGTCGGGAAGTGGCGGTCGACGCCATTTTTGATTCGGTATCCGTTGCCACCACCTATCGTCATAAGCTGGCGGAACAGGGCATTATTTTTTGCTCGTTCGGCGAGGCGATTCAGGAGCATCCGGAGCTGGTAAAACAGTATCTCGGCACCGTGGTGCCTCATAACGACAATTTCTTTGCTGCGCTTAATTCGGCGGTGGCGTCGGACGGGACCTTTGTTTATATCCCGAAAGGCGTGCGCTGCCCGATGGAGCTATCCACCTATTTCCGTATTAATGCCGCTAAAACCGGCCAGTTCGAACGCACCATCCTGATTGCCGACGAAGATAGCTACGTCAGCTATATTGAAGGGTGCTCGGCGCCGGTGCGTGATACCTATCAGCTGCACGCTGCGGTGGTGGAAGTTATCATCCACAAAAACGCCGAAGTGAAGTATTCCACGGTGCAGAATTGGTTCCCTGGCGGCGAAGGCGAGGGCGGGATCCTGAACTTTGTTACCAAGCGCGCGCTCTGTGAAGGGGAAAACAGCAAGATGTCCTGGACGCAGTCGGAAACCGGCTCGGCCATCACCTGGAAATACCCCAGCTGCATCCTGCGCGGCGATAACTCGGTCGGTGAGTTCTTTTCCGTTGCATTGACCAGCGGACGCCAGCAGGCGGACACCGGAACCAAGATGATCCATATTGGTAAAAATACCAAATCGACCATTATTTCTAAGGGGATCTCCGCCGGTAAAAGTCAGAACACCTATCGCGGGCTGGTGAAGATTATGCCGACAGCAACCAACGCGCGTAACTTTACGCAGTGCGACTCGATGCTCATCGGGCCAGATTGCGGCGCGCACACCTTCCCTTACGTAGAGGCGCGCAACAATAGCGCTCAGCTGGAGCATGAAGCAACCACCTCGCGTATTGGCGAAGATCAGCTGTTTTATTGCCTGCAGCGCGGCATCAGCGAAGATGATGCCATCTCAATGATTGTAAATGGTTTTTGTAAAGACGTATTTTCTGAACTGCCGCTCGAATTCGCCGTTGAAGCGCAAAAATTGCTGGCAATCAGTCTGGAACACAGCGTTGGTTAAAGCGCCTGCGAATTTTCACCGGTGCCGGAAGGCATCGCCAAGGAAAAACTATGTTAAGTATTAAAGATTTACAGGTAAATATTGAAGATAAAGCTATTTTGCGCGGGCTCGATCTGGAAGTAAAAGCCGGTGAAGTACACGCCATCATGGGGCCAAATGGTTCCGGAAAAAGTACCTTATCCGCCACTCTCGCCGGACGTGAAGAGTATGAGGTTGCCGGCGGCAGCGTCAGCTTCAAAGGCAAAGATTTGCTGGAACTGGACCCGGAAGATCGCGCCGGCGAAGGTATCTTTATGGCATTTCAGTATCCGGTGGAAATCCCGGGCGTCAGCAATCAGTTTTTCCTGCAAACAGCGGTGAATGCCGTCAGAAAATACCGTGAACAGCCGGTACTTGACCGTTTTGATTTCCAGGATTTTATCGAAGATAAAATTCAACTGTTAAAGATGCCGGAGGATTTGCTGACGCGTTCGGTGAACGTTGGCTTTTCCGGTGGTGAAAAGAAGCGTAACGACATTCTGCAAATGGCGGCGCTGGAGCCCGATCTGTGCATTCTTGATGAGACCGATTCCGGTCTGGATATTGACGCGTTAAAAATCGTGGCCAATGGCGTTAACTCGCTGCGCGACGGCAAGCGCGCCTTTATCATCGTTACCCACTATCAGCGCATTCTCGACTACATTAAGCCGGATTTTGTGCATGTGCTCTATCAGGGGAAAATCGTTAAATCTGGCGATTTTTCGCTGGTGAAACAGCTGGAGGAGCAGGGCTATGGCTGGCTTACAGACGAAGAATAACGATAACGCGCTGCAGCAATGGCATCATTTATTTGAAAGCCGTGGCGACCAGCGTTCAATGCAGGCGCAGCAGCACTGGCAGCAGGTTTTACGCCTCGGTTTGCCGACGCGCAAACACGAAAACTGGCGCTATACGCCGCTGGATGGGCTGCTTGGCGAACGTTTTGCGCTGCCTGAGTCCCATACGCGCCTCAATGCGCTCGATCTGGCGCCGCTGGCGTTGGACATCGACGCCGTGCGACTGGTCTTCGTTGACGGTCGCTTCGATGCTGAGTTGAGCGACAAAGATTACGATTTATTCCAGGTTGAAATTCAGCAGGCGGCCCAGCGGCGTGAGCTTGACGCGCCAATACAGCCTGAAGTGTTCCTGCACCTGACGGAAAGTCTGGCTGAGGAAGTTACCACGCTGCGGCTGGCGCGCGGTAAAAGCGCGGCGCGACCGCTATATCTGCTGAACATCAGCAGCGGCCGCAGCGGTGCGATGAACACCGTTCACTACCGGCATCATCTGGAGCTGGAAGCGGGCGCCGAAGCTACGCTGATCGAACATTACGTCAGCCTGAATGATAGCGGCCATTTTAGCGGAGCGCGCTCAACGTTTCGCGTCGGCGATAACGCCAGGCTCCACCACTACAAGCTGGGTTTTGAAACCGCCGCCAGCTATCACTTTGCCCACAACGATATTCGTATCGGCCGCGATGCGTGGGTCGCCAGTCATAGCTTCTTACTCGGCGCAGGCCTGTCGCGCCATAATACCAGCGTGCAGCTGAACGGGGAGAACAGCGAACTGCTGCTCAACAGTCTGGTGTTGCCGGTAGATAAAGAAGTGTGCGATACCCGCAGCTATCTGGAGCACAATAAGGGCTACTGTCTTAGCCGCCAGCTGCATAAAACCATCGTGCGCGATCGCGCCAAAGCGGTGTTCAACGGGAAAATTACCGTTGCACAGCATGCGTTGAAAACTGACGGTCAGATGACCAACAATAATTTATTGCTGGGCCGTCTGGCAGAGGTTGATACCAAACCGCAGCTGGAAATCTATGCTGATGACGTGAAGTGCAGCCACGGCGCAACGATTGGCCGCATTGACGATGAGCAGATGTTTTATCTGCGCTCGCGCGGTATTGACGAGCAGGCAGCGCAGCGCATGATTATTTACGCCTTCGCTGCTGAACTGACGGAAGCCATCAGCGACAGTACCCTGAAAGAAACGGTGTTAGAGCGCATTGCGCTGCGCTTTCCGGGAGGTCTTGAATGAGTTTTGATGTCCGCCGCGTCAGGGCGGATTTTCCGGTGCTGGCGCGCGAAGTAAATGGTCGCCAGCTTGCTTATCTCGATAGCGCGGCCAGCGCGCAAAAGCCGCTGAGCGTTATCGAGGCGGAAAGCCATTTCTATCGGCATGGCTATGCGGCGGTGCATCGCGGTATTCATACCCTGAGCGCTGAGGCAACCACGGAAATGGAAGAGGTCCGTCATCAGGTTGCGCGCTTTATTCATGCCGCATCGCCGGAAGAAATCGTCTTTGTGCGCGGCACCACCGAAGGGATTAACCTGGTTGCCAATAGCTGGGGGCAAAGCCAGATTAAAGCCGGTGACAATCTGATTATTACCGAGATGGAACATCATGCGAATATCGTGCCCTGGCAGCTGTTGGCGCAGCGCACGGGGGCTGAGCTGCGCTTTATACCTATTACCGACGAAGGTCGGTTAGATGTTGCTAAGCTCGATACGCTGATTGACGCCCGCACCCGCCTGCTGGCGTTAACTCAGGTCTCTAACGTGCTCGGTACGGTGAATCCGCTAAAAGAACTGATTGCGAAGGCGCGTGCCGCCGGGGTGACTACCTTAGTTGATGGTGCTCAGGCGGTCATGCACCAGGCGGTAGACGTCCAGGATCTGGGCTGCGATTTTTACCTGTTCTCCGGCCATAAAATTTACGGCCCGACTGGCATCGGCGTGCTGTACGGCCGTAAAGCATTACTGGATGACATGCCTCCCTGGGAAGGCGGCGGGTCGATGATAAAAAGCGTCAGCCTGACCAGCGGCACCACCTGGAATTCGGCGCCCTGGCGCTTTGAGGCCGGCTCGCCGCATACCGGCGGCATTATTGGTCTCGGCGCCGCGCTTAGCTATGTCAGCGAGCTGGGTATCGACAACATCCATGCCTATGAACAGCAGCTGATGCGCTATGCGCAGGACAAGCTGGCATCGGTGCCTGATTTGATAACCTACGGCCCGCACGATCGCGCCGGCGTGATTTCATTCAATCTGGGTAAACATCACGCCTACGATGTCGGTAGCTTCCTTGACCAGTACGGCATCGCCATTCGCACCGGCCATCATTGCGCCATGCCGCTGATGAGCCGCTTTGGCGTTCCCGCCATGTGCCGGGCCAGTTTTACCATGTATAATACCGAGGAAGAAGCCGACCGACTGGCGGGCGGCCTGATACGTATACACCGTCTGCTCGGTGGGTAATACCGGGCAGGCAGGAGGAGTAAATGGCAACGTTGCCAGATAAAGATAAATTAGTGCGCAACTTTAATCGCTGCGCAAACTGGGAAGAGAAGTATCTTTACATCATTGAATTAGGCGCCGCATTGCCAGAATTATCTGATTCTTTGCATCAGCCTGAAAATGCGATATCCGGCTGCCAGAGTCAGGTCTGGTTGCACCTTGTCCAGGATCAGAATGGGAAAGTTGTTCTGCAGGGGGATAGCGATGCGGCAATAGTTAAGGGATTGATTGCCGTCGTATTTATTTTATATCAGCAGCTGACCCCCGCCCAGATCGTTGCCTTTGATGTGCGTCCCTGGTTTGAGCAACTGGCGCTGACGCAGCATCTGACGCCGTCACGTACCCAGGGTCTCGAGGCGATGATCCGGGCAATTCGTCACAAGGCAGAAAGCCTTTCTAAGCTAAACTAGCGCAAGCTGTCAGCGCTTCGCTGACAGTCTTTCTGTTACTTCTGCCATTTACAGGGAGTGCTGTATGACTACCACGCGTCGTCTGCTGGCGATTGCTGCTCTGGCCGTAACCGGCTGGGCGCAGCAGGCTGCTGCAACCGAATATCCATTGCCCCCCGCTGACAGCCGCCTGATAGGCGAGAATGTGACGACGGTAGTGCCGGATAATAAACGACCGCTCGAAGATATCGCCGCACGCTATAAAGTGGGGTTGCTGGGCATGCTTGAAGCAAATCCAGGCACCGATCCCTGGCTGCCGAAAGCGGGCTCAGAACTGACCATACCGCAGCAGATGCTGCTACCCGATACCAAGCGTGAAGGTATCGTGGTGAATATTGCCGAGCTGCGGCTGTATTATTATCCCAAAGGTGAAGATAAAGTCATTGTTTACCCGATCGGTATTGGTCAGCAGGGCGCCATCACGCCCAGCACGGTAACCAGCATCAGTCAGAAAATCCCTAATCCCACCTGGACGCCCACGCCAAACATCCGTAAGCGCTATGCGGAGAAGGGCATTAAGCTGCCTGGCGTCATCCCTGCCGGGCCGGATAATCCGATGGGGCTGTATGCAATGCGGCTGGCATACGGGAAGGGACATTATTTGATTCACGGTACCAATGCGGATTTCGGTATCGGTATGCGCGTGAGTTCCGGCTGCATCCGTCTGCGACCCGATGATATTCAGACGCTGTTTAACAACGTGCCGGAAGGCACCCGGGTTCAGGTAATCAATCAGCCGGTCAAGTATGCGGTAGAACCAGACGGTAAACGCTATATCGAGGTACACCAGCCGCTGTCGCGCTATGAAGGTGAAGATCCGCAAACCAAGGCCATTCCATTAACCGTGGCGCTAAAACGCTTTATGAACAGCAAAGAGAGCGATAAGGCTGTAATCAAAGAAGCCCTTAGCCGTCGTTCTGGCATGCCGGTGTTAGCTAATGCAGGCACGCCCGCGCCGCAGGTGATGCCGCCGCAGCAGGTCAACAACGCCGCAGACACCGCTCCTCAGTCCTGAGTGGTTTTATCAGGACAAAAAAAATGGCGCACAGTGTGCGCCATTTTTCTTACAGGAACTCTTACTTACGGTAAGAGTGAGCCTGGTTGTCCAGACGCTGGTTAGCGCGAGCTGCGTCATCTTTAGCAGCCTGAACGTCAGAACGCATTGCGTTCACGTCGTTGCTCAGCTGGTCAACTTTGGCGTTCAGAGTCTGAACGTCAGTAGACAGCTGGTCGATTTTAGCGTTGCTTGAGCAACCAGCCAGCAGAGTTGAACCCAGAATTACCGCGCCCAGTACCAGTTTAGTACGATTCATTATTTATACCCTCTAGATTGAGTTAATCTCCATGTAGCGTTACAAGTATTACACAAACTTTTTTGCGATGAGAATAAATTTTTGCTGATAACACGCTTAAATTTGATCGTTCGCTCAAAGAAACGGCTGTGAGCCACTATTAAGCAAAAAAAATAGAGAAAACAGGTAGCTTTAATCGGACCAATCTTAATAAGTGGCAGAGTTGAATAGTTAAATCCGATTGGCTTTTTCGGCAATCTTAATTATGGCTTTTACCAAAAAAAAGCGCCCAGGGGGCGCTTTTGCATTTCAGAGGCTGAACTTCGATTAAAGCGCGTGAACGGATGCGGTATTGGTGGTTCCACTTGGCACCAGCGCACCAGAAACCATCACCACCACGTCGCCTTTTTGCGCGTAGCCGCTTTTCAGCGCCGCTTCTTTGCCCAGACGGTAGAAATCATCCGTGGAGGCGATTTCGCTAACCAGGGTGGTTTCTACGCCTTTGGTCAGCAGCAGCTGGCGTGCAGTCAGTTCATTCGTCGTCAGGGCGAGAATGGTAGCGTGCGGGAAATATTTACGCACTGACTTGGCTGATTTGCCGCCTTCGGTTGCCACCACGATCAGTGGCGCTTCAAGGTTTTCGGCGGTTTCTACCGCGCCGCGACACACTGCCTCGGTGATGCGCATTCTGTGCTGCGGATCTTTAATTTCGATACGGCTTTTCATTACCGGATCGGTACGCTCGCAAATGGTGGCCATAATGCTTACCGCTTCCAGCGGATACTTACCTTTGGCGCTCTCGCCAGACAGCATCACCGCATCGGTACCGTCGAGGATGGCATTAGCCACGTCGCCAGCTTCAGCGCGGGTAGGGCGCGGGTTTTTAATCATGGAGTCCAGCATTTGGGTGGCGGTAATCACCACTTTACGTGCTTTGTTGCACTTCTTGATCATCATTTTCTGAGCGAAGATAACTTCTTCAACCGGGATCTCTACGCCGAGGTCGCCGCGGGCAACCATGATGCCATCAGAGGCTTCCAGAATCTCATCGAAGTTGTTGAGACCTTCCTGATTCTCGATCTTGGAGATAATTTGAATGTGCTCGCCGCCATGGGCTTTAAGATGCTCGCGGATTTCCAGTACGTCGGAACGCTTACGAATAAACGATGCCGCCACAAAATCGACGCCCTGTTCGCAGCCGAAGATCAGGTCACGCTTATCTTTCTCCGCCAGCGCCGGCAGCTGGATTGAAACGCCAGGCAGGTTAACCCCTTTATTTTCGCCGAGGTCGCCGCCGTTGAGAACGCGGCATACCACGGTTTGCTCTGTCACCTTGATGACTTCCATGCCGATAAGGCCGTCATCAACCAGCACGGTATTGCCAACGCTCAAGTCGCTGGTAAAGCCTGCGTAGGTCACCGCAACGCGTTCAGCATTGCCGATGACGCTTTGATCGGTAGTAAACGTGAAGGTCTGGCCAGCTTGTAACGTTACGTCACTGCCGCCTTCCAGCTTGGTAGTGCGGATTTCCGGACCTTTGGTATCAAGCAGGATTGCCGCCTGACGGCCGGTTTTACTGACCACGTTGCGCAGGTTGGCGATACGACGTCCGTGTTCTTCATAATCACCGTGGGAAAAATTAAGACGCATGACGTTCATGCCCGCATCCAGCAGGTTAGTCAGCATCTCTTCAGACTCGGTTTTTGGGCCGATAGTACAAACGATCTTGGTCTTTTTCATGACGAGTTTTCTGTAAGTTGTGATGAATGATTAGCGTTTTTTCCTCCAGCCGCAGGCTGGAAGAGGAATTGGGTGCCCGGCAACAGGCAACGATACAGCTTTAAGAATAGGAGATAGCGATTGAATATGCAGCGGAAGTTGTGACAAGGGTTTACAGCAGGCCATTGCGCGATTGCGCAAGCAGAAAAGGGCATAAATCCTGGCTCTTCCATACGCTGAAACCATTCAAGTCGCTCAAAGGCGGCCATTATAATCGCGAAGCGCTGGAAAACCAATTAAAAAGCGGACGGCAAAAGGCGGCTGCCAAAGGTCAATGTTCTTGTTGCGCAAAGGGTTCAGGGTAAATGCTACAGGGGGGATAACAGGGAGTGGTGCGTTCTAGAGGACTCGAACCTCCGACCCCCACCATGTCAAGGTGGTGCTCTAACCAACTGAGCTAAGAACGCAAAAATCTCGGCCTCTTTTACGCCATCAGGGCGTTGGCTGCCCTCGCAAACGATGGTCACATACTGGTGTATGCTTTTGGTGCGTCCGAGTGGACTCGAACCACCGACCCCCACCATGTCAAGGTGGTGCTCTAACCAACTGAGCTACGGACGCACTGGTGCGTTCTAGAGGACTCGAACCTCCGACCCCCACCATGTCAAGGTGGTGCTCTAACCAACTGAGCTAAGAACGCGCGCTTTATTGCGGGTGATTTTAAAAAAAATCAGCAGGCTGACAGCGGGGACGAATATTAGCGGCAGGCTGAACGGCTGGCAAGGGGAAAGCGATAAATTTCTGTGTAACTGCTGCGCATCTGTGCAGAGCGCAGCAATTTTAAGCGTTCTTGTGGTGTATTGGCATATCAGCGTGCGGCGCGTCCCAGAATTCGTTCGACTGGCTGGCGCTGAAGCCGGTTAATGCGCCATAGCATCATTATGGCCGATGAGGTCAGGCCGATAATAAAGCCGCACCAGAAGCCAGCCGGTCCCATCGCCGGTACCAGCCAGTCGGTCAGAGCCAGTATGCAGCCGCTGGGCAGTCCGAGGCACCAGTACGCGACCAGGGTAATAAAGAATATCGCCCGGGTATCTTTATAGCCGCGCAGCACGCCGCTGCCAATCACCTGGATAGAGTCGGATATCTGATATATAGCAGCCAGAAACATCAGCTGAGCGGCCAGGGCCACAACCGCCGGACTATCGTTGTATAGCAGCGCAATATGTTCACGGAAGGTAACGGTGAACAGCGCGGTACAACAAGCCATCAATACGCCGACAATCTGCGCCGCCCAGGCGGCGGTATGCGCTTCCTCCGTTGATCCCTGACCCAAACGATAGCCGACGCGGATGGTGGCTGCTACGCCCAGCGAGAGGGGGACAACAAACATCAGCGAGCTAAAGTTCAGGGCGATCTGGTGTCCGGCAACCTCAACAATTCCCATCGGCGAGACCAGCAGCGCAACGACGGCAAACAGGGTTACCTCAAAAAACAGCGCCAGCGCCACGGGAAGCCCTAAAAAGAATAACCGCTTAAGAACCTGCCAGTCGGGTCCGGCAACCGGCGTCGCCTGATGAATATCGCGCAGGAACGCCGCGCGACGACACCACGCTTTCATGAAGATGAACATAACCCAGTAAACCGATGCGGTGGCGACACCGCAGCCCACGCCGCCCATTGCCGGCATGCCAAAGTGACCATAAATAAAAACGTAGTTAACCGGAATATTAACCAGTAAGCCGAGAAAGCCCAGCACCATGCCCGGCTTGGTTTTTGATAAGCCTTCACACTGGTTACGCGCGACCTGGAAAAACAGGTAGCCGGGCGCGCCCCAGAGCAACGCACGCAGATAGCGCACTGCTTTATCTGCCAGCTCGGCATTAATATTGTGCATGGCGTGGATAACGAAGCCGGCATTGAACAGCACCACCATCACCACAATGGAAACCATGCCTGCCATCCAGTACGCCTGGCGCACCTGGTGGGCAATATGCTGACGTCTGCCGGCACCGTTAAGCTGGGCGACGACCGGCGTTAGCGCCAGTATCAGACCATGACCGAACAGAATTGATGGTAGCCAGATTGACGTACCTACCGCAACGGCGGCCATATCGGTGGCGCTAACCGCTCCCGCCATAATGGTATCGACAAAGCCCATTGCGGTTTGCGCCACCTGGGCGAATATGACAGGGATCGCCAATGCTAATAATTGACGCGCCTCGACGAAATACTTCTGCACGGATACACCTTTATACGTTTTATATCCTTGAAGGGAGAGGCCGCGGCTGAATCCGGTTACGGAATAGCCAAGGCTCAGGCGGCATAGTGTAGATTGAGCCAGTGATTTAGCCAACCTTATAAATAATAAATAGCTTTTTCTATCACGCGTATTGTGCCGCTGCATTTGCCGGGCAGAGAGCAGAGTGGCAAACTAACCGCAGAAGGTTATTCAATCCAGAGGTTAAAGTATATGTTTACGGGTATTGTTCAGGGCACCGCCGAGGTGCTTGCGATTGATGAAAAACCCAACTTTCGTACTCATATTGTCAGATTACCGCAGGCGCTGTTGCCCGGCCTGGAAACCGGCGCCTCCGTCGCCCATAACGGTTGCTGCCTGACGGTCACCGCCATTGAAGATGACAACGTGAGTTTTGACTTAATTAAAGAGACGTTGCGCATTACCAACCTTGGCGAGCTTAAGCCGGGCGATAAGGTCAATGTTGAGCGGGCTGCAAAATTCAGCGATGAGATCGGCGGTCATTTAATGTCGGGTCACATCATGACTAAAGCGGCAGTCGGTCGCATCGTTCAGTCAGAAAATAATCGTGAAATCTGGTTCAAACCTGAAGATGCCAGCCTGATGAAGTATATTTTGCATAAGGGGTTTGTAGGGATTGATGGCATTAGCCTCACCGTTGGCGATGTCACGGCCACGAAGTTTTGCGTTCACCTGATTCCGGAAACCCTTGAGCGTACCACCCTCGGCGCTAAGCGCCTTGGGCAATACGTCAATATTGAAATCGATCCTCATACCCAGGCGATCGTTGATACCGTCGAGCGGGTTCTGGCGCAGCGCGAGCAAATTAATATCTCAACTGAGAACTAGCCGATTAGCGGTTGCTTAAACAAAATAAAAAAAGCGGGAAACCCCGCTTTTTTATTTGTCTGATACTAATGTGGAACCCGCAGACCGCCTTCGGCACCCCGGCTAAATACCACCTGCCAGAGCTGAATATCCCGGGCGCGAAATGCGCCAGCGCAGCAGTTAAGATAATAAGTAAACATCCGCTTAAAGCGGGCGCCATACTTTTGTTCCAGCTGCGGCCAGGCTTGCAAAAAGCGCTGGTACCATGACATTAGCGTGGTGTCGTAGTCTGCGCCGAAATTGTGCCAGTCTTCCATAATAAAATGCGGCTCGGATGCGTTGGCGATATGGCGCACCGACGGCAGGCAGCCATTGGGGAATATGTATTTATCGATCCAGGGGTCGACATTGTCATCGGTTCTGTTGGCGCCGATGGTATGCAGCAGGAACAGTCCGTCGGGCTTGAGGTTGCGCGCGACCACATTAAAATAGGTGGCATAGTTCTTTGGGCCGACATGTTCAAACATCCCGACGGAAACGATGCGATCAAACTGCTCGTTAAGGTCGCGATAATCTTGCAGCAAAATAGTCACCTCAAGGCCTTCACAGCGCTGCTGAGCAAGCTTTTGCTGTTCGGCAGAAATGGTAACGCCAGTGACTTTGACGCCGAAGTTACGCGCGGCGTATTCCGCCAGACCACCCCAGCCGCAGCCGATATCCAGCAGCGTCATTCCCGGCTGGAGCTGCAGCTTGTTACAAATCATATCGAGCTTGTTATTCTGCGCCTCCTCCAGCGTTTGCGCTTCTTTCCAGTAGCCGCAGGAGTATTGCATATGACGATCGAGCATCAGCGTAAACAGATCGTTGCCCAAATCATAATGTTCCTTGCCCACAATCCAGGCGCGTCGCCGGGACTGGAGATTTAGCAGGCGGGTACTGGCAACGCGAAGCGTATCGCGTAAATGATGCGGAAGCTGCTTATCTAAGTGTACTTTGAGTGCGCGGTGGAAAAACATATCAGGGCGTTCACAATCCCACCATCCGTCCATGTAAGCTTCCCCTAAACCCAGCGAGCCTTCCTGAATAACGCGTTTAAACAGGTCTGGATTTTTAACTTGAATATCCCAGGGATGAGAGCCGTTAATTTCAATATCGGCTTTCTCAAGCAGTTCCTGAATTATTCTGTACCAATGGTTGTCCTGTAAGCTCACTTCTTCTATGCACGATGAACTCATAACCTCTCCATCACCCTATGGACGAAACCTGAAAAATTGGTTAATCGTTCAGGTCAATTAAGAATAATCACGTGAAATCCGTGCGCCTGAAATCCGACGTAAACAGAGGATTGATCCATAAATTCCGGCAGGGTACGTAACGAACGTTACGTTGAGTAATCTTTTTGACAGCCCTGTCAGTAAAAGTCTTACCAGATTGTTATTTTGATACCGCAAGGAGTATATGCTCACGTGCGGCAATGTTCAACGCTTTATTGTTAGCTTGCTAACTAATTAGCATATCGTGCTATCTTAACTGTTTCGACTGTGCCGGTTACCGATTCGCTCCCTGCCTGTGCGCTGAAGCACAAATCCAATAATAGACAGTAAAACTGTCATTAGCATGACAATTGTTGTGGTCAGCGTTACCGCATTGATAAATGAGGAAACTATCAGACTGGCAACGGAACATAATCCGAGCTGCAGCATATTTTGCAGCGCCGCCGCTTTACCCGTTGCCTGAGGCCAGGGCAGCAGGGCGCCTGAAACCGCGATAGGGTAAATAGCCCCGTTCGCCAAGGCCATGCCGCAGAATGGAACCAGAAGAGAGACCAGCGTAGGCGCCTGCAGACCGCAGATAAACAGCGCGATCACGCTGACGGCATAAAAAGTTAACAGCCATGGCAGCAGCCGGCTTGCTTGTACATGGTTCAGCAGCGCACGCGCGCCGAATCCGCCGGCCAGAAACGCGATTGTCTGTGGAACGTAGCTCAGGCCGATGTCGACCGGTTTCAGCCCCAGCCCGGCCAGAATAGACGGCGAACCCGTCAGCCAGGCAAAAAAGCTGGCAGAGCAGGCCGCATAGATAAGCACGTTGCCGCTGTAGACCGGTGAACTTAGCAGGTGCCAGTAGCCCACCGGCTCTTCTTGTTTACTCCGTGGCCGGGGCGCTCGGAGCTTCAGCGTCACCAGCAGCAAACCGACGGCTATTAACATTAATACGATAAAAATCGCCTGCCATTCGAGATGATTCAGCAGCCAGGCGCCGACCAGCGGCGCCAGCGCCGGGGAGAGGGCGACCAGCGGCATAATAGTGGCAAATATGCGCTTTGCCTGCTGCCCCTTATAGCGATCAACAACCAGTGCCTGCCAGCTAACGGTGGCGGCACAGACGCCAAATGCCTGTAAAAAGCGTAAAACCAACAGTTGCCAGGCGCTGTTGACCCAGATAATGGCTAAACACGACAGCGCGAAAATAGTCAGGCCGCTGATAAGAACCGGGCGGCGTCCCAGCCGGTCCGAAAGCGAGCCCCAGAAACCCTGGCCCAAAGCAAAACCGATCAGAAAGACGGTTAATGAAGCGCTTACCGCTCCCGCTGTGGTTTGCAAACCAAGTTCTATCGCCCCAAAGGCAGGCAGATACATATCGGTAGCCAGAAAACCCAGCATGCTTAATAGTGCGAGATAAACTAAAAAACCCAAATTTTGCATAGCGTATAAAAGCTCCTTTTTATGGCGCAGGAAGTTTACTGAGCTGAACTATCAGTTGTAAAACGCTATAATTTGCGCCGTGCTATCAAAAAAATTGCAGGCAAAATATGTGGTCAGAACATGCGCTTGAAGTGGTTGATGCCGTGGCGCGCAACGGCAGTTTTAGCGCGGCGGCCGTGGAATTACATCGCGTGCCGTCTGCCGTAAGCTATACCGTCCGTCAGCTTGAAAGCTGGCTTGGCGTGGCGCTTTTTGAACGACGTCACCGTGATGTGGTGCTGACGCCCGCCGGAAAGGTTTTTAGCGAAGAGGGGCGTTCTGTTATCAAAAAAATGCACGACACGCGCCGTCGCTGCCAGCAGGTAGCGAAAGGGTGGCACGGCGAGTTAACCATTGCCATTGACCGTATCGTAAAGCCCGGTCGAACGCGGCAGCTGGTGCGTGACTTTTACCGTCATTTTCCGGATATGGAGCTACATATTACCCTTGAGGTGTTTAACGGCGTATGGGATGCGCTAGCTGACGGGCGAGTTGAAGTGGCTATTGGCGCAACGCAGGCGGTGCCGGTAGGAGGCCAGTTTGCCTTTCGCGATATGGGGCGATTGAACTGGCGCTGCCTGGCCAGCGCAAGCCATCCGCTGGCCGATGTCAGCCAGCCATTGAGTGAGGAGAGGATCCGCAGCTGGCCTTCGCTGGTCATTGAAGATACTGCACGCACGCTGCCGCGTCGTACAACCTGGACGCTCGATCACCAGCAAAGACGCGTGGTGCCGGACTGGGATACGGCGTTTAGCTGTCTTGAAGCGGGTCTGGGCATTGGAATGGTGCCAGGGCATCTGGCGCGTCCCTGGCTGGAGCGTGGGACGCTGAGTGAATTGCGCCTTGAAACGCCGCTTCCTGACAGCCCGTGCTGCGTCAGCTGGCGTCAGGCAAACGGGTCACCGGCGCTGCCCTGGCTACTGGCGTATCTTGGCGAACCCGATACGCTAAATGCTGAATGGTTGCAGGAATAGCGGCTGGATATTGCTTAACGACGGTAATCGCGAAAAGGGCCATCGGCCACCGAACGCCGCTCAATCAGGTGTGGATGCACTTCAATTGTCTGCGGCTCTTCGCGCTTATTGAGGATGCGGTCAAGCAGCATATCCAGTGCGGTTTCACCCAGACGCTCTTTCGGCTGATGTACGGTAGTCAATGCCGGCGTAAAATAACGCGCGTTGCGCACATTATCGTAGCCGATCACCGAAATATCCTGCGGGACGCGCAGGCCCATTTCATCAGCAGCGCAGATAGCGCCCATCGCCATGATATCGCCGCCGCAGAATACCGCCGTGGGGCGCTGCTTACGCGACAAAATCTGCTGCATTGCCCGGTAGCCGGACTCCGGTTCAAAATCGCCCTGAACGACCCACTCTTCGTGCAGCGTGATATTGGCTTCCTGTAACGCTTTGAGAAAACCCGCATGGCGTCCGCCGCCGGTATTGCGTTCCATCTGCCCCGGAATAGCGCCAATATCGCGATGACCGCGCTCGATCAGATAGCGACCAACCATGTAGCCGCCGCTAAATGCGTTATCCTGGACGGTATCGGTAAAATCGCCGCGGGACTCGCCCCAGTCCATCACCACCATTGGAATATTGCGGTATTCTTCAAGCATCTCGATCAGACTGTCGGGATATTCCGAGCACATGACCAGCAGGCCATCGACGCGCTTTTGCGCCATCATCGCCAGATAAGCCTGCTGTTTTTGTAATTCATTATGTGCATTTCCCAGTATCAGGGTGTAACCCCGGGCGAAACAGCGATTCTCAACGGCCTGAATGATTTCGGCAAAATAGGGCGCTTCGGTGGCAGTGGCGAGCAAACCGATGGTTCTGGTGTGGTTGACTTTGAGGCTGCGCGCAACGGCGCTGGGGGAGTAGTGCAGGGCTTTAATCGCCTGCCATACGGCTTCACGGGTCTCTTCAGCGACGAAACGCGTTTTGTTGATGACGTGGGAAACCGTGGTTGTTGAAACCCCTGCCTGCTTTGCCACATCTTTAATTGTTGCCATGAACGGATGACTCCTGGCTGCATCCTTCCGGGATAAGCCTTCTTGTTAATCGTTTGCTTAAAAGTTACAGACATCAAAGCGCCAAAAGTAACAGTTTTCATCGGTGATGTCGCGACCAGAAAGGGACGGGCGCATTTGTTTTGGCTTAATGATGGCAATATCGTTGTTGCGCAACCAGGAAACGGATTTTAACAAGCCTCCCGGCAGAAGACGAGATTTTTACCCGCGTTTATGCGAAAATTGGCGCTGCAGTAATATAGAGCGTTTTCCAAGGAGAAAAAAATGACAACCGATATGAAAATGGCGTTACTGACTACAGTTTGCGCATTGGCAATGATTGTGGCTTTTGGCCTGACCGCGGCAATGCATTAATCTGCAACGCGCTGACGAAAATGGGGCCAGCTGGCCCCATTTTGTTGTCATTGATCGGCGTTTCTCTTGCGGTGATAGCCCGTTATTATCCCGACGCCCGGTCAGAACACCCGCTTAAAAGGCCGCACGGTCACTTCCCGATATACGCCTGCGGCGATATAAGGATCGGCATCAGCCCATGCTTTCGCCTGCTCCAGTGAATGGAACTCGGCAATGATGGCTGAGCCGCTGAAGCCGGCAACGCCCGGATCGTTACTGTCAACTGCGGGCATCGGCCCGGCGACAATTAAACGCCCTTCATCCTGCAGAAGCTGTAAGCGTGCAAGGTGAGCAGGTCGCACGGCGGTGCGTTTTTCGAGTGAATCAGCGTTATCTTCAGCAAAAATGACATAAAGCACAGGCAGAACTCCTGACAGAGAAATAGCATTGACGTCGGTAAGCTTTTGCTAAAGGTAGTGCAATTTGTAGTGCAAGAAAACCGTAACATAAATTAAGCGCACAAAAAGTGGAACAATCGCGGGTTGTTATTGAAACTGATTGCTATTTGCATTTAAAATCGTGGCTTCATTAAACGACAGTATGAATTATGACGACGTTGACCTCTTCTGAATTTCCCAGCCGCTCGCCGATCGCCATGCTGGTTTCATTACTGATGCATGGCGCGGTGGTGGCAGCGATGCTGTACGCTTCATATCACCACGTCCGGCAGAAGCCCAACGCGTCTCAGCCCATTAGCGTGACAATGGTGGCGCCGGAAATCCAGCCTCAGCCGGAGCCAGCCGCCGCGCCGCCGCCAGAGCCGGAACCGCAGCCAGAACCGGAGCCGCCTAAGCCGGTGCCTGAGCCGCCGAAGCCCGAGCCGGTGCCTGTTCCAAAGCCGGAGCCGAAACCGCAGCCAAAACCAAAGCCAAAACCGGTGAAAAAAGAAGTGGTGAAGCCGAAGAAAACGCCGGCGAAACCGCAGGAGCCGCGTCCGGCGAATCCTTTTGAGGAGAACCAGAACAGCCCGCGACCAACCAAGCCTTCAACCGCGCCGAAAGCCAATCCTTCGCCGGTTAAGTCGGTTTCCACCGGTCCCCAGGCGCTAAGCACCGGTAAGCCTATGTATCCCCCGCGTGCCTATGCACTGCGTATTGAGGGGAGCGTGCGGGTTGCGTTTGATGTGAACAGTGAGGGGCGGGTGGAAAATATTCGTATCCTTTCTGCTAAGCCGCAAAATATGTTTGAGCGGGAAGTGAAGCAGGCGATGCGCAAATGGCGCTATCAGCCAGGCAAGCCTGGGCAGAATGTCACGATGACGATTAATTTCCGCTTTGACGGCGGCATCAACCTCAATTAAAACCCTGTACCCGCGTCGTATTGACGCGGGTATGATTTAACCTTTGCCTTCATCCAGTGAGAAGTGACTTCTGCCTTCCGGCAACGCGCGCGGTTTCCCTTCACTATCGACTGCAACGTAGATAAATACCGCCTCGGTCGTACAGTAACGCTGACCAATGGGTTCGGAGGATACTTTCTTTATCCATACCTCAACGTTAATCGTCATAGAGCTTGAGCCGGTACGGATGCAGCGGGCGTGGCAGCAGACAACGTCGCCAACCGCGACCGGCTTCAGGAAGGTCATGCCGTCGACGCGAACCGTTACAACGCGCCCGCCAGCGATCTCCTTTGCCAGGATGGCGCCGCCCATATCCATCTGAGACATCAGCCAGCCGCCAAAAATATCCCCGTTGGCGTTGGTATCAGCTGGCATCGCCAACGTGCGCAGCACCATTTCGCCTTGCGGCACCTTTTTTTCTTCACTCATCTGCTTGCTTCCAGTATCGAATGTTTCCGCTCAGCGCGTCGGAGCGTTATTTTTCTTGTTCTTGCTGCGGCATCAGCCGGTAAATATAAACGCCGCTCACCAGGGTAAATAGCAGCGTCAGGCCGGTCAGGCCGAAAACTTTGAAGTCAACCCAAACTGACTGCGGCAGCCAGAAAGCAACGTAGATGTTGAGCAGTCCGCAGGCAAAGAAAAATAGCGCCCAGGCCACGTTCAGCCGCCGCCACGCGCGATCCGGCAGCTTTAATTCTTTGCCGAGCATGGTTTCAATCAGCGGCTTATGCATCACGAACTGGCTGACCAGAAGGGCGACGCTGAACAGGGTATAGATGACGGTGACCTTCCATTTCAGGAACTCATCGTTATGGAAAATAATGGTCAGCAGGCCGAATACCACCACGATGGCGAACGTGACCAGCGTCATTTTTTCAATTTTACGATACAAAAACCAGCTCACTGCCAGCGCGACTGCGGTAGCGGCAACCAGCGCGCCGGTGGCGATAAAAATGTCGTACATTTTATAAAAAACGAAAAACACCACCAGCGGGAGAAAATCAAGTAACTGCTTCATAGGCTCTCAGATACCAGAACAGGACGGGCATGGATAAGTAGCGATGGCGTGAGGCACGCCATCAGGAACATTAACGTAATAGCATATACAGGCGACAAAGATAAATTATCAGCAGCGCCGAGATGAGATTGCTGACACCGTTAGCGACTACGCTGAGCAGTGTGTAGTAATTCTCCGCCAGCTCGGGCAGAAGCCGGGTTATCACCAGCAGTAATAGCATTTTAGCCAGCAGCCAGAACAACACCGCCGGCGTAACCAGACGCATATTGTGCCATGCCAGGTTCACGCTTTGTCGTATTGACGCAAATATCCCGTGCTGACCGGCGCCGAGTATCACGGGCGCCAGCGACAGCAGAACCGCCAGAATAACGCCCGGCACCACGACAAAAAGAAAGCCGAGCTGAATGACCAGCGTCATCAGAAACGACAGGATCAGCAGGCGTGGCAGCAGCGGTGCCGACAGGCCGATAGCGCGCAGGGCGCTGGTGCGCTGACCGGCGGAAACCAGCGGAATAAGGGTAAGCATGCCGCCCATCAACAGGGTATTGCCCACCAGTGAAGCCAGCGTGCCGGCAAAAGAGGCTCGCAGCAGGATACGCTGCTGTTCAGGAGAGAGATTACGCACCATATCCATCAGGTTGGTGCTGGAAAAACCATTCTGAGGTAATTGTGACAGCTGATCTGCGCCTGGCGTAAGCGCATGGCCGATCATCACGCTGATAAATGCTGTAAGCAGCGCCATCAGAAAAATTGTTACCAGCTGGTGGCGAAAAAAATTCCCCGAGTCACGGTATAACGAACTTGCCGTGATTGACATGTACTCTCCTTAAAAACCAGATCCACTAATGCGGCGATTGTACATGGTCTGATTAGCGACTGGCACCCTGTCTTACATAACTTTCACTAACAAAGGCTGCTTTGGCAGCAAAAAACGAGGTAAGGCCCTATTTATCCGGGCGCCTTTGAACATTGTCGCCGCGCATCGTTGCTCACTAAATGTTCGCCTGCCCGAATGAAGTAACTTGATTTCAATCAAATGACGTTTTATTTCGCAAAGCGAAAAAATTGATCCAAGCCTTAGATTGCGCTGCGTCAATGAAATCAGCCGTCAGCCAGGCGGTAATGCGCTGACGAAAACTGACAATGACGTAACAAATATCTATAAAGGAGTGGTAAATGAAACTAAAAGCAGCAGCACTGGCAGTTTGTATGTTACTTCCGGCTGTCGCTTCTGCCCACCAGGCGGGAGACTTCTTCATACGAGCCGGTAGCGCAACCGTGCGGCCAACTGGCGGCTCTGATGATGTCCTCGGACTGGGCGAGTTCAACGTCAGCAATAATACCCAGCTGGGACTGACGTTTACCTATATGGCCACGGATAATATCGGTATCGAGCTACTGGGCGCCACGCCGTTTCGCCATCGCATCGGCACGCCGGCTACCGGTGACATTGCCACGGTAAAACAGCTGCCGCCGTCGCTGGTGCTGCAATGGTACTTCAGCGGGCTGGGTAAATTTAACCCGTACATCGGCGCCGGGGTTAACTACACCCGTTTTTACCAGGAACGCTTTAACGAAACCGGGCGCAATGCCGGGCTGAGCGATCTGCACGCCAAGGATTCATGGGGCTTTGCCGGCGTTGCCGGTCTGGACTATCAGCTGACCGATAACTGGATGCTCAACGCCTCGGTCTGGTATATGGATATCGACACCGACGTCAGCTTCCGCGCGAACGGCGTCAAGCAGGACAGCATTCATACCAATATTAACCCGGTGGTTTTCTTCTTCGGTGCCGGCTACAAGTTCTAATCGCTGCAATAAAAAAGCCAGCGCAGGGCGCTTTCCTGACGCTGGCCATCACATTTTCTTTGCTGTCGCCTGCTAGCGAATCTGCATATTGTTAATCACGGATTTCACGCCGTTAACCCCACGCGCGACTGAAACGGCACGCGCCGCCATCTGCGGAGATGAGACGAAACCGCTCAGCTGCACCCGGCCTTTAAAAGTCTCAACGCTGATTTGATTGGCGTGTTTTAGCGCTTCATCCCCCAGCAGCTGACTTTTAACCTTGGTGGTAATTACCGTATCATCGATATAGCCACCGGTACCTTCTTTATGCTCTGTCGGTGCGCACGCGCTTAGCGTCAGCGCCACCATTACTGCGGCAAACAATCCACCCAGCCATTTAGCCCATTTCATTTATGCTCTCCCTGTAAATCAAAACGGTCACAGCGACAGTGCTGCGCGCTAAGTGTAGCCGCAGAAAAAATAAGTGCCATTGGCAGGAGATATTTGCTTGAAGCGCGCCTTATCCTGAAGGGTAAGGCGCTGTCAGATTAGCGGGTTGCGGCTTTCATCTGGCGGGTGAAATCGCGCAGCGCGCTTAGCATTTCCGCCGGGTGGGCGTGATGTTTTTCGATCAGTTTCACCGTCGCTGAACCCGCAATGGCGCCGGCGGCGCCGGAGGCGATAACGTTACGCACCTGGGATGGTTCAGAGATGCCGAAGCCCTGAATGGCCGGCGCGGCGTTATATTCGCGCAGTTTGCTCACCAGCGCGCTGAGTGACTTCTCCGCACGATTTTCGGTTCCGGTAACCCCGGCGCGCGATTGCAGGTAGATATAGCCGCGACCGTGGGACGCCAGCTCACGCAGCAGGTCATCGCTGGCGTTTGGCGGACACATGAAGATGGGCGCAATATTGTGGCGCATCGCCGACTGACGGAAGTCTGCAGATTCCTCCAGCGGCACGTCGCCAATTAGCACGGAGTCTACGCCGACCTGCTGACAGCGAGCGTAAAAGCTATCGATGCCGTTGTGAAATACCAGATTGGCGTACATTAACAAGCCGATGGGTATCTCCGGATATTTCTGCCGGATTGCGGCTAGCAGTTCGAAACAGATTTGCGGGTTAGTGCCGGCGGCAAAGGCCCGCAGGTTACCGCCCTGAATCGTTGGGCCATCTGCTAACGGATCGGAAAACGGGATGCCCAGCTCAAGAGCATCTGCGCCGCCGTCGATCAGCGCGTCGATTATCTGTAGTGAAAGCTCAGGCGTGGGATCGCCCAGCGAAACAAACGGCACGAAAGCGCCTTCTTTTTTTGACGCCAGTTGGTTAAACAGTTGCTGATAACGCTCCATCAGATCTCTCCCCTGGCTTTCAGAATGTCGTGAACGGTAAAAATATCTTTGTCGCCGCGCCCGGAAAGGTTAACCACCAGCAGCTGCTCTTTTTGCGGATTTTCCTGCATCATTTTCAGCGCATAAGCCAGCGCGTGCGAAGATTCCAGCGCCGGAATAATCCCTTCGCTGCGACACAGGGTCTTAAAGGCATCCAGCGCTTCATCATCGGTAATCGAGACGTATTCCGCGCGTCCGGTGCTATTCAGATGTGCATGCTGCGGCCCGACGGAGGGGAAATCCAGCCCGGCGGAGATGGAGTACGACTCTTCAATCTGTCCATCTTCGGTCTGCATCATCGGCGCTTTCATACCAAAGTAAATGCCGACGCGGCCATGCTTTAACGGCGCGCCATGTTCGCCGGTTTCAATACCGTGTCCGGCCGGTTCAACGCCAATCAGGCCGACGCTGGCGTCATCAATAAAGTCGGCGAACATGCCGATGGCGTTTGAGCCTCCCCCCACACAGGCCAGCACGGCATCCGGCAGGCGGCCTTCGGCTTCGAGGATTTGCGCCTTGGTTTCTTCACCGATCATGCGCTGAAACTCACGGACGATAGTGGGATACGGATGTGGCCCTGCGGCGGTACCAAGCATGTAATGGGCGGTTTCATAGCTACCGGACCAGTCGCGCAGTGCTTCGTTACAGGCATCTTTCAGCGTTGAGGAGCCGCTGTGTACCGGAATGACTTCAGCACCCATCAGAAGCATGCGAAATACATTAGGCGACTGCCGTTCAATATCTTTGGCGCCCATATAGATGCGGCACTTCAACCCCAAAAGCGCGCTGGCGAGGGCTGAGGCGACGCCGTGCTGACCGGCGCCGGTCTCGGCGATAATCTCCGTTTTCCCCATGCGTTTAGCCAGCAGCGCCTGACCAAGTACCTGGTTAGTCTTGTGGGCGCCGCCGTGCAGCAGATCTTCACGCTTCAGATAGAGTCGGGTGGCGGTCCCTCTGGTCAGATTATCGCAGCGGGTCAGCGCCGTAGGGCGGCCGGCATAGTTTTTTAGCAGACTGGTGAACTGGGCCTGGAACTCAGGATCGCGCTGGGCGCTGACAAAGGCTTCTTCTAACTGTTGCAGCGCCGGCATCAGGATCTGCGGAACAAACATGCCGCCAAATTCACCAAAATAGGGATTAAGTAATGTCATTCAAGCTTCCTCTGTAAAATCCGGCAGGGGGCGCCAGGAGGTATCCGCCCCGACCGGTTAATAGGCTCGCAGTGTCTGAAAAACAGCGGCGATCTTTGCCGCGTCTTTATGTCCTGGCGCGCGCTCGACGCCGCTGTTGAAATCCAGTCCGGCGCAGCCCAACTGGGCCGCCTGAACGCAGTTATCGGCGCCAAGGCCGCCAGCCAGCATCACCTGCGACAAATCTTGTCCGGCAAGTAACGACCAGTCGAAACGCTGACCGCTGCCGCCCTGACCGTTATCCAGCAGGTAGCGGTCTACGTGCTGTAAGTTCATGGCGGGCAGGGTGTCGCCGACGCTAAGCGCTTTCCAGATTTTTGTCGTTGCCGGCAGCGCCTGGCGCAGCTGGTTAATGAAGGCCTGATTTTCAGCGCCGTGCAGCTGCACCGCATATAAGTCAAGGTGCCGGGCTTTGGTGACAATGTCACTTATTTCGGCATCGCGAAATACGCCGACGTACTTTAACGCTGCGGATTCGATAATGCTGTGGGCCTGACTTTCATCAATCTGCCGGGGTGAACCCGCGACAAAAATCAGGCCGCCATAGATGGCGCCCGCGTGGCGGGCTGCCTGCGCATCTTGCGGGCGGCTCAGACCGCAAATCTTGTTATCGCCCAGCAAAACGCGACGAACGGCAGCGGCCAAATCCTGTTCTTCCATCAGCGCCGAACCGATTAAAAAGCCGTTGGCGTAGCGACTCAGCTCGCGGATCTGGCCGTAATTGCTGATACCTGACTCGCTGATGACCGTCACGCCGCTCGCCAGACGCGGCGCAAGGCTGCGGGTGCGATTGAGATCGATAGAAAGGTCGCGCAGATCGCGGTTATTTATTCCGACCACTTTGGCTTGCAATGCGTTCGCCCGCGTTAGCTCTTCCTCGTTGCTGACTTCCGTCAGGACGCCCATTTTCAGACTGTGCGCCACGGCAGCCAGCTGCCGGTACGGTTCGTCATCCAGCACTGACAGCATCAGCAGAACCGCATCTGCCTGATGCAGGCGCGCCAGATAAATCTGGTACGGGTCGATGATAAAGTCTTTGCATAGCACCGGCTGATGCACCGCTGCGCTTACCAGCGGCAGAAAGTCAAAGCTGCCCTGAAAGTACTTTTCATCGGTCAGCACCGAAATAGCCGAGGCGTGTTCTTTATAAATCCCGGCGATAAGCGCCGGGTCAAAATCATCCCGGATAACGCCTTTGGAAGGGGATGCTTTTTTGCACTCAAGAATAAAGGCGGTGCGATTGCCGCGTAGCGCGTCATAAAAGCTGCGCGTCGAGGCGACAACGTCATTCTGAAAGCTGGCCAGCGGCTGGCTGCTTTTGCGCGCTTCAACCCAGACGGCTTTATCGCGAACAATTTGATTTAATACGGTTTCCTGCATGATTATCCTCTGGCTGCCAGGGCGACAACACGCTGATAGGCCTGTCCGCTACGGATGGTTTCCAGCGCCTGCTGAGCATTTGAACGCAAATCTTCATGGCCGAATATTTTAAGCAGTAATGCGACGTTAGCGGCAACGGCCTCTTCATGGGCGCGATCGCCCTTACCCTGGAGCAAACGGGTAAGAATGTCACGGTTTTCTTCCGGCGTCCCGCCAGCCAGCGCCTCTTTCGGGTAGGCGTTCAGACCGAAATCCTGCGGCGTGAGCTGGTAGCTGGTGATCTCTCCGTCGCGCAGCTCGGCAATATGGGTTGCTGCATGCAGCGCGACCTCATCCATACCGCCGCCGTGGACGACTGCCGCACGCTGATAGCCAAGCATTTTCAGCGTCTGCGCTATCGGCTGCACCAGCTCCGGGCTGTAGACACCGATCACTGCCAACGGCGGGCGGGCGGGGTTAATCAACGGCCCCAGCACGTTGAACAGGGTACGGGTTTTCAGCTGCTGGCGTACCGGCATCGCATGGCGAAAGCCGCTGTGGTACTGCGGCGCAAACAGGAAGCAGACGTTAAGATCGTCCAGCGCCTGGCGCGCCTGCTCTGCGGGCAGGTCGAGGCTGATGCCAAACGCCGCCAGCAGGTCGGATGAACCGGACTTACTGGAAACGCTGCGATTACCGTGTTTAGCCACTTTCAGGCCGCAGCTGGCGGCAACGAACGCGCTGGCGGTTGAAATATTAATGCTGTTGCTGCCGTCGCCACCGGTACCAACGATATCGGCGAAGGCGTAAGCTGGGCGCGGGAAGGGACGGGCATCTTCCAGCAGCGCCGTGGCGGCGCCGGCGATCTCTTCAGGACGTTCGCCGCGAACCTTCATGGCGATTAAGGCTGCCGCCAGCTGAGTCGGTTCGAGCTGGCCGGTAATAATCGACGAAAACAGCTGATGGCTCTCAGTCTGGCTCAGGAACTGCCCCTGATAAACTTTTTCCAGAATGCTATTCATTTGATAATTCCTTCTTCTGGTGCGCGCATCAGGCCAGCGCCCAGGCCAGAGTCTGCTCAAGTAAACGGGCGCCCTGAGTGGTCAGTATCGACTCAGGATGAAACTGGAAGCCGCATACGCGGTCGACTTCGTGGCGAACCGCCATCACCATGCCGTTGTAGGTCGCATTAACGATCAGCTCGTCCGGCGTATTGCTGCCGACCAGCGAATGATAGCGGGCAACCGGTAGCGGATTGCTGAGCCCGGCAAACATGGCCTGGCCATCATGGGTTATCGCCGAAGCCTTACCGTGCAGGATTTCGCCCGCCTGGCCGACATGGCCGCCATAGGCCTCAACGATGGCCTGATGACCGAGGCAGATGCCAATAATCGGCAGGCGACCGCGCTGCTGGCGCAGCAACGCTGGCATGCAGCCAGCCTGTGAAGGCGTGCCTGGGCCGGGAGATAGCATCAGCACCGGCTTCTCCATGGTTTTCAGTCGCTCGGTCAGAATGTCGACCGGGACGCTATTACGGTAAACCACCACCTGATGGCCAAAAGCACGCAGCTGGTCGACCAGGTTGTAAGTAAACGAGTCGATGTTATCGAGCAGTAAAATCTCAGCCATCAGAACATCTCCTTGCAGTGATGGGCGGTGGCGATGGCGCGCAGCACGGCGCGCGCCTTATTTCTTGATTCGTCGGCTTCCGCCTGCGGATTGGAGTCAAGCACCACGCCCGCGCCGGCTTGCACATAGGCGACGCTATCTTCAACATAGGCTGAGCGGATGACGATGCAGGTATCAAGATCGCCGTGAGCGGTAAAGTAACCAACGGCGCCGCCGTATGCGCCGCGGCGGCTTTTCTCCGCGCCGGCGATGAGCTGCATCGCCCGTACTTTCGGGGCGCCGCTCAGGGTACCCATATTCATGCAGGCGCGGTAAGCGTGCAGCACGTCGAGGTCGGCGCGCAGCTCGCCGACCACCCGTGAAACCAGATGCATAATGAAGGAGTAGCGATCGACTTTGGTCAGGTCAGCCACATAGCGGCTGCCGGCCACGCAGATACGCGCCAGATCGTTGCGCGCCAGGTCAACCAGCATCAGATGTTCGGCCAGCTCTTTATGATCGGTGCGCATTTCCAGCTCAATACGGCTGTCGAGATCGCGATCGAGAGAGCCATCCGGGAAGCGTCCGCGCGGACGCGATCCGGCAATAGGGTAAATTTCAATTTGCCGGCTGACGGCATCATATTTCAGTGAGCTTTCCGGTGAGGCGCCAAACAGCGTAAAGTCGCGGTCCTGCATGAAAAACATGTACGGGCTGGGATTACTCTTTTTCAGGACATCATAGGCAGCCAGCGGCGACGGACAGGGGAGTGAAAAACGCCGTGAAGGCACGACCTGAAAAATTTCGCCGATGCGAATTGCCTGCTGCATATCACGCACGATATTGCAGTAAGTTTCGTCACTCTGATTGCAGTTCAGCGTCATATTCTCTACCTGCATGGCCGTCAGCGGGCGGGCAGGCTGCGTCATCTGACTGCGCAACTGTTCAATGCGGGTTTGCAAACGCAGAAATTCGGTTGGCTCTTGTTCAAACAGGCTGGCTTGCAGACGTGCTTGCTGTTTCTGGTGGTCGATCACCAGTAAGGTTTCTGCCAGGTAGAAACAGTAGTCCGGGCAGCGCTGGTCACTCTCTAACCGGGGCAGGTCTTCAAATCCCGCGACCAGATCATAGGCAAACAGGCCGCCAAGAAACATGGCTTCCCGTTCATCCTGCGGAGCGCTAACCAGCGCCGGGATCAGGCGCAGGGCATCAAACACCGACAGTGACTTCAGCCGCGTGTCTTCATCGAGATCGGCGGCGAACTGAGGAAAAGTCAGCGTGCGGCCATCGGGATGGATACCGTTTTCGACTTCTTTCGGCAGCGCGGCGTCAAGCAGCGCTAACAGCGCACCGCCGTTAGCTGAAAGCGCCTTAATCGTCACCTGATTGCCAAGCGCGGTGATGCGCAGGGCGCTATCTACAATCAGCAGGCTTTTAAGATTATGCTTGCTGTCTATATCAGCAGATTCAAGCAGTAGCGAAGCCGGGCGGGCGCCGCAAAGCTGATTAAATACGTTAGCGGCATCTTCACGGTAAGGTGCCTCACTGGTAATCAGTTTGAGCGCTGGTTTAACATTCGGCATAAAATATTCCCAACAATCAGGTAAAAAAAAACCCGCTTAAGCGGGCTCAGGTATCGGCATCATCCGGTTAACGGGTATGTGACGACTCGGCCCTCAAATGAGCGCTGCGCCACCAACCAGTATATGCATTTATTAATGCTGTCATGATATCGCTACCTTATTCTGAACTTACGTACTAGTAAACTAGTTCATGCGTGGAATGTCAAGCAGCTTTTTCATCTTTGTTTAAACGGCGTATGATGCGCGCTGGTTTATTGTTTCGGAACCTTATCGACGGTTATGAGCATACTTAACAGCTTCCCGCTATACGATCTACATAGCCATTCCCAGGCCTCCGATGGCGTACTTACGCCGGCGGAACTGGTTGCCAGGGCGGTACAAATGCGGGTAGGGGTGCTGGCGTTAACCGACCACGATACCGTCGCCGGTATTGCGCCGGCGCAGCAGGCAATTGCGCAGCAAGGGTTGCCGCTCCATCTGCTGCCCGGCGTTGAAATATCGACCCTGTGGGAAAACCATGAAATCCATATCGTTGGTCTTGGCATCGATCCCAGGGCCGCCGCCATGGAGACGCTGTTGCAGCAGCAGTCTGCTCGCAGGCTAAGTCGGGCGGAGATGATTGCCAGCCGGCTCGAAAAAGCGAATATTCCCGGTGCGCTGCAGGGCGCGATGGCGCTGGCTGCCGGTGGCGCCATCACCCGCGGGCATTTTGCGCGCTTTCTTATCGAACAGGGTAAGGCGACTAATATGGCGCAGGTGTTTAAGAACTACCTGGCGCGGGGAAAAACCGGCTACGTACCGCCGCAGTGGTGTACAATTAAACAAGCCATTGATGCTATTCATCATTCTGCTGGAAAAGCGGTGCTGGCGCATCCGGGACGTTATAATCTTTCCGCTAAATGGCTGAAGCGGCTAATGCTCCATTTTAAGCAGGAAGGGGGCGACGCAATGGAGGTCGCGCAGTGTCAGCAGGCACCGACGGAGCGAAGCCAGCTGGCGCAATATGCCCGCGATTATGAGTTGGCTGCGTCTCAGGGCTCCGATTTTCATCAGCCCTGCGCCTGGATTGAATTGGGCAAAAAACTTTGGCTGCCCGGCGGCGTTGAGGCCATATGGATAAAATATCCAGAATTACAGCCTCAGGCCGGGTTAGTCACTCAGGAGGAATCATGAGTCAATTTTTTCATATACACCCGGAAAATCCCCAGCCCCGACTGATCAAGCAGGCGGTGGAAATCATCAATAAAGGCGGCGTGATTGTCTATCCAACCGATTCCGGTTATGCCTTAGGCTGCCGGCTGGAAGAGAAAGGCGCCATGGAGCGGATTTGTCGTATCCGTCAGTTTGAAGGTAACCACAACTTTACCCTGATCTGCCGCGACCTTTCTGAGCTTTCCAGCTACGCCCAGGTTGATAACAGCGCGTTCCGGCTGATTAAAAACAACACCCCCGGCAACTACACCTTTATTTTGAAGGCCACCAAAGAGGTGCCGCGGCGACTGATGAATGACAAGCGAAAAACCATCGGTCTGCGCGTGCCTTCCAATCCAGTTGCGCTGGCGCTGCTGGCGCAGATAAACGAACCCATTATGTCAACCTCGCTGATCCTGCCCGGTAACGATTTTACCGAATCCGATCCCGATGAAATTTATGACAAACTGGGTAATCTGGTCGAACTGGTCATTCATGGTGGCTCCCTCGGGCAGCAGCCAACCACGGTGGTTGATCTGACGGACGACGTGCCGGTGGTGGTACGTGAAGGGGCGGGCAGCGTTAAGCCATTTTTATAATCAGCACGGGCGATGATAGCGCGCAGCTATTTATTACCAATCGAAGTTAAGTTCGGGTAGAATGCCCGGCCTTTGTCTACTGCCAGCAGCGGTTTTCCACTGTCTGCTGGTGGTGTTAAATAATGATACTGATGCCTGTGAAGGCGACAGCGAGGTCGCGAAATGAGCGAAAAGTTACAAAAAGTTTTAGCCCGCGCCGGTCACGGCTCGCGTCGTGAAATTGAAACGATGATCGCCGCCGGTCGGGTCAGCATTGATGGCAAGCTGGCTACCCTTGGCGATCGCGTTGAAGCGGATAAAAGCCTGAAAATTCGTATTGATGGTCACCTGGTCAACGTCACCGAAAGCGAAAGTGAAATTTGCCGGGTGCTTGCCTATTACAAGCCCGAGGGCGAGCTTTGTACCCGCAGCGATCCGGACGGACGCCCGACGGTGTTTGATCGCCTGCCGCGTCTGCGCGGTGCGCGCTGGATTGCCGTGGGCCGCCTTGACGTTAATACCTGCGGCTTAATGCTGTTTACCACCGATGGTGAGCTGGCTAATCGCCTGATGCACCCCAGCCGGGAGGTTGAGCGCGAGTATGCGGTGAGGGTTTTCGGTCAGATTGATGATGAGAAAATCCGCCAGCTGAGCCGCGGTGTGCAGTTAGAAGACGGTCCTGCCGCCTTTAAAACGCTGAAATACACCGGCGGGGAAGGCATGAACCAGTGGTATAACGTCACCCTTACCGAAGGCCGCAATCGTGAGGTTCGTCGGCTGTGGGAAGCGGTGGGCGTGCAGGTAAGTCGCCTGCTGCGCGTGCGCTACGGTGATATTCCGCTGCCAAAAGGATTGCCGCGCGGCGGCTGGACTGAGCTGGATCTGCCGCCGGTCAATTATCTGCGTGAGATGGTGGGCTTGCCAGCGGAAACCACAAGTCGCGTACCTGTGGAGAAAGACCGCCGCCGCACCAAGGCAAACCAGATCCGCCGTGCGGTAAAGCGTCATACCACCAAAGGCGCAACTTCCGGGCGGGCAGGTCAGGGACGCCGGCCGTCGACGCGCCGGGGCTAGCGACTGCCTGATAGGGGCAGCGCTGGCAAATAAAGGGTTGCGGGAGCGTGATAGCAATCAGAAACGGGCTCGGCAGCGCCCGTTTTTATTACCAGTCGATACCTTCCTGCGCCTGAATACCGGCGTCGAAAGCGTGCTTCACCGGGCGCATTTCCGTAACGGTATCCGCCAGTTCCAGCAGATCGCGATGGCATCCACGGCCGGTAATAATCACGCTTTGATGGTCAGGACGCGACTTCAGCGCCGCTATTACGTCGGCCAGCGGCAGATAGTCAAAGCTCAGCATATAGGTTAATTCGTCAAGAATAACCAGATCGAGCGCCGGATCGGCCAGCATACGGGTGGCATGTTGCCATACCGCAAGGCAGGCATCGGTATCCGTTTGACGACTCTGGGTTTCCCAGGTAAATCCGGTCGCCATTACCTGAAACTCAACGCCCTGTGGTTCGAGCAGGTTGCGTTCGCCGTTAGGCCATTCCCCTTTGATAAACTGGATCACACCCACCTGGCGGCCATGGCCAACCGCGCGACAGGCGGTGCCGAAGGCTGCGGTCGTTTTACCTTTGCCGTTGCCGGTAAATACCAGCAGGATGCCGCGCTTTTCACTGGCGGCGGCAATGCGAGCATCAACCTGCTCTTTTAGCCGCTGCTGGCGCTGCTGATGACGGTCCTGAGCCATTATTCTGCGGCTCCGGGCTTACGTCCCGGCTGGGCATCAAAGCTGATACCGGTTTTGCGCCGGCTGTCATCGCCCATCAAGTAGAGATAGAGCGGCATGATATCGGCCGGGGTTTTGAGCCTGGCGGCATCTTCATCGGGAAAGGCGTTGGCGCGCATTTTGGTTCGGGTTCCGCCGGGATTAATACAGTTCACCCGCACATTCTGGCTGCGATACTCTTCCGCCAGCACCTGCATCATTCCTTCCGTAGCAAATTTAGATACCGCGTAAGCGCCCCAGGCGGAGCGCCCCTGGCGGCCAACGCTGGAGGTGGTGAAAACCAGCGAACCGGCATCCGATTTTAGCAGCAGCGGCAGCAGCGCCTGGGTAAGGAAAAAGGTGTTATCAACGTTGATGCGCATCACCTGCTGCCAGACCTCCGGCGCCTGGTCGATCATCGGCACAATATCGCCGAGCACGCCAGCGTTGTGCAATACGCCATCCAGACGCGGAATGCGTTGCGCTATTTCGTGAGCCAGCATCTGACAGTCTCCGGCGCTGGTGGTATCCAAATCCAGCTTCCAGTAATGAACCTGCCCGTTGCCTGCCAGGCGAACCGCCTCAGCGGCGCGCTTGAGTTTATCCTCGTTACGTCCGAGCAGCACCAGCTCCGCGCCATAGCGCGCGTAGGTCAGCGCCGCTTCGGCGCCGATACCGTCGGTAGCGCCGGTAACCAGAATAATACGGTTTTGCAGAAGGTCCTGTTTAGGTTGGTAATGCACGTTAACAATCCTCGCTGGCGTGTTGGCCCCGTGTCGTTGTGGCCCCTGTCCTGATAAATAACCTGATGAATAACAAGCTTTATGCCCGAAAAAAAGCGCCAGTTCAATCGCGCAGACGCGTAATTTGTGCGCCGGTCAGGTTAAACAGGCGACGTGTTACCATAACCCGGTTAAACTGATTGCCACCTGAATGGAATGTTATATTTTGTAAGGCGGAATCTGTGGAGTTACTTTCTTATTATGGTCTCTTTCTCGCGAAAACGGTGACGGTGGTTATCGCCATCGCCGCGGTGATTGTGATTATTGCCAATGTAGCGCTGCGTAAACGCGGAGAATCCGGCCAGCTTAAGCTGACTAATCTCGGTGAACGTTACCACAGCATGAAAGAGGATATGCAGCTGGGGCGCATGAAACATCACCAGCAGAAACTCTGGCATAAAGCGCAAAAGAAAAAAGACAAGCAGGAAGCGAAAGACGAAAAAAAACGCGCCAGGCTTGGCGACGAGGCGAGCAGCAAGCCGGTGCTGTACGTTATTGACTTTAAAGGCAGCATGGATGCCGGTGAGGTTGCCTCGCTGCGTGAGGAGGTCTCGGCGGTGCTGGCCGTCGCCAGCGAGCAGGATGAGGTGCTGGTACGGCTGGAAAGCCCCGGCGGCGTGGTTCATGGCTACGGACTTGCCGCGTCACAGCTGCAGCGACTGCGTGAAAAGGGCATCCGCCTGACCGTTGCGGTGGATAAGGTTGCCGCCAGCGGCGGTTACATGATGGCCTGCGTGGCGGACAACATTGTTGCGGCGCCATTTTCAATCATCGGTTCAATCGGCGTCGTGGCGCAAATTCCTAACTTCAACCGCCTGCTTAAACGTAACGATATAGATATCGAACTTCATACCGCGGGCCAGTATAAGCGTACCCTGACGCTGCTGGGCGAAAATACCGATGAAGGCCGTGAGAAATTTCGTGAGGATCTGAATGAAACCCATCTGTTGTTTAAACAGTTTGTTCATCAGATGCGCCCATCGCTTGATATCGAACAGGTGGCGACCGGGGAACACTGGTACGGCACTCAGGCGCGGGAAAAAGGGCTGGTCGACGCGATTAACACCAGTGACGATATTATTATCAGCCATCTGGAGCGCTTTGAGGTGATCGCGGTGCGCTTCAGTCGGCGGAAAAAAATGATGGACCGGTTCACGCATAGCGCCAGTGCCAGCATTGAGCAGCTGCTGCTGCGTCTCTGGCAGCGCGGTAACCGACCGCTGAATTAAGCGGGCAGGGGCCGGTCAACCGGCCCTTAGCTTAGCGGTCAGGACACGTCGCTCAGGCGATACTGCGATGACAGGCTATGCGCAAGATATTTAAACAAATTAAATACAACGGTGGTTTTGCCCGACGGTAACCCTTGCTCATCCAGATAAAAATCACCGTTAAATACCAGAACGTCTCCCCGCTGTTTTACTGAATCCGCCTTTACTCCCGGCAGATAATCCTCATGTTGTTTAAGTAAATTATTGGCAATAACCAGCAATTCGTCGGCGCTAATAGGCTGTACCGATTGTGTCATGAAACCTCCTGCGTAATGCCGCCAGACCAACAGGCGAGAATAACCCGTACTCATTAAACTGAATGCTAACAGCGCTCAGGGTTGCGATCTCTGATTTTCGCCAGGTTTCTGGCGTAAATGGCCAGCGGATGCTAATTAAGTTGCGTAACAGATTTTATCAGGTAGAGTGTGGGCGTTTCGGAATTCCGGCGTAAATTCGCTGGCATGCAGGCATAGCATGCAGGAAGTTAGCCAGAAAAAAACTTACTGAATCAGTCGGTTGAAGTATGTGCATTTAAACTGCTGGGTGCAGCTAGCGTGGCTTGAAATAGAAAGTACAGGCCGTAATATAACCAGCGTGCAGTTGGCTGATTGCAGCTTACGTCTTTTCTTAAACTCGGAAGTTATCATCAGGTAAAGGTAAATATGGGTAAAGCTCTGGTAATTGTTGAGTCCCCGGCAAAGGCCAAAACAATCAATAAATATCTCGGAAAAGACTACGTGGTGAAATCCAGCGTTGGTCACATCCGGGATTTGCCGACTAGTGGTTCAACCGTTAAAAAGAGTGCTGACTCTAAAACCAGTAAAACGGGTAAGAAAGATGAGAAAAGCGCGCTGGTCCACCGTATGGGCGTCGATCCCTGGCATGAGTGGCAAGCGGATTATCAGATTCTGCCCGGTAAAGAGAAGGTTGTCTCTGAGCTGAAATCACTTGCCCAGAACGCAGACCACATCTATCTGGCAACCGACCTTGACCGCGAAGGGGAGGCTATCGCCTGGCACCTGCGGGAAGTGATCGGCGGTGATGACTCACGCTACAGCCGCGTGGTATTTAACGAAATTACTAAGAACGCCATTCGTCAGGCGTTTGAAAAGCCGACCGGTCTGAATATTGACAGGGTCAACGCGCAGCAGGCGCGCCGCTTCATGGACCGCGTGGTTGGCTATATGGTGTCGCCGCTGCTGTGGAAAAAAATCGCGCGCGGCCTGTCCGCCGGTCGCGTTCAGTCGGTGGCTGTGCGGCTGGTCGTTGAACGCGAACGCGAGATTAAAGCTTTTGTTCCGGAAGAATACTGGGAACTGGCAGCCGATCTGACCACCCCGGCAGGCAGCGACCTGCCGATGGACGTCACCCATCAGGGCGACAAAGCATTTCGTCCGGTTAACCGCGAGCAGACGCAGGCCGCCGTCAGCCTGCTGGAGAAGGCACGCTTCGTACTGAAAGATCGCGAAGATAAGCCGACCAGCAGCAAACCTTCCGCGCCTTTTATCACCTCAACGTTGCAGCAGGCGGCCAGTACGCGCCTGGGTTATGGCGTGAAGAAAACCATGATGATGGCGCAGCGCCTGTACGAAGCTGGCCACATTACCTATATGCGTACCGACTCTACTAACCTCAGCCAGGATGCGCTGAGCATGGTGCGCGATTACATTGGTAAAAGCTATGGTGATAAGTATCTGCCCGCCGCGCCCAACCAGTACGCCAGTAAAGAAAATTCGCAGGAAGCGCACGAGGCGATCCGACCGTCAGACGTTACCGTCACCGGCGACAGCCTTAAAGATATGGAAGCGGATGCGCAGAAGCTTTATCAGCTGATCTGGCGTCAGTTTGTCGCCTGTCAGATGACGCCGGCGCAGTATGATTCCACCACGCTGACCGTAGAGGCGGCAGGATTCAAACTGCGCGCCAAAGGACGTACCCTGCGGTTTGATGGCTGGACAAAAGTGATGCCGGCGCTACGTAAAGGCGATGAAGATCGCACCTTGCCAACGGTTAACGTCGGCGATGAGCTTAGCCTGCAGCAGCTGGTGCCGAGCCAGCACTTCACCAAGCCGCCGGCCCGCTTTAGCGAAGCCTCACTGGTGCGCGAGCTGGAAAAGCGTGGCATCGGTCGCCCGTCCACCTATGCCTCAATCATTTCAACCATTCAGGATCGCGGCTATGTGCGCAGCGAAAACCGCCGTTTCTATGCGGAGAAAATGGGCGAAATCGTGACCGACAGGCTGGAAGGTAATTTCCGTGAGCTGATGAACTATGACTTCACTGCCCACATGGAAGACAGCCTCGATCAGGTGGCCAATAATCAGGCGCAGTGGAAGTCGGTTCTGGATACGTTTTTCAGCGATTTCAGTCAGCAGCTGGATCAGGCGGAAAAAGATCCGCAAGACGGCGGTATGCCGCCTAACCAGATGATCCTGACGTCGATCGACTGTCCGACCTGCGGCCGTAAAATGGGGATACGCACCGCGACCACCGGGGTGTTTTTGGGCTGTTCCGGCTATGCCTTGCCGCCGAAAGAGCGCTGCAAGCAGACGATTAATCTGATTCCTGAAAATGAAGTGCTGAACGTGTTGGAAGGCGATGATGCTGAAACCAACGCGCTGCGCGCCCGTCGACGCTGCCAGAAATGCGGCACCGCAATGGACAGTTACCTGATCGATAATCAGCGTAAGCTGCACGTATGCGGTAATAACCCGGCCTGCGACGGTTACGAAATTGAACAGGGCGAGTTCCGCATTAAGGGCTATGACGGTCCGGTCGTTGAATGCGAAAAATGCGGTTCGGAAATGCATCTGAAGATGGGCCGCTTCGGTAAGTACATGGCCTGTACTAATGATGAGTGCAAAAACACCCGCAAAATTTTGCGCAACGGCGAAGTGGCCCCGCCGAAAGAAGATCCGGTTCCGCTACCGGAACTGCAGTGCGAGAAGTCGGATGCTTATTTTGTGCTGCGCGATGGCGCTGCCGGGGTTTTCCTGGCGGCCAGTACTTTTCCGAAGTCACGCGAAACGCGCGCGCCGCTGGTTGAAGAGCTGCAACGTTTTCGCGACAGGCTGCCGGAAAAGCTGAGCTATCTGGCTGACGCGCCGGCTGTTGACGGCGAAGGCAATAAAACGGTGGTGCGCTTCAGTCGTAAAACCAAACAGCAGTACGTCAGCAGTGAAAAAGAGGGCAAAGCAACCGGCTGGTCCGCTTTCTATGTTGATGGCGAGTGGCAGGTCAGTAGCAAATAATCCCGCCGGGCCAGCGTCAATGCTGGCCCTTCACTTTTCCCGGTCGCGACTATACATCTGTGACAACAATGTTATAGTGGTTATAGAAAAAGCATTTCTTATTATGTTTTTTTATAAAACTCCGTGTGGCTTTGTCGGCGCTGACGGAGCGGTGACACGCGATTGGGATAATGAACAATGAAACTGCAGCAGTTGCGTTATATCGTAGAAGTAGTCAATCACAACCTTAACGTTTCCTCTACCGCCGAAGGGTTATACACCTCGCAGCCCGGCATCAGCAAGCAGGTACGCATGCTTGAGGATGAGCTGGGTATTCAGATTTTCTCCCGCAGTGGCAAGCATCTGACCCAGGTAACCCCGGCAGGCCAGGAAATTATTCGCATCGCGCGTGAGGTGTTATCAAAGGTCGATGCGATAAAATCCGTTGCGGGTGAACATACCTGGCCTGATAAAGGCTCGTTATATGTGGCGACGACGCATACTCAGGCGCGCTACGCTTTGCCGGGCGTGATTAAAGGTTTCATCGAGCGTTATCCGCGGGTTTCGTTGCACATGCATCAGGGGTCGCCGACGCAAATCGCCGAGGCGGTCTCTAAGGGTAACGCTGACTTCGCTATCGCCACGGAAGCGCTACACCTCTACGACGATTTAATTATGCTGCCGTGTTACCACTGGAATCGCTCGGTCGTCGTGACCGCCGATCATCCGCTGGCGGACAAAAAGAAAATTTCTATACAAGAGCTGGCAGAGTTTCCGCTGGTGACTTACACCTTTGGATTTACCGGGCGTTCTGAGCTGGACACCGCTTTCAACCGTGCCGGCTTAACGCCGCATATTGTGTTTACCGCCACCGACGCCGATGTGATTAAAACCTATGTTCGTCTGGGGCTGGGAGTGGGCGTTATCGCCAGCATGGCGGTCGATCCTGTTACCGATTCCGATCTGGTGCGCATTGAGGCAACGGATATTTTCAGCTTTAGCTCAACGAAAATCGGTTTTCGCCGCAGTACCTTTCTGCGCAGCTACATGTACGATTTTATTCAGCGATTCGCACCACATCTTACCCGCGACGTGGTAGATACGGCGGTTGGACTGCGTACGAATGAGGATATTGAGGCGATGTTTAAAGATATTAAGCTGCCGGTGAAATAGGTTGGGTTAAATCACTTAAGTCAACTTTTCTTTTTCTGCTGACTATGTCGAACGATCCGATCAAGTATGTATCTGTCTGGTAATAAAATCTTTATTGAGTTGTCATTTATTTTATGTAAATGACAACCCCATCACAGCTTTTTCGATTGTCATTTTCTAAATGAGATTCAAAGCACAATTTCATCGTTGCCGCTTTGCAGTTGCCCAGGAATATTCTCATACTTTAGTTAAACGCAAGGGAATAAGCCTTTCAGGTTAGGCTTTGTTTAATTTCTCTGTGTTTTACTGTGGTCCTGTTTTGCTATGAAATTAACAAAACATCAGGTGAAAGGGGATTCAGGCATCCGTGCTGATGGACAAGTTAGCGGCTATTTATCACGGCAATGATTAATACTGTTAATCGTGCTGCGCAACAAAAATAGCTGGATCTCCTGAGAGGAAATGTTTAGGATTCATCCTAATTTCTGATTGGTTCAAACAATCGTTCAACTGAGAGTGATTATCAAAAACTATGGCTACTAGATTATCAGTACAACCCGAATTCGGGCATAAAACCGTTAAGGTTGAGCGTACCAGCGATCTGAAACGCAAGGCCTGGTTAGCGATTTTCGCAGGTTCAGCGCTGTTCTGGGCGGTTGTAGCTCTGCTGGTTTGGCAGATCTGGAGCTAATCAGATGCATTTTCAAAGTCGCCCGCACAGTGCGCAACAGTTAAACAAGCTGAGTGAAAAGGCTTGCAAAGTAAAGGCTGAACAGCCAGTGACGATTCCTGAATCATGGCGTTTGAGCGATCAGCAGCGCAGCTTTATTGATGCAATGATCGATAAAAAGGTTAGTCGTTAACAGTCAGGCACTGCCTGACAACAGTATCCTGCGGGAAGTCAGATTCAGAAGTGAGGTGATGTATGAATAAAACCTTAATGATTTGGTCAAGTACCTGGATGTTTTCCGCGCTGGTATGGGGCGCGGTGTGCTGGACTGGCATGATGATGCGCTAAACGCTCGCTAATTTATAAATTCGATAAAACGCCCCGCAGGCGATGTTTGCGGGGCGTTTTGCATTTATTGACGTTGACGCTTGTCAAATAGTGTTGTTATCAAGACGTTAAACTCCAGCTGTACTATCTTTAAGTCTGACCCTGCATTTGTTCGGGTTATACCAAGCGATGTCAGAATTATAAGGAGGAGCAATGTCGACATTAGGGGATTTGAGCAAAGATACGCTCGAGGTAGCGGGTCAGCGCTACCATTTTTACAGCCTGCCACGCGCTCAGCAACAGCTGGGTGATATAGCGAAATTACCAAAATCTTTAAAAGTGCTACTCGAAAACTTACTGCGCTGGCAGGACGGCGATTCCGTTAGCGAAGAGGACATTATCGCGCTGGCTGAGTGGCAAAAAAATGCCCACGCCGACCGTGAGATAGCCTATCGTCCGGCCCGCGTCCTGATGCAGGATTTTACCGGGGTACCGGCCGTGGTCGATCTGGCCGCGATGCGTGAAGCCGTCAAGCGACTGGGCGGCGATGTCGCAAAAGTTAATCCGCTTTCGCCTGTCGATCTGGTTATCGACCACTCCGTCACCGTTGATGAGTTTGGTAACGATAACGCATTTGAAGAAAACGTACGCCTTGAAATGGAGCGTAACCACGAACGCTACGTATTCCTGCGCTGGGGGCAGAAAGCTTTTAACCGCTTCCGCGTGGTGCCGCCGGGCACCGGTATCTGTCATCAGGTCAACCTGGAGTATCTGGGTAAATCTATCTGGCATGAGACGCTTAACGGCGAGGAAATCGCCTATCCGGATACGCTGGTTGGTACCGACTCCCATACCACGATGATTAACGCCCTCGGCGTGCTGGGCTGGGGCGTCGGCGGAATTGAGGCTGAGGCGGCAATGCTGGGGCAGCCGGTATCGATGCTGATTCCCGACGTCGTTGGCTTTAAGCTGAGCGGCAAACTTCGTCCCGGCATCACGGCAACCGACCTGGTGCTGACCGTTACCCAGATGCTGCGTAAACATGGCGTGGTGGGTAAATTCGTTGAGTTTTACGGTGATGGTCTTGACGATCTGCCATTAGCGGATCGCGCGACGATTGCCAACATGGCGCCGGAATATGGCGCAACCTGCGGCTTTTTCCCGGTCGATCAGGTCACGCTGGACTATATGCGTTTGACCGGACGCAGCGACCAGCAGGTTGCGCTGGTGGAAGCCTATGCGAAACAGCAGGGGATGTGGCGCAATAAAGGTGATGAGCCCATTTTTACCAGTTCGCTTTCGCTGGATATGAATGACGTTGAAGCCAGCCTGGCCGGGCCAAAACGCCCGCAGGACCGGGTCTCTTTGCACAAGGTGCCGGAAGCATTCAATGCCAGCAACGAGCTGGAGGTTAATCACGCGCAAAAACAGCATAAAACCGTCAGCTACCAGGATGCCATAACGCGCCAGCATGAACAGCTTAACGACGGCGCCGTGGTCATTGCCGCGATAACTTCCTGTACTAACACCTCCAACCCTAGCGTGTTGATGGCGGCGGGATTACTGGCGAAAAAAGCTGTAGAGCTGGGTTTAACGCGTAAGCCGTGGGTAAAAGCCTCGCTGGCACCCGGTTCTAAGGTGGTTTCCGATTATCTTGCTCATGCCCGCCTGACGCCGTATCTCGATAAACTTGGTTTTAATCTGGTGGGCTATGGCTGCACCACCTGTATCGGCAACTCCGGCCCGCTGCCGGATGCCATTGAGGCGGCGATTAAAGAGGGCGATTTGACCGTGGGCGCAGTGCTTTCCGGTAACCGCAACTTTGAAGGGCGCATTCATCCGCTGGTAAAAACTAACTGGCTGGCGTCTCCGCCGCTGGTGGTCGCCTATGCGCTTGCCGGCAGCATGAAGCTTAATCTTCAGGAACAGCCGCTTGGCGAGGATAAAACCGGTAAGCCGGTGTATCTCAAAGATATCTGGCCAACGCCTGAAGAGATCGGCGCGGCGGTGCAGCAGGTCTCTACCGAAATGTTTAACAAAGAGTACGCAGAGGTGTTTGAAGGGACGCCAGAGTGGCAGAAAATCAGCGTCAGCGAGGCAGCAACCTACGACTGGGATGAAGGCTCTACTTATATCCGCCTGTCGCCGTTCTTTGACGATATGGGCAAAACGCCGAAGCCAGTAGAAGATATTCACGGCGCCAGGGTGCTGGCGATGCTGGGCGATTCGGTAACCACCGACCATATTTCTCCTGCGGGTAGCATTAAAGCTGACAGTCCGGCAGGGCGCTACTTGCAAGAGCGCGGCGTTGAGCGGCAGGATTTTAACTCTTATGGCTCACGACGCGGCAACCATGAGGTTATGATGCGTGGCACCTTCGCTAATATACGCATTCGTAACGAAATGGTGCCGGGGGTTGAGGGCGGGATTACCCGTCACATTCCTTCTGGCGAGCAACTGGCGATTTATGATGCCGCCATGCGCTATATGGCGGAAGGTACGCCGCTGGCGATCATTGCCGGTAAAGAATACGGTTCCGGATCAAGCCGTGACTGGGCCGCCAAGGGGCCACGTTTACAGGGCGTCAGAGTGGTTATCGCCGAATCGTTTGAACGTATTCACCGTTCTAACCTGATTGGTATGGGTATCCTGCCGCTGGAGTTTCCGCAGGGGGAAAGCCGTCACAGCCTGAAGCTCAATGGTGAAGAGGTGATTGATATCGCCGATCTTGCCAGTCTTAAACCGGGCTGTACGGTGAAGGTGACCATGACCCGCGCTGACGGCAGTAAGCTAGAGCTTGATACGCGCTGTCGAATTGATACCGGCAATGAGCTGACCTACTATCAAAATGATGGCATTCTCCATTACGTTATCCGTAATATGCTTAACTGATGAAATAAAAAAAGCCTGGCACGCCAGGCTTTTCTTTTCACTTTCAGGTGGAAAACCTATTTAAGCAGGTGGCCCATCTTGACAGCTTTGGTATCGAGATAGTGCGCATTCTTAGGATTACGGCCAACGATGAGCGGTACGCGCTCCACAATGTTTATCCCCGCTTCGCTGAGGATCTCTACTTTTCGTGGATTATTGGTCAGCAGCCGGACTTCATGAACGCCGAGCAGCTTAAACATGTCAGCACACAGGGTAAAGTCACGCTCGTCGGCGGCAAAGCCCAGCTGATGGTTAGCTTCCACCGTGTCAAAGCCTTTATCCTGCAAGGCATAGGCGCGAATTTTGTTCAGCAGGCCGATATTACGCCCCTCCTGACGGTGGTAAAGCAGAATGCCGCGTCCCTCTTCAGCGATCTGCGCCAGCGCGGCTTCCAGCTGAAATCCGCAATCACAGCGCAGGCTGAACAGCGCATCACCGGTCAGGCATTCTGAATGAACGCGCGCCAGCACCGGATTATTGTCGCTGACATCGCCGTATACCAACGCCACATGATCGTGACCCGTTGCCAGTTCTTCAAAACCCACCATGAGGAAATTCCCCCAGGGGGTGGGCAGTTTGGCTTCTGCCACCCGTTTAAGCTGCATCTTTTTCTCCGGATACTCATGGTCACGCGGTTAGATTGCCAGCGTGCTGTCAGCATAATAACGAAGTCAATTTGGCGTGTATTCTGCCACATCCCGGCGGCTAAAGGGTAACCCTAAGAGCTATAAACGTTGTTTGGCGTTGATAGCGCGTTTTTTATTGATAGGTTATTATTTTTGCTACTATTTTATATCAATAACCTCTTTTTTACTCCGTTGTTACAGGAAAGCAGAATGGGTGATATTGTCAAGCGTACCAGCGTAGGGGCGCTGCTATTGATTATAATGCCGCTGGCGGTCTGGGCCTCAGGCTGGCGCTGGGCGCCGGGAGGCAACGGCAGCATCCAGTACGCATTGTACTGGCTCACTGAAAGCGTTACCCGTCCCTGGGGCATTTTAACCAGCGCCTTGCTGTGCTGCTGGTTCCTCTGGTGCCTGCGCTTTCGCCTCAAACCCGCGTTAATATTACTGGCGATTATGGTTGCGGCGATTAGCGGCGGTCAGTACAGCAACACGTCGATCAAAGCGCTGGTGAAAGAGCCGCGACCTTATGTGGTCTGGCTGGAGCAGGCTTACCAGGTTAAAAACGTGGCTTTTTACGCTCAAACGCGGGACCTGCGAAGCGCCCAGGTGAGGCAATTGATTGAGCACGATAATCGTATTCCCGACTGGCTGAAACGACATTGGGCTTTCGAAACCGGCTATGCGTTTCCCTCAGGCCATTCGATGTTCTCCGCGAGCTGGGCATTGCTGAGCGTCGGTCTGCTCTGGCCGCGCCGCCATTATAAAACCATTGCGCTGCTGATGATGTGGGCAACCGGCGTCATGACCAGCCGGCTGGTTCTGGGAATGCACTGGCCGCGCGATCTGGCAGCGGCGGTGCTGGTGAGCTGGCTATTGGTTATTGTTGCCACCTGGTGCGCACAGCGCTGGAGCGGCCCACTGACGGTGCCGCCGCGTGAACAGCGTGAAATCACGCAGCGCGAGAACGAGGAATAGCATTGTTTTTAGGCAATCAGCCCCCATAACTGTTTGAAGTTTAGTGCGCGCGTAGGATTACAAGCACCATCCCGTTTTTTTTGGCATAATTCATCTGCTTAACCTCAATAACAGGACAAACCGTGAAATTTTTACTTCTCTTTTTACTGGTTTTGGTGATTTTTATTATCTCAATCACGCTTGGAGCGCATAACGATCGGGTTGTGACTTTTAACTTCCTGCTGGCCCAGGGCGAGTTTCGTATCTCAACCCTGCTGGCAAGCCTGTTTGGCGTAGGCTTTTTACTCGGCTGGGCAATCTGCGGCTTATTCTGGCTGCGGGTGCGGATGCAACTGGCTAACAGTCAGCGCAAGCTTAAACGTCTTCAGCAACAAATTCAGAACGACACGACGGCAGCCGCCGCTTCGGCACCGACGGTCAAGGAATAACGTTATATGTATGAACTGCTGTTTCTGTTATTGCCCGTTGCCGCTGCCTATGGCTGGTATATGGGGCGCAGGAGTGCGCAGCAGGATAAGCAGCAGGAAGCAAACCGCCTCTCGCGTGATTACGTCGCGGGGGTAAACTTCCTGCTTTCCAACCAGCAGGATAAAGCGGTCGATCTGTTTCTCGACATGTTAAAAGAGGACAGCGGTACTGTTGAAGCGCATCTGACTTTAGGCAATCTGTTTCGCTCGCGCGGCGAGGTCGATCGTGCGATCCGTATCCACCAGTCACTAATGGAAAGCGCCTCACTCTCCTACGAACAGCGTTTACTGGCAATTCAACAGCTGGGCCGTGATTTCATGGTCGCTGGGTTTTACGATCGCGCGGAGGGCATGTTCAGCCAGCTGACCGATGAAGAAGATTTTCGCGTGAGCGCGTTGCAGCAACTGCTGATTATCCATCAGGCCGTCAGCGACTGGCCGAAGGCTATCGAGGTCGCTGAAAAGCTGGTAAAGCAAGGCAAAGAGAGTCAGCGTCTGGAAATCGCGCATTTTTATTGTGAACTGGCGTTGCAAGCCCTCGGCAGCGATGATCTTGAGCGGGCAATCAGCCTGCTGAAAAAAGGGGAGGCGGCCGATCGCGATAGCGCACGCATCTCTATTATGATGGGCCGAATTCATATCGCAAAAGAAGAGTACAGCCGCGCCATTGACCGTTTGCAGCGGGTGCTGGAACAGGATAAAGAGCTGGTCAGCGAAACGCTGGAGATGCTGGAAAATTGCTATATCCAGCTCGATCAGCAGGATGCATGGGTCGATTATCTGCGGCGCTGCGTTGAAGAGAACACCGGCGCGTCGGCTGAGCTGTATCTGGCTGATATTCTGGAGCGCCAGCAGGGCACAGAGGCTGCGCAAACGTATATTAACCGGCAGATGCAGCGCCATCCGACGATGCGTGGCTTTTACCGCCTGATGGACTTTCATCTGCAGGAAGCCGAGGACGGCCGCGCCAAAGAAAGCCTGCAGGTGCTGCAAGGCATGGTTGGCGAACAGATCCGCACTAAACCGCGCTATCGCTGCCACAAGTGCGGCTTTACCGCTCACGCTTTATACTGGCACTGTCCTTCGTGCCGCGCCTGGTCCTCCGTCAAGCCGATTCGCGGGCTGGACGGGCAGTAAGTCGCTGCCGGCCGGAGCCAGGCTTCACGCTACCTTACCTTCATCGATGCGTTATTTTTAAGCGGGGACAATTCACCGGGAAGGTTTTCAGACCTTACTTTAGTTACAACATACTAAAGACTAGCGCTATTACTGTTGCAGGGACTACTGCGCTGAATTCGTTTAGCAGCCAGTTTTGGCGTAAATTAGCTGAAAGGATGATTTTTTTATCCAGCCCGGTAGAATGCTTGCGATTTAATGTTCGCACCCCGAGTGCAGTATAAGAGGCCAGACCATGCAATCTCCTGTCATTCAGTCACCGGTAGTGGTGGCCCTCGATTACGCTGATCGCAACCGCGCGCTGGCTTTTGTTGATAAAATCGATCCGCAAAGCTGCCGACTGAAGGTCGGCAAAGAGATGTTCACCTTATTCGGGCCGCAGTTTGTCACACAGCTTCAGCAGCGCGGTTTTGAGATATTTTTAGACCTCAAATTTCATGACATTCCCAATACCGTCGCCCATGCGGTTGCCGCCGCGGCCGAACTTGGCGTCTGGATGGTGAACGTGCATGCCAGCGGCGGGGCGCGAATGATGAATGCCGCTCGCGAAGCGCTGTTGTCTTATGGTGCTGATGCCCCCATGCTGATTGCCGTTACCGTTCTGACCAGCATGGACGCTGAGGATTTAGCCGGGCTGGGAATTAATTTGACGCCTGCGGAGTATGCCTCCCAGCTGGCGACCTTAGCCCGGGACAGTGGTCTGGACGGCGTTGTTTGCTCGGCGCAAGAAGCTGCCAGCTTCAGACAGCAGTTTTCTGCTGATTTCAAACTGGTGACGCCGGGTATTCGTCCGACAGGCAGTGATATTGGCGATCAGCGGCGCGTTATGACGCCGCAGCAGGCAACGCAGGCGGGTGTTGATTACATGGTAATAGGTCGTCCCATCACGCAGTCAGCCGACCCTGCTGCGACCTTGCATACTATCCTGACATCCTTACAGGAGGCATAAATGCGCGACAATAACAGCCGTCTGGTCTACTCCACTGAAAGCGGGCGCATTGAAGAAGAAAAGGTCAAACCGGCGCGCGCCAGGGGAGATGGCATCGTGCGCATCCATCGTCAGACCAGCGGACGTAAGGGCAAGGGCGTGAGTTTGATCAGCGGCATCGATCTTGACGACGCGGCTTTGCAGCAGCTTGCCGGCGAATTAAAGAAAAAGTGCGGCTGCGGCGGTGCGGTTAAAGATGGCGTGATTGAAATTCAGGGCGACAAGCGCGAATTATTAAAATCGCTGTTGGAAAGTAAAGGAATGCAGGTAAAGCTGGCTGGCGGTTGACGCTGTCTTAAAGGCCGCAGGTTTAAAACGTCGAATTGCCGATATTTTAAATCTGCGGCCTTGTTATCGATGTCAGCGCTGGACTTTCGCTGATATTACTTACTCACCTGATGGCCGATAATGCCACCCACCGCCGCTCCGCCCAGCGTTCCCACTCCGCTGCCATTGGTCAGAACGTGGCCACCTACTGCGCCAACCCCGGCACCAATCGCGGTATTTCTATCGCGTTTTGACCAGTGTGAACAACCTGCCAGAGAAACTGCCAGCGTGGTCGCCAGCGCAACGGCCGTAAGGCGCTTAGTCATTGTATTCATCATCTCTCTCCTTTGAAACAGCTGCAGTGTTGCCTGAGTATTTATTATGCGCAATCTGCGTAACATGTTGGTTTACCGTTAAAACGGTGGAATTCCCTGTCTGGCGACCGCGGTCGCTCAATCACAGCGTGATGCGTCTGCCTGGCCAGAGGATTAAAAGAAACCGGGCTAATTATCACCTTGCGTAGCATTAACCTTAGCAAAGTTTAGCGAATGCTGGTTACTTTCACAGGTAAATAGTCTGAAAGCAAAGTGGGCGGATTTGGAAAGAAATTCTTTATAATCAGCGCTCAGTGAATTTTTTTACGGCTGCAATATCAAGGTCATAAATAAAGTTTTTCTTAATTATAACGATGTTTTCCACTGCGGAAATTAAACGTGCTCCATATATTTTTGCAATGGAAATCAACCACCCGTTTAGTGAGTCGGCAGTCTGGATTAGTCTGGCAATGCGAATGACGCATTAATAATTGAGGATACGACTATGACAGTAATTAATCAGACCACCTGCCGACTGTTTACCGAAGCTGGCGATAACACGCAACTTTCTGCTTACTATGAGGAGGAGCGCCACACGATGTGGATGCTGTTGCGTTCTCAGCCCCGGCCGAATTTTAATCATGCGCTAATCGAGGAAATTATGAACCTCAGTTACGCGGCTCAGCGTTCAGGGCTCAGGATTGATTTCTGGGTCACCGGCTCGCTGGTACCCTCGATGTTCAACGTTGGCGGAGATTTACGCTTTTTTGTCGAGTCAATTAAATCTGGCCGTCGTGAAGCGCTGCGCGCCTATGCGCGTGCCTGCGTTGATTGCGTTCATGCTGCCGCGCGCGGCTTTGATACCGGTGCGGTGACGCTGGCAATGGTTGAAGGAAGCGCGCTGGGGGGCGGATTTGAGGCGGCGCTGGCCCATCACTTTATCCTGGCGCAGAATACCGCGCGCATGGGCTTTCCGGAAATTGCGTTTAACCTGTTTCCCGGTATGGGCGGCTACTCGCTGGTTGCCCGACGCGCGGGTATGAGGCTGGCGGAAGAGCTGATTTGTGAAGGGGAGGCCCATACCGGGGAATGGTTCGAAACCCGCGGGCTGGTCGATAAACTTTTCCAGCCAGGGGAGGGGTATCGCGCCACTCGTACCTTCATCGATACGCTGTCGCCCAAGCTTAACGGTGTTAAGGCAATGCTGCGCGCCCGTCAGCGCGTTTTGCAGCTAAGTCGCTCAGAGCTGATGGACATTACGGAAGACTGGGTCGATTCAGCATTCACTATCGACGCTAAAGATCTTGCTTACATGGAGCGGCTGGTATTATTGCAAAATCGCCATAGCGCACAGATATTGCGTAAAGCTGGCTAACGCAGTAATCCCCGTCGTTATTTACGTTGCTTAAGCCAGTGTTCCAATGCTTCTGCGGACATTGGCTTTGCATGTAGAAAACCCTGCCGAATATTCACCCCGTTAGCAATAACAAACTTATCTTCTTCAACGGTTTCAATACCCTCGGCGATCACGCACAGATCCAACGCGCTGGCGACGGCCACGATAGCGCGCACCAGCGACTGCGAAACAGGCTGGAGATTGACCCCTCTGACAAAGCTTTGGTCCAGCTTAATGGCGTTAATCGGGAAACGCGTGAGTTGAGAAAGCGAGGAATAGCCGGTGCCGAAATCATCCAGATGAATTTGCGCGCCCAGCTGGCGAAATAGCTGCATTACAGCCAGCGCCTGCTCTTCATTTTCGATCAGGCAGCTCTCGGTCAGCTCAATATCCAGCGGGCAGCCGGTCAGCTGTGCATCTTCAAGCGCTTTTTTCAACTCATTGTATAAGCTATGGTCTATCAGCTGTCGTGGCGACACGTTAACGGCGATTCGCAGATTAATTCCCTTACGGCGCCATTCAGCAATCTGCGCCAGCACGCTAAGTAGCACCCAGCGACCAAGCGGCACAATCACTCCCGATTCCTCTGCGTAGGGAATAAAGCTGGCGGGCGGAACCAGCCCACGTTCAGGCGAGTTCCAGCGCACCAGTGCCTCAGCACTGTCGACATGGCCGTTGGTATCGATTTTGGGCTGATAGTGGATAACCAGCTGCTGGTGTTCCAGCGCCTTGCGCAGGTTAGTGTCGAGCCAGATATATTCGAACACCCGCTGATTCATCTCGGCGCTGAACAGGCAGAATTTGCCGCGACCGTTCTCTTTTGCCGTATACATGGCGGTGTCTGCATTGCGGATCAGGCTTTCTCTGTCCTCGCCATGCTGTGGACTGATGGCAATGCCTATTGAGCAGCCGGAATAAACCTCAATCAGACCAATGCGGAACGGCTGCTTTAACCGTTCCAGAATACGTTCAGCAATGCCGATTAGCGCCGTTTTACTGGTATCTTCCACCAGGATCAAAAACTCATCACCGCCAAGTCGCGCCAGCGCCTGTTCTTTTTCCAGGCAGCTTTGTATCGCCTGAGAAACGGCCTGCAGCAATCGGTCGCCGAACATATGGCCGTAGGCATCATTGACCTTTTTAAAGTTATCCAGGTCAAGATAGATCAGGCCGACTTCGCTATCGCCGCGTTGTTCAAGCGCTTCAGTAATCTCTTGCGTAATGGCGTTGCGGTTGGGCAGCCCGGTGATGGTATCGGTATTCGCCAGTACCCGCAGGCGCTCCTGCGCGCGGCGTTCTTCGGTAATATCGGTTCCGGAGCAGATCAGGAATACTTCGTTGCGACCGCTGCCGCTGTGAACAAATTTATTACGAAACAGGAACAGCCGCTGCCCGCGTTTGGTTTTGATCCAGCGTTCAACTTCATAGGACTCGCCGTTACGGAAAAAGCCGGTGATATTGCGGCGCGATGCGGCAGCTTCCTGCTTGGTCATGAACAGCTGAAATACGTTACGGCCGATAACCTCCTGTTCCCTCAGACCGGTGTACTCTTCGCTGAGACGGTTAAAGCGTTGAATATTACCGCGTCGATCAACGATCACAATAACGGAGTTTGCTTCAGAAACCACCTGCTCGGCGAACGACAAACCGTGGATTAAATCGCGCGCAACGGCTGAGCTGTCTCCCCAGGCGGAGGCGGTTCCCGCCCATTCGTTCTGATTGATTTTTCGGCCAACCAGATGCAAGTGCAGTTCTTCACCCTGGATGCGCAGGCTTATGTTTACGCTGGAGGTAATTACCGTCATGGTGCGAATAAGGCTGGCCTGCGGCGCGGTTAGCGCAACCGCAAGGCTAGTCTGCGACTTTTCGTCCTCGGCAAATCGCAGGGCATCGCTGTCAGAAGTCAGACGCCAATGGGGGCAGGTCGTGCCAAAACAGGTGTATAGCAACGTTTGACCCAACTCATCGGTCATTTTTAACTCCTCAGGCCGTGGCAATGTGCAGGCATATCTCTTTATTTTAGCAACAGTATTCGGCTATCTGTACCGTTACAAGATACTGGGTGAATATATTTTTTATTATCAAGCAGGCCCGATGAGTGGAAAATTCCCCGGGTTTGCCCCGGGGTAATATTTTTAACACGGACATCTGCCGGGGGAGCCAGGCTTAGTAGGAAAACGCGCGTCGACGCAATAACGATAAAATTCACGGGCGGTCATCGGTGTTTTCTCTGGGTGCATGCGCTGCATATGCTGCAAGTAGGTCTGGTAGTCACGCACGCCAACCATCAGCCGAAAGCTTTGCATTAGCCGGCTTAACAGCAGGCGCCAGCCTGTCTGCGGCTTAATGTCTGCTGCATTAAGCGGCGTGAACGTTTTAAACCGACCAGGCGTAGCAGGTCGCACCCATGCTTTCGCTGCATTAAACATGATTCGCCTCATTACGCAGCGCCGGCACGGTTTCGTGGGTGGTGGCGGTTTTGCTGGCTAAGGCTTTGCGGATCACAAATACCGCTGCTATCAGCATGGTAACGGCAACCAGCATGAAAAAACCGCACAGGGCGGCGTTGATTTGGTTGCTTATCACGATGGTGTGCATGTCCGCCATGGTTTTTGCTGGTGCAATAACCATGTCATTGTCGATGCCACGGGCAAATTTATTCGCCTGGGCAAGAAAACCGACGGCGGGCTTAGCGTCGAATATTTTCTGCCAGCCAGCCGTCATGGAGGTAATAAACAACCAGACTGTCGGCAGCACGGTAACCCATGCGTAGCGCTGTTTTTTCATCTTAAACAGGACGACGGTGCCGAGGATCAGCGCCATTGAGGCCAGCATCTGGTTACCGATGCCAAACAGCGGCCACAGGGTGTTAATACCGCCCAGCGGGTCGATGACCCCCTGATAAACAAAGAAACCCCAGCCGGCAACTGCAACGGCAGTACCCGCGATGTTCCCCGCCCATGAGCGGTTATTGGCCAGCGAAGGCACCACCACGTCAACCAAGTCTTGCACCATAAAGCGACAGGCGCGGGTTCCGGCGTCAACGGCGGTGAGTATAAACAGCGCCTCAAACAGGATGGCAAAATGATACCAGAACGCCATCATCGCCCGGCTGTTTACCACCTCGGTGATGATATGCGCCATGCCGACGGCGAAGGTTGGTGCGCCGCCCGCGCGCGAAAGTATTGAGGTCTCGCCAACATCATGGGCAATTTGCGTCAGGGTTTCCGGCGTCAGAACAAAACCCCAGCTGTTAATCACCTGCGCGGCGTTTTCAACTGTCGTGCCAATCACCGCCGCCGGGGCGTTAAGGGCAAAATAGACGCCGGGATCGATAACCGAAGCACAAATCAGTGCCATGATCGCCACGAATGACTCCATCAGCATGGCGCCATAGCCAATAACGCGCATATGACTTTCCCGTTCAACCAGCTTTGGCGTGGTGCCGCTGGAAACCAGCGCATGGAAGCCGGAAATCGAGCCGCAGGCAATAGTTATAAACAGGAACGGAAACAGATTACCGGCAAACACCGGCCCGCTACCGTCAATAAATTTAGTGACGGCGGGCATTTTCAGATCAGGCATGGCGATAACAATACTCACTGCCAGCCCGAGAATAACGCCGATTTTAAGGAAGGTTGACAGGTAATCGCGCGGCGCCAGCAGCAGCCAGACAGGCAGCACTGAGGCAACGAATCCGTAAATCACCAGAACCCAGGTCAGGGTGGTGCCCTTCAGGGTAAAGAACGGTCCCCAGAATGGGTCCTGAGCGACCGTGCCGCCATAAACGATCGCGGCCATCATCAGCACAAAGCCGATAATCGATACCTCCAGAATGCGACCCGGGCGGATAAAGCGCATATAGATGCCCATCAGCAGGGCGATAGGAAGGGTGGCGGCAATAGTAAACAGTCCCCATGGACTGTTAGACAGCGCCTTCACTACCACCAGAGCCAGCGCCGACAAAATGATTATCATGACGCCAAAAGCGCCCAGCATGGTAACCACCCCGGCAAAAGGGCCCAGCTCCTGACGCGCCATTTCACCAAGTGAACGGCCATCGCGGCGGGTGGAAATAAACAGAATGAGAAAATCCTGCACGGCGCCGGCAAATACCACGCCGACCAGGATCCAGATAGTGCCAGGTAAAAAACCCATCTGTGCCGCCAGAACCGGACCAACCAGCGGCCCGGCGCCGGCGATGGCAGCAAAATGATGGCCGAACAGCACCCATTTATTGGTCGGAACATAATCAAGCCCGTCGTTATAGCGTTCGGCGGGCGTCAGGCGGTTATCATTTAATTCAAAAATACGTCGCGAAATAAACAGGCTGTAAAAACGGTATGCAATGCAGTAACAGGCAACGGCGGTGACTACCAGCCAGAGCGCGTTGACATGCTCACCGCGCTTCAGCGCCAGCATCGCAAAGGCAGCGGCGCCGATTAACGCCACCGCGATCCAGATCAAGCCGGACTTGACGTTCTTCATTACTTCACTCCTTGTCATCCCACTGATGACGCATCAGAAAGGTTTATGGCAAATTAAAAGTAATGTAATTATTTGTTAGCGGTGGTATTTGCTGAGGAATTTGTGAATTAACAGGCGTTTTTAATCGTGATGGCAGGGTGAGGCCGTTGCAGCCTCACCCTGAGTGCTATGCCGCCGGGCGGGCGACAATGCTGCGGGTTTCCATGCGCACTTCGGCGATGGTGATCGCGATGACGTCCGACACGCGCCAGTTAACCTGGCCCTTGATTTCGACAGTGCCGTTTTCCTGGCTGCAAACCAGTTCATCACGGACCGCGTGCAGGAAGGGCGCAGGGATAAAGGCCACCGCGCCGTTGTCCAGCAGGCGGATACGCATACCGCCGCGTGAAACGTCGATAATCTCCGCGCTGAAGCGTTTATCGGTTCCGGCCGAGCTTTGCAGGAAACGGGCGTACAGCCAGTCGCCGACATCGCGCTCGGCCATGCGATTGAGGCGCCGGCGCTCGCTCATCTTCTGAGTGATTTCCGCCGCCGGGCGTTGGCCCTGTTCACCGCGGATAATCGCTTTCAGCAGGCGGTGGTTAAGCATGTCGCCATATTTGCGGATCGGCGACGTCCAGGTGGCGTAAGCCTCCAGGCCAAGGCCAAAGTGCGGGCCGGGTTCGCTGCTGATCTCGGCGAAGGACTGGAAGCGGCGGATGCGGTTGTCGAGGAACTGCGTAGGCAGCCGGTCCAGCTCTCTGCGCAGCGTGCGAAAACCTTCAAGGGTGACAATGGCTTGCGGGTCAGCGCTGACGCCGTGATTAGCCAGCACGGCACTGGCCTGTTCGGCGTTGGCGGCATCGAAACCGAGGTGGACGTTGTAAACGCCAAAGCCCAGCCGATCACGTAATACCGTCGCCGCGCAGATGTTTGCGGCGATCATTGCTTCTTCTACCATGCGATTGGCGCTACGGCGCTGTTCGGTGACGATATCCAGCACCTCACCTTGTTCACCCAACAGGAAGCGGTAATCCGGACGATCTTTAAATACCAGCGCGTGCGTCTGGCGCCATTCGCTGCGGGCGAGGCTAACGCGGTGCAGCAGGCGGATCTGGTTGGCTATTGCGTCGCCTGGCGGCTGCCAGCTGCCGCTATTTTCCAGCCAGTCAGAAACGTCGTCATAGGCCAGCTTCGCTTTAGATTCGATCCAGGCGCCAAAGAAATGAATGTCATCCCTCAGCGTGCCGTCTTTGGCGACGGTGACGCGGCAAACCAGCGCAGGACGACGCTCGTCAGGACGCAGCGAACACCAGTCATCTGAAAGCTGGCGCGGCAGCATAGGGATATTAAAGCCCGGCAGGTAGTTGGTAAACGCGCGCTCAGCCGCAATGCGGTCCAGTTTGCTATCGGCGGCAACCCAGGCGGTCGGATCGGCAATGGCGATAGTCAGCTGCAGCTCGCCATCGGGCATCTCTGCCACATACAGCGCATCATCCATATCGACGGTGCTGGCGCTATCAATGGTAATAAAGTCGAGGGCGGTTAAATCGTCGCGCTGCATTGGCTCGTCGAGCATCTCTGTCGCAACCTCAGCCGGGGCTTCGCGCTCCAGATTGTGGCGTGACAGGGTCACCCACCACGGCGCCAGATGATCGTCGCCAAAGGTGATATATTCGGTCAGCTCGGCATAAAAACCGCGGTCGCCTTTCAGCGGATGACGACGCATCTCGGCAACGGCCCAGTCTCCGGCCTTAAATTCATGGTTGAGGTCACGCGCCGGGCGGCAGGAAATAGCATCTTTCAGCAGCGGATGGTCCGGAACGATTGACAGGCGGTCGTCTTTTTTCTGCACCCGACCCACAAAGCGATTAAGAAACGGCTCTACCAGGGTTTCCGGGTCGGCGATTTCACGGTCTTTATCGGTTTGCAGGATGGCCACCACGCGATCGCCGTGCATCACTTTTTTCATAAACGGCGGTGGGATGAAGTAACTTTTCTGTGAGTCTACTTCGAGAAAGCCAAAGCCTTTTTCCGTGCCTTTCACTACCCCTTCAACGCGCGGTGTCTGGGAGTGAAGCTTCTCTTTAAGCTGCGCGAGCAGCGGATTATCCTGGAACATAATTTAAACAGTTTTAGTGGCCTAAGAGCGGTTGACAGTTTTACGCGAATAGCGCGCAGGCGGCAAGGTTAATATTGACTGGGTCAGGATGATGGCAACGGCATGGCATCGCCGTAAAGCCCGTGCGCTAAACGCACGGGCGGATAGAACAATCAGGCAATACGCAGCGTGTTACTGCTGTAGGAACGGGTAATTTTTACCGGCACGGATTTGGAGGTTGGCGTACCGCTGCCATCGCCAAAGCTGCTCAGCGGAACCAGCGGATTAGTTTCCGGATAATACGCGGCCAGGTTGCCGCGAGGTATGGCATAGGGGACCAGCTTGAATCCTTCTACCCGGCGGGTGATACCGTCATTCCACAAGGTTTCAATATCGACGTTTTCGCCCGCTTGCAGTCCCATCTCAGCCATATCATCAGGGTGAATAAACAGCACCTCGCGCTGTCCGTAAACGCCACGATAGCGATCGTCAAGACCATAAATAGTGGTGTTGTACTGATCGTGCGAGCGCAGGGTTTGCAGCGTAAAAGGCACTTCACTGGCGTCAATGGCCGGAAACAGCGAAACGGGCAGGGTTGCGGCGCTAAAATTGGCCTTGCCGTTATCGGTATTAAAGCGGTATTGCGCGGCGGCATTTCCCAGCCAGAAACCGCCGGGCTGCTCGCATTTTTGATTGAAATCTGCAAAGCCGGGGATGGTGGCGGCAATGTGATCGCGAATCAGGTTGTAATCAGCGGCTAATGCCAGCCAGTCAACCTTATCGTTGCCTAAGGTTGCCTGCGCGATGCCCGCAACGATGGCGGTTTCCGAGCGCTGAGTACTGGTCAGCGGTTTACCCACGCCCTGCGATGCATGAACCATACTAAATGAGTCTTCAACGGTAACAAACTGAGCGCCCCTGGCCTGGATATCTTCTTCAGTACGCCCGATTGTCGGTAAAATCAGCGCCTCATTTCCCGGCACCAGATGAGTGCGGTTGAGTTTGGTGCTGATCTGGACCGTCAATCCGCAGCGTTGCAGCGCCATTTCAGTTCGCGGGCTGTCAGGGGCGGCAGCGGCCAGGTTGCCACCCAGGGCAATCAGCACCTTGATTTCGTCACGCAGCATGGCCTGTAGCGCCTGTACGGTGTTATGACCGGCTGCACGCGGCGGCGTAAAATCAAAATGGGCCGCCATGCTATCCAGAAAAGCCTGAGATGGCTTTTCATCAATCCCCATCGTACGGTTACCCTGCACATTACTGTGTCCGCGCACCGGACACAGGCCGGCACCCGGCTTGCCAAGCTGGCCGAATAGCAGCTGGAGATTAGCGATTTCCCGCACGGTATCAACCGAGTGCTTATGCTGAGTGATCCCCATCGCCCAGGTACAAATCACCCGTTCAGCCTGCTGATAAATAGCGGCGGCCTGACGCAGTTGAGGCTCGCTAAGCCCGGATTGGCGGGTAATGGTTTGCCAGTCGGTTGCGTCCACCGCGGTCAGGTAGTCTTCCATTCCGTGAGTATGTTCAGCAATGAAGGCATCCGCGAAAATACCGGCTTCACCAGCATTGATACGCTGACGATGGGTTTCCAGCAGGGCTTTGACCATGCCACGTATCGCTGCCATATCACCGCCAAGATTGGGCTGGTAATAGGTTGAACTGATCGCGCCTGATTTCGGTGTCAGAAGTTCCACCGGGTTCTGTGGATCGGCAAAGCGCTCCAGGCCGCGTTCGCGCAGGGTGTTAAAAGTAACAATGCGCGCACCGCGATCGGCAGCATGGCGCAGGCTGTGCAACATCCTTGGGTGATTGGTGCCGGGATTCTGACCAAATACAAAGATGGCGTCCGCCTGCTCAAAATCATGCAGCAGGATAGTGCCCTTGCCGACGCCGATGCTGCGCTTTAAACCGGTGCCGCTGGCTTCATGGCACATATTGGAGCAGTCAGGAAAGTTATTGGTGCCGGCCATGCGGCCGAACAGCTGATACAGCCATGAGGCTTCGTTGCTCGCGCGCCCGGAGGTATAAAGCTCCATCTGATCCGGATTGTCCATTGCCCGGATATGACGGGCGATCAGCTCGAATGCTTCATCCCATCCGATCGGCTCATAATGATCGGTCGCGCGGTTATAGCGCAGCGGTTCGGTGATCCGCCCCTGATATTCGAGAAAATAGTCACTTTGCTGATACAGCTGGGTCACGCTGTAACGCTTAAAAAAAGCGGCATCAATATAGCGACGCGTGGCTTCCCAGGTCACCGCCTTGGCGCCGTTTTCACAAAAGCTGAAGGTGCTTTTATTGTCATCGCCCCAGGCACAGCCGGGGCAGTCGAAGCCTTTCGCTTTGTTTACGCGCATCAGATTGCGCAAATTTTTAATCACCTGCTTGCTGTCAAACACGAAGCGGGTGGTGGCTTCCAGTGAACCCCAGCCGCCTGCGGCTGACTGGTAGGGTTTGATCTGCGATTTGAATTTCATAATAAGCGGCAAAACTGTTGGCTGTTTGTTAATAGTATATGACTTGCTGGTTTTGCCAGTGTGATTACAGGTAAATAAATTGTCTAATTGATTGAACGTATTGAGCGATAGGTCTGGTTTATCGTGGTGGGTAAATTAATGTGAGCTGGCGCAAATAATGGCTGTTTTTAGTCCTTGTAGAGTTAACATTTGGTTTTTATTTCGTCAGTAGCGGTCTGCGCCGGGGCGTAAACATCGGCCGGTGAGTATTGCTTTTTTAACATTTATCCCGGCGACGCATCGGCAATATTCAGACCGCTTTATTAACGTTTCAGGCCGGCTCGTCGCCCGCCTTGTCTTTAATATATGACCTTAGCGCGTCGCGCATCGCCTGATTGTCGTCTTCTTCCAGCCCAAGGGCTTCATATTCCTGTGCCATATGAATAATGACTTCGTCGTACTTGCCCTTGAAGCTGATATTATTCAGGGCCACCTGCTGCTGCATTAATTCCCTGAGCACCCGGGTTTCGATTTTTAACTGGTGAATTGTCTCTTCCAACTGCTTGATGCGCTGCGCGTCAGACATAAAACCTCCTGTCAAAAAAAACGATAGCGTGATGATATGACGTACTAATACGGTTACCTGAAACGCCTGTGCGTTTTAACTCGCTGCAATTTGACAAAAAAACAGTGCTAAATCGAGAGCTTCAGGCGTTCTTCAGAATAATCCTGGGATAAGGTTACCTTTGCTGATGAAAATCTCGCGCTGGACTGAGAGCAGGCAACTATCAGCATAAGGGGGTAGGCAGGATAGCGGGGCAGAACTTACTTAAGTTAGCTGGTGGCGTAGGGTTCCTCTGTTATAGTTCAGTCGGACAGCCTGATTTTGGGAAAGGTAAACAAAATAGACATTAAGCAATTAATATACCTGTGCAATCTTGAGCGCGAGCGCCACTTTGGCCGCGCCGCCGAGGCCAGCTTCGTCAGCCAGCCAACCTTATCAATGCGGTTGAAAAACCTTGAGCGTGAGCTGGGCGTTCCGCTCATCAACCGCAGCAATAATTTTGCTGGCTTCACCGCCGAGGGAGAGCGCGTGCTGGATTGGGCGCGTGAGATAGTCTCGGTTTATCAGGGTCTGAAGCTGGAGGTGGAGTCGCTTAAGCATGGCGTCAACGGGACGTTACGCATTGGCGTGGTTCCACAATGTAGCCTTGCGCTGGCCGCGCTGCTTAAAAGCGTTAACCAGCAGTTTCCCCAGCTGGATTACCGCGTGGCGGTGCTGAGCGCCGACCAGTTACTGGAAGCGCTGCTGAGCCATACGATTGATGTTGGCATCGGTTTTTTTGAGCTGGCAACGCTGAGTGGCCTGCAGTTTCAGGCCCAGCCGCTGATAGATCGCGGCGTTGAGCTGATTTTTAATCCGGACTTTTTTGCGCAATATAGCCAGCTCCCGCATCTGTCACTCACGGCGCTGGCGACTGTGCCCCTGTGTCTTGCCGAGCCGACGCGTTATTTTCGTCGCTATCTGGACGCGCAGTTCCGCGATGCGGGCGTGACGCCGCGGGTGGTGCTGGAAAGTAGTTCGATCTTTCAGCTGATGCAGGCGGTACACTGCGGGCTTGGCTGCGCATTATCGCCAGTCGGGCATTTATTGCCGGGAATGATGCCCTCACTGCACGCCGTGCCGCTCGACATTTCGCCAATGGCGCGCTATGGTGCCGTGGCGATTGCCGGACCGGGGCGCGCCACACCGCTGGCGCAACGCTTTTTTGACGCCGCTCGCGCGGCGATTATTGCGGCGACAGCGAACCCAGCGTCTGCAACAGGCGGTTTTGCCAGTTAGCGATAGCTATCTGTTGAATGAGCTGCCAGATTTGTTGCAATGACATTGTTTGCTGTAATGGCTGCAAATGGGCGGCGCTGAGACGATCCGGCGTTCGCGTCAGCCAGGCGGCGAGGTTAATCACCGCCCGTTCTTCGGCATTAAAGGCGGCGGCAGGCAAATCATCAATTCCGGCCTGTAATATTTCCCGCCGTCGCGGATCGGAATATTGTTGCAGGCACCAGCCGCTGCCGTTAATCGATGCGCAGACGGCCTGAGCCAGCGGGCTGATGTCGTCTGTCAGCCGCTGCAGCTTACTCATCGCCAGTAAAACCTTTTCGTCCTGTACCAGCAGATTCAGCGCGCCCGTGGGAAAATGCTGCCGGGCGCATTGGGTGACAATGTCACTTTGTCTGTCTGAGAGATAGCTGGTTTGCGGGTAGTGTAAGCGCGGCTGCCAGATATCGCCTTCTTTCACCGCCACAGAAGGGGCATCCGGGCTAATATTCTGACCGGGCAGCCAGCGCACGGGCTGCCCGCTAAGGGCGTGGATGCCGGCGACAATGCGCGCCTGATAGCAGACATAGCCAATCAGCTGGTGGAAGGTGATAATATCGGGCAGCGTCAGACCAGCCTCTTCAAGGCGTTGCAGCGCCATGGCATCGAGCCTCGAAGGCTGGCTGCTCATCAGCCTGGCATATTCGGTTATCTGCGTCAGTCGCCGGTTACTTTCGCGCGAGGAGTCCGGTCCGGGCAGCGGATTGAGCCTGGCGGCGTAATGATTGCACAGGCGCTGAATACCGGTAACCTGCGCGACCGTTAATGCGCTACTCAGACGATCATAAAGCGTCAGAGTATTCAGACGGTTGGTGGTTACCTGCGCCGGGAAAAGTTGCTGATAAAGTTCCCTGGCGGTTTGCAGCATGGGGCGCTGTGTATCTATGAACTGTTGTAGCTGGGGGCTGGCCTTATCCGCAGCGCCCAGAAGAAAGGGATCGGCCGCAACGGCGGCTTCCGGCACTAATGGCGGCGTGTCAGCGCGTCCGGTGGCAAGCGTTTCGTGGTACCAGTGATTGTTGCCGGACAAACGGCGTGATTCCATGGGGAAAGTCCTTGTGATCGGCGCAGGCAGAGCGGAGTCTGGCGGCGGCAGAATGCAATCTCAGGACTATCCTCGCCTGGCCTGGCGGTCAGACAAAATAATCTTCAGCACTAATTAATAGCAGGAGGCTATAACGACATGGCAAAGCAGGAAGGGAGAGGGTGAGACCGAAGTCCCACCCGGGAAGCTTATTTCAGCTCCAGCTCATTCATTGCGGCAATGCTAAAGCCGCCATCGACATGAACGACCTCACCGGTAATACCGCCAGCAAGGTCGGAACACAGGAAGGCGGCAGAGTTGCCGACGTCTTCGATAGTAACGGTACGACGAATCGGGGTCACCGCTTCGCAGTGGGCCAGCATTTTACGGAAATCCTTGATGCCGGAAGCGGCCAGGGTACGGATCGGGCCGGCTGAAACGGCGTTGACGCGCACGCCTTCCGGTCCCATCGCGTTTGCCATATAGCGCACGTTGGCTTCCAGCGAGGCTTTTGCCAGGCCCATCACGTTATAGTTAGGAATCGCGCGCTCTGCGCCGAGATAAGAAAGCGTCAGCAGAGCAGAATTGGGGTTGAGCAGCTGACGGCACTCTTTGGCCATCGCAACGAAGCTGTAGGCGCTGATATCGTGCGCGATTTTAAAGCCTTCGCGGGTCACGGCGTTAACATAGTCGCCATCCAGCTGATCGCCGGGCGCGAAGCCGATGGAGTGTACGAAGCCGTCAAATTTGGGCCAGGTTTTTGCCAGTTCAGTAAACAGCGATTTGATACTTTCATCTTCGGCGACATCGCACGGCAGAACGATGTCAGAGCCGAGATCTTTGGCAAACTCTTCCACGCGCGATTTCAGCTTGTCGTTCTGATAGGTGAAAGCCAGCTCTGCGCCCTGTTTGTGCATTGCCTGCGCAATACCATAGGCAATGGAAAGTTTGCTGGCAACGCCAGTAATCAGAATGCGTTTACCGGAAAGAAAACCCATAGCTGTAATCCTTATAAGTCATTGTTGTAGCGGTCGCGACAACCATTGAAAGTGCGACCGGCGTTAATCGACCCGGCGATTCTAGCACAACTCGTTTCCCGACGTTAATCCGACCACGCAGCGTGCTGAAATAATCACCTGATTCAGTCAGTTAGCGGTCTTTACGCCAGGCCTCAGCGGTTAGCGCTTCGCCGAAGTGGCTGGTAATCAGACGCTTAGTCTGTTCATGCAGCGGCGCGGAGAGCACATCGGCGGTTCCGCCGCGCTCAACCACCGCGCCCTGATGCATAACGATCACCTGATCGCTGATGTGCTTCATCATGCCCAGATGCTGCGTCACGTAGATATAGGCAATCCCATGCTTTTCCTGTAGCTCCAGCATCAGATTAACCAGCTGAGAACGCATGGACATATCCAGCGATGCCAGCGCTTCATCGGCAACAATCACCTTTGGCTGCAAAATCAGCGCGCGCGCCAGACCGATACGCTGCTTCTGGCCGGGGGCTAGCATATGCAGATAATAGGCCGCGTGATCGCGCAGCAGTCCGACCTGGCGCAGGGTAGCGATAATCCGCTTCTGCCGCTCCTCCGGCGTCAGGTCGGTATTCAGGCGCAGCGGAAACTCCAGAATCTGGCTGATGCGCTGGCGCGGATTAAGTGAGGTGCTGGGATCCTGAAAAATCATGCGAATACGCTGGCTGCGATAGCCATAATCGCCAAAGGCCAGCGGATGATCGTCAATCACAATGTCACCCTCGCTGGGGGCTATCATGCCGCTAAGCATTTTCGCCAGGGTGGATTTGCCTGAGCCGTTTTCACCGATGATCGCCAGCGTCTGGCGCTCGCGCAGGGTGAAACTGACGCTTTTAACCGCTTCAACGTGCTGACGACGGAACAGACCGGTGCGATAGCGGTAGGTTTTACTCAGGTTACGCACCTCCAGCAGCGTTTCGACCATTTACGGTGCCTCCATATTCAGCGGAAAGTGGCAGGCGAATAAATGGTTTTTCGCGCCGGTCAGCCTGGGCGCTTCAATACACTTTTTCTGTGCATAAGGGCAGCGGGGGCCGAGACGACAGCCTATCGGCAGGCTTTCCAGCGAGGGGATAGCGCCGGGCAACGTATTGAGGCGGCTTTTATGGGGCAGCGAGCGACCAAAATCAGGCATCGCGCGGATCAGCGCCTGAGTATAGGGGTGATGGGGTGCGGTAATTAAATCCTCGCTGCCCGCGGTTTCCACCGTCTGGCCGCAATACATGACGTTAATACGATCGGCCCAATGGCTCATGGTTTGCAGATCGTGACTGATAAGCAGGATGGTGGTGTTGTTATTCTGATTCAATCGCGAAAGCAGGCGGAATATCTGCGCCTGGGTGGTCGGCTCCATGGCGTTTGTGGGTTCGTCAGCAATCAACAGGCGCGGCTGATTTGCCAGCGCAATCGCGATCATTACCTTCTGACACTCGCCTTCGGTCAGCTCATAAGGGAAGCTGCCCATAATATCTTTGTGGTCCTTAATACCTACCCGGTGCAGCAGCTCAATGGCGCGACGGTGGCGCCAGCGAAAACGCTCGCTCAGGCGCCCGCGAAAGGTTGAAGCGGGGATCGCCTGCACCAGCTGCCGTCCGACACTCTCAGACGGGTCGAGGCAGGATTGCGGCTCCTGAAAAATCATTGAGACGTTCTGGCCCACCAGCTTACGACGTTCACGAGCCGTAAGATGCAGCAGGTCGATGTCATCAAAACGCATACGGTCGGCGGTGACGCGCCAGTTTTCCCGTGTTACCCCGCAGATGGCTTTGGCTATCAGGCTTTTACCTGAGCCGGATTCGCCGACCAGCCCGCGGATTTCCCCTTCAGCAAGGCTGAAACTGACGCGATCGACGGCTTTTACCGGGCCGTTGGCGGTCATAAATTCTATGGTCAGGTTACGTATATCCAGTAATGGCATTATTCTACCCCCGCAATAATGGCGCGTCGGATGCCTTCACCCAGCAGGTTTACGATCAGGACGCTAATCATAATCGCAGCGCCGGGCAGCATAACGGTCCAGGGCGCAACATAAATCAGTTCCAGCGAGTCGCCCATCATTGCGCCCCATTCAGGCGAGGGCAGCTGGGCGCCAAGATCGAGAAAGCCCAGCGCGGCAATATCCAGAATGACCATTGATAATCCGCGCGTAAACTCCGATACCAACAGCGGGGCGATATTAGGCAGTATGGCATAGCGCAGGATGCTCAGGTTGCGAGCGCCATCGAGTCGGGCAGCCACCACGTACTCTTTTTCCATTTCATCATGTACCGCGCTATAAATCTCTCTCACCAGCCGCGGCAGAACCGCTAGAAATACCGCCAGCAGCGCATGGTCGAGTCCCGGTCCCATGAAGGCAACGACGATAATGGCCAGCAGCAGCGAAGGAATCGATAAAAAAGTATCCAGCACGTGGTTAAGTATCGCCGAGCGCAATCCGTGGGTTATGCCAGCGAAAATACCAAGCAGCGTGGCAAACAGCGATGCAAGCAGCGTAATGATGATGGCGGAACCGACCGTCGGCGCCGCGCCTCTCAGCAGGCGGCTGAGAACATCGCGCCCCAGATCGTCGGTGCCGAGGAAAAAAGAAACGTCGCCATAATGTGACCAGGAGGGCGGCAATAGCTGAAAGCCAAGAAATTGCTGATCAATGCCGTAAGGCGCCAGCAGGCTGCCAAACAGACATAAAAATAGCAGGCCGATAAAAGCATAAAAACCAATCATCGCGGTGGTATCGCGATAAAACAGTCGCCATGTGTGACGCAGCGGGCTGGGCAGCCGTTTCTCTGCGTAGATATTATCGGAGGGCATACCACTCCTTGTGCTTCAGCGGATTCATCATCGCTCCAAGAATATCAGCCAGTACGTTGACGCTGATCACCAGGCCGCCCACCACCATCACGCCGGCAGAAATGGCAGCATAATCCTGCTGGCGAATCGCGTCGATCAGCCAGCGTCCCATTCCCGGCCAGCTAAACACCACTTCTGTGATCATCGCTAGCGTCAGCATGGTGGAAAATTGCAGTCCAAGGCGCGGAATAATCGGCGGCAGCGCATTATGCAATACATGACGCCGGATAACGGTAAAACGCGACAGGCCGCGAATAGCCGCCGCCTTAATGTAATTCTGCTCCATGACTTCACGGGTTGAAATGCGCATCAGGCGCGTGACTTCGGTAGTGGGCGCAACGGATAGCGTGATAACCGGCAACACCAGGTGGCGAAGGGCGCTGATGATGATTTCATGGCGCCACTGCGGCGGATTAAGAAAGGCGTCTATCAATCCAAACCCGGTGATATTTTCCACCGGATAGAGCAGATCGAAGCGGCCGGAAACGGGCAGCCAGCCGAGAGTCAGCGAGAAAAACAAGGTCAGCAACAGTGCCAGCCAGAATACCGGCAGCGAGAAGCCCAGCAGTGCCAGGGCGCTAATCAGCTTATCCTGCCACCGGTTACGCAAAACGCCCGCGCAGATGCCGAGCGGGATACCGGTTAGCAGCGCCAGAGTAAACGCCAGAATACATAGCTCCAGCGTGGCGGGAAATACTTCGCGCAGCTGCAGGTTAATCGAGATGCCGTTAATGCTGGATACGCCGAAATCAAAGTGCATTATGCCTTCAAACCAGAAGCGCCAGGCGTCAAACAGCGAGGCGCCTTGCAGCGGCGCATGCGGGGTAAAATAGCTCAGGCTGAAGCCGACCAGCGAGAGAAAAAACAGGGTAATAAGCCAGAGCAGCAGCCGTCTGAGAGTATAAATTATCATGGTTTTTTCTCGTCTGAATCGCGATGAACTCCGGCAAATGAGGCATTGCCAAAAGGACTTAACACCAGCCCCTGGATATCATATCTGTACGCCTGCAGACGCAGCGAGGAAGCCAGCGGCAGTACCGGCAGCTGGCTTGAAAGAATTTTTTGCGCCTGATCGTAAGCCTCTATGCGCGTTGCCAACTGCTGAGAACGCACCGCCTTTTGCAACAGCGCGTCAAAGCTGGGGTCGCACCAGTGCGCCAGGTTGGTTTGCGAACCTATCGCATCGCAGCTCAATAACGGGCGGAAGAAGCTGTCCGGATCGTTACTGTCCGTCGCCCAGCCGCTGAGGGTGAGATCGTGATTCATCTCCATCAGACGGGCCTCCTGAAAACGGCCCTCCAGCGGGTGGATAGTCACCTGCACGCCGACCTGCGCCAGGTCAGACTGAATCAGCTCGGCGGTTTTCAGCGGGCTGGGGTTCCAGGACTGAGAAGATGATGGCACCCAAAGCGACAGATGCAAATTTTTGATGCCCAGCGCCTGTAAATCCTTTCTCGCTTTGTCCGGATCGTAGGCGGTAACCTGCGCTTTGCTGTCAAACGCCCAGGAAGCGCGGGGTAGAATCGAGGCGGCAGTTTCTGCGGTGCCGTAATAAACCGAGGCGATCAGGCGTTGATTATTGATAGCCAGCGCCAGCGCCTGGCGTACTTCCGGACGATCGAGCGGCGCTTTGTTGGTATTAAACGCCAGATAGGCAATATTCATCCCGGGGCGCAGTGTCAGCCGCAGGCGCGGATCGTCACGCAGAATCGATAGCTGGCTGGCAGCCGGATACGCCAGCACGTCGCATTCACCGGTTAACAATTTAGAGAGCCGCCCGGTTCCGCCCGCGCCAAGGTCGATAACCACTTGCGACATGCGCGGTTTCCCTTTCCAGTAAGACGGGTTGCGCTCGAGGCGAATAAACTGCCCAGCCTGATACTGCTGCAGCTGAAACGGGCCGGTACCGACCGGTTTACGATCCAGCTGTTCCTGACGGTCCGCAAGGGTCAGCTTCGCGGCATATTCGGCGGAAAGAATCGGTGCGTAATGGGTTGCCATATGCCAGAGAAAAGAGGCATCAGGCTTTTCAAGGCGAATTTCAACGGTGTAACGGTCCAGCTTGCGAATGCTTTTCACCGCATCGGCATACTGCAGGCTGTCAAAATAGGGGTAGCGTCCGCCGCTGACGTTATGCCAGGGGGATTGGCGATTGAAAATGCGTTCAAAGCTGAATACCACATCATCGGCGTCCATTTGACGCGTTGGGGTAAACCAGGGGGTGCTTTGAAAAGAGACGCCGCGGCGCAAATGAAAAATATAGCTGGCGCCGTTATCGCTCACTTCCCAGCTTTGGGCCAGCTCCGGCATCAGACGGTAAGTATAAGGATCAACCCCCAGCAGGCGGTCATAGATCTGTGCGGCGACCGTATCGACCACCACACCTCCTGACGCTAACTGAGGGTTAAAGGTATTAACTACGCCATTAACGCAGTAAACAAAGCCGGTCTGGCGGATATCGTGACTTTCTGCTGCCCGTACCGGACTGGCGAACAGCAGCGGCAGGGATAGCAGCGTCAGAAGAAATGTGCGCATAGGATTTCAGTAAATTCAGGCAATTTGTTCAGTGTACCGTACTCTGAGCCTGCGCCCCAAATTTGGTGCAGGGTAAATAGTAAAAGCGGTAATTTTTAACCTGGCAAAACTAAAAATGCGTCAAACAGATTAACAATACTCGCAACAAGGGTGTGGAAATGAGAAAAATTCTCAATAAAGCGCTTTACAAGTGATAACGAGAATGATTACTATTACTTCGCGCTTCAACGGTGGCTCTACCGAAGAAGAGCACGACATTGCTCACATTGCTTCCAGTATTTTTTCAGCCCACCTTGAGTGGGCTTTTTTTTATCCGCTTTACCCGGATAGCCCCGGCGGGAAATCATACGCGTACGCAAAAACGCGTCCAGACTGTTGGGAAATCGCTACCCACAGCCCTGAGCGAGAGGGGCTGGCAAAGACCGAGGTAAAATCATGGTGGATACGATCTCCTGTACGTTAATTTTTCTTCCCGCCAGCGAGCGGCCAACGCTGGATATGGCGGGCATGCCGGCTTTAATTCTGACTCATGGACAAAAATGGTATGAGGGCCGCGTTCGCGAGGTTCAACTGCCTGATGACGGGCTGCGGGCAACTATTTTTTCGAGTGCAGGCCAGCGGCTTGAGCCGGGCGTGCATTACGTTGCCTGGTCGCTGTTGCCGGAGGTCAACGAGATTAAAACCCGGTTTGTCAGCGCATGTCGGCAAAACTCGCCGCAAGAGGGCTCTGCGGCGAATTGTTCCCATACCTACCGCAGCGCAGGCGGGAATAGCGCAATCAACGTCGCCATTAACTCAATCATTAAGCTACCGGTAAGATTATAATGCTCCGCTCTTTATCGCGGCGGTAACCGGTGATGTTTTGTTCCGCCGTCATCGCGACGACGGAACAAGGGGTCAGGCCGCTGCGCGGCTAAACTTTTGCCGCAGGCTGATGCGAAGTAGTTCAATCATGTTTTTCCGGCGACGCATTCAGAACTTATTTGTTCTCATGCGCCTGGCGATACAACGACCATTCCTCGACTACCTTGCCTGATGGCAGGACACAATTTCCTGTCACGCCTGTATCGGTGTTAACCAATACGCTTTTACCGCCGATCTGCTCGCAGTAAACCGAGGCAGGGTTGGGCATGCCAATGGGCTTAGGCGGCTCCTGATGTTTGGCTGCGCATGCAGTGACGCTTAGCGTTGCTAGCAAAATAACTATTTTTTTCATCATGATTCAACGGTTATAAAAGTGACGGGAAGCCGTAGCGTCTTAGCGGTAAGCCAGAGTATTAAGCTACGACCAGTTATTAATCAGCCCGCTACGGACGGACGAACCTGGCGGTTTAATATTGCGCCCGGGCAATGCAAGCTCTGTGGTTAATTGTGGCCTCATCAGCCCAGGGTATCCAGCAGATTCTCAGCAACCGTGTATCGCTGGATTAATCTTTATCCGCTGAAGCGTTGACTTCAATATAATGTTTTTTCATCATCGCTCTCAATTGGTGATACGTCAGGCCAAGTAGATCGGCGGTAGCGCGCTGATTATAGCGTGCGGCTTCAAGGGCCTTGCTTAACAGCTGAGCTTCACAATCGTTTTGCCAGCGCCGCAGATCGAGGGGCAGAGCAGGCAGCGCGCTTTCCTGCGTTGCAGTCGGCGCCGCGGTAATATCTTCAGGCGCGGCAAAGGGATTGATCACGATATTATCCAGCGGTTCTTCACTACTGTTATGGCGATACACTGAGCGTTCCACGGCGTTTTTAAGTTCACGAATATTTCCCGGCCAGGGATAGCTCAGCAGGGTTTCAATCGCCAGCGGCGTGAAACCCGCAAATAGTGGCAATTCAAGTTCGCGACACATCTGGATGGCAAACTGCTCGGCCAGCAGCAGAATATCGGAATGACGCAGGCGCAGCGGCGGCAGCTGTACGACATCAAATGCCAGTCGGTCCAGCAGGTCGGCGCGAAATCGACCCTGCTGCGCCAGCGCAGGCAGGTCATCGTTTGTCGCGCAAACCAGCCTTACGCTGACCTGCAGGGGCTGGCTGCCGCCAACCCTTTCAAGCTGACCGTATTCGATAACCCGCAACAGTTTTTCCTGCACCAGCATCGGCGCGGTAGCCAGTTCATCAAGAAACAGCGTGCCGCCGTCCGCGCGCTCAAAGCGGCCCTGGTGGCGCTTCTGCGCGCCGGTGAAAGCCCCGGCCTCATGGCCGAATAACTCCGAGTCCAGCAGGTTTTCATTCAGCGCAGCGCAATTCAGGGAAATGAAGGGGCCCTGCCAGCGGGGAGAAAGGAAATGCAGGCGTCGGGCGATTAGCTCCTTACCGGTGCCGCGTTCGCCGATTACCAGCACGGGCTTATCCAGCCTGGCTATTTTTGAAACCTGCTCCAGCACTTCCAGAAACAGGTTTGATTCGCCGAGTAAAGCATCCGTATGTTCTGACATGATGAAAATCACCAGGTAGTTAGCTTTTTACACCACGTTAAACGTTATCCTTGCCGATGTAAATTATAAAAGTTGTTTATTATCATGATGATAAAAATTGGCACGATATTTGTATTAAAACCTGCACATACACTTCCATCGTGATGAGGATGAACAAATGGGAATTTTTTCGCGCTTCGCTGACATAGTTAACGCCAATATCAACTCGCTGCTGGATAAAGCGGAGGACCCGCAAAAGCTGGTACGACTGATGATTCAGGAAATGGAAGACACGCTGGTGGAAGTTCGTTCGAATTCCGCGCGCGCGCTGGCCGAGAAAAAACAGCTGCTGCGCCGTATCGACCAGGCAGAGGCACAGATTGGCGAATGGCAAGAAAAAGCCGAGCTGGCTTTGCGTAAAGACAAAGACGATCTGGCGCGGGCAGCGCTGATTGAAAAGCAGAAGCTAACCGATCTTTCGGCTACGCTGCGTGACGAGGTCTCGCAGGTTGAAGAGACGCTGGCACGGATGAAAACCGAAGTTGGCGAGCTGGAAAATAAGCTGACTGAAACCCGTGCCCGGCAACAGGCGCTGACTCTGCGTCACCAGGCCGCGGCATCTTCGCGTGACGTACGTCGTCAGCTCGACAACAATAAACTTAATGATGCGATGGCGCGTTTTGAATCGTTTGAACGCCGCATCGATCAGATGGAAGCGGAAGCAGAAAGCCACAGCTTCGGCAAAAGCAAAAATCTTGATCAGCAATTCGCCGATCTGAAAGCAGACGATGAAATCAGCCAGCAGCTGGCATCGTTGAAAGCGCGCATCAATAGCCGCGATGCAGAATAGTATTTTATACGGCGCGAGGCCTGGCTTTGCCGGGTCGCTTTTATCAGGTCAAGGAGAGTGAATGAGCGCATTATTTTTAGCCATACCGCTAACCATATTTGTGCTGTTTGTAGCGCCAGTATGGCTATGGCTGCATTACAGTAACCGCCAGAACAGCGGGGAACCCAGCGCCTCTGAAGCACAGCGTTTGCAGCAGCTAACTCAGCAGGCCCAGCGCATGAGCGATCGTATTCAGGCGCTGGAGGAAATTCTGGATGCTGAGCATCCTAACTGGAGGCAGTCATAATGTTTCAGGGTCGTAAACTTTACCGCATACCGGAAGAAGGAAAAGTTAAAGGCGTCTGCGCCGGTATTGCGCACTATCTGGATATTCCGGTTACGCTGCTGCGCGTGATTACCGTGCTGTCGCTGTTTTTCGGCTTATTCGCTTTTACCGTTGTGCTTTATATCATACTCAGCTTTGTGCTGGACCCGCTTGCACCGGAGGACGCCAATGCCGCCATGCCGCTAAACCGGCAGCAATTGCTGGATGAAGCTGACAGTATTTTGCGTCAGGGAGAGGGACGCCTGCGCGACGTGGAGCGTTACGTTACCTCCGAAACCTTTTCCACCCGCAGTCGTTTTCGCCAGTTATAATTAACGGCACCGGTGAAAGCTGGCGTCGGACAAGGGGATATAATGAGCAAAGTTTATTCACTCCATCAGGCGATACGCCGTTCGTCGCCGACGTTGAAGCGCGCCGGAAAATTTATCATTATTAATGCCATTGCCGCCGCGCCTGGCGGTATTGCCGGCTGGGCGGTTAAGTCGGTAACCCGTAAGCCACTGCGTCTGCTGCTGGCTTTGACGTTGGAACCGTTACTGAGCCGCCTCATGTCCGGGGTGGGCAAACGGTTTATCAGGGAGAAAGATGAAACGACTGCAAGACGAACTAATTTCACTGATTAACCGTGGCACTGACCGCCACCTGCGGCTGGCGGTAACCGGCCTTAGCCGCAGCGGTAAAACTGCCTTTATTACTTCGTTGGTCAATCAGCTTCTCAGCCTCAATGCGGGCGCCCGTTTACCCCTGTTTTCAGCCGCGCGTGAAGGGCGTCTGCTGGGGGTTAAGCGTGTACCCCAGCGTGATTTTGGTATTCCGCGTTTTAGCTACGACCAGGGATTAGCGCAGCTCTATGGCGAGCCGCCGGCGTGGCCAACGCCAACCAGCGGAGTGAGTGAAGTTCGTCTGGCCCTGCGCTTTCGCTCGCGTGAGTCTCTGCTGTGCCATTTTCTTGATACCTCAACCCTTTATCTGGAGATTGTTGATTATCCCGGTGAATGGTTGCTGGATTTGCCGATGCTGGCGCAGGATTATCTCAGCTGGTCGCGACAAATGACGGGCCTGTTGCAGGGCGAGCGCGCCACTCTGGCGCAGGCGTGGCGTACCAGTTGCGCCTCCCTTGACCCGCTGGCGCCGGCCGATGAAAGCCAGCTGGCGCATATTGCTGCGCAATGGACTACCTATCTGCATCAGTGCAAACAGCAGGGGATGCATTTTATTCAGCCAGGGCGATTTGTTCTGCCTGGCGATATGGCCGGAGCGCCCGCACTGCAATTCTTCCCCTGGCCGCAGGCTGATGAATCCACCCAGACCCGCCTGATGCAGGCTGATGACAGCACCAATATTGGTATGCTGCGCGCCCGCTATCAGTATTACTGTCAGCAGGTGGTGAAAGGTTTCTACCGCAATCATTTTCTGCGTTTCGATCGCCAGATTGTGTTGGTTGACTGCCTGCAGCCGCTAAACAGCGGTCCGCAGGCTTTTAACGATATGCGTTTTGCGTTAACCCAACTGATGCAGAGCTTTTCATACGGGCAACGCACGCTGTTTCGCCGACTGTTTTCTCCGGTGATAGACAAGCTGCTGTTTGCCGCCACCAAAGCCGACCACGTAACGGCCGACCAGCACGCTAATCTGGTTTCATTACTTCAGCAGCTGGTGCAGGACGCCTGGCAGAATGCAGCCTTTGAAGGTATCAGCGTGGACTGCATGGGCCTGGCCGCCGTTCAGGCGACGCAGAGCGGGTTGGTTGAACTGCAGGGCGAAAAAATTCCCGCGCTGCGCGGCCACCGGTTAAGTGACGATGCGCCGCTGACGTTCTACCCCGGCGAAGTTCCCGCGCGCCTGCCCGGGCCGGACTTCTGGCAGCGGCAGGGATTTCAGTTTGAGCTGTTCAGGCCGCAGCGGTTTGACGTTGACAAGCCGCTGCCGCACATACGTATGGACGCTGTCATGGAGTTTTTACTGGGAGATAAGCTGCGATGAGTCATCAGCCACTGAAAGGGCGCATTGATTTTGCGCAGTCCCTGCAGGATGAAAAAGACAGCGTGTTGAAGCCGTCAAAGCATTTTGACTCCGGCTCCGAAAGCGATTTTATCGCCGTAGCGCAAAGCAGTGAGGCAATGGAGGAGGATGCCGGTGAGCGGGCTGTTGAAGCCGCTTTACGTCCGAAGCGTAGCCTTTGGCGGCGCCTCGTCGGATGCGGGCTGACGCTGTTTGCCGCCAGCGCGGTAGCCCAGGGCGTGAGCTGGGTTCATTCCGCCTGGCTGACCCGCGACTGGATTGAACTGGGCGCGGGCGCCGCAACCAGCCTGATTGTTATTGCCGGGGCGGGTTCGTTGATTATCGAATGGCGGCGGCTGTTTAAACTGCGTCAGCGCGCCCATGAGCGCGATATCGGCCGGGAGTTGCTGAACAGCCACGGCATGGGGCGCGGTCGGGAGTTTTGTGAAAAGCTTGCGCGCCAGGCCGGACTGAACGAAAGTCACCCGGCTTTGCAGCGCTGGCATGCCTCCCTGCATGAAACCCATAACGATCGGGAAATTGTGGCGCTGTACGCTCGCCTGGTGCAGCCGGTTCTTGACAGGCAGGCGCGGCGCGAAATTAGCCGTTCAGCGGCAGAGTCGGCGCTGATGATTGCCGTGAGTCCGCTGGCGCTGGTTGATATGGCCTTTATCGCCTGGCGCAATATCCGCCTGGTTAATCGCCTTGCCGCGCTGTACGGCATCGAGCTTGGTTATTTCAGCCGCATCCGTTTGTTCCGACTGGTGCTGTTAAATATCGCTTTCGCCGGCGCCAGTGAGCTGGTGCGCGAAGTGGGGCTGGATTGGATGTCACAGGATTTGGCGGCACGCCTGTCGGCCAGAGCGGCGCAGGGCATCGGCGCCGGACTGCTTACCGCGCGACTGGGGATCAAAACCATGGAGCTTTGTCGTCCACTGCCCTGGCTGGAGGAAGATAAACCGAAGCTGGGAGACTTTCGCCGCGAGCTTATTGCTCAGCTAAAGGAATCGCTACAAAAACCGCCAGCAAAGCCCTGAGCGCTTGCCAGCCTGCCTTCAATCAATGCCGCTATTAAATCTCGGTTTATTGAAATATAAATCTGTTATTTTACTATATTCTGTTGCTATATTTCGAAATGGCGGCGTATGCTGACAGTACCCTGGCGTGCTGTCAACTTTACCTGACAGATTTCTTCCCTGCAGACGAGTTGTTAGCATATTATTTGCCTCTGCACTTCTTTCTAATCAGGATACACCGATGCGTTTGGAAGTCTTCTGCCATGACCGTATTGGTCTGACGCGCGAATTACTGGACCTGCTGGTTGAGCGCGGCATTGATTTACGCGGTATTGAAATCGCGTTAATAGGGCGTATCTACCTCAACTTTACCGCCATCGACTTTACTATCTTCAGCGCACTAATGAGTGAGATCCGCCGCATTCCCGGCGTAACGGATGTGCGCACCGTTAGCTGGATGCCGTCTGAGCTGGAACATCGCGCGCTCAGCGCGCTGCTGATAGCCTTACCTGAACCGGTTTTTTCCATTGATTTAAAAGCCAGGATCGAGCTGACCAATCCGGCAGCGCAGCAGCTGTTTGCCATCAGTGAGGAGAAGCTACGCAGCTATAATGCGGGAAGCTTAATTAGCAGCTTTAATTTCCAGCGCTGGCTGGAGAGTGCGCGTGTTGAATCGCAGGCTCACCACGTTGTGCTACAGGGGCGTGATTTTCTGCTGGAAATCACGCCGATCTACACCAGCGAGCAAACGCTCAGCGGCGCGGTGGTGATGCTGAAATCGACGGCGCGCATGGGGCGTCAGCTACAGAATCTGGCGGTCAATGACGATGCCGAATTTCAACATGTGGTGGCGGTAAGCGACAGAATGCGCCAGGTTGTTGAACAGGCGCGTAAGCTGGCGATGCTGGATGCGCCCTTATTATTTGTTGGCGAGACCGGAACCGGAAAAGATCTCCTGGCGCGCGCCTGCCACCTGCGCAGCGCGCGCGGTAAAATGCCGTTCCTGGCCCTTAACTGCGCGTCTTTACCGGACGACGTTGCTGAGAGCGAGCTGTTTGGCCATGCGCCAGGCGCTTATCCTAACGCGCTGGAAGGTAAAAAAGGTTTTTTCGAGCAGGCCAATGGCGGTTCAGTGTTGCTGGACGAAATCGGTGAAATGTCGCCACGGATGCAAACCAAGCTGCTGCGTTTTTTGAATGACGGCACCTTCCGCCGGGTGGGCGAAGAACAGGAAGTTCACGTTGATGTGCGCGTTATCTGCGCGACGCAAAAAAATCTGCTGGAATTGGTGCAGCGCGGCGAATTCCGTGAAGACCTGTATTACCGTCTCAACGTGCTGACGCTGAATCTGCCCGCATTGCGCGATCGATCGCAGGATATTATTGCGTTGAGCGAACTATTCGTCGCCCGCTTTGCCGATGAGTTGGGGATAGCCTGCCCACGTATTTCACCGCAGCTGACGGCCTTTCTTATTCGCTACAGCTGGCCGGGGAACGTACGCCAGCTGCGTAACGCGCTGTACCGGGCGTTAACTCAGCTGGAGGGTAGTGAACTTCAGGTTCATGATATGGCCTCGCTGCCGCCGGAAAATAACCATGAAGGCGGCGCCATCAGCGAAGAGAGCCTTGAAGGAACCCTTGACGATATTACCAGTCGCTTCGAACGCTCGGTGCTGACGCGCCTTTACCTCACTTATCCCAGTACGCGCAAGCTGGCGAAAAGGCTGGGCGTTTCCCACACCGCAATTGCCAATAAGCTGCGAGAGTATGGATTAGGATTGCGACGTGCTGAGCATGATGATAAGGACAGCGAAAGCGGACAGTAAACGCCTCAGGCAGTAAAGGGCGCCGGGACACGTTAATCCCGGCGTCAGAGATTATTTCAACGCGGCCAGCGCCGCGTCGTAATCGGGCTCAGTGGTAATTTCTTCGACCAGCTGACTGTGCAGAACCTTATCGTGTTCGTCGAGAACGATAACCGCGCGGGCGGTCAGCCCTTGCAGCGAGCCATCGGCAATCCCCACACCGTAATCTTCCTTAAAGCTTGCGCCGCGCAGCGTGGAAAGCGTCACCACATTCGATAAACCATCCGAGCCGCAAAAGCGCGACTGGGCGAAGGGCAGGTCAGCGGAAATGCAAAGTATAACGGTGTTATCAAGCTCTGCCGCGAGCTGATTGAATTTGCGTACTGAAGCGGCGCAAACGCCGGTATCGATACTGGGGAAAATATTCAGCACTTTGCGCTTTCCTGAGAACTGGCTGAGCGGAGTATCCGCAAGATCCTTTGCTACCAGTGAAAAGGCTTTAGCTTGCTCGCCCTTGCGTAGAATCTGGCCGGCAACAGCAACCGGATTGCCCTGAAAAAGTACGGTCTGAGACATAATCGATCCTATAAACGAGGTAAGACGCTATGCGTGATTACGGCCAAAAATAGAGTACATTTGAATTACATAACTTAGATGACAATCGGCGGGAATGCAGCAAATGTCTGATAAAAATATTAAGCTGCGGGATAAAACTCGTTACGTTGCAGGCACAAAGCGCGAATCCAGGCCACACTGAATCGGCACAAAATGAAAAAGGATAAAAACGATGCGACAGGTCAACGTATATCCTGAAACCTGGCCTCTGAATGCGCCGTTCATCATTGCCCGCGGCAGTCGCAGTGAGGCAGTGGTGCTGGTAGTGGAAATTGAGCAGGACGGGGTGAAAGGGATCGGAGAATGTACGCCTTATCCGCGCTATGGCGAGTCTGTGGCCTCGGTGATGGCGCAAATTAACAGCCTGAAACCAGCGCTGGAGCAAGGCTTATCGCGTCATCTGTTGCAGCAGCAGCTTGCTGCGGGCGCGGCTCGCAATGCTATTGACTGTGCGTTATGGGATCTTGAATGTCGCCAGCAGCAGCAAAACCTGTGGCAAAAAACCGGCGCGATAATGCCCGATACGGTTTTTATGGCGCAAACGGTCAGTATTGATACGCCGGAGGTAATGGCGCTCAACGCCGGGCTACTGGTTGAAAAGGGCGCTCAGCTGCTAAAAGTTAAGCTCGACAATCATCTGATTACCGAGCGGCTGATGGCCATCCGCGCCAGCGTGCCCGAGGTGGCGCTAATCGTCGATGCGAATGAATCCTGGGAGGCGGATGGCCTGGCGGCGCGCTGCCAGCTGCTGGCTGACCTCAAGGTGAAGATGCTGGAGCAGCCGCTAAAAGTGGGCGACGATGCGGTGCTCGGTCATTTCATTCATCCTTTACCGATCTGCGCCGATGAAAGTTGCCATACGCGGGACAGCCTGGTCAGCCTGCACGGGCGCTACGACTTGATTAACATCAAGCTGGACAAAACGGGCGGGCTGACCGAAGCGCTGGCGCTGGCGCAGCTGGCAAAAGCCGAGGGGTTTGAGATTATGTTAGGTTGCATGCTTTGTACCTCCCGGGCTATTTCGGCGGCACTGCCGCTGGTTCCTGATGCCCGTTTTATCGACCTGGACGGCCCGACATGGCTGGCGCGGGACGTCGAACCGCCGCTGGCTTTTTCCTGCGGACGCATCGATTTACGCAGCCGGCCAGCATAATAATTCAATCAACGCTTGCAGATAGCATTCCGTTGCGGCGTCGGCTGAAATAGCCGGTAATTCAGCGGTGATACAGGGCAGGTTGAGGTCGGCGCACCAGCTGCCAAATGACCCCGGGGTGGCGTAGCCGACGTTGGCTACCAGCGGCAGCGACATTTTCTCCGCCAGCCAGTGGCCAAGCTGGCTGGCGTTCGGATCGTCAATGCAGGCCAGCGGTTCGTGAAAGCTCACGATCCATTGCGGCTTGAGCTGATGTATCAGGGTACAAAGTGCCTGAGTTTCAGGTTCAGAGCCGGGGCGCTCGCCGGTTGAAAGTAACACGTCGCGCTCCGGCGCATGGCTGTTCCAGCGATAAACCGTCTCGCCCCCTTGCCAGGTTGCTGCCGGAAAATTACGGTTAAGATCCACTCCGCGTGCGTTGGCGCGCAGGCCCAGCTGACAGCCGTCCGGATTAACCGTCAGTACCACGTGATGACGGCGCCATGGCTGTTGCAGAGTGCGCATGGCGCAGGACAGGGCGACGACTGCGGCAACTTCATCGCCGTGGGTACCGGCCAGAATCAGACCGCTGTTTTCATCAGCCGCCGCAGCGGGAAACCACAGCAGCGGCGCGCCCAGTACTGACTGACCATAAATCCTTGTTTCCGCGCTCAGCGGCCCTCGTGCGCTGCGGGGATGCAACTGCGTCATGAAAAAACTCCGTAATCAGTCAGGCGATTGGTAGACATTTTTATCACTAACATAGCGGTCCGACGCGGCTTTTGCCAGCAACATACCGGTTTTGCTGGATATAGCTGTTTACCAATCAATACTTTGCGTTACAGTAAAACAGCCATTTTTATTTTCTTTAAACGCAAAGGAGAACGCTATGGGCAGATTGTGCCAGATGACGCTGACTGCATTGAGCGTTGCCGCTTCCATACTGCCGGCATCTGCTGCTGACGTCCCCTCAGGAACGCAGCTGGCGGAGCGCCAGGAAATTGTTCGTCATATTAAAGACGAACCTGCGTCGCTTGATCCTGCTAAAGCCTCCGGCTTGCCGGAAATTCAGGTTATCCGCGATCTGTTTGAAGGACTGACTAATGAAGATGCCAGCGGCAAAATCGTGCCGGGAGTCGCTGAGAGCTGGCAAACGAATGACAATAAAAGCTGGATTTTCACCCTGCGTAATAATTTACGCTGGTCGGACGGCACTCCGCTGACGGCGAATGACTTCGTCTACAGCTGGCGCCGACTGGTTGACCCGGCGACCGCTTCGCCATTTGCCTCGTTCGCTGGGCTGGCGGGCATTGAAAATGCCGAGGCGATTGCCGCAAAAAAAATGGCGCCGGATACCCTGGGCGTCCAGGCGCTGGACGCCCGCCACCTGAAGGTGACGCTAAGCCGTCCGCTGCCGTGGTTTCCCAGCATGGTAGCCAATTTCAGTTTCTATCCGGTCCCGCGCCATGTAGTTGAAGCCAGCGGCGGCGACTGGACTCAGCCGGGCAAGCTGGTCGGTAACGGCGCCTATAAGTTACGCGAGCGGGTGGTTAACGAAAAGATCGTTCTGGCGCGTAATCCTCAGTACTGGGATGATGCCCGCTCGGTGTTGACGAAAGTCACCTTCGTGCCCGTCAATGATGAAGCAAACGCCACCAAACGCTACCGCGCGGGTGATATTGATATCACGGAGTCTTTTCCAAAAAACATGTATGCGTTGCTGAAAAAAGCGCTGCCGGGGCAGGTATATACGCCAGACCAGCTGGGTACCTATTATTACGCCTTCAATACGCGTCAGGGGCCGACCAAAGATGTCCGGGTTCGCCGTGCGCTTTCCTGGAGTATCGATCGTAAAGTGATTGCCGAGAAGGTGCTCGGTACCGGGGAAAAACCGGCGTGGCACTTCACCCCCGATGTAACCGCCGGATTTAGCCCTAAAAAGGATTTCATCCAGCAACATTCGCAGTCTGAACTGAATGCTCAGGCAAAAACGTTATTGGCCGCTGCCGGCTATGGTCCGCAGAAACCCTTAAACCTGACGTTGTTATATAACATCTCGGAAAACAACCAGAAAATCGCTATCGCGATAGCCTCAATGTGGAAAAAGAATCTTGGGGTGAAGGTAAAACTACAAAATCAGGAGTGGAAAACCTATCTCGACAGCCGTAACGGCGGCAACTTTGATGTTATCCGGGCATCATGGGTCGGTGATTATAATGAGCCGTCGACTTTCCTTTCACTGTTAACCTCCACCCATAGCGGTAACTTTTCCCGCTTTAGCAATGCTGATTACGATGCGGTGCTGGCAAGGGCGGCGCGGGAAACCAATGCCGCGGCCCGCAATAACGATTATAACCGGGCAGAACAGATACTGGGCGATGAGGTACCGATTGCGCCGATTTATCAATATACCAACGGGCGCCTGATTAAACCCTGGGTGAAAGGCTATCCAATAACCAATGCTGAAGACGTTGCCTACAGTCGCCAGCTATATATTGTTAAGCACTAGTTGTTATGACCTCGCCGCAGGGCGGGGTCATACCGTTAGTATGTTAACAATTGTTGCAACTGTCACGGCTTTGTAACGCATCCATCGCATGGCAGGGATTGTAACAATCCGTCGCTGGGCTAGACTGTATCCTGTTGATTATTCGATTGACGGAGCCATTGTGGAGATTATTGAGGGTAAGGCGTTACAGATTTCCGATGCGATTATTTCCTGTCAGCTGGATGGTAAAGGCGGGCTGATAGCGATTGATGATAACGAGGTTATTCATTGCGATCGTCCCTGCTGGTTACACCTGAACTATACCCATCGTGAAAGTGCTGAATGGCTCTCTTCTACGCCGCTGATCCCCGATAACGTGCGTGACGCATTGGGCGGCGATTCACTGCGCCCCAGGGTCAATCGCCTGGGAGATGGCACCATGATCACCCTGCGTAGCGTTAATCTGAACAGCGAATCGCGTCCCGACCAGCTGGTCGTCATCCGGGTGTTTATTAATGGAAAAATCATCGTTTCTACGCGGCGGCGTAAGGTGTTTGCCATTGATGAAGTTCTGACCGATTTGCAAAATGGCAACGGGCCGACGGATGGCGGTAGCTGGCTGGTTGAGCTGTGCGAAGCGTTGAACGATGATACCAGTGAATTTATTGAGCAGTTGCACGATAAAATTATCGATCTGGAGGATGCCGTGGTCGACCAGCAGGTTCCGGCGCGCGGTGAACTGGCGCTGATCCGCAAACAGCTGATCGTTATGCGCCGTTATATGGCTCCGCAGCGCGATGTTTATGCTCGTCTTGCCAGTGAGCGCCTGCCGTGGATGAGCGATGACGACCGCCGGCGTATGCAGGATATTGCTGACCGCCTGGGGCGCGGGCTGGACGATCTGGATGCATGCGTTGCGCGTACTGCCGTGTTGGCCGATGAAATTACCAGCGTGCTGGCGGATGCGATGAATCGCCGTACCTATACCATGTCACTGATGGCCATGATTTTCCTGCCGGCAACCTTTCTTACCGGGCTGTTTGGCGTCAATCTTGGCGGCATTCCCGGCGGCGGCTGGAGCTATGGATTCCCCCTTTTCTGTTTATTGTTACTGGTGTTGGGAGCGGGTGTTGCGTGGTGGTTAAGAAAACGTAACTGGCTGTAGTTAATGACTTTTCATACAGATTAGATCGAAAATAATGATCAGCATCAAAGAGTCCGCAAGGGGAAAGGCGCAGACTCTTTCATGCAGGTGAATGCAACGTCAAGCGATGGGCGTTGTGCTCCATATTGTCTTACTTCCTTTTTGAATTATTGCATAGCACATTTGATTCGATACGCCGGCACGATGCCGGCTTTTTTTTGCCGTTTGGCTGTTCTGCCATAGCTCTCTATGCTTAAAGTAAGTCACCAAAGGAGGAGAGCATGATACAGGCAATGCGTAATTCTCAACCGCAGGCTTCCGACCCCGTTCCGACCGATCCCGTCCCCATTCCGGAGCCGATACCGCAGCCACAGCCCATCCCGGATCCGCCGCCCGGTGAGCCAGATCCCCACCCGATAATTGACCCGCCACCGCACGTGTGACGGATAATCAACTACTTAATTTGCAGAACGTCGAGGCGCGGATAGTCGCGCCCGGCTTCATCCTCTTCATCCTGTGGCTGCCAGCCGGCAGGCTGGAGCGGCAGAGATTCGCGATCAAAGGCCAGGTCGCCGCCGTCAATAACCGCATCGCCATGATGAATAGATTTAAAGTCGAACAGTCCGGTATCCGCCAGGTGAGAAGGCACCACGTTTTGCATCGCGCTAAACATCGTTTCAATCCGGCCAGGATATTTACGGTCCCAGTCGCGCAGCATATCGCCAATAACCTGACGCTGAAGGTTTGGCTGCGAGCCACATAGATTGCAGGGAATAATGGGAAACTGACGCGCCGTTGCAAAGCGCTCGATATCTTTTTCCCGGCAGTAGGCGAGAGGACGAATCACGATGTGCTTGCCATCATCGCTCATCAGCTTAGGCGGCATGCCTTTCATTTTGCCGCCGTAAAACATATTGAGAAACAGCGTCTGCAAAATATCATCACGATGATGACCAAGGGCGATTTTTGTCGCGCCAAGCTCGCTGGCTGTACGATAAAGAATGCCGCGGCGCAGCCTTGAGCAAAGCGAGCAGGTTGTTTTGCCTTCGGGAATTTTTTCTTTAACGATGCTGTAAGTGTCTTCCTGCACGATTGTATATTCAACGCCGATGTCGTCGAGATAGCCGGGCAGAATATGTTCAGGAAATCCGGGCTGCTTCTGATCGAGGTTAACCGCCACCAGGCTGAAACTCACCGGCGCGCTTTGCTGCAAATTGCGCAAAATTTCCAGCATGGTGTAACTATCTTTGCCGCCGGACAGGCAAACCATAACCCGGTCGCCTTCCTCAATCATATTGAAGTGAGCGATAGCTTCGCCAACGTTGCGACGCAGACGCTTATGAAGCTTGTTGAGGTTATACTGCGATTTTTTATCAACCATTTGATTTTCTGACATATTAACTATCTCTTATTGGCTTCTTACCCGGGCCAGCCAGCGGGATATCACCGGGTATCGCTGGCCGGAAGCCTGCGAGCGTATGCATGTCGCGTATGGTACGGATTACAGCGCCGAATTCCAGCACCTTTTTAACCGCATGGCATAATGAAACAGTGCGCCTGTTTTCAGGGCCGACCAATGCCGGCGAACCTTCTCCCGGCGGCGGGTGTGAGCGAGCAAGACTATATTGTCATCATCGCAGCGTAATCTGCTCGCTCAGCAGCGCGAAAACGGCCAGAAACTATCGCGCTAAGGGGGCAAGCAGGCAGCGGAACCACCATAGATACTTCCAGAGTAGACGGGGTTTTGGCGGGCAGGCTTCTCTGTTGCAAACCGCGACGGTATGCCAGGTAAAATTTAAAAAACGACGGCTGTGCCCACGCTCCGCGCCATAGGCGGTAATTTCTTTTGCTTTTTTCTGGTCGACGGGCGTATTAAAGGATAAATCGCGCGGCAGGCTATGATATGAGCTTTCGCGGTCAATGTCTCTTATATGGCAACGGATGCGGCGGGGGAGATAGCGCTGTATTGAGCCATGGTACTTATGATATTTCACAAACCGATAGTCTTCCGCGCCATAATGGCCACAAAACTCTTCATCATAGCCAAAGTGTCTGAAAAACCGTGCCCGCGACATGAAAAATAAATTGCTATGCCCTTTAATGCGTTTTCCTGTTTCAGGGTCGTTTCGGTATATCTTATAAAAGCTGCGACCGGGGCTTTTATGTCCGATAAGATAGCTGAACGTTTCTGGCGGCAGCTGATGATCCAGATCGGTCAGCAAAATTTTATCCGATTTTGCATAGGTAACGCCAAGATTGCGTGCGCCGCCCTGGTTCCAGCAGATATCATCGTCTATCCGCAGCCAGGTCAGGTTTAGCTTAAACGCAGGGACCTCATAGTGGATGCTGCTAGCGTCATCAATTATCACAAAATGGGTGCAATCCAGAATCTCTGTTGGATAGCTTTCATACGCTTTTAGTAAAGATAAAACGGAATCAATATTCCCCTGGTTGCAATAAAAGTGAGTTATATAAGTCAATTTAATATGCTGCCAGTCACTCATTTAATATTCTCTTTTCATTTTTTTAACATATTTGGTTTTTTATCAGAAAATAAACATGTCAGCAGGCTATGACACTATGTTTTTTAAGTGACTTTATGGGGGATTTTATCCGGATGAAGGAGGCCTGTGCTGATTTCGCTGTATTAAAGACTATTTAAATTACTTTCTGATTAGCATCTGTGTTGCGTGCAGCAAGCGAAACCATTAGCTTGCGTGCGCAATTGGAGATGACATAGTATGCAGTCTTCCCTTTAAACAAGGGCCAAACAAAAGTAGTAACAACCTGCATTAGACATAACATGTTTTAATTTAAAAAATCTTACTCCTGAAGTAAAAGTAGCAGATTTAAAAATTTTATTTTTTTATTGCCATCATGACCTTTAATATGCGAAATAATTTTAATCAGCAGGAGAGCTTCGCGGGGAGTGTGGATAGACTGTGGTTAAGCGAGAGGTGTCACATGTCAGTACGCGACCTGATTACGCCTGTAAAAACTCACCGGTTCCGCCCTGTAAAGGAAACCCCAAGGACAATTGTGATGAAAAAAATTATCGCCTGCCTCATTTTTTGCGGCTGCTTTAATGCGCAATGCGCAGTAAAAAATAGCGAAGCAGAAAAGTTTCATTACGTTCCCGACCTGCCGGAAGGCCTTACAGGCAAGCATCAGAAGGACAAACATCCGCTCGATGTGCAGAAGAACAGTGCTATAAAATGGAAGCTCGATCATGATGTCGAAACCTATCACTTCAGAGAAGAGAATGCCTCGAGCGAGGTGGTCAGGGAAGGCGGGGGGATTCGCTGGTAGCGCTGGTTGGTCAGCGATGCAGCGTGAAGCAGGAAAGGGCGGCAACGGCCGCCCGGTGGGGCGCTAATTGACAATGATTTCCGGCGGTTGTTGCCACAGCGGCGCGGCATCAGCCAGCAGCGCTTTGAAATGAGGCTGCTCGCCGTGGCGATCGATTGCCTGCTGATCCCGCCAGCTTTCGTGAAATAAAAAGGTATTCTGGTCCTCCAGACTGCGATACAGATCGTAATGTAAGCATCCGGGTTCGGCGCGACTGGGTTCAATGCAGTGGCTAAGCACCGCCTGCAACTCATCAGCCTTACCGGGCCTTGCAATAAACTTTGCCACGATCATCAGCGGTTTCTCTGACATAAAAGCACTCCTTTTAGCGATTATTGCCGCTTATTCTACGCACGAAAAATGAAATGTCGTGCAGCTTCCCGTGCGCCTTAAGCGTTGTTTATCAGGCTTCAGCCTTACCGGCCAGCTGCGCCAGCAGGGCGTATTTACGCTGGGCCTCTGCACCGGCGTCAATCCACAGCTGACGAGCGACCTCGGGCTGTTGCTGGTTCAGGCGACGAAAGCGTTGCTCATTCATCAGCGCCGCTTCCAATTCGCTGGCAGGCGGGCGCGAGTCAAGGGACAGAGCAACTTTGCCTTGCTCTGTGCGCTGCGGGTCGAAGCGGTATAGCGGCCAGAAACCGCTGGTGGTCAGCTGACGCATCTGGTCGTGGCTGAGAGCTAAGTCGTATCCATGCTCTTCGCAGGGGCTGTAAGCAATAATCAGCGAGGGGCCCGGATAGGCTTCGGCTTCCTGAATTGCTTTAACCGTCTGATTGAGCTGCGCACCGAGTGAAATTTGTGCAACGTACACGTGACCATACATCATCATGCTGACGCCGAGATCTTTGCGCGCTTTGCGCTTGCCGTTTTCGCCAAAGCGGGTTACCGCCCCAAGGGGCGTGGCTTTAGACGCCTGACCGCCGGTATTGGAGTAGCATTGGGTATCCAGCACCAGAATATTGACGTTTTCGCTCAGGCTGAGCACGTGGTCAAGGCCGCCAAAGCCTATATCATAGGCCCAGCCGTCACCGCCAATGAGCCATATTGACTTATCAATCAACGCATCGGCCTGCTGGTAAAGGGCGCGGGCATCGGGGCGGCTGTCCTGTGCCAGCAGCGAGCGCAATTCCTCAACCGCCGCGCGCTGTTGGCCGATAGTGACGCTGTCACTTTCGAGGGTCGCTTTTAACGCTGGCGTCAGACTGCCGGCGAGCTGGTTAACAAGGCGGCGGGCGCGCTGGCGCTGAAGATCAACGCTAAGGCGGAATCCCAGACCGAACTCGGCATTGTCTTCAAATAGCGAATTTGCCCATGCCGGCCCACGACCTTCCTTATTAGTGGTGTAGGGCGTTGAGGGCAGATTTCCACCGTAGATTGACGAACAACCGGTTGCATTGGCAATTAACAGGCGGTCGCCATAAAGCTGCGTCAGCAGTTTGATATAGGGGGTTTCGCCGCAGCCGGAGCAGGCGCCGGAATATTCGAACAGCGGTGTAATAAGCTGTGATGTCCGGATATCAATACGCTCAATCTGCGCGGGCTCGATATCTGGCAGCGCCAGGAACGCATCAAAGCGCTGTTTTTCCTCTTCGAGGTGCGCCAGCCGCGGCTGCATATTAATGGCTTTTATTTCCGGGTTCTGCCGATCTTTCGCCGGGCAAACCTCGACGCACAGATTACAGCCGGTGCAGTCTTCCGGCGCTACCTGCAAAAGGTATTTTTGTCCGCGCATATCGCGCGATTTAACGTCCAGCGAAGGCAACAATGGGCTGCCTGCCGCCGCAAGGCTTTGCGGCGAAACCACCTTAGCGCGGATCGCCGCATGGGGGCAGGCAGCGACGCAGTGATTGCACTGGGTGCAGAGATCCGCCTTCCAGATGGGAATGGCTTCTGCGATATTGCGTTTCTCCCAGCGGGTGGTGCCGGTCGGCCATGTTCCGTCAGGCGGCAGAGCAGAGACCGGAAGTGAGTCGCCAAGGCCCGCCAGCATCGCCGCAGTAACGGTTTTTACGAAATCGGGCGCGCTGTCGGCAACCACCGGCGGCATCTGATGACTTTGCGCATCTACCGGGCGCAGTTCGACCTGCTCCAGCGCAGTACGGGATGCTGCCAGCGCCGCCCAGTTACGCTGCACCAGCTCATCGCCTTTGCTGCGGTAGCTGCGCGCCGCGGCATCCTGCAGCAGAGATAGCGCATCGTCAGCAGCAATTACGCCGCTCAGCTCAAAGAAAGCCATCTGCATGACGGTATTAATACGTGCGCCAAGCTGACATTCGCGGGCAATGCGGGCGGCATTGATGACATAAAAGCGCGCCTGTTTACGGTTCAAGGTTGCCTGCACTTCCTGCGGCAAACGCTGCCAGACCTCTTCTGCGGACCAGGGGGCGTTGAGCAGGAAAACGCCGCCGGGTTTCAGCCGCTCAGTCAGCCGGTATTTGTCGATAAACTGCCACTGATGACAACCGATAAAATCGGCTGCTTCCACCAGATAAGCGGACTGAATCGGCTGCTCACTGACGCGCAGATGGGAAACCGTCAGACCGCCCGCTTTTTTGGAATCATAAACAAAATAGCCCTGCACGTTGAAGGGCGTGCTATTGCCGATAATTTTAATATTATTTTTCGTGGCAGAAACGCTGCCGTCGCTGCCAAGACCGTAAAATAGCGCTTGCAGGCGCGCATGATTGACCATTCCATGATCGGGTAATGGCAGCGATAGCTGGGTAACGTCATCATAAATACCGACGGTAAAGCGCGCGGGCGGCTGCGGCTGGGAAAGCGCATTAAATACCGCCAGTACGCAGCGGGGATCGAATTCTTTAGAAGATAAGCCATAGCGGCCGCCGCTCAACAGCGGCATAGCGGATCGCTTACCCTGGGCGACGGCTTCGGCCAGGGTACAGATCACGTCAAGGAACAGCGGTTCCGCCTGGGCGCCTGGCTCTTTGGTGCGATCCAACACTGCAATGCGCTTAACCGTCCCGGGTAGCGCCGCCAGCAGCTGCTCTGCCGGAAAAGGGCGATAAAGATGAATCGTAACCAGACCCACTTTTTCCCCTTGCTGGCAAAGGTTGTCAATGACCTCGCGGCAGGTGCCGGCAGCGGAGCCCATCAGGACGATTACGCGCTCAGCCTGCGGATCCCCGTAGTAGCTGACGGGGTGATACTGACGGCCGGTTTCACGGGCGAAATCGTTCATTGCCTGCTCAACGTGCGTCACGGCGGCGTTATACCAGGGGTTGATTGCCTCGCGGGATTGAAACCAGGTGTCGGGATTCGCCGAGGTGCCGCGAATAACCGGATGGTCCGGCGATAGCGCTCGCTGGCGATGGGCCTCGATGGCCTGCTGCGGCATCAGAACGCGCAGCGTTTCATCTGACAGCGGAACGATTTTATTGATTTCGTGCGAAGTACGAAAGCCGTCAAAAAAGTGGATAAAGGGCAGGCGACTGTTAAGGGATGCTATTTGCGCGATTAAGGCAAAATCCTGCGCCTGCTGTACGCCGTCAGCGCACAGCATCGCGCAGCCGGTTTGCCGCACCGCCATGACGTCGGAATGGTCGCAAAAAATGGACAGTGCGTGAGCGGCGACGGTACGGGCGGCAACGTGCAGAACAAAAGGGGTCAGCTGTCCGGCGAGCTTATAAAGCGTCGGGATCATCAGCAGCAATCCCTGGGATGAGGTGAAGCTAGTGGAAAGCGCCCCGGTTTGCAGCGCGCCATGGACGGCGGCAATCGCACCGGCTTCAGACTGCATTTCGACCACCTTCGGCACATCGCCCCAGACGTTCTGACGCCCGGCGCTTGACCAGGCATCCGCCTGTTCGGCCATGGCAGAACTTGGCGTTATCGGGTAAATAGCGATCACTTCGCTGGTGCGAAAGGCTACGGAAGCCGCAGCGCCATTGCCGTCGATGGTGATCATACAATATCCTCTCAAGTTGACCTGGCGTAGAGTCTGGCACACCAGCGTCGCTTATCCCTACCAAAATTAGGGGAATGCGCCACGGCGGCGCACTGAGGATCAAATTTGCCTGGTTCTAGTGCATTTCCAGACTGTGTACGCCTTTAATCTCCATTAACGCTTCATAAAGACGCGACTGAACTACCCTTCGTGACAGGGTAACGTCCAGTGATAGTTCGCAAAGGCCGCTCTCGTCATCACGGTTAACCACGGAAACCTGACCGGTGCGGATATGCTCTTTTTGCAGCGCCAGCAGCACAAGCGGCACGCTTTTAGGCTTGAGTCGAAACAGCAGCGAGTGATGTTTGCCGACCAGATAGCGGCTGAGACGGCTAAATAGCTCCAGCACCACCAGCGCCAGCAGGGTACCGTAAATACCAATTTCATACAGCCCGCTGCCGATGACCAGCCCGATGGCCGCGGTAACCCATAACCCGGCGGCGGTGGTCAGGCCACGCACCACCTGGCGTTGGATCATTATGGTGCCGGCGCCGAGAAAACCCATACCGCTGACTACCTGGGCGGCAATACGGCTGGGGTCGAGCGCAATATGTTCCAGCGGCAGCACATCGGCAAAGCCATATTTAGAAACGATCATAAACATGGCGCTACCGATCCCAACCAGAATATGGGTACGCAATCCCGCTTCCTTTGCCCGCAGCTGGCGCTCAAGGCCAATAAGCCCGCCCAGCGCCCCGGCGAGGGCGATGCGCACCAGTAAATCAATAACCATTGTTATCCTCCTGATTTTTCTTTAATTAAATAGCGGAGTCGTAAAATCAAAAAATTAAGACAACCATCAATTGCAATTTTGTCGATTTTATTCAGTAAAAAAAGATGACAGACAGCGACCTTTTGTTTAACTTTCCTAATGCTGTTTTGTCTTTGAGCCACAATCTCCCGGAGCCTGATAAATGAAAGCTGCGACTTTATTACTGGCCGGCGCTGCTGCGCTGTTGCTTTCCGCCTGCAGTAGCGATCCTGACCAAAATGAACCGCCGCAGCAAGCGACCAGCGCGCATGTTACCGCCAGACCGCATATGTCGTCAGTGGCTACCGATGCTTGCGGCGGTGCCGGCGGAACCCTTGCATTCTCTCGTCAGCTTGATGGTAGCGCCGTCGGCATGTGCCAGTTGCCAAACGGACGTCGCTGCAGTGAAACGGCGCTGACCTCGGGCGGTTGCATTTAAAACGCTATTGTTGATTCCGCGTTAACTCATTGCTGCAGCTGTCGCCTCTCGCCAGACAGGCGAGGTTTTCCAGGGTAACCTGGGCGATGTTGATTAACGCATCGGAAGTCAGGAAAGCCTGATGGCCGGTGAATAACACGTTATGGCAGGCTGACAGGCGACGGAAAACGTCATCCTGAATCACATCATTAGACTTATCTTCAAAGAAGAGATCGCGTTCGTTTTCGTAGACATCCATACCCAGCGAGCCGATTTTTTGCATTTTCAGCGCTTCAATGGCCGCCTTTGAATCAATCAGCGCCCCGCGGCTGGTATTAATAATCATCACTCCATCTTTCATCTGAGCAAAGGCGCTGGCATTCAGCAGGTGCTGGTTTTCCGGGGTCAGCGGGCAATGCAGGCTGATAACGTCAGACTGGTTAAACAGCGTGGCGAGATCAACATATTCCGCGCCAGGCGCCAGAACCTGCGGGTTAGGATAGGGGTCGTATGCCAGCAATCGCATACCGAAACCGTTAAGAATGCGCAGCGTCGCGAGACCGATTTTGCCGGTACCGATAATGCCCGCAGTGCGACCATGCATATTAAAGCCGGTTAAGCCCTCCAGTGAGAAGTTCGCATCACGGGTACGCAGCCAGGCGCGATGAATATGACGATTCAGCGTCATCATTAACCCTACCGCGTGCTCGGCTACCGCCTCCGGTGAATAGGCCGGCACGCGCACCACCGCCAGACCAAGCTCGCGCGCTGCGTCAAGGTCAACGTTATTAAAACCTGCACAGCGCAGGGCAACATACTTTACGCCGAGCGCCGCCAGCTCTTCCAGTACCGCCCGACTGGCGTCATCGTTAACAAAAATACACACCGCTTCGCAGTTTACGGCGTTCTTAGCCGTGCGTTCGCTAAGCAGAAAATCGAAAAACTCAATGTCAATTCCATAACTTTCATTAACATGTTCAAGGTATTTGCGTTCATATTGTCTGGTGCTATAAACGGCTAGTTTCATTATTTATCTCCTGGTTACCGGGAGCAATAAAACTTCACCCGCCTGGCGCTTCATGCCATTATCCCCTCCTGAGCGATCAGGGATAATAGGGAGGACCGCCTTGGGGCGCTGTCTTAAAACCGTCGGAATAATATTTCTAATCATTATTATACTGTTAGGCGTGCTGCTTGTCAGTGCATCTGGCTGGTTGCCCGCGGTCATTGCCTTCTGGCTTCCGGACCGGGCGCGGGTGGAGTTGAGCGGGCGCTTTGGCTGGCAGCACGGTCAGCTGCAATTTCCCGCATTACGCTACTGGCAGGATAACTGCCTGCTGGCATCGCTGGATGGTGCCGCTCTTGGTCGCAATAAAGGCCGCTGGCTGTTACAGGCAACCAGCGCGAATCTTGACAGTCAGTGCCTGAGTAAAATTCCTGCCGGCGAATCCAGTCAGCCAGGCCGCACCCTCGGCGATTGGCAGCGGCTGTTGCCTGATGCACAGCTGGATATCGGTAAGCTCACCGTTACGCCATGGCAGGACTGGGCCGGGAGCGTTCATCTTACCCTTGATGCGCAGCAGCAGCAGATCCGCTACTCCGGCGATAATCTTCAGCTCGACGCCCGGATTACCGGTCGTGAGTTAGTCATCCAACGATTGATGCTACCCCTGGCCGGCGCCGCTCAACCGGTTACGCTGCAGGGTAAGCTGTTGCTCCCTGATATGCCCGATAGTCTGCCTGAGAGCGGCGAATTAACCGGCCGTTTACAGGTCGCCAGCGTGCCGGCGCCGCTGGATATTATGTTGAAGTGGCAACAGCAGCAGGGCGAGCTGAACGTGGTGGCCGGGGGCGAAGAAAAACCCTTGTTACAGCTACCCTGGCAGGCCGACGCCAGGCAGATTCAGATTGATAAAGGCCAGTGGCAATGGCCCTGGGCGGGGCAGCCTCTATCGGGCGGTTTGACGCTACAGGTAGACGACTGGCAAAAAGGCATCGGCCAGGCGGTGCTCAGCGGGCGCCTGAATGTGCTGACCAGCGGGCGTGGCGGTCGGGGTAACGTCGTTATCAGCGTTGGACCCGGTAAGCCAGACTGGCAAAATAGCCAGATACCGCTACAAATCACCGGTGACAGCAAGCTAACAAACCTGCAGTTTTATTCCCGCCTGCCGGGCGAATTGCGTGGTCCGATCCTCGATCCGGTACTCTACTTTTCGCCCGGCGCGCTGATGCGCATGCGCGGGCGGCTGCTTTCAACGCTGGAAGTGGATGAAGCGCGCTGGCCGCTGGCTGGCGTACGGCTTTCCAGCGCCGGCATCAGCGGCCGGCTACAGGCCATTCTCAGCGCTCACGATCCCAATATGGGCGAATTTCGTTTGCACCTTGATGGCGGCGCCCGTGACTTTTGGCCGGATAAAGGGCTCTGGCGCTGGCGCTACTGGGGCCAGGGGCACATCAAACCACTGGCTGCAAAATGGGATTTAAACGGCCAGGGCAGCTGGAACGATACGCAAATAGAACTGCAGAGCCTGTCCACCGGTTTTGACAAGCTAAGCTACGGCGCGGTTAAGGTTAACTCGCCGCGGCTGACGCTGGGCGAACCGGTTCGCTGGCAGCGCGATGCCAGCCATCCCTCTTTTAACGGTAATCTGAAGCTTGATGCCAAAGACACCCAGTTCAGCTACGGTGGTTTGCTGCCAGACAGCCATCTGGCATTGACGCTCAAGGGGCGCGATCCCGCCTGGTTTTTGTGGCGCGGGACCTTGCAGGCCGGCGATATGGGACCGGTACGCGTCAATGGCCGCTGGGATGGCGAACGGCTGCGCGGGCAGGCATGGTGGCCCGCGCAGTCGCTGTTAGTCTTTCAGCCGCTGCTAAGTCCGGATTTAAAAATGCGGATTCAGGACGGTACCCTGCGGGCGCAAGCTGCTTTTTCGGCCGCGGCCGGTCAGGGTTTTCAGGCTGGCGGCCACTTTGTGGTGCGCGACGGCTACGCCCGCATGCCGGATAATGAGATCCAGGGCGTGGATTTCTCGCTCCCTTTCCGTTTTAAACAGCACCAATGGTATTTTGGCGCGAAGCGACCCGTTGCGCTGCGCATTGCCAGCATAAAAAATCAGTTTGACCTGAAAAATATCAGCGCTGATTTACAGGGCTGGTACCCGTGGAGTCGCCAGCAACCGCTACGCTTGAGCAATGTGAGTGTCGAACTGATGGACGGCAAACTGTCGCTCGATAGCCTGGTGATGCCCCAGCAGGACGCCGCGAATGTGCGTCTGAGTCATATCAGCCTGAGCAAATTCATTACCGCGCTTAAGCCAAAGCAATTTGCGCTGTCAGGCTATGTTAACGGTATGCTGCCGCTGTGGCTGAACGATCGGCAATGGTTGGTGCATAACGGCTGGATAGCCAATGATGGTCCGCTAACGCTGCGGCTGGATAAAGACACCGCCGATGCGATCTCCGGCAATAGTATGGCCACCGGAGCGGCGATTGACTGGCTGCGCTACATGGAAATTTCCCGCTCATGGGCAACGATTGATCTGACTAATTTAGGTTGGTTAAAAATGACGGCGCAGGTAGATGGCGCCAGCCAGTTCAGCGATCGCAAACAGCGGGTGTCGTTGCACTACACGCATCGCGAGAACCTGTTCCAGCTCTGGCGCAGCTTGCGCTTTGGCGATAATTTGCAATCCTGGGTGGAAGACAATGCCAGCCTGCCGTCAAAAAAGGATACTTCTGATGACAAATAGCCTTAATTTCCTGCTGCTCGGCAGCGCATTAGTGCTTTGCGGCTGCGTGCCGCGCATTGAGGTGGCTGCGCCGAAGGAACCTATCACCATCAATATGAACGTCAAAATTGAACATGAGATTCATATTAAAGTCGATAAAGACGTGGAAGCATTGCTGAAAAACAACAATGACCTGTTCTGATAAGGATTAATCTATGAACATCAAGCGTTATGCCGGCTGGCTACTGGCGTTGATAATTATTTCACCGGCGAGCCAGGCGCTGACTCTGGCCGAAGCGCGCAGCAGCGGACGGGCGGGCGAGACGCTGAACGGCTATCTGGCAGCACGGCAGAATGACAGGGAAACGCAAGAGCTGGTTAATCGCGTTAATGCAGGCCGGCAACAGCAGTACCAGCGTCTGGCGCAGCAAAATAATCTGACGACGAGCGAAGTGGCGGCCATTGCCGGGCAAAAGCTGGTTGAGCGTGCCGATGCGGGAGAATATGTGCGCGGTATTAACGGCTTGTGGCTGCAGAAACAACCGCAGTGAACGTGACTGACGTAGCCTACAGATAACATGCGACCCGAAGATCGCATGTTATTAATCGGCTGCTGCCAGCTGAATCAGGCGGCGATGATTTGTTTCAGTACATCTTTAGCATCCGCAGAGGCTTTACCCGCTACGTCCGGACCGTAGGCAATGCCTTCGGCAAAGACAAAGTTGACTTCTGTCATACCGAGGAAGCCGAGGAACAGCTTCAGGTAAGGGGTCAGCAGGTCGCTCGGGGTGTCTTTATGGATGCCGCCGCGGCTGGAGATAACCACCACTTTTTTGTCTTTAACCAGGCCTTCCGGACCGTTTTCGCTATAGCGGAAGGTCACGCCGGCACGCGCTATCAGGTCAAAATAGCTTTTCAGCTGAGTTGGAATGTTGAAGTTGTACATCGGCGCGGTGATAACAATAGTATCGTGCGCGTTCAACTCGGCAATCAGTTCGTCTGACAGATCCAGCGCTTCCTGCTGGCGCGGTGTCAGCGTAGCATCTGACGGACGCAGCGCGCCAACCAGTTCACCATCTAAAACCGGAATAGGGTTAGCTGCCAGATCGCGTACGGTGATTTGATCTGTCGGGTGAGCTGCTTTCCACTCAGCAATCAGATGGTCAGCCAACTGACCAGAGGTAGAATAACCTGCCAGGATGCTGGATTTCAGGACAAGTACTTTGCTCATAGTTAATGTTTTCCTGTTTGGTTAATACGGAACGCTTACCGTCCAATGGGTTACACTTTATGAGCAAAACCTTTTCAGAGAAAGAGCAATATTTCGAGTTCTATATTCGAATTTATTGAACAAGTGCAGGCACGGCAGCCAGACTGGCGCTGATTGTGATAATATGCCGTGCTTATCAGCTGTCCACAGCACGTGAAGTTAAATCAGGCCTATTGTTGTCTCACAACCGGATAATCATGTCAGAAACACCACATACTTCTCTGCAGGCGCTCTGGTCGCGACTTGATACCCTGACGCTACGCGATCGTCAGCGGCTACAGCGTCGCCTGCAGGGGGCAAAAAAAATTCGTAATCCCGCGCAGCAGCAGGCGATAGCCGGCGAAATTGAAAATGAGATCGCGCGCGCCGGGCAGATTGTCGCCGCGCGCGCGGCGGCGACCCCGGCGATAACCTTCCCGCAAAACCTGCCCGTTAGCCAGAAACAGCAAGAGATTGCCGATGCGATTGCCGGTCATCAGGTGGTGATTGTGGCCGGTGAAACCGGATCCGGTAAAACCACCCAGCTGCCTAAAATCTGTCTGGCGCTGGGGCGCGGCGTACGGGGTTTGATTGGCCACACTCAGCCAAGACGGCTGGCCGCTCGCACCGTCGCGCAGCGCATTGCCGACGAACTGGAAAGTCCGCTCGGCGGCTGCGTCGGCTATAAAGTCCGCTTTAACGATCAGGTGAGCGAGCTTAGCCAGATTAAGCTGATGACCGACGGCATCCTGCTGGCTGAGATTCAGCAGGACCGCCTGCTGCTGCAGTATGACACCATCATTATTGATGAAGCCCATGAGCGCAGTCTGAATATTGATTTTCTGTTGGGATACCTGCGTGAACTGTTGCCGCGTCGCCCGGACCTGAAAATCATCATTACCTCGGCGACCATCGACCCGCAGCGCTTTTCGCGCCACTTTAACAACGCCCCGGTGATTGAAGTATCGGGGCGCACTTATCCGGTTGAGGTGCGCTACCGTCCGGTCGTTGAGGATGTTGACGATGGCGATCGCGATCAGCTACAGGCTATTTTTGATGCCGTTGATGAATTAAGCGCCGAGGGGCGCGGCGATATCCTGATATTTATGAGTGGCGAGCGTGAAATCCGCGACACCGCCGATGCGCTGACGCGCCGCGAGCTGCCGCACACTGAAATCCTGCCGCTGTACGCCCGCCTGTCGAATTCTGACCAGAATAAAGTATTCCAGTCGCACGCCGGACGACGCATCGTGCTGGCGACTAACGTCGCCGAAACATCGCTCACCGTGCCGGGCATCAAATACGTTATCGATCCCGGCACCGCCCGTATCAGCCGCTATAGCTATCGCACCAAGGTGCAACGCCTGCCGATTGAGCCAATCTCGCAGGCGTCAGCCAACCAGCGTAAAGGGCGCTGCGGCCGCGTCTCGGAAGGCATATGCATCCGCCTGTACGCTGAAGAGGACTTTCTTAACCGGCCTGAATTCACCGACCCGGAAATTTTGCGTACCAACCTGGCCTCGGTCATTTTGCAGATGACGGCGCTGGGGCTGGGCGACATCAGCGCTTTTCCCTTCGTCGAAGCGCCTGACAAGCGCAATATTCAGGACGGTGTTCGCCTGCTTGAAGAGCTGGGCGCGATTACGCAGCAGGAGCAACGCTACACGTTAACGGAATCCGGGCGGGCGCTTTCACAGCTGCCGGTCGACCCACGTCTGGCGCGTATGGTGCTGGAAGCGCCGAAAATGGCCGCGCTGCGTGAAGTGATGATTATCGTTTCTGCGCTGTCGATCCAGGATCCGCGTGAGCGTCCGGTAGAGCGCCAGCAGGCTGCGGATGAAAAGCATCGTCGCTTTGCCGATAAAGATTCCGATTTTATCGCCTTCGTTAACCTGTGGGACTATCTGCAGGAACAGCAAAAAGCGCTGTCATCCGCCCAGTTCAGGCGTCAGTGCAAAACGGATTTTCTCAACTATCTGCGGGTGCGCGAATGGCAGGATATCTATACCCAGCTGCGCCAGGTGGTGCGCGAACTGGGGCTGACGGTTAACCGCGAGGCGGCGGATTTTCGCGGCGTCCACTGTGCACTGCTGACCGGGTTACTGTCGCATATTGGGCAAAAGGATGCGGAAAAGCCGGAGTTTATCGGCGCACGAAATGCCCATTTCAGCATATTCCCCGGCTCCGGGCTGTTTAAAAAGCCGCCTAAATGGACCATGGTGGCGGAACTGGTGGAAACCAGCCGGCTATGGGGGCGCATTGCGGCGCGCATCGAGCCTGAATGGGTTGAACCGCTGGCGCAGCATCTGCTGAAACGCAGTTACAGCGAACCGCACTGGGAGAAAAGTCAGGGCGCGGTAATGGCAACGGAGAAAGTAACGCTGTACGGCCTGCCGGTGGTCGCCGCCCGTAAGGTAAACTACGGCCATATCGACCCGCAGCTGTCGCGAGAACTGTTTATCCGCCATGGGATGGTGGAGGGTGAATGGCAGACCCGGCACGCCTTTTTTAAAATGAATCAGAAGCTGCGGGCCGAGATTGAAGAGCTCGAACATAAAACCCGCCGACGCGACATTCTGGTTGATGATGAATCACTGTTTGCTTTCTACGATCAGCGCGTTGGTCATGAAGTGGTTTCTTCGCGACATTTTGACAGCTGGTGGAAGCGCGCCAGTCAACAGCAGCCTGAGCTGCTCAACTTTGAGCGCGAGATGCTGATTAAGGACGGCGCAGGTAACGTCAGCAAGCTCGACTTCCCCAATTTCTGGCAGCAGGGCAATTTGAAACTGCGGCTTAGCTATCAGTTTGAGCCTGGCACCGATGCTGACGGCGTGACGTTGCATATTCCGCTGCCGCTGCTTAATCAGGTTGAAGAGCGGGGCTTTGAGTGGCAGATCCCCGGTTTGCGCCAGCAGCTGGTCATTGCGTTAATCAAATCGCTGCCCAAGGTGGTCCGACGCAATTTCGTCCCGGCGCCGAACTATGCCGACGCCTTCCTCAGTCGGGCTACGCCATTAGAACAGCCGCTGCTGGATGCGCTTGAGCGTGAATTTCGCCGCATGAGCGGCGTGACCATCGATCGCGACAGCTGGCAGTGGGATATGGTCGCCGATCATCTGAAAATGACCTTTCGCGTGGTGGATGAGAACCAGCGCACTCTGCGTGAAGGCAAAGATCTGCACGCCCTCAAGCTGGCACTGAAGGCCAAAGTGCAGGAAACGCTGTCCCACGTCGCCGATGAAGGTCTGGAGCAAAACGATCTGCATCTGTGGAGTTTTGGCGATCTGCCGCGTCACTACGAGCAAAAGCGCGGAGCGTACAGCGTAAAAGCCTGGCCGGCATTGGTTGATGAAAAACAGAGTGTGGCGATCCGGCTGTTTGATTCGCAATATGAGCAACAGCAGGCTATGCGTGCGGGACTGCGCCGTCTGCTGCTGTTGAATATTCCTTCGCCGATCAAGTATCTGCATGACAAACTGCCTAATAAAGCCAAGCTGGGACTCTACTTTAATCCTTATGGCAAAGTGCTGGATTTAATTGACGACTGCATCGCCTGCGGGGTCGACAAGCTGGTTGACGAAGCCGGCGGCCCGGTCTGGCAGGAGCAGGCGTTTCGTCAGCTGCACGACAACGTTCGCGCGGAGCTGAATGATACCGTCGTGGCTATTGCCCGCCAGGTAGAGCAGGTTCTGACCATGGTATTCACCATTAACAAGCGCTTAAAAGGGCGGGTGGATATGACGCTGGCGCTGGCGCTTTCGGATATTAAAGCGCAGATGAATGGCCTGGTCTTCCGTGGATTTGTTACCACCATTGGTTGGCGGCGCCTGCCGGACCTGCTGCGTTATCTGAACGCGATTGAACGACGGCTGGAAAAATTACCGGTCGATCCGCACAGCGACCGGGCGCGCATGCTGAAAGTCGAACAGGTGCAACGGGCATGGCTTGGCTGGCTGAATAAAATTCCGCTGCAGCAGCGCGATGCCGCCGATGTTGCAGAGGTTCGCTGGATGATTGAGGAGCTGCGAGTTAGCTACTTTGCCCAGCAGTTGGGCACGCCTTATCCCATTTCAGATAAGCGCGTGCTGCAGGCCATGGAGCAGATTTCCAGTGCGCCATAACGAAAACGGCTCCGTATAGCAGCGGAGCCGCCTTAGTCGGCGCTTATTCTTCTGCGGCGAGCTGCTGTAAATTATCGCGAAAGGCCGTTACCGCGATGGCGCGGTTATCGGCGCGATAGCGGTCGGCGGCGGCCGGCGCTGAGCTCTGAATACCGATAATTTGCCAGTCGCCATCAACGTTTAGCAGCATCGGCGAGCCGCTATCGCCCGGTAGCGTGTCGCACTGATGCGACAGCACATTTTTCTGCGCCCAGCCGGTTATCAGGCAGTCGCTGTGAGCGTACAGGGTGTCGAGATGGTCTTCCGGATATCCTGCCTGAGTTACCTTGCGTCCATCGGCCTTCAACGCTTCTGATAGCGCCTCGCGCGTGCCGTCGAACAGGGGAACCGGCGTTATGCCAGAGGGGGGATTGCGCAGAATAATCAGCCCGTAATCAAAGGGCGCGGCGGCAGAGGGAACGATCCAGCCGTCACCGTCAGCTTTTAGTTTTTTGCCGAGGGCCGGATCCACCCGGGTTTCAATATCGTGAATTTCGTAGCGCCAGCCCTTACGACCGGAGATAAAGCGCAGCGCGATGGCCTTATCAATCTTGCCGTCAGGCGGCGCCACCAGGCAATGGCCCGCAGTGAGCGCCAGATGCGCGGAGATTAAGGTCGCAGTACATAAATTACCGCTCTCCGTTTCCAACTGGCCGATAGCATCCCAGGGAACGCTGGTTACCGCTTTGACCGGGAGTCGTTGGTCGTGACCAAAAAACAGCGTCTTGTTTGCGTCTTCACGTTGGGTGTCGCGGTCCGCCCAACAGCAGTGTGAAAAAGTCAGACAACTTACAAAAATCACAGCCAGTATGCGCATACATCTCTCAGACAGGAGAAATTATAAGAATAATTTGTTACGGCAAATACGGTTATAACTATAGCCGTACAGCGATAAAAAGGGGAGATCAGGTTGATAAACAAACCGGTAAAAACGATTAGAAATAGAAGCTGGCAGCCAGAACACCGCAGATAATCATCACGGCGAAGATGATTTCAAATAAGTAGCGACGCAGCATCATCCGGCACTCCACTAAAGAAACACCCGGACGGGTCCGGGTGTCAGATTTAATTCATTCAGTACGGGATGCTTTCCCGTCCACATTATTTAGCAGCTGATTTTTTAGCTACTTTTTTGTGGTGTTTTTTAGCAGCCTGGGCTTTCTGAGCTACGGCTTTTTTATGCTTTACGTGTTTTTTGGCAGCCTGGGCTTTCTGAGCGGCGGCTTTTTTGTGCTTAACGTGTTTTTTAGCAGCCTGGGCCTTCTGGGCTACCGCTTTTTTATGCTTCACGTGTTTCTTGGCAGCCTGAGCTTTCTGCTCAGTGGCTTTTTTCTTCGCTACTTTTTTGTGATGCTTTTTAGCAGCCTGCGCTTTCTGAGCAGCGGCTTTTTTATGCTTCACGTGTTTTTTAGCTGCAACTTTAGCCGGAGCCGCAGTGGTAGCAGTTGTTGACGATGCCGGGGCAGCGGTAGTATCAGCGGCGAAAGCGACTGATGACAGACCCATGGCAGCGGCTACAACCAGAGCAAATAATTTTTTCATTAAAAAACCCTCAAGTTTCATTTCATTTAGCAGCCCACTGCGGGGCCGGTAAGGTCAATATATGCAAAGCTGAGGGGCGCTTCCGTGAGTGATTGGTATCGGTGTGTAACGGATTGTACAAACGCCGGTAAAAGTAAAAAAACGGCGCTCAGGAAAGGGGGCTTACCTGAGCCGAAATCAGGTCGTTGGCTATCGGCAAGCGGGCTAAACGTCGGCGTTAAAGCCGGATGCAGTCAGGACGTCTGCTGCATCCGCGGAGCAAAGGTAGCGAGCCAGCTCTCCGGCGGCTGGATTAAGCAGCGCCAGGGTATAGATGGCCTGAGGATTATAGTGCGGCGGAATAGTAAAAACCCGCAGCGACGGCAGTTGTTCGAGCTGTGGCCTGTAGCTGGCATAACCGATAAACATATCAGCGAAATCCTGCTCCAGTAGCCAGCCTGCGGCCAGCTGACCGGCTGGAACCGGCAGACTGTCCCGGCCGCCAACCAGCGGCATGGCCCGACTTAATAGCTGCGCCCCCAGCGACGGGTCGTCGCGGGCGATACGGCTAAACAGACTCAGGCTGTAATCGCCGGAAGGGTCGCAGCCTGCGGTAGAGGTTGCCAGGCGCAGGTCGGTACGGCGCAGCAGCGTCAGCCAGTTGTCATCCTCATCACAGCGTTCAGCGCGAACGGTAAGGCACAGGCTGTTGGTCGCAAAGGGCATGATTTTATGGGCAATCCCGGCAGCCAGCAGGCTTTGCGGATGCGCCTGATTAGCCGAAGCAAACAGGTCGCAGCGTCTGCCAGCGGTGATGGCTTCGCACAGCAATCCCGCCGGACCAAAGTGGGTTTGTTGTATCGTTGCGGCCTGTGGCCAGCGGGCCATAAGACGCGGCCAGACCGACTTCAGACTGCCAGCTGCCAGGATATACATTAGTTAATGCCCTGATAAGGGTGGCGATAAAAGCGCAAATACCAGCTGTTAGCGCGCTTTTGCATATCGATATCGGCGAATTTCTGCGGATAAAGTTTTTTCGCCATCCATAGCTCCCCTAAACCTACAGCTTCAGGCATGGGGTAACCCCAGGCTTTAGCATAGTCCGGCATCAGCCAGACGCGGTGATGACGGACGGCATCGATAGTTTGCCATTTGGGATCGCTTTCAATCTCTTTGACTACCTGCGGGTAGCGATTCTGCACGAAAATAACGTGCGGATTCCACGCGATAACCTGTTCCATTGAGACCTGTTTATAGCCCTTAACCGTCGCCGCAGCAACGTTCAGCGCGCCGGCATGGGCCATCATCAGGCCAGTATATTTTCCGGAACCGTAGGTAATCAGATCCGGATTAGCCATATAGGCGCGAGCGCGCTGTGCGTCCGGCAGGTTGCCCAGTCGTTCACTGACCAGTTTACGTCCTGCAAACGCGGCATCAATCAGCGCTTTACCTTCTTTTGGCTTATTAACGATATCTGCAATGAGCGTAATGCCTTCGCGCAGACCGCTATCGTAAGCTTTGCCCTCATCGCTCTGCGTCGGGTTTAGCTTGTCACGCTCGCCGGGCGCATCGTGGCGCAGCGAGATGGCGACTACCGGAATGCCCAGCGCGCTGATGCTGTCAATCATTTCACGCGGCGCATAGTTAGTGACGAAAACCACTTGCGGATGCAGCGTTACCAGCTTTTCCGCATCGACATGGGTAAGATCGCCCAGCATCGGGATGTTGTTCAGCTGCGGCACCAGCCTGGCATAGCTGTCGCCCAGCTCCTGTTTCCAGTTAGAAAGAATGCCGACGATTTTGTTGGTGGCATTCAGCTGTACCAGTAAATTCAGCGTTTGGTGCTGCAATACCACCACGCGGTCAACCTTATCAGGAATAGTAACCTGTCGTCCGATCTGATCGGTAATCACCCGTGATGCCATCGCTCTGGCGGTAAAACCCATAAGTAGCGCGGCTAACAATAGCAGCGGCGTCAGTTTTCTCATTACATTCTCCGGTTCGTTATATTTTTTATTATATAGCGAAATACCTGCGTTAAATATTGATTCTGATACAGATGCTGTGGGGTTAAATGCAGAAGAGCGGCATTAAGCCGCTCTGATAGTGATGCGCCACAAACTAAACGGTCGTTCTGCCAGTGGTGAACTCGTCGGTCAGATAGCGGCTTTCCAGATGCTGGCGGAACCAGCGCGGATTGAGATCCTCACCGGTGGCGCGGGTAATCAGCTCGCGGGTGCTAAAGCGACTGCCGTGCTGCCAGATATTCTGCTGCAGCCAGCTGAACACCGGTTGCAGATCGCCGCTGGCAATGCGCTGCTGTACGTCCGGCAGCGCCCGGCTGAGCGCCTGAAACAGCTGAGCGGCATACATCGCGCCCAGTGTATAGGTAGGAAAGTAGCCGAAGGCGCCATCGGTCCAGTGGATGTCCTGCATACAGCCGTTGCGATAATTACCTGTGGTATCAATGCCTAACAGCTGCTGCATTTTCTCCTGCCAGAGGGCGGGAATATCTTCAACCTCAATCTCCGCCTCAATCAGCGCCCGCTCAATTTCATAACGCAGAATAATATGGGCGGGATAGCTAACTTCATCGGCATCAACCCGGATTAACCCTGGCTGTACGCGCTGCGCAAGGCGAATAAAGTTCTGCTGATTTAACGCATCCTGCCCACCAAAATGGTTTATGACTTCCGGCAGAATGCGCGCCAGAAACGCCGGGCTGCGGCCCAGCTGCATTTCAAAAAACAGGCTCTGCGATTCGTGGATCGCCGTTGATCTGGCGTGGGCAATGGGTTGACCCAGCCACTGCGACGGCAAGTTCTGCTCATAGCGGGCGTGTCCGGTCTCGTGAATGACTCCCATCAGTGCCGACAAAAAGTTTTGCCCGTCATAGCGCGTGGTAATGCGCACATCCTGCGGTACGCCGCCGCAGAAGGGATGGGCGCTGACGTCCAGCCGACCAGCATTGAAGTCAAAGCCCAGCATTGCCATCGCGCTCAGCCCCAGCTGACGCTGGCTTTCAGTGGCGAAAGGGCCCTGCGGACGCTGGATGGGTTGCTGGTCCTGACGGGCGATAACGCGCTGCAGCAGATCCGGTAGCCAGGCTTTTATATCAGCGAAAATGCTGTCCAGCTGGTTGCAGGTATACATATCAAGCAGGGCGTCGTAGCGGGACACGCCGCTATTCTGCGCGCGAATTTCCGCCTCCTGCCGGCTGAGGCTGACGACCTCCTTCAGGTTTTCGGCAAATCCCTGCCAGTCATTGGCCGGACGCTGACTACGCCAGGCGTGCTCACAGCGCGAACCGGCAACCGATTTTGCTTCCACCAGTTCGCTCGGTAACACCACCGCCTGCTGCCAGGCGCGCTCCATTTCCGCCAGGTTCGCCAGCTCGTCGGAGGATAATGACGCTTGCTTAGCGCGCGCCAGATCCTCGCCGGTTTCGCGGCTGGTCAGAATTTGGTGCTGCAAGACGCCAAGCTCGGCCAGCGCTTCGCCTCGCGCCCGACTTCCGGCCGGTGACATCATCGTCATCATATCCCATCCGGCGATCGCCGAAAGGTGACTAAAACGGGAAAGGCGTTGAAAACGCTCAGTCAGGCGGGTATAGGCACTGGACATGAAATCTCCTTGAGAAGTTAACTTTTTTGATGCGATGGCAGATCAACCGGCCAGCAGAAACGCACGCTGGCACCGCCCAGCATGCTGCTATCGATGATAACCTGGCCGCCAAATGCCTGAGCGATTGAATGCACGATAGCCAGACCCAGTCCGCAGCCGCCGGTGGTGCGATCGCGGCTGGGATCGAGACGTACAAAGGGTTCAAATACGCGCTGACGCTCCTCAGGCGGAATACCCGGGCCGTCATCTTCTACCTGTAAAATTGCCTGATTAGTATAAAACCACAAGCTAACGCGCAGCTGATGCCGGGCGTAGCGCAGCGCGTTATTCACCAGATTGTCCAGCACGCGCTCCATCAGGCGCGGATCGGCCATGCCGATGTTTTCACCCTGCGGCGTCTCAAGGCGAATGTCATAGTCGGGATTAATCAGGCGAAAATCCGCCAGCTTTTCATTAAGCCAGCTGGCTAAATCGACGCGTTGAATATGCAAATCCACGCGCGGGCGATCAAGGCGGGCGTAGGTCAGCAGCTCTTCGATCAGCGCTTCCAGCTGGCCGACATCGCGATTCAGGGCCAGCAACTCCGTCTCGCTGAGGTTATCGCTCATCTCCAGCCGGTAACGCAGGCGCACCAGCGGCGTACGCAGCTCGTGGGCGATACCGTCAATCAGCTGCTTTTTACTGCTTACCAGGGTATTGACGTTATCCGCCATCTGATTAAAAGCAACGCCGAGGCGTGCCAGGCTGGAAGTGGCGTCGAAATGGATACGCTCGTCAAGATGGCCGTGGCCGAAACGCTGCGCGGCCTTCTCAAGGCGCAGCAAATCTTTCCAGTGAGGGCGCATCCAGATAAACACCGGTAGCGCCAGCGATATGCCAATAAAAAACATCAGTGAGATATCGAAAATGCGCATCTCATGGAGATAAAACAGGTAGGGAATAGGGCCGACGGCCAGCACATAATGACTGCGGGGAATGCGCTGTATGAAGGTGTATTCATCATCAAGCGCGACGATCTCGCCGTTACGCAGCCGCTTCAGGCTGCTGGCCTCCAGTTGATATTTATTCAGCGGTTCAATGTGCAATTTGAACGACAGATTGAGGTCGAGATTCTCAATGGTTTTATTCCAGTCGCGCGGCGGAATTTCACGCAGCTCGCTGCGCATCAGATAGAGTGAACTTTTCATCAGGTCATCCATCGATTCACGCCCGGCGCGCTCAGCGGTAAATTTGTAGACCAGGCCCACCAGCATGGTCATCACCAGAAAGCAGACAAACAGCAGTAAATAGAACTGAATGAACAGCTTTCTCATGGTGTATCCCAGGCGTGGGGAGCGAACAAATAGCCTTTATTGCGGATGGTTTTGATGCGATAAGGCTCATTGGCGTTATCAAGCAACTTTTTGCGCAGGCGGGATATTGCCACGTCAATGCTGCGATCCAGGCCGTCGTATTCAACGCCGCGCAGGGTTTTTAACAGCGCGTCGCGGTTCAGAATGCTGCCGGCGTGCGTTGCCAGCTCCCACAGCAGATCAAAATCAGCCGTCGAAAGCTGAATAATTTCATTATTCAGCGAGACCTGCCGGTTAATTGGATCGATAAACAGGGTGCCAAAACGCAGCGCCTTTTGTCCTGACGGGGCGGCGGGGGCGTCATCACCCTGTTGCAACGCACTGGCATTGCGCAAATGCAGCCGCAGACGTGCCAGCAAAACCGCCGGCGGGGTTGTTTTCAGAATGTAATCATTGGCGCCCATCTCAAGCGACAGAATATGGTTCATATCACTGTCCAGCGAGGTGAGTAAGACAATCGGGCCTGACCAGCGGTCCGACGCATTTAAATCACGGCACAGGGTCATACCATCTTTACCTGGCAGCATGATGTCCAGCATCACCAGGTCCGGGTTATTCGCCGCAATAGTTTCTTCGGCGCGATCGCCGCGACTTTCAACAATGACATCAATATCGTGCCGGCCAAGATAAGCGGCAATTAATTGACCCACATCGGGATCATCTTCAACAAATACGATCTTATTCATATTATCTGACATACCATAACAAGTAGCCCAGCTTAGCCCGATCCGCCGTCAAGGGCTATCACAGCGGCAAAAAAAGGGGCATACGAACAAAAAAGAGGCCGCAGAACAAACCATCCGTGCTAAAAAATTTGCATTTTATAGTATACACGCAGGGAACTATGCCATTATAAGCGCCGGAATTAGCCTGATGGGCTGTTATAGCTTAGCCTGCTAAAAGGAGAATTTAAGGTGTCTGACCGAAAGTTGCTTTCGTCCGCCAGCAGGGATCCTATCTGCATCAACTACCTTGATTTCCTTGCTGCCTCATGTAAAAAACGCTGGAGTTTTGTTGACGCCATCTACGGTGTTATGCCCATCTTCGGCATGGTGACGAAAAATCCGACAAAGAAAGCGCAAAACCGCACGGACGATTTGCGCGAGCTGGCGCTGCAGGTGCTTTCGACCCAGGTCAGCGATGAAATAAACATTGTGCGCCTGATTACGCTGGCGGAGCAGTTGCAGATTGCCAGCTTTGACATCCTGCTACCTTATACTCTCAGTGAACAGCAGATCGATATTATCCGTGCTGAGTACGTCAAGCCGGTCAGCATGCAGCTGCGTGGTGACAACTTGTCGATTATTGTTGCCGCCGCTGACGCGCTGTAATCGCTTATCTTCCCATTGCAGAAATAAAAAAATCCGCACCTTTGCAGGCTGCGGATTTTTTAGCGAGTGCTCAGCGGCGATTATTTAAACAGGTCGGCGCTGACCGTTACGTTACCGCCGCTCTGATTCTGCCATTCGCGGGTAACGTGATAATATTTAGCGCCTTTTTCAATACCGCGCTTGCCTACCGCATCGGAAATCTCAGCAGGCGTACCAAAGTGGCCGGTAAAGGTTACGCTGTCGAACGGCTGCATCTGCGCGGCGGTGATCGCATTCACTTCCTGAATTGAACGACCGTCTGGCTGCGTAACCGTATAGCGCTTGCCGTTCGAGCTCTGGGTTTCAAAGAAGCGCCCGACGCTGCTGCTCGGGGTGTCCGAACTGGCTACGCCAGGGATGGCAACGCGCTTCGCCTCGGCGCCGCCAGCGGCTAATGCCGCTTTACCCGCCTGGGAGTCGGCAGGGATCATATTGGACGTGTCCTGCGTCTGACGCTTAGCCGCATCCTTTTTATACACAAAGGCGGTGACGTACTGGTTACCGCCGTCGTTGGTATCAACCTGGCGGATGATGAAATAACCATAAGCGCCTTTGCGCGCTGCTTCACGGGTAATTGCATCTTCAACATCAGGCTGGCTGCGGAAAAAACCGCTTACGCTGACGGTATCATAAGGCTCAAGAGAATAGGCGAGGTCTTTAGGATACTGGCGCACGCCGTTATGCATAAGAAAGTGTTTGTTTTTAGTGCGTTCTGGCGCATTGGCTTTGTAAAGGTCAGCCGTTACGCGCCAGTTGCCGCCGTTACCGTTTAAGTCATTAATGCCCTGAACAAAGTAAGACGCCGCACCCATGGAGTCAGCACGCTTGGAGATTGCCGCATTGGCATCACCGATCGAGTTAAATTTGTCGGTAATGGATATGCGGTCGAATGGTTTCAGGGCTGCAGCCTGCTCTGGGGTCAGCTCGTTAGCTGCATGTGCCGACATTGCCGCCACCGAGAGCAGAGCCGAGGCCAGAAAGGTAATCTTGAGCTTCATAAAAAGTATCCTTCGCCTAACGCAAAAATATGAACAAAACGTGTCTGACTTTTGATGTGCAACAGAATAGTCGCCGATTATGGCACTAATAATGAACGCTGTCCCAGCCATTTTATGCGATGAAAACAGTATTTCGGCCGCGTTTACTGACGCGTGCCGATGACAGCTCTCATTGGGTTTAATCAGCGTTGTACCGGAATAAGTGGTAGATGATAACGGATATAACGTTAAGTGATTGTTATATTAATGCTTTATTAAATACGAAACAATAATGTTAAATATTTTCTTAGCACAAAATGATGCTTTGCTGGCCGGTAATAGGCCAGATTGACCGTATTTAACCACATTGTTTGCATTTTTATAGTGAAACGTTGTTTCAATCTTGTCGAAACGAAAAATGTACGACATATTTCCAGCAGGTTATGAATAGTTTGACACCGTTTTCAGCCGCTATGGCATTGAGGGGCTGAGACTGGTGTTACGGCTTACCTTCCATCTGAATAAGGGAAGAATATGATAATTGGAGTACCCAAAGAGCGCTGGCCCGATGAGCGCCGCGTCGCAGCCACGCCCAAAACCGTGGAGCAATTACTCAAGCTGGGTTTTCAGGTCGTTGTGGAAAATCAGGCGGGTCTGGCCGCCAGCTTTGACGACCACGCCTACCAGCAGGCTGGCGCGACTGTTGCCGACGCAGAGCAGGTCTGGCAGTCAGATATTGTGCTGAAGGTGAATGCCCCTGAAGAGGGGGAAATCTCACGGCTGCGCGCGGGCGCAACGCTGGTCAGTTTCATCTGGCCGGCGCAAAATCCACAGCTGCTGGAAAAATTACAGGCGCAAAAGGTCAATGTGATGGCCATGGATGCCGTACCGCGCATTTCACGCGCCCAGTCACTGGATGCGCTTAGCTCAATGGCTAATATCGCCGGTTACCGCGCTATCGTTGAGGCTGCCCACGAGTTTGGCCGCTTCTTTACCGGCCAGATCACCGCCGCGGGTAAAGTCCCGCCGGCTAAAGTTATGATTATCGGCGCCGGCGTCGCCGGTCTGGCGGCAATCGGCGCGGCTGGCAGTCTTGGCGCCATTGTGCGCGCCTTCGATACCCGACCTGAAGTGAAAGAGCAGGTGCAGAGTATGGGGGCGGAATTTCTCGAACTGGATTTTAAAGAAGAAGCGGGCAGCGGCGATGGCTATGCCAAAGAGATGTCTGACGCTTTTATTGCTGCCGAGATGGCGCTGTTTTCCGCCCAGGCGAAAGATGTCGATATTATCGTTACCACGGCGCTTATCCCGGGTAAACCTGCGCCGAAGCTGATCACCGCGGAAATGGTTGCCAGCATGAAGCCTGGCAGCGTGGTGGTCGATTTGGCCGCACAAACCGGCGGAAACTGCGAGCTCACCGTCGCCGGCCAGGTGACGACTAGCGCCAATGGCGTGAAAATTATCGGCTATACCGATTTACCCTCACGCCTGCCGACGCAATCCTCCCAGCTGTACGGCACCAACCTCGTCAACCTGATGAAGCTGCTGTGTAAAGAAAAAGATGGCGTTATTAGCATCGACTTTGACGACGTGGTGATCCGGGGCGTAACCGTGGTGCGTGAGGGCGAGCTAAGCTGGCCGGCACCGCCGATACAGGTTTCAGCCGCGCCGAAAGCCGCGCAGCCTGCGCAGCAATCCGCCCCTCAGCCGCAGGAAAAAGCACCGGCCTCGCCGTGGCGCAAATACCTGCTTATCGCCATCGCCATTATTTTATTTGGCTGGCTGGCTAACGTTGCGCCAGCGGAGTTCCTGTCGCACTTTACGGTTTTCGCACTGTCCTGCGTGGTGGGTTATTACGTGGTATGGAACGTCAGCCACGCGCTGCACACGCCGCTGATGGCGGTAACCAACGCCATCAGCGGCATTATCGTGGTGGGCGCGCTATTGCAGATTGGCCACGGCGGCTGGGTAACGCTGCTGGCGTTTATCGCGGTATTGATCGCCAGTATCAATATTTTTGGTGGTTTCACCGTGACTCAGCGCATGCTGAAAATGTTTCGTAAAAACTAAGGGGTAATCAATGTCTGGCGGATTAGTGACTGCAGCATACATTGTTGCCGCAATTCTGTTTATTTTCAGCCTGGCCGGGCTGTCAAAGCATGAAACATCGAAGCAGGGCAATATTTTCGGCATCAGCGGCATGGCTATCGCGCTGATTGCAACCATTCTGGGACCGGATACCGCCAACGTCGGCTGGCTGCTGGTCGCGATGGTGATTGGCGGCGCGATTGGTATTCACCTGGCGCGCAAAGTGGAAATGACCGAGATGCCCGAGCTGGTGGCCATCCTGCATAGCTTCGTTGGCCTGGCGGCGGTGCTGGTTGGCTACAACAGCTATATTGACCACCCGCCGGGATTGCCGGCGATCATGGAAAATATTCATCTGACCGAAGTCTTTCTCGGGGTATTTATCGGGGCGGTGACGTTTACCGGTTCGGTGGTCGCGTTTGGCAAGCTGCGCGGTAAGATCTCATCGCGTCCGCTGATGCTGCCGCACCGGCATCGGCTTAACCTGCTGGCGCTGGTGGTTTCGGCGGCGCTGCTGATTGCCTTTGTGCGTACCGAAAGCGGCGGGGTACAGGTTTTTGCGCTGCTGATAATGACGCTGATTGCGCTGGTTTTTGGCTGGCACCTGGTGGCATCGATCGGCGGCGCCGACATGCCGGTTGTGGTTTCAATGCTGAACTCCTATTCAGGCTGGGCGGCGGCGGCGGCGGGCTTTATGTTAAGCAACGATCTGCTGATCGTCACCGGCGCGCTGGTTGGCTCTTCCGGCGCCATTCTGTCTTACATTATGTGTAAGGCGATGAACCGTTCTTTTATCAGCGTTATCGCCGGCGGTTTTGGCACCGACAGCAGCAGCAGCGGCGAAACCGCTGAGGTTGGCGAGCATCGCGAAATTACGGTACAAGACACCGCAGAGCTGTTAAAAAATTCCACTTCAGTGATTATCACTCCCGGATATGGCATGGCCGTCGCGCAGGCACAGTACCCGGTGGCGGAGATTACGGAGAAGCTGCGCGCACGCGGGATTAAGGTTCGTTTTGGCATCCATCCGGTTGCCGGACGCTTGCCGGGACATATGAACGTACTGCTGGCCGAAGCCAAAGTTCCGTACGATATCGTGCTGGAAATGGATGAGATCAACGATGACTTTGCCGACACGGATACCGTGCTGGTGATCGGCGCCAACGATACTGTTAACCCGGCGGCACAGGAGGATCCGCGCAGTCCTATCGCCGGTATGCCGGTACTGGAAGTGTGGAAGGCGCAGAGCGTGGTGGTGTTTAAGCGCTCAATGAATACCGGCTATGCCGGGGTGCAAAACCCGCTGTTTTTCAAAGAGAACACGCAGATGCTGTTTGGCGATGCGAAAGCGACGGTAGATGCGATTCTGAAAGCGCTGTAAGGTCTGTCCTCTGCCAATAAAGCCCGTCACCTGTGACGGGCTTTATTGTTTAAGGCGCTTACTGGCGCGCTACTCTTCGTCGGTTTCCGGGTTCACCGGGCTGACAAAGCCATCGGGCTTAATTGCCAGCAGATCGCAGCGCAGATGATCGATAACCTGCTCGGCGGTATTACCAAGGAAAGCCGCTGAAATGCCGGTACGGCCAATGGTGCCGAGCACCACCACGCCGGTGTTCAGGTATTCGGCGATGTCGGGAATAACCTCTTCCGGTAATCCTTTTTCGACGTGGGTCATTTTTTCATCGATGGCGAAGTGCTGACGCAATGCTTTCATACCGATCAGATGCTGGCCGCGAATGGCATCGTTGTACACGCTGGGATCGAAGTCAGGTAGCTCAATGGCGATATTAATCGGCGTGATCGGGTAGGCGCTGACCAGATGAACCTCGGTGTGATTTACCAGCTCCGCCAGCTCGGTGGTTTCACGCACCAGTTTTTTATTCAGATCGTCATGGTGTGGCTCTTCGCTGCCCAGGTTTACCGCCACCAGCGCTTTGGCTGATTCTGGCCACGGCTGGTCTTTTACCATCCACACCGGGCAGGGGCATTTACGCAACAGATGCCAGTCGGTGGGGGTGAACACCACCGACTGCAAGCGGTCATGCTGGTGAGTCATTTTTAGCACCAGGTCGTGACCCGCTTCCATAACCTCGCGGATAATGGCTTCATAGGGACGATTGTGCCATACCACCTTGATGTCGATATCAATACCGGCGGCCAGATAGGCGCCGGCCTGTTCCCGAATCCATTCGGTACGCTGACTGATAACGCCTTTACGCATGCTGATGCGTTCGTCCGGCGACAGCAGGGTGGTCATCTCATAGGAAAAGTCATAAATAGGCAGGAATGCTTTAATTCGCCCACCGAGACGCTGGTTAAGATAAACCGCGCGGCGCAGCGCAGGTTGGTCATCCTGCGTTGGGTCGATCGCAACAAGAATGTTTTGATACTTAACCATAATCAGCTCTCCATAAACCTGAGGTTTCAGATTTAAAGATAGCCGATTAATCGCCAGGGAAGAAGCAGGGAAGTTGTAGGCTGATCAATTAACTAGCGAAAAATACGGATATGACTCACAGAAGGGAAAAAACCAGAGTTCGCCGCCGGTTGCGGCGAACTCTGTTGACGATCAGGCGCTGCAGCGGGCCTGCCCGGCCAGCTGGGCCAGCATGTCGTGGTTGGCAATGGTAATATATTTACCCTTAACCTCCAGCAGTCCGCTTTTCTGAAAACGTCCCAGCAGTCGGCTGATGGTTTCAACGGTCAGGCCCAGATAGTTTCCGATATCGCCGCGCGTCATGGTGAGGCGGAATTCACGCTGGGAAAAGCCGCGCTGACCAAAGCGCTGTGACAGGCCATAAATAAAGGCTGCCAGACGCTCTTCGGCGTTTTTCTTCGACAGCAGTAAAATCATATCCTGATCGCCTTTGATTTCACCGCTCATCAGGCGCATGATCTGCTGGCGCAGGTTAGGCATTTTACCGGAAAGGTCATCCAGCGTTTCGAAGGGAATTTCACACACCATTGCGGTTTCCAGCGCCTGAGCGAAGCTGGGGTGCTGATGAGCGCTGATGGCATCAAATCCGACCAGGTCGCCTGCCAGATGAAAGCCCGTAATTTGCTCATCGCCCTGTTCGGTAATGGTGTAGCTTTTAATGGTTCCGGAACGGATAGCATACAGTGACTTCAGCTCGTCTCCGGCCTTGAACAACGTCTGGCCTTTCTGAATGGGCTTTTTGCGCTCGATAATATTATCCAGCTGATCCAATTCATGATTATTGAGCGTAAAGGGGATGCAGAGCTGGCTGATGCTGCAATCCTGGCAGTGGATTGCACAGCCACCAGACTGAATGCGACGAATAATTCTCTTTTCCGGAATCATAATCAGGCTCCAACCATATATTGACTAAGGTCAATTTTAACATTTTTTTTGGCCTGAAAGAACTGGCTGGACCTGTCAAAAAGGTAAAAAACAGGAGAGAAAATGCACAATAACTCCCCTGGTTTTGATTTAGATCAAGTTATGACGATTTGTTCTGTGCCGCTACCGTTGAGCGCCAGTTTTTGGCCGCACTGGCTTTCGAAGGGTGGCCCGGCTGCTCGACGCGGATGATCAGCGTCAACACGCCGGCAAACAGATAAAGAGCGGTATAGGTCCAGACTACGCCCAGCACGCCGAAAAATGGCAGTACCATTGAGGCGATCGCCGGCGCCAGGAAGTTACTCAGGCCGGCCGAGAGGTTATAGATTGAGATCGCCGCGCCCTTGTGTTTCGGCTCCAGCGCCGGGAATACCGCGGTCATGGGAACGAAGGCCGCAACAAAGATACCAAGCATCACCGCCGGGATCATTGCCATCCAGTAATTGTGACCAAAGGTGACCGGAATATAGTAAAAGGCAAGGCTGGAAAGCGCCATACCGAGGCAGCCAAACCAGCGCACCTGTCTGATCCAGCCAATGGTTTCTCCCAGCACGCCCCACATCACGTTGGTGAAGATGGTGACGAAAAAGAATACCGCCCAAATCTGCAGCCATTCAGACATGGTAAAGCCCAGCTGACCGACAAACAGCATCGGCATCACCACGGCAAAACCAAACAGCGACAGGGTGTTGATAATACGGATCAAACAGGCAAGAAAAATATTACGGTTGGTCACCAGCAGCGTGCCTGCCCGCGACAGCTCGCGCATTTTGTCTTTTGGCGACAGATGGGCTTTAGCGCTTTCAACCCCGACGTTACGCAGGGCAAACATCGCCAGCAGCCCACCGGCGACCACCCAGGCGACGGCGAACCACAGGGTGCCGGTTTCGCCCATCCACGGAATGGTAAAGCTGGGAAGATAGCTACCGATGCAGCCGATGCCGATTGAATACATCGCCCAGAACCAGCCCATGGCGGAAGATACCTGATCTTTCGGTACGTTCTGCACGATCATCAGCACGAAAGAGTAGATAAATAAGGGATAAGCCAGCCCGCGGATGCCATAAAACAGCAGCATCAGACCATAATTACGCATACCCAGACCAAGGGTCATGAACAGTACGTGCATCACTACCCAGAGTACAAAGCCGATACGCATGGCCCGCTGCGGCGTGATGATTTCGGCTACCACGCCGGAGCTCCAGGCCGCCAGCGCGGCGGCGGCGCCATACAGGGTGAATACCAGCGCGGACTGGGCCGGACTAAAACCCATATCGGTAATATGCTTGGATAAGAAGGCCATTTCAAAGCCGTCGCCGCTCATAAATATTGCGATGGCGACGAAACCCCAGAGTAGCGAAACGGGGAGGCCAAACCAGCTTTTTTCTGATTGCATAGTAAATCCTCAAGGTAGTAGCAAGGGCGCCGTCGACGCCCGTAACCGAAAAGCAGTCAGTAACCCTGCATACGCGCTTCGCGCTGCTGTTGATAAAGTAATTGGAAATGACGATAGCGCGGCTGCAACGCCTGATGACGACCGGCGTCTGGCCGATAGCGCCGTTGCTCTGCGGGTTTACGGCACACCTGGCTGGCATCGCCTCCCGCCGCCAGCCACGCCAGACGAGCGGCTCCCAGCGCGCCGCCGGCTTCGCTGCCCGCATGCGTCACCACCGGCAGATTCAGCACATCAGCGATAAGCTGAGCCCACCAGGGACTGCGCGCGCCGCCGCCGGTCAGCGCGCATTCGCTAAGTCGGGTGCCGGCTTCTTCAAGCACCCGATAACCATCTGCAAGGCCAAACGTCACGCCTTCCAGCACCGCATAAGCCAGCGCGGCGCGGTTGCTGGCGTGGGTCAGGCCGTGAAACGCGCCGCAGGCGTCTGGATCGTTATGCGGCGTACGCTCGCCGGAAAGATAGGGCAGGAACAGCGGGGCGCTTTGCTGAACGGACTGACTCAGGGCAGCTACCTCCGCCAGCAGGGTTGTTTCGCTGGCGCCTAACAGTTCACACAGCCAGCGCAGCCCGCTGGCTGCGGTGAGCATCACGCTCATCTGGTGCCAGCGGTCGGGCACGGCATGGCAAAAGGCGTGTACCGCAGAGGCCGGATTAGGGCGGAAGCGATCGTTAACCGCAAATAACACACCGGAGGTGCCCAGAGAAATAAAGGCATCGCCCGGATTCACCGCGCCCATGCCTACCGCTGTCGCCGCGTTATCACCGCCGCCGCCTGCCAGCATCACTGACTCACTCAGTCCCCATTGCCGGGCAATTTCGGGGCGTAACGTCCCTGTCGCCTGACTCCCTTCCACCAGTCGTGGCATTTGTTCCCGGGACAACCCGCAGGCAGCCAGCAAGGTGTCCGACCAGTCACGTCGGGCAACGTCCAGCCACAGGGTGCCGGCGGCGTCCGACATGTCGCTAACTTTATCGCCGCTCATTTTCCAGCGCAGATAATCCTTAGGCAGCAACACGCAGGCGGTGCGGGCGAAAATATCCGGCTCATGGCGCGCAACCCATAGCAGTTTGGGCGCGGTAAAGCCCGGCATTGCCAGGTTACCGGCGATAGTATGCAGCTCCGGGGTATGGGCGGTAAGCTCCGCGCATTCTGCGGCGCTGCGGGTGTCATTCCACAAAATACAGGGGCGTAAAACCTTATCGGCGCTGTCCAGCAGCACGGCGCCGTGCATCTGTCCGGACAGCCCGATAGCGCGAATTTCCGACCACTGGGCGCCCACCTTTGGACGTAGCGCGCTTACCGCCTGCTGCGTTGCCTGCCACCATGCGTCAGGGTCCTGTTCCGACCAGTGTGGATGAGGACGCTGAACGCTGAGTCTGGCGCCGGCGCTGGCGACAATATCGCCTTCAGCGTTTATTACCAGCGCCTTAATTTCCGACGTACCGGCATCAATACCGAGATACATAACAGAACTCCTTATTCTTCTTCAGCAACCGGCTGAGGCTGACGGGCCCATGAACTAAGACTTTCAACGGTTTCCTGAAGTAGGGTAGCGAAGGCCTGGCTGTGCGCCAGCTCGCCAAATAGCGCCTGATCGGCAGCATAACGCTGCAAGGCATCGGGCTGACGCAGCTGCGCGCGCAGAGCCGCGGCGTCCAGTACGCCATCCTGGTATTCATACGGCAGAGAATCTTGCTGCCAGCGTTGCAAGAACAGATAAAAAAGCGCGGGCAACACGGCGGTCGCGCGGGGCGTCGCGCCGCGCTGATAGCACTCCATTAGCGTCGGGGTAATAAATCCGGGGATTTTCGACAGACCGTCGGCAGCAACGCGCTGGTTGGTATCGCGAATGTAGGGATTGGAAAAGCGTGAAAGCACCACGTCACGATAGGCTTCCAGCTCGAGCGGGCTGGGCGTCAGCGAGGGAATGACATCCTGCGTCACGTATTCCCAGGCCATTTCACGGATTTCCGCGGTCTGGGTGCTCTGATGAATATAAGACTGGCCCACCAGGGTGCCGGCCCAGGCAATGCAGCTGTGGCTGGCATTGAGAATGCGGATTTTAGCCTCTTCAAACGGCAGCACGGAATCAACCAGCTCCACGCCAACGTTCTCCAGCGCCGGACGACCGGCGATAAAGTCGTCTTCAATAACCCATTGAATAAAGGCTTCGCCCATCACCGGCGCCTTATCATCGAATCCGCTGGCGGCCTTAACGCGCGGCGCAATGTCGGCGGTCGGGCGGGGAGTAATGCGATCGACCATGGTGTTGGGAGAGCGGGTTTGGCTCTCTACCCAGTTCAGCAAGGCGCTTTCACCGCGCAATTTCAGGAATGTCAGGAAGCCGCGACGGAAACGTTCGCCATTATGTCGCAGGTTATCGCAGCTGAGCAGCGTTACCGGGTTACCATGGGCGGCCATACGCGCCTGTAATACCCGGGTCAGCGCACCGTAAAGCGTGCGTGCATCACCTGCCAGATCGGCCTGGATATCGGGGTGGCGCGGGTCGAGTTGATGCTGGGTATCGAGATAATAGCCGCCCTCGGTAACGGTAAAGGCAATAACCCGGGTGGCGCTATCGGCCCCCTGAGCGACCATCGCCGCCAGCTCTTTGTCCCAGGGAATGATCTTTTTAATTGAGGTGATTTTTTCGTATTCGCGTACGCCTTCAGGGGTGACGGTTTCCAGCGTGTATTCACCCCGCTGGCTGGCCAGGGCGGACAGTAAAGGATTTGCATCATCGCGGATATTGCTGAGTGCGATGTGCCAACGATTGTCGCCCTGTTGCAGTAGCCGGTGAAGATACCAGGCCTGATGAGCCCGATGAAAAGAACCTGCGCCGATGTGCATCCAGATGTGTGTTTCGCTTGTCATAACTGCGTCCTCGGAGATTGGGCATTTGCTCCATGGTTGGGCTTTTGCCTGATATGACTATAGACTGAGCATTTCATCGCAGGCTGTCTGCGGGCAGGATCACATTTTTTACTTTTGCCCATTGCGTGGGCAAATATTCAGAGCAGGATGAATCAAGGCGTTAAGACGGAATCACCATGAGCAAATATGACAGAAAACTCGACCAGGCAGCCCGCGCAGCCTGGATGTATTACATTGCCGGTGAAACTCAGCAGGATATTGCCGAAAAGCTAGGGGTTTCACGCCAGGTGGCCCAGCGTCTGGTGGCGATGGCTTCAGAGCAGGGATTGGTAAGCGTACATATCCAGCATCCGGTGGCAACCTGCATGGATCTGGCTGAACAGTTGAAGACCCGCTACGGTCTGTCGGTGTGTCAGGTGGTGCCTGCCGGAGAGCACGAGGGGCAGGGATTGCAAAAAATGATTGCCGTGGCGGGCGCCGAGGTGATGGCCCAGACGCTGCGCCTGCCGCAGCCGCAAATCATCGCGGTTGGTTCCGGGCGCATGCTGCGCGCAACCATTGACGAGCTACCTGAATTTGACGCCCCTCAGCATAGCTGCGTATCGCTCATCGGGGCGATCGCCAGCGACGGTGCCTGTACCCGCTATGACGTTCCTTTGTGGATGGCGGAGAAAACCCAGGGCCGTTATTTTATCCTGCCGGCGCCGCTGTATGCCGATAGCGCTGAAGATCGCGATCTGTGGTGCAATCACCGAATTTATCGTACGGTGACCGATCAGGCGCGCAGGGCGAACGTGATGTTTATCGGAATTGGTAACGTTGATGCCGGCTGCCCATTGAACGTCGACGGTTTTATCAGCGATCCGCAGGTAGAACGCCTTAAGCAGCAGCATGTGGTAGCAGAAATGATCGGCCACTTTATCGGCGAAGATGGCAAGCGGGTGGCCAGTGAACTGGATGAGCGGCTGACCAGCGTCACGCTAACGCCGAACACCGGCCGCGAGGTGATTGCCTTTGCCGGCGGCAAAGTAAAACATCAGGCAATTACCGCGGTGTTAAAAGGCGGCTGGATTAGCGGACTGATTACCGATGAAGAAAGCGCGCGTTTCGCTCTTGCACAGTTGTAAACTGCTCTTCTGCCATAGCCTTTTGCTACACGCCACGGTATAACCTCTTTCGGGCTGCAAACATCGCAGCCTGTTGGCTGCACGCTATAATTGCCGGGGGGAGCAAAACCATGAACCTTGACGATAAAGACCTGTTTCTCGACGCAATGAGCGACGTCACGCCGCTAAAAGATTGCGCCAGCATCCACTGGATGAAACCACCCGCCGCCAGTGCGCAGCGTGCGCATCCCGACGAACAGCAGCTTGATAATCCCCTGCTGCGGGGGTATCTGGAAATTATTCCCTGCAATATGCCGCTGGAGTACAAAGCGGAGGGCATCCAGCAAGGGGTGCTGGATAAGCTGCGTTTGGGCAAATATTCCCTGGATGCCAGCCTTAACCTGCTGCGCCAGCCGGTGGAAAACTGTCGTCAGTCGCTATGGCGTTTTTTGTGTGAGGCAGAAAAAGACAGCCTGCGTAATTTGTTAATTATTCATGGTAAAGGCCGGGATAATGAAGCCCATGCCAATATAGTGCGCAGCTACCTGGCGCGCTGGTTGCAGCAATTTGACCAGGTACAGGCTTTTTGTATGGCGCAGCCTCAGCACGGCGGCGGCGGCGCCTGCTATGTTGGATTGCGCAAAAGCGCCAGAGCGCGTGAAGAAAATCGTGAGCGCCATGCCAAGCACAGTCGTTAAGCGTCAGCCGGCGTGTGATTTACGAATGGCGGCCAGCATAATCTCCGCCCCGACGCTGAGCGGGTGACCGGAACGGGTGATGATACCCACCGGTTCTCCCGGCCCGTGAGAGGCGATAGGCAGCGCCGCCAGCGCGTTGTGCGTCAGGTCCTCTTTGATAGCGCCGGATGGCACAAACCAGACATAGTCATAGCGCAGTGCCAGCTGGCGTGCCAGCGACGTTGCCGAGGTTTCCACCAGGGTTGTAGGCAACTGACAGCCTTGCTCTTTCAGCATGTTATCGGCAATGCGTCTGGGGGCCGTTCCTTCAGGTGAGATAACCACCGGCCAGCTTAGGGCGCGCGACAGCGTTACGTTGTCACTTAAAAGAGGGTGGTCGGGACGAACGACCAGCCTCAGCGATTCCAGAAACAGTAGCTCATAGCTTAATCCCGCCATAAGATCCGGCGCCGCCATACGGCCAATACCGACATCAAACTCATCAGCTTTTAGCCCGGCGAGCAGGACGTTATTATGCAGGGTGGCGACCTGTACCAGCGTGTTAGGCTGCTGCTGGTGAAAGCGATCGAGAATCGAGGGCAGCATCCCCAGCGCGACGGTGGTCAGCACCCCGAGCCGCAGCACGGCGGGCTCTTCATTTACGGTATGATTAAATGACTGCCCGGCGTGGTTAAGGGCGTCAAGTACCCGCACGGCATGGGTGAGAAACTGCTCGCCCATCGTGGTCAGCTGCGCGCCCAGCCGACCGCGATCCAGCAAACGGGTACCGGTTAATTCTTCCAGCTCGTTAAGGGTCTTAGACAGCGCAGGCTGACTGAGGCTAAGGGTTTCTGCAGCACGACCTAAGGTTCCCTGTTGCGCAACGGCGACAAAGGTATGCAGATGACGCAGGCGAATGCGCTGATTGAAAAGGTGATTTCTGTCCATAACTCACAGTAATGATATCGACCAACTGGCGGCAAGGTTTGCTGCTTTGTTTTGTTAACTTAACTGCAAAATATAATTAACATTCAGCCTGTTTGCACGTTTTATCATCACTTTCTCTGCGCTGACACCGGCGAGCCTATGCCTTTTTCTGATTAAACTCGTCGTCAGCATCGACCACTTAATGTTAAGTACGATTACCTTAAGATATGGTTTATCCGTCAACGACGGCAATAGCAGAATGGCAGGCTTCACAGAATCACAATAAATTTCAACGCGCGCATGGCGATCCTCTAACCTTGCAGCATTACCACGGCGGTGAGGTGCGCAATGAATCAGAACTGGGTTACAGCGGATAGCATTCGTGAAGGTTTCTCGCAAGCCATGTCGGCCATGTACCAGCAGGAGGTACCGCAGTACGGTACGTTGCTCAAGCTGGTGGCGCAGGTGAATGACGAGGTGCTGAGCCAACAGCCGGCGCTGCGTAACAGGCTGGCATCTCAGGACGAGCTGGCCCGCCTTAACGTTGAGCGCCACGGCGCGATCCGCGTAGGCAGCGCCGGAGAACTGAATATGCTGCGCCGGCTATTTGCCGTCATGGGCATGTTCCCCGTTGGCTATTATGATCTGTCACAAGCTGGCGTGCCCGTTCACTCGACGGCTTTTCGCCCGGTAGAGCGCGCGGCGTTAAAGCGTAATCCGTTTCGCTTGTTTACCTCACTGCTGCGGCTGGAATTGATTGAAAGCCAGCCGCTACGCGCGCAGGCACGGCAGATTCTGGCTAAGCGGGATATTTTTACGCCGCAATGCCAGGCTTTGCTGCAAACCTGTGAACAGCAGGGTGGTCTGGACGAGGCGCAGGCGCAGTCCTTTATCCGGGAGCTGCTGGAGACGTTTCGCTGGCATGGGCAAACAACGGTCGACGGTGAAACCTATCGGGCGCTTGCCGCGCAGCATCGCCTGATTGCCGATGTGGTCTGCTTTCCCGGATGCCATATTAATCATCTGACGCCGCGCACGCTAGATATCGACAGAGTGCAGGCGCTGATGCCGTCTTACGGCATCACGCCAAAAGCACTGATTGAAGGGCCGCCGCGTCGCGATGTGCCGCTGTTGTTGCGCCAGACCAGCTTTAAAGCGCTGGAAGAGCCGGTGCGATTTCACGGCGGTGAGCAGGGCGCGCACACTGCTCGCTTTGGTGAAATCGAACAGCGCGGCGTTGCCCTGACGGCGAAAGGACGGGCGCTGTATGACGGCCTGCTGCGCGAGGCAGGACAGGGTGAAGATAACCTCAGCCATCAGCGCAGGCTGAGCGAAGTCTTCAGCATCTTTCCCCACAACGAAATCACCCTGCGCCAGCAGGGACTGGCTTTTTTCCAGTATTATCTTACCGAGAATGGCCGGCGTCATCCTGAGCGCCTGGCGGGACTGACGGATCCGCAGCGGGCGATCGATCAGGGGCTGCTGTCAGCATCTCCGATGATTTACGAAGATTTTTTACCGGTAAGCGCCGCTGGTATCTTTCAGTCAAATTTAGCTGACGGGCCGAGATCGATAACGCAGGGCGCAGCTAGCAGAGAGCAGTTTGAACAGGCGCTTGGCGCGCAGGTGATTGATGAAATTGCCTTGTATGAAGAGCTGCAGCAACAAAGCCTGGCTGAATGTCTGGGGAAATAACCGCCGGGCGACGTCGTCGCCCGGCGGCCTGTTATTGCAAACGGGCGTCGCGTATCAGGGTATATTTGCCTGCGCCCAGCAGCATGATCAGAATGCCGCCCATAAAATAGAACATTTCACTTTCCAGCGCCCAGGCGCCCACGCCGGTGCGATGGGTCCACTGGCCCATACCGACCAGCAGCACCGCGACCACCAGGTTCACCGCAATGATGAAGCCGGCCGGGCGGGTAAGAAAGCCGATAATCACCATCGCTGGCGCAACGACTTCGCCAATATAAGCGCCATAAGCGATAAAGGCGGGTAAACCGTGGGCGGAAAGCATATGGCCTATCCAGCCCACGCCATGTTGAATTTTATACACACCGTGAAACAGCAGCAAAATACCAATAGTCAGGCGCAGCAAAAGCTTACCCAGATCCGGATGGTCGGCAAGGCGGCTGAAAGCGCCATTAATCGCAGAAAACATGAAACAGTCCTCAATTATAATTTCACGCTATTGAATTTAGTGGAAAATCCGCCGTGATGTCACTCAATTTCCCTGATTATCTTTTTCAGTGAAACAGGCTGGATTTTCAGCAAAGTCTGCAAATGGACGTCGGCTATGGACAGGTCGGGCCTCAGTGTAAATACTGGTGGTTGTAATCAGCATGGAATAGATCATGAGACAGACCCGTTTCAGTCGGATTGAAACCGCAGAGGGCGTTCTGCGTGGCACCATGGATGACGATGTTTTCGTATTCAGAGGTATTCCCTACGCCGCCCCGCCCACCGGCGCGTTACGCTGGCGCACGCCGCAGGCGGTCACGCCCTGGCAGGGCGAGCGTGATGCTACGCAGTGGGGCAGCGCCAGCTGGCAAAGCCGCGAATATTGCACGGCGGTCGGCGGCGGCGACCCCGGCGCTTTCAGCGAAGATTGTCTTTACCTTAACCTCTGGACGCCCGAGCTGAAACCCGCGACCCCCATGCCGGTAATGGTATGGCTTCACGGCGGCGGCTTCGCCGTTGGCTCCGGCGGCCTGCCTCCCTATGTTGGCGCACCGCTTGCCGCTGAGGGCGTCGTCATCGTCACCATCAATTACCGCCTTGGCCATCTGGGATTTTTCGCGCATCCGGCGCTGGATGCTGAATATGATGGCGAAACGCCGGTGAATAATTTTGCCTTACTCGATCAGATAACCGCGCTGATGTGGGTGCAGCGTAATATTGAGGCGTTTGGCGGCGACAAGCATAACGTCACCCTGTTTGGCGAATCCTCCGGTGCGCGTAGCGTGCTGTCGCTGTTTGCTTCACCGCTGGCAACGGGGCTGTTTCATAAAGGCATTGCTCAGAGCGCTTACGCGCTGCCGGACAGCACGCGCGAACAGGCGCTGGAGAAAGGGCAGCGTCTGGCACGCCATTTCAACTTGCACAACGCCAGCGCAGAGCAGCTGCGAGCGCTGCCTGCTGATGCCTTCTGGCCGCTGGATCGGGCAATGGCTAATGGCCCGGTCGCTATCAGCGGTGACCGGGTGCTGCCGCAGCCGATGCTGGAGGTTTTTGCCCGTGGTTTACAGCAGCCGCTCCCCCTGATGGTCGGAAGCAATAGCGATGAAGCCAGCGTACTGAGCTATTTCGGCATCGATCCGGCCACCGCCGTCAGCAGGCTGCGCGACAAGCGACGGCTGCTGCTAAAACTATTGCGCGCGCTGTATGGCGGCCTGTATGACGATCAGGCGCTTGGACGCCTGCTGGCGCGGGATCTTACGTTCACCTGCATGGGGTATATTATGGCGCTGGCGCAGCATAAAGCGGGGATCCCCGGCTGGCGTTATTATTTTGATTATGTCTCGGAAAATTCTCGCGATATCTATCCTGATGGCGCATGGCACGGCAATGAAATCCCCTATGTGTTTAACTCCCTTGATAATCTCAGCGCAGAGATGGCGCTGCGGCCTTTTACCGAGGGCGACCGCCAGATGGCAAAGCAGGTCAGCGGCTACTGGCTGGCATTTGCCCGCTACGCCACGCCTTTTTCCTCAAAGCTGGAGGGATACGTCGACTGGCCGGCATGGCATCCGGGCGCCGGCGATCTGACGCTACGTATTGGCGATCGCGGTCGGGCGGGCTGTAATCTGGAGCGGCGCTTTATGCTGCGGCGCATGCAAATTTTCCGCCTGTTGATGCGCGCGCTTGTGCATCTTCATCACTAAACGTTAACGTGCTATTAATGTTAATTCATATCATCAAGCAATATTAACCTTTGGAAATTAATTTATATTGATAAAATTCATATGGTTAACTAATCATCCTCACCGGGGATACTTTTTTTAGTTAAGAAAAACTCTTCTGAATTTTCATACGGCTTTGGCTGAATTTGCCGATATAGGTGTTTGAGGTCTAAGTGACGACCTGACATCACATTGTCGTAAGGACGGTAATGCCATGAGAATTCTAAAAAATTTTACTATTCGCAGCGTTATGCTGTGGATGCTCGGACTGTTCTGTTTACTCTGGTGCGGGGTAGGTTTTTATAGTGTGAACGCGCTTGATGCGATGAGCACCGGTAATAACATCGATCGCCAGCTGGTGGCGCAAATGACCACGCTCAGCCGCGGTAACGATCAATATTTCCGCTTTATCACGCGTCTCTATCGGGTTGTCGGGATGCGCGAAGCGGGTAAAACGCCCTCAGTCGATAGCATCAATGCCGCTCAAAGCGCGCTGGATGGCATGGTACAACGGCTGAATGAGTTTAAAGCCCAGTCTTCCTCCTCCCTGAATGCTGAACTTTCTCAGTCGGTTATCGACCGCTGGGAGAAGCTGCTCAATGATGGCATCCTGCCGCAGATGCGCCTTGCGCAGCAGGACGACCTGACGGCCTATCGTCAGCAGGCAAATGAAGTGACACCAGCGCTGAGCCGCGATTTCGGCGCCGAAATTGAAAAATTTAATAAGGCGACCAGCGTCGCGCTGGAAAAAACGCGCGTGGATGTCGATCGGCGCATCTACTTTACCAAGGCGGCACTGATGCTCGGCGTGGCTATTGGCGTGCTGATTCTGATTTTCACCGATCGCTATCTGGTCAATATACTGGTACGTCCGCTGGCGAAGATCCGCCATCAGTTCACCCTGATCGCCGAAGGCGATTTAACCCAGCCAATGGAAGAGTTTGGCCGAAACTGCGTCGGTAAACTGGTGCCGCTGTTAAGCTCAATGCAGCAGAGTCTGCGTCAGGCGGTAGGGACCATTCGTACCGCCAGCGACAGCATTCATCATGATGCGAGCAGCATTTCCAGCGGTAACCACGACCTCTCTTCGCGCACCGAACAGCAGGCTGCAGCGCTGGAGGAAACCGCTGCTAGCATGGAGCAGCTGACCGCGACGGTGAAATTCAATGCGGAGAACGCGCGCCAGGCCAGCGAGCTGGCCGATACGGCCTCGGTAACCGCCAGTAAAGGCGGGCAGTTAGTGCAGGACGTGGTGGTCACGATGGAAGGGATCGCCGGCAGCGCCCATAAAATTGCTGATATCACTAACGTCATTAACAGCATTGCTTTCCAGACTAATATTCTGGCACTCAACGCCGCGGTGGAAGCGGCCAGAGCGGGCGAACAGGGGCGCGGCTTTGCCGTGGTCGCCAGCGAGGTTCGTAACCTGGCGCAGCGCAGCGCCAATGCCGCGAAAGAGATAGGCTCGCTGATCGCCGATTCGGTCGCCAGGGTGGATAACGGCAACCGGCTGGTTAACGACGCGGGCGCCGTGATGGAAGAGATGTTAACTGCGGTCAGCGCGGTCACCGACATAATGAAACAGATTGCTGCCGCTTCGGAAGAGCAAAGCAAAGGTATTGGTCAGGTCGGAACGGCCGTCAATGAAATGGACCGGGTAACGCAGCAGAACGCGTCGCTGGTTTCGGAGATGGCTTCCGCCGCCAATGCGCTGGAACAGCAGACCGTCAACCTGACGCAGTCCGTTGCCCGTTTCCGCCTTGGCAACGATGAAAAAGCGCTGTCCGCTGCGCCGCTACCTCAGCGACTGCCGGGCAAGTCAGCGCCGAAACCGGCATCGCTGGCGGCCAACTCCAGCGATGAGTGGGTGGCGTTTTGACAAAGATGCTGCTGTAGCACTTCCTGTAACCAGTGCGCCTGGCCTGCCGGGCGCACAATCAGACTGTAAACCGCTCCGGTTCTCACGCGCTGACTAAAAGGCGCAATTAATCTGTTTGCCGCAATATCTCCCGCTACCAGCGTCACATCGGCGACCGTCACGCCAAAGCCCTCAATTGCGGCGCCAATCGCTAAATCCATGGTAGAAAAATGTTGATTCCGGCTCATGGTGACGTTGTCACTTTCAGCGCCCAGCCACAGTCGCCAGTCGGTGGCGTCAGCGCCGGGATGAAGAAAGGTCAGCCCGTTCAGATGCTGGGGCCGGGTCGGCTGGCTCAGCATCAGGTTTGGCGCCATTACCGGCGTCAGATATTCTTCAAACAGGCACAGCGCCGCCGGCTGTGGAGGACCGTAAACAATTGCCGCATCGAACTGATCGAGCTGATTACGGTGCTCAAGGGTGGTGGTCAGCGCCACGTGCAGCGCCGGGTGCGATTTTTCCAGCGTCATCAGCCGGGGCAGCAGCCAGCGCAGGGCGCAGGTTGGTGCCCGAAGTCGCAAAGGAACCTGCTGCTGGCTAGCCAGCTGCAGCGCTCGCTCCATCAGGAGATAGCCGCTGCGCAGCTCCGGCAGTAGCGCGCTGCCTTGCAGGGTCAGCCGCAGTCCGCGGGCGTGGCGTTCAAACAGGCTAAAACCGAGCCACTGCTCCAGTGCGGCGATTTTACGACTTACCGCGCCCTGAGTGATGCATAGCTCCTGCGCGGCATGGGTCAGGTTCTGATGTCTGGCCGTTATCAGAAAAGCATGAATGGCATTAAGTGGCAGAGCGTCGCGTGGCATCAGGGACCCTGAGTTATGAAAAAAAATCATAGCTATTATGACAACAATTCGCTTGTCGCCTCAAGCCGTAGCTTTTTGAATAGCGTGTTATAACGCCTGATGGCGTACCTTTATCGCGTCGTTTCCAGGAGTAACTATGACCCTTGCCTCCAGCGTACATCTGCGTTCCAAACTGCCTGATGTCGGCACCACCATATTTTCGGTAATCGGCGCGCTCTCAGCCCGCCATCAGGCGATTAACCTGTCGCAGGGCGCGCCGGATTTTCCCTGTGACCCGGCGCTGGTTGAACTGGTTTGTCAGGCGATGAAAGACGGACAAAACCAGTATGCGTCGATGACCGGGCATCCGGCGCTTAAGCAGGCGCTGGCGGAAAAAGTCGCCGCTTTATACGGTACTCACTATGATGCCGCCGCTGAAATTCTGGTAACAGCCAGCGCCAGCGAGGGGATTTATGCCGCGATTTCCGCGCTGGTTCACCCGGGTGATGAGGTCATTTTCTTTGAGCCTGCGTTCGACAGCTATGGACCGGTTATCCGCTTGCAGGGGGCCACGCCGGTGGCGTTAAAGCTGGCGGTGCCAGAGTTTGCGATCGACTGGGATGCATTGCAGGCGGCGATTACCCCGCGTACGCGCATGATCGTGATAAACACGCCGCATAATCCCAGTGCGCAGGTACTAAGCGCCGAAGATTTACAGCGGCTGGCGGCCATTGTGCGCAACAGCAATATCGTTATTCTCTCTGACGAAGTGTACGAACATATTCTGTTTGATGGCCGCCAGCATCATGGCATGGCCACGCACGCCGAACTGGCGCAGCGCAGCATTATTATCTCGTCCTTCGGCAAGACGTTCCACGTCACCGGCTGGCGCGTCGGATATTGTCTGGCGCCGGCGGCATTGATGGAGGAGATCCTCAAAGTTCATCAGTTTTTGATGTATGCCGCCGATACGCCGATGCAGGTCGCTTTTGCCCGCTATTTGCAGGACGCGCAAAACTATCTTGGGCTAGGGGCTTTCTATCAGCAAAAGCGGGATAAACTGCAGGAATTGCTACAGGACTCACCGTTTCAATTGCTGCCGTCCGCCGGCTCCTTTTTTATGTTAGCCAGCTATGCAGATTTCAGTGATGAAAGCGACAGTGACATGGTAAAACGTCTTATTGTTGATTACGGCGTGGCGACAATCCCGCTCTCCGCGTTTTACAGCGACGGTACGGATAATAAAATAATCCGCCTTTCGTTTGCCAGGGATGAGGCAACTCTACGCGCCGGCGCCCGGGCTTTGTGCCAGGTTACGCCGCGCTAATAACAATACTGTAAGGGGAAATAGATGAAAAAAGTCCATCTGATGTTGCTGGCGGCCGGTATGCTGACATCTCTATCGGCCCTGGCGCAGGAAACCCTGCGCTATGGTCTGGAATCGCAATACCCGCCGTTTGAAAGCCGTAATGCCAAAGGCGAACTGGAAGGTTTTGATGTCGAACTGGGTAAAGCCATTTGCCAGGCAGCTCAGCTCAAATGCGACTGGGTTGAAAGCAGCTTTGATGCGCTAATCCCCGCGTTGCAGGCTAAGAAATTCGATGCCATTAACTCAGCCATGAATATCACCGCGCAGCGGGAAAAAAGCATCGATTTCACCAAACCTATTTACCGCATTCCTTCACAGCTGGTGGGTAAAGCAGGCAGCAATATGCAGCCGACGGCTCAGGGACTGAAAGGTAAAAACATCGGCGTACTGCAAGGATCAATTCAGGAAACCTACGCCAAGCAGCACTGGGAATCGCAGGGCGTCACCGTCACCCCGTACCAGGACCAAAACCAGGTCTACAACGATATGCTGGCCGGGCGCCTTGATGGCACCCTGGTTATGTCAGCCGCAGGACAGTCAGGCTTTCTCGATAAGCCCCAGGGTAAAGGCTTCGCCTTTATTGGCAAGCCGGTGGAAGATGACGCTATTCTCGGCTCCGGTATCGGCTTTGGCCTGCGTAAAGGCGATGCGAAGCTGAAAGGGCAGCTGGATGCGGCAATCACCAAAGTACAGAGCGACGGCACCGTCACCAGGCTGGCCGCGAAGTTCTTCCCTGGCATTGACGTACGCGCGAAATAAACGGCATAGAATCAAGCCAGGAAGCCTCCTGGCTTTTTTTATCTGGCAGAGTAACGGCGGTGATTATCTTTCAGCCAATCAGCGCTATAACTAACTGCCGGCGTCGCTGCTATTCAGCGGGACTTCGCCGCCAGCTCGCACAGGCGGCGCGCCACCTGATATGACTTCACAAAAGAGGGAACCGGCAGGAACTCAAAGCGTGAATGGAAATTATGCGCTCCGGTGAAAAAGTTAGGCGTGACTATTCCTTTGGCTGACAGCGCCGCACCATCGGTGCCGCCGCGCATCGCAATCACCTTCGGCGCAATCTCCAGCTGCTCAAGGGCGGAAAAAATCAGCTCTACCGCACGGCGATCTTCACCAATAGCGTTGCTGATATTGCTGTAGGTATCGCTGATCTCAATTGTCACGCTGCCGGTGGGATAGGCTGCGGCAATCTTGTCGGCGACCTCCTGCAACTGTTTTTTGCGCGCCGCAAAACTCGTAAGATCAAAATCGCGAATCGAGGCCTTCAGCCGCGCCTCAGCCGGGCCGGCTTGCAGATCGTTAAACCAGATATAGCCTTCACGACCTTCAGTATGTTCCGGTGTCTGCTGGCGATCGAAATGGCTGATAAAGTCATGGGCCATTAGCAGCGGATTCACCAGCACGCCCTTGCCCGACATCGGATGCGCGGTGACGCCGGTAAAGTGGATTTCAGCAGCGGCAGCGTTGAAGTTTTCATACACCACTTCTCCCAGCTCACAGCAATCAATGGTCCAGGCAAAATCAACCTTGAAGCGATTTTCCAGATCGAGCGCCTTAGCGCCACGCAGCCCGATTTCCTCATCAGGCACAAAAGCGACCACGATATCGCCGTGCGGCGTGTCATCGGCAAGATTTTCCAGCAGCGTCATGACGACGGTGACTGCGGCTTTATTATCGGCGCCGAGTACGCTGGTACCGTCGCTGAAAATAATATCCTGTCCCTGATAGGGGGCGATTTCCGGATGTTGCGCCACACGCAGCCAGATATTCTGCTGAGCGTTAAGGCAGAGATCCTTACCTTCAAAGCGCAGGGTTTGCGGATGGATATGCGGTGAAAGCCCAACGTCCACGGTATCAATGTGGGTGATAAAACCAATGCGCGGCGCACCCTTAACGTTACCGGGCTTAACGGCGGTGACGGTTGCATGTTCATCAATTACCACGTTGCTGAGCCCAAATTCACGCAGTTCCTTTGCCAGCAACGCTGCCATCTCATGCTGTTCCGGCGTGCTGGGCAGTGAGGTTGATGCGGCGTTACTTTGGCTGGTTACCGCCAGATAGCGGTAAAAACGTTCGGTAAGTTGACGGGACAGGCAATCGCTCATTGGTCGGTCCTTATTTATCAGGTTGTCATTCGCAGATGTAAATAAATCGATTAAGTATCATAACGTGAATTGCAAACCATAACTCATTGTTATTTTCTGTGATAATTTCTCATTTTGTACACGGCGAAAGCGTGTTATGAATTAACCAGATAGCAACGCGTTTTATATTTGCTGCGACAAATCCTATAAAAAGCGAGATACCTGATGAAAAAAAGATTACTACAAACCACGCTGACAGCCCTGGCGCTGGCGGCGAGCTGCGCCGCCTCTGCTAAAACGCTGGTCTATTGTTCAGAGGGTTCCCCGGAAAGTTTTAATCCGCAGCTTTATACTTCAGGCACCAGCGTTGATGCCAGCGCAGAGACGGTTTATAACCGACTGGTGGATTTTAAAACCGGCACCACCGAGCTGGTGCCTTCACTGGCTGAGAGCTGGGATATTAGTCCGGACGGCACAGTTTATACCTTTCATTTACGCCAGGGTGTGAAGTTCCATAGCAATAAATCATTTAACCCTCAGCGTGATTTTAACGCCGACGATGTTATTTTCTCTCTGATGCGCCAGAAAGATCCGAACAACCCCTACCACAAAGTTTCTGGTGGTACATATACCAACTTCGAGAGCCTTGAGTTCGGTACTTTACTGAAAAAAATTGAAAAGGTTGATGACCATACGGTGCGCATTACCCTCGCGCACGCTGAAGCGCCTTTTCTCGCCGATCTGGCATGGTACTTTGCTTCAATTTTGTCGAAAGAATATGCCGACGCGATGCTGAAAGCGGGGACGCCAGAGAAAGTCGATATGGATCCTATTGGCACCGGCCCCTTTGAGCTGGTGCAGTATCAGAAAGACGCGCGCATTCTGTATAAAGCGTTTCCGCAGTACTGGCAGGGCAAAGCGGCCAGCGACCGCCTGGTATTTAGCATCACGCCCGACGCGGCGGTGCGTTATGCCAAGCTGGAAAAAGGTGAATGCCAGGTGATGCCGTTCCCCAATCCCGCCGATCTGCCGCGCATGCGAGAGAATAAAGACGTTACGCTGATGCAAAAATCGGGACTTAACACCGGTTTTCTGGCTTTCAATACCCAAAAAGCGCCGTTTGATAACGTCAAAGTTCGTCAGGCGCTGACCATGGCCATCAACAAGCTGGCCATTATTAAAGCGGTATTCCAGGGAACCGGCACCGTAGCGAAAAATCTGTTACCGCCCGGCGTCTGGAGCGCAGATGAAAAGCTGAAAGATTATGACTACGATCCGGAAAAAGCCAAAGCGTTGCTTAAAGAGGCGGGGCTCAAGCCCGGCACCGTGGTCGAGCTGTGGGCGATGCCGGTGCAACGCCCCTATAATCCTAACGCCCGGCGCATGGCCGAAATCATCCAGGCTGACTGGGCTAAGGTGGGCGTGAATGCCAAAATCGTCAGCTTCGAATGGGGCGAGTATCTAAAAAGAGTGAAGGGCGGCGAACACCAGGCAGCACTGATGGGCTGGACCACGGCAACCGGCGACCCGGATAATTTCTTCGGGCCGCTATTCAGCTGCACCTCGGCTAACGGCGGTTCCAACTCCTCGAAATGGTGCTACAAACCCTTTGACGAGCTGATCACCAAAGCACGCGCCGAACAAGACCACCAGAAGCGCGTTGCTATGTATACCGAAGCGCAGCAGATGATGCACGATCAGGCACCGGCGGTGATGATCGCGCACTCGACGATTTTTGAGCCGGTGCGCAAAGAGGTTAGCGGCTACGCCGTTGACCCCTTTGGTAAACATATTTTTTATCAAGTGGCGGTTAAATAGCGCGGCGATATAACTTGTAGGTTTGTTTAACCTATTGAAATAATGATTCCTGGTCGCCTGCGGGCGACCTTTTTCATTCCGTTTTCAGCACTGGCAGGGGCGTTTATCGTCCGGTCTGCGTGAAGGGATTAGTTTGGATATCGAAAATTATTGTACGTCAAAGCTAAATTTTAATCGCATAGATTAACGTGAACTCTCGGTTCACTGGTGCAGTTCAGATATTGCCAGCTCTGCTATTTTCGTTGTGACAGATACAGTGTCGTTGCTTTCCAACGACCATGCTGCTGAGAGTCCACACCATGCGCTGATCCACATAAGAAGCCGCTTTCTATCCAGATCCGAAGCTTCGGTAACAATATTAAGTCTCTGTTTAAATATTTTTGGCACAACGGCTATTTCGGGAATTGGATTACTAAGGTCCGGGTTTGTAAAAATATTGGCATAGTCGAATCCCGCTCACCTTTTAGGCCTTTTGGATCAATCGCTAACCAGCCTGATGCCCCAAAATTAAGAACATTACTATGATGTAAGTCGCCATGTAATGTAACCACATCACGTTGCGTGGATAACAATTTTTCTGAAATTTCAAAGCAATGAGTGAGTATACCGCCATATTTTCGAGCGGCTGGTTTTAATGCGGAAAACCAGTCATGGAGAGGCCTGAGTTGTAGTTCCGTTGGTTTTTGAAATGTATGCAACCGGTTTGCTGTGAAGCATATAATACGACAAACCTCTATGTCCTGGCCTTGCCTGGACATAGAAGACAGAGACGTGAGTCCCATAGCTCTCTCCAGAAGAATTGCCTCATTTTCATGAGCAATAACCGGCGCTGCGCCGTTTCCTTCCCACCATGCCATAAGTGCATTACCGGTTTGCTCATCCTTATCATCTGTAATTTTTAGCATGGCTTTAATGCCACCAGCAGCTGTTTTAACCGGGAGAAGTTGTGACGAATGCGTTATGAAAGGCGCACCGTCTGGAATCAGATTCCAGCGACTTAGCCAGGGCCTGAACACGCACTTATTCATGTTTCTTTTTTATATCCTTGTCGGTAAAGGGACTGTATGCAGCATATCCGGCATGGGGTGTATCCTGTAGCTTAGCTGTTTCCCGGCTACTGAGTTTTTTACCTGTCGGTAGTACAGCACTTTCTGGTGCTGTCCATGATCAGCCTGTTTACCCCGATATTTGCTCGGAGTATGCTCCCTGTTTTTACCGCTATCGGCGGCTCGCCAGTCCTTGTGCGACATTATCGCGGTCAGCGTGGGGACTACTATTCCGAAATTGAAAAGATCACCCCGATCTGATGAACAGACTGTTACCAGCTAACGGTAACAGTCTCGGTATCCTGATAGGTTCCTGCCGCTAAATTTGGCTGTGCGGGATCGGTGGCATAATACACAGGGATGCTCTGAGCCAGTCCACTACCAACAAAGTGCTGATTGTTATTCCAGATTTGACGGTGCGCTGCATCGCTGTATATCCGGTAGCGCAACATGCTGTCGCCAGTTTGTGCTTTCATCTGATGCCATCCCGCACTGTCGTTAGCACCCTGAAAACTCAAACTGTAGGGGGTGGTGTTGGTACAGCGCAGGGTGATTTGCTGCGTCTGGCTTAGCTGGCTGGAAAAATTGCCGCTCATAGCAACATCGGGCGCGCTGTCAATTCTGCAATCCGGCTTCAGGTTGGCGGTCAGGGTGATAGTGGGATTATTTTGCGTGCTAAAATCCACGGCCGTAGGCCAAAGCCCCTTCATTCCTGTTCCAACATTGCCACTGATCAGCGCCGTTATGACATCGCTATACTTGCCAGGCGCTGGCGGCGCGCCTTTTATCATGACTGGATTAGTAACAAAATGGACGTGGGCAATATTATTATAAGGGCCTCTGAACAGCGGATTCCAGACACTCACGTCGCCGGCGGGTCCGGAACCGCCATGGCAGGGATCGTCAGGTTCGTGGCCGGTTACCTGCTGAAACATAAAGGGGACAAAGGAAGCACCTTTACCCCCCCAGGCATATTCAACCTGCTGATTGATCTGCGTCACGCAAATCTGCGTTGCCCCCTTTTTACCCAGACAAAACTTGATCGGCAGGTTGTTTGGACTGAGTTGGGCTTGCATGGGAGCCAGTGCCAATTCATTTCCCGAAGTGGTGTTACTCTGCGATTGCAGCGTAAAGATGATGTGCTGGCCAAGGGTTGTGGTGTCATTCGCTATGCTTTTGCACCAGATGCTCAACGGCTGCTGATAATCTTGCGAGGTCGTGGTCAAATCCAGCGGTGAAATCGCACCGCCGCCATTCATATCTATCGTTTCGTTTTGCCAGGCAAAATCACAGACGTGATCCCAGGAAACGGTGTAAGCCGAAGCAAAGCTGACGACAAACAGCGGACACAGGGCGCAGAAACGGTAAAAGTTGACGATTAATTTTGGCATAGTATCGGCTCGACTCCGTTAACATGCTGGGTTGGAAGTGAGAATCTACACACGACGTTGCTCTCAACCTTTAGCGAATAGATATGATGACCATGTTCTTGCGGCAGAGCCGCCATATTGCCGTACTCCAGATGGCTGACAACCTGCCCGCTATTGTCAACAATGGGTTCGCCAGCGAAGAGGGGAATGCCTTTACGTGCCGCAAGGCGAATTAGCTGCAGGTGAGTAAGGTTGTTAAATCTGAACCTGACTTCATAGCCAGCCTCTTCAGGAACAAAAAAGTGGTGTCTGACGGTGGTGGGTACTTCTCCTGCCTGCAGGTGGGTAGGGTCAATGGTGACCGAATTTTTCTCATACGGCACAACATCACTGACAAAGCCAACCCCGTTACTATCAGTTCGGCCCTCCAGCGTTCCGTTATAGTAGTAGGGCACGTTAGCGATACCGTCGGTATCAACCTTGATAAAGGCGTTACCCAGCTCGCGGGAGAAAAACAGGCTCTTATCCATATATACCACGCTACCCTGAACCCCTAGCCAGGGCGTTAAGGTCCGATCGTAACCGTAAGCTCCGCCGCTATAGGTGGCATGTGCGGTCTTCCAGCTGGCGGAAAAATCGCTGTATCCGAGATAGCGTGAATTATCTTCCAGGCTGGCGTTAGCGTTCCAGTCCAGCCCGAGTTCGCGCCCCGACTGATGCGAAACGTTAAGCAAGGTGCTGCTCGCGAGGTCTGACGTCGTTTGTTCCTGTATCCCAACCGTCGTTTTGCCGCCAAATGGTAGTGAGATACCGACCATAAATGCATTGTTATGCGCCTGGGAAAAATCGCGGCTGTAGGAAACGGTGAAGGTGATCAGTCGGGCAAAAATGTTGCTGTATGACAGGTTAGCAAGGGTATCCGAGCCGCCAATGTCGCTATGAAAATGCATCAGCCCAATACCCAGCGTGCCGTCGGAGCCAGGAAGCGATTGCGAATAGAATGCCTGATCTGACGATGTCGGGTCGGAATAAACCGAGTCAAAATTACTCAGGCTACGATAATGTTTGCTGGATTGAAGGTGACTGAGGGTTAAATTAGCCCGATGAAATAATCGGCTATAGCTAATGTATCCGCTGGCCCCTTTGCGGGCATCGCAGGATTTGCTGGCGCTGGTCATAATATCAAAACGCCCCCAGCGTCCGATATTGTATTGCACACCACCGCCCGCCAGTATCAGCCGCTGCGCGGCTTCAGTGTGGGAAACCGCCGTCAGAGAGTCGGATAGGCCGTAACGCCAGGTGCCGCTGGCGGCCGCGTTTTTGTATTCATCATTGTCGCTACCGTAATTGTAACGCAGTACCCCCAGCGAAAGGTTGAAGTCGCTTAATCCCGGCCTCAGCATATCCTGTTGAATATTATAGGGAATAGTGCTTGATACCTGTCTTCCGTTCTGATCGGTGGTGACGACCGTCATGGTGCCATCGCCGTTGATAAACGGAATGTTGTTAATCACATAGGGGCCGGGACCGACCCGTGACTGGCTGGATCTGGAACCGTTAACGAAGAAATCCAACGTTGAAGGCGTTGCGGCGGTGCCGTCCAGTTTAAGCGTCGGATAGGTGACAATGTCTGGTCTGAGACTGAAGTCGCGGCGGAACTGGATTCCTCCCATATACACACCGCTATAGCCGTCGCCATTATCGGTGGTGATATCACCCAGCAGCAGCTTATCTGCTTTGCGGCGATTGTTAATGACAACCGTGGTATTTAGCCGCTGGGCGCGCGAGTAGACTTCGCCCTGGTTGCGCATATTGGTATAAACGCCGGACAGCTCAAGATAACCAAGGTGGTTGTAATATACTCCATCCAGCCAGCCTGAGAGGTAAGAGTCCTGCGCGTATTTTTCCGCATAGAGGTTATAATTCAGCAGTGCGCCAGGTGTGACATCATCGTTATAAAAAGGCGCCGTCCAGCGGTCGGGAATGGTCACCCGCTGCGCAGGCAGCCATGATGCCGGAACGGTAATCAGCAGCGCATTCTTGCTGGCATCATAGCGCGCTTGCAGGCCCGGGACCTGTGCCAGATTGAACAGCCCGTCATGGCAAACTTTGCCCGTCCGCGGCAGATGGAGCAAAGGCATCAGATTTAAGGGCAGGTAAATTTTTCCGTTTTTTACTGTGACCTGGTATGGCTCGGACAACTGGCGACCGTTTTCAACCAGCGTGACCAGATAGAGATTACCGCTCTGCTGAGTCTCAGGCGGTATGGTATTAATATAGGTGGCCGCACGGGTAAAAAATACCGGAAAGGAAAAGAGCAAAAAAACTAATTTTTTTTGATTAAGCATGATTATTAATCACTCTTTTCGGAAATGCTCTTCGCCAGGCTGCGAATTGTTTATGATTAGCTCGGTAGCTTTATTTCTCTGCGTTGCCGGTATGGATAGCGGCAGGGTAATATCTGCCCCTGGCAGCACGTAGCTCACCGGCGTACTTTGCTGAAAACATGTCACTCCGGAGCAGCGCAAAGTGACGGAAGTTATTTTCATATGCGTCTGGCTACGATTTTTTATAGCCAAACCATCAGCGTTTAATGACCACTGTATGTGGTGTTTTTCGCGAGGAAAACCATTGATGTCAGGTAATAGTTTGCTACTCATTCCCTGTTCATAAACAAAAAAGGGCAGAATATACTGCATGCGAATATCAATGGCACTTTGCTGCTGATGCGGTGCAATATTCAGCTCAGGAAGCTGGTCAATAACAATACGATATGCCTGTTCTATACTGCCGCTTGCCGTTTCTCCGTAAATACGGATTGGTAATTCCTGTCTGGACTGAAGGTTGATAAAGGTGGGTATTGCATAAGCCTGGTCCTGATCGCTGTAGATATTTTGGTTGTTTCGTTGCGACCATTTAAGCAATCTTATTTGCAAGCTTACGCTGTTTTTTCCGACGTTGCGCAGCCAGACGGTTGGCGTTCTTTTTTGAGTACTCCATGACACGGTAACCGGCCATATCTCAAGATCCGCGCTGGCAAAGCAATGGCAGGGAATAAGCAATAGCAAACAAATTTGCATTGTTTTGAACAGACGCTGTGAAAACATTTTAAAAGCTCTTTTAGTATGACACGCTAATAATATCGGTGTCGGAATAATGGCCGGCTTGCAGTAATGAGCGAGGCTGTGGAACGTCAATTTCCATGTTAATTTTCTTCGATAATGCCTCCTGATTGAATGCTATCGGAACATTCCATAAGGTTTTTTTACCGTCGCTTAGGTAGTAAATACGGTAAGGAATTAGCACCTGATTATGGTTATCCAGCGCCAGGTTCCAACCTCCGTATTTAGCCGCATGTTTGCCGTCATTAATACTGATCTGCGCCGACATGCCAGGCGTACATAAAAGCTGAAAATTAGCAGACTGACTGACCTCTTTTCCACCTGGCAGCAGCGCCGGCAAAATAACGTTAATTTGCTCTGAGTTGCTAAATCTGCAGCCGTTGGTCACCTTTGCGGTTACCTTAAAATGGGCATTGACGGTGCTGGCATAGCTAATCCAGGGCACGATGGCGCAGATGATCAACACCACGCCTGCCTGTTTATTCATCTCAGCCATCTCCCTGCGGCATCTACCAGCTCAAGGTTGCCTGTACCGTATCGGCATAGTTGCCGGTGGGGGTATTAGCTGGAATGTTTGTAAGGGCATAAATGCTGTATTTGCCGTTTGGGGGAACTTTAACTTGCTGATTAGGCGAAATAACTGACTTCCCAGCCTGGTCGCTGGCTAAGGTATAGGGCAGCTTACTTTTACCGTCGGTATTTTTCATATTGCGTTGGTTACTTTGACCGCCATACATTCCGGCATCCAGCGTGAGCTCAGGCTGGGCACCCGCTGTACATTCAATGTCTATTTGGGCGCTGGTTTCGTCCTTACCAATATCTCTGGGGGGAAACTGCAGGTTCATCCATTGGGTTCCATTAGCCGGGCTGGTAACCTCCGCCGAGGCTGAGGAAACTGGCTTAACCAAACAGCCCGCAGCTACATTCAGGCTAATATTGATTTGTCCTTTAGTGGTTCCGTCACCCATGCCGGAAGCCGGGGCGGCACAGGCGATTAAAGGCGCTAAACTCAGCCCGCTTATCACAGCCATTAAGACTATCTTTTTATTGAAAGAGTATTCCATACCATGAAACTCCTTATGCTTCCTTAGCAAAAAGATTAATACAAGAATGAAGTTAATAAGTAATAACATGCATTCCCGATGCAATTTAATGATGGGCGTTATTAGTATGACCGGCTGCTCATATTTCTGTTAATTATTCAATGTTTTTATTTTTATTGGTTGATTTAATCACCTCGCTCTATTTCATTTAATCCAGGTTAAAAAGATTATCACTCCGGCTGGTTTTTATCGTCAATGGGTATTTATTTGTTTTTATTTATTCCTGCATGGACATACTTTATTAAATTGATCGAATAAAGTTTCATTCGTGATTTTTTTTGTTTATAACTTACTGATAAATAGACCCCGGGGTAGTGATAACTTCGTTGTGAATTAAATAAATCTTATGAGTTGAGCGTTGATTTTCACATATTCATGTAAGCAAAGTAATGTTTTGTTGAGATAGAGTTTAATTGCCATAATGCTAATTATTCTTTCGCATATTAACGATCGGCTAAAAATAGCCACCATATATAAGCTGGCGCAACCCTGAGCGGGTTTATGGCAGGTGAGTCGAAAGCGTCCTGACATCTTATGGCCTGACGATGAATAGCAACGCCCGGCAATGGCGCTTTTACTGTCTTGCTGAGCGCATGCGCGCTAATGCGATAAACTGCCGGAGTACCGGCGATGTTTCCCAGCGGCGAAACAGCAGGGTGATTTCGGAGCGAATAGGGGCGCCGGCCAGCGTACGGTAGACCACCTCAGGCAGCAGCACGTGATGTTGCAGTACGTCCGGGATCACCGCCACGCCCTGATTTAACGATACCCGGGTCAGCACTTCCAGCAGGCTGCCAGGGCGTTCGGGATTATCCAGAGCAAACCCGCCGCGCCGTGCGACCTCAACCGCACCGGCAGGCTGTTCCGGCACGATGAATTTTTCTGCCTTTAACTGCTGAGGCGTAATTTTTTTCGAACGCTGCGCCAGCGGATGACGGGCCGGCAGGGCGATAATAAAGCGGTCACGCCAGAGCGTCAGGCAATCAACATTTTCCGCCAGTGGCATCGGACCACGAACCATCGCTACGTCGATAGCGCCTTCGCTCACCTGCTGCGGAAGTCGCGTCATCACCTCTTCGCGGGTAAATAACGAAACGCCAGGATAGCGGGCGTTATAATCATTGACCATGGTTGCCAGCACCCCAGACCACAGGGCTGAGCTGACATAACCAATGTTGACCGAGCCGGTTTCACCGCGTCCCGCCCGCCGGCCGGTTTCCAGTGCGCGCTGCGCCTGCGCCAGCGTCTTTCTCGCTTCAACCAGGAACAGTGCTCCCGCCTCGGTGAGGCGCACCTGGCGATTATTTCGCTGCAATAGCGTTGCGGCCAGCTGCTGCTCCAGCTGGCGGATTTGCACCGACAGCGTTGGCGCAGCGATGCCAAGCCTTGCCGCCGCAGCGCTGAAGTGCAGCTCTTCAGCCAGAACAACAAAATAGTGCAGATGACGTAATTCTATAGGCGTATTAGGTAAAAGCTAATAATAATCACGATAACCGTTATTGTAATAAACATCAGCGACCCATTAAATGCAGTTACCGAAACTTTCCAGGATTTTTTTATGCTAAAGCAAACCTTATTTTGTGCGCTAACGGCGCTGTCTCTGAGTCCGGCGTTGCCGGTGCTTGCCGCAAGCTTACCGACCCAGCCGGTACTGACTACCGCCGCCGCCAAAACGGTGCTTGAGGCGGCGCAGGCAAAAGCGCAGGCGTTAAACGCGCCGGCGGTGCTGGCGGTGGTCGATGCGGCAGGCCAGCCTGTCTGGCTTGAGCGCATGGAAAATGCCGACGTTCCGGCCGGGGTTACTCTGGCGCCGGGTAAAGCCAGGACAGCAGCGTTGTTCCGCAAGCCCAGCGGCGATTTTGAAGAGTTGATCAATAGCGGTAAGCGGCCAGCAGCTGTCACCTCCGGCTTTATTATGATGAAAGGCGGTGTGCCTTTGGTCTGGCAGGGGCAGGTTGTCGGCGCTATCGGCGTTTCATCCGCCTCCGCTGATAAAGATGTTGAAATTGCTAAAGCCGGCGCGGCGGCACTGCAGCCCTGACGCGCAACCAACATTGGCTTGTCCGCCCCAGTGGCGTAGACTGTGCGCCTTCATATCATAAGGAGGATGCGATGAAACCCGTCTTTCCACTCTCGCGCCAGGCCAAAAAATTTTTTTGCGCGGTGGTCGTGGTGGCGATCTTAGTCGGCGTGGTCATGGGGAACGCCATTATCGGCGGTATTATTGATGAGTACCATTTGCCGTTCAGCCAGTGGCCGGTTCAACTGTACGTCACCGAAGCATTTATGATCGTCGTCTACAGCCTGGTGTTTACCCTGATGCTTTCCGTGCCGCTCTGGTACTTTTTCCTCGGCGAAAAAGACGATAAATAGTCTTTATCAGAAGGTGGCGGTGTCTTGCGCATAGAATGATGCGCTCTGGCCAACGGCAATAAACGCCGCTGCGGCAGCGTCGGCCTGAATGTAAAACGCCCCCGTACGGGGGCGCCGCTCGCCTTGATTTATCGACCGCTTAACGCGCGGCTACTTGCCCGCTCGTCCGGCTTTTACTTTTTCCTCAATGCGCTGACCGATGACCGCGTCAATATTACGCCAGTACGCGAAAGCGCGCGATAATACCGGCTCTTCAACGCCTGCCAGCAGGTGGCCGGCCACGTTATTGACCAGCCTGTCGCGGGCAGCCTGATCCATCACCTTATTGATCAGCGTATTGGCCTGGCCGAAATCGTCATCGTCTTTACGCAGGGTATAGGATGCGCGCACCATCTCACCGCTGGCAGGCCAGGTCGAATCAGTAGGGTAACGTTCGCCGTCGGCTTTCGGTCCGCCTTTTGAATTAGGCGCGTAAACCGGATCTGAGACCTTGTTTATCCGCATCGCGCCGTCTTTACTGTAGCTGTTAACCGGTGAGTGGGGTGTATTGACCGGGATCTGTTTGTAGTTAACGCCGAGGCGGGCGCGGTGTGCATCGGCGTAGGCGAAAATGCGACCGATCAGCATTTTATCCGGACTCAGGCCGATCCCCGGCACCAGGTTATTTGGCTCAAAGGCCGCCTGTTCAATTTCCGCATGATTATCGGTAGGATTGCGGTCCAGTACCAGCTTGCCGACCTTAATCAATGGATAGTCAGCGTGGGGCCAGACCTTGGTCAAATCAAAGGGGTTATAGCGATAGGTTTCCGCTTCGGCAAACGGCATGATCTGCATATAGAGCGTCCAGCTGGGAAAGCGGCCTTCTTTTATCGCGTTAAACAGATCGCGGGTGTGGTAATCACCGTCGATGCCGGCCTGGGCATCGCCATCTTCCTGCGTCAGGCACTCGACGCCCTGATCGCTCTTAAAGTGATATTTTACCCAAAACTTTTCACCCTGCGCATTAACCCACAGGTAGGTGTGGCTGGAATAGCCGTTCATTTTACGCCAGCTTTTCGGTATGCCGCGATCGCCCATCAGCCAGGTAACCTGGTGGGCGGACTCCGGCGATAACGTCCAGAAGTCCCACTGCATATCGTGGTCGCGCAGGTTATTGTCGGCACGGCGCTTCTGTGAACGAATAAAGTGCTGGAATTTCATCGGGTCGCGAATAAAAAATACCGGGGTGTTATTCCCCACCATGTCGTAATTGCCTTCGCTGGTATAAAACTTGATGGCAAATCCGCGCGGGTCGCGCCAGGTATCGGGGCTGCCGCGCTCTCCGGCAACGGTCGAAAAGCGCATCACTACGTCGGTTTTCACGCCGGGCTGAAACAGGGCGGCTTTGGTGTATTTGCTGACGTCTTCTGTTACCTGAAAATAACCGAAAGCGCCGCTGCCTTTGGCGTGGGGCTGGCGTTCCGGTATTCGCTCGCGGTTAAAATTAGCCATTTGCTCGATCAGATAATGATCGTGCAGCAAAATCGGACCATCAGGGCCAATAGTCAGTGAATTCTCGTCGCTGGCTACTGGAATACCGGCATCTGTTGTTGTTGGTTTGGTGTGATCATTGCTCATTATTGTGACTCTCGCTTCGTTCGGTTCGGTCAATCTCCAAGCGTAGTTCAGCGCAACAGACGCTGCCGGGAATTTCCCCTCAATTTTGTAAGGTCAATTTACAGCTGAGAGATTTGCTCCCGGTTAAGGCCGCTATCGGACTATCGCTGGCGGCGTGGGGGTTGACGATGATAGGTTGACGCCGACATACTCAGGCTGGGACATAGCCAAATATCAGGTAACGTTATGAGTGATTTTCAGTCGCTGCTGGCGGCAGGACGCGACTTTAATGATTATGCGCAGGATGGTTTAGTGCAGGAAATTGAAGCCACCCACCTATATCAGCAAAAACTGAGCGCAGAACAGCTGCCGTTTGCGGTGCAGCAAATGCTGGCGTCAATCAAAGGGCGATACAGCCTGTTGGTTGCCGCCGAGATGTGGTGTCCGGACTGCCAGCGTAACGTCACCGCGATGAATTTGCTGTGCCAGATGCAGCCGCGAATTGAAATGAAAATTATCAGCAAAGCGCGGGCGGAAAGGGGGTTGAAAGATCTGCTGGGCGTAGAGCGCATCGCCATTCCCTGCGTCGCGGTGCTTGATGCACAGCACCAGCCGATCGGCCAGTTTATCGAGCGGCCGCAACGCGTTATCGATGGCGATGCCGCAACGCACGAAGCCTATAAGCGCGGCGAGCTGCTGCTGGATACCATCAATGACCTGCTGCACATTATTATGCCAGCAGATCGTTAACCTCACCCGGGCAGGCAGTTTCATGCCCGCCGCGCTGTCCCGGTGGTTTAATCAGCTTAGCCAGCGATAAACCCGCCGCGGCTGTCCCACCTTGCCGTACTGCTTTTCAGCAGAGAGCAGCTTATTATCAACCGCATATTCCAGATAGCGTCTGATAGTGGTTTTGCTTAGCCCGCTGACTGACATAATCTCATCAATGGTGTAGGTTTTTTCCGGCATCTGCTGAAAGGAGGCAATCACCCGCTGCAGGGTATTATCTTCAATCCCTTTGCTTTCCTTATCGCCCTGAAAATTACTGTGTTGCAGCGAGTAAAGGGAATCGACACATTGCTGATCAACCACTTTCCATAGCCGCTGCTGGCCGTAAAACTGCATAAAGCGTTTCAGCGTATGGTTCAGTCTCTTCCACGAGATGGGTTTGAGAATGTAATCAAACGCGCCGCCCTGAATCGCCTGGCTACAGGTATCCATATCCGTTGCGGCGGTAATAAAGATAACCGCGCAGTTATACCGCTTAAGCTCTGGCTGATTTAACAGGGTAATCCCCTGGCCATCGGGCAGGTAGTTGTCGAGCAAGATCAGTCCAGGCTGATGGGCGGCTATCATTTCGCGCGCTTGCATCAGCGATGAAGCGCAGCCAGCCAGATGCATCCAGGGGATGCTGCGGATCAGCTCCTGGTAAAGCCGCTGAAGATTGCTTTCATCTTCAACTATCAGCACGTTGATAACTTCAGAGCGCATAAGGTTTCTCCTGATGAAAATTGGCCGCAACGGGAATATAAAGCGAAAAAATTGTGCCGCGCGGCACGTTATCCGTCACCTCAATCACACCACCAGCGCGTTTTATATAACTGCTGATCAGATGCAAACCCAGGCCGTGGTCACCCTCCGTTTTGCTGGTTACACCCGGCTCAAAAAGGGTGGTTTTTAATTCATCGGCAATGCCGGTGCCGCGATCGGCGACTTCAATTAAAATTTCCTGTGCATTTTGCCTGATCAGAATTTCAACCGGCAGAAGAGGGGGCGGCGCGACTAACGTCGCTTCAATTGCATTGTCCAGCACGTTGCCGATAACCGAGATTAGTTCGGAATCAGACAGCGATTCAGGCATGCTTTTTAACCAGCAGCCGGCATCAAATAACAGAATGATTCCTTTTTCGCGCGCGCGTGAATATTTACCCAGCAGCAGACCGCAGATTAGCGGTGAAGCAAAGCGCGTGGAGATAAAGTCGAGGACTTGCTGGGAGTGCTGCGACTGTGCCTGGATAAAGTTGAGCGCCTCATCGTAATGTCCGAGGTTAAGCAGTCCGGCCAGCGTTGAGAGCTGATTTCGATATTCATGACGCACGATTCGCAGATCGTTGATATGGCTTTTTACCTGGCTGAGCTGATCGTTAAGCGAGCTGATATCATTGCTGTCGCGAAAGCTGATTACCCAGCCCTGCAATCTATCTTCCAGCATGATTCTCACCCGGTTGGCAATCACGGTCAGCTGATTAAAAACCGCCACTTCATCATGCGTGTCCTGTTTCAACATGACCTGTTGCTCAAAGAAAGTAATGGGGCGAATCACTGAGGTAACGGGTTTGCCGCGCAGCTGTCTGTTTTGCTGTGGAAGATTAAGCCAGGTTTTAGCTGCCCGGTTGATAAGCTGAATCCGGCAGCAATCGTCAATCACGATAACGCCTTCGTACATCGCTTCCATCATGGCTTTCTGCTGCCTGACCAGCACGCCAATTTCGCGCGGCTCAAGAAAGAAAATCTGTCTCTTTATGTGGCGGGTGAAACACCAGCTGAACAGGTACAGACAGCAAAGCAGCAGCAGCAGCGAGATCGAAATATGAACGACGTTTTGTGCCGAGATGCCGTTAAGATAGCTTTTCAGGTAGCCAACAGAGACGATACCAATACCTTCCCCTGGTAAAATACCGGCACTTTGCTCCGTAGCGAGACGCCCAGGGTGCCATGGCGCAGGGTTGTTGTTTTATTGCCGGCCAGCACGCTGGCATTGTCATTTCCTACCAGCCTGGTGCCGATAAGTTTCTCGTCACGCGAATGATAAAGGTGCCGGGCATGCGCGTCGCCGACAACGATAAAACTGGCATCGCTGCTGGCAGCCAGCGGTGACAACAGACGTTTTATTGCCGCTGTATCGCCGCGCAAAATATCCTCTTTTAAAGCAGCACGTTGCGCTATGTATTCGGCCTCTTTAAGCGTACGTGCGGCCGTGTCTTTATAGAGCTTGCTATTCAATCTGGCATATTGCCAGACTCCCTGAGCGATAAAAATGGCGGTGTTGAATATAGCCAGATAAAGAAATAATTTTGTCTGGAATTTTAGCTTCATTGACTTTCTGTTTAATTTTGGTGACTACCCCGAAGGGGTCAGGCTAAACCAGAATAATTAAACGGCAAGTATTTTTACGTGCGATAAGGACGTTATTTTTATTGGGAAATGTGTAATGTTAAAAAAGCTTTTCCCGAAGATTATAAAGACTTTAAAAACCATTACTGCCTTAAAAACTCCATTTGCTATTTGACATCCATCAAACTAATCGTGCGTTTGTTTTCTTATTTTTAGCGCAGTGACGTTAATGGAGAACAGTAAGTACATGAGCGCAACAGGTGATTCGTATATTGATTCTGCAAAAAAAAATAAAAAGGCAGGATTTTTATTAAAAGACAAATGGTGGAACATTCTCGATAACTGGAAGGTCGGGGTGGTTCCGCTGCCATTGTTTATACTGGCGGGTGCGTTAATCGGCGTAAATTGCCTTTATGGTCATCTTTCCAGCAGTATCGTGGTGATGGTCGCTACGCTGGCATTCTTTGGCTTTGCCTGTGGTGAGTTTGGCAAACGGCTACCCTATCTGGGAAAGATCGGCGCTGCGGCTATTTGCGCAACCTTTATTCCTTCGGCACTGGTTTACTACGGCTGGCTGCCGCAGGACGTGGTGAAGTCCACCACCGAGTTTTATAAATCAACCGACATTCTTTATCTCTATATCTGCTGCATCATTGTTGGCAGCGTGATGAGCATGAACCGAACAACGCTTATCCGCGGCTTTTTCCGCATCGTGTTTCCGATGGTCTGCGGTGAAATCGTCGGCATGATCGTCGGTGTTGGTGTCGGCTACCTGCTGGGCATGACGCCATTCCAGACCTTTTTCTTTCTGGTGTTACCTATGATGGCCGGCGGCGTTGGCGAAGGGGCGATTCCGCTGTCAATTGGTTACGCCACCATTATGCATATGGATCAAGGCGTTGCTCTCGGCAAAGTGTTGCCTATTGTGATGCTCGGCGGTCTGTGCGCGGTGGTGATGGGGGGATGTCTTAACCAGCTCGGCAAACGCTATCCGCACCTGACCGGCAACGGCGAGCTGATGTCCGACAAACATGATGACGTTGGTAAAAGCCTGACCAGTGAACTCAGCGGCAAAGTGGACGTCATCGCCATGGCTTCCGGTGCGCTACTTGCCGTGCTTCTGTATATGGTCGGTATGCTGATCCAGCGCTACACCAGCCTGCCTGCACCGGTTGGCATGCTGTTTGTCGCTGTGCTGTTAAAGGTTGCCAACGCAATCTCCCCGCGTATGCAGGAAGGATCGCAGGTGGTGTATAAGTTTTTCCAGTCAGCCGTAACCTATCCAATTCTGTTCGCCGTAGGGGTTGCCATTACGCCCTGGCATGACCTGGTCAGCGCCTTCACGCTGTCAAACCTGATTGTGATTATCAGCACCGTCGGCGCGACCACCCTCACCGGGGCGCTGGTTGGCCGTAAGCTCGGTATGCACCCGATTGATGTCGCCGTTATTTCATGCTGCCAGAGCGGGCAGGGCGGCACCGGTGCGGTAGCCATTTTATCCGCAGCGGACCGCATGTCGCTGATGCCTTTCGCCCAGATAGCCATTCGCGTCGGCGGCGCACTGAACGTCGCGCTTTCGCTGCTGGTACTCAGCAACTTTATTCTCTGACGATGACGGAATATTTACGATGAAACTTGCAGCATATTTAGTTAACGGGCGCCGCAGCTACGGCATTGTAAGCGAAAACGGCATTATTGACCTCGGCGCACGGCTGGGCCAGCGCTACGGTGATTTGAAGGCGTTGCTTGCCGCAAACGCCGTGGCTGAAGCGGTGGAATACCAGCATCAGCCAGCGGAACTGGCCTTGAACGAGGTCGACTTCCTGCCCGTTATCGATAATCCCGGAAAAATCATTTGTGTTGGCATGAACTATGCGGACAAGCGCCTGGAGTTTAACGAACAGAATCCGGCGCCCACGCTGTTTGTACGCTTTGCCGATTCGCAAACCGGCCACCGTCAGGCGGTCCTGAAGCCACGCTATTCAACCGAGTTTGATTATGAAGGCGAACTGGCGGTGATTATTGGCCGTGCGGGAGAAAACATCGCCCGCGAACAGGCGTTGGAGCACGTTGCCGGCTATAGCTGCTACATGGATGGCTCGGCGCGCGACTGGCAGCATAGCTGGTATACCGCCGGAAAAAATGGCCGTTGCACCGGCGCCTTTGGTCCCTGGATGACCACCAGTGATGCGATTGCCGATCCGCAAAATCTGACGCTAATTACCCGGCTAAACGGACAGCAGGTTCAGCAGGACTCAACCAGCAACATGATTTATAGCGTTGCGGCGCTGATCGAATATATCTCAACCTTTACCCGCCTGAGTGCCGGCGATGTGATTATTACCGGCTCACCTGGCGGCGTTGGTAAAAAACGGACTCCTCCGCTGTTCATGCACGCCGGCGATCGTATTGAAGTCGACATCGAGCATATTGGTTGCCTGGCGAATCAGGTTGCCGATGCACCGCTTAGCGTGCCTGAAACTGCGGCGGCGTAAGGAGCAGAGCATGTCTGAGAGCAACGTTATGCAGTTGCTGATGGTTGATATCAGCCGTGATATGCGGATGAAAACCGCCGTCGGCCGCTTACTGCAGGCCAGCCAGTTGGAAATGGACGCGTCCCTATCGCTGTTTGCCGTTGCGCGTTGTGGTCAGACGCTGGCAGGCTGCGCCGGACTGGATGGCAATATCGTTAAGTGTGTTGCTGTCGACGACCGCTGGCGCGGTGAGAACCTATGTGCGGGCCTGCTAAGTGAAATCCAGAACTATGCGATGTCGCAGGGACATTTACAGCTGTTTTTGTTTACCCATCCGGCTAACCGCCGCTGTTTTCAGCAGTGTGGCTTCTGGCCGATAGCGCAAACGGACAGCGTTTTACTGATGGAGAACATCCCACACGGCATTAGCCGCTATTGCGCCACGCTGTCGCAGGGGCTGCGAGCGGGGGAGAGAATCGGTTCGGTGGTGATGAACGCGAATCCGTTTACTCTCGGACACCGTTATCTGGCGGAGCAGGCCGCCGCGCGCTGTGACTGGCTGCATATTTTCGTGGTGGAGGAAAACGCGGCGCTGTTCTCCTTTGATGAGCGTCTGACCATGGTGCAACAGGGGGTCAGCCATTTACCTAACGTCACGGTGCATAAAGGCGGCCCCTATATTATTTCACGCGCCACCTTTCCTTCGTACTTTCTGAAAGCCAGCGGCAAAGTTGAGCAGGCATGGTGCGCGCTGGATTTACGCATTTTTCGCCAGTACATCGCGCCGGTGCTGCAAATCACTCACCGTTTTGTCGGCAGCGAGCCGTTCTGTCCGGTCACCCGTCAGTACAACCAGGCCATGCAGGCTTACTTAAGTGCGCCTGATGGGCATTTACCCGCCATCCAGGTGGTGGAAATGCCGCGCATGACTGATGCAGAAGGCGTAGCCGTTTCGGCGTCAGAAGTGCGCAGGCTGCTACTCACGCAGCAATATGCTGCCATCGCGCAGCGGGTTCCCGTCAGCACTTTTCAGCACTTGCAGACAAACTGTGCTTTAAGCGCATGAATTAATTGGATTCAAACTGAGAGTTTTTTATGAAGATTACTAAAGAAGCGCTGGCCGGCACCATCGAGTCAAGCGATCTGATGGTCAAGGTAGCACCGGCTGAAGGCGAATTAGATATCGTTATTCGCAGCGAAGTTTACAAACAGTTCGGCGAACAAATCCGCAGCGTAGTCAATGAAACGCTGCAAAAAATGCAGGTAACGCAAGGGCATATTGTGATTGAAGATAAAGGGGCTCTCGACTGCGTGATCCGCGCCCGCTTGCAAAGCGCGGTGCTGCGCGCGGTGGAAAACGTCAGCATCAGCTGGGAGGCACTGCAATGAAAAAGCTCCGCTGCAGCATGTTGTTTTTGCCCGGCGCCAACGCCGCCATGCTCTCTAACGCCTTTATCTACCGTCCGGACTCCATCATGTTCGATTTGGAGGATGCGGTGGCGCTACGTGAAAAAGACAGCGCCAGAATATTGGTTTTTCACGCCCTTCAGCACCCGATGTATCAGGATATCGAAACGGTGGTGCGCATCAACTCATTGCGAACGCCGTTTGGTCTGGCCGATCTCGAGGCGGTAGTGCGCGCCGGCGTGGATGTGGTGCGGCTGCCAAAAACTGACTCACCGGAGGATATTTATGAGCTGGAAACGCACCTTGCGCGCATTGAAAAAGAGTGCGGCCGCCCGCTCGGTTCAACTCGCCTGATGGCGGCAATCGAGTCGGCGTCGGGGGTCGTCAACGCGGTCGCTATCGCTCGCAGCTCAAAACGTCTGATGGGCATTGCGCTGGCAGCCTTTGATTATGTCATGGATATGCAAACCGAACGCGGTGACGGCAGCGAACTATTCTATGCCCGCTGCGCTGTACTGCATGCCGCGCGGGTGGCCGGCATTGATGCTTTTGATGTGGTGTGGCCTGACGTTAACGACGAGCAGGGTTTTTTGCAGGAAGTTGATTTGATCCGCAAGCTTGGCTTCAACGGTAAATCACTGATTAATCCCCGTCAGATTGAGTTGCTGCATAACGCCTATGCACCCACTCTTCAGGAGGTTGAGCATGCAAAAGACGTGGTGCACGCCGCAGAGGAAGGCGAGCGTAACGGCCTCGGCGTGGTGTCACTCAACGGTAAAATGATCGACGGGCCGATTATCGACCACGCCCGGCGGGTTCTGGAACGTTCAAAAACCGGCATTCGCCGTTAATTATTCAGTGAGATAAGCAATGAGCGAGATAATCGAAGAATTACAGCAAAAATATTCCCAGCTCCGGCACCTGACGCCGTTCAGCGGTGCGCACAGCGCCACGCCGTGGCTGAATGATCTTAAGGTTAAGCACCAGCGTAAGCTTTGTGACAGCCTGGAAGAGGCGGTAAAACGCAGCGGCCTGCAAAACGGCATGACGATATCGTTTCATCATGCTTTTCGTGAAGGCGACCGGGTGATCAATCAGGTCGTCGCCTTGCTGGCAACGATGGGCTTTCGCGACCTGACCCTGGCCTCCAGCTCGCTGATGACCTGCAACGAGCCGCTGATTGAACATATTCGCGCCGGCGTAATCAGCCGCATCTGGACGTCCGGTATGCGCGGCCAGCTGGCGGATGAAATCTCCCATGGCCTGATGGAACAACCGGTGCAGATACATTCTCACGGTGGGCGCGTCAATTTATTACAGAAGGGCGAAATTAAGATTGATGTGGCTTTTCTCGGCGTGCCCTGTAGCGATGAATTTGGCAATGCTAATGGCACCCACGGCAGCGCCAGCTGCGGATCGCTGGGTTATGCGATGGTCGACGCCCAGTTTGCGCGTAAGGTGGTGGTGCTCACTGAAACGCTGGCGCCTTATCCTAACCTGCCGGCCAGTCTGTCACAGGACCAGGTTGATTACGTGGTGAAGGTTGATAGCGTCGGCGATGCGGCAAAAATCAGCGTCGGTGCCGCGCGCGTCACCAGCAACCCGCGAGAATTGCTGATTGCCCGCCAGGCCGCTGATGTTATTGAGCATTCCGGCTATTTCAAAAACGGCTTTTCGATGCAAACAGGCTCCGGTGCGGCGGCAACAGCCTGCACCCGCTTTATGCAGGAAAAAATGGAAAGGGAGCACATCGTTGCGCGTTTCGCTCTGGGGGGGATCACCGGCAGCTTAGTCGATTTGCACGAAAAGGGGCTGATTGAAACCCTGCTTGATACCCAGTGCTTCGATGGTCAGGCCGCCGCCTCGCTGGCCAGAAATCCCAACCACGTTGAAATATCCACCAACGTATATGCCAATCCCGGGGCGAAAGCCGCCTGCTGCGACCAGCTTGATGTCGTTATTCTCAGCGCGCTGGAGATCGATACTGAGTTTAACGTTAACGTGATTACCGGCTCCGATGGCGTTATGCGCGGCGCGTCCGGCGGTCACTGTGACGTTGCCGCCGGCGCCAATCTGACCATTGTCGTTGCGCCGCTGATCCGTAGCCGCATTCCAACGGTGGTGCGTCGGGTTACCACCCTGGTAACGCCGGGCGAAAGCATTGACGTCTTAGTCACCGACCACGGTATTGCCGTTAACCCGGCGCGTCCGGAAGTGCGTGAACGCCTGCTGCAGGCGGGATTACCGGTAATGGATATGGAAGCGCTGTATCAGCGGGCGATTGTGCTGTGCGGCAATCCTCGTCCTATTGCTTTTACCGACCGCATTGTCGGCGTGATCCGCTACCGCGATGGCAGCGTGATTGACGTTGTTCGCCAGGTAAAAGAGGAGGCGTGATCATGGAGACGTCTGCTATGCCAGGCGTCAGCCTCACTGAGATGCTGGACGCCAAAGAACAGCGCGCGCAGCGCCAGCAGGAGTGGCTGGCGCGCTGGCAGGCACCTTTACTCTCTTTGACGCTGGTCACTCCCGGCCCGGTTAAAGACAGCATTCGCTATCGTCACTGTATGGGCGTCGCGCTGCAGGCTTGCGATCAGCTGCTGTGGCGCAACGCCTGGCAGGTGCTGCAGCGCGAGGTATTCTGGTTGCCTACCGGTCCGGAAGCCCTGTGGTGTGTACAGCAGCCGGCGCTGTCTCTTAAGAGCGCGCTGATTGCGCTGGAAGAGCATCACCCATTAGGCCGCCTGTGGGACATAGACGTCATCACGCCGCAGGGCGAGCCATTGGGGCGTAAAGCCTGTGGATTCGCTCCCCGGCGCTGCGTACTCTGTGCTGATGAAGCCCACGCTTGCAGTCGATCCCGTCGCCATCCCCTTGAGCAGGTGGTTGGCCAGATTGAACAAACCATCGATAGCTGGTTACGACGTGACTAATCTTGCCGCCATCACCCCGGCATCGCCACCGCTGATTGCTCGCCTGGCCCGCCAGGCGATGATCGACGAAGTGTGCCTGACGCCGAAACCAGGACTGGTGGATCGGGACAATAATGGCGCCCATCGCGATATGGATCTGGCGCTGTTTATGCGTAGCATTGCCGCGATCGCGCCGTGGTTCAGCCAGTTTTATCAGCTTGGCTTCGACCATGCCCGACGGCCAGCGTCGGAAATGCTGGCGGTTATTCGCCCGGCGGGTATCGCCTGTGAGCAGGCGATGTTCAGCGCGACCGCCGGGGTTAATACCCACAAAGGCGGCATCTTTTCGCTCGGGCTACTGTGCGTTGCGGCGGGGCGGCTAAGCGCCACCGACAGCGAACTGACCCAACGCAGCCTGTGCCGTCAGGTCAGCGAAATAACCCATGGATTGGTTGCCAGGGAGCTGGTGAACCGCCAGCGTGGATCTACGGCCGGCGAACGACTCTATCAGCGCTGGCAGCTGACGGGCGCCAGAGGAGAAGTTGAAAGCGGTTTTGCTACCGTCAGGCAGTCGGTGCTGCCATTCTGGCAGGCGCAGCAGCCTGGCGAACGACGTTTGCATCACGCCCTGCTGCGCCTGATGGCGGTGAACCCGGATACTAATCTTGCCGCGCGCGGCGGTCTGCATGGGATGCAGTTTGTTCAGCGCTATGCGCAGAAACTATTACAAAATGGCTGGGATAGTGCGGCGCTGGAGCAGATGGACAGGGCGCTCATTGCGCGTAATCTTAGCCCCGGCGGCAGCGCCGATCTACTGGCAGTGGCGCAGGTGCTGGCTGCCTTTGCCCCCTGAGTAGGGCAGCTTATTCTTTGCCTAAAGCCCGCCACAGCGCATCAAATCCTACCTGCTTAAACTCATCGGTGCGCGCCGGTTCGGCCGTAATAAATTTGATCGTTGCTTCAACCAGCGCCAGGAAAATTTCATCGCTGTAGGCGCGAAACGGCGGGGCGCAAAATACCGGCTGCAGACCAAGCTCCAGTCGGGCGCGACGCTGAGGAAAGAGTTTCATCACCTGTTCGCGCGTTTCCTCGGTGATTTTTTCACTGATAGCCAGCTTGCGCATGGCAAGATAGCCCTGCGGATTCGCCGCCCCCCAGTCGATACAGTTATGCCATAAATGCAGCATAAACGTCTTTGGCGGACAGGTAAGAAGGTCGACGTTATTGATCAGCGATTTGCCGAGGTCGAGCTTCAGGTGCGCGTATAAAGCGTTAAGTAGTTCGTCTTTAGTGGTGAAGTAACGAAACAGCGTCCCCTCGGCCACGCCCGCGCCGCGGGCGATCTGCGCAGTTGAAGCGCCAAGACCGCTTTCTGCTATAGCATGGGTGGCCGCATCCAGCAGGGCCAGTTTTTTATCTTCACTCTTTGGACGAGCCACATTAGTTACCTTTTAAAACAAACATTAAGCAGCGAATCAGATTGAATCACGTTGAGGCAAGGGGTGCAATCAACCTTATCGCAATTAGATTGCACTTGACGAGCCAGCGCATCTCCTTATAATGAGTGTTTACTCACTCATATTCAAGTTTATTCACGCCGCAGTACACCACACTCAATTCCCGGGATTATGACTCGATAATAACGTAAACGCAGGTATTGTGATGACTGAATGCTCTCAATTCAACTCAAGATTTGGCAGTCTCCCGGCCGGAGAACGTCTGCAACGGGTTTCGCGCTCAAAGCAATATCGTGACGGTCGCTTTCGTAATGCAGAAGAAGCACCGATGCTGACCGGCCAGAAAGGGCGCCTTCAGCTGTTCTGGGAGTTCCTCACTCGCAGCCAGAAGGATTTACGGCCTGCGCGCGCGCTGCCCCTGGTCGCTACCGATCTGGCCTCGCTGGATCCGGCCAAAGACGTGATGACCTGGCTTGGCCACTCCTCATGGTACCTGCAGCTGGCTGGTAAACGTATTCTTATCGATCCGGTATTTAGCCATTATGCCTCGCCGCTGTCGTTTATTAACCGCGCCTTTGACGGCGACTATCCGTGGACAGCCGGGCTGATGCCGGAAATAGATTTGCTGATTATTTCCCACGATCACTATGACCATCTTGACTATGCCACCATTCGCGGCCTGAAGGATAAGGTGCGTAACGCCATTGTGCCGCTTGGCGTCGGCGCTCACCTCGAGCATTGGGGAATGGATGCGACGCGCATTCAGGAGTCCGACTGGCAGCAAAGCTGGAAGGTGAGCGATGCGCTGACCATTGACGTGCTACCCGCCAGACATTTTTCCGGCCGCAGTCTGAAAAGCAACCAGACGCTGTGGGCCAGCTTTTTATTTACCACGCCGCACCGCAAAGTTTATTACAGCGGCGACACCGGCTATGGCAAGCATTTCAAAGCGATAGGAGAGCAGTTCGGGCCAATTGATATTGCCATTCTGGAAAATGGCCAGTACGACCCGGACTGGAAAAACGTGCATATGATGCCGGAAGAAAGCGCGCAGGCGGCGTTGGACTTAGGAGCGCGCAGCGTCCTTCCCGGCCACGCCGGCCGTTTTGTACTGGCGCGTCACAGCTGGAACGACCCCTGGCGTCGCCTTGAAGCTGCCAGCCAGAACCAACCGTGGCGCTTGCTTACCCCGCGCCTTGGCGAGGTGGTTGACCCAGGCAATCCGTATCAAACCTTTCTGCGCTGGTGGGAAGAGTAACCAGATAATGGCAACTGATAATACCGAGTAAGGGGGAGGAAAGATGAACATTTCCGTAGAAGTCATTGAAACATTAGTTGGCTGGATTGATGACAATCTTGATCAGCCATTGCGGATCGATGAGGTGGCCCGCCATTCCGGTTATTCCAAGTGGCATCTGCAACGGCTTTTTATACAGCATCAGGGTGAGCCTTTAGGCAGCTATATTCGTAATCGTAAGCTGCGACTGGCTGCCGCCGACCTGCGAAATACTAATGAACGGGTGTTTGATATCTGCCTGAAGTACGGCTTTGATTCGCAGCAAACCTTCACCCGTATCTTTACTAAGATCTATAATCAGCCACCCGGCGCTTATCGTAAAGCCTGCTTGCACACGGCGGCAATCCAAAGAGCCAGTTGAATATAAAAGCCTCTCTTTATGAGAGGCTTTTTATATTTATTTCATCTGTTATATAACAGGCACTTACTACGCTTCGCTTAAAAAATAATATCATTAATAACCGCAATTAAATCAGCTGGCTGAAACCGGTGGTTTTTCTGCCGCTTGAAATTATTCAGATGCTTGCCAGGCTTATTTATGCAACGCGTTGGTCGGGTTTGGCAATACATCCCGGCTGTTTGCCGACAACACGAAGAGAGGACATTATGGCTCAACATCGTGGTGGTTCAGGAAATTTTGCAGAAGATCATGACAAGGCGTCTAAAGCCGGTAAGAAGGGCGGCCAGCATAGCGGCGGCAATTTTAAAAATGACCGGGAAAGGGCGTCTGAAGCGGGTAGAAAAGGCGGACAGAAGAGCGCTAAGTAACGCATCCGCTAGCCTGCCACCTCAGCTTCCCCGCTGAGTGTATGCCCCGTTATGTAACGCATAGCGGGGTTTGTCTTTTTATTTTCAAACCTTTTTGGGATGGTTTTAATGAGAAGATTAACTCCAGCTGCCAGTTTTCTGGCCTTAATTTTTGTGTCAACCGGCTACGCGGCAGATGCAGGAACGCCCGCGGCGCCGGCACCAGCTTACAGCAACCAGGCCGATAGTGCCGCCAGTAACAGCCACGATGAATCCGCGCAGGAAAATAACATCAGTGAGATTAAACAGCTTGCCAGCCTGAGTGAAGGATCGCACGTTGTTATTGAGGGGAAAATAAGCAAGAAACAAAGCGCTGAAAAATATCTTATTGAGGATGATAGCGGAACCCTCACCATTGTCATTCCCAACCAGTTACAACATCCTGCGCTGAAAAGCGGGGCTAAATATCGCATCAATGGTCTGTTAATGAAAAACAACAACGACATATGGGTACAGATTGAAAAACTGCAATCTAAATAAATCTCTGCCACCATACAGAGATGAATCACGCTGGCGATCACCTCAATATTTCGGGCAATAAATATAATTTTTATTTAGCTGGGATTACATTTTTACCATAATAATAAGGGATTAACCTCTTATACCGCCAGTCACCCCTTCAAAATTTTCAGCCTGTGCCACACTTATTATTTTCATCACGAGGATGGCATTATGAAAAAATATCTGACACTTATTCCTCTACTGTTCTCATTGGGGTTACAAGCAGCGGATAAAGGCGGTTTTAAGCAGGACACTGCGCCACCCGCCCCGCAGGAGCAGAAAGACGGCTACCGCGGCGTTACTGACGGGCAACATCAGATGATGAGCGACGAACTGGCGAAGTTGCCGGAAAAAAGCTGGGTCTCGCTGAAGGGCAATATACTGAAACGTACCGCTGTCAACCACTATTTGCTGCGTGATGCGCGAGGTACTATCGCGGTAATCATCAATGATAACGTGTGGCGCGGCCAGCAAGTGAAGCCTGACGATCTGGTGTCGTTGAACGGACAGCTGGAGCGTAATAAAGGAAAAGTGCAGGTTAACGTGATGCAATTGCGTCGACTCTGAACATAAACAGGAGGGCAGCCTATGTCAGCATGCCTGACAGATGATGAGTTAGCGAGCCTTAACGCCTACTGGCAGGCAGCGAACTACTTATCCGTTGGTCAAATTTACCTGATGGATAATCCCTTACTGCGTCATCCCCTTAGCGCAACGGATGTTAAACCACGACTGCTTGGCCACTGGGGTACCACTCCCGGGCTTAACTTTGTGTATACCCACCTTAACCGGATGATATGCCAGCACAATACGGACGTTTTGTTTGTTTGCGGCCCCGGTCACGGCGGCCCGGCAATGGTGGCACAAAGCTGGCTTGAAGGCAGCTACAGTGAAATTTACCCCCGGGTGACGCGCGATGAAGACGGTATGAGAGAGCTGTTCCGTCAGTTCTCTTTTCCCGGCGGTATTCCCAGCCACGCAGCTGCGGAAACGCCGGGATCGATTCATGAAGGTGGCGAGCTAGGCTATTCGCTTCCTCACGCATTTGGTGCGGCCTTTGATAACCCGGGGTTGATTGTTGCCTGTGTTATCGGCGACGGAGAAGCGGAAACCGGGCCATTAGCTTCAGCCTGGCAAGGTATAAAATTCCTTAATCCGCAGCGTGACGGCGCGGTGCTGCCGATTCTACATCTCAACGATTACAAGATTGCCAGCCCAACCCTGCTGGCCCGCAGCAGCGACGATGACCTGATGCAGCTGTTTCGCAGCCAGGGTTGGTTACCGATGGTAGTCAGCGGTGACGATCCCGAAGATATGCACCGGCAAATGGCCACAGCCATGGATAGCGCCTTTAGTACTATCCGCGCGCTGCAGCACCAATACCGCCAGAAAACACCACCGGATACGCTGGTTCGCTGGCCCATGCTTTTGTTGCGCAGCCCCAAAGGCTGGACCGGTCCACGATGGGTTGATGACGTGAAGGTCGAAGGGCTATGGCGTGCTCATCAGGTTCCGCTATCAGCCTGCCGTGAAAATACACAGCACCGCTTGCAGCTGCAAAAGTGGATGAAAAGCTATCAGCCTGAAAAGCTTTTTAATCAGCAGGGCCAGCCGTGCGACTATCTGCAGACGTTGGTACCACGCGGTGATAAGCGTATGGGCGCAACGCCCTATGCCAACGGCGGGCGTCTGCGCCAGGCGCTTAAAATGCCAGATTTTGCCGATTACGCGGTTGAGGTTCCAGCTCCGGGTGTGGAAAAAGCGCAAGCTACAGCGGTGCTGGGACGTCTACTGGCGGAAATCATTCGTCATAACCCGGATAATTTTCGACTATTTGCTCCGGATGAAACTGAATCAAACCGCCTGGGCGCTGTTTTTGACGTGACCGATCGCTGCTGGATGGGGACGATAACGCCTGACGATCGCCAGCTTTCGTCCCAGGGAAGAGTGATGGAAATACTCAGCGAACATCAGTGCCAGGGCTGGCTGGAGGGTTATTTGCTCAGTGGCCGTCACGGCCTGTTTAACTGCTATGAAGCTTTTATCCACATTATCGATTCAATGTTTAACCAGCATGCTAAGTGGCTTAAAACCTCCCGCCTCTTATCATGGCGCCAGCCAATTGCTTCACTTAACTATTTACTGGCCTCCCACGTATGGCAGCAAGATCATAATGGCTACAGCCATCAGGACCCAGGTTTTATCGATCACGTAGTCAATAAAAAAGCGGATATTGTCCGTGTTTACTTGCCGCCAGATGCAAACACGCTGTTATGGGTTAGCGATCACTGCCTTAAAAGCTGGGATCGCATCAATGTGATCATTGCCGGCAAGCAGCCTGCCGATCAGTGGCTGACGATGCAGGCGGCAGTTTCCCACTGCCAGCAGGGAATCGGCATTTGGCACTGGGCTGGTAACGAAAGGGATAATATTGAGCCTGATATCGTTATGGCATGCGCGGGAGATGTGCCGACCCGCGAAACGCTGGCGGCAGTGGACTGGCTGAGGCTGGCTCAGCCTGAGCTGCGCATCCGGGTGGTGAATGTTGTTGACTTACTGGCTTTGCAGCCACGGCACAAACATCCGCACGGTAAGCCGGAGCAGGAATTTGAAGCACTGTTCACCCGTGACCGTCCGGTTATATTTGCTTTTCATGGCTATCCTGGGTTGATCCACCGGCTGATAAGTCCGCGAGCTAATCAGTCGCGCTTTCACGTACACGGTTTCAATGAAGAGGGCACCACTACTACGCCTTTCGATATGACAGTAATCAACCGGCTGGATCGCTTTCACCTGGCGCTGGATGCCATTCAACGGCTAGCTTTACCTCCGGAGCGGCAAAAATATCTCAGTGCGGAGCTGGAGGATAAGTTGACAGCACATTATCGCTACGTGCGGGAGTATGGTGACGATTTGCCGGAAGTAAAAAACTGGCGCTGGAACGGCAGGGAAAAATAATATCCGACAAAGGGTAAGATGATAGCTAGTTTTAATTATCCGCGTCCGACGCTGCGTAGCTGGGTGCAAAAAGGGCAGTTGCAGCCGCTGATGGCATGGGCATCGCACTGGGAGGGGTGAATATACCGACCATCCGCCAGTGCAATTTTAGCGCCCATCAATGCCGGAAGGTCCACGCTACCGTTATAGCCTTGCGGGATCGTGACATGCGCCTGAAATGCGTATGCTTTGCCTGCCATCAGCGTCAAAATCGCCGCAGAAAGCTGCTTTTTCATGATGGAAACCTGTTCGTCTGCTGAGTCGTAATGACGTTATAACATAGCCACTTATTATTTTGCCAATAACATTCAACCTGGAGCGTTAGCCCATGGCATCCATTTGCATCGCTGCTGCCATGGACATAACCCGCCCCGAACTTTTGCCGCGTTGAACCCGTCAGCGCACCCGCGCTGCCGATGTAAATTTTTGCCGGTAAGGCCGGGTTTCAGCCGCGCTATCAGCAATTTTTATCTCAGTAAACATTATTATCATTGCTGCTTGATGGCGGAACATAATTAGTAACGTAAATGAATTATTCTAATGCTTTTCTGTTGGCAAAAATTCAGGCAAGAGGCTTTGCCGCTAGCCTTGATGGCAGATAAAAACATCACTAATACTAAGTGGATAATTAAAATTCATTAGTATCATTCAAGTTTACATCAAGTGTGCCGATGAATATAACGCCTGAATGATTAAGGCGTTGCCCACCCGCCCTAAGTAACCGTTGGACGCAGTGCCGTAACCTTGTCATCAGGATTAATTGGCTAATTTTCCCTTTAAAACCCAAGAAATCGCCGTTCTGGCCGTATCGGGAACGCGTGTATGCTTTCTATTCAAGGACAAGAGACAACATGGCACTATTAAAGAATATGAAGGTAGGCGCACGCATTAGCGCCGCGTTCACTCTGGTAATCTTGCTGTTAGTGATTGTCAGCTCAACGGCAATTATTAAAACCAGTGGTAACAATGATGCAATGAGCAGCATCATTAACGATCGTTACACCAAAGTGCGTCTGGCGTTTGATGCCTGCAACGCGCTCAATGAGCAGATTAAGCATCTGCGAGGTATGATCCTGGATGCCAGCCGCCCGGAAAATAACCTTAAACGCCAGGGACAGCTGGAGGAGGCCTCGCGCACCACCGATCAGGCGATTGAAAAAATTTCCCGCATGCAGAACACCGACATCGGGCAGCAGAAAATTACCGCCGTTCAGCAAGCTGCACAGGCTTTTAATGCCGATAAACAGCACCTTCTGACCCTGATTAAAGCAGGCAATACTAGCGATGCGGCTTATTTCGCGCTGCAGCAGATGGCGCCGGTGCAATCGCAATTTTTAAAACTGGTTGGATCATTTGCTGACTCACAATCCTCCCAGCTGCAAGGAGAGGGCGCGCAGGCTATTGCGGATGGCAAGATGACGATTAATATCACGCTTATCTGCTCCATTCTGGCATTTGTAGCCGCTCTGGGACTGGGTTGGCAACTGGCGCGCTCCATCGTCCGCCCGCTGCGCGAAGCGGTGAATATTGCCTCCAATGTCGCCGCCGGTGATCTACGCAGCCATATTGAAGTGAAGACCCGCGATGAAACCGGCCAGCTGATGCAGGCGTTAAAGTATATGAATGACAATCTGTTAAACATCGTCAGCGAGGTGCGTAGCAGCAGTGATTTAATTGCCAGCGCATCAGGGCAGATTTCAGTGGGTAATATGGATCTTTCATCCCGCACTGAGCAGCAGGCCAGTTCGCTGGAGGAGACTGCATCGGCAATGGAACAGATCACCGCCACGGTGAAGCAAAACGCCGATAACGCCCGCCAGGCAAATCAGCTCGCTTCCCGGGCATCAGAGGTAGCGACGGAAAGTGGCGATGCGGTAAAACAGGTTGTCAGCACCATGGAGGTGATCAACACCTCGTCACGTAAAATTGTGGATATTATTAGCGTAATCGACAGCATCGCTTTCCAGACCAATATTCTGGCGCTGAACGCGGCGGTGGAAGCGGCTCGCGCCGGCGAGCAGGGGCGCGGCTTCGCCGTAGTGGCCTCTGAAGTGCGCAATCTGGCACAGCGTTCCGCCTCGGCGGCCAAAGAAATTGCCCAGCTGATTAAAGATTCAGTCAGCCAGGTGGAAGAAGGTAGCCGCCAGGTGACGCTGGCTGGCAATACCATGGATCAGGTATTAAGCAGCGTGCAAAGCGTGACGGAAATTATGGGTGAAATTTCAATAGCCAGCTCCGAACAAAGTTCGGGTATTGATGAAATCAATATGGCTATAACGCAAATGGATCAGGTGACGCAGCAGAATGCCGCGCTGGTCAACGAGTCTGCCGCTGCAGCCCAGTCCATGCAGGAACAGGCTGAGCATCTGACCCGGGCGATCCGCGCGTTTAAAGTGAGCGAAGCGATGTAAGCTCAGTCGCAGTATGTTCTCCTGAACCCAGCGCCCGAAATAAGAATAGCGGGCTGCTGTGTTTTTCCGTTTGGTAGCCGGGTTGCCAGTTGGTCAATTCCCCCGCGAAGCGGGATATAACCGACAACCGCTTGCTGGCTGATAATTACGGCTGCGCACTGAGGCCCGCCTGGTTGATGCGCATCGAACAGCTGTACAGGTCCGGGCTGTCATCCTTCTCACTGCGTCCGAGATTGCCGGGATTGGTGCGCTTGCAGGTTACCGCCGGGCTGGAGAGATAGTTTGAACCAGCCGCGCCGGAGCTGACCACATAGCCTTCCTGCTGCCGAACTTTCTTTAAATAATGATAAATTTGCCTGGCCTGCGCGGCAGAAAAACGCGCGGTAAGTCCGCCATTGTCCACTTTAATATCATTATTTGCCGCCTGTAACAGGCTGCTAAAAAGCGCCGTTGTGGCGAAGGTCACACATAAAACGGCAGATAGTTTTAGCTTCATAAAATGTCCCGTTATTAACTGCGGCTGATTTGCCGGGCTTGACGAAAAAATATACTACACCACGACGCTTTTGCCTGTTATTACCATTGTTATTGCCGATTGAAAGCAATGATTTCTCGCTAACTCAATGATAAATAAAATCATTTCTGCATCAACAGACAATCTGTGCAACAGAATGTTATCGAGAATTATTGTCATTTAATCATAGCTGATGGTATAAGTTATAGCCTTTGCTATGTTTCATTTCTTCGGAGAAAAACACGATGTATTTGCTTAAAAAAACCAAAGTCTTACTCCTCACCGGGATAATGCTGGTCGCCAGCGGTAACGCGCTGGCGGCAGATAAATTTAAGGTTGTCACCACCTTTACCGTCATTGCCGATATGGCGAAAAACGTGGCGGGAGATGCTGCGGACGTCAGCTCGATTACCAAACCTGGCGCGGAAATTCATGAGTATCAGCCAACGCCTGGCGACATTAAACGTGCGCAGGGTGCTCAGCTGATCCTGGCCAATGGACTCAACCTTGAACTGTGGTTTAAACGTTTCTATCAGCATCTTAAAGGGGTGCCAGAAGTGATTGTTACCACTGGCGTTAAACCGATGGGCATTACCGAAGGCCCCTACAACGGCAAGCCAAATCCGCATGCCTGGATGTCTCCGGATAATGCCTTGATTTATGTTGATAATATCCGCGACGCGCTGGTGAAGTACGACCCGGCTAATGCCAAAACTTACCAGCATAATGCGGAGGTTTATAAGAAAAAAATCATTAGCACTCTCGATCCACTGAGAAAACAGGTTGCCGAAATTCCGCAAGATAAACGCTGGCTGGTCTCCAGCGAAGGGGCGTTTTCCTACCTTGCGCGCGACCTTGGCCTGAAGGAGCTCTATCTGTGGCCGATCAATGCCGATCAGCAGGGCACGCCGCAGCAGGTGCGCAAAGTCATTGATTTAGTCAAAAAAGATCATATCCCAGCGGTATTCAGCGAAAGCACCGTTTCCGATAAGCCAGCGCGTCAGGTGGCTCGTGAAACCGGCGCGCACTATGGCGGCGTGCTGTACGTTGATTCGCTGAGCGCGGCAGACGGTCCGGTTCCGACCTATATCGATTTGCTGAAAGTGACAACCCACACCGTGGTGCAGGGTCTTAAAGACGGCATGAAGGACAAATCATGAAGAAAGCTGCGGGGATCGTCGTCTCTGATGTCACCGTGACTTATCGTAATGGTCATACGGCGCTGCGCTCGGCGACCTTCAGCGTACCAGGCGGCTCTATCGCCGCGCTGGTAGGCGTTAACGGCTCCGGTAAGTCAACGTTGTTTAAAGCGCTGATGGGGTTTGTGCGCCTTGCCAGCGGTTCAATATCCATACTTGGCCTGCCAACCCATCAGGCTCTGCGTCAAAACCTTGTCGCTTACGTGCCGCAGGCTGAAGAAGTGGACTGGTCATTTCCTGTTCTGGTTGAAGATGTGGTGATGATGGGGCGCTATGGCCACATGGGGATGCTGCGTATCCCCGGCGCTACGGATAAACGTATCGTCAGCGAGGCGCTGGAGCGGGTGGATATGCTGGCTTTTCGCCACCGTCAGATAGGTGAACTCTCCGGCGGGCAAAAGAAACGCGTTTTTCTCGCCCGGGCGATTGCTCAACAGGGCGAGCTTATCCTGCTGGACGAACCGTTTACTGGAGTTGACGTTAAAACTGAAGCAAAAATTACCAGCCTGCTGCACGAGCTGCGCGAAGAGGGCAAGACCATGCTGGTTTCCACGCATAATCTTGGCTCGGTAAAAGATTTTTGCGATTACAGCGTGATGGTGAAGGGGACGGTGCTCGCCAGCGGGCCGACTGAAACCACATTTACCATGGAAAATCTGGAACGAGCCTTCAGCGGCGTGCTGCGCCACGTGGTGTTGAGCGGCTCTGAAGATCGGATCGTGACCGATGATGAACGTCCGTTCGTTTCACATCGTTCGCCTGACGCTGAAAGAGAGTGATGATGGAACTGTTACTGGAACCTTTTCACTATCAGTACATGCTGAATGCCATGTGGGTTTCGGCAATGGTGGGGGGGCTGTGCGCCTTTCTTTCCTGCTATCTGATGCTCAAAGGCTGGTCGTTAATCGGCGATGCGCTGTCGCATTCAATTGTACCCGGCGTGTCAGGGGCTTATATGCTGGGGGTGCCTTTCGCTCTCGGCGCCTTTTTATCCGGCGGTCTGGCTGCTGGCAGCATGCTATTCCTCAATCAGCGCACGCGTCTGAAAGAGGATGCCATTATCGGGCTTATTTTCTCCTCGTTTTTCGGCATCGGGCTGTTTATGGTGTCGCTCAATCCGATGGCTGTAAACGTGCAAACCATCGTGCTGGGTAATATTCTGGCAATTGCGCCATCCGATATTCTCCAGCTTTCCATTATCGGCGCCGTTTCCATCATCGTGCTGTTTTTTAAATGGAAGGACCTGATGGTCACCTTTTTTGACGAGAATCATGCCCGCACCATTGGCCTGCGGCCTGCGCGGCTGAAGCTGATTTTTTTCACCCTGCTGGCAGCCTCGACGGTCGCAGCGCTACAAACGGTCGGCGCGTTTCTGGTTATTTGTCTGGTGGTCACGCCTGGCGCTACCGCCTGGCTGCTGTCAGACCGTTTCCCGCGCTTGCTGTGTATTGCCGTCGCCATCGGCAGCGTGACCAGCTTTCTCGGCGCATGGGCCAGTTACTACCTCGATGGGGCAACCGGCGCCATTATCGTTGTCGCACAAACGCTACTCTTCCTGCTGGCATTTGTTTTCGCCCCAACTCACGGACTGTTGGCTAACCGCCGGCGCGCCCGACAAGCTAATGGAGAGAATCATGCTGACAACGCTGCTTGAACCTTTCCAGTTTAGCTTTATGAACGGCGCGCTGCTGGTGGCGCTGCTGGTGGCCGTGCCCTGCGCCTTGCTTTCAGTATTTCTGGTGCTAAAAGGTTGGGCGCTGATGGGTGATGCAATGAGCCATGCGGTATTTCCCGGTGTCGTGCTGGCCTGGATGCTGGGCATTCCGCTCGGCGCCGGTGCTTTTGTCGCCGGTCTGTTTTGCGCACTTGCGACCGGCTACCTGAAAGACAACAGTCGGATCAAGCAGGACACCCTGATGGGCATTGTATTCTCCGGCATGTTCGCCTCTGGTCTGATTCTGTATATCGCGCTAAAGCCAGAGGTGCATCTGGACCATATTCTGTTTGGCGATATGCTCGGCATAACCCTTACGGATATGCAGCAAACGACGATCATTGCCGGCGTGGTGGCGGTGGTGATTGCCGTTAAATGGCGTGACTTTCTGCTGTTTTGCTTTGACGTGCAGCAGGCAAGGGCCAGCGGATTGCGCACCGGCTGGCTGCACTATGGCCTGCTGTGCATGGTATCGCTGACGATTGTGGCGACGCTAAAATCGGTCGGCATAATCCTGTCAATATCGTTACTGATCGCGCCCGGCGCCATTGCGGTTTTGCTCACTCGCCGCTTCCATCTGGCATTACTGGTTGCTGTCGCCGTCTCGATAGTTATCTCACTGACCGGGGTATACCTGTCGTTCTTTATTGATAGCGCGCCAGCGCCAACCATTGTCGTGCTGTTTGCCGCAGTGTTTGTGATTACCTTTATTTGCTCCACTCTTAGCGTACGCCGACGTGAGCGCAAGCAGCGTGTGTCCGGGCAAAATCCATTGCACGATTGACTCCCTAAGCCTGTTTACGTCGTGGCTCTGGCGTGAACAGGCTTTTTATTCCACGCTTTCGTTGACTAACGTTCAACTTTATACCGACGCCTCAGCTTTGCTAGCGAATGTCATGCGGTACAAATTTATGTAGGTGACGCTTCTTTACGCGCCTGAGTTACACAACCAGCGTGGCACGCAAGGGGCATTGACACAGGAGAGGCGAATTGTTCCCTGTAACAGAGTTTATAATTAAACCGGTCCAAAACAGAATGCAAAAAAAGGTAAAAAAAAGCCATTCGAAAATGGCGAAAGAAAGGAATGAAAAAAAATTGCAGTGTATTTAATTGCTCAGGTCTTACGTGGGCATTATTACCTGGATAAGTTTTAGAAACTTGACACAAGTCAACTTATTTCACTGGTTAACTAAACTCAGGTTAAATGGTTTATGGTTTCATGATAAAGTGTCACTGCATTCACAAGGAGACATGAAAGGAAACGTATGTAATTGCTCAATTACATAATTAAAAAATTCACTTCCCGCCGCGTTGCTATGGCTGAATTATCGACAGGCAGCATTCCTGTTCACATCCAGAAGACAAAGACATGTGGTTATCATTTCGGGTTAACGTTGTATATGTATGCAAAGCACTCTATCCTGCCGAAGAGGGTTTGCCTGAGTGATCAGCACAGGGTGAGCTTTTCCAGTGTGGCTGGAGGCGGTTCTTTGATGGTTATCAAAATGGTTGTTGATAACCCAGGCTGCATGATTCGAACCAGCCTGTAATTTTAGCTAAAAAGGTCTCATAACATAATCGCAGTTGCTAATATCGTGGAACTTTAGCGTCCTGCTTGTGATTTTCATGTGTCAAATCAGCGCAGCACGCCAACCAGTTATGGTATTTTTTGACATAACATAATGAGTTTTTATTTATGTACTTTTCCAATCCAGATATAAATGCACTAATAAAATTACTTCTTGATAAAGAAATAACCATTTGCGGCGAGGTCAAGTATGCTTATGCCGTTATGAATAAATCATTCCCAAAAGAGATGATTATCATTAATAATCATGACTCATGGTTTAATAAATATTTACAGGGTGAGTATCAGTTATTCGACCCTGTAATAATAAAGTCTCTGAACAGAGTAGAGGACTTTTACTGGGGTAAGGATATTCTTTACCACCAGGATCGCGGGGGAGATAATATCTTTAACGCCGGCGAGGGTTATAGTATTGACAATGGGCATACTTTTGTATTGCACGATAATGTAAATAATCTTGCGGTACTTTCAGTTTTTCCGGGAGAGAACAACAGAGATGATTTCCGGGCGATGATTTAAGTCAACAAAGCATCTTTACAGTATTTGCTATTGGGGATCCATCAAAAAATGCTGTCTTTCTATCATGAACTAAAGGGGAGCGATTACGGCCAGAGGCAGATGCTTTCCGCGCGTGAGAACGAAGTTCTTTATTGGGCTAGTATGGGAAAAACCTATCAGGAGATTGCGCTAATACTGGATATCCGACTACGAACGGTTAAATTTCATATGCGTAATGTGGTTGATAAATTTGAAGTTGCTAATGCTAAGCATGCGATTAAACGCGCTGCTGAGATGAGAATTTATTATCGTTAAAAGCTATCAATTGCGATTGTAACCGGCGGGGGATTCACCTCGCCCGCCAGGCCGGGCGAGGTGAGGGCGTCAGTCTTTCAGTTTTTCGCCGTGGCTTTTGATAATGTCCTGGTACCAGTAGAAACTTTTTTTCCGGCTGCGCGCCAGGGTGCCATTCCCCTGATCGTCGCGGTCGACATAGATAAAACCATAGCGCTTAGCCAGCTCGGCTTTTGAGGCGCTGACCAGATCGATTGGACCCCAGCTGGTATATCCCATCAGCTCAACGCCATCATCAATCGCTTCACGCGCCTGCACCAGGTGATCGTTAATATAGCTGATACGGTAATCATCATTAATGCTGCCGTCCGCCTCAACCTTGTCTTTCGCCCCCAGGCCGTTTTCAACGATAAACAGCGGCTTTTGATAACGGTCCCATAGCATATTAAGCAGAGTACGTAGCCCAACCGGATCGATCTGCCAGCCCCACTCGGAGCTTTTTAAATGCGGGTTCGGGATCATACTCATAATATTGCCGCGCTGGGCTTCATGGCTGGCCTGGTCCGCCGTAGAGCAGCCGGTCATATAATAGCTAAAGGAGATGAAATCAACGGTCTGGCGCAGCGCGGCACGATCCTGTTCGCTGATCTCCAGCTTAATATTGTTTTCGCGGAAGTAGCGCTGCATGTAACCCGGATAGGCACCCCGACACTGTACGTCGCCAAAGAACAGCCAGCGGCGGTTTTGCTGCAGGGTTTCGAACACATCGTCGGGCTGGCAGCTGAGCGGATACATCAGTCCGCCGAGCAGCATATTGCCGATTTTTCCTTCCGGTACCAGTTCGTGGCAGGCTTTGACCACCAGAGCGCTGGCAACCAACTGATGATGGATCGCCTGATAAATCTGCGCCAGGCTGCTGTCCTGAGGCAGGCCAACGCCGGTTAAAGGCGCATGCAGCGACATATTTATTTCATTAAACGTCAGCCAGATTTTTACCCGACGGCTATAGCGTTCGAACAGCGTGCGGGCATAGCGTTGAAAAAATTCGATAACCTTGCGGTTTCCCCAGCCGCCGTAGTTTTGCACCAATCCCCAGGGCATTTCATAGTGGGAGAGGGTGACAACCGGCTGGATATTATGCCGTTCCAGTTCGTCAAACAGCCGGTCGTAATAGGCCAGCCCGGCTTCGTTCGGCTGTTGTTCGTCTCCCTGAGGAAAGATGCGCGCCCAGGCAATAGAGATTCGCAGGCAGGTAAATCCCATCTCGGCAAACAGGGATATGTCTTGCGGATAGCGGTGATAGAAGTCGATAGCGACATCTTTTGTATAGCTTTCATCCCCGCTACGATTAATGACCGGGCCAAAGATGCCCTCCGGCTGAACGTCGGAAGTAGACAGGCCTTTGCCATCATCGAGATATGCGCCTTCAACCTGATTGGCGGCAACGGCGCCGCCCCATAAAAACTTGTCGGGAAACCTTTTCATAACTGCTCCTTTTACTGTTTTTTTATTGAGATCATCAGCTGCCCGGCGTCGATGTGACCGGCGCTGGCAGACGTGACCGCACTGAAATCTTCATGGTTGCTGATAACGATCGGCGTGCTCAGATCGTAACCGGCGGCGCGAATGGCTGGGATATCAAACTCGACTAGCAGGTCACCAGCCTGAACGCGGTCGCCGGGCTGAACATGGGCGGTAAAATGTTGGCCATCGAGTTTTACGGTATCGATTCCAACGTGAATAAGCAGCTCAACATCATCATCGCTTTGCAAGCCGATAGCGTGTTTAGTTTTAAATAACGACGCAACTTCAGCAGCAAAGGGGGCAAAGACTTTTCCTTCACTGGGAACAATGCCGCAGCCCTGACCGAGAAGCCCGCTGGCAAAGGTGGGGTCCGGCACTTCATCAAGGGGCACAATCTTGCCGCTCATTGGCGCCAGCACGTAATAATCCATAGGTTCCGGGATTATACAGGCCTGCGGCTTGTTATCCGCTTCGGCCGCTTTGTCGGCACTGGCTGTTTTTGTACTTTCGCCACGCGGCATGCCGGCAATGATGGTAAGCATGCAGGAAATGATCAGCGAGAGCGCGGTGCCGATCGCTGCGCCCCATACGGTCCAGTTGACTCCCTGCGGCGGGATGACCTGCGCGAGGGTAAAGACATTGATCAGCCCGAATGAATAAACGCGCGTGTCGAACAGGCCAACGGTGGCGCCGCCAATGGCACCGGCGATGCAGCCAAAAATAAACGGACGGCGCAGAGGGAGAGTGACGCCGTATACGGCCGGCTCGGTGATACCGAATATGCCGGCGGTAACCGAAGAGCCGGCCAGTGATTTCAGACGCGTGTCTCGACTACGAAGGAACACGCCAAGGGCGGCGCCAACCTGGCCCATTACCGCTGGCAGCAGCAGGGGGACCATAGAATCTGAGCCGAAAACGGTAATATTGTTAATCATTAGCGGTACCAGTCCCCAATGCAGACCGAAAATGACACAAACCTGCCAGATAGCCCCCATAATGCCGCCAGCAAGCCAGGGAGCGACGCTGTAAAAATATTGATAGCTGTGTGCCAACCCCTGACTGAGCCAGGTTGCGGCGGGGCCGATCAGTAAAAAGGTAAACGGCACGGTAATGCTGATACAAACGCAGGGTGTGAAGAAGTTTTTAACCGCATCAGGAAACCAGCGGTTAGACCATTTCTCCAACCAGCAGCTCATCCAGGCTGCAAATATGATGGGAATAACCGAGGTGCTGTAGTTAATAAAGGTGACCGGGATACCCAGAAAATGCTCAGCGCCGCCGCCCGTATCTTCGAGTTTTAATGCACCCATTATCAGCGGGTGAACCAATGCGCCGCCAATCGCCATGGTGATAAAGGGATTGCCGCCGAATTTTTTACCGGCGGTATAGCCGAGGGCGATGGGGAAGAAGTAGAACAAGGCATCGCTGGCGGCATACCAGATGGTATAAGTGCCGCTTTCACTGTCCAGCCAGTTGCAGGCGACGGCCAGCGCCAACAGGCCTTTCATAATGCCGCAGCCAGCCATGACGCCGAGAAATGGCGTAAAAATGGCGGAGATAATGTCGATAAAGCGGTTAAACAGCGAGCTTTTTTCACCGACGTTTTCGGCGCTGGTTGACGCCTCTTCACTGATATTGGCGACGCTTAATACCGCGCGAAAGACGTCGCTCACGTGATTGCCGATCACCACCTGAAACTGACCACCGCTTTCAACGACCATAATAACGTCCGGATTCGCCTTCAGACCTTCAGCGTCTGCTTTGGCATTGTCCTTCAACTTAAAGCGCAGCCGGGTGGCGCAATGTACCAGGCTGATTATATTTTTACTGCCGCCAACCCGACTGGCAATATCTTCAGCAAGCTTCTGATACTTCATTAAAACTCTCCCTGACACCGCCCTGAAAACGGTATTCCATTAGTTAAAAAAAAACCTGGGAGCGTGCCAGCGGCTCGCCCCCAGGTTTTGCCTGCGTATCGCAGTAACAATCCGGTGATTTACTCAGGTAAATACAATCTGGATAAGCTAACAACCCGTTGCCAATTAGTCCACGTGCGATTCCAACGCAAGATTTAAAATGTGATGTCGATCATTTACCAACAATCGCGCGCGTGGGGTGTACCCGCCGACGTCGCGTGATAATTGAGCAATTAATCAAAATCTATCACGCCTGGCGCGTTACGATAGCCCGCGCAACATGCCGCTGGTTGCCCAGCCAGAGCTGAAGTAGAGAAGGACCTTTGCCGCGCAGCTGCCGCTGCGCGGCGTGAAGCGTCGCCGTCGCAGGAGAAGACTCAGCCGTTTTTATCCACTACGATCACGTTAGTCAGCGCCTTCAGCTCGGCATATTCCTCTTCGGGAATGTCGCTGTCGGTAATCAGATAATCAATATCATCCCAGCTGCTGAACTGAAACAGGCCCGAACTGGAAAATTTGCTGCTGTCGCAGATAACGACCTTGGTCGAGGCGCAGTTAACCATCTCTTTCTTGATTTCCGCTTCATCATAAGAAGCAGTGCAGGGGCCATTTCTGCCGCTCAGACCGTCAGCGCCGAGAAAAACGATATCGGCGTTGATGGATTTCAGAATATTGACTCCCCAGTGACCCACCATCGCCAGACTGAACGAGTTAAATTTACCGCCGAGCATAAATACGTCGTTACCGGAGCCTGACAGCGACTGCACCACGTTCAGGGCGTTGGTAATGATGGTGAGATTACTCTGAGTAGTCAGCGCCGCGGCCAGGCACTGGCTGGTACTGCCGGTATCAAGGATCACCACGCCGCGTTCGGGGATTAGCTCGACGGCGGCACGGGCAATGGTATTTTTGACATCGAGATTTTCCGAGGTTTTACGCAGCAGCGGCTGCTCAGTTGTCAGGATGCTGCTGGAGACGATGGCGCCGCCGTGGCCTTTCGTTGCAATGCCTTTGCGCTCAAGATAAATAAGATCTTTTCTGATCGTTTCCGTGGAAACGCCAAAGGTGGTCGCCAGTTTTCCTACTTTTACGCTGCCTTCGCTAAGAAGCATTTGCGCCAGTTTGTTTCTTCGTTCAATTGTCAGTGAACCACTCATACGCTCTCCATTAATCAGCAGCCTGTATTTTAAATATTCTCAGATCATCACTGATTATCTCTTTCACAAAGCATGACACAGCTTGTATTTATTGTCATTCACTGAATATTTTCTTATTACTCTTTATTAATCAATAAGATGATAATAAATATTTGAAGCATATCAACCTTTTAACCGCAACTAATTGCAATTGGAAATGCTTTGTTAAAGACTGGTTTTTGTTGCATATGATTGGCAATGGTTGTGGTTTACTATCCCGTGACGAATTATGGATGTGCGGTAAGGCGCAGCATATGGCCAACAAATAACGACTTATTCATACCTCAACGCATTAAAAATCAGGAGATATATCTTCGATGATACCGGTCATTCTGATTACGCATGGCAACGCCGCTGCTGCGCTGAAAGTTTCTGCGGAAATGATTATTGGCGCGCAAGAAACCATTTACTGTCTCGATTTTACTCCCGCTGAAAATACCGATGCTTTATTCAGAAAAATTTCAGCGACGGGAATTAAATCAGCGGCGTTATTTCTGGTCGATTTTCCCGGCGGCAGCCCTTATAACGCGGCGGCAATGTACTGCGCCGCCGCCGGCTGCGGCGAAGTTATTTCAGGACTCAATATTCCGATGCTGCTGAATGTTTTACTGGAAAGAGAGGAGATAGCGGAAATAACACAACTCGCCAGCCTGGCCTGTAGCAGCGGCATTGAGGGCGTAACGAGAATGAATTTATCCGACCTGAATCAACATGAAGAGGACGATTTGTAAGATGAATATTTTATTAGCGCGTATCGATGATCGTTTTATTCACGGGCAGGTGGTAACCCGCTGGGTAAAACAGCATCCGGCGGAGCGAATTATTGTTGTTTCAGATGAAGTCGCTGCGGATGAATTACGAAAGTCGCTGTTAATTTCCGTCGCACCTTCCGGCATGAAAGCCAGCGTGGTTTCAGTCGAGAAAATGGCCCGCGCCTGGCACAGTGAAAAATATACTGGCGTTGATGCCATCTTGCTATTTGCCCGGCCGCGCGACGTGGTGCGCCTGGTTCATGCAGGCGTAACGCTGAGCACGGTTAACGTCGGCGGCATGATTTTTGAGGCCGGTAAAAGGCAGATAACGCGCTCGGTCAGCGTTTCTGATGATGATGAGGCGGCGTTTCACGAGCTGAATACGCTGGGAATCACCGTTGAATTGCGTCAGCTGCCATCAGACCCGGCCGTCAACCTGGCCGACAAACTGTAACGGAGGCTCCTTATGGATACATTTCAGGTTATCGCATTAGTGATAGTAGCCGCTATCGCTGGAATGGGCTCAGTACTTGATGAAGGGCAAACTCACAGACCGCTAATCGCCTGTACGCTGGTCGGTCTGATCCTGGGCGATCTGACCACCGGCATCATACTCGGCGGCACCCTGGAGATGATGGCGCTGGGCTGGATGAACGTCGGGCTGGCCATGGCGCCGGATACCGCCATTGCATCGGTAATTGCCACCATTTTGGTGATTACCACCCATCAGGGCGTTGGCGAAGGCATTGCCATTGCTGTGGCACTGGCAGCGGCCGGGCAGGTACTGACCATATTTATTCGCACTATTACCGTTTTTTTCATTCACCGCGCCGATCGCTATGCCGACGCGGGCAACACGCGGGGAATTGAAATGATGCACATCAGCGCGCTAATCCTTCAGGGTTTGCGCGTAGCCTTACCGACTTTCGCCGTGCTGCTTATGAATGTTGAGACCGTGCAAAGCACCCTGGCGAATATTCCCCATGTGGTAACCAAAGGACTGCAAATCGGCGGCGGAATTGTGGTGGTGGTCGGTTACGCCATGGTCATCAATATGATGAACGTAAAATACCTGATGCCGTTTTTCTTTGGCGGCTTTCTGCTGGCGGCCTTTACTGAATTCAATCTGGTCGGCTTTGGCGGCCTGGGGTTGGTACTGGCGCTGTTGTGGATGGAGATTCATCCCAAATATCGTGCTGTACCGGCGCCAGACAAGCCGTTAAGCGCAACGGCGAACAGCGCCGATTCCGATGATGATCTTGACGCATAAGGTGACGATATGAGTGATAACAAAAAACAGCTGACGAAAAGCGACCTGCGCAATATGTTTATTCGTTCCAATATCCTGCTGGGGTCGTTCAATTTTGAACGCGCTCAGGCGCTGGGGATCTGCTTTATTATGATCCCGGCCATTAAGCGCCTCTATGGACCGGGACCGGAGAGGGCTGATGCGCTCAAGCGTCATCTGGAGTGGTTTAATACGCAACCTTACGTTGCTTCGCCCATTCTTGGCGTGACGGCGGCCATGGAGGAAGAAAAGGCGGGCGGATCGCCGGTAAGCGGCACCGGCATCAGCGGGGGGAAGATTGGCCTGATGGGACCGCTTGCCGGCGTCGGCGATCCGGTATTCTGGGGTACCGTGCGCCCGGTTCTGGCAGCGCTTGGGGCTTCTATTGCGTTGACCGGCAGCCTCGCCGGCCCCCTGTTATTTTTTATTTTATTTAATATTATCCGCCTGGCGCTGAAATATTATGGCCTGAACTACGGCTACCAGAAAGGGCGTGAAATATTGCGCGACCTGGGCGGAAATCGGCTACAAAAATTAACCGAAGGCGCCTCCATCCTTGGGCTATTTGTTATGGGAGCGCTGGTCTGTAAGTGGACGACGATTCAGGTGCCGGTTGTTGTCTCGCGCATCACCGGTAGCGATGGAAAAGTTGCGATCACAACCTTGCAGAATATTTTTGACCAGCTGCTACCCGGTATGCTGCCGCTGCTGCTTACGCTGTTCGTCGCTTACCTGCTGCGCCGCAAGGTGAACGCGCTACTGCTGATACTGGCCATTTTTCCGATCGGTATTTTGGGTTACTGGTCAGGCATTTTAGGTTAACGCTCTGCGCGCTGGCAGTGGAAATTGCCAGCGCCAGACAGTAACAACGCTGCGAATGATTGCGAAATAAAGCCGATACTCTCCGCCAACCTTCAGTCCCTCCGCCAAAAATAGGTCAGTTGCGACCGTCAATGTAGTCAATATAAATGGCAATAATTTCATTTAGTTAACTGGATATAAAAACCGGAATTTCAACACAAACATCGTCACCGCATTCAGCGCCGCCGATAAATTTATTTGAACTACGTCATGCTTTTGAATGGTTGCGATTGATCGTTATTTTAACTTAATTGATATTGTGATTATTGAGTTTTGGTTGGTAAAAATTGCGAGAGCAACTTACTGACAGCCAGCCAGCGTTATTGCTAACCATTTTCAACCATTATCAAAAGGGGCCTGTGGTGAAAGAGATATGTAGTGCGGCCAGCATTGTACTTAATTCGAAAATTAGCGAACGCGACGAAGCCATCCGCGCAGCGGGAAAGCTATTAGTCAACGGTGGTTACGTCAGCGAAAAATACATCGACCTGATGCTGGCGCGTGAGCGCATCGCGTCGACCTATATGGGAAACCATCTGGCTATCCCGCACGGCACGGACGGCGCTCAGAGTGAGATCATAACCTCGGGTATTTCAATTATTCAGCTGCCCGACGGCGTTGATTTCGGCGGCGGCGAACTGGCCTATATGGTTATTGGCATCGCAGGAAAAGACGGCACGCATCTGGATATGTTGGGACAAATTGCGGTTGCCTGCATGGAACCCGATACCGTTGAGCTGATGCGCCGGGCCACCAGCAAACAAAGCATTATTGATGCTCTGGGCGTCGCAGCCTGACAGTCAGCCGTTTATGCCTTCAGCACGGTGGCGTGGAGCAGGTTAGTCCTCTGATACGACGCCGGATACGGTAATAATAAGGAATGAATGATGGATAAAATTGTTTTATCGCCGTCAATAATGTGCGCGGATTTACTTAACCTCAGAGAGTCCGTGCGTCAGCTTGAGCAGGCCGGGGTTGACGCGCTGCATATTGATGTTATCGACGCCCGGTTCAGCCCCAGCATGCCGCTTGGCATTGATACGATAAGTAAACTGCGCAGCGTTACCGATCTGCCTTTTGACATTCATATCATGGCCGTTAACAACGACTGGTTTGTCGCGGAAATGCTGGCTATTGGCGTACAGCAAATCACCTTTCACTACGAGTCAGCGCGCCATCTCGACCGTCTGGTTAACCTGATTAAACGCCACGGCGTTAAAGCCGGCGTCGCGCTGAACCCGGCGACGCCGGCGGAAAATCTGCGCTACGCGCTGGCAGAAATCGACTGCATTTTGCTGATGCTGATCAACCCCGGCTTTGCCGGCGACAGCGGCGAATCGCAGGTCAGCTACGCGAAAAATAAAGTGGCTGAGGTTCGCGCAATGGCTAATAAGCAGCGATCTGATTGCGCTATTCAGGTTGATGGTCGGGTATCACTCGACAGCATCCCCGAACTGGTCGCCGCCGGAGCCGATAATCTGGTTTTAGGCAGCACCAGCCTTTATCAGCAGGGATTTAGCTTTGAGCAGAATCTGCAGCGGCTTCACCAGGCAGTCAGCGCCGGGCTGGCAGCGCGCGCGGCGGCGGGGGAGAAGGCACTATGAGTTATCTTGCGACTGAAAAAGAAATTGTTAACGAGCTGCAAGTGACCTTGCAGAACGTAGAAGAGGAACAGGTTGAACAGCTGATCCAGCTGATCTGCGGCGCTGAAAAAGTATTCTTTGTTGGCGTTGGCAGAGTCTTGCTTTCGCTGGAGGCGATCGCCAAACGGCTGGCCCATATTGGCGTTAACACTTATGTGGTTGGGCAGATTACTGAACCGGCAATAACCGATAAAGACCTGCTGATTGTCGGATCCGGCAGCGGGGAAAGCCTGTTTCCGCTGGGCATTGCCAGAAAAGCCCATGATTTTGGCGCGCGTGTTGTCCATATTGGCGCTAATCCGCAGAGCACCATGCGCAGCTATTGCCACCTGTTTGTGCGAATACCGGTACAAACCAAGCTCAATCTGAGTGGAGAAACGCCCTCGGTCCAGCCGATGACATCATTATTTGAGCAATCGCTGCTGCTGCTGGGCGATACCGTAGCCCTGATGATTATTCGCCAACAGCAAATTGAATTAAAAAGCCTTTGGCAATACCACGCTAATCTGGAGTAAGGTTCGATGAAAAATAATAACGGCTGGATAAATCTTAATGAAAAAATCATTCTGGTCACCGGCGGATCTTCCGGTATCGGCGCCCGGATCTCGCAAATGCTGCACCGTAATAACGCGGTAGTCGTTATTTGCGATCTCAATGAAGCCGATAACTGGCGCGATTACGCTTCTCTGTTTATTAAGGCTGATATAACCTCACCTGACGCGGTTAACAAGCTCGTCGCTGAGGTTATTTCACGCTATGGCAAAATAGACTGTCTGGTTAACAATGCCGGTGTTAACCGCCCGCGCTTAATGTACGACTTCTACGGAAAAAACAGCACTTATCAGGCAACGGAAGCGGATTTTGATTTTATCGTTGCGGTAAATCAGAAAGCGCCTTTTCTTTGCACTCAGGCGGTGCTGCCGGCCATGATCAAGCAAAATAGCGGCACGATTATCAACGTCTCCTCAGAAGCGGGTACTGAAGGCTCTGCCGGTCAAAGCATCTACTCAGCAACCAAAGGTGCGCTGAACAGCTTTACCCGTTCATGGGCCAAAGAGTATGGCCGCTTCAATATTCGCGTGGTGGGTATTGCTCCCGGTATTAATAAGCGAACCAATATGAACAGCGACGAAAATTATAAAGCGCTGGCCTATACCAGAGGAAAACAGTTTGACCATATTGATGATGATTATACTGGCGTAATTCCTCTCGGCAGAGCGGGAGAGCATCATGAGATTGCGGACTTAATCTGCTATCTCGCCTCGGATCATGCCAGTTATATCAGCGGCACCACAATTAATATATCTGGCGGCAAGTCTCGCTAAATAAGCTAATAACTGCAGTCAACCTCATTACATTATTACCCTACAGAGGCAAATGACATGGCTACACAACAAATTACTGGCGCTGACAACGGGCCAGGATTTTTAGTAAAGGTTCAACGCTTCGGGAATTTTTTAAGCGGTATGGTAATGCCTAACCTCGGCGTTTTTGTCGCATGGGGATTATTAACCGCCTTATTTATTCCAACCGGATGGCTGCCAAATCCGCATCTTGGCGCGTTGGTAAGTCCGATTCTTACCTATCTTTTACCTCTGCTGGTTGGCTTTACCGGCGGCTATATCGTCCACGGACAGCGGGGTGGCGCGCTCGGCGCGCTGGCAACCATGGGGCTGATTATTGGTTCTGACGTCACGATGCTGAGCGGCGCCATGGTGATTGGTCCCACGGCCGCCTGGATAATGAAGAAAGTCGATAATTACCTGGAAGGGAAATTCCGCGCCGGTTTTGAAATGCTGATCAGTAACTTCAGCATGGGTATCATCGGACTGCTGATTACCCTGCTGGGCTACCTGATTATCGGCCCGATCATCGAATTTCTAATCCATGTTCTTTCCGCTGGCGTGAACTGGACCATTTCACACAAGGTGCTGCCGCTGATCTCTATTTTTGTTGCCCCGGCGCAGGTGCTGTTTCTGAATAACGCGATTAACCACGGCATTATGGCGCCGCTGGGTCTTGAACAGGTGGCGGAAACCGGCAAGTCGGTGCTGTTCCTGGTGGACGCGAACTGTGGCCCGTCGGTGGGGACGCTGCTGGCCATTTCGCTGTTCGGCAAGGGGATGGCGAAAAAAACCGCGCCCACCGCCGCACTGATTGCCGGCGTGGGTGGCATCGGCGAAGTGTATTTCCCGTTTGTACTAATGAAACCGGTGCTGGTTTTTGCCACCATGGCCGGTATTACTACCTCGCTGAGCTGCTTTTTGATGCTGGGAGGCGGCACCGTGGCAACGCCATCGCCTGGTAGCTTTATTGCGCTGCTGATGCTGACGCCTAAAGGCGCGATGGTCGGTAACCTGGTTGGCTTTTTCGCCGGAATGTTGGTGTCATTTCTGGTGGCAAGCGTGATCCTCAAACTCGACAGAAGTCAGGCCGCAGAGGAAGAACCCGGCGAGCTGGCAGCCGATGTCGCAGCGACATCTGGCGTGGCGATAATCGTACCTGAGGCCACGCAGCCGCTGAAACGCATTATCGTCGCCTGCGATGCCGGCATGGGGTCAAGTGCGATGGGGGCATCCATTCTGCGCAATAAGCTACGCAAAGCAATGCTGGACGTGGAGGTTAATAACAGCCAGATTGAGGCCATCCCCGGCGGCGCCGATCTGATTGTCACCCATACCCGACTGATTGACCGGGCGAAAAAACTGCACGATGACGGCCGGGTTCAGTTCATCGCTATTGAAAACTTTATGGAAGCCAAAACCTGGGATGCTATCGTCGGGATGGTTAAACAACGACGCGAAAATAGCTGAGCAAAGCTGCCTGACCTCAGGTGAGAGCGCCAATACGGGATGATCATGGTTGCTGATGGTCATCCTCGCTTTATCGGTTAATGATATGTGTCTTTTTGGTTACAATAAGGTTTAGGTGCGGCTGTAAAATGGTAACGCAGTGCTAAATTTTCATTATTTCTGGTAAAAAAAGCGCAATTTTTTTACCTCCAGTTAGCGAAAAGGATACACTGCTTGCCATTTTCGACTGCCGGTTGCGCTTTACTGCATGAACGTTCCTCGCCACAGACAACAAGCAATCTCTGCCAGCCTTGCCATTCTGGCAATGCTGCTGCTGATGATTGCACCGGTGGTGTCAAAATCGTTGATGCATCAGCAAATGATCATGGCTGGCAGCATGGCATCCTCCGTGTCTCACAACGCCCATCCGATGGCGATGATGCCTGATATGGACGACATGGAAGAAACAGACAGCGTGGATAACAGCATGGCGGGGCACCACGTCCATGACCATCAGTCTGCGGCAGAAAATACCCCGGCGGCGGATAATCATCTGATGGATAGGGATGATGACGCCGCCTGTGGTTACTGTACGTTGCTTATCCACGTGCCGTTTATGGTCTGGGCACTGTTGGTACTGAGCTGGCTGATGCTGATGACCCGCACGCCCAGACCGCCACTGCGCCTTGTCAGACCGGTATCTCCTTCCTATTCCCTCAGCCAGCCGCCGCGCGGTCCGCCTGCGGCCCATTTTTCCGTTTAGCGAGCAGATCCCCGACGCCGTTTTAACGGTCGTCGTGACTGGTATTCATCCTGAAAAAATGGGAAGGCTATGTCTTCAATATCACCCGTTGCCTCAACCACGCGCAGCGCGACCTACAACCTTGTCCGTCGCCTGCATTTTTATATCGGTTTGTTCATTGCCCCGTTTATTTTTGTCGCCGCATTAAGCGGCACGTTATATGTTCTGACGCCGCAGATTGAAAACCTGCTGTATCAGGATGCCTTGTTCGTTCAGCCTCAGGGCACGGCGAAGCCACTGGCACAGCAGGTGGCCGCCGCCCGCCATTATGTCGGCGAACAGACGGTGGTTTATGCGCTACGACCGGCCCCTGGCGCCAATGAAACCACGCGCGTGCAGTTTATTTACCCGGACAGCGCGCCTTCGGAATCGCGGGCGATATTTATCGATCCCTATACGCTCAGCGTCAAAGGGGATATGACGGTATATGGCACCTCCGGCGTGCTGCCGCTGCGCATGTGGCTGGATAAGCTACACCGGGGTTTATTGCTGGGGGATGCGGGACGCAGCTACAGCGAACTGGCCGCCTCATGGCTGTGGCTGGCGGCGCTCGGCGGCGTGGTGCTATGGCTGAACGTACGACCGCGTCGCCGCCGGGGCAAAGTGAAAGGGCGTCTGGCGCTTAGCCGTCACTGGCACGCGACCCTCGGGCTGGCGCTGTTGCTTGGACTGCTGTTCTTTTCTGTAACCGGACTGACCTGGTCGCAATGGGCAGGGGAAAATATTAACCATATGCGGGCCTCTTTCGGCTGGCTGACGCCGCAGGTTAAAACGGATCTTGCCGTCAGCGCTGCACCTGAGGTTGCGGATGCACACGCCGATCATGACGGCATGGCGATGCCCGTGCATGCCAATCATGGCCGCGCGGCGGCGATTAACCAGCCTGACGCCGACTGGGGGCGGGTGCTGGCAGCCGCCAGAGCAGTCGGCATCAGCGCAGATAAAGTCGAACTACGCCAACCCAGCGCTCAGGGTAAAGCCTGGACGGTGACCGAAGTTGATCGTAGCTGGCCGACGCGCGTTGATGCGGTAGCGGTCAATCCGGCCACCTTCGCCATCGTTGATCAGACCCACTTTGCCAACTTTCCCTTAGTTGCCAAATTAACCCGCTGGGGCGTGGATGCGCATATGGGCGTGCTGTTTGGCTTACCTAACCAGCTTATTCTGGCCGTCTTTGGCTTCGGACTGTGTGCGCTAATTGTCCTCGGCTATCGCATGTGGTGGCTGCGCCGCCCGGCTCAGACGCAATCCAGTCCGGCAGAAACGCTGGTCAGCTGCTGGCTGACGTTCTCTTTATCGGGACGTGTACTGACGCTGCTGCTGGCTCTGGTAGCCGGATACTGCTTGCCGATGATGGGCGCAAGCCTGATTGCATTTGTTGCACTGGATATGCTGCGCTGGAAGCGTAACCAGCAGCAACACCAGCGCGCCGCCAGGACGTTGTTGCCATCTCAGCAGTCGCCGCTAAGCATTATCCAGGATCGCATTGCGGTAAAAAAGAAGGAAACCCGACGGTTTATTCGCGGTGTCATCGTGGTCGCTATGCTGGTAGTCGTGGTGATGGGCAAAGCCATTATCAGCGGGGTAGTTGAGCAGTATCAGATCCCCCTGAGCGAATGGAGCACGCAAATGGTGGTGACCCAGACGTTTATGATCCTGCTGTATACGCTGGTATTTACCGCGCTGCTTTCCGTACCGCTGTGGTATTTTTTCCTCGGGGAAAACGACGAGCAATAACACAATGCCGGTACGACACGTCGTACCGGCATGCAGAATTACCGCAGGTTAACCGCAAAATTAAACGTTCCTTTATATCCCCTCATCACGATGAATATTTAAAATATTCCCGATTAAAATCCCACCTACAAACAGTGCAACCATATGAATTTTAAGAATAATGATTTCTTTAGCGAGATCGATGATGAAAATATTGACACTTTACTCAACGATATCGTAACAAGCGGAGCATCACGCAAACAGCTGTACGCGTTGCCTGACAATATGTTTGATGCCCTTTATGCCTGCGCCTATGAGATGTATCAACAGGGAAAAATAGCTGAAGCGGAGCAGTTTTTTAAATTTCTTTTTATCTATGACATCTACAATGCTGATTATGCTTTTGGTCTGGCTGCCGTTTACCAGTTCAAGCAGGAATATAAAAAAGCGCTCGATGTATATGCCGTTGCATTTGCTTTAAGCAAAAATAATTACCGGGCTATGTTTGAAGCAGGTCAATGTAATTTGCAGTTGCATTACATTGGCAAAGCTAAAAAATGTTTTGAGTTGGTGGTTGAGCACGAGAAAGACCAGCAACTGGTCCATCAGGCTAATTTATACCTCGATGCAATTAACAGCATAAGGGATCTTGAAGAAAGGAAGGAGAAAAAAGATGAGTGGTATAACTAATATTTCATCGCAACCACTAAATATCCCTCTTAACTATGATGAGCCTGTATCATCAACAGTTGAAAGTGGTGGAATATTCAAATTAGACCCCGACCAGGCGGCAGCTGCAAAAAAAATTATCGAAGAAAAGATAATTACCGAATCAGACAGGGGACAAAATGGTACGATAAAACCTTATCTTGCACCTCCCAAACTCAGCCAGACAGATACCGGTAAATCGACGTCAGTAAAAAGCTATAACGAATTAATGGCGGAACTGGTGGTTTTGCTCGGTGAAAAGGCTATGGACGAATTGCAACTGCGGATGGATATGTATACCCGCTTTAGCAAAAGCATGGGGAATGCCAGTAAAGAAACGCTTGAGCAAATAGACACTGAGAGCAAAAAATATGATGAGGCTAAAAAATCATATGAGCAGGCACAGCTGAACCAGGCGGCCAGTCAGGAAAAGCTTAATGCGTTGGAACAACAAAAAGCTAATGATGAAAAAACGCTGGCCCAACTGGAAAAAGATCACCAACAGGCTATTCAGAATGGCAGCAGTCAGGATGATATAGCAAAGCTGGCATCTTCTATTCAGGACGTTAAACAGAAAATAAATAGCCTTTCAGGTCAGATTAGTAATGAAAAGACAGTTCTGGGTAATCTAAACAAGGACGTTTCTCAGGCGAAAACTGCACGCGATAACGCGGCGAGCGCAATGAAAAACGCTCTGGACTATCTGGATAGACTTAATAAAAAATCTGCCTCCGCGCAGGATATTATTACTGAGGGTAAAAAAACCACTCAGACCGCAGCCTTATTAATGGCACAAATCATTGCCATTATGGGCGAGTCAAGCGAAGAGAGCTTACGCGCCAATATTGAATTCTCACGTAAAGTGCAGCAAGCACAGCAGGAAAAATTGCGCAGTGATGCTGAAGAGGTTGAGGCACAGCAGCGCAAAGCCAAAGAAATGCAGGAAACCATGGGCTGCATTGGCAAAATACTTGGCGCAATAATCACCGTTGTTTCCGTGGTGGCCGCCGTGTTTACCGGTGGCGCCAGTCTGGCAATTGCTGCCATCGGGTTGGCGTTAATGGTCAGCGATGAAATCTATCAGAAAGTTACGGGTAATGAATCGTTCATGAGCGCGGCGCTTAAACCGGTGCTTGAACATGTCATTATGCCGGTAATTCAGGCAATGGCTGATGTAATAAGTAAAGTTCTGGTCAAGTTTGGCATGGATCCTGATACGGCTCAGATTGTGTCAACGGTACTGGCGGTGGCTATTTTCGTGGTGGTGATGATATTAGGTGCCGTGTTATTAAAAAAACTGCCAGTTGATAAATTAATGTCGGCGGCAGGAAAGATGCTCGGACAGGCTTTTAAAGGCTTAACCAGTGCCATGAAGAATGCGGTTACGGCCGTTGATGATGTCATTACCCGGATGACTCAGCCGTTAACGCGCTTTTTAAGTCAGCTAATGGGTAATGAAGTTAAAGTAAAACAAATGGCAAACCTGATGGCGCTCAGTGGCGATGTGCTTCAGGGCGTTAATGCCGGCGTTAATGCTGGTGGGTCAATAAGTGCCGGGGTGTTTGAGAAAAAAGCCAGCGATGTCATGGCAGAAATTACGCTTTTGCTTAGCGCATCAAAAATCATGCAACGCTTCGATAAGCAGATCGTTGATGTTTTCTCTGCTGTTATTGAAAAAACCAATCAGATGCTGATTGCGTCATCAGATATGGCAAATGCGGAACTCGCCGCAGGAAGGGCGGTTCTGGCTCGTACCCGGGCGTAAATACAAGCCATCATAAATTTCAAGAGGAATGAATATGACTACTATACATAATCTGAGTGCTAATCCCTTAGTTATCGACTCCCAGAGCATTATTTCCGGTTCTGCGGACAATGCAGTTTCTGAGGTTAAAAGTAAAGGGACGCCAATTAGTGAAAGTGGCCTGTTAGTTGATATCAGCAGTCAGATTGGTTCGCATTATCTGAATCAGGTACAAACGCCCGAGCAGGCAAAAGTAGCGCTACTGTCTGTATTAAAAACGGACAGGTCCCTGGGTACAGAGGTTCAGCGCGGTCTGGAAACGGCTATCCATGACAGTAAGGGAGATAGCGTTACGGTGATCGGACCTGCAAGCAGCAGGTGGAGTGACGTTCTGATGCTGCTTATCAAAGCATCGAATGATTCAGCAATCGCCAGTAATACGCTGAGCGCCAAATACGGCACTATGAGTGAAACCAGTAGTAAAGCGGCAGCCAGCGCTCAGATGGCGCAGGGCTTATCAATTATGAGTAAGAGCATTATCTCATCCGGTATCAATATCGGTACTCAGGCTGCGGCATTGCACGGCTCAACCAAAAACTATCAGCACCAGAAAGTCAATATTCAGGGCGATAAGCGAATTGGCCTTGAAGGTAACCTGAAAGGCATGCATGAAAGGGATGTAAAAATTCGCGAACTGCAGAATGTTCAGGACTCAGTTAACCACGACGTTCTGGTAAAAAATACTGCCGATGTTAAGTCAGGAAATAAGCTGCCGACAAACAACGATGCTCAGCCTGACCTTGAAGCACATCATGATCAACTCACCGATGCACACAAAGCGGCGGTGAAGCGCGATCTGGATATCGTTATGGCTGAGCGAAACGACTTGCAGGCTGCCTATAATCAGGGTGATAACCGCTATCAGCAAAACCGGGCCAAAATTGAAACCCAGCGTGCTATCGGGGTCGCCAGTGCGGGCATCGCCGACGGTACCGGCAGCACCGTGGTCAGTAATTTCCAGAAAGAAGAGACTTTGGAAAGAGCTGAAGCCAAAGTATTGGATAGCGCCGTTGAGATGACGCGCCAGTCGGCAGAAAAGTCGGCTAAGCTGCTGGCAGATATGATGTCGATGATGGAGCAAACTCGTCGTATGGATCAGGAGCTGGGCGCGTCGGTCGCCGGTAATATCAAAGCCTGATTAATCTTGATAAACAGGCTCCGCAACCCGTCGGGTATTAGTGTGCGGAGCCTGCTGTATGGCTTGCGTTTTTTATTGTGTAACCGGACTACCAATGCCTTATACAAGCGGAACTTCCTATCAATATCCACCTCTCATTCGTTATGATCAGGCGAACACCAACTGGCGGAGCGCCTGTGTGGATGGTTTGCCGCCAACCTCATGGACATTAACACCGGTTGACCTGCCGGTAACGCAAGTACGAAACGTAGCGGCCAGCTTTTATAACCAGCCATTTTTATTGGCGGGTGAATCGCCCCCATCCGGCTTACAACAAGATAAAGCAGTCGCAGAAAAACAGGCTAAAACGTATTGCGATACTCATCGCCTGGCGTTTGCCCTGCATCAGCTAATCAGCAGGCTTCCCGTAGAACGCCAGTCGCTCGCTTTACAACTTATCGACATGACTCATTTGCAGCAGGAATTAACTCGCGGCTTAGTATTTCTTGCTGCCTGGCGTCATTGTCAGCCTCAATCAATGCCAGTAAATATCAGAGAAGAGTTATTGTCTCAGACCGTAACTCAATATTTGCAGGCATACAATAGCGAAAACACCCAAAAAGTAACTTCAAAAATAGGGAATACGTGGCTAAAGCTTCTGACTGAGGATGCTGAGGATAAAAATTCCGACGAATTACTGGCGAGGGTATTAGATATTGGCGATCGTATCTGTCGGGTGATGATGTTTTCATACTCTCATCCCGAGGGCAATATCAAATCGGATGCGCAACGTAACTGCTATGAAAATGAATATAATCAAAACAGATTCAGACTTAAATTCAGGTCGTTTTCTCCCAAAACTGTGGGCTGGATACTTAACCCCAAAAAGAAGTATGACGATGAAACGATACATGGGTGTGCGGATTTATTGATAGCGGCATACGCTTACCCAATAAATAATTTTGCAGAAAAAGGAAATAGTTAAAATGCTCGCTCCATTAATTCGCAGTTTCTCATTAAACGATTTACAACCTGCCAACCAGGCTATCAGTAGAGACGCTCTGCGACAGGACTTTCCGCTAAGCGGAGCAACGAACAGTCAGCAGAAACCCTGCAACCTCCGTGAACTGACAAATTCGGCGATCAGCAAAGGTGACATGGCTTTTCGCACCGAGTTTGAAAATCGGGCTGCAGAGGCAGTATTAGGTAAGTTAGTTCATCAGCATGCTTCATCAGCAAAATGGTTAGAACAAAAGCATCTCAATGGCCATGCAATGTCTGTCCATCTCATCGAAAATTATCTGATGGAAATTAACGCCCCAGCGGAAAAAATCGCAGATTTTAACAAATTAAAAGATAACTGGATTAAAACGGTTGAAAAAGGTATATCTCAGGGGAAAAACTTTACTACCGAGGTTTATGTTGCTGGACAAGATAAAAATATAATTAAAGAATATAAAAAAACAATCAGTGCAATTGGTAATTTTTTAAATAGCCTTGAAGGCGACTCTAAAAACAATAAAGAAATAATAACAAAAGTAAGCAATCAGATAAAAACTCAAGTGGATGGTCTTTGTCGTGATAATTATTCATCGCAAGGATTAAAGCAATCACCTGAAGACTACTTACATAATCAACCATTAAGAGTTTCTAATGAGCATCGTGACCTATTTGGCTCGCCCACTGCCGACAACGGCTATAAAGCGATTAAGGACTTGATGTTTGCTATTCGTAGTAAGCTTAACTATCCAACCTTTATCCGAAAAGCGATGCAGCAACCCGCAAACTCACCGGCAGAACCGGCGGCACCAGCCCATAATGGGCCGTTTCCACCATCCGCAAATCCAGCCAGCAATCCCTTCCCCATAGCAGCCAATGGCTATCCCATGTCAGGTGCGCCGATCAGCATTCAGGTTAACCCTAATATTAATCCGGTTAACAATGTTAGCGTTAACGTTCCCGGGTTGGCTGAATTAAATAAAACGATTACAGACCTTAACGAACGTTTAGTCAGTGCGCATGGCAGGGATTTGCATAGTACGCCATTTTCTAATACGCAGCATATTAGCGTGCCGGTGAATCAGTACGATCCATCTGGCGCTCAGCGGCAGACTGAACGAGCAAAAGCATTTGGCGATGATGGCAGCACAAATAACCAGCAGCATGTGTCTGGTGAGGACGAAAAAAACGCTCACGACGGCGCCATTCCACACGCGTTACCGCTAAGCGTTTCTGCCAGCCCGGTTCAACCGCAGAAAACTGCCAGCCAGCACGATTCTCTGCCGGAAAGTACAGCCGCTGCCGCGAATTCCGGCTCAGAAAGTCCTGTAGATTTGGAGACCACCCCGACCGTTGCGCTGTTTACCAGACACGATATTCCTTTGAATTTCATCGGAGTTTTCCGCGAATTTGACCAAGATATGCATACTTTTAACCGTGCCGCCTATAGCCATGCCGAAGCGGACAATAATCTGGTTACAGGCATCGTCCGTTATCTTGCTGCTGTCTGTGATGAAAAACTGGCCGCGGTTGGTATTCAGGGGCGCAAGGCGCAGAACTATCTGCATCAAATGCACGCAGAAGCGAAGAGTATTGATGCAGACCAACAGGTCCGCACTGATAAACATAACGCTGCCGAAGACAAAGCGCTTGCATTGTTGCAGGGATTAAGTACTCACCCACGTTATCGGGCGAATATAACCAGCGTGGCCGGGTTACTCTCTGACAGTCACTACCTTTCCCCGGAAATGAGGCAAAAACTGGCGTCATTAGCGAATGGCGCGGGCAGCCCTGAACGCCAGTCTGTTGATGCTAATAGCCGTCAGCAGCCGCAAACTGCCGCGACCAGTGGTGTGACAAGCGGTCAGGCGAAAACGCCTGGTGTCAATGGCCATGATCGTGGACTCAATAGCGCCGGGCCGCGGGGCCGCACCTTGAGTAACGAGAGCGAAATTTCAGACAGTGAGTCTGAAGAAGAGCTTGAGGGTAAATCCACCACTGATGGTGTTTCAAACCGTCAGGAGGAAACGCCTGGTGTCAATGGCCATGATCGTGGACTCAATAGCGCCGGGCCGCGGGGCCTCACCTTGAGTAACGAGAGCGAAATCTCAGACAGTGAGTCTGAAGAAGAGCTTGAGGGTAAATCCACCACTGATGGTGTTTCAAACCGTCAGGCGAAAACGCCTGTTGGCGATGAACATGACCGTGAACTCAAAGGCGCCGGGCCGAGCGGCCGCACCTTGAGCAGCGAGGTTGAAATCGAAGATATTGGGCCTGAATATGAACTTGATGATAAAACCACTACTATTGCTTCAGGCCGAAACCGCAGTATTGAATTTGCTTCGCAAACGGAGACTGAAAATAAATCTCCAGAAATTTTATCGGCTGATGAAATCAGCCAGATTGCAGAAAAATTTATCCGCCAGGATGGCGCATACGATTCGATGGGGGGCGATATGTTTCCACTTTTGCTGGCAAGTTCTGAAGCGTGGCCAGCAAACGTTGCGCTGAAAATTATCGACGACGCGCAACATCATCTTATTGATAATGGAAAGCAGTCGAAAGAAAAACAACAGAGTCTTTGGTTACTGCGTAGCGAAGAAAAGGGCCTGCCACATTATGATCTTATTGGGAAAAATGGCGATATAGTCGCTATTTCGCGCGATGGAAATTGCTTTTTTAACGCCTGTTCGCAGGGTTTGGCGCTATCAGGCCATCACTTCAGCACGCAGCAGCTGCGAGATATGGCCGCAGATGAGCTAATCGATAATCCTGAACAATATGCCTCATTTTTAGATGTTAAGAAGGTGCGGGAAGAGCTGCGAGCGGTAACGGCCACGACACAGGAGTTGACAGCATCAGATTTTCCTGTTCATAGAAATACGTTTTCTGATGAAGAAAGTGCTGTAATACAAGAAGCTAACAATACCTTAGTCAATGAAGCTAACGTTTTTCAGCAAAAAAACGCTAACGAAAAACCGGCAAAATTATCTGCTAAGACGGTTGTTGATGCCTTTGTCCAGCAAAATGCAAGACTAAACTTTCGTGCTATAAAGGCAAGAGTCGACACGAGTTATTATCTGAAAAAAGACAAAGAATTAGCTTCAGCCGAATTTATTGCTGATTTTGTTAGTAGTCTGAATAATAACATTAGCAATACTGATGTCAGGGAATATATTAACGGCTTAACGAAAGAGGCTAAAACTATCACGGAAGGAAATACCCTCCGCTATAGTCCGCAAGTAACCCAAGAGGTTGTGCAGATACTGAAAGCGTTACATGACCACAACAAGTATAACGATCCTATTAAGAAAATTATTCTTCCTCTGCTGCAAAAAAGTACTTTAGTAACGGATCTGGCTGATGAACTCAAAGGGATCATTCCTGCGCATCATTTTTCAAGCTATCAGATGACCCACGGAGATCAGAAGTTCACGTCGAGCGTGCAGGGTTTGAGAGCATCCAATCTGGCTGGTTATAATAATAACCGAGGGAGAGCATAGCCATGCCGCAACAAAGTCGAACTTATCTGCAAAGTGCTATTATCAGCGCAGTCAGTAAGGTGAAATCACTGTCAATTACCGGGATAGCGACAGAAAGCGATCTGGTATACGACTTGAATATGGATTCTCTGGAGCTGCAAGAGATGGTGATTATGCTGGAAGAGGACTATGGCATAACCATTCAGGATCAAGACCTTGTGGAAGTCCGGACGATCAGTCAGCTGATCGAACGCTGGTATCAGCGGCGTGGTATGATGCTGTCTTCAGTTGAATAGCGCTATGGCTTCTCTGCCTTTCTGGCAGAGAAGCCATTTACGAAAAAATTTTTTATGCAACAAACCTCAGTTACAGCTGGTTTCCCTGCCATTTAGCTTTCAGAAGAATTGCAATAATCATTAAGTGTTTGCTGTAGCTGCCTGAGCGTATGAATACCGTTAGTGTGACAGGCTTCATAAATGTCCTGATGACTTTTAACTTCATTCAGTGCTTTTTTGCCAAAGGTCGCGGGAAGAGCAGCAATATCACAACTCCAGATAACCTTGTTGTGTTCAAGCGTGATAAGCGATGTTTGAATAAATCTCACTTCAACATTTATACCAATTTCATCAAAGAGATGACGTAGGCGCTCAGTGGCGCCGCGATGATGTATGGGTAGCGTGAGTACCAGTTTATTCGCTGAGAGGGTATCCAGTTCAGTCAGCCATTTCTCCAGCAGGCTGCAAATAACGTCATCGTTGGCAAAGAAATCCTTCAGTTGCTTCTCAAGGTGGGCGCAAGCCTGGGCTACAATGCTTTCGACCATATGTTCGCTCTGCCTGAGATAGCTTATTAATTGCTCGATACTATGGCCAAGACCTTGCTCGAAACCATCAAGGTAGGCGAGGGTATAAATAGCGTCGCTCTCCTGATTGGCACTGCGGATAATATTGCGTGCATTGGCTTTCGCCTGCTCATTCAAGGAGTGGTAGCGTTTACTGGTAGCAATAGTCTCCTTTGGAATCCTCGCAGACGTTACTTTTAAACCCGGTGTTAAAATTATTTTCTTATACATACAGCACCGCCTGTTGAATTGCTGCTAAAACCAGATGAAGAGGTCGACCGTCAAACGACAGATTACAGTTACAATGTTGAGGGAAAACTAAACGCAGCCGGCTGAGATAGTCTTCGCTCAGCAGCTGGTTTGCCGCCTGAAAAAGAATCTGAGCGCCAACTTCAAGAATTTGCTCATCTGCCAGCGCCGGCTGGGTAATAACAGAAGGCAGACAGAACGGACTGAAAAAAAAGCGGCGCTGAGAATCAGTTAGCTGCTGTAAAAAAAGTGGCGAGCGGATAAGGCTGGTTGCGCAGCATTTCAGCCCCAGTAGCCAGGCAATCTCCTGTAACCGATGCCAATGGCAAATCAACAACTGACCGCCAGGCGCAATTTCAGTCACTTGCGGGCTCACTATGACAGGGCAGTAATGCTTGATTAGCAGATAATTAATAGCGGCATCCGGCAGTGGCCCCCGCCCGGTGAGATTACCGGTCAACTGCAGCAGCCAGGACGGATCGCTGTAACTGACCGGGTTATACATTATATTTATTACCTTCAGGGTAATATTCACATCTATATTCTGTTGCATCTTTTGCACATGAAATGCCGCCAGTCCGCACTGAAAACAGTGCGGAACTGGCGGACGGTTATAATCAGGAAATTGACCCGGTTTCTCCGCAAGGATAGCGATAAACCACCTTCATTAAGATACGTTATCCTCCGCAGCGGTTTTTTTATCCCAAAAGCGCAGAGAGCCATTTTTTTTAACCTGATTGAGTAATACCCCAGCCAGTAATGCAATCAGCACGGCGGCAAACAGAAACCCAAACAGCAGGTACAGCTTCGGTACTGAACTGTTATCCGCCGGCGTGATCCTGACAGGCGCATTTTGCTCAAACATAACGACAGAAATATTCTCATAACTAATACCCTGCACGCTGTTTTTAACTAACCTTTTTATCTTTGATATATATTCATCCTGATTAACTTTCCCGCGATAAAGAATAAAAACTGAAGCAGAATTTACAGCGTTATCATCGGTGAAAGGGTAGCTAAGATGAACCCGTGCTGAACTAACATAATCAAGCTGCCGTATAGTCTGACCTAAGCGCTGCTCAATGGCTGATATTAACCGTGCTTTTTCCCCGAGAGGGGTGGTGATCATCGCATCGGCTGGGAACTGTTGGGCAATCTCAACGTCATCAGCAGAAGGCAGGTTATAGCTGATTAATAACGCTGTCGCCTCACTGAGAACGTCCGGACTAACCTGTACAGAAAAAGTGCTTTTGTCAGATTTCTGTTTAGCCGCATCAATATTATGTTTTTCCAGCATGGCGACGACTTCATTCGCCTGGCGCTCGGATAGCTGGCTGATAAGTTCACTATTACAACCAGTAAGTAAAAAAACCATCAGGGCCAGCAGAAAAGCAGGTCCACATTTTCTGATCATGTTTTTATTAACGTTTCAATAGCAGCGACGCCTTTTCTCACCATCGTGCTGCACAGGTTAGTTTCAAGGGTGTAGATCGACAGTCGCTTCTGCCACTCAATAAGCTGAGCAGGGTTTGACGTTACGTTTGGGTCATTGAGGGCGGCGTAAATTTCTTCCCGCGTATGCTGGCTTTCAACGGCTTTACTGGCAAATGCGTGGCCAAGACGGTCGTCCAAAGACATCAGGACGGAATCACCGCCATGACCTTGCAGACCGCCAGAGCGGCTAGCGGCGCCGAGGGCGTTAACGAGCGGTGATACAATATCACTCATGACGGCTTCCTCACCAAAGGGGATTATTTGTAGTTGGCGATAATAGACTGATCGATATCCCGATATGCTTTCACCACGTTAGACTGGGCGTTGCGATACAAAGTATATTCAGCCAGTGCAGCCTGGTAATTAGACAATGTTGTCGGATCGCTCGGGTTTCCATTAAGTGCTTCAAGTGCGGTTGTGACTTTTGTCTTTAATGTAGCAACGCCAGTATTGAAAGAATCTGATAGTTTCTGTATGTGACGTCCATCACCGATATCAGCAGGTGTGTTAATTACATCAGTAGCCATATTATATACTCCATTAGTTATTGCTAGCGGTTATATCAGAATATAACCAGTGATTTCCCGGGATAAGAATATATCCATCCCGACCAACTTTAAGCGATTTATCTCTTAAAGGATCTTCATTCAATACGATAATGAACTTCACATATTCATCACCGTATTGATGATAGAATTCGTTTACCTGACGTTGGAAAGCCAGAAGATGGTTGTCATCAATGTCACCACGAACGATGTAATTAACGTAGTTATTAGCGCTGTCGCGCTGACTGATTAATCCCGATGACTTAATATTTCCCTCAGCGACACTTGTTAGCTCTTTGTCTGATACTCTTTTGAATATTGTTCGGGGTAGCCAGCTAATTTCTCTTTGAAGTATATCACTAAGTGTCTGGTCGTTATTTTTTGTAGCTGGCCAGCGTTCGCTGCTGATAACCAGCGTTAATTCTGCTCGTTCGGACAGTTGTACATCGAAAAAGGGGATCCCTTTTTGTCGCAGCACGGATTTTATCTCTTCAACCACCTGGTCAGCATCAACGATTGCGACATTGTCATTGAGTAGCTGCTTTTTTCGCAATGCATTATAGACCCAGCTTTTTTTCTGCAAGCTATCCACCACAACGTAGTAGCGATTATCTGAAGTTTTGACAATTGCTGGACTCACCTCGCGCAACACTTCCTGTAACGAGGCGGTCCGGTCATGGTGGCTTATAAAGTAGATACCCAGAGCTACGGCTAACGCCAGAATCGCCAATCCAGCCAGGCAGGGGATTAGCCATTGACGACGCACCGTAACGATCCTGGCAGGTTGCGCTTTGGGTTGGGGTGGGCTGGAACCTGATTCTGGTTGATAATTAACGACGCTGTCACTCCAGCTATCAACGATGTTTTTGACGGCCAGCGTCATGCATCCAATGGAAATTGGCTGATTAAGGGCAATAGCAATCGTCTCTTTCACAGCGTGTTTGTCGTCGGCAGCGACGGCTGCTGACAATCGCTGTGCCGTAATGAAATCGCCGCTATCTCGCTCAATCATCCCGTTATCGGCAGCCACTTCATCAGCGATTTGACTATCTTGTTGCTGCTGCGGGCTGCTAAAGCGTAGGATAAAACGCTCTTCCATATTATGTGGGGCAGGTACAAAGATACTATTTTCTGCATGAAAGCTGGCATCAGTGAAAGTACCAGTCTCAGATTGCTGAGCAAGCTTGTCAGCGTCAGCGAACCAAATATAGAGCCATTCAGCGGCAGGCAACGTCAGATCGACTCCGTACATTGGACCGGAGAGAATTCTTAGCGTATATCTTTCAGTTGCGTTGTTCATATAATTTTAAAGTACGATTGTGGTTTATCTGGCTGCAGGATATTAATGAGTGATGACACCATAAAACATAAATTTTTATTTATTTAAATGGAGTGATTAAATAAATATTTTTTTATATGCTTACAAATAATATACCCGTAGGATAAAGGACAATATTTTAAGGGTAATATAATGATTTCGCGTTTTAACAAAACGGGTAATATCGCTATTGCGGCCATATTACTACTAACAACATTTCTACAGAGCGGATGTGTCAACCACGCTGCGTCAGGAGATATGGATTCAGCTTATTCGCTTGTCGAATATAAAGATTTAAATGGCCTTAAAAGGCAAATGGTACTTTGTGCCACGCAGTATATGTTGATGAACCACAAAGAACAATTATATTTATCCTATAAAGTTCACGACCAAAAGGTTAGTTATGAAACAACGGATAAAGCGTTAAGTAAATATATGTTGGCGTGCACCGGGATAGTGACATTTTTACCGCAAGACGATAGCGGAACGATTGAGATCGCCGGAAGATAAGTTCATCCAGGAGTATCAGTATGTCTGAAATGAATAATGAATGGGCAAAGTGTGATAATAGTATTGTTGAGTTATCTACCGACAGCTGCTGTCTGCTCGATTACCAGGGAAAGCGCCTCGATACTGGCAGCGACGCAATCAGCGTGATGCCCATCTGGCGTGACCCGCACTCAACGCATTCGCTTGAGCTGGTTTACTATTCAGAAAATTGCAGACTACAGCTACCAGCGGTAGGGCGTTATCGTATACAAAACATTTATGCGCTGTGCGAGATGCTGGCTTTTTTCGACGAAAGCAATACGCAACAGCCTGAACTGCCGCTGCGTGAAGATAATTATAACCTTTTACTTTTAACCAGTCAGGATTTGGGCTACTGGTTTACATTGATGTTTCTTTCGAATCGTTCAAACATTGCCTTTGCTCAGTTTTGCGAGTTCTTAAGAAAAAAAGAAGCTTACTGGATGGTTCGCTATCTGCTGCCTCATCGTTGCTCGCCTAAAAAAGTTCTTACTCTGTGTAAAGAATATGGCTTTTCCTATTCGTATTTTAGAAGGATTGTTAATAACTTTTTTGGCATGACGGCTAAGAAAAAACTACTTTCATGGCGAGTATCTCAAACGGTATTAGATATTATTGATGGTCGGGATAAAATTACCGACATTGCATTACAAAATGGATTTGCGTCGTCGTCACATGCATCTACTACCATAAAAAAGGAGCTGGGTTTAAAACCATTAGCCATTAGAAAATTTAAAGATGGTAGTAGTGACTAACGCGGAATGAAAAATGGAAAGTAATCAATCAAGTTTTTTTGATTATAAAATATGTAGTTTTCATGATGATATTTTTATTGAAAAATATGAGTTAATCTCAGCCATGTGGATCGCGCTGGCGCATATCAGCCGGTGTAAAATTCACATTTCTCAGGATGACGTATTTTTTAGAGTTTTTAGCGATGATAAAGGGCGCGATCATGCCATCCGCTCTTATATGGAATCAAATATTCATGTTTTTGAATTTGAAAAATAAATCAATATACCTGTTCATTATCGGTGTATTTCTGAACCCTGCGACAACGATGGCAGAGGATATTATTTTTCCATCAGAGAAAAATGTAATTCCGGCTGAGCGGGCCTTACCGGAAAGAACGCCAGCTAGCAATGGCTTCGTTGCCAGGGACAAAAGCGTTGAGTACGTATTTAAAGCGCTCTCTGCCGAAATGAAAAGACCGGTCATCGTCAGTACAAAAGCGAAAAAATATAGTGTGACAGGTAATTTTAACCTGAATCGTCCTGGTGAGGTTTTTAGCAAAATAGCCAACGATCTTGGATTGATATGGTACTACGATGGTTCAATCTACTACGTCTATGAAGCATCTGAAGCGAAAACGGCTATCGTTCACCTGCCGCGTTACAATTACAACGATTTGATTATGTTTTTAAAGGATAACCAGTTATATGACAATCGTTATCCATTAAAAATGAATTATTCGGCGAGTACGTTGTACGTATCTGGTCCGCCTAAGTATGTAGACATTATCAGCGCCATAGCTAACTTTATGGGTGAAACACCACACGAAGAATTGAGCAAGCAGGTGATTGAAACCATCAAGTTACGTCATACGTTTGTCGACGATCGCACCTATGACTACCGTGAAAAAACAATAACGATTAAGGGTATTGCCTCGACAGTTAATGAATTATTAATGGATAGTGTGCCAGGTGGTCGAACGCGTGCAGTTTCAGTGGTGAAAAATAGAACTGATGAAAATAAAACGGCCATCTCTGAGACCGACATGCTCAATGGACAGGCTTTGTTTAGTGGCAGCGATCTCGACAGAAACAATATAAAAATATTACCTTTTACTGCAAGAAACAGTTTAATCATTAAAGGTACACGAGCTCAGGTTAATATGATCAAAGATCTGGTTTCCAGCCTTGATATAGCGCGCAAGCAAATCGAATTGTCGCTGTGGATCATCGACATTAACAAATCAGATTTGGACTCATTAGGTGTTGACTGGAAAGGGCAGATGACGTTGGGCAGCAACGCGCTTGGTTTACTCAATACCAGCAGCATTCTTAGCGGGCCACAGCAGACCTGGTTTCTGGCAACCATTATGGCGTTAAGCAAAAAGCAAAAAGCAAACGTCGTTTCGCGTCCTATTTTGCTGGTTCAGGAAAATATGCCGGCATTGTTTGATAATGCCCGTAGCTTCCATGTCAAATTAACCGGTGATCATCAGGTCGATTTAAAAACAGTAAGTTATGGAACTACCATAAAGGTTACACCGATAATATCTGACGACAATAACATTGTTGAGATGAGCCTGAATATTATGGATGGCAGCACATTAAATGACGGCGCCGGAAATATCGAGCAGGTTGATAATTTACCGGTTGTTGGCAATACCACTATCAGCACAATTGCAAGGGTTAATGAAGGCCAGAGTTTACTTATCGGCGGCTATACACGCGACCAAATTCAGGTTGCAAACAGCAGTGTGCCTTTCCTCGCAGACATTCCTGTTTTGGGTTATTTGTTTAAAGGAAAAAGCAATGGTGTTAATAAGTCGGTCCGGCTTTTCCTGATTCAGCCGCGAGTATTATCTGACAGTAATAAGTTAGATACAGCGACTGAAGGCTATATCAATGATGGGTGGGATGCAGTAAAACATTATTCGGCAACCAATAGCGGCATAAACCGCGATGCACTGATTAATCAGTAATGGAGATAACATGGCTGGCAATATGACGATTAATCAGGCACCGGTTAATAATGATTTAATTGAAAGCTTGCAAGCTATGCAGGACAAAGCGGAGGTAAAAGTCACTTACTCAACCGCTTCGTCTGTTGCCATGACGATGGCTGATGATATGGCAGCTCTGCTCAGCACTTTTTTACAAAACCGGATGCCGGGCAAGAAAAACAACGAAGTTGCCACTTCTGTTGAACGTGCCTGTGATGCCATTCTTGCCCCTGAACGCCCGGCGCCAATTAGCAAAATCCGTGAGTTCGCCTGCTCAACGGGGATGAATAGTAAAACGTTTCTGGCATTTATGAAGCAGATGTATCCCGACCCTATGCAGCTTGCTTTGCTGCTGCAGGCAATGATCCGACAAAAAAAACATAATCGTGCCGCGGATGACGATGAACTGGCCGATGTCCCTCTGGAACTGCTTGAAGACACGCTGAATCTGCTGATCAATGGTCCGGGAAAAAAAGGAATTCGGGCAGGACTCAACACGGAATCGCAAACGCGTCAGTACTCTTCACTTTTACAGCGAGATGAAAAGACGCTGCGCAACATGTATTACGAATTTATCTCCCTGAAGCAGGAACCGGTGGTAACTTATCAGGAAATGTACGCTAACTTTGGTGCAGACCGGATTAAAACAGGCCTTGATTATTTTACCCTGGCGCTACACTCAGATATTAACAGCCATGATCCCTCATGTTCAAAAGATGAGTTTGGCTTGCTCCTTGAGGCGAACTACAGGTTGTGCTTAATTAAGTCAGCAAGTGAAAATTTCATCAGTAGCATGCTGGAGTGCGAATACCTTAATATTCCTGCTAGCAAGATTAAAAATATTCTTATTGAGTTTTTTATTAATTTTGTTACCGATCCTGAGAAAGTCGCGAATCATGTGCAGACGTTCATAAAAGATAACATGGCATTTAATGTCAATGCTGACAAAATAGCGGTTATTCAACATTTAAGAACCGTTATCTCACACTTTCCATCACAAGTTTTTGCTAACGAGTTACTGGAAGGCGCCAGATTAAAGAATGACCTTGATCGAAATTTACTAGATATGATGGACCGATTAATCCGCATCAGTGAGGGCGGGAAACGCTATGAATAAAAATCATACCAACTGGGACTTCTCCGACCAACTGGCCATGCTTAATGATGGCGGCGAGATAACTATAGAGCAAGAGAGCTTTTGTACTCGCGTGGTGAATATGGCTGGCTATTTTGTTGCTTTGACTAACTTAAATATTTATCCATCTCGCCTGGAGAATTTCCTCTATGTATGGCAGAACATGATTCAGGACGATGAGCACTTTTTACTTAAATCAAACGAAGTCATTCATGTCGTATATATAGATGAACTTGATCTCAACGGCCTGATTAGCAGAATTAAAGACATATATAACTTTTGCGCCGCGCATTAGTTTTTGGGGTTTTCGATGTTACAACGTATTTCTCAGCGTCCTGAGCTTTTTATTGTCATCTTAATGGTGACTATTATTGCCATGTTGATTATCCCCTTGCCAACCTGGCTAATAGATTTTCTGCTGGCGCTAAACATTACATTTTCAGTGCTTATTTTTATCGGTACGTTTTACATCCAGAAAATCCTGGATTTTTCTTCGCTACCTTCTTTATTACTGATTACGACACTTTTCCGCTTAGCGTTATCAATCAGCACTAGCCGTATGATTTTGATTCAGGCTGATGCCGGACATATTATTACTACTTTCGGTAATTTTGTTATCTCTGGCGATATTATTATTGGCTTGATCATTTTTTCCATCATTACGCTATTTCAGTTCATTGTTATTACCAAAGGTTCTGAACGCGTTGCCGAAGTGTGTGCGCGTTTTTCTCTGGATGCGATGCCGGGCAAACAGATGAGTATTGATGCGGATCTTAAAGCCGGATCGATTGATGCGGACGTGGCAAAAGCAAACCGTTTAGCGCTGGAAAAAGAGAGCCAGTTATATGGTGCGCTTGACGGTACCATGAAGTTTATTAAAGGCGATGCTATCGCCAGCATCGTAATCATCTTTGTTAACTTTATTGGCGGCATATCGATCGGGATGGGGCGCCATAGCATGAGCTTTAGCCATGCTACTGAAGTTTATACCATTTTGACTATAGGTGATGCGCTGGTAGCGCAAATACCAGCGCTGCTGATCTCGATAGGCACCGGATTTGTTGTCACCAGGGTGAGTGAAGACGGCAAGAACCTGGGCGAGAACATCATTGAACAAATTTTCAAGCGTGACTTTGTACTGGTGGTCACCGCCACGGTATCTCTGCTTATTGGTTTACTTCCCGGTTTCCCCGGCATTGTCTTTTTTTCTATTTCAGCATTGATTCTTGCCATTTGTTTTTCACGCAGGATGAAAGCCGCTAAAGCTGAAAAAGCACAGAATGAAATGGATGAAGGGAAGGGGGAGTACGGTAGCGCGTATCAGCAAAAAGAAGGCGGAGCTGATAATTTGAATGATGTGCTCCCGGAGACAATTCCGTTAATGTTGTTTGTCCCGCCGTATAGTGCCGCTGGGGCTCCGTTAAAAAAATTGTCATTAAAGCTTAAAAAAGATTTTTTTATTAATTTCGGTATACATTTGCCTGAAATAAGCATCCTGTCAAAATCAACGATAAGCCCGGACACCGCTTTATTGATGGTCAATGAAGTCCGTGCGGGTGAGGTTCCCATCGTTTATGACCACTGTAAAGCATTACACTGGAATGAAGCCCTTTCTCTGTGTGATGTTGATATTAAAGTCATTGACGAAGGGAACCGGTCTTTTCAGTGGGTCAGGATTAAAGATCGCGAGCTTGTTAGTTTACCTGATATAACATTCCGTGACTGGGAAGAGGAATTAAGCCTGTCTTTCCAGACGATAGTTGCAAACAATATCTCTGAATTTTTCGGCATTCAGGAAATGAAACATATACTTGATAAAATGGAAGCGAATTACCCTGAATTGCTGAAAGAAGTATACCGTCATATGACGGTGCAACGAATTACTGAAGTATTACATCGTTTGGTAAAAGAGAAAATATCTGTACGTAATATGAAAGTCGTGATGGAGGCGCTGGCTCTGTGGGGAGGAAAAGAACGCGACACGATTATGCTGGTTGAACATGTGCGTGCGGCCATGGCTCGCTATATCTCTGATAAGTTTGCCGTTGATAACAAAATTACTGCATTTGTTTTATCTCCTGAGGTTGAAAAGCGCATCCGTCGAGGGATACGTAACACATCAACGGGTAGCTTTATTAATCTTGAACCGGAAGACAGCGAGTTTATCCATCAGGCATTTCAGCAAAATCTGGCCACAGGGTTCTTATCGCTTAAAGATATTGTCTTGCTGACGGCGGTAGATATCCGACGCTATACCAAAAGACTTATTGAGAATGATTTTACTGAACTTGAAGTCTTATCCTTTGGTGAGATTTCCGACACAGTGAAAATCAATGTTATCCAAACTGTATAAATGACAGGATGAAAATCAATGAACATCGATCTGGTGCCACTTTTAAAAGAAGCTTTAGATATTCTGGGATGCGATTCCTCTATTATTCGCGATATCGACCATCACTCGACTATTGAGCTGGAGCTGGAAGGGTTTCCCAGCCTGTTGATATCTCAGCAGGATGATAAGGCGATTTTGTGGAGCAAATTAGCCGAATACCATCAACAAAAGTTGCTGGCTGGCGCAGAGCAGATTATTGAACCGCTAATCACTCTCTATCCATGGGCGACTAATGGTCAGATTCAGCTGATTGAAAACGATAATTTTTTTGAACTAAGAGCGCCATTAAGTGAAGCGGTACTTACGGACAGTCAGGAGTTTGCTAATGCCCTGGTCGCTTTTTTCCGTCTTCTGGAGCTTTTTCATCAGGTTTTAAGGTAATGAAAGCACTCAGCTTAGCAGACTTCTTCCGTAACAGCGCCCGAATAACCGGCGTCAAAGGGTCGATCGTGACGGCGCCACTCAGACATTCGTTTATTGGCGAACAATGCCATCTATATCGTTGTCTGCAAGGAAAGAATGTGATTGCCTGCGCGGAAACAATCGCTTTCGATCACCGTGGCGCCGTCCTCTGTCTGCTGGGTGAAACCGGGGGCATTTCAACCTCCGACATCGTTGTTCCGCAAGGAAATACGTTTTCAGTTGCTTTATCGCCGGCATTGTTGGGGACGGTGATGAATGCACAAGGCGAGGTTCGTCAACGTATTAGCGCCAACCGGCCGCTGGATAACTTCAACGATTCACAATTGTGGCACATAACGCGCTCGCCGCCGGACATCGAGCAGCGCGCGCCGGTACGCGATCACTTTGTTACCGGCGTGCGGGCAATTGATGGCTTATTAACCTGCGGTAAAGGACAGCGTACCGGGATATTCGCCGCCGCAGGCGCCGGTAAAACAACATTAATGAGTATGATACTTAAATACTCCCAGGCCGACGTCTATGTGGTCGGTCTGGTTGGCGAGAGGGGGCGAGAGGTTACCGAGTTTTTATTAACGGGGATCCCGGAAGAGAAGCGAGATAACACCATTGTGGTGTACTCGACATCAGACAGTCCGGCCGTTGAACGCCGCAATGCCGCACTGCTGGCAACAACCATTGCGGAATATTTCCGCGATGAGGGACAGCATGTGGTGTTGATGATCGATTCTATGACGCGCTATGCCCGCGCGTTGCGCGATGTTGCACTGTCAGCCGGAGAAGTTCCTGCCAGACGGGGCTTTCCGTCCTCCGTGTTTGATGATCTGCCACGGATATTAGAAAGAACGGGTAATACGCGGCACGGTTGTATCACGGCTTTTTATACCGTGTTGCTGGAAGATGAAGATGAGGCTGATCCGGTAGGTGATGAGATCCGCTCAATTATCGATGGGCATATTTATCTTTCGCGCAAGCTGGCGGGTAAAGGTCACTTTCCGGCCATTGACGTATTGCGTAGCGTCAGCCGACTTTCCACTGCGGTGGCCGATGCTGAAACCCTACGGGCTGCTGCCAGCGTCAGAAATACGCTGTCGCGTCTCGAGGAGCTGCAGCTAATGATTGAACTGGGCGAATATCAGCCTGGAGAAAATGCGGCTACCGATGAGGCTATTGGCAAAAAGGAACAGATCATGAGCTTCTTATGTCAGCCGGAGGCGTGCGGTTCAGCGGCGGATGAAACAAAGGAGATGCTCTGTGCCTTACAATAAAATCCATAATTTATATCAGATTTATCATGACCAGGTTCAGTTTAAAAAAAATGCCTGCGTACAAAAAATAAATCAGCTGAAAAGTGACGTTGCGGGCTACCGGGCACAACGGGCTGTGCTGGCTTTGTCGTTATCCTCTCAGTGGCAGCAACTGGATGGCCAGGCCTTATCCCGAGAAGCAATTTTTGTCATTAAAAGGAAAGAGGCGTTACTGCTGGCAAATTATAACCGTATCGGATTAATAATAGAAGAATTAAAAGAAATAATAATATCTTCAGAAGCTGAAATGGCAGACCTTAATAAGGTGCAAATTGGCTATGCAAAGAAGAAAGAAAAATGGTCTTTTCTTAATAAGGAAGTAAAAAGAGTTAGGAAAAGAAAGGTTATGAGTAGAGAAGAGCTACATATTAATGAGAGCTTAACATGCAGAATGGAATTATTGCGCTAACTTGCGGCCAGAAAATCTCCACCAATAATAGTGGGGATGAAAAACTCTCGCTGGATCAGAGAATTGCGCGGGCCAAAAAAAAGCACCGCGAAGAGGATAGCGATGTCGCAGTGATGATTGCGCCCTTGTCAGAGCATCAGCCGGCGTATCCCGCTTTGACATTCTCGGTACAGTCCTCAGCCGAAAGCAAAATACTGGCCCAGAATAATCATCAGGATGCAGCTGGCAAACCCAATACTGATGGCAAAAAAGAGGCGCTGCGCTACCCGATCGATCGCGATCAGCCTGCATCCCCGCATGCCGTTAAAGGGCAGCGCGTTGCTGAACTTCACTCACAGTCGACCGTGACAAATATTCGCAGCGAAGCGCTGTTAGCGACGGTAAGTGAAAACATCGCGTCAAACAGTGATACGCAAAAAATGCCTTCATCATCCGCGCTAAAAGCCCTTGGGGCTGATGCTGTCGCTGGAGATCATGACACCGTAGCGGCAGCAAATTATGCAACATCAACGGTTCGGGATGCCTCAACCATTGCCGCCGCCGGACAACATAATGCAGCGCTGGTTCAGGATGCGACGAGAGAAATGATCGAGGGTGACAGAAATGAACCGCATAGTATGAATATTCATGCATCTGATCCCACGTTGCCCCAGGTCGCTGTTACTTCTCAAAAAAATAGACCGGATGCTCAATCAATGATGCGCGGGCCGGCCAATGAGACCGCCGGTCAAATCAGGTTAGCGGCATTAGAAAATATTTCGCCGGTTGAAAAACAGAGCGGAAGCGAAGTTTTATGGCGTTTTAAATTAAACAACAGCCACCTTGAGCATTCCGCCCGGGTGGTTATTACCCATGCCAGCCACGGTAACAACGCTGTTTATTCGGTAATGCCTTCCAGTAACGATGTCAGGCAGATGCTTGAGCTGCATAGACCACAGGAAGGCGTCGTTATCACGCCGGCGAAAATGGCCAGTGAGCAGCAACATCAGGGACGCAGTCGTGGGGACTATTTTGCTGATGAAGAGGACAGCTGATGCAACCTTTACCGCTGCGGAATGTTAGCGTTAAAAAACAGGCAGTCATCCAGTACAGTTGTCTGCAAAATGTCCCCATCGCTTTTATACAGCCAGAAGCTGCACGGCGTTATATCTGTCTGGCAGCGAGGGGAGATGACCGCAACCTTACTGTTTACTGTACCGGTGAAGCATTACTAGAGGCCTGTCAGCTGACCGCCGACGTTTTTCCACAGCAATTGATAGATGAAGGATTACTGGCGCAGCTGGCCGTTGGATTTTTTTCTCAGAATAACCACGCCGGTCCTTTTGTTAATGGCGAACTTAAGCAGATTAGCTATGTGGCGACGGTTACTGGCGCAGAGATTGCCAACGAACTGGTAAGCTTTGCACAGGGCTTACATTTGGCGTGGTATCAGCTTTCAGACCTGACATTGCCCACTTATCGCAAACCAGCTGCAGCGGAAAAGTGGCGGGCATTACCGCTGAAGCTGGAGTTGCAGCTGGGTTACACCCTGCTGGCTAAAAAAGAGTTATCACGATTAAAAGCGGGCGATGTTTTATTAATGCAATGCATCAGAGAAGTGGCTCGCATTGGTCAACAAGAAATTTATAAGCTCCGATTAGAAGGTGATGATATGCATATAGAACAAACTGGCTATGATATTAATAAAATGGAAGGCGAAGCTGAAGAAAACGCCTTTTGCGAGGATTATCCTCTCGAAAATATAGAAGTAAAAGTTGATTTTATCGCCGGTGAAAAAATGCTGACAATCGGACAATTAAATCAGATAACCGTCGGTGACGTTATTACACTGGCTAAAAGTCGGCCTGAGACCCGTCAGGTTTTTTTGGTAGTGCAAAATAAGCGTGTTGCGACAGGTGAGATGGTATTACTGGATGACCAGTTCGCCGTAGAAATTACTCATGTGCAGGGTGCGCCAGCGAGCGAATAAGTAAAAATGTGGCAAATGAATGATATATCCCTGATAGCAATGTTAGGGCTGGCAACGCTGCTGCCGTTTATTATCGCGGGCGGAACCTGTTTTATTAAATTTTCAATTGTTTTCTCCCTTATCAGAAATGCGATCGGCTTGCAGCAGGTTCCTTCAACCATGACGCTGAACGGCATTGCCTTAATGCTAACTGCATTTATTATGATGCCAATTGCAAACAAGGGCTATGATTACTACCGCGAAGAAGGCGTAAATTTTAACAGCGTTGAATCCGTTGAGGGTTTTGTAAACAACGGACTTATTGATTATAAAAATTACCTCTACCAGTTTTCAGACAAAAAACTTTTAACGTTTTTCAATGATATTTATAACCAACGGAATGCCATTAATAAAAATGATGTTAAAAAAAATGCGCCAACAGTTGAAAACTCCTCTATTTTTTCATTGCTGGTAAGCTATGCATTAAGTGAGATAAAGAGCGCTTTTATTTTAGGTTTCTATATCTACCTGCCTTTTATCGTGGTTGACCTTTTAGTGTCAAATATACTGTTGGCATTAGGTATGATGATGATGAGTCCCGTAACGGTATCATTACCGATAAAACTCATACTCTTTGTGGCCGTTGATGGCTGGACGAAGGTGGCCACCGGAATGGTTATGCAGTACTCCTCTTTGTGGAAAACGGTAGGATAACAGCATGGATAACATTTTTTACCTTGGAAACAAAGCGCTATATCTTATTCTTCAGCTTTCAGCTGTGCCCGTTATTGTGGCCACGGTAGTAGGATTGACCGTCGCTCTCATTCAGGGCGTGACGCATATTCAGGAACAGACTTTACCATTTGGCATTAAATTACTCGCCGTTTGTTGCTGCCTGTTTTTTACCTCCTCCTGGTTTATCTCCAGCCTAAAGGGATTTTCTTTAGAAGTATTTAATATGGCGTTCAGGGTACCCTGAACAGGATTTGACTGATGGGTATTTATAGCGAGTTTAATCAGGTTATTCTGCTTATCATTATTGGTATGGCCCGGATATTGCCGACATTCATATTTCTTCCCTGGTTTAACAATCAGTTAATGGGGGGGATGATTGTTAAAAATGTCATCATATGTCTGATCGTGCTGGGCCTGTACCCGATCATTAGTCAGGATATCACTGAACTTAATTTTGAGTCAGCTATCCCTATCATTGTGAAAGAACTGATCATCGGTTTGCTGTGCGGGTGCTGCCTGGCATTACCTTTCTGGGCCGCCCTGGCCATTGGAGAAATTATTGATAACCAGCGTGGGGCAACTATCAGTAGCACGATGAACCCGGGCATCGGTGTTGAAACCTCGGTGATGGCCAACTTTATGAACGTGTTTTACAGCGCTATTTTTATGCTTAGCGGCGGCATGGTTACTCTGGTTAAAGTCTTATACCAGAGTTACATCCTGTACCCGCTTGATATGCCTATCAATACCAACAAAGAAACCTTCATCAGACTCGCATCGTTAATTAATGAGATGTTGCTAAAAGCTGTGATTTTAGTCGGGCCGGTACTGGTATCGTTATTTCTGGTTGAAAGCGCAACGGGCATTTTGTCACGCTTTGCACCACAGCTGAACGCATTTTCAGTGGCGTTAAGCATCAAAAGCTTTATTGCCTGTAGCGTATTGCTTATTTATCTTACGCAGATTATCGCTCCTCAGCTTTCAGGGCAGGATCTTTTATCGTTGTTATCCGGTAGGTTGCAACCCTGATGGAGCAAAAAACTGAAAAACCTACCGCAAAGAAAAAGAAGGATGCGGCGAAAAAAGGGCAAATTTTTATAAGCCGCGAGCTGGTTAGCTGGCTTATCATCATCGGCGTAGCGGGTTTTGTCTTTTCAACCATCAATCGCAGTGACCTGATGTTCACCTTCGATTTATTCAACCAGGACGGGCTTGCCATGCCGCTGGGAGATTACATCCGGATGATGGCGGTGACATTTTTCAAGTTAATCGCGGGCATCGTTGGGGTATCGTTAGCGATCACTATCCTGCCGACATTAATGCAGACTAGATTTCATCTGGCCACAGAAACCATCCGCATTGATTTCAGTAAGCTGAATCCCGTTGCCGGTCTGAAGAAAATAGTCAGTATCCGAACATTGAAAGAAGCAATTAAGGCTATTTTATATCTGACGGGCTCCCTGGCGGGCGCGGTACTTTTCACCCAGGTCCATAAAGCAGAAATTTTTGCCTTTCCTCATTATGATTTGGAACAATACATTGTTAAATGGCGTGCGCTGTTGCCAGTTTTGTTTTTTTACATGCTGTTACCCGTTTTGTTCGTCGTCGCGATTGACGCTCTCGCTGAGTTTTTCATGTACATCAAAGAACTGATGATGAGTCGCCATGAAGTAAAACAAGAATATAAAAACATGGAAGGTAATCCGGAAATAAAGCGTCATCGTAAAAAGGCGCATCAGGAACTGCTGTCTGAACAAACTAAAGCAGATATAAAAGGCTCAAAGTTTATTTTGGCAAACCCGACGCATATTGCTATCGGGATCTATTTTAATGATGAGATCTGCCATTTACCTTTTGTTTCACTGGTTGAGCAGAATGCCAGAGCAGTGACGGTTATCCGCTACGCTGAAAAACACGCTATCCCTGTGATAAGAAATATTCCGTTAGCCCGGCGTATATTTAAAACGGCAAAGCAATACCAGTTTGTTGATCCTGACAACATCATGGAAATAATGAAAATACTGATATGGCTGGCACAGGTCGAACAGCACTGGCAGGAAAATGATGAGGCGTCCGCTGAACAGGAAAGCGAGGGCGCTGAGCATCCTGACAGTGATGAGAGTCAGCATGAAAACAAAGAAAACAAAGAAAACAAAGATGATTCAGTCAGCTAGCGGATATGATGTTTTATCTAAAAAAACACGCCGACGAGTTATCGCTGTCGTCATACTTGGTTCAGGTTTACTAACGACTTTTGCAGTAAGCGCAGCAACATGGTGCTTCACTGATGCAAATGGCATTACGCAAATGGCGGATAAACCGCGCCATCGCGGATTTAAAAAATGCGCGGCCAGCCTGACGCTACCGTCGGCTATCAGAAATCAGCTGCAGTATTACCAAAAGGCCGGCAGTATTGAGGTTCCTCAAAAAAACAGCGGACAGCGTGCAGTATTGCCGGCCAGTGCCAGACAACGTCGACAGAGAGATCGCTGGGACGGCATTATCAATAACTATGCAAACCGTTACAAGGTGAATCCGGCGCTGATTAAAGCGGTTATCAGCGTAGAGTCGGGCTTCGACCCTAAAGCAAAGTCATCCGTTGGGGCAATGGGGCTGATGCAAATCATGCCTGAAACGGCTAAGTGGCTGATTACTAAGCTGGGGGAGGCCGATGGACGTTACGATCTGCACGATCCCGAAAAGAATATTCAACTTGGCGTCTATTTTATTGCGCTACTGGCTGAACGCTATAATAACGATCTGGAATTAGTTTTAGCCGCTTACAATGCAGGTCCTGGCGCCGTAGATCGCTACAATAACCGTGTTCCACCTTATCGCGAGACGCAGCAGTATGTTGAAAAAATAATTTCATATTATCAGAAATATAAAATCTGATACTTTGTTTATCACCATTCGCTTTTACAGGCAGTTTTTGCAAGTTACCGGGCAGGGTTTTAAGCATAATATTAATCATTAATAAATGTAAGTTAATAAAGGATGAATTTATGATTGTTTCTTATCCAGTTACGTCAACGGCCATATCTGTTCCATCGCCAGTAGAATATGATAAAAATGCGTCTGCTGAACAGCGGGAAGGTCAATATGAAAGCGAAATGGTATTGCTAAATAATAAACTTTTTGATCATCTTGATGATCTAAAATCAATTCAGCCAGATGATGAAGGCAATATCATTGACGCTGAGCCAGCCGAAAAAGCACTTGGAGAAGCCTTATCAGGCATTATAAAAGCAAGAGAAGAGAAAAATCCACAAAGCAGCTGGGAAATCTATGAGTACTTGTCTGATAATCTGACGTATTTACAAGAAAATTATATGGATTGTTATAGTAAAGCCACTGGAAAGTATCAGGATTTCATGAGTGATTTTAATAAACTTAAAACGGAGATGTCAGGATTCACTACGCCCGGGAAAGATGACGTTAAAGTGGATCTGAAAGGTCTTTATAAGAAACTGAAAGATTTTAAGGAAAAATGGGAGAAGTCTGGTCAGGCATTGTTGCAATTTCCTGCCGACGAAAAAGGTAAAGAAACGGCAGAATACTGGAAGAAACAGTTGGGAATTGATTATAAAATAGTGGACGGTAAATATACTTTTCTTGCTAAAACCGGGCCAATTGATACGATGATGGAAGCCCTTAAAAAAATGGGTGATGTAAATAAAGACGGAGAGGTAACGTTATCAATGGCACGATTTAATGAATGGCAAAACAGCATTAACAGTGCTAATAGTACTGTCGAAAGTGATACGCAAATAATGAGTCAGAAATTCTCCCAAGCAAACACTATATTTAACAACCTGACAAAAATTCTTTCCTCTACGATTGACGCTCTCTATCAAACGGATAAAGAGTTTTTGAGGAATTGATTCGGAGTTTTAACTATGCTCATTAACAATCATCTCAGTATGAGTGCCACAAAAAATAGCAGCAATAAAGAAGATGTTATCTCAATAGAGCAGCGCATGCTTCAGAAAAAAGATAAGGAACAACCAACGACTAAGCCTGTTCCTGAAGAAGATAAAAACAAGGAGATACTTCAGAAGCTGATGTTTCAGATAGTGATGAATGATTTTATGACATTCACCTTTAGCCCTGATGAAGACCAGGAACTAGTCAAAGAGTGGTGAAAATGCTTCATGCCAGACTGTGAGTAGCAGCTGGCATGACATTAATAAAAGCATACTATTAATTACAGGCAATAAATGCCAGCCTGACGCGCGAAGTCAATCAGCTGTGCATTGCTACTGAAATTCATTTTTTTCATCGCGTTATACTTATGAACTGCAACGGTCCCGACTGAGCGCTTGAGGCGTGAAGCAATTTCTTTCAGGCGCATCCCCTCTGCGTAGAGTTTTATAACCTCAAACTCGCGAGGGGTTAATGATGTTGGCGCAGCGTTCATTTTTAGGTTGCTAAAGACATCCTGAATGGCGGGAGAGAGATAACATGTATTTTTTTTGTATATCGATGAACATTGATTAGCAATTGTTTTAAGCGCTAACTGAAGATCGTCCCGCTTACTGATAATTCCTGCCAGAGGCAAGCCCATCAGCTGATTAAGGGTAAGCGTATCTTTCATATCGCTGAAAATAAATATATTTTTAACTTTCCCGCTGTCACATATCTTTTTAATCAGGCGATAACCATCGTCATTACCACCAAGTGAAAAATTATAATCAGTCAGCAATACATCTAATGATTTATTATTTTCGCTAACTTTTTTCACTAGCTCTTCGCCTGTATTTGCAAAGAAAACAGGTGAAAGACGACTGACTTTACTTATCTCGTTAATCATAGCACTGGTAATAAGAGGATAAGCATCTGCGACGGCAATGCTAAGCTTTTTATTTATTATCATGAAATAACACCTCAGTTTTTCTTATCTCTGGTTAAAATGGTTAAGCACTCACTTACAAACCACAAATACTACAAAGAAGCGCCATCGGCTTACATATAAAAAAACGGAAGAAAACCTTATATTTTCATGATGCTATCAGGAAAGATGATTCCATGCTTATCGTGCATTATTCCTGCCTTTAGTGCGAATTGTCCCATTGCTCTCTGCACAAGCCGCAGCACTACGCCGCTTCAGCATCGCTGATTCAAATGAAATTTAGGTTTTTATCATAAGATAATCTCGTGCTGCGTGATGTGGCTGTTTGATGAGTGTGATATTGTCGCGATGTTCAGTTACCTTCTACATTCGGCAGTTTTCGTTTACCCCGGAGATACTGCGGCGTCTGAGCGTAGGTGCAGGTAAGTTGAATCACCAGGCAAAAGTAAGTTTTATGATGATATTAGTACAAGGCGAAGTATGAGCACTATCAATTCAGATATCCGTTACTCCGGTCTGAATCCGGTTACGATAACGCATTTAGACTCTTCCAATAGCAATGCAGTTGGCGGAAAAGTCGATGAATGGGCAAAACAAACATTACCAAAGCCAATAGCAGTGATGATGCATCGCTTTTTATGCTGGCTTTCACCCGGTTTAGCTGCAAATGATCTTAAAAATAGTTTGATGCATACATTTACTTCCAGACGCATTAATTTGCATGATAGTTATGCAAGTCCGGACGACAGATTTACTGCATTTAAAGAGCTGGGAAGAGAAATAGCCGATTATAATAAAAACAGCCATGAGAATAAGATTAATGTCACGGCTAGCGTTCAGATGCAGGACTATCTCTCCTTAACTATATCACAAGGAAAACAGCGTTTTTTCCAGATTGATATCCCGATGAAAGATAATGTTACCTCTGACAAGGACTCAATTGATAGAGTATTATCCTACCTGAGTTGTTTTTCAAGCATCGAAAATATTCAAACTCAAAGGAAACCCTCAGAGCTCTATTTCGATATATTCATTGGTGATAACAAAATAGCTGATAACCTACATTATATTGAGGCTAAAAAATTCCGCGCCTTCGATGGTGAATTAAAACTTCTCAGCGGGGAAGAAATCGCTCTGGGTGACTCAATTAGTGCATTGTCAAACAAAGATAGTCTTCGTGGCAATATCACTTCATTTAACAGTGACAAGTATTATGATGACCTGAATGTAAACGGATTTCAGGAAACCCGACGCGTTGTTACGGGTTTGACCGGGATTGCTTATTCCCAATTAGTCACTGATGCACAAAAAATTCAGGCCTTTGATATTTTAAATACGCCTGTTTCAGGTACTAAGTTTAAAGACTGGGCAACTCCGAAACCGGTTGCATCGACTTATGAAAAATCGAGTAATGAAGAATTGTACTCGCAGAGTAAGGAGAAAACAATAAATGAACTTACAGGCCTCCTGGATAGAATCGATAACTTATTTTCTGAGGTCATCGGTCCGGTAAAATTCTTATTAACCAACGAGGAATAGTTCTTTCCTCTGAACGGCGGGTTATATCCGTGCAGGAATAGAAATCTCAACCTCATCATTAGAATATTAATTTTCTCTGGGTGTAAATCCGGCCACAGTTAAAAATGTCGCCGGATTATTTTCCGCTGAGAGATTAACGCTTAATTACCAGTTCGCTGATTATCAGATTTTCGTTAACCGAATAGAGGTATTTGATGCCAACAATAAAGCCCGCTATTTTACCTGCTACGCCTCTGCTTACTGAAGGCAAAGAGATTCAACCGGAAAGCAAATTTCTGGGCACGATGGATCGTCTGGAGGATGCTTTTCCCAGCAGGATACTACCTGATTATCTCAGAGGGGCGCTGCCTGGCGAGGGGATTTTATCAGCTTTTAACGCCCGGCTTGATGATAACTATCTTTATTCACTGAACGCGCAGACCTGTATTATCATGACGCTCTATAACCCTGCGAACACAGCAGGCGCAGTTGTTCACTTTGACCATAATATCTCCTCACTTATCGATGACGCTGTAGCCACCATTCTTGCAAAATTAGACGCGCCCAGGGGGAGTGGACTGATATCCACCCTTTCCGGCGGTGTATGGCTTATGGGGGGAGAAAGTATCGGCGAAACGGTAAAAAATAGCTTAAGAAAGTATGATATACATCCGTCATGGCAACAGTGGTCATTATCTCCATGTCTGGTGCATAACTATGGCGTCGTGCTGAATCTTGAGCAGGGCGGTGTTGATGTATTTGAGCATTCTATTTCGACACTTGACCGGTTTTTAACGCCATTACTCAGTGAAGCCAGCCGAAGTCGCCAGAGCCGACCGGAAATTCAGCGGGCTAATACATTCATGGCGCGTTTTAGATTGCCGGCTATAGCAGAAGGCTATGCCGGGTTGCATTATGCCGATGGCAGAAGCAGAGGGAAGATAACAGAGAGCGACATTAATAACTTTCGTATTAATATACATAGCATGATCTGATGCCTTCAATGGTATGAAGCCTGTATTAGCAGCGTTGTCTGGCATCCTTTGCCGCCTGTCGGTTAGCTATCGTCTATTCTCCCGGGCCGCTCAGCTAAACCGGGATACTACATTTTGCTACTGTCCCGGAGCGCGCGGATATGCTGATGAAAACATTCTTCACAGTATCTGTGATCCGAACTGTACCACTCACGCTTTTTATGACACTGCTGGCAGCAACGGGATGATGTATGGCGCTGAGTGATGATATCAATTAGCGCCTCGGTATTCGTCTGGCAGCTAAAGCGCGCTCTGACATCTTTCTGGCCCGCCAGCGCATACTCTCTCATCAACGCCGGCTGTGAGAGGGCAAAATCAATTGCCTGTGACCAGGCTTCGGCTGTGTCAGTGGTGACAATTATTCCGCTAACGCCATCAGTCACGGTTTCCGGTAATCCGCCCTGATTACTGATAATTACCGGGACAGCCAAGCCTAATGCTTCAATCTGCGCCATGCCGAGCGGTTCTTTTTTCGAAGGCATCACAACGATGCTGGCGCGCATTAGCAGGGCGGCGACGGAGGAAAGCTCGCCGATCCACACATTCGGCTGCAACCCATTGGCGGCAATATATTCACGCAGCGGCGCTTCATTGCCACTGCCGGCTATCACGTAGCGTACACCCGGCCGCTTTTTGACCAGCTCTTTGAGCGCATCAAGGATGATTCGATGGCCTTTTTCTTCGCGCAACATGCCTAACTGAACAATAACGTCGCCTGCATGGTGCTTTAGCCAGTCATCAAGCCCGGCGTCGAGGGGCAGATGCTGCTCCTGATCCAATTTGCTGAACGCGATACCGGGATAAACCACCTGCATTTTTTTGCCTGGGAAGTGGTCATGCAGCTTTTCGCTCATAAAACGGCTGGGAACCATCACCAGGTCAAGCGGAAGCAGACGATTAATCAGGCTGGCTTTTCTTGCCGTGTAGTAGGTACGCGAACGGATAAGTTTGGGTCTGTTCGCCATCAGCATTGTCGCGATGGACAAATTGTTGGCGTCATGGCCGCTGTGGCAGATGCAGGCGGCAGGGCGATACTGTTTTATCGCCTTGCGGATAATCGCAATGGTCGAGGGATGGCAGCTGTTACGAAAAGGGGCATTAATAATAGCCAGCTGGCGTAAGCGCGCTTCACTATCGATCCTGCTGTCTGCTTTACAGAACAAAAGGGTTGTAAAGCCACTTTTATTGAGCGATTCCATCTGCTGCAGCAGCTGCCACTCCTGACCGCCAATATTCTTAGAGCTTTCAAAAAAGAAAACATACTTTACATTTTTTTTCATTGTAACGTTTTACCCAAAGATAAGGAAAAGCTTATCAACCAGCAATGAAGAAAATAAGAAGGTCGATAATGAATAGATTTATATAGTTAATTGCATTTTATTTAGAAATTATTTAACAACATAAAATAACGCCAGGTAACGATTCACTTTAAAAGTGCTATCTTAGCCGATACCTACGCTTTCATTAAACTCGCTAAATTAGCTTTAATCAATAAAATCATAAACATAAAAAACATCATTTTTTGTCTTAGTTTTATACCAACCGAACGGGCAGCATCAGAAAAATATTATACGTTTAATTGTAACCTGGTGAGAAGCGCGAAACCAGACCAGTGAGACTTTTCCCTCTCTGTTTTCCAGGTGCTAATTTTTTCCAGCGCCCCCGTTAGCGTCTTCATCTTTTCCGGCTGCGAGAAACCAACGATCATCAGGTTAATAACCGGGGTAATGCGGTCCCTATGCTGAAAAAATGGCTTACTCAACAAACCTGATAACCAGCATGGCCATTCTGCTGAGCAGAGAAGCGCAGGCGGCGATGAACATGTGTAAAAAAATCTTTACATCTGTGTGCGTTTCCTCCAGATAAAGTGCGGTGAATTGCGTCAGGCGCCCACCGAACTGCCGGTTACGGTAATCATCGCGACATACGCTGTATTTGTCGGCAAAACGGTGACGCGTTGCATTAATGGATATATTTATTGCCGGTAGTGGCGAACGGGCTGCTAATAGCCGGTTTGGCGTTTAAAACATAAGGCTTCGCGCAGCGTCGCCTGCGCTGGCCGTGGTTTTTATAAAAAGGATTCACAAACTCAAAAACAGGTATATCATATGCATCTTATTGCATCGTTTTGACTGAGTAGCCTCGTTCAGAACGGTAAAAATAAAAGGAGAGAATTATATGCAACGGATTTTGATTCCTGCCGATTATATCCACACGCGCTCAACGCCTTTATGGACCAAAGAAACTGCGCCTGCCTCAATCTGGCGACGTCATCTTGATGCTGGCACGCGGCAGGGGGTTTTCCCGCGCCTGAGCGTACTACAGGGCGCGATAAAATATTATGGCTATGCCGATGAAACCAGCGAGGCGCCGGTTGAAACGCTGACAATAGAAGCCGGGCAGTTTGGCGTATTTCCCGCGGAAAAGTGGCACCGGATTGCAGCCTTGAGCGACGATACGCTGTTCAGCGTTGATTTTTATGTAGACCCAAAAATTCTGATGCAAGGATGAGGACAGGATCATGACCAATGAAAACGCCGGCTATTCTCTGGCTATCGTCAGTGGCAACAACGGTGAGAAAAGAGAAAAACGCTATCTTAAACCGATGTCACTTTATGTCCCTGCGGTTGCTGCACAGGAAGTTGCCGGACTACTCAATCAGCTATCTGAAGCAGGCAGAGACGGAGATGCTTTTATGCTGACCGTAACTAATAACAATAACGGCGTGTCGGTCGACATGGATTTTTCCAGCCTGACGGCTTTGCAGGAGCCAACCATCGCTGCCGATGCGGTCAAAGAATTAATTAATATCGTTCGTGGTTATGAATCAGATGAAGAAACCAACGTCTGCGGCTGGTAACACCAATCTGTAAATCAGCCTACATTTTGTGCAGCTTCCATTAAGGAGACAGACACCATGACTATTCCACAACATTTTCGCCATACGCGCGCAACGCCATTCTGGGACAAAACCACCGTTCCGCAGGCGCTACTTAATCGCCACAATACCAAACAAGGCGTATACGCGCGGCTTTCTGTAATGCGCGGCGCGGTGAAATATGTTGGTTTTGCCGATGAGCAGGCGCAGGCAGCGGAACGCGAAGTGGTTATCAAGGCCGGGTGTTTTGCCATCAGCCCGCCACAGTACTGGCATCGCATTGAGCTGCTGACTGATGATACCTACTTCAATCTTGATTTTTTTGCCGCCGACGCTGACCGGAGATAGCCGCGTTAACGCTAACCCCAGGGTGATGCTATGCACAGCAGTGAGAAAGCCGGACATACCTTTTTAGCCAGTCTTGGAAAAACCCGCTTGCGCCCCGGGGGGATCGAGGCCACCGAGTGGTTACTCAGTCAGGTACGGCTGACGCCGGAAACCAAAGTGCTGGAGATTGCCTGCAACATGGGGACGACGTCGATTGCGCTGGCGCAGCGTTTTGGCTGTACGGTCTTTGCCGTTGATATGGATAAAAAAGCACTGGATGCGGCGCGGCAAAACGTCGCCGCTGCCGGGCTGGAAGATAAAATCCATATTTCTGAAGCCAATGCCAGCAAGCTGCCATTCAGTGATGAAAGCTTTGACATCGTGATTAATGAGGCAATGCTGACAATGTACGTGGATAAAGCCAAAGTGAAACTGGCAGGCGAATACTATCGCGTGTTAAAACGCGGAGGCCATCTTCTGACCCACGATATTATGTACACTGGCAGCGAGCTGCAAGAAAGTCGACACGCCCAGTTAGAGCAGGTGGTCAAGTCCAACGTCAGCCCGATGACTAAACCCGGATGGGAACAGCTGTTTCTTCACTGCGGCTTCCACAAGGTATACAGCCAGTACGGAAAAATGTCGCTGATGTCGCCGGGCGGATTGATCAAAGATGAAGGCGGACTGCGCGCGCTGAAGATTATCTACAACGGCTTGCGCACCCGCGCTAACCGCCAGCGCTTTATCGCGATGTTTCGCTTTTTTCGCCGCAACAGCCGCCGCCTGAACTACATCGTTTGCTGCTCACAAAAATAAGCGGCCTTTGCATCATTTCAGGCAGGTCAACCCGCTAATGCCGGAAGAGTGAGCCGGCGATGCCGTATTTCGTGCGCAAAAGCGATAAAAAATGGCCTGCGGCTGAAGGTAATTTCTTCTGCGTTTTTCACTCATCTGAACTGAATATCGCCGTTAAATAGCGATTAATCCGCCGTTATCCGCAAAACACAACCTTTGCTATTTATAAGCTAAGTAAAGCCATTTTTGTCATTTTCATTCCCGCCGGCTTAAGTGCTAGAAAAGATCCTGTTATTGCACATCTTTTTAATCATAACCGGGCCTGTCGCAGCGCCTGCGCGTCTGGCTGACGGGCTCCCGGTGACTGAAAATTAATACTGGGGAATGAATGAAAGCGCTGGTTTTACATCAACATGGTGACAACGATAAGTTCATATTCGAAGCAAACTTTCCCGATCCCGAACCTGCCGCCCACGAGGTGATTATCGCCGTCAAAGCCGCTTCGCTAAATTATCACGATATTTTCACGCGCCGCGGCATGCCCGGCATCAACTTACCGTTTCCAATTATTATCGGCCTTGACGTTGCCGGCGAAATTATTGCGGTCGGCAGCGCGGTTACGGCGTGGCAGCCGGGAGATCGGGTTGTCGTCGATCCGATTAACCGCATTGACGGCGGCCTGGTGGGTGAAACCACCCACGGTGGCCTGGCGGAACGCTGCCGGGTTGCCGAACATCAGCTGATCCGACTGCCGGACAGCGTCAGCTTCGCCGAAGCGGCGGCGCTGCCGGTGGCTTACGGTACCGCCTGGCGCATGATGCAGCGTATCGGACGCATTCAGCCAGGGGAAAAGGTGCTGATCCTCGGCGCCAGCGGTGGCGTTGGCGTTTGCTGCGTGCAGCTGGCGAAGCTGTCCGGCGCGACGGTCATTGCCTGTGCCGGCAGCGAAGAAAAGGCACAGCGGCTGCGCGAACTGGGCGCTGATGAAACGATTCTCTACCAGCAGGAAGATTTTACTAAAGCCATCTGGCAGCGCTATGGCAAACCTGCCCGCCGCCGCGGTAGCGCAGAGCCGGGCGGGGTTGACGTTGTGGTCAACTTTACCGGCGGCGACAGCTGGGTGAAGTCGCTGAAGGTGCTGCGCATTGGCGGACGCGTGCTGACCTGCGGCGCGACGGCGGGCTTCGCGCCGCCGGAAGATCTGCGCTACATCTGGACCTACGAGCTACAAATCCTTGGCTCCAACGGCTGGGAGCGCGACGATTTGACCGCGCTGCTGGCGGCGATTGAAAAGGGCGATCTTAAAGTGGTCATTGACCGCCAATGGCCGCTGGAGCAGGGCGCACAGGCGCTGGCGTCGCTGGAGCAGCGCCAGGTGATCGGCAAGGTGATCGTGGCATGAGCAAGGTTCTCAATAAAGACGATTTAGCCGCTATATTCGCCGCCTCACCGTTTATCAACTGGCTAAACCTGCGGGTTGTCGCCATTGATTATGAGGCGCAGACCCTTGACGTTGAAGTGCCGATGCGCCCGGAGTTTGAGCGTAAAGCCGGTAGCGGGCAGTGGCACGGCGGGCCACTGGCATCGGTTATCGACACCGTGGGTGATTTCGCTCTCGGCATGCTGCTGGGGCAGGGACTGCCAACGATTAACTTTCGCGTCGATTATCTACGTCCGGCTATCAATACCGATCTTCAGGTCATCGCCCGCGTCAGACGGGCAGGCCGCAGCGTGGGCGTCGCCGACGTTGATGTTTTTAACCACAGCGGACAGCTGGTAGCCATTGGCCGCGCCAGCTACGCCACGCTGTTGAACACACCAGAGAAGAAATCATGACGATCAATAAAAAACGACGCCAGCTGATTACGCTGGCGGCAGGCGGCGCTGCGTTAGGCGTTGCCGCAAAGGTAGGCGGTTTTAACCTGCTTGGCAGCGCGCTGGCTGCGACGGAAACAGGCACTGCGGCGCCAAAGCGCGGCGGTACCCTGGTTATCTCCTGGGGCGGGCTGGAGCCGCAGTCGCTCTACGTTCCCGGTGGCGGCGGTTCTGCGCCTTTTCAGACCTCGACAAAAATTCTGGAACGTCTGCTGAAGCTTGATGAGCAGCTGGTATTTCAGCCAGCGCTGGCCGAGGAAGTGACCCCGGCCGCCGACTTTAAAAGCTATACCATCAGGCTACGTAAAAATGTCAGCTGGCATGATGGCAAACCCTTTACCGCTGATGACGTGGTGTTCAACGCAATTGAGCACTGGAAAGCGATCTCTGCCGGTATTGCCTTAAAAGCGCTGGAAAAGGCGGAAGCAATCGACCCGCATACGGTAAAGCTGACCTTCTCGGTGCCGGTACCGGCGTTTTTTCTTAAATCCACCCTCGCCGGTCAGTATCAGCTGGTATTGCCAAAACACCTGTATCAGGGGCAGCCAATTATTACCAATCCGCTGAATAACCGGCCGGTCGGTACCGGGCCGTGGAAATACGGCAATTGGGTACGCGGCAGCTATGTTGAATACCAGAGGAATGAAAAATACTGGGGCGCGTGTCAGCCCTATCTTAATAAGCTGATCGTTCGCTGGTGGGGCGATGCCGCCTCGCGCACTGCCGCACTGGAAACCGGAGAGCTGCAAGTCGGCTATTCCAATCCGGTACCGGCGCGCGATGTCGACCGGCTGGTAAAAAGCGGCAATATCGTACTGGATACCCGCGGCTACGAGAACTCGGCCTGGACGGTGACGATTGAATTTAATCAGCGCCGCGAACAGGTTAAACGCCGCGAAGTCCGTCAGGCGATCCTGCACGCTATCGATCGCGACTTTATCCTTAACACCATCTATTTTGGCCGCGGCAAACCCGCCATTTCGCCGATATTCAGTAGCAACTCGCTGTTTTTCACCCCGGATGTCCCAACCTATGCTTTCGATCCCGATAAAGCCAAACAGCTGCTTGATAGCGCCGGCTTAACGGAAAAAGACGGTAAGCGCTTTACGGTTAATCTGCTGGCGGCCGCCTGGTTTGAAGAGAACGCTAAGCTGGGCCAGTACCTGAAGCAAGCGCTGGAGGACGTCGGGATCGCCGTCAATCTGGACGCCGTCGATCGCGCCACGGCGCTGAAGCGCATTTACAGCGATTACAACTTCGATATTGCCATCTCTAACTTCACCGCACCGATTGAGCCCGTGCCAACGGTAACGCAGTTTTTTACCTCCGACGGCATCGTCAAGGGCGGCGCTTTTCGCAATGCAACCGGCTACCAGAGTGCCGAAATGGATAAGCTGGTAGCGGCAATGACCGTGGAAACCGATGAGGCTAAGCGTAAAGAGCTGGTGCATCAGTTTGCACGCCTGGCCAGCACCGACGTGCCGATCGTGCCGCTAATCGAGATGCAATCCTATACCCTGGCACGTAAAAACGTACGTAACGTCACCACCGATGCCAACGTGCAGGGCACCGCACTCAACGATATCTGGCTGGCGGAGTAAGTCTGATGCACACATTGATCCTGCGCCGGCTGCTGCAGGGCATTCCGCTACTGGCGGGCGTGATTGTGATTAACTTCGCGCTGATGAAGCTGGTGCCCGGCAGCCTGCTGGACGTTATGACCGCAGAGCAGCAGGTCACCGATCCGGCGATGATCGCGCGCCTGCGTCACCTGTACGGTCTCGACCAGCCGGCCATTACTCAGCTGTTTAACTATCTGTGGTCGGTATGCAAGTTAGATCTGGGATTTTCATTTCGCCAGAACATGCCGGTACTGGACGTGATTCTCGCCCATTTACCGGCCACCCTGATCCTGATGCTGGCCAGCATTGCGCTGGCGGTACTGGTTGGCGTTAGCGCCGGGGTTCTGGCGGCCGTACGGGTTAACAGCTTCTGGGACTCGCTTATCTCCACGCTGGCGGTGATCTGCTTTGCCGCGCCCAGCTTCTGGCTCGGCATCATGCTGATTATTCTGTTCTCGGTGAAGCTGGGCTGGTTCCCGGTCGGCGGTATGGAAACCATCGGGCTGACGCTCTCGCCCTGGGGCGAGGCGCTGGATATTCTGCATCACCTGGCGCTGCCGGCCATCACGCTCGGCCTGTTTTACGCCGCAACCTATGCGCGCGTCATGCGCGCCTCGATGCTGGAAGTTGGTCAGATGGACTATGTGCGTACCGCACAGGCCAAAGGGCTTAGTCGCCTGCGGGTTACGCTGCGCCATATGCTGCGCAACGCGCTATTGCCGGTAGTGACCCTGCTTGGATTGCAGCTGGGGACGGTACTCGGCGGCAGCATCGTGATCGAGGCGGTATTCAGCTGGCCGGGAATTGGTCAGGTACTGTTTGATAGCGTTATGAGCCGTAACTATCCGCTGATCCTCGGCATTCTGGTGCTGAGCTCGCTGTTGGTGATAGTGATCAATATCGTCGTCGATGTTGCCTATGCGCACCTTGACCCGCGCGTGAGGCGTTCATCATGAGTGAAGATATCACCACTTATGCCGGTCGTACCCGGCGGCAACTTCCGCGCTGGCTGCGTCAGTTTTTACGTCATCCCGGCGCGGTCTGCGGCGCGCTTATCGTTGTCGTGATGGTGGCAATGGCGCTGAGCGCCGACTATTTCTATCCGAAGAATCCGCTGCGTATCGTGGCGATGCCGGAAATCTGGCCGTTTACCGACCCCCGTTATCCCCTGGGCACCGACTCCCTTGGGCGTGACATCGCCGCGCTGATCGTCCACGGCGCCAGGGCCACGCTGCTGATCGGTCTGGCAGCAAGCCTCGCCGCTACCCTGATTGGCGTCAGCATTGGCGCTGCCGCCGCCTGGTTTGGCGGCTGGGTGGATGAAACGCTGATGCGCGTAGCCGAACTGTTTCAGGTGATCCCAAACGTGGTGTTTGTCCTGACCGTTGTCTCGGTGCTGGGGCCGCATATGGTGAATATCATTATCGCCGTCGGCCTGGTCTCCTGGCAGCCAATTGCCCGTCTGACGCGTGCGGAGTTCCTCTCCTGGCGCGACCGCGAGTTTGTGCAGGCCTGCCGCGCCAGCGGCATGGCGGATTATCAGATAGTGATAAAAGAGATCATGCCCAATGTGCTGCCGCCGGTAATCGTATTGGCTTCACTGGTCATCGCTGGCGCCATTTTGTATGAATCCGTGGTGTCGTTTCTCGGCCTTGGCGATCCCAATCTCGCCAGCTGGGGCAGGCTGGTTGGTGAAGGGCGTACTTTAATCCGCTCGTCCTGGTATATCTGCGCGGTGCCGGGGGTAGCCATTATGCTGGCGGTGCTGGCACTCAATCTGGTCGGCGACGGCCTGAACGATGCGCTCAATCCTAAGCTGCGAGGACGTGACTGATGAGCTTACTCGACGTACAGGATCTGACGCTTACGCTGCGCAGCGCGGGGAAAAATATTACCGCGCTCAACCGGCTGACGTTTCATCTGGACGCCGGCGAAACGCTGGCTGTGGTGGGTGAGTCGGGCTGCGGTAAGTCAATGACCGCGCTGGCCATTATGGGACTGCTGCCCGCCGCCAGCGCGCGCATTACTCATGGCAGCATCCGCTTTGATAATCAGGATCTGACCCGGCTGAGCGTCAGACAGTATCAGCAGCTGCGCGGACAGCGTATCGCAATGATATTTCAGGATGCAATGAGCGCCCTTAACCCGGTTAAAACCATCGGCTCGCAGCTAATGGAGGTGCTACAGGTTCACCTGGGCATCAGCCGTCACGCGGCGCACGAACGGGCAATTGCGCTGCTGGCACGGGTAAAAATCCCCGACGCGGCGCGGCGCATGACCGATTATCCCCACCAGCTCTCCGGCGGCATGTCGCAGCGCGTGATGATCGCCATGGCGATTGCCTGTGAACCGCGGGTGCTGATTGCCGATGAGCCAACCACCGCCCTCGATGTCACCATTCAGGCGCAGATACTCCAGCTGCTGCGCGATATTCAGCGCGAAACCGGTATGGCGCTGCTGCTGATTACCCACGACCTCGGGGTGGTGGCTGCCATGGCGCAGCGGGTGGCAGTAATGTACGCCGGGCGGATTATAGAGCAGGCCAGCGTGCTCGCGCTGTTTGATAATCCCATTCATCCCTATACCCAGGGCCTGCTGCGCTCAACGCCGAAAAGCGGTCAGCCAGGAGAGCGGTTATACGCAATTCCCGGACGGGTGCCGCCGCTCAATGCCTTACCTTCCGGCTGCGCCTTTCGCAACCGCTGTCCGCTGGCGCGCCAGGCCTGTAGTGAACAGATACCCGAAATTCATAGTCCGCGCCCGCAGCATGGCGCTGCCTGTTTGGTCAACGCGCCAGCGCAGCGCGGGGAGGAACCTTATGACTACACTGCTTGATGCTGAAAATATCTCGGTGCGCTATGCCAGTAAAGGCGGCTGGGTTCAGGCGGTCTCCGACGTCAGCCTGCAACTGAATACCGGCGAAACCGTCGGGCTGGTCGGCGAATCAGGTTGCGGTAAATCAACCCTCGGCAAGGCGCTGATGCGCTTACTGCCTGCCGAAGGACATTTGCGGCTTAACGGCGATGATGTGCTGGCGCTACAGGGAAAGCAGCTGCTGCCTTTTCGCCGTCAGGTACAGATGATGTTCCAGGATCCGCAAGGATCGCTGAATCCCCGCCAGCGCGTCGGAACCAGCATTGCTCGCCCGCTGCAAGTAGCAGGCTGGTCGAAAGCGGCGATTCAGGCGCGCGTCAGCCACCTGCTGGAAGAGGTCGGTTTGCCCGCGTCTGCGGCGACGCGCTTTCCCCACGAGTTTTCCGGCGGTCAGCGCCAGCGCATCGGTATTGCGCGCGCGCTGGCGCTGGAGCCCAACATCGTGATTTGCGATGAGCCGGTTTCTGCGCTTGACGTGTCGGTGCGCGCGCAGGTGATTAACTTAATGCGCGATATCCAGCAGCGTTCGCAGGTAACTTATCTGTTTATTTCTCACGATCTGTCGGTCGTGGAATACATCGCCCATCGGGTGGTGGTGATGTATCTCGGTCGGATTGTGGAAACCGGCCCGACCGCGGAGATCTGGCAGGCGCCTGCGCACCCTTATACCCGCGCGCTGCTGGCCGCAGCGCCGGTTGCCGACCCGCGTCATCCCCACAGCGACACCCTGCTGGAAGGGGAACTGCCCAGCCCGCTGAACCCGCCTGCGGGTTGCGCATTTCATACCCGCTGCCCCCATGCACAGCCATTGTGTAAGCAGCAGCGCCCACAACTTAAATCGTTAACTTCAGAGCGACAGGTGGCCTGTCATTTCCATCTGAGCTGACGTCGGAGCCTACCATTATGAGTCACACCGTACGCAATCTTGGCGATCTTAGCGATCGCTCGCTGCCGCAGGAAAGAGTCGCCATTATCGACCTGCGCGATCCGCAGCAGCCGAGGGAATATAGTCACCGGCAGATGGATGAATTAGCCGGAGGCGTTGCCCATTTTCTGCTGGAGCGCGGCTATCAGCGCGGCGATGCCATTGCCATTGCCGCCCTTAACCGGGCGGAATATATCGCCGCTTATTTCGGCATTATGCGCGCCGGACTGGTCGCGGTGCCGCTAAACATTAAAGTGCCAGCAGATACGCTGCATTATTTTATTGATAACGCCGCAATCAAGCTGGTCTTCGCTGATGATGAACGCACGCGGCTGCTCGACGGCGTGGTGCCGGTAATTAGTTTTGATGACCTGTCACCAACGGGTTTTGCCGCACTGATCCAGCCGCAGGCTTTTACCAGCGTAACGCCGGCAGCCGATGAACTGGCGATGATGCTTTATACCTCCGGCTCCACCGGGCGTCCCAAAGGCGTCCCACTGACTCATGCCGGTCAATCCTGGGCGTTGGATGCCACCCGTTTTGGCGGCGTGGAGCCGGATGCGGCGCAGGCGCGCTATATCGTGGCGCAGCCGCTGTTTCATATGAACGGACTGTTTTTGGTCAAAAGGGTATTTGCCGCTAATGGCCTGCTGGTGGTATTGCCAGCGTTCAATATGGAAAGCTACCTGCAGGCGCTGTCACACTACCGGATTAATATTGTCACCGCCGTACCGACCATGTTCGCCCGCCTGCTGCGCGATCCGCACATCAACCGCTATGACTTCAGCGCGCTGCACAAGGTGATGCTTGGCTCGGCGCCGATTACCCTTGGCCTGCTAAATCGAATTAAAGCCGCCTTTCCCGGCGTGGTTATTTCGCACGGCTATGGCACCACCGAGGCGGGACCGGCGGTATTTGGCCCCCATCCTGACGGCCTGCCGACGCCACCGTTGTCGCTCGGCTACCCGCTGGAATCCGGCGAGGTGAAGTTTGCCGACGGCCAGCAGGGCGATCAGGGGGTGCTGATGATGCGTAACCCGGCGGTGACGCCGGGCTATCATCGCCTGGCGGAGAAAAGCGCAGAGGTGTTGCAGGACGGCTGGTACTACAGCGGCGACGTGATGCGCCGTGACGAAAACGGCTTCTATTTCTTCGTTGGCCGCGCCGATGACATGTTTGTCTGCTCCGGAGAAAATATCTATCCCGGTGAAGTGGAAAAAATACTCGAATCCCATCCGTCGGTGCGCCAGGCCTGCGTGGTGCCGCTGCCGGACGAAGAGCGCAGCCAGGTGCCGGTGGCGTTTGTCGTGTTACAACAAGGGCAGAGCGTCACGCGCGAAGCGCTCAAGCAGCATGCGCTGGCCCAGGGGCCGGCCTATCAGCACCCGCGTCGTATTGCGTTTATTGCCGAACTGCCCTGGGCGGCGACCAATAAAGTCGATCGTCAGTCGCTGCGCCAGCTGGCGCTGACGCTTGAGCAGCAGCAGCGCTGGGAAGCGCCGATGCCGGAAGCTCAGCATGGCTGAGCTGAATAATAAAACCGCGCTGGTGACCGGCGCCAGCGGCGGTATTGGCCGCGCTATTGCCCGCCAGCTGGCGGCCGCTGGCGCGCGGCTGTTGCTGCATACCCACCATCAGATTGAAAGCGCAGAGCTGTTAGCAAAAGAGATTCGTCAGTCCGGCGGTGAGGCCAGGGTGCTGCAACAGGATTTATCGCAGCCAGGCGCCGCTGCCGCGCTGGCTGACAACGTAAAACGACTAACGCCGCATCTTGATATTCTGGTTAACAATGCCGGAAAGGGCGGCAGGAAGCCGCTGGAGACGCTCAGCGAAGCGGAGTTTGGCGTTTATCTGCATATCAACCTGATTGCACCGATGTTTCTTATCCAGCAGTTGCTGCCTGTTATCCGCGACGGAGGGCGCATTATCAATATCTCGTCGATTGGTACCCGCTCCGCCTGGCCGCAGATGGCGGCTTACGCGCCGACCAAAGCCGCGCTGGATGCCCTCACGTTACTGCTGGCACCTCAGGTAGGGGAACGACGGATCACCATCAACAGCGTCCGCCCCGGCGCGACCGCCACGGCAATGAATCCCGCTGCGCAGGATGCACACCTCGCGGCGGAAACCGCCAGGCAAATCGCGCTGGGCAGAGTGGGGCAGCCTGAAGATATCGCAAAGGTTGTTGCCTTTCTTGCCAGCGAAAACGGCGGCTGGATAACCGGGCAATATATCGATGCCAGCGGCGGGCAGCGCTTGTAGCGGCTGTCAGCAACGAAGCAGCCGCTGCTGACAAAAATAAGCTGGTAGCTGGCGGCGGTTTGCCGCCCGGCGGTCAGAGATGAAAACGCAGTGCCAGGTTAAAGGCGCTGTCGGCTGCGACGACGATCGCGTCAGGCTGCTCACGGAAGACAACGTTACCCTGCAGCAAACTCTGTTTAACGTTCTCCAGCGAACCGGTTTGCAGGCTGAGCGCCACCATGCGTGCCGTACCGTCATAATCGCGGGGCAGAGCGCCAAAGCGCGTTTCTGCATAAGCGGCGCTGGCAATACGCACGGTGGCTTTACCCGCCTTAATCACCAGCGCTCCCTCATGACTGGCCTGAATACGATCAGCACCGAACAGCCGGCCATAGACCTGTGCCGCGCTAGCCGGATCCTGAGCGACGATCGCAAACTCGCTGATATCCTGCACGCCGTTGGGATGGCGCTGCCATGCCGGCTGCCAGACCGCCTGCGGCGTATCATGCTGACAGAAAAAGCTGCGGCCGTTGGGGACCAGCTCCGGGCGCAGGCGAACGGTACGAAAACGCGCCTCAGTCTGTTCGCCATCCGGCAAAATTACCGGGCGCTGAAAAGAGGCAGGCGGATCGCCGTCGAGATCGCTGCGCTGCAAATGACGAAATTCACTGTCAGCATCCTGGGTTTTCCATACCAGGCCGGTAAGCCCCAGCGGCGCCTGCCACAGGTCTTTACGCTTATCGCCGCGTCCCGCCTCATAACCCAGCAGCTCAAGATAGTTTTCACCGAATATCGCCAGATGATTACTGGAGCCCAGCGTATGGTGACCGCGTTCGGACAGCTGAAAGCCGAGGCGGCGGTATAATGCGCTGGCCTCATCCAGCTGGTCGGCCACGTTAATCACCACATGGTCAAGCAGCGGAACCGGTAGGGAAATAGTCATTTTGCTCTCCTTTTTATTGTCTGTCGTGGTCCACCGCAGCCAGCGCGCGCGGTGCCAGCTGGCTAAAATAGTTGACGGCAGGCCCGATAATGCTTTCATCAGGGTCGAAAGCCGGATGATGTAAACCAAAATCGCTGGCGCTGCCGATACTGACAAACACGCCGGGAACCTGATGCAGGTAAAAAGCGAAATCTTCACCTCCCATTTGCGGCGCGGCAACCTGCGTACGGTAGCCGCTCTCCTGCGCTTGCTGCAGGGCGAACTCCGCCCAGCGCGGCGTATTGATGAGCGCAGGCGGCCCGGCAATCCACTCCAGTTCGGCGCTCGCGCCATAGCCCGCCGCAATGCCGTTGATCAGCGCGGTGATTTTTTGCGGGATCGCTGCGCGGATAGCATCATTATGCGTTCGGACGGTGCCCTCCAGCTCCAGACTCTGCGGCAGCACGTTCCAGGTATTACCCGCGCTAAAGCGAGTGACGCTGAGCACCACCGACTCCAGCGAACTAAACATTCTGGCGGGCAGCGCCTGTAGCGCCGTGACTATCTGACTGCCGATAACGATGGTATCAATGCCATCCTGGGGGCGGGCGGCATGAGCGCCTTTGCCATGCAGGCGAATGATAAAACGATCAACATTAGCGTATAGCGCGCCGGGGCGGGTACGCAGTTCCCCCAAGGGAAGGTCCGGCGCATTATGCATGCCAAAAATCGCCTGAACCCCTTCCAGCGCGCCGGCATCAATAAGCTGCCGGGCGCCGTTAAAGGTCTCTTCAGCCGGCTGGAATAAAATGCGCACCCGACCGGGCAAGCTGCTCTCCTGCTGCTTCAGGCGATGGGCCACGCCCAGCATCACCGAGGTGTGAATATCGTGACCGCAGGCGTGCATCACGCCGGGGTGCTGTGATTTCCATGGGCGATCTGTTGATTCATCAATCGGCAGCGCGTCAATATCCGCGCGCAGCGCGATCAGCGGCTCGCCCTGACCAACTTCCGCCACCACGCCGGTTTTCAGCCCCAGCGGCAGCAGACGAATATCGCCTTGCTGCAGCCAGCCGGTAATACGCTCAGTGGTGGCAAACTCCTGGTTGGAGAGTTCCGGGTTACGATGCAGCTCACGCCGCCAGTTAATCAGTTGTTCCGTAGCATGCAGTGACATGAATAACCTTAATTGTCAGTGAGTAAAAAAGGCTCGCCCAGGGTCAGCATCAGGCGATTGGCCCATGCGAAGAAAGCCGTGGATTGCACCAGATCGAGCAGTTCCAGGGTAGTGAGTCCCTGGGCGCGAACCTGCTGTAGCTGGGTGCTGGTGACGTTAACCGGCGTAGCAGAGAGCCCGGCTGCGAAATCGATTAATGCCGCCCAGCGTGGCGACTGATTTTCCGACAGCGCGGCGCCGGGCTGCACATCGAGCAACCGGTCAATCGCATCGCTCTCTTTCGCCAGCTGCGCGGCCTTGCGGGCATGCACCGAGGCGCAGTAAATGCAGCCGTTAACCTTGCTGGCTACCGTCGCCGCCAGCTCGCGCTCGGCGCGTGCAAGCCCTCCGGCACTGTAGAAAATGCCTTTGTCGGTTAACGTGCGCTGCTCCAGCAGCGGCAGATTGCGCCCCAGCAGACGAAAATAGTCAGAATCGCTATGGCCGAAGTGCGCGAGGGTTGCCTGTTCCTGTTCGCTGAACTCCGCCAGCGGTTTTGCCGCCAGCCATGGCTCCCAGCCCAGCTGGCGCCGGGTGAATGCATCTGGCGCAGGTTTTCCGCTGGCGGTGCGGCTCGCGGTATGCCAGCGACTGGCCGTCCCGGCACTGTGGTTTTCCCTGCTGAGGGATTCGCCCTGTAGCAGGTGAAGTCCGGCCAGCAGCCGCAGCTGAAAGTTTACGAAGCCGACCAGCTGCGCCAGCGTTACGATAGCGCGCGCACGCCAGCCGGCATCAGCCAGCGCCGCAATGTGCTGCGGTCCGGCACTCACCGGTTCGAGGGTGAGACGGCGGGCAAATTCCAGCGCCAGCTGATGGCGCGGCGAGTTATCCAGCGGCTGCGCTCGCTGCGCATAGTGCGCCTGCAAATCCGCCGCGCCTTGTCGCCCGGCAACCAGCGCGGCAATGGCAAAGCGCTCGGCAAGAGAGAAATCATCGTCTGACTGGCCGAACAGTAGCTGGTAGCTGCCCTGAGCATGGCGGGTCGCTGCCTCGCGCACCTCTCGCGCCTGCGCCAGCTCGGAGCCGGGCTCAAGCCCGGCCAGCGCGGCGAGCAGGTCGGTTGAATTGGTCATAACCTCTCCTTAATGGTTGTCCGGCTGTCATAGCGTGCGCAGCCAGGGCGCAATATATTCGGCAATCAGTTCAATTGAGCGCAGGGTTTCGCCAGGCGAAGGCGTGGCTGAATGCACCTGAAAAGAGATATCCGTTACCCGTGGCAAAACCGTATCCTGCGCCAGCGAGGCTTTGACGGTTTCCGCGTCGCCAATATGAGCGTCAAACTGGCTAAAAATGTCATCCAGCGTCTCGCCACGCAGCCGGTGTCCGCTAGCGCGGTACTGCTGCGCCTGCAGGCGTACTCCCGGCTCGGCTATCTGGCGGGCGCGGGCATTGGCGTCGGCCACCAGGGCGGTGCGCGAGGCCAGAATGCGCGGCGCGATACCGGCGGGCAGCGCCTCAAGGTAGGCATCGATAAGCGGATTTTGGATCTCATCCAGCGGCTGCTGTGGATAATCGTCGCTGCGTGGCTGGGTGCGCGATAGCATCAGGCCGTGACCGGCCTTTCCCGCCCGCGCCGCGCCTTCAGCCGAAAAGGTGGCGATCCAGACGCGCTGCGCCAGCGTCGGCGCGGCCGGATAGAGCTGGTTATCGGGATGGGCCAGCGAATCACCACGCCAGGCGCCGAGCAGCTGATGCAGATTGTCGGCAAAGGCGGCGCCGCGCTGTTCAAAGGTTAAACCAAAGGGTAAAAACGAGCCGGGCGTACCGCCGGAACCTAATCCTATCTCCAGCCTGCCGTTGCTAAGCAGGTCGAGCACCGCGCTGTCTTCAGCGACCCGCAGCGCATTCTCCATCGGCAGGGTAATGATGGCGGTGCCAAGGCGTATGCGTCGCGTTTGCGCCGCGACGTGGGCGAGAAACACCAGCGGCGATGGCAGGCCGCCTTCATGCTGGTGAAAATGGTGCTGAGCAATCCAGGCGCTATCAAAACCGAAACGCTCAGCGTGCTGTATTTGCTCGCCAGCCAGCTGATAACGCTGCTGCGCCACAACCTCATCCAGCAGGCGGGTAAAAAAGCCAATACGTTTCACCGTCATGCGGACTCCTTAATGCGCGGTAGAACATCGGGTACGGCGGCAATCAGCTCACGGGTGTAGGCCGCGCGCGGCGCGTTAAAAATAGTGACAACGTCACCAGTTTCCACCACTTCGCCGCCGCGTAGCACCGTGACGCTGTGCGCCAGCTGGCGCACCGTTGCCAGATCGTGAGTAATAAACAGGTAGGTCAGCCCGAGTTCATTTTGCAGCTGCTGTAATAGCTGAAGGATTTGCGCCTGTACCGTCACGTCCAGCGCCGAAGTCGCTTCATCGAGCACCAGAATTTCGGGCTGTAAAATAAGGGCGCGGGCGAGGGCAACCCGCTGACGCTGCCCGCCGGAGAGTTCACGTGCGCGGCGCGCCAGGATATCCAGCGGCAGGGCGACCCGCAGCGTAACGTCCTCAACCCGCTGGCGACGCTCTGCGCCACTGAGGCGGGTAAAATTGCCCAGCGGTTCAGCAATAATTTGCCGCAGCGTCTGGCGAGGATCGAGCGAGGCAAACGGATTCTGATAAACAAACTGGATCCTGCGTCGCAGCTGGCGTAGCGCTTCGCCGCGCAGCCCGCTGACAATCTCGCCATTGAGGCTGACACGACCGTCGTCTGCTTTTTCAAAGCCGAGTAAAATGCGCGCCAGGGTCGTTTTACCTGAACCGGATTCGCCAACCAGCGCATGGGTGGTTGCGCGCTGCACGCTGAAGCTCACCGCATTCAGCGCCGTTAGCCGCCGATCTTTACCCAGCGCGAATCCTTTGCTGATGTTGCTGACGTCAATCAGCGGCGCGTGATGGCGCGGGATTTCACGTCGGTTGTGCGGGCGCGGAGTCGCATCCAGCAGCAGCTGGCGGGTATAGGCATTTTGCGGTGAATGAATCAACTGCGCGGTGCGTTCTGCCTCCTGTATGCGCCCGTGACGGAAGACAATAATGCGGTCCGCGCGCTCGGCGGCCAATGCCAGGTCATGGGTAACAAACAGCACCGCCGTTGCCGATTCGCGCCGCAGGCGATCGAGCAAATCAAGGATGCGCTTTTGTACGGTGACATCCAGCGCGCTGGTGGGTTCGTCAGCGATAATAATATCCGGCTGTAAGGCAATGGCGATGGCGATCAGTACCCGCTGCTTCATTCCCCCCGACAGCTGATGCGGATACTGATGCACCCGCTGCTGCGGATGATTCAGTCCAACGTGGGTTAACAGTTCAATCACCCGCTGACGGCGGTCGGCTGGCGTGAGACGCGTGTGCAAGTGCAGAATTTCCTCCAGCTGTACGCCGATGGTTTTCACCGGATTGAGTGAATTACCGGGATCCTGCGGCACCAGGCTGATGCGCGCGCCGCGCAGCCCGTCGAGACGCTTTTGTGACCAACCGACAATATCGCTGCCGTTAAGCAGGATGCGACCCTGTTCGCGCCGTCCATTTTCAGCCAGCAGGCCGATTATCGCTTGGGCGACGGTGGTTTTACCCGATCCGGACTCGCCGACCAGCGCCACCATTTCGCCGGATTGCAGCGCAAAGCTGACGTCGTGTACTACCTGATGCCATTCGCTGCCGCGCTGGTAGCTCAGGCTGAGATGTTCTACCGCCAGCAGCGGCATTAGCGCATCGCTCATCGGCGACCTCCGGCAAGTTGTACGCTGATACGATTAGCCGCCAGCACCACGGCGATGACCGTTAATCCGGGCAGGGTGGTCAACCACCAGGCCGTCGAAAGAGAGTTGCGTCCCTCGGCGATCAGTAAACCCCATTCAGGTGACGGGGGCGGCGTGCCGTAACCAAGAAAGCTCAACGTGGCGAGGGCTAAAATCGCCTGGCCAAACTGCAGCGCGGCAAAGGCGATAACCGGGGTCAGCGCGTTAGGCAAAATATGGCGCCACAGCACGCTGAAAAAGGTGCCGCCGCTGCCATAGGCTGCTTCGACATAATCGCTGCGGCGAATGCGTACCACCTCGCCACGAGCCAGCCGGGCAAAGCTGGCAACGGATGCCGCGCCGACGGCCAGCGCGGCATGCAGCGTGCCAAATCCCAGCAGGATCAAGATGCTCAGCGACAGTAACAGCGCCGGAATTGACAGCAGCACGTCAACGCCGCGCATAATCAACGCGTCGGTTTTTCCCGCCGCAGCGCCCGCCAGTAGCCCCAGAGCCGTGCCTATGCTCAGTCCCATTGCCACAGCGATCAGCGCGGCCGAAAGCGACGGCGCGGCGCCATAAACAATACGTGCAAACAGATCGCGTCCCAGCTGGTCGGTGCCCAGCCAGTGGCCGGCCTGCGGCGCCAGTCGCTGCGCGCCGGCGATGCCCTCCGTCGCGCTGTAAGCGGTGAACCATTGCGGGGCGAGAGCGGCAAGCAGCGCCAGCAATATCACCAGCCACGCCAGCCAAAGGGTCGGCTGAACGCGCAATGCGGGGCGTCGCAGGCCGGGTTTACGGCGCATAGTTGAATAATCGACCAGACTCATAACGCGCCTCCGCTTGCCACCTGCAGGCGCGGGTCGAATAACGGCATCAGCAGGTCGACCAGCAGGTTAATTAACACAAAGGCCAGCGCGGAAATCATCACCACCGCCTGTAAGATCGCCACATCCTGATTATTAACCGCCTGCTGAGTGAGCTGGCCGAGGCCGCCGAGGCCGAACACCGTTTCAGTAATCAGCGCCCCGGCAATCAGCTCGCCGAGCAGCAGGCCGGCGATAGTCAGCACCGGCAACATGGCGTTACGCAGCACGTGACGCCAGAGCACGCGACTTTCGCTGGCGCCCTTAGCGCGCGCCACGGCGACGAATGGCTGAGTCGTGACCTGATCAATGCTGCGTAGCAGAATCTGTGCCAGCGGCGCCGAAATCGGCACCGCCACGGTGATAACCGGCAGGATCATCCCTTGCCAGGGCGACGGATTGATGACAGGGATCCAACGCAGCTGAAACGAAAACGCCTGGATCAGCGCAATACCTAACCAAAAGGTCGGCACCGAGATAAACAGCGCCGGCAGCGATTGCAGCAACGCGCGCAGCGGCCGCAGGACAGGCTGGCGCGACAGCGCCGCCAGCACCAGCGCGAGGATCAGCGCCAGCGCAAAGCCACACAGCGCCAGGCGCAGGGTGCCGGGCAGATTACTTGCCAGCTGTTGGCTAACCGGTACGCCCGCCTGAACTGAATAGCCAAAATCGCCGTGCAGCATAGCCAGCAGCGTGTGGAAATATTGCTGCCAAAGCGGGCTATCCGCGCCGTAAGCCAGGCGCATTTCGGCGATCTGCTGCGGGCTGAGTCCCAGATCGGGATTCTGGAATTTGATTAGCACCGCATCGCCGGGCAGTACCTGCAACAGCAGGAAGGAGAGGGTGAAGGCGGCCCAGAGAACCAACAGACCTGACCCCAGCCGGTGCAGCAGATAGTTACGCATCATCGGGCTCCTGACTTAATGTTTTTCCAGCCAGACGCCGTAAAAGGCGGGGCGACCGACAGCCTCAAACGTAAGACCTTTCAGCCAGGGAGCGCCGGCAAAGACCTGCGGCTCTTCAAAGATGGGGATCACGTAGGCGTTATCCAGCAGATAGCGCTGAGCGTCACCGGTGAGTTGCAGGCGCTTTTGCGGATCAACTTCGGCAGAAATGCTGACCAGCAGGGCATTCAATTTGTCGTCGCGAAAGCGGTTAACTTTGCTGCTGGATCCACCTTTTTGCAGCAGCGCATCGCGATTAGCCGGATGGAACATGCTTTTCACTACATCGGGGTCGGCGCGGCCGACTTCAGAAACCACCAACGGCGTTTTCTGCGGGTCCAGATTATCGAGGGTTTTGCTGCCGGCATCGCCCGCTTTCACCGCCAGCGCCACGCCAACCTGACGCCACTGCTGCGCCACCAGTTGCAGCACCTCTTTATTCTGCGGCTGCGGCGGTGACTCATACACAGTAAGGGCCAGCCGCTGACCGGCTTGCTGTCGTATGCCGTCGGCGCCGGGCTTCCAGCCTGCCTGATCAAGCAATTTTTTCGCCAGTTCCGGGTTGAATCTGAGCGTAGCGCTGAGGTCGACATAGCCAGCGGCGCTGGACGCAATGACCGACTTCGCCTGCGGATAATTGGCCGAGAACAGGGTATCAACCACCTGCTTTGCATTGGTGGCATGCAGCAATGCCTGGCGTACGCGCAGATCGCTTACCAGCGGGTTATCAGGGCGGAAGCTGATGCTATCGTTAACGCCGCGCGTCGGCGCCGCGTAGAGAGGGAAGCGTTGGTCGCGCGCCTGTTTTTCATCGTACGCCTGTACCTGACGGATGGCATCCGCCTGACCGGCCAGCAGCGCGCCAATGCGCACGCTGTCTTCCGGCGTGACGATAATTTTGATGCCGTCAAGGTTAGCCGCGCCCTGCTGGCGAATATTCTTTGGTCCCCAGCGGTAATCTTTGCGCGCCGTCAGGTCAACTTCGCGCCCCAGCTTTTCATCACTGACCACGAAAGGACCGGAGCCAATAATATGACGGGCATCGCCAAGCTGCTCAAAGCTGCGGTTCAGCGTACTGAGTGAAACCAGCCCGGAGCCAATTGTGGCGGTGCCCTGAAGAAAGCCGGGAGAGGGCTTTTTGAAATAGAACTTCACCGTCAGCGGGTCAATAACCTCGCTATGGTCATAGTTGTTTATTACTTCTGAAACCGGCAAATGTTTTGCCTGATTGCCGAGACCGTAGGTATCAAAGTTTTTAGCTACGGCGTTGGCATCCAGCGGCGTGCCGTCGGAGAAGGTAACGCCGGGGCGGATTTTGAAGGTGTACTGCGTTTTATCCGCGTTGCTGCTCCAGCTTTCAGCAATCCAGGGTTCAACCTGCAAGGTCTGTGGGTTTTGCCAGGTCAGCTTATCGGTTATCTGATTAAGAATGCCGCCGTTAGGATAAAACCCGCCGGCAGGCGGATAGAGATTCGTATGCGCCTGCTGTTCCAGATAGATAAGCGTGCCGCCTTTTACCGGCGTATCCGCCGCCTGTAGGGAGAACGCGGCGGCTAACAGCGCAGCGGCCAGCGCCGATCGGCGTGGCGAAAAACGAAAAGGCGCCATAGTGATGAATCCCTTAGTTATTAACCAACTTAGCAATGGCATTCATCATCAAGGTCGCAGGGCATCAGGTGAACAAATGAATAGCGCAAAGCTTATCCGCAAATAGCATAAAGGCCGCATCTGGCTGACGGCCGTTAATCATGCCGACAACCTCTCTTTGCCTGCCGGGCCGTTAGCTTCAGCGATAGTGGATAGCGAATTTTATTAACGTTACACTGTAACGCACGTCACTGACGCGGGCTTGACGCCCGGTATGAAATGGTTACTATTTGCCTGTAACCATTTCAGGCTGCATCCGGGACGACCCGGATGGCGCATTCGGCCTAATCCGGGACGACCTGGCACCATGGAGAGTCATTTATGCCCTGGATTATGCTGGTCGCCGCAGGCATTCTGGAGGTCCTTTGGGCCTATACCATGAAGCTTTCACACGGCTTTACCCGTCCTTTATACGCTGTCATCACCCTCGTTGCCGTTGTCGTGAGCTTTGCTCTGCTGTCGCTGGCGATGCGCTCATTACCCCTTGGCACTGCCTACACTATCTGGACCGGCATCGGCGCCATCGGCTCATTTATTATTGGACTCTGTTTTCTTGGCGAGGCCGCCAGCGCCGCACGTATTTTTGCTGCGGCGCTGATCGTTGCCGGATTGATAATCATGAAGCTGGCCTCTTAGCCGCCGCGCTGGCCGTCGAAAAGCGACGGGGCGTTGTACTGTCGGCGGCCGTTCAGCAATTTGCGACGGCGCTTTCCCGCACAATGCGGCTTATTAAGCGCCAGAAGGAAGTGGGAGGGATTAATCTTGCGCTGTCCGGACCAGCAGCCCGTTCGCCAGCGCGCGGAAGGTCTCTGTCGCCTTGCTGAGCGTATCCTCAGGCGCATCGCTCGCCGCAACCCAGAGCGCAGCGTTGAAGGCCGCGCCGTTGAGCAGGCGCGATACCGCCTCCACGTCGAGCGGCTTAATGATGCCTTTTGCAATCATGGCGGCGACCGCCTTGCGCGTTTCCGCCAGGCAAAGGTTCTGGCTTGGCCAGTGACCAGGATCGCCGAGAAAAGCCGGACCATCAAGCAAAACAATTCGCTGAACTTCAGGTTCAAGCGCCATCTCGATATAGGCAATCCCCTCGGCGAGCAATCTGTTCCAGTCATCCCCGGCACTGGCGGCAATCTGTTTAGCTCTCAGCGCGATTTCCGCATCAACCTGCGATACAACCGCCGCCAGCAGGCCTTTTTTATCGCCAAAGTTGTGATACAGCGCGCCCCTGGTTAAGCCAACGCTGGCGGTAAGATCATCCATTGACGCGGCGGAAAAGCCTTTCAGCGCAAAGGCCTTACGCGCTGCCGCAATCAGTTTGCTGCGATTTTCCTCCATGCTTTGCTGGCGACTTCTGGCGGTCATAGCGGTTTCCTTGTCAGATAGGCAGTTTTTTTTGACATACGCTGCGTATGTATGATTAATATTCACATACGCAGAGTATATGAAATTTAAACTGCCGTGGTAAGTCCTGTTTAAATCCATCAACCTTGAAAGGCGATTTATGATGACAAGAGAAACTATTTTTCCCGCCGGGCGTCACGCTTTATATGAAAAACATGGTTATTCGGCAGCTATTCGCAGCGGCGATTTGCTGTTTGTCTCCGGACAGGTGGGAAGTCGTAGCGATGGCACGCCGGCGCCAGGCTATCAGGCACAAGTCAGGCTGGCATTTGAAAACTTAACGGCCACGCTGGCGGCAGCGGGCTGTACCGTTAACGACCTGGTGGACGTAACGACTTTCCACACCGATCCGCAGAGTCAGTTTGAGGACTTTATGACGGTCAAAAATGAAATTTTTCCCCATGCGCCGTATCCAAACTGGACCGCGGTGGGGGTTAACTGGCTGGCAGGTTATGATTTTGAAATCAAAGTGATTGCCCGCATCCCACAGCAAGCGTAAACAGAGCGAAGGAAATGCCGACCGGTCCGTGGCTAAACCGGCATTAGCCACGGCATGTTAACCTAAGACTAGGGTCGCATTAGCGGTTCAATTCCGACCCATTTTTTTAGCGGGTGATAGCATAAACGCAGCGGTGGGATGGCGATTTTCTGCCCGTTAACCTCCAGGCTGCCCAAATTAATCGTCCATTTTGAGTTGGCATTAAACGCTGCCGTTTTAAACAGCACGTACACCGAGCCGTAATCATCATTATTGGTAAGTTTCGGCACCAGCCGATGCACTTCGTCGCTGTTAATATCGTAAGGCGACGGACGCGCATACGCCATGTCCGGGGTCGGGAAGTCATAGACTTTATTATTGCCGATGAAAATCTCCGGGCGGGCAAAAAGCCGTGAACCATTTTCAAAGGTGATGTAAGCCTGGCGGCTGTCATACAGTATCGGTATCGCCGGCTCGCCGCGTGATGACGCGCGAGAAGGGCGCTTGCGGTCCTCGTTCCAGGCAATTAGCTGGACGTAAAACTCATGAGGGGCTCCCGGTCCCTGTACGTACGGAATCGTGAAATGGGCCTGTTTGTAGCGCTCATAAGTCGTCTCATGGTCGAATAGCCAAGTTTGCAGGAAAATTTTGTTTTTGCCAGCCATGCCCGGCACGGTGAACTGATACTCAGACTGGCAGAGGTCGCTATAGGCTTCACGCTCGCGCGGGTAGGGTACGCAGGCGTTTAATGCGCCGCTAAGTAATACAACCGTTGCTGCTTTAATCCCCCAATGGACTGACATAGCCTGCATTCCTTTATCACATTCAGAAACACAAGCTTACATGCATCACTAGTCGAAGGCGAGCGTAAGCCGGCCGCTAGTTGCCCCAGCGGCTGCGCAGATAATTAACCGCCTCGCGCGTCTGAGGCTGGTTCAGGTAGTTCTCCCTGAACAGAATGGTGCCTTGAATTTGCGGCAGCGACTCGTTCAGGTCGAGCTGTTTTTTCAGTTCGGGTACCCCGCCTTGTACCGTCCAGTCCGGCTCAAGCTTAGAAGGCTCACCGACTTTGTACAGCGCGATGCCTATATAAAGCCGCGTCCCGCTGGCAGCAACGACATTTGCCCACCATCTCGCCAGCACGTCATACCGCGCCGCGCTGCGCGAGAAGGGCCAGTAAAGCTGCGGTGCGATATAATCGAGCAGACCCTGCTGCACCCAGCGGCGGGTATCGGCATAAGACTCATCATAGGCCGCCGCACCGCGCGTTTCTGAGCCAGCCGCATCATGAGAACGATTGCGCCAGACGCCGGCCGGGCTGACGCCAAACTCAACGTCAGGTTTTAGCTCATGGATGGTGCGTGAAACCTGCTCAATCAGCTGCTGGGTATTATGTCGCCGCCAGTCGGCCTTACTGGCAAAGCCCTTGCCGTAAGTTCGGTAGGTCTGGCTGTCATTCAAGGCAGAGCCCGGCGATTCGCTGTAAAAGTAATCATCAAACTGCACGCCGTCGATCGGGTAACGTTCAACCACTTCGGCGACGATGCTGGTGATCCAGTCGCGCGCTTCGGGGATCCCCGGATCGAGGACAAAGCGATCGCCGGCAATCCGCACCCAGTCGCGATGCAGAACAAAAATACTGGCGGGCTGTAGCGACAGGGTACGATTAAGAGCGGCAACGGTGGCAGCATGGGTGTTAACCGAAACCCGGTAAGGGTTAAACCAGGCGTGGACCTTCATCCCGCGCTTATGGGCTTCATCGAGCACAAACTGCAGCGGATCGTAGCCGGGATCCTGACCAATTCGGCCGGTTAGCATATCCGACCAGGGTAAGATTTTTGATTGCCAGAGCGCCGTACCGTCCGGTTTAACCTGAAAGAAAAGGGTATTGATACCCAGGCGTTGCAGCTTATCAAGTTTGTCCCTTAACGCCTGCTGCTGCTGGCTGATACGCAGCATCGGGCTACTGGCATTGACCGATGAGGCAGGCGGCCAGTCAAGTCGGGAAACCGTCGCCAGCCAGACGCCGCGAACCGGCGGCTGGTCGCGGCGGGAGGCGGGCGGAACGGGAAGCTTAGCAGAGCTACCCGGCTGCGCTTTTGCGCCCGTCGTCGGCGCCGGAAACGGCGTCACCAGCGAGTGCGGCGGTTCGGAGGCGCAGCTGGCGAGCAACAGCGCAGCGGCAGCCAGCATGGCTGTTTTTCTCACTGGAGCGACAGAGGGAAAGTAGCAGAAGCGGCTAATATTATGCTCCGGTTTTCAGCTGAATATTTGAAGCCAACATTGTCTTATTATTTTAATTTATGTCAATAAGTTAGCCGGGCATCATCCAGCTTACGGCCCTCGGCGCAAAGTTTAGCGTTCACAGACTGATACCTTCATCAGCCATTGCTTTGACGATTGCCGGGTGTTTTACCATGCCGTGGATACAGGCAGTAAAGCGGGGATAGCGCTCGGCCATCGCGAAGGCATTGCGGCTACCCCAGCGATAAAAAACCAGTAAATAAGGGTCCACAGCCGTTAGCGCATCGCCCACGGCAAAGCCTGAGGAAACGTTGTTTTCAATGGCGCTAAAGCAGTCGGCAATCCTTTCCCGGGCTTTCTGCTGAATGGCGCCGAACTGACTGGCATCGCTAATAAAACGCTCAGGACGGAATAATCCGCCAAAGCATTGACCGTGTAACTCCCCCGATAGCCAGCACATCCATTCCAGCACCCGTAGCTGGTCAAAAGGCGTTTTGCCCATCAGGCCCTGCTGCGGAGCCAGCTGAGCGATCGCCGCCGCAATTGCCGGCACCTCGGTAATAATTTCATCGTCAAGGGCAAGAACCGGAACCCGCCTTTTCGGATTGATGCGGGCAAAGTCGTCGCTTTGCGTTCCCTGGCGGGATATCGACAGGGCGTGCGGCGTAAAGGGCAATTGCGCTGCGTGCAGCAGCACGTGAGGGGCAAGGGAACAGGAACCGGGGCTGAACCAGAAATTTATGTTGACCATGTTGATGCGCCTGTTGTTAATTAGGTAGACCGGTCTATAATGTTTTTCAACAATCCGTTTGTCAACATGAGGATAAAAAATGGATAAACGCAGCCGCAACGGTGCGGGCAGGGAACAGATCATGCACGCGGCAAAGCGCTTGTTTATCAAACGTGGCGCGACAAACGTCGGCATTAATGAGGTCACCGCCGAAGCCGGGGTCGCCCGCATGACGTTGTATAACAACTTTCCTGCAAAAGAGACATTAATTAGCGAAGTTTATCAGCAGGTTGCCGCAGAAATAATGCAGCGCCTCACCGATACAACCGCGCGCAAAAAAGGCGAACGGGAAAAAATTCTCGGCTTATTCGATGAAATCGCCGCGCAACAGGAGGATTACCGGGGTTGTCCGATGATCCATGCCAGCCTGCAGGCAGAGGAAGCGGCGGGTGAGGTTTATCAGCTTGTTCAGGCATACAAGCAGCGGTTGCGGGCATTTATTTACCAGCAGCTTAGTGAAAAGCGCCATGAACGGGAAATGCTGGCCGACCAGATACTGCTGCTACTTGACGGCGCGGCCACAGAATACTATCTGCGCGGGGCGCTCACCCCACTGGCGTCAGCCAGGCGCGCCGTCAGCATCTTACTGAGTCATATGGAATGACCCTGGCGCGGTTTTGTCAGGCGACCGGGTCGACGGGCAGGTCGATTTGCTGCGCACGGCTACCGGTAATAATGTCCTGAATGCGCGGATCGTCCAGTACGGTGTAAGGGTAGCCGCGAGGTATGGCGCTGACGGCATCCAGCCGGGCAACCTGTTCAGCTGACAGCTTGATGCTGCTGGCAGCGAGGTTGCTTTCAAGCTGCCCAAGGGTGCGCGGCCCGATGATGGGTAACGAACCTTTGTCAGCCACCCAGGCGATAGCGATTTCGCCAGCTGTTACGCCGCTTTCGCTGGCAATATCGAGCAGAGTATCGATAATCGCCGTGCGCTGTGCGCTGTTTTCCGGCTGAAAACCCGCCCCGGCCCAGGCCTCATCACGCCTGGCTTCGCGGTTATCCGAACGATATTTCCCGGTCAGCAGGCCACCGCCGAGCGGCGAGTAGGCCACCACGCCAATGCCCAGCGCCCGGGCAGCGGAAATAACATCTTGTTCGGTGGCCCGTTGAACCAGACTATGCTCAACCTGGATACCGGCGATCGGTACCGCACCACGCAGCTCAGCGATAGTCGCTGCGCGGGCGATGCGCCAGGCAGGGAAATTAGACAGGCCGGCATAGAGTATTTTACCGGCGCGAACGAGGTCATCGAAGCCGCGAACCAGCTCTTCAAGGGGCGTAACGCCGTCAGAAACGTGAGCCCAGTAAAGATCGATACGGTCGGTTTTCAGGCGCTTCAGGCTGGCATCAACGGAAGAGATCATTGCCTGACGGCTGTTGCCGGTAACCAGAATCCCCGAGTTGGCATCGGTCTTAACGGTGAACTTTGTCGACAGCACGAATTCATCGCGACGCCCTGCGAGTAGGCTGCCAAGAAACGCTTCGGATTGCCCATCCTGATAGCCGTTCGCCGAGTCGAGAAAGTTACCGCCGGCATCGGCGTAGGTATCGAGGATACGGCGAGCTTCATCGGGATCGGCGCCGTGGCCGCCCCAGGCGGTGCCAAAGTTTGCCGTACCAAGCACAAATTCAGAAACACGTAAGCCGGTATGTTTGCCAAAAATTTTGTAGCGCATAGCTTGCTCCTTTATCTGTTGCTATCGGCATCGTAGAGACACTACAATTACCGAACCAGCGATCCACATTATTCGGATCACTGATCCATTTGTCAATGAGGGATTATGAGAGCCGACGCCAAAGAAAATTACAATCACCTGCTGGCGACTGCGCGCGTGGTTATCGCTGAGGACGGAGCGGGCGCTTCGCTACGCGACATTGCGCGTAAAGCCGGTATGGGACTGGCCACCTTGCTGCGCCACTTTCCCAGCCGCGAAGCGCTGCTTGATGCACTATTACGAACCAGTCTGGACGCGCTAATAGAAAAAGCGCATCAGCTTGAGGCGTCTCACTCGGCAGATCACGCTCTGCGTCTCTGGTTACGCGAAGCGGTGAACTTTGTGCGAGTTTACAGCGGTGCTGTCGATATGATGGCAACGGCGCTGGCTGACCCGAATTCCGCCCTTTATGCCTCCTGCAAAGCGTTACGCATGGCAGGCGGGCGCCTGTTGCATAACGCCCAGGCGGCGGGAAAGGCCAATCCCGGCATCAGTGAAAGCGATCTGTTTGCGCTTTTGGGCGCACTTGGCTGGCTGGGCGATCAGGCGGCATTTGCAGAGCGCAGCGAGCATTTGTTCAATTTTATCGCCGACGCCCTATTAACCAGCAAATAAACCCAGTCTTGCGCGAGCAAGTAAAAGCAGGGGAGTCACCCGTCGCATTCCGGCGACTGCGCGCCGGACGTTCGCTGTTTGCGCGGCCTATTTTGGCATCTTCATTCCCCGTTCCAGCTGCTGCCACAAATTGCGGACCGCTGGCGTCATACGACGCCCGGCGCGGCAGATCAGCTGGCTGGGAAAGCCGCTGGCGATCGGATGATCAATCGGAATTACCACTACCTGTGGACCATCAATAGGGTGGCGCGTAGCATCGCTGGACATAAACGCCACCCCCAACCCGGCAGCGGCGATGGCCTGCGCGGCAGCAAACATATTGCAGCGGTAAGAGGGAGAGAGATGCACTTGCTCGGTCTGAGCCAGAACGTTCAGATAGCGCTGCACGCCAAAGTGATCCGACATAAAAATAAGGCGATGATGCTTTAGCTCCTGCACCGTTACGCTTTTTTTTGCCGCCAGCGGGTGCCGCGGGCTGACGACGGCAGACAGCGGCGCACCGCGAAACGAGCGGACTTTTACCATCAAATCCACTTCATCAACCCCGGTGCATAACCCCATATCAACCTGGCCTTCACGCACCATTTCAACTATTTCGACCGTCGAACCACAGCGCACATCCACCACAATATCCGGGTAATGCTCGCTGAAGTCACGCAGCGCGCGCCCTAACAGCCTGGCGATAAAGCCTTCGCCGACGCCAATGGCAATATGACCACGCTTGAGCTGACGAAACTCCTGCAGCTGCATCACCAGCTCCTGCTGACGCTTTAAACGCTCGCGGTAAAAATCCACCAGATGAAGACCGATTTCCGTCAGGGCAATTCCCCGGCCCAGACGCTCAATCAGTACCATATCCAGTTTTTTTTCCAGCTGCGCTAACTGCCTGCTGACGGCTGATGCGTTAACGCCGATCTTATCTGCCGCCGCCCGCACGCCGCCGCTGATCGCCACTTCATACAGATAGCGTAACTGCCGTTCATCAACCTCATTAACAAAGCTGTGCATGCTCATCGCGTTTACATCTGACTGTTGATCTAAAAGCAACACAATAGCATGAAGATGTTATGTAAGCAGTATGAGGACGATGGTAGACTCGAAAATCCCTGTTATTTAAAATCATCGTAATTTTATGAAAAATAAAGATAATTATCCTTCGCTGGCTGATACAAAACCGCTGGCGGCAGAGCTGGCCACTTTGCGACATCATCTCCATCAATATCCCGAACTCTCCAATGAGGAGGCCAACACCGCGACGCTGGTTGCCGAAAAACTCGCTGAGTGGGGTTATGAGGTAACCACCGGCATCGGCGGTCATGGCGTCATCGGTACCTTACGCGCAGGCGATGGTCAACGCAGCCTGGGGCTGCGCGCGGACATGGACGCACTGCCCATTGAGGAAGTGCCGGGCAGGGCATATTGCAGTCAGAACCCTGGCGTGATGCACGCCTGCGGTCATGATGGCCATACGACGATGCTGCTAGGCGCGGCTAAATATCTGGCGCAGACCCGTAACTTTTCCGGAACGCTGAATCTCATATTCCAGCCAGCGGAAGAAACCGGGACCAACAGCGGCGCCGAACGGATGATTGCCGAAGGTTTATTCGAGCGTTTCCCGTGCGATGCGATTTTTGGCATGCATAACCATCCCGGTTACCCCAGTGGCACCATGATGTTTCGCAGCGGTCCGTTTATGGCGGCCTGCGACACCATCGCCATCACGCTGCACGGTAAAGGCGGGCACGCCGCGCGACCGCACCTGGCCGCCGATCCGCTGGTGGCAGCAGGCAGTCTGGTCGGCGCGTTACAAACGGTGGTGTCACGCAATATCGATCCCACGGCGGCGGCCGTCGTCACGATTGGCTCGCTGCATAGCGGGCACGCCGCTAACGTCATTCCGGAAAGCGCCCGCATGGAGCTCAGCGTACGCTCGTTCGATCCGGCAGTCAGAGCGCGGCTAAAAGAACGGATCTGCGAGCTGGCGCAGCATCATGCCGCCGGCTACGGCGTGCAGGCTGAAGTGTCAATCGTAACGGGCTATCCGGTATTGACCAATCACCCGGATGAGACTGAATTTGCCCGTCAGGTAGCCGAAGAGCTGCTCGGCGCAGATCGGGTTGTATCACCGTTACCCGTTATTGCCGGAAGCGAAGATTTTGCCTACTACCTGCAACAGCGCCCCGGATGCTTTATGCGTATAGGTAATGGCGACAGCGCCATGCTACACAACGCCGGATACGATTTTAACGATGACAATCTGACGGTGGGCGCCGCCTACTGGGCGCGTCTGACCGAACGTTATCTGGCTGAATAAAAGAATAAAAATAAAGCGTCACGCTAAGGCGAATGACGTTTCTTAAGATAGGACAGACAGGAGACCTGCGTATGCAGATGGCGAATACCTCTACCTCGCAGCGGAAAATCATTTTCGCTGCGGTTTTCGGCAACTTACTGGAGTTTTATGATTTTACCGTTTACAGCTATTTTGCCCTGGCGATCAGTAAGCAGTTTTTCCCCAGCCATGATGCGGTAACCTCTACGCTGCTGGCCTTTTCCGCTTTCGCAATCGGCTTTGTGGCACGCCCGCTGGGAGGCCTTATTCTCGGTTATTACGCCGACAGAAAAGGGCGGCGATCGGCGCTTTCGCTCACCATTATGTTAATGGCGCTGGGTGCGGCAATGATCGGACTGGCGCCGAATTACGCCACTATCGGCGTGGCGGCGCCGGCGCTGATCGTGCTGGCCCGCGTGATTCAGGGTTTTGCGCAGGGGGGTGAATTCGGCGCCGCAACCGCAACCTTGCTGGAAACCGGTTCCGATGCCAGCCGCGGCTTTCGCGCCAGCTGGCAGCTGGCCAGCCAGGGCGCGGCAGCCCTGCTGGGAGCCGGGGTAGCGACAACCCTGACGTTTAGCCTGTCGACAGAAGCGCTAAACGACTGGGGATGGCGGATCCCATTCCTGCTGGGCACGCTGATTGTGCCGGTCGGGATCTACCTGCGACGTCATATCGTTGATGAACCGCAGGAAGCGAAACCAAAGGGCAGTCGACTGTTTGAAACGCGCCACGTTATCAACTGGTTTCTGACGGTATTTTCGATTATGGGTATGTCGGTTTCCAGTTACATCATGATCTATTACCTGCCGACCTATAGCATTCAACAACTGGGATTACCGGAAAAGTTGTCAATCATGGTGGCGCTGGCAACCAGCGTTATTTCCTTCGTGATGTGCCCCATTTATGGCGCCTGGTCTGATAAGCTGCGCAAACGCAAGCCGCTAGCGATAATTGGTCGACTGATGCTGTTGGTCTTGCTGTATCCGGCATTCTGGGTGATGACGCATTTTCCCAATCTGCCAGCGGTGATGTCGGCGATGATTGTGCTGATGGTGTTCTATACCATGGGATCGGCGCCGGCCTATGCCTTAATGCCGGAAAGCTTCCCGCGCCGCATCCGGGCCAGCTATATGGCCAGCGCCTACGCCGTTGCAGTTTCAGTATTCGGCGGCACCGCACAGCTGGTTGCCGCATGGCTTATCGACGCGACCGGCAGCAAAATGGCGCCAGCCTGGTACATGATAGCCTGCGTATTGATTTCATTGCTGGCAATCAGCTTCTTTGAGGAAACCGGCGATAAAGCGCTGGAATAATAGGGCTTTTAAGGCCGGCTTATTGTGTAAGGCGGCCTTAAAATCATATAGTAGTGACAACTTATTCATTAAAGCGCTAAATAAACAGAGATAAAAATGAAATTTGGGTTTCTCCCGGCGTTGGCACTCTGTCTGACATTTTCCTCACAGGCGGCATCCCCCATACAGTTTAAGCCTGCAATACTCAATGCTGCGTTGTTATTCAACCACGATCCCAGTACCGGACCGGTTAAACACAGCCTGCAATGGATAAGAAGCAGTGCAGGGGAGTTAAAGCTGATGACCGAGGTATGGTATGACCGGAACGGCTGTTTTACCCGAATAAATATGGTAGATAAAATTAACCATACCGAGTTTCGTATCGTGAATCAGAATGGCATTTTGTCATCAAGAAAAGGCCAGCATATTGCCGGTAAGGTTAATCAGCACTGCCAGATTACCGAGCTGGACAATGAAAGCGGTAAATATAATCTTAGCTACAATGCTCAGGGCCTTTTAGAAACGGTGAGAAAACGTGATAGCAATGAGATGACTCAGCGCTATGAATATCGCCTCGGACAATTCCCGGTGCGCATTCGCGATTATCAGCAGCAAACGGATAACGTTATCGCTTATCCGGCAGGCAATCCGCAGTTCGTGGATTTCAAGTCTGCCTTGACGGCAGGCAAATTCACCCTCTGGTTAAAACAGAGCTGTAGCTATCAAAAGGAGGGTAACGCCGGCCTTTGCTCACTGATCACTGCCTATGACGAGGATTACCGACTTGGTGCGCAGGTTGCGTTTTCAAACCACCAAACGGAGTATTACTGAGTTTTCTGCTTTGCCGGTTTAATTGCCGCGGCCAATTTTTTAACTTACCTTATATCAGGAGTGAACGATGAACGATAAGAAAATGATTTCCATCGATCAATTTAGCACTGAAGAGCGACGTGAAGTCGAGGAGTTGTTCAACAGCCTGATACAGAAGTTTCGCCAGCGAACCGGTAAAGAGCCTGACAGCAAAAAAGAAAAAGAGCTGACCGCCGACGCTCGTCAGCAGGTCATGAACATAAAGCTGGCGAAAGAGAAAGAACAGGCCGCAGCCAGGGCCAAAAGTAAAACGCCGAAAAAGAGAAAACCAGAGTCGCTCAAAGAGAGCGAAGTAACCGGTTTCAACTGGTCAGCATCGGTGGTGAAAGGCAGAAGATAGAAAAAGGGAAGCTGGCATTGGCGTTTCCATCAGGGAACGCCAATGCCGCAGTGAGAGAAACGACAATGGGATACGCAGGAGAAGACGGCTGGGCACTATGTGAGTCACCAAAGGGAAGTGGCCTGAGTAATGAAGAGAACGACAATGAACTGATATAATCAATTTAACTTATGTTGGGCAAAAACGGAAGTGACCATAGATCCTAACCATGAATAGTAGTGTGACAGATCCTTTAATGGTGAACTGCAACGATAGATGATGTATGAAAATGCAGTTTTTGTCGTATTTTTAATCTGAAACCCATTTTTCAGGCGCACTGAGCCAGCTCAGGCATCCGAAGCCATTGCTTTTTCTCCATTCCACGCAGCCTTTCCGACAGTAATTCCACCGCATGCGTTCCTGCCTGAGCGCCGGCAAAACGCAGCCTGTCGCCGCACAGGATGCATTTGTACGGATCCGTGCCCAGGAAGCCCTTCATCAGCACCGCGCCCCCGGTTTCTCCGGCTTTTCCGCGCCTGCATCTGCAGGGCTTCATACACCAGAGGCTGCAGCGATCCCCGTTTGCGGTTGGCCAGAAACCCGGAGTAGCGCACCATCTTAAAGTGCCATGCCGGCGCGTGGTGCAGGCGGGACCCGGCTTCCGGGATTTAATCTGCTGACACTGGTAGTAAATAACGTCCCGTTTAAGGACGGAGTACAGGTCCACGAAACATCAAGCCTGATTGCTCCGTACACCAGATTTGACAATAACTCACCGTTTCATAAGCGCACACACAGCCCGGCAACTGCATCAATATTTCCCAGCAACTCACCTTTCATGAATAACACTCATAATGAGGACCATCTTACTAAAAGCGAAAAATTTAACATCCATATGATATATCATGGAAATATAAATAAAAATACGATTTTAAATATATTTAACACTGCAAATAATAATAAAAATAATAATGTAATTCTTTGGTTAGATGAGGAAGCAAAAAAATCATGTGCCTGCTTAGAGCAGATAGCACCAAGTTTAAAAATAAGAGACTCCCGTGAGCTTAGAGAGATAAAATCGACGGAAGAGGGGGATGCCTTTTCAAACATTCGCAGAATTTACTCAGAAATAGATGAGATCCAGGATGGAAAGGAGAAAGGTAAATGCTTCTCTGATTTGGGCAGGCTGGTTGCAGTATATAATTATGGAGGGTTATACTTAGATACAGATGTGATTGTTAACGAAGAGTTATCAAAAAATAATTTTTTTTCTGATTGCGATTTTAAAACACATCTATCTGTATCCAATTCTAAAGTAGAGACCGATTTTTATGACGCGTTTGGAATTAAAAATGCATGTGATAATGACCTGGGAGAAGTTTTAAAAGAATTATGCTCTGATTACAGGGATGGGTATGTTGATGCAAAAAAATGCGGGGACCTGGTTCGCATACGAGAACTCATCCAACTCAAACTTAAAGATACTTTAGATGAGGATAAAATATTAGATATAATTTCTACTGAAATTATAGATGAAGATACCATAAATATGATAGAGCATATAAGTATTTCTGGCGGGATGAATAATGATATCGAGTTTACTGATATGAATGAATCTATCCGCGCCCCCAGTGAATATTTAATTAACACTTACAACGAGGCCATAAAAGAAAATATAAAAAACCAGAAAATAAGTATTGTATCTGCGGAAAGAAAAATTACAGGAGAAACAAATGATAATAATATTGTACATCTAACGGACCGTTCAGCAAATCTGAAAATAAACCAGACGGATAGCAAAAGACCTCAGGAAACTTCTCATGGAAGTTCAGGCAGTATTGATGAATACGGCCCGCCGCAAGCAGCTAAAGCCAGCAAAAATAAATATAGTCATACTTTTTTCATCCCGACGGAACCTCCTTCTGAACAGTTAGCCCGCAGTCTGACTGCCGAAAATTGTTCGCTGATTTATTATGTATCCAGCGACATGCTCAGTCTGCTGTCATTGCCTCCTGAAGCTGCATTAGAAAAACTTATGAAAACAAATGAAATAGGATATGAGTTCCTCAGCAAACTTTCATTTGACATCAAAACCCCTGACGGAATAAAAATCAATGAAGCTTTCCTTCATTTTATGATCGGGCTGGTTGATGACATCAGGTCACCGGCGCATCTAAAAGATATGGCGCTGGTTCTTCGATCTCCGAATAAACAAGGATCTACTTTCGAACAGTTTGTGAGATCTATATTTTCTTCAAAAAAGGAAGGATATTACGATCGGATTTTAAGAGAAAAAGCGTTAGCGCCTTTACTTAAAAAATTAGTTGATAAATTAATTCACGAGTCTGTTACTGTTTACGGAAGTGAAAGTAATCCGGTAACTGAGTTGCTTAATAAAATTCGCAAAAAAATGCCAGAGGCTCCTTTGCTATCAGAGCCTTATTCATTGGGCAGGGATGATATAAAGGAAATTATGCAAGCTATGAGTAATAAATCATGGAATGCTGCAAAAGAAATTGCTTTGGAAAAACACAGGAAGGAAGAAATAAGAAAAAAACAGAAAAAAATATTCAAAGAGATTAACAATAAATTAATAAAATACAATCTCCTCGTCCCGTCTTATATGGAAAATCATGTATTCCCTGCGCATCTTTTTAAAGTGGACAGCGTGAAAGAAGTGTCTGTAAGCAATATGATAAATTTAATGAAGGAAAATGGACTGTATATTTTAAACATCAGTGAAGATAAGAGGGAAACAGAAGTAACAATAAAAAAAGCATTAAAAACAGATAAGGCAGGTAGAATCATAAGTGAATCAATTGAAAAATCAAAGATATTTGGACAAATTGACAAAGATAAAGCAATTAAAATAGCAAGAGAGAAATTAACTGAACATATATTAACCGATCCTTTTTTCATTAAGAAAATAAATGAAATAACAGAGTGCTTCACAAACCTTGAGAAGTTACGGAGTGAAGAAATCGCCAGGCCAGACGATATGCCTCTCATTAACGAAGATGCAAAAAAACAGATTGATAAAGTTTTAGTGACAAAGATTGAAGACCAGGCGCAAAAGGATATTCAGAAAGCTCTGCAGGAGCAGGCAGAAAAAGATATTACCGAGAAAGCCACAGAAGAGATCAGGGCACAGGCAGAAAAAGATATTACCGAGAAAGCCACAGAAGAGATCAGGGCACAGGCAGGCAAAGTGATTACCGAGAAAGCCACAGAAGAGATCAGGGCACAGGCAGGCAAAGTGATTGCCGAGAAAGCCACAGAAGAGATCAGGGCACAGGCAGGCAAAGTGATTGCCGAGAAAGCCACAGAAGAGATCAGGGTACAGGCACGCAAAGAGATCGACAAAAAAACAACAGAGATAGTAACGGAGATCATTAGCCCTCACGTAATGCAGAAGTTAGATGAGATTACAAAAGTTGTTGAAGGGTTGCACTTTGCAGATTTAGTAGAAGAAATTGAGGCGCTGGAGGTACCGAAACATGAACCGGCACAGAGTTCATCCTCAAAAAAACGAGGAGTGAAAGTACGCAACCGCGAGCGGATAGCCGAAGGGATTGATGATAAAGGCAGACCCTTTTTTGGTAATGGGAGCGACTGAGGGGTTCTGTCGCATTAAGTATATTAGTCGCGACTTGATCTGACGCAGGACCTTGCAAGATTGAGAGTTACCGGTTTTGATATGGGTGTCCAATCTTTAAACAAAACACGAGGTAACTCTCATGCTTCATACTGACAATCCCATCATTAAACACAAAGCCGTCCTGCTCAATCTCGCCGAAGAACTTGGTAACGTATCAAAAGCCAGTAAGATTATGGGCGTGTCACGCGATACCTTTTATCGCTATCAGGAACTGGCGGCAGAACCACGCTGCGCCATTATCGACATCGACGGGATAATGCAGGCGTTTAAAGGCTTTTTTGATCAGAGGCATCGTTTGGCAACATCAAAAAACAGTACGTTACCCGGCGACATTTTAATGCGAAAGAACCGATCAGTTTACCACTACCGGATATTTGCAACAGTGACCTGTTAAACTGGGCGATGGATACGATAGACTGAAGCGCGGATACTGTTTGAGGTCTACGCTTAACAATTGCCATCAGGTAACGGGAGCAACGAATGAAATTAAGATGGTATGACCTGTGGGCCTTATTTATGGTCGTCGCTGCCGGAAATGGACAGGCAGCGCAAACCAGGCCTCTGCCGGATCTACAGATACGGGTCGTGTTGTCACCGGATGCTCGCCAGACGCTGGCGCAGGGGAAGGAAGGCATTACTGTTGCCGCCAGCTGGTATGGAGAACCCAATATCCGACACCAGTCTGCCGCGGACGAATCAGGCCAGATCGATATGGGGCAATCAGAACTTAACCTGTCGTCCGAAGGCGGCACGGTGCGCTTTACGCCAGCAGCTATCAACAGTAAGCGGCTAAGCTGGCTTAAAGAGGGTGTGCGGGTTAACGTGAATGTCTATTCAGCTCGCCGCCACTGGACTGATAATATCCTCAACTGCGGGATGGCCGACGGCCCCCTGACCGAACTGACTCGTAAGCCCGTGACACTGCACTGTTCGTTAAGCTCGTTGATTAGTGAACCAGCCGCCGGTCGGCCGGAGAACCACTAACCGTATAGAATTCTCAGGATCAGGTAAATCGCAATCCGGGGTTTTGTCGCATTCATATAAATGATTATTTTTGAATCCGCGATCCGTTTACGCATGTAATCCCGGTGTTTGTCCAGCAGAGAAAAGGCTTTTGGCCGTGGAGAATAGACCGGCTGCAACTGTCTGGATTTCAGGTATTTGTGAACGGTGTTGTGGAAGATGCCAAGCTGAGAGGCGATGCCTCTGATGCTCATTCTCTGTTTATGCAGAATATGAATTTCCATAACGATCTTAAAAGTAACCATAAGCTCTCCCTTTCAGAGAGAGCAGCTTAACCCCTGGGTCAAATTTCAACTGCCGGGATGGGTCACTTTCGTGGGTCTTCCGCAACCTGGGTGGAAGAAAAACAATTAAACTTATTCGATCGGCATTGACATTTTTTAATACGACAGAGCCAACCGCAGCGGTTCAGTTCCGTTTTTTGAAAGACATTTCATAAAACAAAGAGTTATATAGCTATTTTCCATTAGAACACACAATTCATAATGAAGATAACTGGTAATAGCGTTACTAATATAAAGGTAACTACAAATACAACTACAAAAATCAACTCAATCGTGGATAAGCAACCATTCACAGCTTACATAAAAAAGGTGAAAAATAATTTCATCCAAGAAAATTCACATAATAACAAGGAAACCGCTCCTGCATCGCAAATATCATGTAGTCAGAGACACCCTCCTGAATTACGGGAAGAAAAAAATGGGCTACCATCGGAAACGTCCAGTCACGATCAGGTTGCACAGATACGAGCCTATCAGATACTTAACGACACATTTAGACGCTACCTGCAAGAGCGTGGAGATCAGGTCATTTCCAATTCCGGAATGGGGAACAATTGCGCAATTTATGCACTGATTCAGCCGATAAGGTCTGATCTGCACTCTGAGGCACTGGACAACGAGGTCGCCCGGATACGTCAAGAGTACGACTCCCGGAATCCGCAGGAACAGGGAAACAAGTTGTTTTTCGATTCAGGTTCAGGGGGGGCCGCGTCTTTGCTGATTGAAATTGTAAATCAGCGCTACAATGTGAACGCCGAAGTTACGATGATCTCAGCAGGACTGGAAGAGGCTCATCCTGAAGTAGTTCAGGGAACCTACAGAGCTCCCGGCAGAGGCTTCCCAACTCACAGACTCATAGTCTGGGATCAGCAGGGACACTACGAAGCCGTTATACGACCCTCCTGTACGGCCCTTCAGACTCAGCAACCGGCCTCTACCAGTAAAGCACTACCGACACGTACACCGCCTTCCCGCAGTGAGCAGCGTTCATCAGGCAGACACCGAGTTATATCAACTTCATGCGATCCGATACTCTTCAGCCTGTCAGAGATATTGCAGGACATCAGCACTTTTCCTGTTGACGAAAAAGCGGTTGCATTGGCCGGCTCAATGGGACTGGCCGTACTGGACAAGTACGGAAGTCAGTTGCCTCTTTTCTTAAATGAAGAGGGAAATACGTCATTTACACAACTGCAAGAGTACATGCCAGGACAGTCGAGAAACAAGACGCAGAAGGCCCAGGAACACGCAGCCGCTCTTATTGTGACGTTGATGGCAACACAGTCTTTCGGTCTGCCGGCTGAAAACAGGAATGAACCGACCCCTTCATGGCAGTCTGCGTTGCTAAGACTCTGGGCCCACCTGTCGGTAGCGGATAGCAAAAGCGTGCCGTCTGCCAGGAGGGCCACTAAAGAAATGACTCTTGCAGACACAAGAACCGCGGAGACTGATGATCTGTCTCATATCACCCTGCCGCGACCATATAAAACGAAAATGTATCCTGAGGTTGACAGGAAGGATGTGGCTGGTCGACCAGGATCCGGCAATCGTGTTCGTACCGGGGAGGCTGTGGGATTACCTGAAGAGCACGAAAATATCATACGTTTTACGGGGACACAGGACGTATCAGTTCCCTCATCAACTGACAGACCCGAAAGCACGCTGCTGCTTCCTCTGACTGCAGTGGCGGTTCCTCTGGCATCAACCTACATGCAGGCTCTAAAAAGCAAGGAGGTAGTACTAGGGGGGATTGGGCTGGTGACCATTGCAGGCATGGCAGCAGTTAACTGGATAAAGGGAAAAACCTTTTTAGGAAGTGACAGCTCTGTAGATACCGTCCAGGTGAAAAAAACCGATAGCGCCGTTGATGATAACACATCGCCAGCTTACCCGGAGCACTTGCAGCAGGCGCTCCTGGAGGCAGACAGATACTTAGTCCCCGCCCTGCTAGATGGAGCTGATAACTCAAAGGTACTGAGGGGAAAGTGGGTTTTAAACGCCGGAATACAGGTGGCATTGAATATAAACCAGGGAGAAAAACTGGCCGGGAAAACCTTCATTTTTACAGTAAAAAGCGCTGGCGAGGCTGAATTGAATTTTTCCTATTCGTGTAAAAAAAGAGATGACAGGCACTGGAGCAGTTACCGGTGGCTGCAGGATGTGGCTCAACGCGTCAATGATGATCGACTGGGTTTTGCTGTGGGGGAGAGAGTAGGGGATGCTCTGACGCCCTTGGCATCACTATACCGTAACCGTATCTGGGTACCTCTCGGCAGGGACGGAAAAGAGATGTACAGTGTGTCCTGGAAAATCGCAACCCGGAAAGAGATAAAAAATGAGCAAGAGCCATTACTCGGGGCCCCCCGGACTCTGACTAATTCCTCGCGCCTGGTAACACAACTCCCCCCTGACATGTACTCGACTGGTATGCCCGTCTCTATCAAACTCGGCGATTCTACGAAACCTTCTGGTGTTAACAGTTCATCTGTCCCTGAAGTGCCCGCATTTTCGGAGGGCTCAGTTCAAAAACTTTCGCCAGTAGGTGAAACCTCAGATACAACAGTCAATATGCCGGAAACAGTATACTGGACCGGAACCAGTCAAATCCCCCTCACACGGATTGCAGGTATTGGACTCCTTTCTCCTCAGGAGCAAAGCACTCTGAAAGAAATTCTGGATGCGCAGAGGGTAATCATTGAGGGATTGATGACATTAAACCCAGAGACATTTATTAATGACTCTATTGCAACTGTCCTAAATAACACCATGTTAAGTAGCAACTCAACAATAATAGCTACGGTCGGTGTTGTCAGATACTACTGGATACTTCTGTCTCGTGAACTTGAAGTGGAAATGACACCAAGAGATTTGGCGACAGGAAAAATGGAACAAAAGTTTAAAGCGAAGGAGGAAAGTAGCTCCCTGATAAATCCGAGAAGTTTTTTTGTACGTTTTCTTTCCCCTGAGGATAGCAAGTTCTATCTGACTACTATTTATAACGAGGATGGCAGCAGGCTACCGAAGAATACAGGAGATAACTTGCTGAAGTTAAGAGATGACATTCCTTCATTTTATCAAAAAAAAGTTAGTGCCGTTTTTGAAGAGGCGGCGTTTTCCAGAGCATTTACTCTATCTGAGTCAAGCAAACTGGCAGGGCTGGCAAGGCGGGCCAGTGAAGAGTTTACGGGGCTCCCGGAGCAGGACCGCAACGCTTTGCTTGATTATGCTTCAGGTAATTCCATAATGGCTCAAATCATCACCGCAGATGGAGATCCCCTTTACGGGTTATTGGTTTTTAATATGTCGAATGGAGACAAGCTGTTTATTTCTTCTCAGGACGTAAAAAAGCCATTCTGGTTAGTGAAGGATGGAGAATGGAGGGTGCCGCGTCTGCAATATGTGCCGAAGGTATTAATAAATGACGACAGATTTAAGGCGTGGATTACTCTGCATCTGTCTACGAGGCAGATTCGACAGGTTGTTGGAGTCGATAAATATGGGGAAAGAATCATCCAGTTTGCGCATCTTACTGATCCGACCAATAAGATTTATTTAGATGGAGCTGTTATAGCTATAGACGCCACACGTTATGGGCTTAGTGGATCGGTCGCTAAGCTTAAGGACATTCTGGCACGTCATCATACCATTGCGCTTGACGACCAAATCATCACAACCACTGAAATGAAAAAAAGCCAGTGGAATCGCTTCAAAATGGAAATGTTTTTCGGTTTTTTAGAAATGGGGATCACTCCATGTTTCAGGATTCTTCGGGCTGGTCGTGGAGCTTTCCGATTGCTTAACATTGGGGGAAAGGAGGTTATAGAAGAAGTCATTTCATCTCTACCAGAGTCACTTTACAGCAGTTATGTAAATGACGACTCAGATCTGGGGACAAATATATTAAATAACATGATGTATGGCTCATTATTCAGTACTGGGATGAGCGGTAGCAGAAAAATAGCAAAGACTTTCAGTGAGTGGAGGCAACGTTACCGTGGTGTCAATGTGCAAAATGGCAAAGTGCCCTCCCGCGAGGTCATGATTCATCGTGCTAAATCACCATATTCAGAGAACCTTGCCGGACATATTACACCTGAAATGTATGCGGATAAGGTTGCTGAAGGGCAACTGCAGCGCATGGGAAGGGGTTATTTCGAAGACCCACAGGGTAACATGTACTTGCATGTGGGCAGTTCAAATTATGTTCAGTTGAAAAGCCTTAGTGGGCCGGATTCAGGTCGTTTTCGCATCGTTGACAGAGACGGCAGGACCTGCTTACTACTCCGGTATGATAATAATCAATTTCGCATAGAGAACCTGAGAGAACGTCTGGGTGTTATCCGACAGATCGGCCTGTCCGGTCGTGGAAAAGGCCCTGCCACTCAAAAACCGCAAGCTATTGATATCATAGCCTCTTTGCCGGGAGAATCAGCATTGAGTGCCCACGCCCTCCTTAATAAATATAAACTACCGCAGGATGGTGTGTTCAGTGATATAGCATTTGCAAAATATTATGCAGAAAATAATGCACCTCCATCCTGGGGCCGCCATTATGAGACCCGTCCCCTTGTGGTCGTTTCGCCGGAGAAAACTATTGCTTCTGTTACCCGTATACCGCTGACAGAAGAAGACGGTATCGTTTCTTTACCTACGGTGACAGAACTGAAGCTCGGTGCGGAAGTGGGGTCAGGTAAATTCAGTACTGTATCCGTGGATGCGTCCGATGACCGCTTTGTCATAAAACCATTGCCAGCTACAGCCAACAATCTCCGGACCAGATATGGTAAAGCGGCTTACCTGAAATCAGCACGGCAAGAAGCCCGCTCATTTGAGCAATATTACGGTACCGGTTCAGCGGAGTTGTATCAAGCTCCGGGCGGTGAACTTTACATACGCCAGCAGCGTGTTCCGGGCATCCCGCTTCACAAAATCTCAGGAAAAATATTGCCTGAAGATTCCGTGGCCCGTTATGAAACTATGGAACAGACGCTTTCTGAGCACAACATCATGCCTAATGACCTGAATTCAGGGAACGTATTGTGGGATGCGGACAGCCAGTCCTTCTACCCCGTGGATCTTGATGATTACACAGAAATCTACCTGGGTATTGAAAAAAAAATCCGAGGAGAAGGTACCGCTGCCAGCCAGCGTACACAGGAAGCTGTTGAAAAGGCGAAGCGCGACAAGGCAACCGATGATCTCAGGATGCAGGAAGTGAGGGAAACTAATATCCGTATCATCCGGGAACATCTGGCTCCGGTATCCGCCCAAGGCAGACAGGGTGGGAATACAATGCCATTGGGGGGAAGCATAGAAAAATCCTCGACACTTAAACTAGTGCAGGAGACTCCCCCCGATCCCTACGTGAGTCAGCGCCCAGCGGGTAACGACGAGATATTTTCATTAAAAATTGACGATGGGAAGTACTCTCTCACTTCCAAAGAAGCCAGTCCACAAACGGTAGTGCCACAGGGCAGTTACGAATTTGTTATTCTTCCCCAAAATCCTAATGAAATTTTATGCTTGAGATCTAGATATATAGTGGAGTTTGGTTTTGGTCACACATCTGCCACAAAGAGAGGTCCCGTCATATTTGCTGGTGAGGCGCACTTCAACGCTGGGATATTAATGTCCTGGGACAATAAAAGTGGACACTACAAACTACCAGCCGTTATGGCGCAGACACAACTGTTGCCAGAGGCACAGCGCTTGCTTCCCATGGAAAAATACACCCCTATATCCGCAAGGTGATCTATACGACCAACGCCATAGAGTCGCCGAACTATATCGTTAGTATTACAGCGCGCTCAGACCGCATGAATATAACGGTGGGTTACCACCAAACGAATCGGAAAACCGATACTGGAAAAACTCTAAAACCGTGGCCAGTTTTTGTTGACCGCTTCAATAGTAAAGAAAAGAGAAAGTGAATGGGCCGTTTTGCTGGGATGCTTACAGACCAACGTTGTGGCGTAAATCAGTGGATGTTATTGAAGGCAGGGCGGCTTCGCCGCATGCAACAGCAGAAGGCAGACAAACGCTTGGATAATTGTAAAGCATAACGTGAAAGCTCTTCTGGGGTGCCATCCATATAACGAGGGGAAACGTAAGTATTGATCAGATAGTTAATAAAACGGCAGACTGCATGTACATGATTAATCTTCAGTCGCCGGTTTGGAGCAACGCTCAACTGGTCGAGTACATACATCTGAGACATCCTCAGAGAAAAACGCAAGATAAAGGGGGAACTTAACCCTATGGTTTTATGCAAACCGTCCAGGTTCTTGAAGTAAGTTAACAATCAATGTTATTTAACATAATATACATTATGCGCACCAATGCGCATGTAGATGAAATGTGCCGCGATTCGTTGACACTGGTCGTCAACTGACTACTATCGATGATGATTCTACGTTACCCGTTTCTCCAGACGAACCAGAATCAAATGCA